>CAVYAR010000002.1:440000-550814 GCA_963766575.1 uncultured Actinomycetota bacterium | reverse complement strand
CTACGTTGACGCGCACCTCGCTGTGGTCGATCTTTTGGAGCTCGCCCACGATCGCCTCGACCGAGCCCTGCACGTCGGCCTTGAGGACGATGTTGAGATCGGCCACACCGCCGGCCTGGAGCTGCTCGAAGAGCTTCTCGAGGGAAACACCCCGGCTTGCCTGCTTGGCGAGCGACTCACGGCGCAGCCGCTCCTCGCGCCGCTGGGCGAGGTCGCGTGCCTTCCGGTCGTTCTCGACGACGTGTCCGAGCTCGCCTGCCGAGGGCGGCTTGTCGAAGCCGAGGATCTCGACGGGCTCACCCGGCGTCGCTGCTTCGATCCGCTCGCCCCGATAGTCGTAGAGCGCGCGAACGCGGCCCCAGGCATCACCGGCGACGATCGCGTCGCCGACCTTGAGGGTTCCCCGCTGGACGAGCATGGTTGTCACGGTGCCGCGGCCGATGTCGACGCGAGACTCGATGATCGGACCGGAGGCCGGTGCATCAGGGTTCGCGGTCAGCTCGAGCTCGAGGTCGGCCACGAGCAGGATCTTCTCGAGCAGCTCGTCGAGGTTCTCGCCCTGCTTCGCGGAGACCTTCGCCACCTGCGTCTGTCCGCCCCACTCCTCGGGCTGAAGTCCCTGTGCGGCGAGATCGGAGAGCACACGGTCGGGGTTCGCGCCGGGGAGGTCGATCTTGTTCACCGCGACGACGATCGGCACGTCGGCTGCCCGGGCGTGCGAGATCGACTCGAGTGTCTGCGGCATGACGCTGTCGTCGGCGGCGACGACCAGGACTGCGATGTCCGTGACCTTCGCGCCGCGGGCGCGCATGGCCGTGAAGGCCTCGTGACCCGGTGTGTCGAGGAACGTGATCTTCCTGCCGTCGACCTCGGTCTGGTAGGCGCCGATGTGTTGGGTGATCCCGCCGGCCTCGGTCTCGACGACCGCGGTCTTGCGGATCGCGTCGAGCAGCGTCGTCTTGCCGTGGTCGACGTGCCCCATGATCGTGACGACGGGCGGGCGCGGCTTGAGCGTCTCGTCCGCATCGTCGAACGACTCCGGCTCGACCTCTTCGTCGCTCGCGTGCTTGATCTGCACTTCGCGGTCGAGCTCGGCAGCGATCAGTTCGACCTCTTCGTCGGTGAGCGTCTGCGTGGCGGTCTTGCCGACGCCGAGCTTCATCAACATCGTGATGATCTGGGACATCGTGACGCCGAGCGCCTGCGAGAAGTCGCGGACAGAGACGCCGGACTCGACGGTGACGGGACCGGTCGGGGCGACGACCTCGCGCTGGGTCTTCGGTGTGCGATCGCCCTGGCGGTCACCGGGGCGCTGGCGCTGGCCCGCGCCGGGACGGCCGGTGCCACCGTCGATGACGACGCGGCGCCTCCGGTTTCCGGGGCCTCCACCACCTCTTGGTCTGATTGGTCTACCGCCTGGCAAAATCGCCGCCTCTCGTCAAGACTTGATCCTCAAGTGTAGAGCCGCGCAAGCGAATCCTCCACGCGGACAGTCCTCTTCAGTGTTCGGTTGAACCCACGATGGGCCTTGGCACGTTCGAAACACGCGAGCCGGCGGCATGTGTAGGCACCGCGACCGACCCCGAGCCCGGCAACCAGGATACCTCCGCGCTCGTGGAAGCGCTGCAGGTCACCCTGGGGCGATTTGCGGCCGCAGCCGGCACATGTCCTGACGGGGCTAGGCGTCGCTGCCGCCCTCGCCCTCGGCATGCACATGGAGGATCGGGATCCCTTCATCGGGGTCGCCCGGGCCAGGCGCAACGTCGTCGAGGCGCTGGTCCTCGCCGACGATCGGTGCGTCTCCGGGGCCGGCCGGGAACTCCTCGGGCTCGGGATTGCCGAACTCGGCTGCGTCCTCGGTGACCGACTCGGGCTCTGTCGTGTCCGACAGTGCCTCGAGCTCGGGCTCGGACTCCTGGACGATCGGGTTGACCTCGTCGTCGGGCTCGTGCAGCGCAAGCTCCTGATGGGCGGGAACGCCGCAGTACTTCGAGCTGGGCAGCGCCGCATTCGGGCAGCGCTTGCCGTTCGAGAGCACTGCCGAGCAGCGACCCGAGAAGTCGCCCTCCTCGCCGCTCTCGCCGCCGAAGGCCGCGTTGGCCTCCTGCTGGGCGAACTCGCTGTCGGAGACGATGTCGATCTTCCAGCCCGTCAGCCGATGGGCGAGCCGGGCGTTCATGCCCTCCTTGCCGATCGCGAGCGCCAGCTGGTCGTCGGGGACGACGACAGTTGCCTCCTTGCCGGCATCGTCGAGGTAGACCTCGCGCACGCGCGCCGGCGAGAGCGCCTTCGCAACGAAGCGCGCAGGCTCCTGGTTCCAGGGAATGATGTCGATCTTCTCGCCGCGCAGCTCGGAGACGACCATGCGGACGCGCGAGCCGCGAGGTCCGACGCACGCACCGACGGGATCGACGCCCTGGGTGTGCGACTGCACCGCGATCTTCGAGCGGTAGCCGGGCTCGCGGGCGACGCCCTCGATCGTGACGAGACCGTCTGCGATCTCCGGCACCTCGAGCTCGAACAGGGTCTTGATCAGCTCCGGATCGCGGCGCGAGAGGATGACCTGCGGGCCCTTGGTGCCGGTGCGCACGTCGGTGATGACGGCCTTGATCCGCGAGCCCTGCTCGTAGCGCTCGCCGTCGACCTGCTCGGAGCGCGGCAGCAGAGCCTCGACCTTGCCGAGGTCGACGAGGACGTTGTTGCGGTCGCCGGCCTGCTGGACGATCCCGGTGACGACCTCGCCCACGCGGTCGATGTACTCGTCGTACATCATCTCGCGCTCGGCCTCACGGATCCGTTGGAGGATGACCTGCTTGGCGGTCTGGGCGGCGATGCGCCCGAAGTTGTCGGGCGTGACGTCCTCGCGCTTCATCAGCTCGTCGGGAACCTGCGACCAGTCGACGTCGAGATCGTCGTCGGTGAGGAGCGTGTGGTTCTTCTCCCCGGTCTCCTCCTCGATCCGCTCGAGCTCGTCGAGTGCGGTCTCGCGCGCCTCTTCGAGCAGGCGGCGCTCGAGGTCCTCGGGCAGCTCGATCGCGAACACGCGGTAGTCGCCCGCATCGTCGAGCTCGACCGTCGCGTGCCGCGACGCGCCCGGAGTCTTCTTGTAGGCGGCAAGGAGGGCGTCCTCGAGCGCCGAGAGCAATGCTCCCGCGTCGATCCCCTTCTCGCGCTCGATCTCGCGTACGGCCTCAACGATTTCCTGGCTCATCGCGCACCTACCCTTCGTCGATCAGATTGGCCCGCACGATCGCGTCGTACGGTATGTCGACCGGCTCGCCGGCCCCATTCGAAAGCTGGAACGACCGCTCGCCGGCGGCGACGACCTCGCCGCGCAGCTTCGCGTCGCTCGTCTTGACCTTCACCTTTTGTCCCTCGGCAGCACGAAAATGCGCGTGCGTGCGGAGCGGCGGCTCGGGGCCCGGTGAGGAGACCTCGATCGCGTACTGATCGGAATACGGACGCAGGACCTGGCTCACGCGCTCGCAGAGTGCGTGGTCAACCCCGCCTGGCTGGTCGACATAGACACAGATTCGCTCGCGCCCGGTGATCTCGAGGGCGAGCACTTCGACGCCTGGAATCGCTGTCGTCACCGTGCGGGAAATCTCGCGATACAGCTGTTTCTCCTTCTCGTGTTGACCCGTTGCCATCCGGTTTCCTAAAGCCGTGTTCGTTCTATACCTGAAGCTTGCTCACAAAAAATGGGCGCCGCGCGCCCATTTCGACTTGCCCGAAATGTGGTACGGGAAGGGTAGCAAACGCCGGTTTCCGCCCGCCCCGGGCGCGCCTAGTCCAACACGATCGTAACGGGGCCCTCATTCACGAGCTCGAGTGCCATCCGCACGCCGAAGATGCCCGTCTCGACCGTCACGCCGAGCGTCCGAAGCGCCACACAGAAGCGGTCGTAGAGCGGCTCTGCGAACTCGGGCCGGGCGGCCTCCGCGAAACTCGGCCGGTTGCCCTTCCGCGTGTCGGCGATCAGGGTGAACTGGGAGACGACGAGCGCCGAGCCGGCTGTGTCGAGCAGCGAGCGCGCGAACTTCCCGGCGTCGTCCTCGAAGATCCGCAGCCGCGCCGCCTTGCCCGCAAGGCGGTCGGCCGTCGCCTGGTCATCGGTCGCGGCGACCCCGAGCAGGACGCAGATCCCGGGCCCGATCTCGCCGCCGGGGCTGACGCGGGCGCGGGAGACCCGCTGGACGACGGCGCGCACTCGGCCCGCTAGCCGAGCTCGCGGATCCGCGCGGCGTAGCTGTCATTCGCAGGGTTCATCGAGCTCGCGAGCTTGTAGTGCCCGTTCGCCTCCGCGCCCTTTCCCTGCTTCTCGAGGACGCGTCCGAGCGCGTAGTGGGCGTAGTCGTCGGTCGGCGAGAGTTCGAGCAGCATGCGGAACTCTGCTTCGGCCTCATCCCAGCGGCGAAGGCGGAAATAGGCAATTCCGAGCGCCTCACGGATCGAGGCCTTGTCCGGCTCGAGCCGCTTCGCCTTCTCGAGCGGCACCCTGGCCTGGGCGTTCAACCCGCGCTTGAGGCGGGTTCGGCCCTCCTGGTAGAGGTCGTAGGCTTCAGTCATCGCCGAGCAGGCGTTCCACCTCGTCGAGGATCGCGGCCGCAATCGCCGGCTTGGGCGCCTTCGGCACGGCCCGCTCACCGAGGCGCGAGACGAGGACGACCTCGTTGTCGGGGCTCTCGAAGGCGATGTCCGAGCGCGACACGTCGTTGAAGACGACGAGGTCCGCGTTCTTCGTGGTCAGCATCTCGCGCTTTCGCTCGAGCCCCTCGTCGCCGAGATCTGCGCCGAAGGTGACAAGGAGCTGGCCCGGTCGCTTGACCTGCCCGAGCCGGCGGGCGATGTCCGCGGTCGGTTCGAGCTCGACGGTCCAGGGCTCGTCGCTCTTCGTGCGCTTGCCCGCCATCGCCGCGGCCGGGCGGTAGTCGGCGACCGCGGCGGAGAGCAGCGCGATGTCGACATCGGCAAGAGCCTCGGCCGCGTCGAGCATCGCCTCGGCTGTGGGTGTCGGGATCGTCTCGACGCCGTAGGGCTCGGGAACGGCGAGGTTCGCCGCGAGCAGGACGACCTCGGCACCGCGGCGCCGTGCCTCCTCGGCAAGCGCGATGCCCATCCGTCCCGACGACCGGTTGCCGACGAAGCGGGCGGCGTCGAGCGGCTCCCGGGTTCCGCCGGCGGTGACGAGGACACGCTTCCCGGTGAGGCTCCCCGTCGCCAGAAGCTGCTCGGTGCGCCGTGCGATCTCGGTGGGCTCCGCCATCCGGCCGACGCCCCATTCCCCCTCGGCTGTCTCGCCTTCGTCGGGGCCGGCGAACTCGGCCCCGCGCGCCGCGAGGGTCGCCGCGTTCGCTCGGGTGGCGGGATGGGCCCACATGCGCGGGTTCATCGCCGGGGCGAGGAGCAGCGGCCCGCGGTGGGCAAGCGCTGCCTCGGTGAGGAGGTTGTCGGAGAGCCCGTGGGCGAGCTTGGCGAGCGTGTTGGCGGTGCACGGGGCAACGACGAGGATGTCGCCGCTCGTCAGGTGCAGGTAGGGATCCTCGTTCGCCGGCCGGCGTGCGAGTGCGGTGAAGGTCTCGGCGCGGACGAAGCGCTCAGCGCCCGGCGTGACGAGCGGAATCACCTCGTGCCCCGTCTTGACGAGGAGCCGCGTGAGCTCGCACGCCTTGTACGCGGCGATGCCGCCGCTGACTCCCAGGAGGATCCGGCTCATCGCCTCATTGTGCACTCGAATGCAGCACGGGAGGGGCACTCGCGGGTCGGGATCGACCCCGGGCCGATCGGCCAGGCTGTGGAGAAGAATTTCCAAAGCTGTGACACACACGCGAGAGCGGGCGGCGTAGAATTGCTCTCGAGGGCGGAGGGCGCGGCCCCACCCATGGGCGGGGGAACAAGGAAGCCGCGTTGGCTTTGGCGTGCCGTCAGTCCGACCGGATCGGCGTGTGAGCCTGGTTCCGGGTACGCGTTGCCGCGGCGCTCGCGAGAGTGCCGATCGGCAGGGCCTGAGCCTTCGTCGTGCTTGCTACTCGAACGAGCCGGGAGCGCTGCTCCCGCGGCTACCGGCTAGCGCCGGTAGTCGTAGCTGATCTTGCCTTCGGCGATCTCCTCCAAAGACATGGTCAGGTAGTTCTTCGAGCGCGAGCGGATGAGGGGCGGCGGGAACTCGTCGAAGGTGCCTTCGCCGAGCTGGTGGTGGTAGTTGTTGATCTGGCGCGCGCGCTTGGCGGCGACGATCACGAGTGCGTACCGCGAGTCCACCTTGTCGAGCAACTGATCGATGCGAGGATGAATCATTGGACGGCCATGCTACCGGCAGGCGGCGAGCTCGCGTTCGACGAGTTCGACGCACTCGTCGGCGGCCCGCTCGCGGTCGTCGTTCTCGACGACGAAGTCGAACCGGTCGGAGAGCCGCCGCTGCTCGGCCGCGAGCGCGATCCGGTCGTCGATCTCGCCGGAGCTCTCGGTCGCCCGCTCGCGCAGCCTGCGGGCCAGTTCGTCGATCGGCGCGTCGATGAAGATCGTCAGCGCGCCCGGGATACGTTCCTTGACGGCCAGCGAGCCGTTCAGCTCGAGCTCGAGGAGCGGGATCCCGCCGGCGGCGGCGATCCGGTCGAGCTCGGAGAGCAGCGTGCCCGATCGCTGACCCCAGGGGAAGACGTGGTACTCGAGGAAGCCCCCGTCGGCGAGCAGGCGGTCGAACTCCTCGTCCGACAGGTGCCAATAGTGGACCCCTTCGATCTCGCCGGGGCGCAGCGCCCGCGTGGTCGCGGAGACGGCGAGCCGCAGACTCGGGACGCGGGCCAGCAGCGCCTGAACCATCGTCCCCTTCCCGGCACCCGAAGGGCCGGTGAGAACGAACACCGGACCCGTCAACTCGAAACGGCCTCAGCGGTTGAAGAGATCAATCAGTTCTTGGCGCTGGCGGTCGGAGAGTCCGCCCACCGTCTTCGACTGGCTGATCCGGCACTGGTTGAGCATCCGCTGCGCCTTCACCCGCCCGAACTTGGGGACGGCCATCAGCATGTCGAAGACCTTCGCCGTCGAGACGAACTCGGGCGGTTCGCGCAGGATCTCCTCGATCGAGACGGCGCCCGACTTGAGGTCCTTCTTGAGCTGCGCCCGCTTGACCCGGATGTCGTTGGCTCGCTTGAGAGCCTCCATTCGTTGGTCGAGCGACCTGACCGGAGCTTGAACCTGAGAGGCGGGCGGCACCATGCGAGGGGGGATACTAACACCCTTTCTGCCTCGTGCAAGCAGCCACTGTTTCGGTCAGTTGTCCGCCCTGAGAACCGCTTCCTGAGCGGCGCAAAAGGCATCTTCGGCGTTGTCAAATCCGGCATTTGAGCACTCAAGTGAGAGCTCCTTGCGGACGCGAACAGGGGCATCCGGGTCGCCGAAGAGCACTGTTCCGAGTGCCACGTGGGTCGCGCCGCAGGCGAGGAGCTCGAGCGCGTCGCGGCCGGTCTGCACTCCGCCCATCCCGACGATCGGAAGCTCGGTGACACGCCGGCAGGCATACACCGCGGCGAGGGCGATCGGCTTCAGGGCCGGACCGGAGTAACCGCCGGTCGCGCGCGCGAGCCTCGGACGCAGCCGCCCGTCGAGGGCGAGGCCGCGAATCGTGTTCACGAGCGAGAGCCCGTCGGCGCCGGCAGCCTCGACCGCGCGTGCGAGCTCCCCGATGTCCGGTGAGGCCGGCGACAGCTTCGCGTAGAGGGGCAGCGAGGTCGCGGCGCGGCAGGCGGCCACGATCTCCGCCGCGGACTCCGGCGCCTCGTCGACGTTGGGACACGAGAGGTTGAGCTCGATCGTCACGCCGGCGAGCGCCGCGCAGGTCTCGGCGTACTGGCCGGCGGCGAAGCCCCCGACCGACACCCAGAGCGGGACCCCGAGCGAACGGAGCGAGGGCAGGGTTTCGGCGAGGAACCGCTCCCTTCCCGGGTTCGCGAGCCCGATCGAGTTGAGCATTCCGAAGTCGGTCTCTGCGATCCGCACCGCCGGGTTTCCCTGGCGCGGCTCCGGCGTCACGGTCTTCGTCACGAACGCGTCGAGTGACCGCGCGACCTCGGGGGCCTTCAGCGCGTCGAGGCAGCCGCTCGCGTTCAGGAGGAGCAAAGCACCGGTCCGTCGACGCAGAGCCGGCCGAGCACACCGTCGATCGGCACCACGCAGCCGTAACAGGCGCCGTAGCCGCAGGCCATCGGCGCCTCCCAGGCGAGCTGCGCCGCCGGGACGAGCGCTCGGACGGCTTCGAGCATCGGCTCAGGGCCGCACGCGAAAACATCGCGATCGAGCGGCATCACCTCCGTGACGAGCACCGGGTCGATCACCACCTCGGCGTTCGGAACGAGGACGGCTGCCTCGGCATGCTCGGCGCTCCGGAAGCCGAGGACGGCAGGCGGATGCTCGAGGGCCTCGGCGAGGTACGGGAACGGGGCGATCCCGATCCCGCCGCCGACGAGGAGCGGTTTTGCGACATCGAGCCGGAAACCGTTGCCGAGCGGCCCGAAGACGGCGATCCGGTCGCCGACCTCGAGCTCGGCGATCGCGGTCGTGCCGGGACCGATCGGGTCGACGAGGAACCCGAGCTCGTTCCGCGGCGCGAGGCAGAGGGAGAAGGGGCGCGGGAACACCCGGCCGGGCGCCTCCACCATGAAGAACTGCCCCGGAATCCCCGGCTCGAGCGAGCCGCGCTCGACCCGGATGAGCGTGTAGGCGCCGATCGGCTCGACTCCGAGGACGGCGAGGTGCTCACGACGCCGCACTCAGCACCTCCTCGGCCGGGCTGCCGCTGTGCCGTTCCTGGAGGGAGACCGGCGTCTCCGCGCGCGCATTCGCGATCGCGTCGACCGCGGCGCGGGCGACAGCGAGCGTGGTGATGCACGGGACCCGTGCGACGACGGCAGCCTCGCGGATCGCGTAGCCGTCACGGCGCGCGTTGCGGCCCTGCGGCGTGTTGACGACGAGCTCGACACCCCTGCTCCGGACGAGCTCGACGACCGCGGTGCCCTTGTCGACACGGCGAACCTCGATCTCCGCAAGCTCGAGGGCGGCAGCGGTTCCCGCCGTCGCGACGAGCTCGAAGCCGAGCGCGGCCAGTGCCCGCGCGACGGGCAGGACGGCGACCTTGTCCGCGTCGCGAACGCTGAGGAACGCGCGACCGCCGGAGGGAAGGCCGCGCCCGGCGGCGCGTTCGGCTTTCGCGAAAGCGGTCGCGAAGTCCGCTCCGCTCGCCATCACCTCGCCGGTCGAGCGCATCTCCGGCCCGAGGACCGGATCGGCACCGGGGAAGCGGACGAACGGGAGAACGGCCGCCTTGACGTGATGGCCGGCGCAGGCGGTGCCTTCGGCGGGCAGGTCTAGCTCGGCGAGCGTCGCGCCCGCCGCGAGCCGGCAGGCGGCGTCGACGAGGTTGATCCCGATCGCCTTCGATGCGTACGGCACCGTGCGCGACGCACGCGGGTTGACCTCGAGAACGTAGACCTCCCCGCCCGAGATCGCAAGCTGGACGTTCAAGAGGCCGATCACCCCGAGTGCGGGCCCGAGCCGCCGGATCAGGTTGCGGATCTCGGGTGAGTCGGACGGCGCCGGCAGGACGCAGGAGGAGTCGCCGGAATGGATCCCGGCCTCCTCGACATGCTCCATCACCGCTGCGATGTAGGTCGCCGTCCCGTCACACAGCGCGTCGACGTCGAGCTCGACGGCGCTCTCGAGGAACCGGTCGACGAGCACCGCGCCCTCGACCGCCGCCATCGCGGCGTGCACATCGGACTCCTCGTAACAGACGCGCATCGCGCGGCCGCCGAGTACGTAGGAGGGCCGCACGAGCACCGGATAGCCGACGCGTTCGGCGATCCCGATCGCCTCCTCCCCGCTCGTCGCGATCCCCCAGTCCGGGCAGCGGACACCGAGACTCTCGGCGAGACGGCCGAACCGCTCGCGATCCTCGGCCAGGTCGACCGCGTCGAACGGCGTCCCGAGGATCCGGTAGCCGGCCCGTTCGATCGCCCGGGCGAGCTTGAGCGGCGTCTGGCCCCCGAACTGGATGCAGACGCCGACCGGCTGCTCGCGGGCGAGCACGTCGAGCACCGCCTGCTCGTCGAGCGGCTCGAAGTAGAGCCGGTCGGAGGTGTCGTAGTCCGTCGAGACGGTCTCGGGGTTGCAGTTGACCATCACGGCCTCGTAGCCCTGGGCACGGAAGCTCTCGGCGGCGTGCACGCAGCAGTAGTCGAACTCGATCCCCTGCCCGATCCGGTTCGGGCCGCTTCCGAGGATCACCACCGACCGGCCCGGCGCCGGGGGCAGCTCGTCCTGCTCGCCTCGCGTCGAATAGAAGTAGTTCGAGCTCGCCTCGACCTCTCCGGCACACGAGTCGACGCGACGGAATGCGGGAGCACCCGACGGGAGCGCGCGCTCGAGCTCGGCGGCGAACCAGGGATGGAGACCCTCGGGACGCCAGTCGGAGTCGAGCTCGAGGCCGCGCCGGGCCTTGTCGAACGCCTCGGCAAAGTTCCGCCCGATGCCCATCGACTCGCCGACGGACTTCATCTGCGTACCGAGCGTGCGATCGGCGCCGGGGAACTTCTCGAAGGCGAAGCGCGGCATCTTCACGACCACGTAGTCGAGCGTCGGCTCGAAGCTCGCCGGCGTCGTGCCGGTGAGGTCGTTCGGGATCTCGTCGAGCGTGTAGCCCACCGCGAGCCTGGCGGCGACCTTGGCGATCGGGTACCCGGTCGCCTTCGACGCGAGCGCCGAGGAGCGCGACACGCGCGGGTTCATCTCGATCACACGCACCTCGCCGCTCTCGCGGTGGCGGGCGAACTGGATGTTCGAGCCGCCGGTGTCGACACCGACCGCGCGGACGATCGCGACCGCTGCATCGCGAAGTTCCTGGTAGGCCTCGTCGGACAGGGTCATCTGCGGCGCAACGGTCACCGAGTCGCCCGTGTGGACACCCATCGGATCGAGGTTCTCGATCGAGCAGACGATCACGACGTTGTCGGCGCGGTCGCGGACGACCTCGAGCTCGAACTCGTCCCAGCCCTTGAGCGATTCCTCGACGAGCACCTGGCCGATCGGCGAGGCTGCGAGACCGAGCTCCACCTGGCGCCGCAGCTCTGCCTCGGTCGTGACGAAGCCGCCGCCGTGTCCGCCCAGCGTGAAGGCCGGTCTGACGACCGCCGGCACCGCGATTCCTTCGACGTGTGAGAGCTCCGTGACGATGCTCGAGGCAGCGACGCGCAGGTTGCACGACTCGACCGCACGTTTGAAGAGATCGCGATCCTCGGCCCGCGCGATCACCTCGACGCCGGCGCCGATCAGCTCGATTCCGAGCTCGCTCAGGATCCCCTCGCGTTCGAGCTCGAGCGCGAGATTGAGCGCTGTCTGCCCGCCCATCGTCGGTAGCAGCGCGTCGGGGCGCTCGCGCCGGAGCACGCCGGCGACGCCTTCGAGATCGAGCGGCTCGATGTAGGTCGCGTCGGCGAAGCCCGGGTCAGTCATGATCGTCGCCGGGTTGGAGTTGACGACGATCGTCCGGAAGCCCTCCTCGCGCAGCACCTTCAACGCCTGGCAGCCCGCGTAGTCGAACTCGCAGGCCTGCCCGATCACGATCGGCCCCGAGCCGATCAGGCAGATCGAAGAGAGGTCGTCACGCCGCGGCATGGAGCCTCCGAGCGCCTTCGAGCTCTGCGACCCAGTCGGTCATGATCGCCCAGGCGTCGTGTGGCCCCGGTCCCGCCTCGGGATGGAACTGCACCGAGCGGGCGTGGAGCTCCGCGTAGAGGAGCCCTTCGATCGTCCCGTCGTAGAGCGATTCGTGTGAAGCGGCGCGCCCGCCGCCCGGCTCGACCGCGAAGCCGTGGTTCTGGCTCGTCACGAGCACGCGGCCCGTCGCCCGCTCGATCACCGGGTGGTTCGCGCCGCGGTGTCCGAACGGGAGCTTGAACGTCCGGAGCCCGGTCGCCAGGGCGAGCAGCTGGTGGCCGAGGCAGATCCCGAGCACGGGCACCCGGCCGAGGAGCTCGGCCACGGTCGCTGTTTCCGCGACGAGCGGCTCCGGGTCGCCCGGCCCGTTCGAGAGCACGACCCCGTCGAAGCCGGCGAGGGTGTCGGCATCGACGTCGTACGGAAAGACCGTCACGGACACCCCCGCACCGGCGAGCCGTCGGAGGATCGAGCGCTTGGTGCCGTAGTCGACGACGGCGATCCGCCGCGAGCCGTCCTCGGCGAAGACATAGGGCGAGCGAGTCGAAACGCACGAGGCGAGCGGCTGCCCCGACATCGACTGCTCGGCTCGGGTGAGCGCGAGCGCCTGCTCGACCTCTCCCCCGTCCGCGACGAGTGCCGCACGCAGCGAACCGTGCTCCCGCAGATGGAGGGTGAGGCTTCGCGTGTCGACGCCGCTCAGGGCCGGGATCCCGTTCTCCTCCAGCCAGTCCGTCCACTGCGGCCCGCGTGCGTCGCGCATCACCACACCGCGCGCATGGACGGCGTCCGACTCCGAGCGGCGGCCCGCGACGCCGTAGTTCCCGATCATCGGTGCCGTGAAGCAGACGACCTGGCCGCAGAAGCTCGGATCGGTGACGACCTCCTGGTAGCCCGTCATCGCGGTCGTGAACACCGCTTCGCCGAGCACGGTCGCGGCAGCGCCGACGGTCTCGCCGCGAAAGACCGTGCCGTCCTCGAGGACCAGGAACCCGTCCGCAGTCATGCCTCGAAGGCGACTCGCCCGCCGGCAACCGTCAACTGAACCTTGCCCTGGAGCCGGCGGCCGAGGAGCCACGAGTTCGCGGAGCGCGAGTGGAAGCGGTCCTCGCGAACCCGCCACGTCGCCGCCGTACTGAGCAGCACCAGGTTGGCGGGAGCGCCGACGGCGATCCGTGGCCGATCCAGGCCGAAGATCCGTGCCGGGCCTGCAGACATGCGCTCGAGGAGGATCTCGAGCGGGAGCAGGCCTGGCTCGACGAGCGAGGTGTAGAGCGAGGCGAACGCCGTCTCGAGGCCGATCACGCCGAACGGCGCCGCCTCGAACGGGACGTCCTTCTCCTCGCGCGAGTGGGGCGCATGGTCGGTCGCGATTGCCTCGATCGTGCCGTCGATGAGCGCTGCGAGCAGCACCGCGCGGTCGTCCGCCGTCCGGAGCGGCGGGTTCATCTTCACGTTCGGATCGAGCGACCGCACGGCCTCGTCGGTGAGGCACAGGTGATGTGGCGTCACCTCGCCGCTCGCCTGGACGCCCGCCGCGCGTGCCCCGGCGAGCAGCTCGACCGACTCCCGCGCGGAGAGGTGCATCAGGTGGAGCGGCTGCCCGGTGTCGGCGGCGAGTGCAAGCTCCCGCGAGACGCCGAGGCTCTCGCCGAGCGAGGGCCAGCCGCCGAGACCGAGCTCGGCGGAGACGGCCCCCATGTGCATGTGCCCGCCGCGGGTCAGCGTCGGCTCTTCACAGTGCAGCGCGAGCCGGCGACCGGTGATCGCGTTGTATTCGAGCGCGCGGCGCATCAGGCCCGCGGTCGCAACCGGGCGGCCGTCGTCGGTGAAGGCGGCGGCGCCGGCCTCGGCCAGCTCCCCCATCTCGGTGAGTTGGGCGCCGTCCTGGCCGATCGTGATCGCCGCCGTGAACCCAACCGGGATCCGGGCCTCCTCCTCGGCGCGGGCACGCAGGCCCCGGAGGACGTCGGTGGTGTCGACGACCGGCGAGGTGTTCGGCATCGCGAGGATCGCGCAGTACCCTCCCGCCGCCGCGGCCTCGGTGCCGGAAATGATCGTCTCCTCGTCCTCGCGGCCCGGCGTGCGCAGGTGAACATGCGGGTCGACGAACCCCGGGGCGAGCAGGAGCCCCGAACCGTCGATCACACGATGGCCGTTGACGTCGAGCCCTTCCCCGAGCGCCGAGATCGTGCCGCCGTCGATCCGGACGTCGAGCACCTGGTCGACGCCCTCTGTCGGGTCGAGCACGCGCGCGCCGCGCACCACGAGGTCATCGCTGCCGCGGCCGCCGACCAGGACCGTGGCCCGGCCTCCGTCGAACCTGCTCATGCGACCCCCACTGCGGTCTCGACCGCGACCGGCCCGGTCGTGAGCAGGTCGTAGAGGACGGCCATCCGGATCACCAGGCCGGCGCGCACCTGGTCGACGATCAGCGCCGAGGCGGAGTCGGCGACACGCGGGTCGATCTCGACGCCGCGGTTCATCGGCCCGGGATGCATCACCTTCTGCCCCGGCCGCAAGCGCTCCGGCGTCACGCACCAGCGTGCGGTGTATTCGCGCAGCGACGGGACGTAGTTCGCGCCCTCCTCCATCCGCTCACGCTGCATGCGCAGGACGTAGACGACATCGGCATCGCGGATCGAGGCGATGTCGTAGGAAACCTCGCCGAGCTCGGGGGGAACGAGCGGCGGCGGGCCGACGAGGACGACGGTTGCCCCGACGAGCTCGAGCGCCTGGATCAGCGAGCGCGCGACGCGCGAATGGAGGACGTCGCCCACGATCGCGACGTGGACGCCGTCGAGCCGGCCGAGCGAGCCCTGGATCGAGTAGAGATCGAGCAGCGCCTGGGTCGGATGCTGGTGCTTGCCGTCGCCGGCGTTCACCACATGCGCGTCCGTGACCGAGGCAACGAGCTGGGGCGCGCCGATCTGCTCGTGGCGGATCACGATCACGTCGGGGTCGTACGCCGAGAGCGTCAGAGCCGTGTCCTTGAGCGACTCGCCCTTCTCGACCGAGGAACCGCTCGCCTTCATCGACATCGTGTCCGCCGAGAGCCGCTTCGCTGCGAGCTCGAACGAGGCCGAGGTGCGGGTCGAGGACTCGAAGAACATGTTCACGACCAGGCGGCCGCGGAGCGTCGGCAGCTTCTTCGTGTCCCGCTCCTGGGAGAGGGCGAAGGAGTGCGCGGTCGCGAGCAGGCGTTCGATGTCGCCGCGATCGAGATCCCGCACCGAGAGCAGGTGGCGGCGGCCCGTGCCCGTCGGCGGCCGCAGCTCTCCCGATACGACGTGGAGCGATCCTGTGCCCACCGGAGCTCCGTCGAGCCTACGCTCGTTCATTGCTCACCTTCCTCGGATTCGGAGACGAGGACGACCCGGTCGATCTCGTCGACCTCGAGCAGCTGGACCTGCACGCGCTCGTGGCGGGCCGTCGGGAGGTTCTTGCCGACGTAGTCGGGTCTGATCGGAAGCTCGCGGTGACCGCGGTCGGCGAGAACGGCGAGCTGGACGCGTGCGGGCCGCCCGTACTCGAGCAGTGCGTCGATCGCGGCCCGGACGGTGCGGCCGGTGTAGAGGACGTCGTCGACGAGGATCACCGTTCGGCCCTCGAGGTCGAAGTCGAGCTTCGTGTCGTGGACGATCGGCTGCGCGCGCCGCGGTGAGCGGCCGTCGCGGACATGCACGTCGTCGCGGTGGAAGGTGATGTCGAGCTGGCCGAGGTCGAGCTCGGTGCCGGCGCGCTCGCCGACGAGCCGCCGCAGGCGCTGGGCGAGCGGCACGCCTCGCGTGTGGATCCCGACGAGCGCGACCTGGTCGAGCTCCTCGTTGCGCTCGATGATCTCGTGCGCCACACGCGAAAGGGTGCGCTCGATGGCTTCGCCGTCCAGCAGGGTCCGCCCATCCGGGGCGACGGCGTGACGATTCATACAACTCCTTTCCGACCTCTCTGGGCCGAGTTAAAGGCGTCATCGAGTCAAGCGCTACGAATCTAGCACGGGCTCCCGACGTGGCCCGGAGGCCGCCGCCGCGAGCCCGACGAGACCCGCCGCGGTTCCGCAGGCGAGCAGCACGATCGCGCCCTGCTCGCGGGTGAGCCCGAGCAGCGACCAGGTGGTGGCCGGCCAGGTCAGGAACTCGAGCCGGTTTGCGATCGACCAGGTCAGCTCGTCGAAGAGCGCGATCCCGATCGACACAGCGGCCAGAACGAGCGTCACGACGCGCCAGCGGAGCAGCGCGAGCGGCAGGCCGAGCAGCACGAAAGGCAGTGCCGCCGTTGCGAACCTCGGGCCGGGAGAGAGACCCCCGTTGGGAAGGAAGTACCCCGCGGTATAGAGGCAGAAGACGAGGGCGATCGCGATCGCCACGGCCGCTTCGAGCCGGCTGCGCCGCCAGAAGAGCATGAGCCCGGCGGTCGAGGCGAGCAACACCGGGGAGACAAGCAGCAGGCCGTGACCGTCGATCAGCAGCGTCCAGATCCCGTGGGGCGTCGGCACGCCCACCCCGAAGAAGTTCTGCTGCTGCCGGCCGGTGAAGACGTTCGAGGTGTAGCGGTACGAGAGCCTCCAGGGCGCACCGAAGGCCAGCCAGTCGTAGCCGCCGAGGACGAGCGCCGCGGGGATCCCACCCGCTGCCGTGGCGAGCGCCGCCCACCTGCCTCCACGTCGGGCGGCGAAGAGTACGAGGATCACCGCCGCAAGACCTGCCGGATATTCGAAGAGCACCCCGGCACCTGCGACGAGCCCGACCCAGATCCAGTCGCGCGGGCGCCGTGCGCGCGTCGCCAGGAGATAGGCGGCAAACACCGCGAGTGCGTCCGGGAGGTGGCCGAAGAGGGTCGGGCCGAGCGACCCTGCCATCGTCCCGACCGCGAAGACGACGGCCGTCAGGGCCCCGGCTCCACGGACGAGGCCCTCGGCGACGCGGCCGACGAGGAACGTCAACGTGAGGAGCGCAACTCCTCCGCTCGAGACCCGGATCAGCCAGAGCGGCCAGGTTCGGGTCCAGATCGGCTGCTTGCCGGTTCGCCCGCGCGCCGCGTCAACGGCGCGGATCGTCTCGAGCACCGGGGTGGCGAGCAGCGAGACGCCGGGTGCCTTGTCGGAGTACCAGTGTCCACCCTGGAAGGCGCGGTCGGTGGTGAGCTGCCAGTAGGGGTCGATGTCGACGTGGCCTCGCAGCACGATCGACTGGGTGAGAGCGAGCCGGCTCGTGTCCTGGGCATCGAGCACGCTCACGAGCGGCAGCGTTCCGAGCGCGACGAGGACCAGCACGAGCCACTCGAACCGGTAGCTGCGGAGGCTCACCTCGCGGCGACCGCGAGCAGCCAGTCGAAGCTGTAGTCGAACTGCTCGGGCAGCTCGGCCTCAGCCTGCGCGAGTCCGGCCGCGTACTCCTCGGCGGGGAGCAGATCGAAGGTCGAGAAGGCCTTCGAGCGGATCACGTCGAGCGCCTTCTCGCGGGTCTGGGTGCGGTGCTGGCTCAACCGCTCGATCCGTACCGTCGGAAGCCCCGCGCCGGCGAGCTCGGCCTCGAGTGTCTCACGGCTCGGAAAGCGCAGCCTGTCGATCGCGGGCACCGACGGGAAGTACCGGGCAAACCAGACCTTCTCGAAGCTCGCCGGGTCCTCGGTCGCGATCACGAGCCGGCCCACGGGGCCGAGCACGCGCGCAGCCTGCGCGAAGGCTCGAGGGCGGTCTACGAGGTGGATCATCATCCGCATCACGACCGCGTCGAACCACCCGGCCTTGAACGGGAGCAGCTCGGCGCGGGCGACCTTCGCGTTGACGCCGATCGACTTGGCCCGCTCGACCATCGCGGCCGAGACGTCGACCGCCCAGACACGCGCTCGCCCCCGCTCCTCGAGCGCCTGCGAGAGACGTCCGGTGCCACAGCCGACCTCGAGCACTCGCTCACCGCGGAGCTCGCCGAGCCGGACGACTGCGTCGAAGATCTCCCACCAGTTGTCGTCGACCGGCCGGAGCTCCTCGTAGCGGGCCGCGCGTCCGTCGAACCCGCCCGGTGCGGCCTCGGTCACGTGGCGGCTGTCTCCTCGCGCGCCCGGTTCGGATGCGCACCGCCCTTGACGAGGATCGGCTCGCCCCGTTCGCGGAGCGGCAGCTCGACGGTGTCGAAGTCGCGGGGCAGGATCGATGCCGGGAAGAGCTCGCGTGCCTCTCCGAGGAGCTCCGAGCCGAGATAACGGGCGGAAACGTGCGTGAGTGCGAGGAGCGATACCCCGGCAGCCAGGGCGACCTCAGCGGCCTCGACCGCGGTCGAATGACCGGTATCGGCGGCCCGGGCGCGATCCTCGTTCGCGAACGTCGCCTCGTGGATCAGGAGGTCGGCGGACGGGAACAGCGTGGCTACGACGGTTGCGGGGCGGGTGTCCCCGGTGTAGACGAGCGTGCGCCCGGCCCTCGCCGGCCCGACGAGCTCGTCCGGCTGCACGGTGCGGCCATCGGGAAGTGTCACCGCCTCGCCTCGTTGGAGCGCACCTCGTTCGGGGCCGAAGGGAACTCCCAGGGAGTCAGCAAGGGCATTGTCGAAGCGGCCGGGCCGTTCGTCCTCGACGAGCGCGTACCCGACAGCCGGGACGCCGTGGTCGACCGGGAAGACGCACAGCTCGTAACCGTCGTGGGGAATCGTGTCGCCGGCGCGGACCTCGACGAGCTCGACGGGATAGGTGAGCCGCCCGAACACCCGCCCGAGCGCGTCGTACAGCTCGCGCAGCCCGTGTGGGCCGTAGACCGTGAGCGGAACCTCGCGCATGCGCAGCGAGAATGTCTTGAGCATCCCGGGCAGGCCGAGGTAGTGGTCGGCGTGCAGATGCGTGATGAAGATCTCCTCGAGGTCGACGAGGCCGACGGTCGAGCGCAGCAACTGACGCTGGGTACCCTCGCCGCAGTCGAAGAGCAGGCGGTCACCTCCACGCCGGACGAGGTGTGCGCTCGTTCCGCGCCTCGAGGTCGGAGCGCTGGCGGAGGTGCCGAGGAAGACGACGTCGAGATCCACCCGCCGATCGTAGCCTTGGCCTCCCCGGGCAACCGCTCGCTACCGCAGAGCGAGGACTACGGCAGAACGAGGCGTTCGCCCGGCGAGATCGTCTGCGTCTGCCCCAGGTGGTTCGCCTGCTGGATCTGCCAGACCTCGTCCCGGACATCGCCGCCGTAGTGCGACTGGGCGATCGACCACAGCGTGTCGTATGGCTTCACGCTGTAGACCACCTTCGGCCCGTGCGCGCCGGAGGGCCGAGCGGCGATACTCCAGATCAGGAGGGCGACGCCTGCGAGGGCGAGTGCTCTGAGAAATGTTTTGGGGAGTGCTTTACCGAACATATGTTCGCCACAATAGCGAACAGGTGTTCGTGTGTCAAGGGTGCGTCTTCTTGACCTTCGCCGGGGTCAGCGGAACCGCCGGATGCCAGGACGTCGGCGTGCCCTGGCAGGCCCCGCCCGTCTGGGCGAGCCAGCCCGCAACCACGGCCGCCGACTGCTTGGGTACCGGCGCGGTCGTGCCGACCCAGTAGAGGCCGCTCTGCCAGCCCGCGAGGTTCGACTCGTCGACGAGGTGGAAGAGGTTGATCACGCGGACGTTCGGGTCGCAGGCGAGCAGCGCCAGCATCTCCTTGTAGTAGGTCGCCTGGTAGGCCTGGGTCGCGTCTCCCCCGATCATCCCGCCGGCGGCGTTCGCGCTCACTTCGACCCCCGTGTAGCCGGGCTGGCCGCTCGCGTCGGTCTGGATCCCCATCTCGTTGAGGCTGACCGGGAGCCCTCCCCCGTGCTGCTGGCCGATCGTCCGCTGCGGCGTGCCGTTGAACCCGTCGTAGAAGGCCTGGTAGATCCGGGGCAGGTTGGAGATGCTCGCGTCGCGCGGATCCGTGTAACCCGTCGCGAACGGCAGCGACTGCGGCACCGGGTAGGGGTGGAAGTCGAGGCCGTCCATCAGCGGCGCCGTCCGGTGGGTCGCTGCGGCGAACGACTTGAACCACGCCCCGAGGTAGCCGAGGAACTTGACGGGCGAGGTCGAGGAGTTGCTGGGCGCGCTCGGCGCGTCGTTGCCGCGCGGCGAGAGCCCCACGCCCCAGATGAAGTTCGCGGGATTGACCGCCTTCAGCGCGTCGTAGGTCGCGGCGAGCGCGCGCCCGCAGATCTGCGCGGACTGGTTCTGGCCGCTCGTGTTCCACTGCGGGTTCAAGAAGAGCGGCTGGTTGCACTCGTTCCCGACGATGAACTGGTGGACGCTCGGAAACATCTGGGCCACGCTCGCGGCCCAGGCGGCGAACTCCTGGATCGCCGTCGTGTCGCCGCACGCCACGGGGCTCGCCGAAGGCGTGCAGCGGAGCCCGTCGGTGAAGGCCTGCGAGTGCAGCGGGTAGAGGTCGAACTCGACGGTGACTCCCGATGCGGCAGCGGCCGCAACCACCGAAGTGATGTAACCGGCGAGGAGCGGGTCGATCGCGGTCGGCTGGGTGTCGTCCCAGCGGAGCGTGAGCGCGTTCAGCTTCAGCCCGTCCGCCTTCATCGTCGGCATGAAGAACGCGGGCACCGTCGACTCGTACTTGACGTCGTCGTTGATCCCGACGATCAGGTTGGCCGCAGCAGAGCTGCACGGCACGAGCGCCGCGCAGACGCACGCGAGCGCCGCGAATACCTTTCCCATGCTCCCCTGACCGCTAGACCGCTGGTTTCCTAGACCTTCAACCCGACCGCTTCGAGGACGGAATCCGCGATCCCGGCCACACCGAAGCGTACCGGATCCCCGGCCGGAAGTCCCGTCTCCGCCTCGGTTTCGGCGACCGCGGCGCGGGCCGCGTCGTCGTCGAGATCGCTGGTGTTGAGGGCGATCGCGACCACCTTCGCCGGTCGCGCGATCAGGGCCATGTGCTCGTGGAGCTCGACGATCTCGGAGAGCGGCGGGATCGGGAAGAGCTCGTTGTCGTCGACGTAGCGCTGGCCGGCCTTGTGGCAGAGGACGAGGGCGTGCGGCGCGCTGCCGTGCAGGAGCCCGAGCGTGACGCCAGAGTAGGCCGGATGGAGGAGCGAGCCTTGCCCTTCGACCCAGAGGAGCTCTCCCCCGCGCTCGATGCCGCCGAGCACGAGCTGCTCGGTCGCGCCGGCGAGGAAGTCGGCGACGACCGCGTCGATCGAGATCCCCCACCCCGCGATCGCGATCCCGGTCTGGCCGGTCGGCACGAACTGGCTCTCGATCCCTCGCCGGCGGGCTTCGCGGTCGAACTCGAGCGAGACGGTCATCTTCCCGATCGCGCAGTCGGAACCGACGGTGAGCACGACCTTCGAGTCGTGGGTGAGGTTCTCGCCGGTCGGCGTGTTCAGCCCGGCGGGCGGCTTGCGGAGGTCGCGCAACTCGACACCGTGGACTGCAGCGAGCCCGGCGAGCTCGGGATCGTCGGAGATGAACTCGTGCAAGCCGCTCTCCACGTCGAGCCCGTTTTCGATGCAGATCTTCAGGAGCTCGCGCCAGGCGGGCGGGAAGCGACCGCCCTTGGTCGCGACGCCGACGAGTGCCGTCGTGACGCCGAGCGGGAGCGCGTCGGCGACGGTGGCGACGATCGGGAAGCCTTCGAGGCTCTTGCCGGGGCGCTCGGAGTCGAGGACGGCGACGACCTCTTCCGGTTTGTAGCGCAGGACGCCGCGCCCGGTCTTCACGTAGTGCGGGTTGTCGGAGTAGCCCTCCGCGAGGATGAGGAGCCTACGCTCGGCCAACACCGAGGCCCGGGCTATCGGCGGGGAGCTGCATGCCGCCGGCGAACTCGACGCCCGGCCATGGGTCCTCGGCCAGCAGAAGGTTTCCGTCGAGATCGACGTGGTCGCAGAGGCTGGCGATTTGCGCGGCGGCCGAGATCCCGAGGCCGGACTCGACCATGCATCCGAGCATCACGTGGAGTCCAAGAGCGCGGGCGGCGTTCGCCATCCGCACAGCCTCGCGGATCCCGCCGGATTTCGCGAGCTTGAGGTTGATCCCGTGCGCACGCTCGGCGCACGGCGCGACGTCGGCGAGCATGTGGCAGTCCTCGTCGACGTAGATCGGGACGGGCGAACGGCGCTTCAGTTCCGGGCCACCGGGGTCGCCGGCGGGCAGCGGCTGCTCGCAGTACTCGATCGGCAGCTGCGGCAAGAGCTCGAGCGCCTCCTCGAGCGTCCAGTACTCGTTGACGTCGACCTGAAGCGGCAGCGTCGTTGCGCTCCTGACGGCCCGGACGCGTTCGAGGTCGAGCCCGTCGCGCCCACCGAGCTTCAACTTGAGCCGCCCGAAGCCTTTCTGCTCCGCCGCCTCGGCCCGTCGGGCCATGTCATCGGGGTCGCCGAGCCAGACCGTCCACGAGGTCTGCGGTCCAGCCCGCCGCAGCCCGAGCAGCTTGTAGACGGGAACGTCGGCGAGCTTTCCCTGCAGGTCGTAGAGCGCCGCATCGAGCGCCGCCCGCGCCGCGGGCTCGCCCGGCGGCAGACCGTCCGCGATCTCGTCGAGCGCCCACGGGTCATCGCCGAGCTCGACGCTCTCGAGCCACGCGAGCCCCGAGGCCGCCGTCTGATCGTACCGCGCGATCGGCGCAGCCTCTCCGAACCCCGAGACCTCGCCGTGCCGGACCTCGACCTCGACGACCTCGGCCACATCCTGCGACTCGCGCGCGATCGTGAACGTCTCGGCGAGCCGAAGGACGGCGATCCTGGCGGCGAGCTCCATGGGGCTACACTACTCAGCCTCCGGCGCCCGTAGCTCAGGGGATAGAGCGTTCGCCTCCGGAGCGAAAGGTCGCAGGTTCGATTCCTGCCGGGCGCATTATGGCCCGTCTACCTGAGCCGTTTTGGCTTAGATAGGCGGGTCATACGTGTCAGAGAGGGCACGTTTGAGCGTCGCGTGCACACGCCGGTGCATACACGCTGCGGACGTCGAGAAAGGTCTTAAATGGAACGACTAGCGGCGCGGGCTCGAGTCCATCAGGATTCAGTCGCGCGGGCCCGGTTGCGCATCGGCGCTGGCGAACCCTCAAGCCGCCCGGCCGATTGATTCGCTCCCGGTGAAGAGACGGGGGCCGTCGTGTTGACCGGCCCCCGGTCTTCTTTTGGTTGTGTGCCTCTAGCCGGAGAAGCTGGCGGTGATGGCGTAGTCGCTGCTCAGGGCGTTTACCACGCAGTCATTCGGAATGTCCTCGTAGTACGTGCCGGATATGGACGCGGGGGCTGCAGTGGCCGATTGCGGCAAGCCCCCGGGGCAGGTATAGGTGAAGGGCTTGCCGCCGCCAAAATGCATATCGCCGCTTTGCAGTTCGACGTCCACGAATGTGCCTTTGGCCAGCAACACCGAGGCGGAGCTCACGTGGTCGAATTCGTGGTTAGCACCGAGCGTATCGTCAATGAAGTTCACGTTCGTGATGGTTCCGCCGGTGACGGTGACGCTGACTTTGTAGACGGGGGCGCAGGTCATCGTGACGGCCCCGCTTGTCGAGTCGATATTTACGTTGAGCGTCGATTGGTGGCCGTCAAAGGTGCAGGGTGTCCCTTGCAGCGCATCAATGCTGTCGGGACCTGCTGGGCCGGTGTTTCCGGTCGCGCCGGTCGTGCCGGTCGGGCCGGGCACTGTCGAGGCCGCGCCGGGTGATCCGGTGTCGCCCGTCAACCCTGTCGCCCCTGCCGCGCCAGTGGCCCCAATAGCGCCCGTGGCTCCGGTCGTGCCTGTTGCCCCGGTTTGCCCTGTCGGGCCGGTCTGATTCCACTGCAACGCCGTAAAGCCTTTCGGGCACGGCAACCCCGAAACGACCCTCAAGTTGCCGCCACTGTCGTAACAGCCCTGAATCACACCTCCGCTACCAATGCTTGCCTGCACGACCGTCGCGACCGCCCCGATCCCGACAACCAAGCACACACCGACCAGCACACGCACATTCCGACTTCTCGGAAACCGCATTTACGCTCCCATCAGGTTTGACCCCGGCCTGCCAAAGCCGCTTGCGGCGATTCTCTGCCCCCCAGAACTCGAAGTCAACACCCCGCTACACGGTTCAAGCCGCAGACGAAGTGCAAGTCAGGTTGGGCCGCCGCGCTGGCGAACTGTCAAGCCGCCCGGCCCGACGTTTGATCTGGAAAAGGGCTCGGGAGGGGCGCGATCCTTCTGGTAGGTCGCCGCTCTACCTCCCGAACTCTGCCCGGGACCCTGACGGCGCGTTGTGAGCGAATGATGAGCCGGGCAACGATCCCCGCGACCGTTGCCCGGCTCCGTTCGCCGCAACCTGCACAGCACTCAAGACGTCGGGCACTTTGGGAGGACTCCGACGTCGAGCGGAGTCTCTCACGCCATCGAGGCCATTTGCAACCGGCCTACTAGCTGTCCGAGCTGGCTATCAGCCGTTCGGCCCATGCGCGCCCCAACCCGCCTCGGCCGGGAGTGGTTTACTCCGAGCCGCTTTCGGGTATGCGCCGTGCTGTCTCTGCCGCACTCCTCGCGTGGCACGAGACACCTGGGGATACATCGATTCGGCGCGCAGCTCCCAGTGGTCCCGCCGGCCACGCGTGGGACGTTACGCGCCGAATCGACACTCAGGCGCGCGGCGGTTCGGTGATGCGCACAACGAGGTACCCATCCACATCGTCCACAGCCTCAGCGGCGGTCACGGTGACGACCTCGAGCGTGTCGAGGCCGCGGTGGATCCTGTCACCAGGGTTCCATGTCGGTGTTCCGGCGCGGAACGGGCCGAGATCTTCGCCGGTCTCGGTGAGGAGTTTGTAGGTCGGCATCCAGGTTCCTTTCGGTTGTCCTGGGGCCGGACGGGAGCAAGGGAAGCTACAGCGCGTGACATGATCCGCGCGCTCATGGCTACGACAGATGGCGTGACATCGCATGCCCGCCAGCGGCTTCGCCGTGTGGACCCGCTCCTGGCGCTGCTCCTGATTCTGTCCGCGGAGTTCTACGCCTACCGCTACCTCATAGAGCCCACGCGGCCGGGAGTGGCATCCGCCCGAGGCTGGTTCAACTACTTCGACCAGGGCGCGTATCTCGTCATGGCTCACGACCTGTCGCACTTCTCCCTACCGACGCACGATTTTCTCTACGGCCTCGGCTATCCGATCGTCGCGGTTCCATTCCTATGGCTAGGTCTGAACTCTGATCCTTGGATGATCTTCGATGGGATGGCCTTCGTCTTCGCAGCGGCGACCAGCTTTGTCGTGGCGGGCCGTCTTTTCGGTCGGGTTGCAGCCGGGATCGCGGGCTTTGGCCTCGTTTTTGCCACGCCGCTCGTCGTCTACTGCCTGACGCCCTGGAACTCGACCGTCTCGCTGGTCGCGCTCCCGGGCCTCCTTCTCCTCGCCACCTCTCCGCACCCCGCAAGGTGGCACCCGTATGCGATCGGGGCCCTAGTTGCGTGGGGATTCTCCGCCCGATATGCGGACGTTCTCTGGCTCGGCGCGATCGGCGTGGTCGCAGCGCTGCACTCGCGTTCTAGCCCCGCAAACTGGCGGCCACTCATTGTCGCCGGCGCGACCGCATTCGTGGTCGCGATTCCGGTCTTCACTGCGCACTGGCAAGCCTTTGGCTCCCCGCTGACGACTCCCTACTCGTTACACAAAGGGGTGGGCGCAGCGGCCGGAGTGAACGACGAGCAGCTCGGTGCATACAACCTCCGGAAGATTCCCCGCTCCGCGATCGGGATGTTCTTCAGCCCCTTAGCCTTCGGCGAGGGGCAGCCCGGGTCCCCGTTGCTCGCAGACATGTTCTGGACGATCTTGGCGCTCCCCGGGGCGCTATTCGCGCTGCAACGTGGACGGCACCGCTTGTTAGTAACCGTCGTTCTCGCCAGTTGGTTGGTAGCCACTCTCTTCTACTTATCCTTCAGGGCAACCGGCGCTGGTGCAATCAAGTTCGGGACGCTCCACTACTTCAAGATGTGGTGGCCCGTCGCCACGATTTTCGCTGCAGGCATGTTCGTCCGGGTCGGGCAGGCGGAAACACAGCGAAATGAACGAGAGAGAGACGCGCAGATTGCGCGGAGCCTGGATGGGCGTGGTTAATCGGTAGGTAGCCGCGCATGTGTCCAGAGGGTCCCGGGAATCTGTGCTTTTAGGGTGGTGGTGATCGGGAAGACGCGGTTCGCTGTCGCTAGAAGGCTGGGCGACGTGTAACCCGGCATGACCGAGATCGCTGCGTCGCACCGCTCCAAATTCGCCGATGTCGTTACAAGGATGATCTTGGTGCTGCGACCGGTCGGTATTTCAGAACGCCAGATCAGCGTCTGATTAGCCTCTGCGGGACAGCGGGGCACCGAGAGGACTGATGTACACGCCTGTGCGTCCTGGGATCGTGCCGGCGTAGAGGTCGTCGAACCGGCCGACGCTCGGCGCGAGACCGAGCCCGACCGTGCCGGCAAACGGGTAAAGGTTGTCCGTGTCGGTCACCTGAATGATCGGGTGCCATGACCCACTGTTGAACCACTGGCCGTCGAGGACATTCGCTTGGACACGGAAACCGATCTCGTCTCCCGCACTGAATCTCCTATGACTGTCAAGTCGTGAGCGGCGTCGCGTTTTGAATGACGCGGTAGAGGTGGCGGGCGAGGTAGCGCTTCAGTAGGCGGGTTGCTTCTCGGTGGGTTTTGCCTTCGGCGACGCGACGGTCGATGTATTGCCTGGTTGCCACGTGCTCGCCGACGAGGCCGAGCTCAACCACGCCGAACTGCTCCGCGTGTGAACTGCGACACATAGTGGTGTATAGTGACGCCGTGGGAAGAACGCAGATCTACCTCGGAAACGACGAGCTCGAGCTGCTCGATCGTGTGGCCCAGGCCACCGGCGCCTCGCGGTCCGAGCTTGTGCGACGCGCTGTGCGAACCACGTTTGGACAGCCGACGAAGGCCGACAAACTGCTGGCACTCGAAGCGAGCGCCGGCTCGTGGCGCAGCCGCGCTTTCACCGGGAGCGAGTACGTGGACTCGGTGCGCGGCGATCTCAGTGAGCGTCTGAGCCGCCTCGGGCTCGAGTGAAGCTGCTCGACACGACGGTCGCAATCGACCACCTGCGAGGCGACCAAGCCGCAGTCGACCTCTTGAGGGGGCTCGTCGAGGACGACGAGACCATTGCCGCCAGTGAGGTCGTGCGGTTCGAACTGGTCGCAGGAGTGCGAGACGACGAGCTCTCGACGCTCGAGCGGTTCTTCTCGGCGATCGCCTGGATCCCGATCGGCGAGGACGTCGCTCGCGCGGCCGGCGAGTTGGCGCGCAAGCATCGGCGCGCTTACAGCGGGATCGACGACGCCGACTACCTCATCGCCGCGACGGCGCTACTCCTCGAGGCAGATCTGGTGACCACGAACGTGCGCCACTTCCCGATGCTCCCGGGCCTGCGGCCTCCGTACTGACGGCCTCTGCCGGAGATCAGGTCCTCAGACCTTGGATGCGGCCGGAGCGCCACGCCGGCCATAACGAGGCGAGTCCCTCAGCGACCTCGGTCGCCTCGGCGCCGATTCATCCCCGGTGAAAGACCGGGAACCAGAACTGGTCCCACTCGTCCGTCGGCCGAGACTAATCCGAATGTCTTTGAGTAGGCGAGCTGCGTCAAATCGGCGCGGATCAGCTCACACGGTGCTGTCCCCGGTGCTGTCCTCGGCGCAGAGAAAGTGCTTATTTGCAGGCTTGTTCGATTCCTGCCGGGCGCATTATGGCCCGTCTACCTGAGCCGTTTTGGCTTAGATAGGCGGGTCATACGTGTCAGACAGGGCACGTTTGAGCGTCGCGTGCACACGCCGGTGCTCCCGAGCTCAGACGTCGAGAATCGTCCGTAATGGACGACTAGCGAGGCGCGCTCGAGTCCGTCAGGATTCCCTCGCGCGGGCCGGGTTGCGCCGCGGCGCTGGCGAACTCTGTCAAGCCATCCGGCCCGCTTTTTCGTCTGGCTGTTTCCGAGGGCGTGGTTCTGCAGGCTCGCACGACTCAACAGGCCACCAACAGCAAATACCCGGATTCAGCTTCGGGTCACCGCAACAACCCGGCGAGCCCTTGTTTTCCGAACTGAATTGTGAGACGGTTATCTATGGATCTATCGTAAGACGGTTATCTATAAATCGCGCACGAGAGTTTTTGGGGGGTCGAAAGGATGGGTGCCGATCTGCCGAGTGAGGCACCCCGAGCAACGCACGCGATCCTCCCAAGCGTTGCTCTCACCCCGGCGTCGCGGCCCCACACCTGCCGTGACGCCGGGGCAGCATAACGCCTCGCTTCCCCCGAGAAGCAGCCGCGCAAACTGAGCGCGCTCCCGACCCGGGGATCAGGCAGCCCGCGGCGGTCCGCTGACACGCACGACGAGGTACCCGTCCGCGTCGTCGCCCGTCTCGGCGCTCGTGACGGTCACGACCTCGAGCGTGTCGTGGCCGCGGTGGATCCGGTCACCAGGCCCCGACGTCGGCGTGCCTGCGCGAAACATCCCGAGTAGGTTTCGAGCGATGGCCGAGCAGCGACACGGACTTGCCACGGCCCAACGTCTCGAGAAGGCGTTCGGCGGGGGACTGGTCGTTCCAGCTGCGACCGCCCCGATCGAGGATCTCGAGATCGATGGATACGCGGGGTGGGCGAACGATCCGGTCTCGGTCACGATTCGCTGCCTGGTCGGGCCGGAACGGAAGCAAGTGGAGATCCAGACAAGTCGGATGGAGCGCATCCGATCGAGTTGGCTTCTCGCCGCGAGCCTGCTTCACTACGTACCCGAGAAGGAGCTTTCTGCCGGAATGTTCATCGAGCCTCGGAAGATGCGCGTGAACGCGCTCGGTCGCTCGCGAACGCTCACCGGGTTGGCGATCGGTGACCGCTTCTCCGGGAGGATCGAGGTCGGCGAGGTAAGCATCGTGGTCAAGTGCCCGGAAGGCGTCCCCGAGTGCTTGGCGCTGGCCCGGCTTGAGGCACGGCGCTCAAGGCTGTCGTGAAGGTCGGTCGAAAGCGGTTCCCTAGCCGCTCGACGAACCTCGACTGACTTCGTCCCTAGGAGAGGGCGTCTGGCAGTTTCTCGGCGCGGGCCGGGTTGCGCGCCGGCGCTGGCGAACTCTCGAGCCGCCCGGCCCGCTCTCTGGCTTAGGCGTTCTCGTCTTCCATTTTGAGGAGCTCGAGGAGTTCGCCGATGTCGTGGCCCCCTTGAGCCGGGTGGCGCATAGCGACGTCGGGGTTGACGGTGTAGCGGTTGCGTCGTCCGATTTTTTCGCGGGTGATGTAGCCGGCTTCGATCAGGTCGGAGACGATTCCTTGGGCGGAGCGCTCAGTGATCCCGATGCTCTGGGCGAGATCGCGGAAGCGCGCGTCGGGGTTCCGGTGGAGGCAGAGCATGACCTGTGTGTGGTTGGAGAGGAACCGCCATGTGTGTTTGCTGTCTGAGCTTGACATACGCATCTTTTTGCGTGTATTTTCTTGCGCGAGAAGTTATACCACATAGGAGATGCGACTTCGGGAGGGTCAGAATGAACGGCTTCGTCTCGTTTTCTCCGCCGACGGTTGAGGTTCGTCGGCCGCGACCGGATACCGTCCTTGTCGTCCTTGCGGGCGAGCATGACCTCAGCTCAGCGGCTGAACTCAGGAAGACGCTCACGCTGGCGCTAAATGGCTGTACTCACCTGATCGTTGATCTCTCTTCCACCGAGTTCGTCGACTCGTCCACAATCACCGCCCTGGTCACCGCCAAGAAGCGCGCCGACGAGGGCGGGTGTGAGTTCAATCTCGTCCTCGCCTCAACCCCGATCGTCGAACGTGCCCTCGAACTCACGGGCGTCCTCGCCGGCCTCAACCGCGTATCCACACTTGAGCAAGCACTCACCCTGAACCCAGGTGGTGAAAACGGTCCGTGAACACGACGTACGAAGAGCTCACACGTCAGGCGCGAACCCTATCGCGTGTACCCGCAATCGCGGCTGCCACCGCATGAGATCTCCTGCCGGATGGTCGACTCGCAGGAGCGGCGGCGCTGGCGAACTCTCAAGCCGCCCGGGCCGTTTGAACATGTCCGGCCGGGTCCGGAGTAGGCTCCCGAGCCGTGCCGTCCTTCGTCTTCTTCGATCGCGACGGCAACGATCTTGGGCTCGGCGACGTCATGGAGCGCGAGACCGGCCGCAACCACTTCGTCGAGATCATCGAGCCGAACTTGCCTGACATCGACGGCCTAATCCTCGATCCTGGTCGAGCCCGTGCCGAGCGGGACGGGCGATCCGCATTAGACGAGGTGCGCGTTATGGGTGGGAGACCGCCGCAGCTACCTCCCACCCGCCTTAGCTATACCCCGCAACGCCTAGGCTTCCTGCGCTGGTTTGGAATAGTCGAGCGAAGGAAACCACCGGCGAGACGCGGATGCGGATGAGGGCTCGGAAACGACGCGAGGGTGTGTTCCTCCCTTTTTCCCAGCCCGCCCACTTCGGGTCTCCTCACCAGGCGGATACTCCCCCTATCCGCCTGCCGGTGAATGGCCTCGCACGAGAGGACATCGGGGAATAGACCCTTACGTTCGTGTCGGAGCCAGTCTGGGTATTCAGTCGTCCACAGCTTCGGCGTCGGTGACGTTGACGACCCCGAGGCTGTCGTCGCCGCGGTGGATTCGATCCCTGGGCGCCCCACGTCGGCGCGCCTGCCCGGAACGGCCCTAAATCCCTCGCCCGTCTCGGTGCTCAGGCTAGGATCGATGGTGATGATGCGTCGTTCGCTCGTCGGGTTAGGTGCGTTGTTCGCGCTGGGTGCTGTCGTCGTGATCGGGGCTGGTGCGACGGCTGGGGTCAAGGCCACATTGACCCGTATGGTGCAGCCTGGGCCGCCCGGCACTCACGTCGCGGTTGCCTGGAAACTCCGTGATGCGTCTGGTCGTGCCGTCGTCGAGAAGCATGTGTTCGTGAAGATCACGTGTCCTGAAGGGGACCGGTCAACGACAACCTACGCCAATCCCAATGGCCGGGGCGTCTACCTCGTCAGTGCGCTCGTCCCTCCCGGCGGAGTGGGTTCGATCACCGTCGGGCACGGCGGATCGTTGTTCCCGGTCACGAACCCGTACCACGGATAGAAGGCTCGAATGATCGATCAGCTGCGCGCAGCGAGCGACGCACTCAACGAAGGAGACGCCGAACCGTTTGCCGCCCTGATGGCGGACGACTCGGAGTGGCGCGGCGTCTCCCACGGGCACCTGTGGTGGAAGCAGACGCCAGCGTGTCATGGCCCCGACGAGGCGCTCGAGACGATGAAGCACCAGATCAAGAAGAGGGCAGAGAACCGTCTCCAGGTCCGCCCCGAGTTCCAGCAGGTCGGGGACAACAAGATCATCGGGTCGAGCGAGTGGATGGGCACCGATGGACGGCGTCAGGCTGGCTACCAGGTGCTCACGTTCCGCGACGGCAAGATCGTCGACATGCAGGGCTGCTCGTCCCGTCGCGAAGCCGAGCGCTTCGCTCGGCGACACTAGACCCCGCCGTCAAGAGCGCGCGACCCGTGGCCGCCGATCCTCGCCTGCGAGGATCTCCCGCAGCGACCACAGGGCGTTCTCACCCCCTGAGCCACCGAGGGCCGCGAGGCAACCGGCGACCATGGCGGCGTCGGCGTCACGCGTTCGTGAGCGCTTGATGAGCCCGGGCGACGGCCATAGGGGATGAAACCGTCGCCCGGGAAACGCACGGGGCCACCGCAAGCGCCCCGTGCTGTGTCTCTAGTTCGCGGATCACTGTCACCGCCCTGTACGCGCGTGATGTTCGGCTTGTAAAAGTGACGCGGGAAGATCTACCTAGGCAAGACTTCCCGGGTGGTTCTGCCAGGATCCGTTTTGGCGGGCGCCAGCGGTCAGGATCTCCTACAGCCCAATGGACGGGTCGGGACCTCCTTCAGCCACTACAGGTAACCGATTTGGCGCTCGCCTCTTCCTTTCGGGGATCCGCGCGACGGGATACCCGACGACGTAGTCGCCCGTCTCGGCGAGACCGCCGCGCTCGCCTCTCGTCGGGCGATCCGGGTACGCTCGAACGCCCCCGAGAATGGAGAAACGGCATGAGTGTCTTGATCCGGTTTGCTCCCCCGTCGCTGACGGCTGCGCAGTACGACGAAGCCGTGCAGCGGATGACCGAGGCAGGCGTCTACCCCGCCGAAGGACTCGAGTACGAGATCTGCTTCGGATCAGGCGACCAGATGAAGGTCAGTCAGGTGTGGGATACCCAGGAGCACCTCGACGCGTTCGGCGCGAAGATGATGCCGATCGTCACCGAACTCGGGATCAATCCGGGCGAACCAGAGGTGCTCGAAGTCCACAACATCACGAAGCCTTAGGGCAGAACCAGCGAGGGCGGGCGGGAGACGGCTATGGTGCTGAGCCATCTCCCGCCCGGGTAGGCCTTACGAGTGGTAGAGGCTCCGTGAGACGCTGCGGCTTGATGCTCCCGCTTTGTCGACGGCGCGGAGTGTTGAGATGTAGTGGCCGTGGCGGAAGCGAGGCGCGAGCAGCCAGGTGCGGGCGTGTGTTCCGCAGGGGCGCCCGGCGACCGAGAAGCGCCGCGTATAGGACGCCTGACCCGTCTTGTGATCGGTCTCGATCACGGTGATCGCCTTGGTCGAGTCGTCACAGCTGTGGAAGCGAGCGTAAACCCTCGCTCCGACGCGCCTGAGGGAGACGTAGCTCAGCGTGGGTGCCTTGTTGTGCGCCGAGGTCGTGGTTGTGGTGGTGGTCGTCATGGTCGTGGTCGTGCTCGAGTTGGTCACGACCGAGGTGGCGGCCGAGGTGGAGCTCGCCGATCCGCTCGAGTTGGTTGCCGTGACGATCACCCGCAGCGTGTGTCCGGCGTCGCTGCTGCGGACGCCGAAGATCTTCGCGGTTGCGTCCTGGATCGCGGCGCAGCCGCTTCCCGACGAGTCGCAAAGCTGCCACTGATACGAGAACGAGCTCACCGTCCCGTTCCAGGTCCCCGTCGAGGCGGTCAACTGCCCGCCCACGCTCGCGGTGCCGCTGATCGTTGGGCTATTCGTGTTGCTCGGAACATCCGCGCTCGCGATCGCGACGCAACACACCGCTGCCACCGAAGCGGCGACCAGTCCACCGAGCGCGCGCCTCCACCAACCCCGTCTCTGACGGTGCCTCATCTCATACCTCCAAAGGATCGAGTTACCTACTGTCGAGAACGGTGGTTCCCCGATACCGCAACTTCATGCCTAGAGCAGCAGCGCTTTACAGGGCGATCACACGAGCCATCGACTTTGGGCAGGCCAGCCGGGGGAGGAAGACGGGTCGGAGGGGAGGCGACCCTCGTGGAGGTGCCGCGTTACATCGAGTGCTTGCCCGAGCGGTTGAAACGCCAATAGGGGCCGGGCGTGCTTTGCGATCGCCCCGAACCGCGGGCGCATGACGAAAGCCCCGTTCCTCCGGGGCTATTTCTCGAGTCGAGATGGGCGATGAGCCGTGTACGAGGCGTTCGGCCTTAAGCGCGACTTAAGTGCGCTTTCGGATCCTTCCGAGCGCAGGGCAGGTGTCGCACACCACGGCGCTGGACGTGGGGCACGACGCCGCGACCGGAGAGCGACTCGAAAGGATGGAAATGAGCAAGAGGCACCTAGTGAACGGGGGCACCGCCGTCGTTCTCGTCGCGTTTCTCGTGACGAGCGCTGCGCTCGGGTCAAACCGTCAGGCCGGAGTCACGATCAAGGCCGCCGACAAAGGCCAGACCTACGTCATCAACCGAAGCGTGACGGACAGGATGTTCTTCTCGCCGGGATCGATCTCGGTCAAGAGCGGCTCGACTTTGACGTTCACCTACGAGGGAACGCCGACCTCAGAGCCGCACACGATCTCGGTCGTCGCCCGAAAGAACCTTCCGACGACCGACGCACAGATCGATGCGTGCGAAAACGGCGGGAACAAGGTCTGCAACGCAATCATCGGGGGGCTGATCCGCAACCCCAAGGCTCCGCCCGGACCGTCGAATGACATCGCTCACTGGAGCGTCGACCATGGCAAGCCCGGCCTCGACGGCCCCGGGGACAGCATCGCGATCGAAGGAGCGAAGCACCGGTCGATCTCGATCAAGGTGACAGCGCCGGCAGGCACGAAGCTCTCGTTCTTCTGTGTCGTGCATCCCTGGATGCACGGGACGATCACCGTGACGTAACCGACTCAGTCGAGAGGGGCGGCGATCGCCGCTCCTCTCGACGACCTACCCGCACTCGCGAGCCGCCGGGTTCGAGTTCGAGCTAGGACTTTGAGAAATGCCAGGAGCAGCTCTTCGTCGCTGTCGCGGCGCCCGGCTGGAACGGGCCAAAGGACCCGACTACCCGGCTCGGCCCCGTCGAGCCCGAGACTGTGGTTCGCGTCGGGGAGACGACGATCCGCGGGAGTTGCGTCTCGAACGCCTCGAGCCCGACCGGGCCCGGTGTCTGGGCGACCCCTCCGATCGTGAGCTGCTGCGTCCCGGTGATGCCGTTCTGGACGCGGAGTTGGGCGTTCGCCTGACCGATGAGCAGCTTGCCGTCCGAGGCTCGCACGACGAACTGGAACTTCCCGGGGGCGGCGGCCTTGACCGTCCACGTGATGTCTCTCGACTGGTCACCCTGCGTTACATGCGACGAACCACTCCCGGTATCGGTCCATTGCGAGGGGACGAAGAGGAAGCTCCCCTGGACCGTGGTGTGCCCGCCGATCCGCCACCTCTGGGTCTCCGAGTGCTCGTAGCCCGGCCCCTTCACGGTGATCGTGCACGATGCCGAGCCCGACCACCCAGGCGATTTCGCCGCTCCGCTCGAGACCGTGAGGAGCGCTGCCGCTGTCACCGAGACAGTCAACACAGACACGACGAACTTGAGGCTCGCCATCGCGGAAAGTCTTGCACAAGCGGGTCTCACCGGTTGGCGATTCGGGTCGCGCGCGCATGGCGTGGGTCGCCGCCGTATCGTCGGTCGGGCGGCCGGCAGGCGCTGTTACGCTGCGGCCGGAATGAGTCATGTCCCTGCGTCGAGTGATGACGCGCTCAGTGCGGTCGTGGCGCGGTTCAATCTGGCGATTCGGTCACTCGACTGGGTCGCGATGCGTGCGTGTTGCACTGATGATTCGATCATCGACTCGTTGACGGCGGGCGCTCCGCTTGGCCCCGACGAGACGGTTGCCGCGGTGAGAGCGGCCTACCAGGACGGTGTCTACAGCGTCAGCGTCTGGACGCACGAGACGCTCGACCCGAACGCCGTTCTCTCGAGAGGCCGGGTGCAGTACCGCCCCGGGCCGGGCCGGATGAGCGATGCCACCCACTTCTGGCTCACGACCGGCAGGGACGGATTGATGTGGCGTGTCAAAGTGTTCAGCCGCCGAGACGCCGCGCTCGCCCACCTCGCGGCCCACGGCCCGACGCTCGGGCTCGCACGCACGGCAGAAACCGCCGTATAGCACTCAGCCGTCTAATGCCGGTATCCCGCCATCGAATCTCGACGAGCAGCGCTCCGGGTCGAGGAGCGTCTACGGCTTGCAGCCCCACTGGGCCTTGTGCACCGAGGCCCCGTACTGCGCGACCGTCATCTGCACGCGCGCCGGGGCGTCGAACGCATCCGGGTACAGCGTGACCAGACCGAGCTCCCCGGCCCAGAGCTTCCACATCGGTGTGCTGAAACCGACGCCGCCTTCGTAGAGGGTGCCTTCGTTTGGCCGGTGCTTCGAGCCCCAGTCCCACTTCGGAGCTCCGCCGCCGCCGGTCTCGCACTTCGCAACGGCTGTCCAGTAGCGGATCAGGGCCGGGGTCAGCGTCGGAGGCGTGACGACGCTGCCCGCCACACCTGTCGTGCCGGCGCCGAGCACCGCTACCGCCGCGAGAGTCGCCATGCTCCATCGAGCCGAGAGCCACACGGCGGAAACCCTACTTGTGCAGGCACCAACACGAAGCAGGGAGGCCCAGATCGGCCTCCCTGTTTCGCATTCTTCTGGCGGCTTTACCGCCTCTCAGACAGAGATTCCCCTGCGGATCAGAGCCCGGAGCACTCCTCGATCTTGTTGCCGTCGACCGTGTTCGGTCCGCCGCCGCTATCGCCCACCTGGCGCCCGGAGAGTTGTTGTGGCAGATCAGGTTTGCGCCGACCACGTTGTCGACCACTTCGGACGAGTCTGGTCGCCGCCGGGCGCGAAGCCCGAGCAGACAGGCGCGTCCGGGCCGTCTCCGCGGCCGACCGGGGTCTCATGGACGACGATCTCGTTCTTCGACACGTCCAGGTTCCCGCCGACCGTGTTGCGAAGCGCACCGATCCAGCGGCCGCGTGACCGCCCGGAAGTCCCGGATGTCCCCCACCGGGCGAGTCTTTGCCCGTCGTCGAGGGCGGACAACGGTTCCTAGCCGGCTTGCTTGACCAGTGAGACCGCCCCGACCAGGGGGCCGTAGGAATCCGTCGGGCTCGTGGCGTCGGCGAACTCGAGGATGGAGGTTGCTCCCGTTGCCTTGACGACTTCGTGGTGGACCGTCCACCCCATGTTCGCGCCGGAGCCGCCCTTGGCCGACGGTGCCGCGATCTGTGAGTTGTCCCACGAGACCTTGATGATCTTCACCGACTTTCCGTCGGGGTAGCCCGCGCCGTACCAGGTCAGGAGGTAGCTCGCGCCGGCGGTCGTCTTCACCGTCTCGGAGATGGCCCCCGGGCCGTTGTTCGACAGCTCCAGCGACTGGGCCGACCCGTCCGGGGCCTGAAGGCGCGCCTTCTGGAATACGACCGCGCCGCCCGCGTTCGGGTTGGGAGCGCCGTTCGTCGATCCTTCGAGGATCGCCCATCCCGGGATCCGCTTCACGGGAAGCTTGTTCACCGTGTAGCCCGCCGGCGAGAGGAAGCCGACGAGGCCGTTGCTGAAGGCGGAGGCCGGGAGGGCGAAGTCGCCGTTCACCACGAGGTTGGCCGGCGCCGTGGCGGTGCTCGCGTCCGCCGCCCCGCAGACCAGGGCGGCGATGACTCCGACCGCACCGATCCGCCTCACGAGCGCTCTGGATCCTCTGATCATGCCGCATCCCTCCCTGGTCGTTGCCCGCGCCAGACTGTTCGCCTGCGACACTAAACGAGCTCGAGCTCTTTGGATAGTCGGGTTGATCCGGCCGTCGGTCGTACCTCCCCGCCGCTCGGCTCTAGACCAGCGGTTCCGGCTTCGGGCAGTTCCCGCTAAAGAATTCGCGGCTGCTGCCGAAGAGGGGAGTTGAACCTACGAACGGGGGTGCCACAGTGCCGAAGGTGCACGTTCTCGTGGTTGACGATGATCTCGCTGTCTGCGAGCTCGTCCGAACCACACTCGAGCTCGACGGGTTCAGGGTCAGCGAGGCGCATCACGTGATCGAGGCCGAGCGCCTGATCACGGAACGCGTCCCCGACGCGATCCTGCTCGACATCGGGCTGCCCGGAATCGACGGGCTCTTCTACTGTCAGCGACTCCGCGAGAACCCGCGGACGAAACTCCTGCCGGTGATCATGATCAGCGGCTCGACCGAGGCCAGAGCACGGGCGATGGAAGCCGGCGCGACGGCGTACCTCCGCAAGCCACTCGACGCGCTCGAGCTGCTCAGCCTGCTGGAGCAGTCGACGGGGCTCGCCGGAGCGGACGCGTCGAACGACTCGCGGACGGCGCACAGCGCGGAGATCCAGCGCCTCGCCGCGATGGGCCACCAGCAGCACGAGGAGCAGTACGACGCCCACCGCCAGACGCTGATCGGCCTGAGCGCCGCGCTCGATGCGCGCGGGCTCGGTGCCACCGGTCACTCGGAGCGGGTCACCGCATATGCCATGCGCCTCGCGCTCGAAGTCGAGCCGGCGCTCACCGACGACCCGACGCTCGAATGGGGCTTCCGGCTCCATGACCTCGGAATGCTCACGATCCCCGACCGGATCGTCCTCAAGAACGGCCCGCTCGATCCGGAGGAGCGCCGCGAGCTTCACCGCCATCCGATCGTCGGTGAGCAGCTCGTCGCCTCGCTTCCGCTTCTTCAGGGCGAGGGGCGCAACGTGGTCCGCTCCCATCACGAGCGCTGGGACGGGACCGGCTATCCGGATCGCCTGGCCGGCCTCGAGATCGCCCCCGGGGCACGGATCTTCGCCGTCGTCGATGCCCTCGATGCGATGACCGGGAGCCGTCCTTACCGCCGGCCGGTGTCCTGGGAGGCCGCAATTGCCGAGCTCGGAGGCCACGCCGGAACCCAGTTCGACCCGGACATGGTCGCCGGAGTGCTCGCGTGCGAGCCAGATCTCCAGTCGATCCTGACCGGACGCGTCGAACTCGCGACCGTCGCTGTCGGCTGAACCGCGACGAGACGAGACGACTGCGATGAGAAAGACCGCAATCCAGCTCGCCGCGGCGGCCATCCTGTTGGCCGTCGCGGCGCCTGCGTCCGGAACCCGGGCGCTGACAACCCCGGGCAACATCCGGATCACTGACCGGCTCGTGCGGCACACGCACGTCGACGAGGGTAAGCGTGGTCCCGGCGCGGGCGACTTCGACTTCTACCGCCAGCTGCTCTTCAACCGTGGCATCACCTCCCAGCCGATCGGCCATTCCGATCTCACCTGCATCAACACCGGGACGGGGTCGTCGAACTGCACCGGCACCTACTTCCTGCCCACCGGGAAGATCATGGTCGGAGGCGTGATCGCCTCGAGGCTCTTCTACGAGCTCGCGGTAATCGGCGGCACCGGGGTCTACAGCAACGTCAACGGCACGCTCACCGTCACCTACCTCGGCGGCTCTCCCGCACGTGAGTTCCTGCTCTTCCGCCTCGGGATCTGATCGAATGCCGGCCGCGGCGACCATCCTCATCTGCGACGACGAACCGGACCTGCGGGAGCTGATGCGGCTCTCGCTCGGATCGGGATACGCGTTCGCCGAGGCCGCGGACGGAACCGAGGCGATCGAGGCGGTCGAACGCCTCCAGCCCGACCTCGTCCTCCTCGACGTGATGCTGAGGGGAACGAACGGGCTCAAGGTGATCGAGCAGATGCGCGCCGCCGGCAGGAACCTCGAGACGCCCGTGCTCGTCATCTCCGCCTTCGCCGCAGACAGCGACGTCAAAGCGGCGTTCGACGCCGGTGCGACCGAATTCCTGAAGAAGCCGTTCGAGCCGGATGTCCTTCGCTCGACCGTCGAGGAACTCCTTGCCCCACGCCACTGAGCGCCCGGCGCCGGAGTGGCGTCTGAAGGAGTGGATGACCTCCCGGTCGCTGCTCTCCCGCGGCGTGGCCGGGAGCGCAGTGCTCGCCGTCCTCGTCACGGTCGCATTCGGGGTGATGCTCGTGACCGTGTCCGACCTGCGACACTCGACGAACGTCCAGGCTCAGTCCCGGAGCATCAACACGGCGACACTCGGGCTCGAGCAGATCGTCGACGAACTCGAGATGAGCCTGCGGGCCTACATCGTCAGCGGCAACGACCGCTTCCGTACGTCCTGGCGCCACGCGCGAGGCCGCGTCCCCGCAGCGATCCAGAAAGTGCAGACCCGGCTCGCGCAGCAGCCGCTGCAGCGGCGTCGGGCCGCCGAACTCTCGACGATGATCGAGCTCTACGTCCAGGAGTATGGAATGCCGCTGATCGCGATCTTCCGGGATCGGCCGGCCATTGCCCGTTCGCCGGTCGCGACCCAGGAAGGCCTTCGCCAGCTGACCGCGATCCGCGCGAAGTTCGAGCAGCTCCTGGCCGGTGAAGCCACACTCGCATCGGCCGACACGACGTCGGCCGAGCGGCAGGCAAGCGAGGCGGTGGAGATCGGGGTCGCGGCGGTGGTCGCGACTGCGGGGCTGCTCGCTCTCTATGGGATCTTCCTGGCCCGCGGGATCGCAAAGCCCGTGCGGACCGTCGCCGACGGCGCCGGCCGCGTCGCCGCCGGCGACCTCTCGACCCGGCTCCCCGAGCGGGGCGCGGCCGAGATTCACGCGCTCACGCGCGCGTTCAACGTGATGGCCCGGTCGCTCGAGCAGGGCAAACGCGAGCACGAGCTCCAGAACGAGCAGCTGCGCGAGAGTGAGCGGCTCAAGTCCCAGCTCGTCAGCATCGTCTCGCACGAGCTGCGCAACCCCCTCACGAGCATCCTCGGCTACACCAGCCTGCTCCTCAAGCGGGACTTCGACAAAGCGCAGGTCACCCACTACCTCGAGATCATCCAGCAGCAGGGAAACCGGCTCAGCTCGCTGATCGACCACTTCCTCGAAAGCGAGAGCGTCGAGGCCGGCCAGTTCGAGCTCAGGCTCGAGCCGTTCGACCTCAAGCCGCTCCTCGTCGCGGAGGCGAAGCTGGTCGCCGACAAGGTGACGAGACACCGGATCGAGGTGACGATCGACGTCGAGACGCTCCCGGTTCGAGGCGATCGCGACCGGCTCGCTCAGGTCTTCGCGAACCTCCTCGGGAACGCCGTCAAGTACTCGCCCGACGGCGGGCTCGTCGAGGTCGGCGGTGGGATCGAAGACGGGATGGCGAGGATCTATGTGAGGGATCAGGGGATCGGAGTCCCGCAGGAGCATCACCGGCAGATCTTCACGCGGTTCTTCCGGGGCGCGGCGCGCGAGAGCGGCATCGCGGGCACCGGCCTTGGTCTTGCGGTCTCCCGCGAGATCATCGAGGCGCACGGGGGCCGCATCAACTTCACGAGCAGGCCGGGCGAGGGCTCATCCTTCTGGTTCGAGCTCCCGCTCGACGGCGCTGGGGAACGGCACGGCGCGGCGCGCCGCGCCGCCACGTCAGTCGTCTAGGCTGTCTCGGGTTTCCGATCCGGCGATCCGGGTATCTCTTTCGAGCTCAGCCCTGGTTGACGCCGGTATGCGACGCGAGGAGGATCGAAATGAAGGGGAAGAAGCTTGGCGTGGCGGCCGCAGCGACGCTGCTCTTGTTCGCCGGAGGACTTGTGGCGTCGGGCGCGCTCGCATCGCTGCACTCGACGCATGCGGCGAAGGCCGTGCAGGCGACCGCTGTCTCGGTCGTCACCGGCAAGCCGACCGAATACGCGATGACGATCTCCCGCACCTCGATTCGTCCCGGCACGACGGTGTTCGACGTCACGAACAAAGGCCCGTTCAGGTACTCGTTCCAGGTGTGCCCGACCGGCGGCAGCGCCACCGCCTGCCAGGGGGGAATCAGCACGCCGGCAATCGATCCCGGAAAGACGGCGAAACTGACGCTGAAGCTGAAGAAGGGGAATCACGAGTTCATCCTGACCTCCAACTTCTACGTGACCCAGACGGGCAACATCTCGGTTAGCGAGTCGGCGGCCGCCGGCACGACGACCAAGGTCACGGGGACGACGACGACCTCGAAGCCCACGAAGACGACGACGGGCTCCAAGACGACAACGACGACGCCTCCGAAGACGACCACGACGACGCCTCCGAAGACGACCACGACGACGCCCACCACGCCCTCGGGCGGCGGAGCGACGCTGATCGGCGATCCGGTCGCGGGAGCGGCGGTCTTCAAGAGCGCCGGCTGCGGCACCTGCCACACGCTGAAGGCGGCCGGATCGACGGGCACGGCCGGGCCGAACCTCGATCAGATCGCTCCGGACCAGCAGACGGTGGTCACGAACGTGACGTTCGGCAACGCGATGGGCATGCCCGCGTTCGGCGGACCCGGTGGCTCGCTGAACTCGACGCAGATCAACAACGTCGCGGCCTACGTGTACTCCTCGACCCACTGAGTCGAGAAAGGACTCGCCGTGACGCCGGTCGGGGGCCGGCGTCACGGCGGGGACTAACATCGTCGGGATGCGCCTCGGGGTGGTCTTTCCGCAGACGGAGATCGGTGCCGACCGGGCCGGTGTGCGTGCGTACGCCGAGGCGGTGGAGGAGCTCGGCTACGACCACGTGATGATCTACGACCACGTGCTCGGAGCCGATCCGGCCGGACACCCGGGCTTCTCCGGTCCGTACACGGCCGACAGCATGTTCCACGAGCCGCTCGTGCTCTTCGGCTACCTCGCTGCGATCACGCCGAAGCTCGAGCTCGTGACCGGGATCATCATCCTCCCGCAGCGCCAGACGGCTCTGGTTGCGAAGCAGGCCGCCGAGGTCGACATCCTCACGGGCGGCCGCTTCCGCTTCGGGGTCGGCCAGGGCTGGAACGAGGTGGAGTACGAGGCGCTTGGAATGGAGTGGAAGGGCCGGGCGGCGCGGATGGAGGAGCAGATCGAGCTGCTGCGGCGGCTCTGGCAGGAGCCCGTGCTGAGCTTCGAGGGCCGCTACCACACGATCGCGGCCGCCGGGATCAACCCGCTCCCGGTGCAGCGGCCGATTCCGATCTGGATGGGAGGGGTGACCGAGCCGGCGCTGGAGCGGATCGCCCGCCTCGCCGACGGGTTTTTCCCGCTCGCCCGCCCGCTCGGGAGCGGCTGGGGCGAGACGCTCGAGCGGATGCGCGAATGGCGCCGGCAGGCCGGTCGCGATCCCCGCGACTTCGGGATCGAGGCCCGCATCGACGCGGCGACGGGAACGCCCGACGAGTGGCGGGCCGCCGCCGAGGAATGGCGGGAGCTCGGGGCCACGCACCTATCGGTCAACACGATGCGCGGCGGCCTCGACGGCCCAGCCGATCACATCGCCAGGGTCACCGAGGCACGGGAGGCCCTGAAAGGGCTCTGAGAACCTCTAGGCGCTTTCCGCGCGGACGAACTGGTAGGCGAACCCACCGATCGTGGCACCGAGAATCGGCGCAAGGATGTAGATCCAGAGCGAATGCAGGTCGCCCGAGACGAGCGCGGGGCCGATCGAGCGCATCGGGTTCATCGAGGCCCCGGAGATCGGGCCGCCGAACAGCGCATCGAGTGCGATCGTGCCGCCGATCGCGATCGCGGCTGCCTCGCCGACTGCGCGGGTGTCGGTCGCAACGGCGAGGATCACGAACATCAGGAACGCGGTCATGATCGTCTCCCAGAGGAACGACTGGGCGTCGCTGCCCGATGGGAAGGTAGCGCCCACATGCACGATGTTCCCGAGCGAGCCGCGCAGGACCGCCGCAGCGAGGATCGCACCGAAGAGCTGGGCTCCCCAGTAGGCGAACGCCCGGGGCCAGGGAAAGTGCCGCGTCAACGCGAAGGCGAACGTCACCGCGCCGTTGAAGTGGGCGCCCGAGATGTGTCCGACCGCGTAGATCATCGCCATGATCACGAGCCCGAAGGTGAAGGCGACGCCGATGTGCCCGAGCTCATGGGTCTTGGCGTCGACCATGATCGCGCCGGCGCCGGCGAACACGAGGGCGAAGGTGCCGATCGACTCGGCGGCGAGGGAGCGCAGTAGCGTGCGGGTCACTGGATCGTCGGGCTGCGCCGCTCGAGGAAGACGACGTCGCGCCAGACACCGTGGAGCTGCCCGATCCGCTCGCGGACGCCGACGAGGCGGAACCCGACGCGCTCGTGCAGCCGCAGGCTGGCCACGTTCTCGGGGAAGATGCCGGTCTGGATCGTCCAGATCCCTGCCGCCTCGGAGTGCTCGATCAGCGCCTCGAGCAGCGCGCGTCCCACCCCACGCCCACGCGCAGCCGAGGCCACGTACACCGACTCCTCGGCCACACCGCCGTAGACGCAGCGATCGGAGACGGCTGAGAGCGCGGCCCAGCCGACGAGCGAGCCGCTCTCCAGGGCCACGAGCCGCAGGTCGGGGAGATGCGCCTCGTTCCACGCCTCCCAGCTGGGTGCGGCGGTTTCGAACGTCGCCTCTCCGGTCGCGATCCCTTCCAGGTAGACGTCCCTGACAGCCTCCCAGTGCTCCGGCTCGAGCGCGGCGAGGACGAGGCTCACGGCAGGAGCTCGCGGACGAGCGCCTGAACCCGCGCGTCGACCTCGTCGCGAATCCGGCGAACCGTCTCGAGGTCCTGGCCGGCGGGATCGTCGAGCTGCCAGTCCTCGTAGCGCTTGCCGGGAAAGACCGGGCAGGCATCGCCGCAGCCCATCGTGATCACGACGTCCGAGGCCTCGACCGCATCGCGCGTCAGCGGCTTCGGGAAAGCCTCGCTCAGGTCGACTCCGAGCTCGGACATCGCCTCGACGACGGCCGGGTTGAGGTTGTCCGCCGGGTCGCTGCCGGCGGAGCGCACGAGAATCCGGTCACCCGAGCGGAGCTTGACGAGCCCGGCCGCCATCTGGCTGCGGCCGGCGTTGTGGACACAGACGAACAGGACTTCAGGCCGGTCGCTCATCGAGCTCCGAACACCTCCCCGAGCGCAGCGATCGCCTCGGGAACGAGCCGGTAGTACGCCCACGTTCCCTTGCGTTCGACCTCCACCAGCCCGACCTCGCGGAGGATCCGCAGATGGTGCGAGATCGTCGGCTGCGACACCGAGAACGCGGCAGTCAGGTCACAGACGCAGACCTCCTCGGCGGTGCTGAGCCTGTTGACGATCGCGACCCTGGTCGGATCGCCGAGCGCCTTGAACGTGGCCGCCAGTTCGACCGCGGCTGCGGCCGGCATCGGCGGCTCGTCGCTGGCGCAGCAGATCGGCTGGAGCACGGCAAACGTATTCATTGACGATCGTCAATCTATCACCTATACCTCTTTCATCGACGACCATCGATGAAGGGAGGCCCTGTGAACGCTGCATGCGACTGCGACTGCGACTGCTGCGGAGGCGGCTGCGGCTGTTGAGCTTCCGTGGGGCTGTGCGCCGACATCGACTCGGCGCATAGCCCCACCGATCAGTGGTCGTGCGCCATGCCGATGATGTCCTTCCGCGAGTACTTGCCCACGAGATCCGGATGCTTCTCGGAGAAGTGCTTCTCGACGTTCGTGACGATCTCGTCGTCGGTCTCGCCGGCGACGTCCTGGCCACACGGGCAGTGGACGACCTTCATGCGTGCCTCCTCGTTCGCTGGGTAAGCCTGACCCTACCGCTGTGAACTGCTCACGAAACCCTGCGGGGGGTTAGCCGCGGGTTTGGCTCGAAGTTGTACGCTCGAAGCTCCAACGGAAGGAGCCGGATGGCTGACGAAGGCATTCACACCCACATCGAGGAGCTCGTCGCCGAGGAGCACGAGCTCTGGAAGCGCGAGCAGGCAGGACAGGCATCGGACGACGACCGCAAGCGCCTCGAGGAGATCAAGGTCTCGCTCGACCGGTACTGGGATCTGCTGCGGCAGCGTCGCGCGCTCCGTGAGGCCGGGCGTGACCCGGATGCGGCGTCCGAACGCAGCGCCGAAGTCGTCGAGAAGTACTGGCAGTAGCGATGAGCACGCCACGCGACCCGGAAGAGGTCGAGGTTCTCGATTGGGCAAGCCCCGACGGGGTCGCCGCAGCGATCGCGCCGACGACCACGATGGGGGCCGTCCACCTGACGGTCTCCGAGCTCGCGCGCTCGCTCGACTACTACCGGACGGTCATCGGCCTCGAAACGATCGAGCGCGGGGCCGGCCGCGCCTCACTCGGCGCCGCCGGTCGCGAGCTCCTGGTGCTCGTCGAGGAGCCGGGCGCGCGCCCATCCCACGGGTACACCGGGCTCTACCACTTCGCGCTGCTCGTGCCCGAGCGCCCGGATCTCGCCCGCTGGCTCGCGCACGCCGCCCGCGACCGCGTTTCACTCACCGGGCTCTCCGACCACTTCGTGAGTGAAGCGATTTACCTTCGCGATCCCGACGGGCACGGGATCGAGATCTACGCCGACCGCCCGCGCGAGCTCTGGGACGGACTCGTCGGCGAGCGCATGACGACGCTCCCGCTCGATGTGGAGAACCTGCTCGCAGAGCTCGACGACCCCGCGACCGAGCCGTTCGATCGCCTCGCCGGTGGGACGGTGATGGGACATGTCCATCTCAAGGCCGCCGACATCCCCTCCACCGTCGCGTTCTACCGCGACACTCTCGGTTTTGGCCTGATCGTGCAGCTCGGTGCCCAGGCGGCATTCCTGAGCGCGGGCGGCTATCACCACCACCTCGGTGCGAACACCTGGGAGAGCGCCGGTGCGCCCCCGGCGCCGCCAGGGAGCGCCGCGCTCCGCCACGCGACGATCGTCCTGCCCGATGCGGCGGAGCTCGAGCGGGTGACCGAGCGACTCGATGCTGCAGACGTCGAGCTTTCGGACACGAGCGGCAGCCCGCTCGTCCGCGATCCGTCGGGCAACGCGCTCGTCCTCTCGCTCTCTGCTTGACCCGTCCGCTGTCGCTGCTACCATTTAGGTACCTAACCTATCGGTACCGAAGGAGTAATGCGTGAGTGATGGAGCAGTGAGCGGAGCAGCAGGCCAGGACAAGATCGAAGCGCACGTCTGGCGGATCGCGTTCGTCGTAATCCTCGGTGCGATCATGTCGATCCTCGACACGACGATCGTCAACGTCGCGCTGAGGACACTCGGGTACGACCTCCACTCCTCGCTCGCGAGCATCCAGTGGGTTCTCACCGGGTACATGCTGGCCCTCGCCGCCGTGATCCCGATCACGGGCTGGGCGGCGCGGCGCTTCGGGCCGAGGAACGTCTACCTGCTTTCGCTCGTCCTCTTCACCGCGGGCTCGATGCTCTGCGGACTTGCGGGCTCGGTGGGCGAGCTGACATTCTTCCGCGTCCTCCAGGGCGTCGGCGGCGGGATGCTGCTGCCGATCGGGCAGCTGATGATGGCCAATGCCGCCGGCCCCCAGCGGATGGGCCGCGTGATGAGCGTGGTCGCGATTCCGGCAATGCTGGCGCCCATCTTCGGCCCGCTCCTCGGCGGGGTGATCGTCGACAACTTCAGCTGGCGCTGGATCTTCTACGTCAACGTGCCGGTGGGGATCGTGGCGTTCATCGCCGCGCTTCGCATCCTTCCGCGGGGCGGGCGTTCCGACGCCGGTCGGCTCGATGTCCTCGGGCTAGCGTTCATGTCCACCGGCCTGGCGCTCCTCACCTACGGCCTCGCGGAGGTCGGCACGACGGGGCACTTCCTGATCCCGCGCGTGCTCGTCCCGCTCTTCGTCGGGATCGGGCTCGTGATCGCCTTCGTCTTCCATGCGCTCCGGGTCCCGAAGCCGCTCCTCGACCTCCATCTGTACCGGCGCGCAACCTTCGCCGCCGCCTCGGGCTGCATGTTCCTGCTCGGCGGGGCACTGTTCGGCGGCCTCGTGCTGCTACCGCTCTACTGGCAGGAGGTCCGCGGCGAGAGTGTCGCGATGACGGGCCTCCTCACCGCTCCGATGGGGATCGGCATGGTGCTCGTGATGCCACTCGCCGGTCGGCTCACCGACCGCTACGGCGGCGGCCCGCTCGCGCTCATGGGCGTGACGATCACCACGCTCGCGACGATCCCGTTCGCGATGATCGGCGCCCAAACCTCGATTCTCACGCTCTCGATCGCGATGATCGTCCGCGGCATGGGCGTCGGCTTCGCCTTCATCCCGGCGATGACCGCCGCCTACGCCTCGCTCAAGCGGTCGGAGCTCCCCGACGCGACGCCGCAGCTGAACGTGATCCAGCGCGTCGGCGGTTCGATCGGGACGGCGCTGCTCGCCGTCATCCTCCAGCGGGCCCTCGCGGGCGCGGTCACCCCCACCGAGCTGGCCGCCGGGTTCGGCACCGCGTTCTGGTGTGCGACCGCCATCACCGCAGTCGCGATCATCCCGTGCTTCTTCCTGTGGCGCGCCGAGCGGGCCGTGAAGCGGAACGCTCTGGCCGCGCCGATCGGCGCGCTTGCAGAAGGAATCGCATGACGACCCAGATCGAACCGGGCGTCTCGACGCGCGAGGAGGCCGTCACCCACCTCGGCGCCTCGTTCAAGAAGACGATGGCGGCGGTGAGGAAGCTGAAGGGCCGCGACACCCATCGCCCGGGGTCGCCGAGCCTGGCCGCGTGTCAGCTGCTCTTCGTCCTCGCCGACCGCGGCGAGCTCTCGAGCGGGGAGCTCGCCCTCGCGGCGGAGCTCTCCCCCGCTTCGGCCACCCAGATGCTCGACTCACTCGTCGAGTTCGACCTCGTCGGCCGCACACGTTCGACCGCCGACCGCCGGATCGTCACCTGCTCGCTCACCCAGGCCGGCCAGGAGCTCGTCGGCGAACGGCGCGCGGCGTTCGATCAGCGCTGGCGCACCGCTCTCGCCGACATCGACACCACCGATCTGGCGGTCACGGCTGCGGTGCTCGATCGGATCGCGCTCATGTTCGACGAGTTCGACGCCTAGCGGGTCAGTCGCGCAGGCGCGGGTACGCGCTGAGCGTCAGGAACTCCGGGAGCTCTTCGCTCAGGGCAACCTCGGCGAAGAGCCGCTTGGCCTCGTCGCCGGCCTCGACACCGTCGAGCTCGCGCCGCACGTCGGCCTCGTCGAAGCGGCCTGCGCGCACCCAGCTCCATACCTGTGCCCGGGCGATCTCGGCGGTCGCGACGTCCTCCATCAGGTTGTCGATCGCCGCCGCGCCCATCCCATGGAGCCACGCATCCAGATAGCGCGCGCCGACCGACACGTTCGAATGGAGGCCGGCATTCGTGATCTCACCGCCCGGAATCTCGAAGTCGACGAGCGCCGCCGCATCGGGCACCACGTCGCCACGCGTGCGCTCGAGTTGGTTTGCACGCGTGCCGAGAACGCTGTCGAAGGCCTCCGTGGCCACGGGCACGAGGTCGGGATGGGCGACCCAGGTGCCGTCGAACCCGTCGCCCGACTCGCGCTGCTTGTCCTCGCGGACCCTGGCGAGCGCGTTCTCGTTCGCCTCGGGGTCGCGACGCGAGGGAACGAACGCCGCCATGCCGCCGAGCGCGTGCGCACCGCGTGCGTGGCACGAGCGCACGAGTAGCTCGGTGTAGGCGCGCATGAACGGGACGGTCATCGTCACCTGCGCGCGATCCGGAAGCACGGCACCAAGTTTCTTGATCGCGCTGAAGATGTAGTCCCACCTGCCGGCGTTGAGGGCGCAGCCGTACTCGCGGAGCTCCCACAGGATCGCGTCCATCTCGAAGGCGGCCGGAATCGTCTCGATCAGCACCGTGCACCGGATCGACCCCGGCGGGATGCCGAGCGCATCCTCCGCCAGCGCGAAGGCGCGAGCCCAGAGCGCGGCCTCCTCGCGACTCTCGAGCTTCGGGAGGTAGAAGTACGGCCCGCTCCCGCGCGCGAGCAGCTCCGCCGCGTTGTGGAAGAAGGCGAGCCCGAAGTCGAAGAGCGAGGCTGACACGAGCGCTCCCGCGACGACGACGTGCCGTTCGTCGAGGTGCCAGCCCCGCGGGCGCACGACGAGCGTGGCCGTCTCGGCGTTCAAGGCGTAGCGCCGGTCGGCCGTTTCGAGCGAGATCGTTCGGCGCACCGCATCGTGCAGGTTCCGCTGGCCTTCGACCACGTTCGGCCAGGTCGGCGAGCAGGCATCCTCGAAGTCGCACATGAAGACGCGCGCACCCGAGTTGAGCGCGTTGATCATCAGTTTGCGGTCGGGAGGCCCGGTGATCTCGCAGCGGCGATCGCGGAGGTCGGGCGGAGCGGCGGCGACCTGCCAGCCCGGGTCGAAGCCGTCCGAGCTCACGAAGGACGGGCTCGAGCCCGCTGTGACGCTTCGCCGGCGCTCGTGGCGCCGGGCGAGCAGCTCGATCCGCGTCGGGTTCAGCTCATCGTGGAGCTCTTCGATCAGTCCGAGCGCCCCCGGCGAGAGGATCTCCCCGTTGCCGGCTGCGAGGACCTCGAGTTTCACGCCGCTTCGGATTCGAACTGCTGCGCCTCCGTCGACCCGCGGAGAGCGAGCGTCGAAGACTGGCCGCCGCTGACGATCTCCGCGACACGGTCGAAGTAGCCCGCCCCCACCTCACGCTGGTGGCGCGTTGCCGTGTAACCGGACTCTTCCAGTTCGAACTCGCGCTCCTGGAGCTCCACGTAGGCGGGCATTCCGCCGGCCGCGTAGCCGCGGGCCAGCTCGAACATGGCCTCGTTCAGCGAGTGGAAGCCCGCCAGCGTGATGAACTGGAAGCGGTAGCCGAGCTCGTTCAGCGTCTCCCGGAAGCCGGCGATCTCACTCTCGTCCAGATGCCGCTTCCAGTTGAACGACGGCGAGCAGTTGTAGGCGAGGAGCTTGCCCGGGAAGCGCTCGTGGAGCGCTGCCGCGAACTCGCGGGCCTCGCCGAGGTCCGGGTCGAGGTCTCGAACCACAGCATGTCGGCGTAGGGCGCGTAGGCGAGCGAACGCGCGATCGCGGCATCGATCCCGTCGCGCACCAGGAAGAAGCCCTCCGCGGTGCGTTCGCCGGTGACAAAAGGTGCGTCGGCGGCGTCGATATCGCTCGTGAGCAGCGAGGCGCTGTGTGCGTCCGTCCGCGCGACGAGCACCGTCGGCACGTCGAGTACGTCGGCTGCGAGCCGCGCCGCGACGAGCGTGCGCACGAACTGGCTCGTCGGAACGAGCACCTTGCCGCCGAGATGGCCGCACTTCTTCTCCGCGGCGAGTTGATCTTCGAAGTGGACGCCCGCGGCACCGGCCTCGATCATCGCCTTCATCAACTCGTAGGCGTTGAGCGGGCCGCCGAAGCCGGCCTCCGCGTCGGCGACGATCGGCGCGAGCCAGTAGCGCTCGTCGCGGCCCTCCGCGGCGTCGATCTGGTCGGCGCGCAGCAACGCGTTGTTCAGCCGCCGGACGAGCGCCGGGACGCTGTTCGCCGGATAGAGGCTCTGATCCGGATACGTCTGGCCCGCGAGGTTCGCCTCCGCCGCCACCTGCCAGCCTGAGAGGTAGATCGCCTCGAGCCCGGCTCGCACCATCTGCACGGCCTGGCCGCCCGTCACAGCGCCCAGGGCGCCGATCGGCTCGCCGCGCTGCAGCAGCTCCCAGAGCCGTTCGGCCCCGAGCCGAGCGAGCGTGTGCTCGATCTGGAATCGGCCCCGCAGCGCAATTACGTCCTCGGCGGTGTACGGCCGGCTGATCCCGTGCCAGCGCTCGTCGTTCGCAAACCGAAGCGTGAGCTCCGCGGTCGCCGAACCCTTCTTCTCAGTGGCGGTCATGGTCGTCATCACCTCGGGGGTAGTGGTCGTCGCTGGATACAAAAGCTGGGCTGAAAGGCCACTCTAGCAGCTCAACGCTCGATATTGGATCCGATTGCTAATGATCTTGGATCCAGAACCGGCGATGGGTAGCGTCAGGTCGCGATGCGACTGAGCGCGCTCAGCCCAAACCTCCCGCGCGATGTCTGGCTGTTGCAGATCGGCGGGCTCCTGAACTCCTTCGGGAACGGGATCGTGTTCCCGTTCCTCGTCATCTACCTGCACGACGTCAGGGGATTCAGCCTCGGCACGGCGGGACTCGTGATCGCGATCTCATCCGTGGGGCAGCTCACCGCCGGCGTGCTCGTCGGCCCGCTGATCGACCGCTTCGGCTCCCGGCTCACGCTCGGCTGCGGGCTCGTGCTGCAGGCGGTCGGATTCGGGTTGATGCCGTTCATCGACTCGCCCTGGCAGGCGTTCGTGCTGATCGGCATCGAAGGTGTCGGCGCGGCCGGGTTCTGGCCGAGCCAATCGACCCTGATCTCGCGGCTGACGCCTTCGGCACAGCGTCACACCGCCTTCGCCCAGCAGCGGATGACGATGAACCTCGGGGTCGGAATCGGCGGAATCGTCGGCGGCTTCATCGCCCACGTCTCGACTCCCGAGACGTTCACGGTGCTGTTCCTGCTCGATGCAGTCACGTTCCTCGCCTACATCGTCGTCCTCTTCTTCATCCACGACCCGGGAGTCGATGCGGCCGAGGCCCTCCGACCGTCGACGTACCGCGCGGTCCTGCGCCACAAGACGTTCCTCGGGCTCTGGTCGCTGAACTTCCTCTTCGTCACCGCGGGCTACTCGCTCCTCACGCTTCTGCCCCAGTTCGCCCGCGACCAGGGGCACATCACGGAGCGCGAGATTGGGCTCGTGTTCGCGTTCAACACCGGCGTGATCGTGCTTGCGCAGCTCCCGCTCTCCCGCTGGATCGAGGGCAGGCGGCGGCTGCGGGCGCTGGCCCTCATGCCGCTTCTGTGGGCGGTCGCGTGGCTTCTCGTCGACGCGACCGGCGCCTGGCTCGACGCCACGGCCGCGTTCATCGGCTTCGCGGTTGCCGCCGGAATCTTCGGGATCGGCGAATGCTTCCACGGCCCGTGCCACCAGGCGCTCGTCGCCGACATCGGGCCCGGCCACCTGCGGGGACGGTACTTCGCGATCCACTCGCTCTCGTGGGGGCTCGGCGGCTCCGTGGGGCCTGCGGTCGGTGGATTCATCCTCGCCGCGGCGCCGTTCGTGCTCTGGCCGCTGGCCGCGTTCGTCTGCCTGATCGCCTCGGCCGGCGCGCTTGCGATCGAGCGTTTCGTGCCGCCGGCACTTCGCCGGATCCCGCACAACGAAGCCACGATGCCCGCGCTCGCCGAGCCGACGCCGATCTGATGCCAACGCTGCTGACGGGGAGCGCCCGCGACCGCTAGAATTGGGACATGGCGACGATCGTCGAGGACCCGCTCAGTACACGGCGAAAGGACAGTCTGAATGCCCAGCCTGCCCCGGATCCGTCGTACCCGCGCCCGCGATCTCGCGGTGGTCGCGGCGCAGCCGCGCCTTCCCGCTGAGCTCAGCGCCGCCGGGCTGACCTGGATCCACCTCGACGCGCCGTCGCTCGAGGTCGCCCAGGCCCTCGCCGAGCGCTTCGGCTGGCATCCGCTCGACGTCGAGGACGTTCTCTCCAAGCGCCAGCGGCCGAAGGTCGACGACTACACCGACGAGGGCTACCTGTTCGGCGTACTGCATTTCCCGGCCTACGACCGGGCGGTGCAGCGGCTGAACGCCGTCGAGCTCGACGTCTTCGTCGGGCCCGACTACCTCGTCACGCTCCCCGGGGCCGAGCTGAAGCCGGTTTCGCGCCTGTTCAGCCGCTGCGAGGAGGACGAAGCCTTCCGCGAGCAGCTCTTTTCGAAGGGCTCTGGACGGCTGCTGTACGAGGTGCTCGACGACCTCTTCGACTACTGCTTCCCGATTCTCGACAAGATCGGGCACAAGCTCGACGCGCTGGAAGACGACGTGTTCGAGGGCCGTTCCGACGAGGTCGTCCGCGACATCTCGAACGCGAAGCAGGAGATCATCAGCTACCGGAAGATCATCAAGCCGGAGCGGTCGACGCTGCGGCTACTCGAGCGGCACGTCGAGCGGTTCCTGCCCGAGGAACTCGAGGAGTACTTCGACGACATCGTCGACGCGGCCGAACGGATCTGGGACCTCCTCGACAACTACAAGGAGGTAATCGAGGCGCTCGAGGACACGAACGAATCGGTCATCAACCACCGCCAGAACGACATCCTACGCGTGCTGACCGTGTTCTCGGTGATCCTGCTCCCGCTGACCCTGATCACCGGCTTCTTCGGGATGAACGTCGACTTCCCGGGCTTCGACACCGCCTGGGCGTTCTGGACGATCTTCGGGCTGATGGCAGCGGCGCTGATCGGCATGCTCGCGTTCTTCCGCCTCAAGCGCTGGCTCTGAGCGAGCCGCCTGTGCTCGGACGCGTTCGCTTCGCGATCGGGGTGGGCTGCGTGATCGTCGCCGTCGGGGCGCTCGTGCTGTACGTCCCGCGCACGGTGCGCTCGATGAACGACACCGCCCGGGCCTCGCCGAAAGGGGTCGAGTATCGATCGCTCTACACGGGCGACACGCTCGGGATCCCCTTCACGCTCCAGTCCGAGGCGATCTCGCTGATCCCGCCGCATGCCCGGTACGCGCTCTTGCTGCCGGCGAGCCAGGACACCGCCGCCGCCACCTACGGGATCGGCGAGATCACCTATGAGACGGCGTTGCCCTGGCTTCGCTACCTCCTGCTGCCGGCCGTCCCGGTCGACGACCCCTCGAAGGCGCAGTTCATCATCTGCTGGGGGTGCAACACCGCTCCATGGGATCACCACACGACCTGGCTGTGGGAGGACGACCAGGGCCGGGCGATCGGGCGGGTCCACCCGGCATGAGCGCGAACGTGGCCGGAATCGTCGGTCTGAACGTGCTCTTCCTCGTCGCCGGGACCGCCCTCCTGGCGGGGCTCCGCGGCTTCACGACGTGGCTCGAGGTGCTCGACTCGCTCGGCCTCGCCCTCGTGCTCGGAACGTGCTCGGTCGGCGTGCTCGCGACGCTCGTGCTGATCTCGGGAAACGGGCTTTCGGTCGCGACGATCGTCGCGCTCGCGGCGGGCGTGGCGGTCGTGGGAGTCGTGCTCGCCTGGGTGCGCCGGCCCGCGCGGCCGCACGGATTCGGGCAGCTGCCCGCGCGCTCGAAGGCAACCGTGGGGGCGGTACTCGGCGCAGTCGCGACGTTCGTGATCCTGATCGCGTTCTTCCGCGTGGCGCGGGTGGCCTCGCTCGGCGGCGGCGACTCGTGGGAGTTCTGGGTGCCGAAAGCAAAGGTCATCTACTTCAACGGCACGATCGACTCGAGCTTCTTCACCTCGCTTCCCGGCCCGCGCTACCCGCTGTTCGTTCCCGGCCTGCTCTCGATGGATTTCCGTTTCATGGGCTCCGCCTATGGGCCGGCGCTCTCGCTCCAGTACTGGTTCCTCTACCTGGGGTTCGTCCTCACCGCGTCGATGCTGCTGCGGCGGCTCGTTGCCGCCTGGCTAGCGTGGCTGTTCGTCTGCCTGACCGGCGTGATCCCCCAGCTCGACCAGCGCCTCCTCGGCGCCCAGGCCGACTGGACGCTCGACCTGCAGTTCGCGCTCGCCACCCTGCTCGCACTCTGCTGGCTCAGGCAGCGCGAACGCTGGCTCCTCGCCTGCCTGGGGCTCGTGCTCGCAGCTTTGATCGCGACCAAGCAGGAAGGCCTGCTCCTTGCCGGCTGCCTGCTCGGCGGGCTCGCGGCGGGCACGCTGCGCGACGTCCGCCGCACCTGGCCCCCACTCGTGCTCACGGCACTCGCGGCCTACCTCGTGAACCTGCCGTGGCGCATCTGGTGGGGCGAACGCCATCTCCCGGCCGTGCTCCCGACCGGCGGGCTCCACGAGATGCTCACGCACCTGCATCGCGGCTTCGCCTCGCTGCATCTCGTCCTGCGGCTGCTCTTCACCTACGACATGTGGCTCGCGTTCGTCCCGCTCGCCGTGGTCGCCGCCCTGACCGCGCTGACCCTCGCCGGCACGGCCCGCCAGACGGCGATCGTCTACCTGACGACGGCGGTCGCGGCGGTTTGCGGCTTCACCTACATCCTCTGGTCGGATCTCACCTACATCCTCGACACGCACCAGTCCTCGACGCCGATTCCGAGAGCCGTCGGCTCGGTCGTGCTGCTCTCGACGATCATGGCGCCGCTGCTGATCGCCCCGCTGCTTGCCAAACCAGAGCCGGGGCCGTAAGCAACGGCCGGGGCCCGGATGATCCGGGCCCCGGCCTTCGTCATGCCTTCGAGCGGTTAGCGAAGCCCCGCTGCGCTGAGCGTTGCCCGCACGCGGCCCGCCGACAGCGGCGCCTCGTGCATGCGCGTACCCGTTGCATCGAAGAACGCGTTCGCGATCGCGCCGAGCGTCGGACACGTCACGGGCTCGCCCGAGCCGAGCGACGGCTGATCCGTCCGCTGGACGAGGACGTTCGTGATCTTCGGTGCGTCCGCGATCCGCAGGATCGGGTAGGTGATCCAGTCGAGGCTCGTCACCTGGTTCTTGTTGAACGTGACCTCCTCGGACAGTGCGCGGCTCGTGGACTGGGTCAGGTTTCCGATCATCTGGTTGTAGATCAGGTCGGGGTTGACCGAGAAGCCCGAGTCCTGTGCGGCGTAGAGATGGAGCACGGTGATCTTGCCGGACTTCTTGTTCACCTGGATGTCCGCGACGACTGCCGCGTATGCGCCGCCGTGGTGGCCGTTGGCGATGCCGCGGCCGGTCACGACGTTGCCAGAGCCGAGCTTCGAACCGGCGACCCACGGCTTCCAGTTCGCAGCGGTGGCGGCGGCCTGCAGCACAGCCGACCAGCGCTGGTTCGTCGAATCGGGCAGCATGTTCTGGAGCCGGAACGCGAGGCTGTCCATGTTCGCGGCGACCGCGAGCATGTCCATCGTCTGCGCATCCGCGAACACCGTCTGCGGCGCGCCCGGAGCCCGGACGGTGCCGCTCTGGAAGATGCCCATCGTCGAGTCGATCGGCTTGTTGATCAGCTTGTAGTTCGTACCGGAGACCTTCATCCACGGAGAGAGGTTCTCCGAGACCGTGCCGGCACCCGGAACCTTCGTCGGGAGTGCGTTCGCCGTCGCGGACGGAGAGCCCGGGCCGTTGCCGAGGAGCTCGCGACCCGTGTAGATCGACGTGCCTCCCTGGCCGAAGCCCGTTGCCTCGTAGGCGACGATGTTGCCGCTCGCATCGACTCCGGCCCGCATGTCGTACATGATCGCCGGGGCGTAATGCGTCCAGCCGTGCTCGTCCCAGCGCATCATCTGGAGGCGAACCGGAGCACCGACAGCCTTCGACATGATCGCTGCCGACTCGGCGGTGTCGAACGCGACACAGCCGTTGCCGAACGAGCCCGATCCTTCGAAGAACAGGATGCGGATCTGGGCCGGCGTGAGCGGGGCGAGCACGTTCGTCAGGTCGGTCACGAGGCTGTAGACGTTCTGGGTGTTGCTCCAGATCGTGGCGTTCGTCGCCGTGACGTCCGCGACCGCGCAGCTCGGGCCGATCGGCATGTGACCCTGGTAGTGGTGCTTGAACGTGCCCGAGACCGTGTGGGCCGCCGACGCAAGTGCCGTGTCGACGTTCCCGACCGAACCGCTCGCGATCGCTGCGGGGATCGAACCGGCGGAGTCGAGCTTGCGATAGTGGCTCCACAGGTTGCCGGTGCCCGGCAGGATCGGATTCGTGTTCCAGACGACCTTCAGCTGCGCCGCAGCCTGGATCGCGTCGTACTCCTTCGGCGCAACGACGCTGAGGAAGTTGTTGACCTGCACGACCTTCGCGCCCGGGATGTGAGCGATCGACGACGCGTCGACGCTGACCGGGACGTTCGAGTTGTACGGATAGGCGCCCTGACCGCGCGGGCGAACCATGCGGCCGTGGAGCATTCCGGGCACGCGAACCTGGTGCACGTAGGTGTACTCGCCGGTGACCTTCTCGGGGATGTCGATCCGCGTGACCGGGTTCGGATCCTTCGTGACGGTCGTGTAGGCGGACATCGGCTTGGCCGGGGCAACGCCGGGCTGAAGCGAGACGTTCGCGCCGGTGATGTTGAAGAGCTTGCCGCCGACCAGCTGGCCGTAGGTGACGGTCTTGCCGCCACCGGAGACGACGCCGGACTTGACCGACAGGCTCCCGACCGGAACGCCGAGGTTCGAGGACGCCATGTTGAGCAGAGTGTTGTAGGCGATCGCACCGACGTTCCGGATCTTCGGGCCTGTGCCCGACATCGCGTTCGAGCCGCCTTCGCCGCCCGAGCTGACCGCGACCCACGTGTCGACGACGTCGAGGCTCGCCTTGCTGAACATGCCGTACCGCATCTGCGACATGTCGGCGCTCATCTCCTCGGCGAGCACCTGCAGGAAGCCGGTGGTGATGCCGTTGCCGGTCTCGATCTGGCTCGTCTTGAGCGTGATCGTGTTGTCGGCGCCGACCGTGATCCACGCGTCGACCTGGTTGATGTCCGGGTTGTAGCCGGCGATCGAGGGTGCCGCTGCGCTTGCCTTGCCGGCGAGTGCCGACCCGGCGAGCGAGAACCCGATGATCAGTGCGCCGCCGCCCTTGAGGAACGTCTTGCGCGAAAAGTCCTTTTCGTGAAGTAGACCTGTCATCACGCACCTGCCTTTGCCATGACCTTGGCCGCCTGCTGGATCGCGGTCAGGATTCTCGGATACGTTCCGCAGCGGCAGAGGTGTCCGTTCATCGCCGTGCGGATCTGGTCCTCGGACGGGTTCTTGGTCGTCGCGAGCAGGTCTGCGGCCTGGATCATCATCCCGTTCTGGCAGTAGCCGCAGTGCGGCACCTGAACGTCGATCCATGCCTGCTGCAGCGGATGCAACGCCGGCGCTGCTGCCGTCGTCCCACGCTGCGACGCCCACAGGGCCGGAAGCCCTTCGAGCGTCGTGATGCTCTTCCCGCTCACCGCGGCGACCGGGGTCACGCAGGAACGAATCTCCTTGCCGTCCAGGAGCACCGAGCAGGCGCCACACTGCGCAAGGCCACAGCCGAACCGCGGGCCGTGCAGGTGGAGCTCGTTGTGCAGGACGTAAAGGAGAGGCGTATCAAGGCTGGCGTTCACGCCGTGCGTGAGCCCATTCACCTTGATCTTCAAGCTGTTCGCCATTCGTAAGCCTCCCGATTTGAGTACTGCTCGTTTTGCGACGGTGAGCGAGTCGGTTCTCGCAGATCCGGACCAGAGCTCTCGCACCGTGGATAGGTAGAAGGTACCCCGCTCCTTGGCCACCTGCAATAGTCAGCCGTGGCTTACCGAACGGCTTTACGAAGGTTAAGTCGCCTAGAACGTGTGCGGAACGTGCGTCGCGCTCATCGCGAGGACGAGCAGTGCCGCGAGCCCGATGTAGGCGCTTCCGACGACCGCCCGCTGCCACGGCTTGACCGCGTAGTAGGCGACCGAGTCCGCGGTCTTCCGGCGGCGCCAGCGGCTCCGGAGCTCGAGCAGCCCGACGATGATGATCAACGGCAGGATCGGGCTCGGACTCACGACCTCGAGTGCGACGAGGCCGGCGAGACCGAGGAGCCAGAACGCGGGGTGCAGAGCGGCGACGGCGCGGCCCCCGTCGAGCGGAACGATCGGGATCAGGTTGAAGAGGTTGAGGAAGAATCCGACGAACGCGAGGGCGATGAGGAACTGGGAGTTCTGCCAGGCGCCGACCGCCCACACCGCCGCGGCCGCGAGGCTGCCGAGCAGGGGCCCGGCGAGAGCGATCTCGGCTTCGCGCCAGGCGTTCTTCGGCATCCCGCGCATGCCGATCACCGCGCCCATGAAGGGGATGAAGAGCGGCGCCGAGGCCCGGACTCCCTGACGGCGCAAGGCGAGGACGTGGCCCATCTCGTGCGCAAAGATCAACGCGACGAGGCCGACGCCGAACCACCAGCCGCCGAGCAGCGCATACGCGCCGATCGAGATCAGCATCGAGCCCGCGACGGTGACGAACTTGAGCTTGTAGAGGATCGCGCCGAACTTGGCCAGGAAGGCGCCTGCGACGGCGAGCCCGCCCCAGATCCGCCGGCCGAACGACGGCCGCGCAGGCTGCGGCTCGGGCGTGACGACGACCCGGTATCCGGACTCCGTGAACTCGGGCAGCCGGCGCTCCGGCAGCGATGGCTCGGGGGCGAACAGCGACATCCCTGCTCATGGTACGCCGGGCTTCTACCCAGCCGCCGGCCCGTTTTGGACGCGCGGCGGCTTCTAAGACGAGGCGAGGAAGCGCAGCGAGCTGATGGATTTCGCGAACGCCGTCTTCTCGAGCGGAAGGTAGGCGGCGGTCGTCGCGTAGAGCAGCACGTATTCGCGCCCTGCGTTCTGGAACCCGTAGGCGAACTCGGTGGTGGTGCCGCGTCCCGAGGCGATCGTCTCGATCGCCGGCACCGTGCCGATTGTGGTGCGTTTCGTCCGAAAGATCACGTGCGGCCCGAGCGAACGGGTCTGCTTACGCTGGAACGTCACGAACGAGCCCAGGAACGACCGGTCGAAGACGACAGCCCGCGATGCGCTGAGGAACACCCAGGCGTGGAAGTTCGGCGCGATCGCCTCGAACGTCCAGCCGCGCTCGGGATGCGTGCCCTTCCAACCGTCCGGCAGGCGGAAGGTGAGCTCGGCGCCCTTCGGCCGGAACGTCTTCGCCGCGTCGGCCAGCGGCGACACCGCAAGGCCGAACACGAGTGCAGCGGATACTAGGGCAGCAGACCTCATGGAGCCCACGTTAGTACCGCGGGCGGCCGGGGTCGATCCTCACCGGGCGATCGCGTGCCGAAGAGCTCATGGCTCACGGCTCGAACGAGTCGAGCCATGGCTCGGCGACTCGAGAGGCCGGGCGGTCGAGCCTCACCTGCACAGCCTCACCCAAACCCCGCTCACAACGGTGTCCGAGGCTGTTCCAGGGAAGCGGGCGACGAGACTCGAACTCGCGACCCTCAGCTTGGGAAGCTGATGCTCTACCAACTGAGCTACACCCGCGCGGCACCAAGCTTAGCCGTTTCGGGCGGGCTGCTCAGGCGGCGGCGAGGACTGTGCCGGTCTCGATCCGCCGGATTGGGCAGCCGCGCAAACCCCTCGATCGGGGAACCGGATCTCACAAACGCGAGCGCCCACGCGTTTCAGCTCCATGGCGCTCGAGCCGAAGCTCTACAAGCTGATCGGCCCCGACGGCATCCAGTACCTCTCGGAGACGCCCGGCACGCTCGGCGGGCATCGACGCAACAAGCTCTACGGGCGGCTCGACTGTCCCTCGGCGCTCCGCTGGCTCGCCAAGGGCCACATCGTCCGCCACCGCGTCTTCTTCGCCGACGAACCGACCGCGATCGCCGCGGGCTACAGGCCCTGTGCGGTCTGCCTGCCGGACGAATACCGGGCCTGGAAGACGGCTCAGTCGTCGTCGCGGTGAACGGTCTCCGGCGAGAAGGCCGGTAGACACACTGCGACGTACTCCGCACCGCCGGGCTCGGGTGTCGAGTAGCGCACGCGCTCGCCGGGGCGCGTGTGGACGGCCTCGCCGGGGCGCACCTCGAGCCGGCCGCCGTCGTGCTCGACGACGAGCAGCCCCGAGAGGACGAGGGTGTACTCGTCGAAGGCCGGCCTCTGCGCGGGCTCCTCCCAGCCCTGGGGGCTCCGCATCTTCGCGATGCTGACCTGCCCCTCCCCCGTGTTCACGCGGCCGACGTACTCCTCGATCGTCTTTGGAAGCGTGCCGGCCGAGGCGATCACCGTCGGGGTCGGGATCCGCTCCGGCATTACATCCGCTCCGGTGCGTCGACGCCGACGAGATCGAGGCAGCGCGCGACCACATCCCGCGTGGCCCCGATCAGCGCGAGCCGGAACGACTCGTGCTCGCCACCCTTCACGGCCAGCACCTTGTTCTCGTGGTAGAAGCGATGGAAATCGTCGGCGAGCCGGATCGCATAGACCGGGATCGCGTGCGGGCCCCGGCGCTCGGTCGCCTCTCGTACCACGCCCGGAAACTCGCCGAGGCGCTTCACGAGCTCGCGCTCCTCCGGCTCGAGCGCCACGTGGGGCCGCGGATCGACCACCGCATCGGCGGGCGCCTCGCGAAAGATCCCGTTGATCCGGGCATGGACGTACTGCACGTAGTAGACCGGGTTCTTGCGCGACTTCTCGGAGGCCAGGTCGACGTCGATGTCGATCGTCTGGTCGTGACCGCGGTCGACGAGGAACCAGCGCGCGAAATCGACGCCGACCTCGTCCATGAACTCGTCGAGGAAGACGACGTCGCCGCGGCGCTTCGACATCTTCGTCTGCTCGCCCCCGCGTGTGAGATGGACGAGTTGGTAGAGCAGCACCTCGATCCGGTCCGGGTCGTCGCCGAGCATCCGCGCGACCACCTCGTACCAGCCCGCGACGCCGTGGTGATCGGCCCCGAGCACGTAGATCGCTCGATCGAAGCCGCGGTCGAGCTTGTTGCGGAGATAGGCGATGTCGGCCGCCTCGTAGGTCGGAAGGCCCCCCTTCTCCGCAGAGCGGATCAGCACCCGGTCCTTCTCGTCGCCGAAATCGGTCGAACGCACGAAGAGCGCACCGTCGTGCTCGTAGGTCGGCAGCACGGCGAGCAGCGGCTCCAGCTCGAGCTCGAGAACGCTCTGCTTCGCCCACGAGTCGAAGTGGATCCGGAAACGCTCGAGCGTCGCCTCGATCCGCTTGAGCATCCGGGGCACCGGGTCACCGGGCTCGGCGGCGAGGCCCGCGATGTACTCGCCGTGGTACCCGTCCTCCGGCACCTCCTGCCCGGCACGGACGGCGCCGACCGAGCGGCGGAAGCGCTCCATCTGGGCGCCGGCGTCGTTGTAGTAGTACTCGCGCGACACCTCGTTTCCGGCGAACTCGAGCAGGCGGGCAACGCTGTCGCCAAGGGCGCCGTTCCTGGCCGAGGCGACGGTCACCGGCCCGGTCGGGTTGGCCGAGACCATCTCCACCTGGATCCGGCGGGCCGGCTCGGCAAAACCACCGCCGTAGGCGGGATCGATCTCGGCGAGAACGTCTCCGAGGAATGCATCCGTGACGAACAGGTTCAGGAAGCCCGGCCCGGCGACCTCCGCCCGCTGGACCTCCGGCAGCGCCACGACCTTCTCGGCCAGCTCGGTTGCAATCTCACGGGGCGAGCGGCCCAGGTTGCGGGCTGCCTGCAGCGCGACGTTTGTCGCATAGTCGCCGTGCGCGGGGTCCTTCGGGCGCTCGAGCGTGACGGTATCGCCGGCGAGTACGCCGATCGCCGCTTCGAGCCGTGTGAGCGCGCTACCGGGCACTCGGCCCCGGTGCGAACAGGTCTTCGAGCGCCTTCAGCTCGGGCTCTGTGCCGATCGCGATCAGCACGTCGCCCGCATCGATCGTCTCGTCCGGGTTCGGGGTGACGTCGAAGGTACCGTCGGTCTTTCCGAGCGCGATCACGACGGCGCCCGTGGTGCTCCGGATCCGAAGCTCGCGGATCGTCCTCCCCGCCTGCGGGCAGTCGGCGGTGACGACGAGCTCCTCGAAGCGCAGGTCTGGCCCGGCGTGCGAGGAGACGAGCTCGAGGAACGCCGCCACCTGGGGCTTCAACGCGAGCTTTGCCATCTCCGTCCCGGCGGAGGCATACGGCTGCACGACGCGGTTGGCGCCCGCGAGCATCAGCTTCCGCTCGGCCTCGCGCGAGGACGCGCGCGCCACGATCATCAGATCCTGCCGCTGCGAACGCGCCGAGAGTGTGATGTAGAGGTTCTCGGCGTCGGAGTCGGCCGACGCCAGCAGGCCGCGTGCTCTCGCGATCCCGACCCGCTCGAGGCTCTCGTCGTCGGAGCCGCTGCCCTTGCGATAGAGGATTCCGTGCTCGCGGGCGATCTCGATCGCGTCGTCTCCCGTGTCGAGGACGACGAACGCCTGCCCGGAGGCGGCGAACTCCTCGGCCGCCCGCCGCCCGACGCGCCCGTAGCCACAGATGATGAAGTGGTCCTCGATCGTCTCGATCATGCGTCTCCGTCTCTTGTCGCGCCGCGCGTCGCCTGCCACCTCGTCGGCGATCGACTGGAGCGCCCGCGACGCGACGTAGCCGAAGATAGCGACCCCGCCCAGGGCCAGGGCGATCGTGAGGTACTCGGCGCCCTCCCCGTGCGGCTCCGAGTCGAGACCCGTGAGCGTGACGGTCACGGCGGTCCGGTAGAACGCCGCGTGCCATTGCTCGTGGAGGAGATGATGGAAGCCGACGGTGCCGATGACGGCCAGCCCGAGCACCAGTCCGACAGCCAATCCGACGCGCCTGAACGTCGAGCCCGACATCTCAGGCGGGCGGCCGTTCGGGTCGTCCCGCGGATTGCGTTAGCTTCCGTCCGGGCAACCTGATGAGAGTCGCGGTCATCTCAGACATCCACGGGAACTATCACGCTCTCGAGGCAGTTCTCGCAGAAGTGACCGCCGAGGCACCCGACGAGATCTGGTGTCTCGGCGACGTCGTCGGCTACGGCCCCGAGCCGAACGAGTGCTGCGCGGTCGTGCAGGAACACGCCAACCTCTGCCTCGCGGGGAACCACGATCTGGCGGTGATCGGCGTCCTCTCCGTCGAGGATTTCAACGGCGATGCCGCGGCGGCCGTGCGCTGGACGCAGCAGGTGCTGAGCGAAGACTCCCGGCGGTTTCTCGAGCCGCTCGTCCCCGCAGCGACCCGAAACGGCGCGGCCCTCTTCCACGGCAGCCCGATCGACCCGGTCTGGGACTACGTGCTGAGCGAGGAGGGCGCGCGCCAGAGCCTCGAGACGGTCAGTTCGCCGCTCGTGATGGTCGGCCACAGCCACGTTGCGCTGCAGATCGCCTACGACGCCGCCGGGAGGCTCTCGGGCGGCCTCGCTCATATGGGCGACGAGGTGCGCCTCTCCGACTCCCGCTGGCTCCTGAATCCCGGCTCGGTCGGGCAGCCGCGCGGCGGCGATCCTCGCGCCGCCTGGCTGATGCTCGACTTCGACGCCCACCGCGGCTGGTTTCGCCGCACCGAGTATCCGATCGAGAAGACTCAGGCCGACATCCGCGGCGCCGGCCTGCCAGAGGGGCTCGCCGCCCGGCTCGAGTATGGCCAGTGACCGGTCGGCAGACCGCGGGTCGGTGCCGTGCTCGGCGACGAGGTCCTCGTAGTAGCGGGCGATCCGCCCGACGGGGCCTCCGAGTCCCAGGAGACGAAGCTCGCGGTGCTCGCCGTCGTGCTCGACCTGTCCGGCCCGCGCGTCCTCGATGTCGGCTGCGGACTCGGCCAGTACGCCGACCATCTCGAGCGGCGCTTCGACGGAGTCTCCTACACGGGGATCGACCTCTCGCCCGGCATGATCGCGACGGCGCTCGAGCGCCGCTCCGAGCTCGAGGTGAGCGTCGGGAACGTGCCCGAGGCATGGTTCGACCGGCCGTTCGACCTCGTCAACGCGAACGGGATCTTCTATCTACTCGCCGACCGCGCGCCGGCGCTGATGAGGAAGGTGATCGAACGGATGTGGAGCCTTACCGCGAGCGGCAGAGCGGCTGAGCCCTACGCCGTCTGGACGGCGACCGGCTCGGGCTCGTCGAGGGTGATTCCCTCGCGTGCGAGCGTGAGCTGGACTTCTTCGCGGGCCTTGAAGATCCGCCACTTCACGGTCGCGAGCGTGATCTCGAGCGAATCCGCGATCTCGTTGTAGGGCATCCCGACGATGTCCCTGAGCAGGAGCGCCATCTTCAGATCGGGATTCAGATCCTCGACCGCCCGCCAGATCGCCTCGATCGTCTCGGCGCGCTCGGGCGGTTGGTCGTAGGTCTCGAGCGGCGGGATGTCGTCGAAGCTCACGAACCCGCTCGGCCGCCGTTCCCGGGCGCGGAGCTCATCGAGAACCCGGTTCTTCGTCACCTGGAAGAGCCAGGTCGTGAACTTGCAGCGCAGCGAGAACTTCGGCAGGCCCTTGAGGACGCGGACGAAGACCTCTTGCGTCAGATCCTCGGCGAGCGTGCGATCGCCTGTCAGCCGGAGGATGTAGTTGTGAACCGGAGTCTCGTACATCCGCACGATCTCCGTGAAGGCGCGCTCGTCACCCTTCTGTGCCCTTCGGAGAAGCTCGGCATCGGGTTGTGGGAGAGCCAACGAATTCAATGTAGCCCTGCGCCTTCGACTCTTAGAAAGCTCTCACTGTCTTTCAACAAATCTTTACCACTCATCTGCTCCGACTCCTTCACGCCGAGCAGCGAGAGAACGGTCGGCGCGATGTCGGCGAGCTCCCCACTCTCGCGAAGCTCAGCCTCGGCGGTGAGGATGAACGGCACGGGATTCGTGGTATGCGCGGTGTGCGGCGAGACCCCGTCCGCCTCGAGCAGCTGTTCGGCGTTGCCGTGATCGGCGGTGACGAGACACACACCGCCGAGACTCGTGACCCGCTCGACGACCCGGCCGACCGCCAGGTCGGTCGTCTCGACGGCGGCGACGACGGCGGGGATCACGCCGGTGTGTCCGACCATGTCGGGATTGGCGAAGTTGACGAGCGCGAAGCCGTAGCCGTTCCCGACCTCCGCGCAGAAGCGGTCGGCCACCTCCGAGGCCGACATCGCGGGGGCAAAGTCGTAGCTCGGTACGTCGCGGCGGCTCGGAACGAGGATCCGCGTCTCGCCCGACCATTCCTCTTCGCGGCCGCCGTTGAAGAAGTAGGTGACGTGGGCGTACTTCTCGCTCTCGGCCACGTGGAGCTGCCGGACCCCGGCGTGCGAGAGCACCTCGGCCAGCGTGTCGCCGACCACCTGCTCACCGAAGACGACGTGTGAGTCGATGTCGTCCCCGTAGCGGGTCATGGTCGTCAAGTCGACACCCGCGGCGATCAGGGCGCGTGAGAGCTGGCGGGCGCGGTCGGGGCGGAAGTTGAAGAAGATCACGCTGTCGCCGGGCTCGATCCGGGGCGTGCCGTCGATCACCGTCGGCTCGACGAACTCGTCGGTGATCCCGGCGTCGTAGCTCGCGCCGACGGCTTCGAGTGCGCTCCCGGCGTGAGCGCCGACCCCGAGCATCAGCGCGTCGAGCGCCCGCTGGGTGCGCTCGGCGCGATTGTCGCGGTCCATCGCGTAGTAGCGGCCCGCGACGGTCGCGATGCGGTCGGCGGGAAGGGTCGCGAGATCCTCGAGCGCAGCGTGGGGCGAGACGTCCCGCCCGTCGGTGAACGCGTGGATCCACGTATCCGCAGGCGCGATCTCGAGCAAGGCGCGTAGATGGCCGATGTGCGAGTGGACGCCTCCCTGCGATACGAGCCCGATCAGATGAACGCGGCGCCCGCGGACGAAGGCGGCCGTGATCGCCGGATCGAAGGCCAGCGACCCGTCGGCGACGGCATTGTTGACGCGCTCGAGATCCTGGTAGAGATGCCGGCCCGAGCCGATGGTCAGGTGGCCGACCTCCGAGTTGCCCATCTGGCCGGCCGGGAGCCCGACGGCCGGACCGGAGGCCTCGAGGGTCGTGTGCGGAAAGCGTGCGAGCAGGTCGTCGAAGACCGGCGTCTCTGCGAGCTCGACCGCGTTCCCGCGCCCGGGAGGCGCACAGCCCCAGCCGTCGGCGATAACGAGAGCTACGAGAGGGAAGCGGCCCGGCAAATCGTCGCAAACGATTGCACGTCGATCGAGGCGCCGCCGACGAGGGCGCCGTCGACATCGGGCTGCGCCGCGAGCTCGGCGGCGTTCTCGGGCTTCACCGAGCCGCCGTAGAGCACGGGGACATCGAGGATCGTTTTCACGAGCGCGTGAGCTTCCTGCGCCATCTCGGGCGTCGCCGTCTTGCCGGTACCAATCGCCCAGACGGGCTCGTAGGCGATCACCAGCTCCTCGGTGTCGGCGATCCCCTCGGCGATCGCACCGACCTGGCGTCTCAGTACGGCCTCGGTCTCGCCGGCGTCGCGCTCGCCCTCGGTCTCGCCGACGCAAGCGATCACGTGCAGGCCGTGGTCGATGGCGGCAGCGATGCGGCGAACGACGGTCTCGTCGGTCTCACCGAAGAACTGCCGGCGCTCGGAGTGGCCGACGATCGTCCCGTAGACCCCGAGCTCCCGGAGCATCGGCGCCGAGATCTCGCCGGTGAACGCGCCCTCGTCGGCCCAGTGGACGTTCTGGGCGGCGACGCCGACCTCCGTGCCCGCGAGCGACTGCACGGCAGCTCCGAGCGAGACGTAGGGCGGGCAGACGACGACATCGACCGTCCCGAGCTCCGCATCGCGAAGCGCGCGGCAGAACTCACCGGCTTCGGCCGGCCCCTTGAACATCTTCCAGTTGCCGGCGATCAGCACTAGGCCTCCGGGATCGCTGCCACGCCGGGCAGCTCCTTGCCCTCGAGCAGTTCGAGCGAGGCGCCGCCGCCCGTGGAGACCCACGAGACGGAGTCGGCCATCCCCGCTTCGTGGATCGCGCGAACCGAATCACCGCCGCCGACCACGGTGAAACCCTCGCAGGCGGCCACGGCGCGCGCAACTGCGAATGTGCCTTCGGCGAAGCGCGGCCACTCGAAGACGCCCATCGGCCCGTTCCAGAACACGGTGCCGGCAGCCTCGACCACGGCGGCAAAGGCCTCCTGCGACTCGGGGCCGATGTCGAGCCCGAGCCACCCCGCGGGGCGGTCGTCGTAGGGCGCGACCTGCGTCTCGGCGTCGGGCGCGAACGAGTCGGCGGCGATCACGTCCGTGGGCAAGATCACCTCGAAGGGAAACGGATTCTCGGCCTGGACCTCCTCGGCCATCTTCCCGCCGATGATCACGGTGTCGGCGCGCGAGCCGAGGTTCATCAGCACCGCGACCTTGTCCGCGACCTTCGCGCCGCCCGAGACGATCACGAACGGCCGCTCGACCTCCCCGAGCAGCTTGCCGAGGTTCTCGAGCTCCGCGAGCAGCAGCAGCCCCGCGTAGGCCGGCAGCAGGTGTGCGACGCCCTCGGTCGAGGAGTGCGCGCGATGAGCCGAGCCGAAGGCGTCGTTGACGTAGAGATCTGCTCCCTCGGCGAGGTGGGCCGCGAACTCCGGGTCGTTCTTTGTCTCGCCCGGGTCGAAGCGCGTGTTCTCGAGCACCGTCACGCGGTCGTCGCCGACGAGCTCGGCGAGCCGCTCTCTGACAGGATCCATCCGGTAGGAGTCGCGATCGTCGTCCTTCGGCCGCCCGAGGTGGGAGGCGACGCGAACCTCCCGCGCCCCGCCGTCGAGCAGCAGCCGGATCGTCGGTAGCGAGGCCTGGATCCGCGTGTCGTCTGCGACCCGGCCGCCCTCGAGCGGGACGTTCAGGTCCGCGCGGACGAGGACGACCTTCCCGTCCACATCCGCTCCGCGGATCGAGCGCGGCGTACGCAACCCCGGCCTACGCGGCGAGCTTGTTCACGAGGTCGACGAGCCGGCACGAGTACCCCCACTCGTTGTCGTACCAGCCGAAGACCTTGACCTGGTTCCCGCGGACCATCGTCAGCATGCTGTCGAAGATGCACGAATACGGCGACTGGTTGATGTCCGTCGAGACGAGCGGGTCGGTCGAGAACTGGAGGTAGCCGTCGAGTGGGCCCGAGGAAGCAGCGGCCTCGAACGCGGCGTTGACTTCGGCGACATTCGTCTCGCGGCCGACGGTCGCAGTGAGGTCGGTGAGGGATCCCGTTGGGATCGGTGCTCGCACGGCGACTCCGTCGAGCTTCCCGGCGAGCTCGGGGAGCACGAGGCCGATTGCCTTCGCCGCCCCGGTCGACGTCGGAATCAGGTTGATCGCGGCCGCACGCGCACGGCGCAGGTCGCTGTGCGGCATGTCCTGAAGCCGCTGATCTGCGGTATAGGCGTGGATCGTCGTCATGAACCCGTTCTCGATCGTGAACGCGTCGTTGATCACCTTGGCGAGCGGGCCGAGGCAGTTCGTCGTGCACGAGGCATTCGAGATGATGTTGTGGCTCTCCGGGTCGTACTTGTCGTCGTTGACGCCAAGGACGAGCGTGATGTCGGGGTCGGTTGCGGGTGCGGAGATCACGACCTTCTTCGCACCGGCGTCGAGGTGCTTCTGGGCACCCGCGCGATCGGTGAAGAATCCGGTGGACTCGAGGACGACGTCGACGCCGAGGTCGCCCCAGGGCATCGCTGCCGGGTCGCGCTCGACGAGGAGCTTGATCTGCTGGCCTGCTGCGTGGAGCACGCCGTCCTCGACGACGACGTCGCCCGGGAACGGCCCGAGCGTCGAGTCGAACTTGAGGAGGTGCGCCATCGTCGCTGCGTCACCGAGATCGTTCGCGGCGACGATGTCGAAGTTGGCCTCGCGAGAGAGCGAGGCGCGGAAGAAGTTGCGGCCGATTCGGCCGAAGCCGTTGATTCCTACCTTGAGATTCGCCATGGGGCGCGGACTTTAGTCAGAGCGACCAAATCCCGCCAGAGGGAACCGTCAGGCGGCGTCGCCCGCAAGGGCGGGAAGCCCGTAGATGCCGCCGAGCTTCCGTTGCAGGTAGCGCACGTAGGGCTCCGGATCGATTGTCTTGGTGCCGATCGCCCGGTCGAGCGTCTCCGCAGGAGTGAACTTGCGGCCGTACTGGTGGACGTGGTCGCGCAGCCATTCGCGGAGCGCGTCGAAGTCGCCGCGCTCGAACTGCTGCTCGAGATCCGGGAGGTCCGTCTGGATCCGATCCCAGAGCTGCGCGGAGATCAGGTTGCCGAGCGCGTACGTCGGGAAGTAGCCGATCGCGCCGATCGCCCAGTGGGTGTCCTGGAGAACGCCGTTCGTATCGTCCGGCACCTCGATTCCGAGCAGCTCCCACATCCGGCGGTTCCACTCCTCGGGCAGGCTCTCGAGCGGGAACGACTCGTCGAGCAGCTCCTGCTCGAGCTCGAAGCGGAGGATGATGTGCAGGTTGTAGGTCGCCTCGTCGGCCTCGACCCGGATCAGCGACGGGCGAACCTCGTTGATCTCGCGGTACCAGCGGTCGACGTCATACCCGGCGAGTGCCTCGGGGAACGTCTCGAGGAGCTTCGGGAAGAAAAAGCGCCACGCGGGATACGAGCGCCCGACGAGGTTCTCCCACATGCGGCTCTGCGACTCGTGCATCCCGAGCGAGGTGCCGCTGCCGAGCGGTGTCCGCTCGAGCGACGGGGCGACCTGGTGCTCGTAGAGGCCGTGCCCCGTCTCGTGCATCGTCGCGAAAAGCCCGTCGAGGTTGTTCGGGAAGTACCGCGTCGTGATCCGGATGTCGTCGCGGCCGGTGCCGCTCGCGAATGGATGGACGGTCGGGTCGATCCGCCATGCCTGCTCGTCGAAGCCGAAGCGACGAACGACCTCGAGCTCGAACTGCCGCTGGAGCTCGATCGGAAACGAGCGGTCGGAGGCGGGCAACGGTCGCTCGGAGCCGGCGACGAGCTTGACGAGCGGCGCCTGGTGCTCCTTGAGGTAGTCGAAGATGGAGCGCACCTCGGCGGTCGTCATGCCGCGCTCGAAGTCGTCGAGGACGACGTCGTAGGGCTCGGCGTAGTCGCCGTCGAAGCAGGCGATGTAGCGGCGGCGAAGCTCGACGTTCTCCCGAAGCGCCGGCAGGAACGCGGCGAAGTCGTTGTTCTGGCGGGCTTCGACCCAGACCGGCAGCGCAAGTGAGGCGGCGCGCGACATCTCGGCGCGTAGCTCGGACGGCACCCTGCGGGCCTTCTCCCAGTCGCGACGGGTGACTCTGATCAGGCTCGCCTCGAACGAGTCGTAGTCGTGCGACTCCTCGAACGGGACGAGATCTTCGAGCAGGCGGCCGATCTCCGGCGCCGTGAACTTCTCGTGGGTGACCCGTTTGAGCGTCGCGAGATGCTCGGCGCGGCTGGCTGCCCCGCGCGGCGGCATCATCACCTGCTGGTCCCAGGCAAGCAGCGAGGCGGCAGCCGAGAGATCTCCGATCTCGGCGAGCCTCCGGCTGAGGTCGTCGAATGCTGCGCTCATCGACGCCCACCGTATACGACCGGGCGGAGCCCACGACATGGGCCTTTTGGGGTGGTTGGGATTACGGTTTTCAAATGCCCTGGAATCCGTGGCGGGGGGTGCGAGATACTGCGATCTGCGGAGCCCCACGCCCACCTCGCGCCGGATTCAGACCCCGTCCGGCGCAAGCGTCGCGTGTGGAACGACAGAGGGGGAGTTCGTCCTCGGAGCTCCCCCTCCTCCGCATCCGCGCGCTGTCGAAAGCGGCTACCCGGCAAGCTGCCTCAGGACGGTCATGCGGTGGTGCGCGGCTGCCTTCGAGATCTGCGGCTTGCACTTCGCGGCGAGCTCGCTCAGAGACAGGGCCGGGTGGCGCAGGCGCAGCGTCGCGATCTCCTGAAGCTTCGCCGGGAGCGAGTCGAGGTCCAGCTTGCGGATCGCCTCGAGCTGCTCCTGGGCGGCGGTGACCGTGCGCTTCACGTTGGCCTCGTCGGCGTTGGCGAGGCGGTTCGCGTCCGATCTCGTGGCTGCGACGACGGCATGCTCGTCGAGCCGCAGCGCCGTCTCGCTCGCCCCGGCGAGCGCGAGCAGGTCGACGATCGTCTCGCTCGACTTCGCATAGGCGGCAGCGTGTGTGCGGCGCTCGATCGTCTTCAGCGGCACGCCCTCGCGCCCGGCGATCTCGGCGAGCAGGAGCGCACCGTCGAGCTCGGTCGCGCGGAGCTCGAGGTGCGGGGCGTTCGGACCCGACAGCGATCCGGCGCCGAGCAGCGCGCCGCGAAGGTAGGCGCCACGGCAGCAGGCGCGCCCGAAGACGCGCTTCGGGGGAAGAGGCAGCGGCGCGCCCCGGGCCGAAAGCACGCCCGCCTCCCGCAGCATCACGGCCGTGCCGGCGTCCACGTCGAGGTGGAGCTGGAACCGCGTTGCCCCGTCGAACGCATGGCGCGGGTAGGTGCGAATCTCCGAGCGCGCGCCCAGATCGCGGAGGAGCCTGAACGCGCGCCGGGCAACCGCCGAGCTCGAGACGTCGAGGTGGACCGAAAGCTCGCCGTGGCCGTGGAGGTGCCAGACACCGGCCGAGTGGTAGAGCGCCGACAGTTCGGCGAGGGCGCAGCAGCGGCGGGCGGGCTCGATCGAGGCCAGCTCGTCGCGAACCTCGTCAGAGAGCGACATCTTCGAGCGCGAGCAGCCGCCGCTTGTACTCGACGCCGAGGTCGCCGAACGAGCCGATCCCGTTGGCGGCGACGACACGATGGCAGGGGATGAACGGCGAGAGCCGGTTGCGGGCGCAGAACGTCCCGGCCGCCCTTGCCGCTCCGGGCCGGCCCGCCAAAGCCGCGAGCTCGCCGTAGGTGACGACCTCACCACGCGGCACCGCCCGGAGCGCCCTCGCGCAGTCGCCGTAGAAGCCGTCGTCGTAGTCGAGCTCGATGTCGGCGAAGTCGTCGCTCTCGCCCTCGAAGAAGGCCTCGAGGCGCCGGGCGAGCGGGCTCTCGGCCGTGGGCGGCCGGGCACCGGGCCTGGGGAGCTCCGACCAGAGCACGCGTTCGGCCGAAAGCCAAACCTCCCCCACTCCAAAGTCCCCCGCGGCGTATCGGAGAAACGTCGGCTTCACCATTCGATCTTGTATACCGTCCGGCAGCCATGGCGCGCCGAAGCCTGATCCGTACGTACGCGCCGATGCTCGGCTACGTCTACGTGACCCTCGGGGTGATCGCGCTCGCACTCGGCGGGAAGCACCCGGAGGCCGCCTGCTCCGTCTTCGTCGGAGCGGCCTTCGCCCTGCTCTGGTTCCTCGGCAGCCTCCATGCGCGGGTGATCCGCTTCGAGCCGGACGGCTTCTTCGCGAGCGTGATCGTGCTCGGCGGGGCCTCGCTGCTGGCACTGCAGGCGACGGCGCTCGCCTCCAAGAATGCGCTCGTCGCGGCTCCCGGAGCGGCCTGTGCCGCCACGGTGATCATCAGCTCTTCGCTCGCGGCGCTGAGCGCACGCAAGATCACCCGTTGGTTCGGCCGGCTCGGCATCGCAGGCGGGATCGCCGTGTTCGCGATCGGCGTCGCCGAAGCCGCGGGCAACTGGACGTTCGCCGGCAGCACCCTCTGGGCCTCGACGCTCGGGTTCATGATCTGGGTGCTCGTCACCGCCACCTACCTCGTCAGGAGCTGAGACATCGTCATGGGAACGCACGGCATCTTCACCGTCCCTGAGGCACACAACGAGCCCGTTCGCGGCTTCCTGCCCGGCAGTCCGGAGCGGGCCTCGCTCGCTGCGCGGCTCGAGTCGATGGCAGGAGAGCGGATCGAGGCGCCGCTCGTGATCGGCGGCAAGGACGTGACGACCGGGAAGACTCGCCCGGCCGTGATGCCGCACGACCGCGAGCACGTCCTCGCCGACGTGCACCAGGGCGGAGCCGACGAGGTGCGCGCGGCGATCGACGCCGGCGCGAAAGCGTGGCAGGAGTGGTCGCGCTGGCCCTGGGAGGAGCGCGCATCGGTGTTCCTGCGGGCGGCCGAGCTGCTCGCCGGGCCCTGGCGCGACACGCTCGTCGCCGCGACCATGCTCGGGCAGTCGAAGACCGCGCACCAGGCCGAGATCGACGCGGCCTGCGAGCTGATCGACTTCCTGCGCTTCAACGTCGAGTACATGACGCGCATCTACTCGGAGCAGCCCGTGTCGAGCCCGGGGATGTGGAACCGGATCGAATACCGGCCGCTCGAAGGCTTCGTGTTCGCCGTCTCGCCCTTCAACTTCACCGCGATCGCCGGGAACCTGACGAGCTCCGCGGCGCTGATGGGGAACGTCGTCCTCTGGAAGCCGGCCTCGACGGCAATGCTCTCGGCCCACTACCTGATGCGGCTTTGGCAGGCGGCGGGGCTCCCCGACGGCGTGATCAACCTCGTCTACGGCCCCGGTGCAGAGATCGGCGACGCGGCACTCGCGAGCCCGGAGCTCGCCGGCATCCACTTCACGGGCTCGACCGGCGTGTTCAACGGCATGTGGCAGACCGTCGCCGGGAACATGAGCCGTTACCGGAACTACCCGCGAATCGTCGGCGAGACCGGCGGAAAGGACTTCATCGTCGCCCATCCCTCCGCGGACGTCGACGCGCTCGCGGCCGCGGTCGTGCGCGGCTCGTTCGAGTACCAGGGGCAGAAGTGCTCGGCGGCCTCACGCGTGTACGCACCGTCGAACCTCTGGCCCGCGCTGCGCGAGCGGCTCGCGGAGGAGGTCGCGACGATCAAGGTCGGCGACGTCACCGACTACCGCAACTTCATGGGAGCGGTGATCGACGCCGGCTCATTCGCCACCCAGCGCGACGCGATCGCGGAGGCGCGCGCCCACGAGGGCACCGAGATCGTGGTCGGCGGCGGGACCGACGATTCGAAGGGCTTCTTCGTCGAGCCGACGGTGATCGAGACCCGCGACCCGGACTTCCGGCTGATGCGCGACGAGCTGTTCGGGCCCGTCGTCACGACCTACGTCTACGACGAGAGCCGCTGGGACTCGACTCTCGACCTGATCGACAGCACCGCTCCCTATGGGCTCACCGGCGCGGTGTTCGCCGAGGATCGCTTGGCCGTCCAGGAGGCCTCCGACCGCCTGCGCTACGCCGCCGGCAACTTCTACGTCAACGACAAGCCGACGGGCGCCGTCGTCGGCCAGCAGCCGTTCGGCGGCTCCCGAGCCTCGGGCACGAACGACAAGGCCGGCTCGGTCTGGAACCTGATCCGCTGGGTCACGCCGCGGACGATCAAGGACACCTTCACCCCGCCCCACGACTACCGCTACCCGTTCCTGGACAAATGATCCCGGCAGCTCGCTACGTCGCATAGGATCGGGGTCCCTTTGCGCGGCAAGAAGAACACCAAGGTCGAGGCGCTCAAGCGAGTTCCGCTGTTCGCGGATCTCTCGAAGGCGGATCTCGCCTCGGTCGCCCAGCTGGCCGACGAGATCGATCTGCCCGCCGGGAAAGAACTGATCCGTGAGGGCGATCCCGGCCGGCAGTTCTTCGTCCTGCTGGAAGGCGAGGCAGTCGTCCGGCGCAAGGGCCGCAAGGTCAACACGCTGACGGCCGGAGACTTCTTCGGGGAGATCGCAATCGTTTCCGGACGCCCCACGACGGCCTCGGTGACCACGGCGGGGCCCGCGTACGTCGTGGTGATCACCCGGCCGAGCTTCAGCCGCCTCCTTCGCGAATCCCCCCGGATCCAGGCGAAGGTGCTCGAGGCCCTGGCCGCGCGCATTCCCGGCGACTAGCTCGAGCTGACATCTCTCGAGCCCTGGGGTCGAGCGGTTTGCGCCGTAACGTTTCCGGAACGACGATGAGCGAGGCTTCGTGAGCATGCAGTCGACGGCTGTCCCGCACGTCCAGCGAGCCCGGATCGTTTCGTTCGTCTTGCCCGCGCCGCCGCCGCGGGCAGCACTCGTACTCGGGTGCCTGGCACTGGTCGGGACTGTGGCGTCGCTCGCCCTGATGACGAGGACGCACGCCCCGTCGTCCTTCTCCCAGTACCTGCCGATCCTGATCGCGACCGTGCCGTTCTCGGTCGTCGGGTGCATCGTCGCCTACCGCCAGCCGCGCAATCCGATCGGCTGGGCGCTGCTGTTGCTCGGGACGTGCACGCAGGTCGGCCTCACAGGGATGCTCTACGCGATCCTCCGCTACTCCCAGGGCCGAAGCGGCCTACCGCTCGGGCCGCTCGCCGCGCTCGTCGCCCCGCTCGAGTGGTGTTCGATCTTCATGCTGCTCCCGATCCCGTTGCTTCTTTTCCCCGACGGGACGCTTCCTCGGCGCTGGCGCTGGGTGCTCTGGGCGAGCATCGCTGCCGGCGCCGTGTGGTTCGCGGGCTTTGCGCTCCAGGAGTTCGACGGCCTGCTGATCCGGCCGCTGCGGATCGACTCGAGCGGTTCGCTCGACACCGTCGACCATCCGACCGGCTACCTGAGGCTCGTCGGGTTCGGAGCCGTGGCGGTCCTCGTTCTCGTCGTCGTGCTGCTCGCGGGAGCAGTACGGCAGGTCGTCGCTTTCCGCCGCTCGACCGGAGAGCGGCGACAGCAGCTGAAGTGGCTGCTCGGTGGGGGCGTGATCTGCACCGCGGGGCTCGTCGCGACCTTCTCGGCCGGCAGCAGCCCGACGGGCGTTGGAGCCGTCACCGGGACTGTAGGCCTCGTGTTCGTGAGCGCGCTCCCGATCTCGATCGGTGTCGGGATCCTCAAGTACCGGCTCTACGAGATCGACCGGCTGATCAGCCGGACGATCTCCTACACGATCGTGACCGGCCTGCTCGTCGGGGTCTTCGTCGGACTCGTTCTGCTTTCCACACGTGCCCTTCCGCTGTCGTCGCCGATCGGCGTGGCAGCAGCAACGCTCGGGGCTGCAGCCCTCTTCACGCCGCTACGACGGCGGACACAGCGGGTCGTCGACGGGCGCTTCAATCGCGCTCGCTACGACGCGGAGGCAACGGTCACCGCGCTCGGCGCGCAGCTTCGCGACGCGGTCGAGCTCGAGACGATCCGCCGCGAGCTCCTCTGCGCCGTCGACCGCGCGGTCGAGCCCGAGCAGTCCTACGTCTGGCTCAGGCGACCTTGAAGGCCCACGCCACAGCGCTGCCTGTGGCGTTCGTGCGGGCATAGCCGACGGCGACATGCGTGCCCGGCTTCAGCGGATGCGCCGGCGCGCCGTAGATCGTCCCGCTCGTCGGCGATCCGCCGCCCTTCTCGAGCAGCTCGGTGCCGTCGACCCAGAGCGCCGACTCGACGAACGGCTGCTTCGAGTTGAACTCGATCGCCACCTGCGGCGTCCGCGCGGCGGTGCTGCCGGGCTGTGGGCCGAGGATCTTCAGCTTGACCCGGTTGGAGACGTCCGGGACCCACCGGCCTCCGACGAGGCGGAACGCGACGGCCCTCGCCTGGTTCACGGAGGTCGCCTCGACGACCGCCCAGGTGCTTCCCTGGTACAGAGTCGTGACGCTCCCCCCGAGCACGGCGTGGGCGCCGACCAGCGCCCGCATCGCCGCCGCCGGGTCGGGCACGGTCGTGGTCGTCGTCGAGGTCGTCGACTTCGAGCCGCCGCACCCTGCGAGAGCCGCCACGGCGAGAACGAATGCGAGGCGTCTCACGAAACCAGGTTACTTCTGGGCTGCGATCAGCCGGTCGAGAACCCGCCGGATCGCGGGCGCCTGCGGGTCGCGCGGGTTCAGGCGCAGGTAGGTCTGCCAGAGCGGAATGATCTGGTTCGGGTCGCCGCCGTGATCGCTCAGCATCAGGCCGTAGTCCTTGTAGGCCTGAGCCAGGCCCGCATCGAGCCGGATCGCGGTCGCGTAGAGCTTCTCACCGAGCGACGCCTCGTCCGCCGCGTCGTGCGCCTCGATCGCATAGGCGACATCGAACGCCTCGAGCGCGTAGTTCGGCTCGATCGCATGGCCTTCCCATGAGCTCTTCGGGTAGGCCTTCGGGGGGAAGTGGAACGAGGCGTAGAGCGCCGGATGTTTCGCGAGCACGGCGTACTCGTCGAGTGCGGAGCCCTTCGGCTCGAGCCGGGTCGAAAGGCCCTCGATCACCTGGCCGAACGGCCTTCCGAAATTCGGCTCCACCTGGGTGCCGATGAAGAAAACCGGGCGCTTCGCGATGTTGTCGGCGACGAGGGTGTTCAGCGAGGTGTTGACACCGCCGTCGAAGCTCGCGAACGGGATCAGGAGCGATGGATGCTCCCGCTGCGCCTGCGAGACGTAGCTCGGAAGCTTCAGGAGCTCGGTGTCGAGAGCGATCACGTCGGGGCGGAAGTGCTCGACGTTCTGGACGTAGCTCACACTCTCGAGGTTCTCGTCGCCGCGCATCAGGAGCAGGGTGTTCGGCGGCAGTGTGCCCAGGAGGTCGTGCGCGTAGCCCTCGGCGACGTGATTGCCGGACTGATCGTCGAGCGTGTAGTGGTGCACCGCCGAGCCGAACGGCACGAGCAGGAGGGCCGCCGACGCCGCCCCCGCGACAAAGCCCGGCTGCACGAGCCGAACCGGCGCCGCCTTCTCGAGCAGCCACCAGGCGCCGAGACCGGCGGTGATCGCGAGCGGGATGCTCGGGAGGATGTAGAACCGGGCGACGATCCCCTTGTCGAGCTCGTCCGGGAAGGCGGTGTCGGTGTAGGCCATGAAGAGCGGGCCGGCGACGACGAACGCGGTCAGCAGGGCGATCCCTTCGACCCGCCTGCGCCGCCATGCCCACCAGAGCCCGATCAGCGCCAGGAGCACACCTGCGACCACGAACCCGGAGGTGAGACTCCCGAACAGGAGCCGCATGTTCTCTGCGATCGAGCCCCGCTTGCCGCCGGCGACGAGGGTGCCGGTGCCGTAGTCCTGCCGGAGGAGGAGCCGCTTGAACGCGCCCAAGCTGGACGGGTCGCCCCAGTTCATCGCCGGGTTCGTGGAGGCGGCGATCGGCAGGTAGAGCAACGGCAGCAGGCCGGCGGCGAACGCGGCGGCGGCGATCCCGAGCAGCTGCGCAAGTCTCCTAGGTGCGACCTCTCCCCTGAGCGTCCACCAGCCCCGGCCCGCCAGGACGGCGAAGGCAGGGACGAAGAGCACGATCGTCTGCTGGTTACAGAGCGAGAGCCCGAGCAGGAACATGAAGAGCCAGAGGAACCACGACCGCTCGGGTTGCCTCACCCACAGGAAGCCGAGCATGAGCAGCAACGAGGCGAGGAGGTTGTTGAGCGCGAACACCTCGGCCACCACGGAGTAGGCCCAGAAGATGCTCGAGAATGCGAGCAGCAGCGCACCGGTCGCGGCCGCGACGTAGGGCAGCCACTTCCGGGGAGAGCCCGCCGAGACGACGAGGAAGTAGACGGTCGAGAAGACGACTCCGACCGCGATCGCGTCGAAGACCGCGGACATCAGGTTCACGCGGAGCGCCACGGAGCCGCCCGGCAAGAGCGTGGCGAGGTGCCCGAGCATCGTCCAGAGCGGGTAGCCCGGGGGATGAGCGACCCCTAGGACGTAGGCGGTCGCGATCAGCTCGCCGCTGTCGCCCGTGGGGACGGTATGCTCGACCGTGAGGCAGTAGACGACAAACGCGATCAGGCCGACCGTGCCGGCCGCGATGAGCGGCATCCGGTCGCGCGCTGCCGGCCCCTCAGCCGGCTGGGCGGCGGCTATCGGAGCCGCGACGGGCCGCCGGCGGGTTCGCGTCCGTCTCTTCGCCATGGCTCCCGCGTCACGGGCTCAGGCGCGACCGGCCCGGTGCAGCTGTGCGTAGATGTCCCTCGCCGTCTTCGCGGGCACCCCCGGCACGCCTTCGAGCTCCTCGGCGCTCGCCTCGGCCACGCGCTCGGCCGAGCCGAAGTGACGGAGCAACGCACGGCGCCGTGCAGGGCCGACACCGGCGAGCTGGTCGAACATCGACTCGCGCGCCGCGGCGTCGCGCCGGGAGCGGTGAAACGTGATCGCAAAGCGGTGCGCCTCGTCGCGGAGCCGCTGGAGCAGCTGGAGACCCGGTGAGGTCGCGGGCAGGAGCACCGGCTGGGGCCGCCCGGGCAGGAAGACCTCCTCGATCCGCTTCGCCAGCGAAATCACGGCAGTTCTCGGCAGGTCGTAGGCGGCCATCGACTCGAGCGCCGCGGCGAGCTGGCCCTTGCCGCCGTCGATCACGACCAGGTTCGGAGTCGCCGCGAACGACTCGTCGTACTCCTCGGCCGTATTCCCGGCGGCGAGGCGTGCAAAGCGCCGTGCAATCACCTCGCCGATCGCCGCGAAGTCGTCCTGGCCTGCCTGGCCGCGGATCGCGAACTTGCGGTAGTGCGCCTTCCGCGCCACGCCGTCCTCGAAGACGACCATCGAGCCGACGATCTCCGAGCCCTGGGTGTTCGAGATGTCGAAGCACTCGATCCGGAGCGGCAGCGACTCGAGGTTCAGCGCCTCGCGAAGCTCTTCGAGCGCCTCGACGCGGCGCACCCGCTTCGTCTCCGCCACGAGCGTCTCGGAGGTGAGCGCGATCTCGGCGTTCTTCTGCGCGAGCTCCTGAAGCCGGCGCTTCTCGCCGCGTTCGGGCGCCCGTACCTCGACCCGCGAGCCACGCAGCTCGGACAGGAAGCCGGCGAGCGTCGAGAGGTCTCCGAGCCCGCGCGGGACGAGGATCTGCGGCGGCACGGAGGGCGCGGCGCCGTAGTACTCGATACAGAATCCCTCGAGCACCTCGAGCGGGTCGTCGCCGGCCGCGTTCTCGAGGTGGAACGAGTAGCGGTCGACCATCCGCCCGCCCCGCAGCGGAAACACCTGAACGGCGGCGCGCTCGGCGCCCACCGCCAGCCCGATCACGTCGATCGTGCCGATCGAGGCCCGCTCGACGGCCTGCCGCTCCGCCAACCGCTCGACCGCGTGGAGCCGGTTCCGGTAGCGCGCGGCGTCCTCGAACCGCTCGGCGGCGGCTGCTGCGCGCATCTGGTCCTGAAGCTGCGTGCGGATCGGGCGATCGTTGCCGGAGAGGAACTCGATCACCCCGTCGATCACCTCGCGGTAGTCCTCCTTCGAGACGTAGCCGACACAGGGTGCCAGGCACCGTTCGATGTGGAAGTCGAGGCAGGGGATCCCGCTGCGCCGCCCCGGCTGGGGGCCCTCGCAGGGCCGGTAGCGGAACGCCCGGTTGAGCACGTCGAGCGTCTCCCGCACCTTCTTCGCGTTCGCGTAGGGGCCGAAGTAGAGAACGCCGCGGCGATGCCGCTTGCGGGTGAACATGACTCGCGGGTAGTCGTCCTCGAGGGTCACGGCGATGTACGGGAACGACTTGTCGTCGCGGAGCCGGACATTGAACGGTGGGCGGTGGCGCTTGACGAGGTTCTGCTCGAGATGGAGCGCCTCGACCTCGCTGCCGGTGACGATCGTCTCGATCCTGGCCGTCCGCTCGACGAGCGTGTCGATCCCGAGCCGGTTGTCGCTGCGCCCTGCCTGGAAGTACTGGCGCACCCGCGAGCGCAGCGATTTCGCCTTGCCCACGTAGAGGACCTCGTCGGCTGCGTCGCGGAAGAGATAGACGCCGGGCCCCGCCGGCAGACCCTTCAGCTCGGCCATGACCTGTTCGGACGGCATCGATTTAGCGTACCGCCGTGAAAACCGTCCGCCGGTTGGTGATGGAATCCCGGGCATGCGTCGCTTCGCGATCGCGGCGGTCGTGCTCGTCCTGGCGAGCGCGGCAGCGACCGTGCTCCTGAGCGGGCCGGGAGCGGGCCGGCGTACGTTGGTCGTGGGCGGCGTCGAGGACGCGGCCAAGTGGGGCGATCCGGTGGCCAACATGGAGCTGGCGCGGCGGGCCGGCTTCGGGACGATCGTGCTCAGCTCGGTCTGGAGCAGGCCCGAGACGACTCCGGACAACCCCGAGCTCGAGCGGCTCCGGGCGGCGATCGACAGCGCCCGGCAGCTCGGGATCCGGCCGATCGTCGCCGTCTACTCGTTCTCCGGCGACACGCCGGTATCGGCCGCGGACCGGGTCGAGTTCGGCGCCTACGCGGCGGCGATCCTGCGCGGGATCCCGGAGCTCCGGCTGATCAGCCTCGGGAACGAGCCCAATGCCAACCTGTTCTGGATGCCCCAGTTCGGTCGCGGCGGTGCCGATGCCGCGGCGACGGCGTACTTCCGGCTCCTCGAGACGGCCTATCCCCTGGTCAAGGCAGCCAGCCCGCACGTGACTGTGATCGGCGGCTCGCTGGCGGCCCGGGGCGGCGACAATCCGCGCGGCTCGCGGCCGACGCACTCGCCGACCCGGTTCATCGAGGATCTCGGCGCTGCCTTCCGCGCAAGTGGGCTGCGCAAGCCTCCCTTCGACCTCTTCTCGATCCATCCCTACCCCGCGAACTCCTCGATCCCGCCCACCGCCCGCGACCTCCATTCGACCTCGATCGGGATCGCCGACTATCCGAAGCTCGTTCAGCTCCTGACGCAGGCCTTCGGGCGGCCCCCGCCGATCGTCTACGGCGAGTACGGGATCCAGACCCAGATCCCGCGCGCCGAGCTGAGCCTCTATTCCGGGCGGCGCTCGGCCACGATCCGGCCCGTGAGCGAGCAGCAGCAGGCCGACGACTACGTCGAGGCGATCCGCCTCGCGGCCTGCCAGCCGCTCGTTCGGATGCTCGTGTTCTTCCACGTCACCGATGAATCCGAGCTGACCGGCCTCCAGACGGGCCTCTACTACCCGAACGGCAGGCCCAAGCGGAGTCTCCGCCGGGTCGCCTCCTGGGCCCGTGCAGCCGAAAACGGGCAGGTACGATGCACTCCATGAGCGAGCAAGCAGTCGGCCAGTACGTCACCTACACGTTCTTCAAGGCACGCCCCGAATGGCGGCGGCTGCCTATCGAGGAGCGCGAGGCGATGAAGGATGCCTTCGCCGAGGCCGTCGAGGAGCACGCCCCTCGGTTCGACACCCTCAACACGTACTCGACCACCGGGATCAGGCCCGACTGCGACTTCTTCTTCTGGAAGATCGCACAGAGCTACGGCGAGCTCGGCGAGTTCGGCGCGGCGCTCAACGCGTCGCCGCTCGCGGGCTGGATGGACGTCACCTACAACTACCTGGCGACGACGAAGCCGTCCACCTATACCGCCGCCCGCAAGGCGCGGAAGATCGTCCCGAAGGGCTCGCCCTACCTCGTCGTCTACCCGTTCGTGAAGGTCCGGCCCTGGTACTTCCTTCCCGAGGAGGACCGGCAGCGCGCGATGAACGAACACATGCGGATCGGCCACGAGTTCACGACGATCCACAACCACACGACGTACTCGTTCGGGATCGACGATCAGGAGTTCATGACCGTCTTCGAGTGCGACGAGCCCGCAGACTTCATGCACCTCATGGCGACGCTCCGCGAGTCGGAGGCCTCGAAGTACACCGAACGTGACACACCGATCTTCGTCGGTGAGAAGATGGCGATCAGAGCGGCTCTCGACCGCCTCGACGGCGCTCGCAGCGCCGAGCCGGCTCCCGCCCGCGAGTCGGACTCGGCGGCGGCCGAACCGCAGCTCGCCTCACGCCAGGCCTGACGACCGGCTTCCAGGTGGCCGCGTCGCCGGGGAGCGGCTGCATCGCTTCGCCCTGTCCTTGTCCTCCTGACGCGGGATAATCGCGGCGGTGGTTGGCGTGGAGCGCGTCGGACGCGGATTGAGTGGGCGTCGGACGCGACGTCAGGTCGCGGTCGGGCTCGCGCTCGTCGCGTTCGCGACCGTCGGTTGGTACGGCGTCTCGACGATCGGACGGTTCGGCGACGTCGATTCGGGCGAGCACCTCGCCTACGCCCAATATCTGGACACGCACCACCGGATCCCGCCCAAGGCCGTCAACTACGAATACGCGACGCCGCCGCTGTTCCAGCTCGTCGCGGTCGGGGCCGAGCATGCGACGGCGGCGCTTCCCTCGGTCGCACTCGAGCTTCGCTGGAACACGCTGACGCGGGCCTTCTGGCTGGCCCTCGTCGCCGCCGGAGCTCTAACGCTGACCTCGAGACGGCGCCGGGTGCGGATCGCCGGCGTCGTGGTGCTCGGCGTCGGCGTCCTCTGGGCGCTCGACGAGGCGGTTTCGCTCGCGAAGTCCGAGCCATGGTCGGCCGGCCGTCTGATCGCGCTCGCATGCGGTACGGGCCTCATTCTCGCGACGGGGCTGATCGCGAGGGAAATCTGGCCGGAGAATCCGGGCCGGGCGATCGCCGCGGGCGGGTTCGCGGCGGCCTATCCGGTCCTGTACCGAATGAGCATCCTCTTCCATCCCGAGGTCGTCTTCGCCTTCGAGTGCGCGCTCGCGATCCTCGTCGTCCTGCGCGCCTCGCGAACCGGGTGGCCGGCCCGGCTCGGCTGGGTGCTCGGCGCCGCTTGGGGGGCGGCTGCGTTGACCCGCCAGCCCGGCGTGCTCGTCATCGCCTGCCTCGGCAGCGCCGCACTCTGGCTGGGGCGACGACAGGCCCTGGGCTTGCTCGTCCGGGCAGCGGCCGTGACGATCATCCTGGCGGCGCCCTGGTGGGGGTATGCGTACTACCGCTGGCACAACCCGCTGCAGTCGAATCTCGCGCCGAGGGCATCGCTGATGATGAGCAGCCAGCCGAGCTCGTTCCTGCTCGGGTTCCCGATCGAGGATCTCGTCGTTCATCCCTACGAGCCGGATTTCAGCGACGACCTCCTTCCGAAGCTCCACGCAGAGCTCTGGAGCGACTGGTTCGCCGGGACCCAGAACCGGCGCTCGACGCGACTGCGGAAGCTCACCGCGTCGATGGAGAGCGTGCTCGGATTCGTCGCCGACGCGCTCGCGATCGGCGGACTCACGCTGCTCGCGCTGCCCGCGCTCGCCGGGGTGCTTCGGCGCCGCGACGCCCCCCGACCTGACGCGGGGCTCGCGGTGCTCGGCCTCCTTGCGCTCGTCTCTTTCGCCGGCTTCGTCACGATGCTCCTGCGGTTTCCCCAGCAATACGACGACCCGATCAAGTCGAGCTACCTGCTCTTCACCGCCCCGTGCTGGGCGATCTTCTCGGTCGGGGCGTGGTCGTGGATCCGCGCCCACCACAAGCGGATGAATGCCCTGCTGGTCGCTGTCGCGTCCGTCTACGTCGTAACCTACGGCGCGGATCTCGTCAACGCCCTCTCCTACCCGAGCGGGCTGTCGGTCGACAACGAGCCGAGCTTCGTCGATCTCCAGCCGATCTTCCAGCAGACATCGGCGGATCCAACCCTCGGAAGCGAAGTCGACTTCCTGACGAGCGTCGCGAACAGCGGGAACCAGACGGCGGGCCAGGTCGTGCTGACCCTGCGACTGGCCCGGGGGATGCGCCTGCTCGGCCTGCCCTACTACCAGCGGGGCTCAGGCTGCCGGCAGCAGGGACGCCTGGTGACCTGCCCGCTCGACTTCCTGCCGGGCCAGAGCTCGACCTACATCCGCTACGGCCTCGACGTCGGGAATCCGCTCGAGCGGACGATCCTCGCCAAGGTCACCTCGGCGAGCCCCGATTCGAACCCCGGCAACAACACGGCGAGCTTCACGATCACGCTCGCGCCGGGCTGAACCATCACCTGGGCTGCCACCATGCGCGGTCCTGGCAGGGTGAAAGCGATGGCCCTCCCGCCGCTCTCCGTGCTCGACCTCGCCCCGATCGTCGAGGGCTCGACCGCGTCCGAGGCACTCCGCAACTCGCTCGACCTGGCCCGGCACGCAGAGCAGTGGGGCTACAAGCGCTTCTGGCTCGCCGAGCATCACAACGCGCTCGGAATCGCGAGCGCGGCGACTGCCGTCGTGATCGCCCACGTCGCGGCGGGAACCCAGACGATCCGAGTCGGCTCGGGCGGGATCATGCTCCCGAACCACTCGCCGCTCGTGATCGCCGAGCAGTTCGGGACGCTCGAGGCCCTGCATCCCGGCCGGATCGATCTCGGGCTCGGGCGCGCTCCGGGCACCGATCTTCCGGCGATGCTGGCTCTCCGGCGCGAGTCGTCGAGCGCCGACAACTTCCCGCAGGACGTGGTCGAGCTCCAGCGGTACCTCGGCGAGCCCGAGCCGGGCCAGCGGGTCCACGCGATCCCGGGCGTGGGCTCCCACGTGCCGCTCTGGATCCTCGGATCGAGTCTCTACGGCGCGCAGGTCGCGGCGCTGCTCGGGCTGCCCTACGCCTTCGCGTCGCATTTCGCGCCGGAGGCGCTCCTCCCCGCACTCGAGACCTACCGGGCGAACTTCAGGCCGTCGGACGAGCTCGCCGCGCCGCACGTGATGGTCGCCGCCAACGCGATCGTCGCCGACACGGACGAGGAGGCGCTGCGGCTCTTCAGCTCGCCCCAGCAGTCGTTCGCGAACATCGTCCGCGGCCGCCGCGGCCGCCTGCCGCCCCCGATCGACGACATCGAGACCTACTGGTCACCGGCAGAGAAGGAACAGGCCTCGGCGATGCTTCGCCGCTCATTCGTCGGCGCACCCGAGACCGTTCGCGAAGGGCTCGCCGCGTTCGTCGCGGAGACGGCGGCCGACGAGGTGATCGTCGCGGCCGCGGTCCATGACTTCACTGCGAGGCTGCGCTCGTACGAGCTCCTGAGTCAGCTGTAGCGCTTCTGCTCGCGCCAGGTGCGGATCGCGGCATAGACGCACGCGCCGGCGACGAGGAAGAACGCGAGCAGGTCGGGGCCTCGTAGCGGCCCCGTCCACATCGCGGTGAAGTACCACGCGGCGTCGAGCAGGAAGAGCGCGACGGCGCCGTAGAACACCCGCTGCTGCCGCGTCGGCCACATCGAGATCTCGCGGCGGCCGAAATCGCGCCAGAGCATGTAGGCGACGAACGCGATCGCCAGGTAGAACGCGACGCTGATCAGGAGGCCGGCGGTGATCAGTGCCGTCTCCTTGTCGAGCACCACGATCAGGATCGCGACCACCGCGATGATCGCCATTCCCCGCGCGAAGGGAGAGATGCGGCTCATGTCGCTGTCATGTACGCGCGGACGGCAAGCGCCGCGGCGAGCAGCGTCGCGCCCCCGAACCAGAGCAGGCGGGCGCGGGGCGCCGACGGCGCGTAGAGAAAGGGCGCGAACACCGCGAGCAGCGCGAACGTCCCGTAGGCGTAGTGGAGCCGATCCGCAGCGTGCTTGTGCTCGACGAGCAGGAAGAGCCCGAAGAGCACCTGCGCGACGATAAGCGTCTGAGCCAGTGCCAACAAATGAGCGACCCACCTCCCCGCGCCCCGGCTCCGTCGCCAGGCAAGGAACGCCGTAGCACTCGCGGCGAGGCAGACCGCGATCACGAGGAACGCGTTGGCATGGTGGATCGTTAGCATCCGTGGACCCTACCGAGAGGATCTTTCGTGGTCGAAGAAGGCACGCCTGCACCGGATTTCGAGCTCGCAACAGACACCGGCGACACCGTCAAGCTCTCGTCACTGCGCGGCAAGCCGGTCGTGCTCTTTTTCTATCCCAAGGACAACACGTCTGGCTGTACAACCCAGGCGTGCGGGATTCGCGACGCCTGGAGCGACTTCGAGGCGGCCGGTGCCGTGGTGCTCGGGGTCTCGCCGGACGGCGTCGCCTCCCACGAGAAGTTCAAGGCCGACTTCGAGCTGCCGTTCACGCTGCTCGCCGATCCGGAGCACGCCGTAGCCGAGGCGTACGGCGTCTGGAAGGAGAAATCGCGGCAGGGGCGCACCTATATGGGGATCGTGCGCTCGACCTTCGTGATCGGCCCCGACGGCACCGTCGTCAAGGCGCTCCGGAACGTCAAGCCCGAGACGCATGCCGACAAGGTGCTCGCGGTGCTGGCTAGCGCTCTAGCAGCGTGACGGTGTTCTCGCCACGCGCGTCCCAGTAGTTCTCGCCGAGCTTCTCGATCAGGGTCTGCTCGAGCTCGCCCGAGCGCTCCATGTCCTCGACGATGTCGGCGCCGCCGATCAGCTCGCCCTTCACGAAGACCTGGGGAATCGTCGGCCAGCCGGAGATCGCCGAGAGGTCCTGGCGGATCTGCATGTCGAGGAGCACGTCGACGGCCGTGATCGGCGCGCCCGCCCGGCGAAGCGCACCGAGCGCCCGTTCGCTGTTGCCACACATGATTGCGGTCGGATTTCCCTTCATGAAGAGTACGACGTCGGAGCCGTCGATCACTTCCTGGATCTTCCCTGCATAGCTCACTGTGTCATTGATCACGGCGCCGTCCCTTTCGTGTTGATCCTCAGCTCGTGGATGCTCCCGTCCTTCCAGGGCTCGTCGAGTGCCTCGTAGACGAGCTTGTGCTGCTGGATGCGGCTCAGCCCGTCGAAGGCCGGCGCAGTCACCCGCACCTCGAAGTGGTCGCCGCCTCCGCGGTCGATCACCTTCACCTCCGCCGCGTCGGGAAAGGCGCTCTCGAGCAGGGATTGGAGCCTCTCGGAACCCATCGCCGTGATCGTACAGCGGCGCCTACGGCCGCCGCCTGATCCAACCCCGCTGGCTAGACTGGTCGTCACGCGGATGTGGCGGAATTGGTAGACGCGCACGGTTCAGGTCCGTGTGTCCTTTGGGACGTGGAGGTTCAAGTCCTCTCATCCGCACTCTGACGATCAAGACCCTCAGATGCCTTTCTCTTGTCGGCTCGGCGGCTCTGGCCGCCGTTTTCCTATCGGGCAGCAGCCTCGCCGCCCGGCCCGTGCCGACGACCGAGGTGATCGTCACGCTGAACGCGCCATCGCTGATCGGCTTCGAGCGCTCCCTGACCTCGGCGAGCGGGCACGCGGCGACGAGGGAGATTGCGGCCGTTCAGGCAAAGGCGAAGGCGAGGCTGCTCGCGGCGATCCCGAGCGCCCGGATCGTCTACCGCTACCGCATCGTCGCCGACGGGTTCGCTCTCGTCGTACCGACGCGCGACGTCAAGCGCCTCACCCGGATTCCGGGCATCGCCGAGGTCTGGCCGAACCTCCTCTACCACTCGCTGAGCGTCAAGCGCACGACGGTCTCGCGCGACCAGGCCCAGGCCCAGGGGCCGCAGGTGATCGGTGCGGACAAGCTCTGGGGCGCGAACCTCGAGACGGCGGGCCAGGGAGTCAAGATCGGCGTGATCGACGACGGCATCGACGCCAAGCACGCCTACTTCGACCCGGCCACGTTCTCCTATCCGGCCGGCTTCCCGAAGGGGCTGAAGGCGGATACGACGCCGAAGGTGATCGTCCAGCGCGCCTTCGCACCCGTCTCCCCGTCCTACCAGTACGCGAGGGCGCCGTTCGACCCCTCCGAGAACGGCTCGTTCCACGCCACGCACGTGGCCGGGATCGCGGCGGGCGACAACAACACGCCCGACGGCGCCCTGTTCCTCTCGGGAGTCGCCCCGGACGCCTTCCTCGGCAACTACAAGGCTTTGACGATCCCGACGCCGGGCTTCGGGCTCGACGGGAACTCGGCCCAGATCGGAGCGGCGATCGAGGCGGCCGTCGCCGATGGAATGAACGTGATCAACCTCTCGCTCGGCGAGCCGGAGATCTCACCCCAGCGCGACTTCGTCGTGCACGCGATCGACGCTGCCGCGCAGGCGGGCGTCGTGCCGGTGATCGCCGCCGACAACCAGTTCGACCAGTACGGGTACGGCTCGATCAGTTCGCCGGCGAACGCACCCGACGCGATCACGGTTGCCGCGACGACGCTCACCGACACGATCGCCGACTTCTCGTCCGGCGGCCCCACCCCGGTCTCGCTCCAGCTCAAGCCCGATGTCGCCGCACCGGGCGTCGCGATCACCTCGTCGCTGCCGGTCAACCAGGCGGGGCCCTACGGCGCCCTGTCCGGGACGAGCATGGCGACTCCGCAGGTCTCGGGCGCGGTCGCGCTCCTGATGCAGCGTCACCCCTCCTGGACGGTGCCCGAGATCAAGTCGGCGCTCATGCAGACGGGCGATCCGGTGCACGACGACAGCGGCAACGAGGTCTCTGTCCTCCGCGAGGGCGGCGGGCTCGTCAACCTCGTCCGGGCCGACAATCCGCTGCTCTTCGCCGCGCCGAGCTCGGTCACGTTCCCGGTCAACGGCGGCTCGGTGCCGATCGTGTTGACCGACGCGGGCGGCGGCGCGGGAACCTGGACGGTGAGTTCGCCGCTCCAGGAGGCGCATCGCGGCGTCAGCGTCACCTTGTCCGGCGGCACCACGTCCGTCCCCGGCCGGCTCACGCTGAAGGCAACGGTGACCCCGGAGGCTGCAAACGGCGACGTCACCGGGTTCGTGATGCTCACCCGCGGCGCCGATACCCGCCGGATCCCGTTCTGGGTCGAGGTCGACCATCCGAAGCTCGCCCGCGAGCGCGCGAAGACCCTCACCCACCCGGGCATCTACCACGCGACGACGGTCGGAGCTCCGAGCCTCGTCTCGCGATACCGCTACCCGACCACCGGCGATTCGACCTATCCGGGGCCCGAGGTCGGCTATCTCGTCCATGTGACCCGGCCGATCGCGAACTTCGGCGTCGCCGTCCTCTCGGGCCGGGCGGTGCCGCATGTCGTGTTCGCCGGCGACGAGAACCACCTCGTCGGCTTCACCGGGCTTCCGACCAACCTGAACCCGTATCTCGACACATTCGGCGAGGCCCGGCCGGTCGCCGGTGACGTCCTCCCCGCGCCGGGCACGTACGAGATCGTCTTCGACACACGCTCGGAGACCCGCGCAGGCCCGTTCACCTTCCGCTTCTGGATGAACGACACGACGCCGCCGAAGATCCGGGTCGTCTCGACGGCCGGGAGCACGATCACAGTCTCGATCGCAGACGGCGGCGCCGGCGTGGACACAGACTCCGTGCAGGCGACGCTCGACGGACACAGCGTGATCGAGCGCTTCGAGCACGGGAGGCTCACCCTCACGACCTCACCGGGCCGGCATCTCCTGATCGTCACGGCCTCCGACTACCAGGAGCTGAAGAACATGGAGGACGTGGCGCCGATCAAGCCGAACACGGCGACGCTCCGCCGCACGGTCACCGTGAAGAACTAGCTGCGTCAAGCGCTAGCAGCGTGAACTGCTAGCGGCGCTTCAGGTCTTTTTCGTCGATCGTCGGCAGCGAGGCGAGGTCACGCTCGACCGAGCGGGCGAACTCCTCGTGATCGGGATGCACGACCCGCAGGTTCGTGTTCGCCTTGCGGCGCTTCCGTTCCCGCAGGCTGCGCCCCTCGCCACCGAAGACACTCGCGATACGCGACCACTCTGCAGCGGCCACGATCGCAACCGCAGCGACCAGGAGGACGATCGCGATCGGGCTCATGCCCGAACAATAGCGTCGAGCGCAAGGCCGCCGGAAAAGCGCTTCGCCGCACCTCCGTCCGGAGCGGACGCAACGCGCGGGCTACACTGACCCGCTGCACGATCCCCGGTAGCTCAATTGGCAGAGCATTCGGCTGTTAACCGAAGGGTTGTTGGTTCGAGTCCAACCCGGGGAGCTACCTGAAGCCTTTCGACGTCGCCGCGGAAACCGCGCTCTACAACACCGACTCGACTTGCCAAGGATCCACGGCCAGGTTGATTGGGACCCGGAGCTCGAGGAGTGGTTCGTCCCGACCTACCCGGACTCAACGGCGTTCGGAGCGACTGGCTGCGAATAACGCCGTAGGAGCAAGACCCCGAACGACGCTCGTTCGAGCGATATGGGAGCCCGCCGTGACCTCCGATCTAGGGAAAGAGTGGATTTGGACTTGCACGGGATGGCTATCTACGCCCTCGTGGCGGTCCTCCTGCTGATCGTGCTCGTACGCTTCCTGCTGCGCGGCTAGGCCATAACCAGTCTGCGATTCGCGAACGGGTCTGTAGTCTGCGTTCGCCGTCCGGCCCCAGGACGAACCGAAAGGAGCCTGGGAATGCCGACAATGACCGGCGTGAACAACATCTTCTACGACGTTCACTCCGCCTCCGTGCTGTTCGCCACGGGCGCATCTGTGCGTATCGATCTGGATGACCTTAGTGACGGCAAGCCTTTCACCTACGCCTGCGGAGGCGCGCCGATGTCGACCACTCCACACACGGCGGGTGAGTGCGACGTAAACCCGCTGACCGGCGACTACACAGTCACCGTCAGCTTCCCCGGCTAAAGGAAAACCAACCTCAAGAAAACCGGGGGCCGGTCAACACGACGGCCCCCGTCCTCTCCACCGGGAGCAAATCAATCGGGCCGGGCGGCTCGAAGGTTCGCCAGCGCCGACGCGCAACCCGGCCCGCGCTCGATTTTCTACCGGTTTCTGTACCTACCTGACGTGACCTGAGCCGTTCTGGCATCACCTAGAACGGCTTGAAACCGCGTTTTAGGCCTGATGTTCACCCGTGCGGGCGAGCTGTTAGCGAAGGGTTGTTGGTTCGAGTCCAACCCGGGGAGCTTCTAGGCCTTCGTGGTAGAGCCAAAACGAACGCCGCCCCGTTTCCGGAGCGGCCAACGTGCTACCAGACTTGCCACCCAGCCGTCAGGGTGACGGACTCTGGGTGAACAGCCGCGCCTCCGCGAGCTCCGCGGCTTCGCGAAACGCCGTTCGGTGCGGGATCCCCGCTGGGGCTGTCTCAGTCAGGGCCGTGTGTCGGAGTCCGTGCCAGACGCGGAACGTCTCGATGCCCGCGGCTTTGAGCGCCTTGCGGCCGAACCCGGACAGCTTCGACGGGTCCAACGGTGTTCCGAGCGCCTCATGGTAGAAAACGACGCTCTCGGGGCTCGTGTAGCGGCTCACCCGGAACTGCTCCTCGAGCGCCTCGATCGCGACCGGGCCGAGCGGGCGTCCTTATAGTCTCGCCCATACCTTTTTGACGCCCTGATAAAAACACTGGGGCAAGGACGAAGGTAGCCGGGAGTCCTTGCTCTCACCAGCCCGGCCGCCCCCAGGCCGGGCGACGGTTTCATCCCCGTCACTGTCGCCCGGCCAACCCCACCTCCGGATTGACCGTCGGGGTCGGCGACCGACCGTCAGTCGGGACAGCCGCCTGTCCCCCGACGATGACCAGAGCGGAGCGGCGGGCCTTGAGTACCACCGCCCCGCATAGGCAGTTTAGTCCATCGGAAACTAAACCCCGACCATCCGGCTCATCAACCACTCACAAACTGCGGCTAACTCTGGTGCGCTCGGGAGGGGAGCGCGGCCCCCGCTGCAGAAGCTCGCCTCCCGAGCTGTTGTCGAGCGGCGGCATGTAGACGGCGCCGCCGCTCGACAACCGCAAGGGCCGCAGCTGCGAACAGCCTCAACAGCCCGGGAAGGGCTTGCCGTCGTCGCCGATCCGGTAGAGCAGGAGGCCGCCGACGCGCTTTGGTGGGCCTGCGTAGGCGAGGAGGCTCGGCCAGGGCTGCGGGTCGTTGGGGTCGACGAGGATGGTGCCGACCTCCTTGTCCTGCGCGAACGTCACGACATCGCGGCCTCCCCCGGCGGCACGCCGTCGAAACGCAAGGTGTCGACGATGCCGACCCGGAACGACGGGGGAATGTTGCCGATCTCACCCCCGGGCATCCGGAACCGGAAGCCGCTGAGGGCCTGCCACAGCGTCGAGTTCCCCTGGTAGCCGTAGGGTAGGACGAGAACGTTGTCGCCGGGCCCGAAGCAGCGGGCTGCATCGTCGGCGGCGACGAACTGCGGAATGTCGAGCTTCTCGTCCCAGAGGTGCTTGCCGCCGAGGACGCTCGGCGCGAGCGAAGCCAGGACGAGGGCGGCGAGCCCGAGCCTGAACCACTGCGGTACGCCGGCGGCTGCCGCCCAAAGCGCGACGACCACCGAAGCGACCAGGGTCGAGTAGAGCGTGAACCGCTCCGGGTACACGTTGTCGAGGATCGGCAGGCCGGCGACGAGCTTCCAGGGGAGCCGCACCAGCGCGTGGCCGTTCACGTGGAGTTGGCTGCCGAACGCGAGCACGATCGCGGCGGCGAAGCAGGCGAGCAGGAACCGCGCCACGGGATCGCGCCGCCGCATGACGAAGAACGCACAGAGCAGCAGGATGAGCGGGATTCCCAGGTACGCGGTCTGCTCGAGCTCGTTCCCGAGGAAATGCGCGGTGACGTGCACGGACGACGCCCCACCGAGCGCCACCGTCCGCGTCGGCACGATCAGGTTGAGGGCATCCGCGACGAAGAATCCGGGCGTGGAGGCGACGGGGCCGCTCGGAAGGTCGGTGACGAGGTAGTAGAGGAACGGGCTCGCAATCACGGCCGCGAGTGCGTACGCGGCCACGACCGGCACGACGAGCGTCCGAAGCGCCCGGCGGGCCGCCGGGATGAGCGCCAGCGCGAAGAGCCACGCCAGGGCGAGCGAGATCGTCAACGTGGCGAGCACCTCGGTCGAGAGCAGGATCTGCGCCGCGAGCAGCACGCCCAGGTGGACGGCGAGGCTCCGGCGGGTCAGCTCCCCGCGCACCGCGCGGAGGACGACGAGCGCGACGAGCGGAACCAGGCAGACCGCGACGAGATGAAGATGCCCTTCCTCCTGCCCGAGCATGTAGCTCGTGAAGCCGAAGAGGTAGCCACCGAGCAGCGACGGCCAGAACGACCGCGTCACGGAGCGGCAAAGCAGAAACGCCGTCCACGCGGCAAGAGCCGGCATCAGCACCGCCGCGACGTTGAAGGCAACCACGGGCCCGGCGACGACGGTCAACGGCGAGAGCGCGAGCCCGAGCAGCGGGATCGACGTCGCCCACGCGAGGTCGTATCCGGACGGCGCCCAGAGCGCGTGGGTGAAGACCGGGCTCAAGCCGTGCGCGATCGCGTGCGGCCACCAGGCCAGCATCCAGATGAAGAGCTTCGGGTCGCTCTGGTTCCCGACCGCCGTCCGGCCCGGGTGAGCCGCTACCGGTAGCCCGAAGTAGAGAAAGGCGACGACGCAATAGCCGGCAAGCGCCGTCGGCGTCCCCCATCGCCGCGCCACGGCCGCCTCCGCGGCGCGGATCGAACTCATGGATCGAAGTACTAGCACGCACCGCCGGTTAGGTTTCAGCCGTGCTGGATCTCGACGCCTACCTCGAACGGATCGGCCTGAGCGGGCGGCCGGGCATCGCCGAGGTACATCGGGCGCACCTCACGTCAATTCCCTTCGAGGCGCTCGATCCGTATCGCGGAATCCCGGTGTCGCTCGTGGCCGACGACATCGAACGCAAGCTCGTGACCGATCGGCGCGGCGGCTACTGCTTCGAGCAGAACCTGCTCCTGAAGGCAGGCCTCGAAGCACTGGGGGCCGAGGTGGAGTTACTGCTCGCGCGGCCGCTCGTCCGTGCTGCTCACGGTGAGACGAGGCCTCGGACCCATCTTCTGCTGCGGGTTCGAGCGGAGGGCTCCGACTGGCTCGCCGATGTCGGGTTCGGGCTCGGGAGTCCGCTCGAGCCGCTGGAGTTCCGTGTCGGCGAGATTCAGTCGAGGGCGGGCTGGCGCTTCCGGATCGTCGAAGCCGGCGCCGAGTTCGTGCTCCAGAACGCCGGCGACGGCGAGTGGACGGACCTCTACAGCTTCCTGCCGCGCCCCTCGCCGTTCGTCGATCTGGAGACGAGCAACTGGTACACCTCGACTCATCCGCGCTCGCCGTTCGTGACGAGCGTGGTGGTCGGGTCGCAGGCTGCGGACGGCCGGCGCGAGATGCTGCGCAACTGGGACGGCCTCGCGATCCGCGAGGAGACACCCGGGGGCTTCACCGTCACCGCCGTCGACTGGGAGACCCTGCCGGAAGTTCTTTCCGACCGCTTCGGGCTGCCCGGCTTCTCAGTCGGCCCGAACGGCGAGCTGCGCGGGAGCTAGCTCTCGTGATCGGGCGGCGCGACCGGCAGCGTCGCGGGCGCCGGTACCGGCTCGTCGGCCCCCGTGATCGAGCCGGCGATGCCGCCGAGTCCCGTCACGCTGCTCTTGAACTCGCGGATGCCCGTCCCGAGCGAACGGCCGATGTCCGGCAGGCGCTTCGGGCCGAAGAGCAGCAGGCCGGCGATGGCGAGGAACAGCAGATGCATCGGTGTGATCAGGTCGAATCCCATGGCGCCCTTTCGCTCGTGTTGCGAAGGATTCGCCGGGGTCGCGTTCCCGGTTCGCCCGGGGTCAGCGAATCTTCGACCAGGACGAGGTGGTGAGCACCTCGGGACGACCGGCGCAGTTGTCCTTGACCTTGGTGAACTTCAGCGTCTTGCCCGAAAGGCTCCAGGTGTACTTGCCGGTCGCCTTCGCGCCGGTGCACGAGATCGGGCCGGTCTTGTCGACCAGGGTCAGCGAGTTGCCGGACGTCGACGACCTGCCTCCGATCAGGAGCACCTTCGTCTCCGGCGCCTTGGAGACGACGTAGGCCCCCGCCCCCGTGAAGCTGATCTGCCAGGTGCCGACGAGCTGCGGGTTGCTCGACTTGATCTTCGTCTCATAGACGCCCGTGAGCGGCGAGGGCTTCGCCGAGGCGACCCCGACGACGGAGAGCATGCAAAGACAGACGAGAAGCGTTAGCCAGCGCCGCACTTCTCCAGTTTGGCACAACCCGCGCCCACGTGACGCCTTACGTTCGCTTTACGGTCGCCGAATCTCGCGCTGACGGAGCCGGTCGATGCTACAACCGTCCCGATCCCTTCAAGGAGCGTTCGATTGAAGCTCAAGACCCTGCTCGCAACCGTCTCCGTGACGGTGCTCGCCGCCCTCGTGGCCGGGCTCGTTCCCGGGCTCGCGTCGGCCGCTCCGGTGTCCGCCGTTCAGGCCGATGTGACGCAGCTCACGAGCGACGTCACCGCCGCGCATACCGCGCTGATCGCAGATCTCTCGAGCGTGACCACCGACGCGACTGCCGGCAACAAGGCCGCCGTCCGCGCCGACGTGACGAAGTTCCGCGCCGATGCGGCCACCTACCTCCCGCCGATCAAGACCGACCTCTCCCAGCTCGAGTCCGACCTGAAGGCAGCCCACGCGGCGAACGTCACCGGCCTCCGGGCGCTGATCAAGTCATCCGTCGCCGCCGACCGGCAGGCGATCAAGGAGATCCGTCAGGCCCATCAGCAGGCCCGCCACGCAGTCCAGGCGCTTCGCACGCACTGAATCCGCGCATCGCGGGGTAGCGGGGGGAAGACGGCGCCGGGTTACTCCGGCGCCGTTTCCGTTTCAAGACCCGAGACGGCGTCTTGGATCCGGGCGAGCTTCTCGCGGAGCGCCTTCGTCCGTTCGGGCGGGGCCTGCCGCAGCTCGCTCCAGACCTCGCGTTCCCGGAGCCTCCAGAGGTACTCCTCGGCAGTCGTCTTCGTGATCCCCTCTTCCGGCGCCCAGGCGTCGAGCTCCGCGAGCAACGCGAGCACCTCGCCTTCGGCCGGGGTCCCGTCGACGAGATGGGCCCGCAGCGCCCGGTTCGTCTCGTCGTGGAAGTGCTCCGGGGTGACCTCGGCCAGGATCGGGACGAGACTCCGATGTGCGATCACACCCGCGAGTGCGCCGCGCTCGAGCCGGTCGCCGACGCCGCTCAGCCGCGGCGATGGGGCCGCGGCCGCGGCCGCGGTTCCACCGCCCCGGATCTGGATCGACATCCCGAAGAAGTCATTAGCCCATGTCCAGGCCGCCTTGCGGTGGAGCGATTCTGGGCGGTTGTTCAGGAACTCGGTGACCGCCCGCCGTGCCGATTCGCGATCGTCGTTGCCGCGGGCCTCGACTTGCGTCCGGTGGACGTCGTACGGGAGCGCCGTCGCCAGTCGGGCGACGAACCCGCTCGGGTCGTCGGCGGGATCGACCCCCGCCGGGAGCGCGAGCACCTTCACGTCGAACCCCTGGCGGTCTGCGAGATCCATTCCACGGAGGGTCGCGGCCTGGCCGGCGGCGTCGCCGTCGAAGGCGAGCCAGAGCTTCTTCGTCAGCCAGCCGAGCTCGCGGAGTTGCTGCTCGGTGAGCGCCGTCCCCATGCAGGCAACGACCGGTTCGATTCCGGCCTGGCGTAGCGCGATCACGTCGGTGTTGCCCTCGACGACGTAGGCGCGGTCCTCGCGCGCGATCGTCGCTCGAGCCTTGTCGAGCCCGTAGACGACCGCGCCTTTCGTGAAGAGCTCGGACTCCGGCGTATTGACGTACTTGGCCTTCAGCGGGTCGTTCTCGTGGAGCCGCCGTGCCTGGAATCCGAGCACGGCGCCGCGGGCGTCGGAGAGCGGGAACACGAGCCGCTGCTCGAAATAGTCGTGGCCGTTCTGCCGCGCGAGGCCGGCCGCGCGGATCTCCTCGACCGTGTAGCCCTTGTCGCGTGCGCCGCGGGCGACGGCGGTGCCGCCGATCGCGAGCCCGAGGCGGAACTCCCTGCAGATCGGCTCGCCGAGGCCCCGTCCGGCGAGGTAGTCGCGCGCGAACGAGCCGGCCGGCGAGTCCCAGAGATAGCGCTCGTAGAACGAGGCGGCAGCATCGAGCAGCGCCAGGAGGCGCTTGCGGCGGGTGCGGCGTGCGTCGTCGGCGGGCGAGGCGTCCTCGTACTCGGGGACGATCCCGGCGCGGCTCGCGAGCCACTCGATCGCGCCGACGAAGTCGAGCGCCTGGGTGTCGCGGACGAAGCCGATCATGTCGCCGCCCTTGTGGCAGCCGTGGCAGTGGTAGAGCTTGTCGACGGGGTTGACCGAGAAGCTCGGTGTCCGTTCCTCATGGAACGGGCAGCGGCCGACGAACCGCGAGCCCGACTTGCGCAGCGGCGTGCGCTCTTCCACGATCGCGACGAAGTCCGAGCGCTGGCGCACTGCTTCGACGGTGCTGTCCTTGATCCGCGCCACGGCTAGAGCCCGGCAGCGTAGTCGAGCGCGAACCGGTCGGTCATCCCCGAGATGAACTCGGTGATCTCCTCGGGCGAGTCGCCGCGCGCGACGAGTGCCTCGAAGATCACGTGGATCGTCGCGCCCGCGCGTTCGTGCTCGACGCGGGTGTCGGGCCCGAGATAGACGCGGTCGAACATGAATGCGCGGAGAGACAGCATCGCGGTGCCGATCTCCTCGCTCTGGACGATGTCGCCCTCGCGGGCAGAGCTCTCGATCAAGTCGTGGACGAGCCGGTCGATCCGCTTCGAGCCCGCCGGCCCGAGGATCTCGATCTCCTCGCGCGGGAGGTCGGACTCGGCGAGGATCCCGTAGCGGATCGCATCGTCGATGTCGTGGTTGATGTAGGCGACCCGATCGACGATGCGGACGATCTTCCCCTCGAGCGTCTCCGGCTCCTGTTCTCCGGTGTGCGTGAGGATGCCGTTGCGGACCTCGTGGGTCAGGTTCAGCCGTTCGGCGATCCTGAGCGACTGCTCGTTGTGGCGGAAATGACCCCCGTAGCGCCGTTTGAGCTCCGCGTCGAGCGCCGACTCGCCGGCGTGCCCGAACGGCGTGTGGCCCGTGTCGTGGCCGAGGCCGATCGCCTCGACGAGATCCTCGTTGAGGCGAAGTGCACGGGCGACGACGCGGGCGATGCCTGTCGTCTCGAGGGTGTGGGTCATCCGCGTTCGGTAGTGGTCGCCCGCCGGGTCGATGAAGACCTGCGTCTTGCCCTTCAGCCGTCGAAACGGCTTGGAATGGACGATCCGGTCGCGGTCGCGCTGGAACGGCGTGCGGACGTCCGACTCCGGCTCGGGCCGAAGCCGGCCGCGCGTCTCGTAGGAGCGGATCGCGAGCGGCGAGAACCATTCCTGCTCGGTTCGGCGCATGCGTTCCTCGAAGGCGAGCGTCCGAATTTCGCTCTGCGGGGGCATCTGACCAGCGTATCCACGACGCCGGTCTAGCCCGGGCCGCCGACCCAAGGAAATGGTGGTCTCTGCGCCGAGGGCTGACGGCCGGGGCGCGCGGACCTCTCGCCGGTTACCCGGCCGGAAGGTCCAACCCCGTTTGGTGGATTTCGGTCATCTGTCACAGTCGCCCGACACATTTGGACGCTTGACCGGAGTAGCATCGCCCTTCGAGGGCGGAGGGATGCGGCCCCACCCTTTATGGGCGGGGGTGCGTGCTCGGGGATGCGGAATCTTGGGCCGAGTTGCCGGTGATGGTCGCGGCGGCCTCGTAGAGGTCGGCGGCAGTCCGCGTCGCGGAGCTGTCCTGCGTCCGGACGAGCACGGCCCGGATTCCGGCGGCCTCGGCGCCGGCGACATCGGCGACCGGATTGTCGCCGACCATCCAGATCTCATCGGGAGCGCCGCACAGCTCGAGCGCGGCCCGGAAGGCCTCCGGGTGGGGCTTCTCGTAGCCGATCGCGGCGGAGGTGACGACGTGATCGACGAGCGGGGCGAGGCCGAGCCCTTCGACGATCGCCGGCAGCTCGGGAACATGATTCGAGAGCACGACGTGGCGCCAGCCCCGCTTGCGCAACTGCTCGAGCACAGGCCGGGTGTCGGGGAAGAGCTCCCAGACGCGGGTCGGGTCGACGTAGCGCTCCCGCACGTGGGCGGCGAGCTCAGCCGCGTGGCCGGTGTCGAGCCCGGCTCCCTCGTAGGCAGCGGCGAGCGTCAGCTCGACATGAGCCCACCAGACATCGGGCTGGCAGAGCTCGGGGTGCGGAAGCTCGGGGCTGTCCCAGGGGAAGCCGGTCCGTAAGAACGGTCGGAGCTCTTCGGCCTCGATTCCGTGGCCCGGAGCGTGTTCGTCGAGCGTCTCGACGAGGCAGCCCCGCCACATCCCCGGTCTGTGTGCGAGCGTGCCGTCGAAGTCCCAGAGGATCGTGCGATTCACAGCGCGGGCGACTGCTCAGATGATGATCGGGACGGTGCCGCCGTCGACGCTCCAGGCGGCGCCCGTGACGTAGCTCGCGCGGTCGGAACAGAGAAACACGATCACGTTCGCGATCTCGGCCGGAGTGGCGAGCCGGCCGAGCGGGCGGCCCGCGCCGACCTTGGCGAGGATCTCGTCGCGCGCGCCCTGCTGGTCTGCGAGGCCGCCGTCGCCGAGCCAGGCCGGCGTGGCGGTCGGACCGGGCGTCACGGCGTTGCAGCGAATCCCGTCCTTCGCATGGAGGTCGGCGACGAGACGCGAGAACGAGAGCAGCGCTGCCTTCATCACCGAGTACTCGGGCATTCCTGCGGACGGGCGTTTGGCTGCGGTCGAGGAGACGTTGACGATCGCGCCGCTGCCGCGTTCACGCATGCCGGGGAGAACGGCCTGAGCCGCACGCACAGCGCTCATCAGATTGAGCTGCCACGAGCGTTCCCAGATCTCCTCGGTGAGTTCGTCGAAGCGATGGATCTCGGCCCAACCCAGGTTGTTGACAAGGCAGTCGATACGCCCGAAGGCTTCGAGCGTGGTCGCGATCATGCGCTGCGGCTCTCCGGGTGTGGCGAGATCGGCGGAGATGTGGAGATCGCCCGCGCCCTCGGCACGCCGGCTCGAGCCCGCGACGCGCGCGCCCTCAGCCTGAAGCAGCCGCACGACCTCGAGACCGATCCCCTCGGTCGAGCCGGTGACGACGCACACCTTGTCCTGAAGCCCCAGATCCATCCGTGGCTACGTTAGCGGCGGCGATGACGACGCTCTTTCTTGCCCGTCACGGGCAGACCGACTGGAATGCCGAGCGGCGCTGGCAAGGGCACGCCGACCCGCAGTTGAACGACCGAGGGCGTGCCGAGGCGGCCGCGCTCGCGGAGTCGCTCGCCGATGCGCGCATCGAGGCGATCTACAGCTCCGATCTCGTTCGGGCGCTCGAGACGGCGGAGATCGTCGGCGCCCGGATCGGCGTCGCGGTCGCCGTCGACGCCCGTTTACGCGAGGTCGACGTCGGCGAGTGGTCGGGGCTGACGACGCCGGAGATCGAGCGTCTCTACCCGGAGGCGATCGAGCGGCGGCGCGCCGGCGGCACCGGATGGACGCGCGGCGAGGAGCTCGACGCGATGGCTCGCCGCGTGCTCGAGGCGCTACACGAGATCGGTGCTGCGCGAGCGCTCGTGGTCACTCACGGCGGCCCGATCAGAGCGGTGTGGTCGGCGGCCGAACAGACCGGAACCTGGGCGAATGCCGGAAACTGCGACGTCGATCTCTACGCGGTCGAGGCGGGTCGTATCCGGTGCCTAGACTCGAGTCGTGGAGGACTCCACGAATAAGTACAAGGTTCGTTGTAGAGAGCCGGTTTGCGGCCCCGGCGCGGCCGCGAGACCACACCAGGACGGCGATCTAGCCTCCGATCATCTCCAGGATCCGCCCGGTCGCCGATGTATCGACGCGCGGTACCGACGGCTCCATCCCGACGCTTACGCCGCAAAACAGCGCCGGAAGTACGCACGCCGCAAAGCTGCCTGAACATTTCGACGCCCCGGCGAGAAAAGTTGACTCCGGGGTCAACGCGAGTCTGAGGCCACAGACTGCTCCCATGCCCACCCCGGGTGCTTGGCCGAAAATCCCAGGAGGGTTATCCAAAACACTGCGGGGTCAGGGCACGTTGCCGCGTTGAGTCGGTTCGGCAGCACGCCCCCATAGGTGGACGAGAAATCACTGGAGGGTGATCAAAGGAGCTGCGGCGACAGAACTCTCAACCGCCTACTCGGTTTCCGCGCGATGTGGACGAAGCGCAAGTCCGAGTAGGAGCGGCGTGATTGTCGCGGCCGCGACAATGAGTGCTCCTCCGACCCGACTCGCGGAGGTGGCGACGTAGAACTGCAGGTTGATGCTGGCCGTCCAGTAGCTCGATGCGAGTGCGAGGAACGAAACGGTCAGCCATATCGTGACGGTGATCGTGAGCGTCGGGATCCGTCGGCCTACGATAACCGCGACGGCGATCGTGGTCACGATGATGGCGGCTGTTCGGTAGTCGCGTGTCCATGGCGCCTCGAGCATGTAGCGAATCGCGTACGTGAGCCGGTGGACACGGTGGATGAGGAAGCCGGGACTGAGCGCGTGAGAGCTGATTAGCTGGGGGTTCGTCGCGGCGACGTGGTTCGTGGCTAGCCAGAGCCGCCAGGGCAGGATCGCGAGCGGGCCGAGGAGGAGGATCAGCGCGGACCAGGCGCTTTGTCTGTGCACGACGAACGCGGCCGCCACGACAACGAGGGCGAGGATCCCGGCGAACGCAAGCCCCTCGAGTTTGAGAAGCGTGGTCGCGGTGAGGAAGACGAGTGCGAGCCCCAGCCAGGCGGCCCGACGCTCGTGAAGCCAAAGCACTGAGGCGAGACCGGCTGCGGCCAGCATGTAGGCGAGAGTCTGGTCGGGGAGAAGGGAGGTGAGCCGCCACCAGAACCAGGGCGCCGTGACCAGGAGCGCGAGCGATGGAAATGTGATCCAGCGCGGCGCGAATCGGTCGAGCACGGCGGGAACCGAGAGGAGGAAGGCGACCCCGAGAAACGCCTGCTGGATCGAGAGCAGCGAGGGGTGAAACCCTCCGGCGAACTCGAACGTGGTCGCGTACATGGTCGGAGCGAGTGGCGGGTACCAGGGGTCGAGGAACGATGACCAGTTCGAGGGGTCGAATCCGTGGGTGAGATAGATCAGGTGGGCGCGCGGCAACCATGCGCTGAGGAGGTCGAGGTTCGGATCCCACTCGCTTTTGGCTGCGGTAACGAGCGCCGCCGCGGATGCGATTACGACGATCGCTCCAGCGAACCAGGCAACCGCAGAGGCCAGCGCGCCTTCGCTCGGTCTCGGTTGTCGCGGCTCTCGCTCCCGATGGCGGGAACGACCGATGATCACACCAGCGGCGATGGTCACGCAGGCGACCGAGACGATCGACGCGATCCCGAACGGGACCCCGAGCATCAGCGAGAACGAAAGCAACGAACCCAGCAGAGCCCAGCCGACGAGATAGCTGAGCCCGACAAGTGCGGCATCGGCGCGACCCGCTAATGTGAGCCCGATGCCGTAAAGAAACGCCCAACCGACCGCGAGCACGATCAGGTTTTCGGTGATCAGACCGAGGTCGATACGGGTCATCCACCAGCCACGCCCAGCTTCACCGCGTTCACACCCGGCCCGAGCCCGAGCTCCTTTGTGAACGGGACACCAAGCGATTCAGACGATGCGTTGTAGGTGATCGCCCAGTCGGCGTCTCGAACGTTCGTCGTATATCGACGGGGTACCAGCCAGAACCTGAAAATGTCGTCGGCGATCCCGGCTGGCGGCCCGGGTGCTTCGTGCCCGATGACGATCGTGTAGCTGGCGTTCTTCGGGATGATCCGCTGAGCGGCCACAAGCGACTGCGTGGGGGCGAAGAACGCGAACGGATCAAGATCGGCATCGCGAACCAGATGAGGCGGCCCGCGGAGATTCTTGTATCCCACGCCAGCGAAGAACCGAATATGCGTGACCGCGCTGAACAGAGACACCGAAACGACGAGCACCGCGACGACCATCACTGAAGAGACCCTGCGTACTCCAGACGGAACGAGCCGCTTCGGACCGTTGACGTCGCCAGGATGCATACTCCAGGTGAGCCTAACCGACCGGCGGTCGGCAACCAAATGGGGCGACAGGCACCACAAGGGGCACCCGATGACTCGAGCTCGAGTTCTGCGCCGACTAGGAGCGATCGCCCTCGGCGTCCTCGCATTGGCGCTCGTCGGTGTGCTTCTCGAGGCGCCGCGCACCGACACCCGGGGCCAAGCGATTTCGGGATCAACAATCGCAACCGAGCTCGCCAGGGCTTACCACTACCAGCTCCTCGGCCAGGGGTACGACTATGAGCCGTCCATGACTTGCACCCAGACCGGCCCACTAAGCTTCACCTGCGTCGGCTACATGCGAACCGCAGAAGTCGGCCTCCTGCAAAGCAAGTTCCAGGTTTCCTGCCTCGCCGAAGGAACCGCGCCCGGCGAGCGATGCTGGACAGACACCGGTCTGGCGCTGCAATAGCCTCGCCGCTGCCGAGATGCATCTACCGGAGTAGGGCTGGTCGCGTGGCCCAAGAGCGGGCCGGGTGGTGACCTACAAGCTGATCACCGAGACCAGCCCCGCGCGCTGCCTCAGCCCGCGAGTTCGGTGCGCTGCCTCCAGACGTCGGTCACCGCCTGGAAGCTACGCGCCGAACTACCCCGTTGGTCTCCTGCCGCTCGAGGAGGGGCGAGTCAGCGGCGGACACCCGAAACCAGATTCCCGTGACTGGCTTCACCGCGAACCTAGCCCGATCAGCCGTAACGTGGTGGAGAAGAACCGGCCCCATCACGGTGCCTAACGCTTCTTCCCGCCGCCTGCTCTTTCCCGTGATGGCCGCCTTGCTCGAGAGCACGTTGTAGTTTGCGCTTCTTCTTTGCCTTCTCGTGCGCGAGCCGCTTTTTCTTGTGAGCGTCGCCCATTCGGCAGCCCATGGTGGCACGGTGTGCTCTGCTGAGGTCGGGGGAACGGACGCGGAGCCCTTGGCTCGCCGCAGCGGGTTATCTGCGGGCCAGAGAGGTGTCGCTGCTGTGCTTCTCCTCTGGCCCGCAGAGTTTGGCCGACGGGGCGTCGAGGCCCTCGGGCAAATCATGTCCCGGCGGCGCGGATTGCCTGCCGTCCCGCCGGGACGAGCAACGTTTGGGAGGATCGCGTGCACGCTGCCCACGGGTGCCTCACTCGGCTGATCGGCACCGATCCTGCCCTGACCATCTCACACTTCTGCGAAGACAACAAGGCACGCCCGGGAACAAGGCGGTGAACAAGTGGATACGCGGCGCAGACGGACGAGAGTCAGGGTGTCCGAGCTCGCGTGGGAACCACGCTTCATCCCCGTTACGTGCTTTCCACACGAGCTTTCACCGTCGCCCCCGCCCGGGTGGGCGTCTGCTGCCGCGAGGCTGTGAAGACGGCACCGTCTCGTGGTTCGGCGAGATCTAGCTGGCGTCTGGGAGGCGGTGTCGTGTGGTGATTGGTCCCGCGAGCACTGCCGGGTCGAGCCGGTTGAAGGCCTTGACGACGGTGGGGTCGAACTGGAGTCCCGCGAGGCGGTTGATCTCGTCGACGGAGTCGGCGATCGACCAGGCGATCTTGTAAGGGCGATCGTGAGTGAGTGCGTCGAAGACGTCTACGAGTGCGACGATCCTGCCGCTGAGCGGGATCGCTTCGCCGGCGAGGCCGCTGGGGTAGCCGGTGCCGTCCCACCATTCGTGGTGGTTGGCGGCGATCTCTTCGGCGAGTCGCAGTAGCCTGGAGCTGCTCGCGCCGAGGATCCGTGCTCCTGCTTGTGCGTGACCGCGCACGATGTCCAGCTCGCCCCGGGTGAGGTGGAGCGGTTTGAGGAGGATCGAGTCGGGTGTGCCGACCTTGCCGACGTCGTGGAGGGGCGCAGCGTGACGGATGAGCGTGACGAAGGCCGGATCGAGGCCGAGCTCTTGCGCGAGAAGCGCGGAGGCGAGACCAACGCGTTGGGTGTGCTCGAAGGTCTGGTCGTCCCTGAACTCCGCAACGAGTGCGAGCCGTTCGACCGTCTCCAGGCGAGCGTCGTCGAGTTCTCGCGTCCGCTGCGCCACCTCGGTTCTGAGGCGCTCCTGATACTGATGCTCTTGCTCTTCGAGACACTTGCGGTCGGTTACGTCGCGCCCGATCGCGACGAGTTCCTGCGCTCTCGGGTCGCCTCGTGATGACCACTCGAGCCAGCGATAGGTGCCGTCCTCACAGAGATACCGATTCTGGAAATCGACGAGTTCGCGCCCAGCTTCGATCTGTTCCGCGACCGCGCGGGCGGTGGCTTCCTGGTCGTCGGGGTGCACGAACGTTAGGCACGGCTGCGCGAGCAGCTCGGATCGGTCGAAGCCAAGTGTCCGCGTGAACGCGGGGTTGACATCAGTGAAGAACCCCTGGAAGTTCACGGTCGCGATCAGATCAAGCGAAAGATCGCGCTGGTTCGCGAGCTGACGGACGACGCGCTGCCTCGACTCGACCAGCCACCCGAACACAAATCCAGCGGTCAGGCAGGTCACACAGCGCGACACACACCACGCGATCCCGCCGGGCATGCCCTTCATCGCCCACCAGGTAACCGCCAGAACAGAGATGAACACCGCGAAAGTGACACTCGCTCGCCAGCCGTAGACCGACGCTATCGCGAGCGGCACAACCAACGGAAACAACGGGGCGACCGCCGGGCTCGTGACCAGAGCGACCCCGAAAACCGCGAGCGCGATCCCAGCCGCAACCCAGATCAGCCCAAACCGCCGGATCGTCGAGCCCACGTTCGCTCCCCGAACCGACCCCCCGGAGCGCAAGAACGCCATCAACAGAACCTCGGCAAAACCCCCGAGATCCTTTAGAGACGCCGCGCAGATCAGTGCCTTCCAGTCGGGCGAGGTTTTTACCATCCGAACATCGCGCGCGCACTCGGCGGTGACAGAGACGTGGTAACCACGCACGGGGGCGCTTGCGGTGGCCCCGTGCTTTCTGCCTCAGCGAGTGAACGTGGCTCAGCTCAGTAGCACCGCGCGTCGCAAAGGAAAGCGGAGAGCCGGCAAGAGCGGCCCTCCGCTTTCGGGGTCTGGCAGCCTCACTGCGGCGGGAGGCCGCGACCGGAATTGAAAGCCGTACCCAGGGGTGGGGCAATCCAAACCTCAACGCGCAACACTCTTCTAGTCGCCTGCAGACCTATATAAAGGCGAGCTGTCGAGCCGCCGATCAGAACGCGGAGCCAGGCTGGAGCTGCGAGCCCGGGGGGGCCTCCAAGCGTTGCTCGAGCCGGGCGACGGTTTTATCCACCGTAGCCGTCGCCCGGCTCATCAACCGCTCACAACAATGCCCGCTAGCCTTGTGGACTAGAGCTCGGGAGGGTAGAACCGCGACTTCCCCGCAGGATCGCGCCGCTCCCGAGCCAACTTCCGGCCGGGGTTTCTAGTGGTCCGCAAACACCGTGGCGAACCAACAGCGGATCAGAGTCGAGCGGTCACTCGGGCACGCCCGACACATCCACCGACCAGGCCGGCGCTTGCTCGCCTCGATCGCCGCGTCATGGGTCGAGAACCAGGAGCGTTTGTCGATCGTCCCACACTCATCGCATCGAAACATCCGCACGATGCCAGGACTGAACAGAGGATTCGGAGCGAGCTTCGTCTGGTTCTGCGACTCAAACAGCCGGTGAAGGTTCATCGGGCGTAACCCTTTAGTGAGGCTTGGACACACCTCCCCCGAGGTCGGATGTCGGACAATACGACACCACCGCTCCACCCGTTGCCGCAACCGCGCCGATGGATTAGAAGGTCAGGCTCTGACGCGAATCGCAGACCAGGTAAGGATGCGTTCTTGAGACCACGCCAGCAGCGCATTTAGCGGCAGGCATGACAACTACGGATCGCTCTACTGAGCCGTTGGCGCTACGCTGCGCGCGGTGGAGGACTACACGAACAAGTACAAGGGTGAGCAGGTCGAGGTCGCGCTCTTCGGCGGCGAGTACCAGGACGGCGTGCTGACCGCGTACTGCTACGTCGACGACGTCGCGCACATCGAGCTGAACGGGCACATCTTGATCCCGCTCCAGAACATCGCCTCGCTCCACTGCTCGAGCCGTTGCGATGCGCCCGAGCCCGACTGGCCGCCTCAGGGGCTGGCCGAAGACGAGCCGGACGAGCGCGACGAAGACGCCTGACCCGTGAGCACCCGCGTCGCGGCCGCGCGCAACCTGCTCAAAGTCCTGCTCGTGTTCGCCGTGCCCGCCGCGGCGCTCGGCTTCGTCGGCTGGCGGCTCGGCGACTACCGGCTCGCGTTGCTCTTCGCCGGGTCGTTCTTCCTCCTCGGCGCGGTGCTCTACTGGTACGCGGAGCGCATCGGGATGGGAATGGTCGGCGCGCGTGAGCTCCTCCTCGCCGAGGCACCCGCGCTCCATGCGATGGTCGCCTCGCTGTCGATCCGCGCCGGCGTGGTTGCACCCCGCATCTACGTGATCCCGGACGGCTACCCGCGCGCGCTCTCGGCCGGACGGGGTGCGCGCGGAGGATCGGCGCTCGCGCTCTCATCGGGGCTCCTCGGCGTGGCAACGCCGGCAGAGCTCGAAGGGATCGTCGCGCACGAGCTCGCGCACCTGCGCAATCGCGATGTGCTGACGCAGACGATCGCCGCGGTGATCGCAGCCGCAATCGTCGAGTCGTCGCGGATCGGCGGCTACTTCCAGCGCGCGTTCCTCTTCGTGCTCGGGCCGCTGGCGGCGTCGTTCGTGCATCTCCTCTTGTCGCCGAATCGCGAGTACGCCGCCGATCTCTATGCCTCGAAGCTCTGCGACTCACCCCACGGCCTCGCCGCGGGCCTGCTTCGGCTCGAGGTCGCGATGGGGCTCGTCGCGTTCCAGGCGAGTCCGGCGACCGAACCGCTCTACACGGTCAATCCGTTTGCCCACGAGGATCTGGCCGCACTCTTCGTGACACACCCGCCGATCGGCGAGCGTGTCCGCCGGCTGCGCGAGCTCGACCCGGAGTGGCGCGAGAAGCTTCGCGCAGCCTAGGACCAGGCAAAAGCCGGGCCCGAGCTCAAGGCTCGACCCCGGCGAATGCAAGAGAAAATGGGCGGCGTCCTACTCTCCCGGGGGATTGCTCCCCGAGTACCATCGGCGCTAGCAGGCTTAACTTCTCTGTTCGGAATGGGAAGAGGTGTTTCCCCGCCGCTATGACCGCCCAACTTATGAGACGAGCGACGTAGCGCCCAGCTCCGCATACGTCCACGGAGCGAGCCAATAGAATCGCGCTCACCCTCAAAACTCCACAGCAGTCGTTTGCGAGTTCTAAATCAAGACCTCGAGCAATTAGTACGGGTCCGCTGAACACATTGCTGTGCTTGCACGTCCCGCCTATCGACGTGGTGGTCTTCCACGGCTCTTACTCTCTCTAGGAGATGGGAGGCCTCATCTCGAGGTGGGCTTCCCGCTTAGATGCTTTCAGCGGTTATCCCGTCCAGACGTGGCTAATCAGCAGTGCCGTTGGCACGACAACTGATACACCAGAGGTCTGTTCGTCTCGGTCCTCTCGTACTAGAGACGACTCCTCTCAAGCCTCCAACGCCCATGGTGGATAGGGACCGAACTGTCTCGCGACGTTCTGAACCCAGCTCGCGTACCGCTTTAATGGGCGAACAGCCCAACCCTTGGGAGCGGCTTCACCCCCAGGATGCGACGAGCCGACATCGAGGTGCCAAACACTTCCGTCGCTATGGACGCTTGGGAAGTATAAGCCTGTTATCCCCGGAGTACCTTTTATCCGTTGAGCGACGGCACGTCCACTAGTTACCGCCGGATCACTAAGGCCGACTTTCGTCCCTGCTCGACATGTCTGTCTCGCAGTCAAGCTCCCTTATGCCTTTGCGCTCTGCGCACGATTTCCAACCGTGCTGAGGGAACCTTTGCGCGCCTCCGTTACATTTTAGGAGGCGACCGCCCCAGTCAAACTACCCACCAGATACTGTTCCCGCCCCGGATCACGGCAGCGGGTTAGAAGCCCAGAACACGAAGGGTGGTATCCCAAGGTTGGCTCCACGAAAGCTGACGCCTCCGCTTCATAGCCTCCCACCTATCCTGGACAGCGAATCCCAGACTCCAATATCTAGCTGTAGTAAAGGTTCACGGGGTCTTTCCGTCCAACCACGGGTACTCGGCATCTTCACCGAGACTACAATTTCACCGGATCCCTCGAAGAGACAGCGCCCAAGTCGTTACGCCATTCGTGCAGGTCGGAACTTACCCGACAAGGAATTTCGCTACCTTAGGACGGTTATAGTTACCGCCGCCGTTTACCGGGGCTTGGATTCAAAGCTTCGTCCGAAGACTAACCTCTCCTCGTGACCTTCCGGCACCGGGCAGGCGTCAGCCCCTATACGTCGTCTTTCGACTTCGCAGAGACCTGTGTTTTTGGTAAACAGTCGCTTGGGCCGTTTCACTGCGGCCACCTCGGGCTCGAATCCGCAAGGGATTGTCACCCTAACGTGGCGCCCCTTCTCCCGAAGTTACGGGGCCATTTTGCCGAGTTCCTTTTCGAGGGTTCTTCCGATCGCCTTGGTATTCTCTACCTGCCCACCTGTGTCGGTTTTGGTACGGGCACGTCCAACCTCCCTAGACGCTTTTCTAGGAGGCATGGCTTCGAGAACTTCGGCCTCAGCGGCCTCCGCGTCCTGTCTCAGGCTTCACGGGGAACGGATTTTCCTATCCCCCACCCTACGCAGTTGCCCCAGGTCGACCATCGCCTGGGTTTCCCTAGCCTACCCCGTCCCGCCATTGGTGATAGCGGTTGGGACGTGGTACAGGAATATCAACCTGTTGTCCATCGCCTACGCCTGACGGCCTCGGCTTAGGTCCCGACTAACCCTGAGCAGATTAGCTTGACTCAGGAACCCTTGGGCATTCGGCGGACGAGTTTCTCGCTCGTCTTTCGTTACTCATGCCAGCATTCTCACTTCCCAGCGCTCCACGGCTGGCTTACGCCGCCGCTTCGCCGCACTGGGAACGCTCCCCTACCACTCCACCCGAAGGTGAAGTCCGTGGCTTCGGCTCCATGCTTGAGCCCCGTTACATTGTCCGCGCCCGACCACTTGACCAGTGAGCTGTTACGCACTCTTTGAATGGTGGCTGCTTCTAAGCCAACATCCTGGTTGTCTGTGCAATCGGACATCGTTTCCCACTTAGCATGGAATTAGGGGCCTTAGCCGACGGTCTGGGCTGTTTCCCTTTCGAGCACGAAGCTTATCCCCCGCACTCTGACTCCCAGGCTCTGGAATAACGGCATTCGGAGTTTGCCTGATTTCGGTAAGCTGGTAGGCCCCCTAGACCAAACAGTGCTCTACAACCGCTATTGAACGCCTGAGGCTATACCTAAATATATTTCGGGGAGAACCAGATATCTCTGAGTTTGATTAGCCTTTCACTCCGATCCACAGGTCATCCGCCCAGTTTTCAACCTAGGTCGGTTCGGTCCTCCACGGGGTCTTACCCCCGCTTCAACCTGCCCATGGATAGATCACTCAGTTTCAGGTCTACCGCCCACGACTGAACGCCCTGTTCAGACTCG
>CAVYAR010000002.1:0-435000 GCA_963766575.1 uncultured Actinomycetota bacterium | reverse complement strand
GCGCCGATGCCGAAGCCGCAGTCCGTGCGGCTCCCGGGCACGACGAGCCAGGCCGCGCCGTACTTCGCGAACTACGTGACGAACCAGCTCGCCGACCGCTATCCGGGCAAGGTGTTCGGCGGCGGGATGAAGGTCACGACCACGATCGACCTCGGCCTCCAGAAGCTGGCGCGCAAGGCGATCGCGACCGTGCTTCCGCCCTCGATCGGGCCGACCGCGGCGCTCGTCTCGATCAACGTCCACACCGGCGCCGTCGTCGCGATGATCGGCGGCCGCAACTTCCACGCGAGCCAGTTCAACCTCGCGACCCAGGGGGAGCGGCAGCCCGGGTCCGCCTTCAAGGCCTTCGTGCTCGCCGCGGCTCTCAAGGACGGGATCGCGCCCTCGTCGGAGCTCGTCTCGCAGCCGGTCGTGATCGATGCCGGTGGTCGAGCCTGGAGCGTGACGAACTTCGAGCACACGAGCCTCGGGCCGATCGATCTCTCGAAAGCGATCGCGTACTCCGACAACACGGTGTTCGCCCAGCTGACGAATCTCGTCGGCCCGGGCAATGTGGCGGCGGCGGCGAGGGCGATGGGGATCACGACGCCGCTCCAGCCCTACTTCTCGATCGGGCTCGGGGCCGAGCCCGCCACGCCGCTCGAGATGGCACGTGCCTACGCCACGCTCGCAAACGGCGGCTACCGGCTCGACACCTCGATCTTCCATGACGAGCCGAACGCGGTCACGAGCATCACGTTCCCGACGCAGCCGCACCCGACGACGGTCGCGAACGAGACCGTTCCGCAGTCGATCCGGTGGCTGACGAACGGGAACGCTGCGATCGAGGATCAGATGCTCCAGGGTGTCGTGCAGTACGGCACCGGCACCGCGGCGGCGCTGCCGGGCTGGCAGGTCGCCGGCAAGACGGGGACGACCGAGAACTTCGGGGATGCCTGGTTCGTCGGCTTCACCCCCGACCTCGTCACAGCCGTCTGGGTCGGCTACCCGAACAAGCTGATCCCGATGCTGACCGAGTTCCACGGGCAGACGGTCGAAGGCGGGACGTATCCGGCGTTGATCTGGAAGGCCTACATGCAGAAGGCGCTCGCCTACGAGAAGTTGTCGTCGTCGACGGCGCTGCCGACCCCGTCCGTACTGTACGCGTCGCCGGCGAAGGTGATCTTCAGGAACGGCCGGCTCGAGCTGGACAACGGCAATTGCCGCGGCGCGGCGCTGCTCGAGTTCTTCAGCGGTACGGCGCCCAAGGCGGTGGCCCCGTGCAAGGTGAACGAGGTCGAGGTCCCGAACGTTCGCGGCGCGACGCTCGAGGCCGCCAAGACGAGGCTGATCGGCCAGCCGCTGTCGGACACGGTTTCCTACACGCCGGCCAAACCGGGGCAACGGGTCGGGATCGTGGTCTCGCAGTCGCCGGTCAACGGGACGCTCTCGGCCTACGACACGGTAAAGCTCGTCGTCTCCCGAGCCGTGTACGGCGTCGTGCCGCGCGTCGTCGGGATGCCGGTCGACCGTGCCCGCAAGGCGCTCGCCGAGCTCGATCTCCACGGCCGGTTCGAGGGAGGCGTTCGTGGGCGGGTCGTCTCCCAGCAGCCGCACTCGGGGGTTGCCGCCGGACCGGGGATGCGGATCGTGCTCACCGTGGAGCGCCCCTGAACGGGCGGCTCAGGAACCGCGAGCCGGCGAGGCCGTAGCGCCAGGGCCGTTCGGCGGCCTTGGTGAGGCCGATCCGGGTTCCGATTGCAATCTCGACCGCCTGCACGGCCGCCCGCCCGTGCACGCTGAACGGCGGGCGGTCGAGCGGGAGCCCGTCGTGCGCGCCGGTGACGCCGAGCGCCTGGCAGAGCCGGCCCGGGCCCGAGCACAGGAGCCGCTCGGACTCGACCCCGCGCCGCTTGCGCATCGCGTCGAGCCCCCGCGTCGGCTCGAGGGCGCGAAGCAGCACGGCGCTGGCCGTCTCGCCGGGCCCGCAGACGAAGTTGAGACACCAGTGGATCCCGTAGGAGCGGTAGACGTAGGCGTGGCCCGGCGGTCCGAACATCGCACCGTTCCTGGGGGTACGGCCCCGGAACGCGTGCGAGGCGGGATCGTCGGGCGTGTAGACCTCGAGCTCGACGATCAGACCGCCGACGCCTTCGACGAGGAGCTCCGCGCCGATCAGGTCTCGGGCGACCTCGTGGGGCTCGCGGTCGAAGTCGACCTCCGTCGCGACGCCCGGGCCAGGCGCCCGTGCTTCGCTCAGAAGAGGCGCTCCGGTTCGTCCGGAGCGGTCGTCGCCTCGAGCAGGCGCCGAGCGCGGCGACCGAGGTCGACGACGTCGAACCGGCCCTGCTCGGCGGCGTCCGCGACGCGCTGGGCGAGGTCGAGCGCGCCGTCGACGATCTTCGAGCTCTCCGCCGAAGGATTGGCGCCCATCGCCGCCACGATCGCACGCTCCGTTCGTGAGGCCACGATCGGCTCGGCGATCCCGTCGACCCAGACGCGCGTCCGTGCGCCGTGGCCGCGTTCGCCCTCGGCAAGGGGCTCGAGCGCATAGATCTTGTCGGCCCGGACGTACTTGCCGAAGCCGAGGAAGATCATCCGGGTCGCGGTCTCCGCCACGCGGGGATTATCGCGGCTGCGTCAGGCAGATTCCAGGGCGGCGCGCAGCGCGTCGACCACGCGCTCCTGATCCTCGCGCGCCAGCCGGGCATGGAACGGGATCGCCATCGTTCGCCGGCTCGCGTCCTCGCTCACCGGGTACATGCCCTCGGAAAACCCGTAGAGCTCCCGCATGTACGACTGGAGGTGGATCGACGGCAGATACGGGGCCGTGGCGATGCCCTCGGTGCCGAGCCGGGCCATCACGCCGTCGCGGTCGACGCCGGCCGGAAGCTTCACCACGTAGACGAACCAGGAACGGACGTGGTCCGCATCGTCGCGGAGCGGCCGGTCGAGCTCGAAGCCCTCGAGCAGCTCGGTGTAGCGCTCGGCGACCTCCCGGCGCGCCTGCAGGATCTGGTCGAGCCGTTCGAGCTGCCCGATACCGAGGGCGGCGGAGATGTCGTCGAGCCGGTAGTTGAAGCCGAGCCTGCCGTGCTGGAGCCAGCTCGAGGTCTCGAGCCGGCCCTGGTTGCGGAGCGAGACGAGCTGGGCATACTCCTCGGGACTGGCCGTCGTCACGGCGCCGCCCTCGCCGGTCGTGATCTGCTTGTTCGGGTAGAACGCCCAGGTCGCGAGATGGCCGTGGGAGCCGAGCGGACGGCCCTTGTAGCGCGCGCCGAGCGCCTCGCAGGAGTCCTCGACGAGCGCAAGGCCGTGCCGGTCGCAGATCGCGCGGAGCTCGTCGAGCTCGCACGGGTAGCCGAAGATGTCGACCGCCACGATCGCCTTCGTCCGCGGGGTGATCACGGCCTCGACGGCGGCCGGGTCGAGGTTCAGCGTGTTCGGGTCGATGTCGGCGAAGACGGGAGTCGCCCCCTCGTAGATCGCGCAGTTGGCGGACGCCACGAACGAGTACGGCGAGGTGATCACCTCGTCGCCGGGCCCCACGCCGAGCATGTGCATACAGAGGTGCAGGCCCGCCGTGCCCGACGAGACGGCGGCGCAGTACGGAGCGCCGACGGCGTCGGCGACGAGCTCCTCGAACCTCGGGCCCGCAGGCCCGAGCGAGAGGCGGCCGGACCGGAGCGTCTCGAGGACGAGCTCCTCGTCCCGTTCGTCGATCCACGGGCTCGAAAGCCCGATGTCACGCGACGCAACGCTCATTCGGTCGAGCCTCCGTCGAACCTGCGGCTCACGCGCGGGCCATGCTCGGAACCAGCTCGAGCCACTGCGCCCAGCGATCGCTGGCCCCGCGCACCGTCTCGAGGTAGGCCTTCTGGAGCGCCTGGGTGATGGGCCCCACGCCGATCTCGTGGTCGTCGACCGAGCGCATCGGGGTGACCTCGGCGGCCGTGCCGCACATGAACACCTCGTCGGCGAGGTACAGGTCGGAGCGGATCAGGTTCTTCTCGACCACCTCGTAGCCCAGATCGTGCGCGATCTGGACGATCGAGTCGCGGGTGATCCCGTGGAGGATCCCGGTCGAGAGATCGGGCGTGTAGATCTTCCCTTTCGAGATGACGAAGATCGTCTCGCCGGGCCCGTCGGCGACGTTGCCCTCGGGCGTGAGCAGGATCGCCTCGTCGTAGCCGGCACGCTGCGCCTCGTTCACCGCAAGCATCGAGTTGAGGTAGACGCCCGTCGCCTTGGAGGCGTGCGGAATGACGTTCGGCGGCATCCGCTGCCACGAGGAGATCTTCGTCCGCACCCCGTTTCGGAGGGCATCCTCGCCGAGGTACGTCCCCCAGGGCCATGACATGATCACCGTCTCCACCGGGTTGTTGCGCGCCGAGACGCCGAGCTGGCCGAAGCCTGAGAACGCGATTGGGCGGATGTAGCACTCGTTGAGACCGTTCGCGCCGAGCAGGTCGTTCGTGGCTGCGCGCAGCTCGTCGACCGAGTACGGGATCTCCATGTTGATCAGGCGCGCCGAGTCCTTCAGGCGCTGCATGTGATCGGTGAGCCGGAACACGGCCGGGCCCTTCGGCGTGTCGTAGCAGCGCACGCCTTCGAACACTCCCGAGCCGTAGTGGAGGCCGTGTACGCCCACGTGGACACGCGCGTCGTCCCAGTCGACGAGTTCGCCGTTCATCCAGATTTTCTCGGTCGCTTCCATCGGGATCTCCTTTAGCGGTCGGTCGCCGAAGAGTAGCGAGGGCCTAGCAGATCCGCCGTTTCAGCGCCCGAGAGCAGCTGCAGCTCCCCGGTCGAGAGCGCCGCGACGTGTCGAGGCGAGCCTGCGCTGACCCACACCCGCAGGTGGTGGAGAAGCGTGCGCTCGAGCAGGACGGTGACGACTTCGGGGAGTGGGAACGGGGCGACCGCATCCGGCTCGAACCCGGTCGCCTTCGTCACCTCGGCCGGCCTGGCGGCCCGGAGCTCCGTGCACCCTGCGGCGAGAGCGATCTTGGCCTCGTCGGGGGCCCGGTCGCCGGGGACGAGCGCGACCACCGGCCGCCCGTCACAGATGAAGACGTCGGCCCTGACGATCTCGTCGAGGGGGCAGCCGATCGCGGTCGCCGCCGCCTCGGCGGTGGTCACGTCTGCGTGGAGCTCATGGATCGTCGCGTCGATTGCCGCGGCACGCAGCTCACGGGCGACGCGCTCGACGGGTTCCGGCCAGTTCCCGATCACGCGAGGCCGAGGAGAGTCAGGCGGTGACGTGCTGCTCGTAGGCCTCGAAGGCCCGGCCGACGGCCGCCCCCCGCTCGATGTCGGCTCCGAGCTCGGTGAGCCCGAGCTCGACGGCCGCGAGCGCGGAGGCGATGTCGAAGATGTCGAACCAGCCGATATGGCCGATCCTGAAGATGCTCGACTTGAGCGCGCCCTGGCCCGGGGCGAGGGTGACGCCGTGCTGCTCGCGCAGGTGACGGAGGAGAGTAGGCGCCTCGATCCCGTCGGGCATGCGGATCGCGGTGACCACGGCGGCGGAGTCGTCGTCGGGCGAGAAGAGCTCGAGCCCCATCGCCTTGGCCCCCGCGCGCGTCGCCCGGCCGAGCCGGACATGGCGCTCGAAGGCGGCGTCGAGGCCGTCGTCGAGGATCAGCCCGAGCGCGACGTCGAGGCCGCGGATCAGCGATACCGCCGGTGTGAAGGCGGCATCGAACACCTCCTGCGCCTTCCGCGTCCCACGCCAGTCGAAGTAGAAGCTCCGTGACGGCGGCAGCGTGTCCCAGAGATGAGCGGCCACCGAGGCCATCGCGAGACCGGGCGGGCACATCAGTGCCTTCTGCGAGCCGGAGAGAACGACGTCGACACCCCACGCATCGGTTTCGAGCGGCACCGCACCGAGCGAGGAGACGGCATCGACGACCAGCGTTGCCCCTCCGACCGCGGCTTTGATCGACTGGATGTCGGCGACGACGCCGGTCGAGGTCTCGGACTGGGTGCAGAAGACGATCTCCGCCCCGCTCTCGACAACCGCGGCGCCGATCTCGGCCGGATCGGGCACCTCGCCCCACTCGTAGTCGATCCGCTGGATGTCGAGGCCGTAATGCGTGCAGATCTTCGCCCAGCGCTCGCCGAAAGCCCCCGCAACGACGACCGCGACGCGATCGCCCTGGGCTGTCAGGTTCGTCACCGCCGAGTCCATCGCACCGGTGCCCGAGGCGCTAAAGAGCAACACTGGATCCCTGGTACAGAACACCTCCTGGAGCCGCTCGAGCGTGCGCTCGTAGATCACGCGGAAGTCGGCGCCACGGTGGTGCACCATCGGTTCCGCCTCGGCGGCGAGCACCTCCGGCGGTACCGGCGTCGGCCCGGGCGTGAACAGGTAGCGCTTCTGCATGGGTTCCAGGCTAGCCGTTGCTCAGCTTGGCCCGGATGCGTTCACTGACGATGCGCGGGTCCGCCTTGCCGCCGGTTTCCTTCATCACCTGGCCGACGAAGAAGCCGAGTAGTCCTTCTTTCCCGCCACGGAACTGCTCGGCCTGTCCCGGGTTGGCGGCGATGACGGCGGCGATGACCGGGTCGAGCTCCGCGGCGTCGGACACCGTCTTCTGCGCGAGATACGGCTTCGCGCTGAAGCCCGGGTCGCCGGAGCGGGCCAGCGCCTCGTCGAACGCGGCGCGTGGAATCTCGGCGCGCGCTGCGACGAGCCTCGCAAGCTCGTCGGCATCGACGCTCGACGGCTCGATGCCGGCGGCCACAAACGAGTTCGCGAGCACGTTCGCGCTCTCCTTCGGATCGGCCCCGGCGGCGACGAGGGACGACCAGAGCAGGTCGAGCCCGCCCGTGACGAGCACGTCGGCGTCGTAGAACGACAGTGTCTCGGCGATCCGCTTGATGCGGGCGCTCGGAAGCTCGCCGAGCTTCGTCCGGAGCTCGGCGACGAGCTCGGCCGACGGCTCGATCGGGACGAGATCGGGCTCGGGGAAGTAGCGGTAATCCTGCGCCTCTTCCTTCGACCGGAGCGGCGGCGAGTCCTCGTTGCCAGGATCGAAGTGCAGCGTCTCCTGCTCGACGGTGCCGCCGGCCTCGTAGATCCCGATCTGGCGGGCAACCTCCTTCTCGATCCCCTTCGCCGCGAAGTTGAACGAGTTCATGTTCTTGAGCTCGGTGCGGGTCCTGAGCTCGTCCGAGCCCGCCGGCCGCACCGAGACGTTGACGTCGAAGCGCATCGAGCCCTTGTCGAGCTCGGCATCCGAGAGCCCGAGCTCGACGACGGTCTGGCGGAGCAGCTGCAGGAAGCGCTTCGTGTCGTCGGCCGAGTGCAGCTCGGGCTCGGTGACGATCTCGAGCAGCGGTGTCCCGCAGCGGTTGAAATCGACGAGCGTGGCGGTGGCGCCGTGGATGCGGCCCGAGCTCGCGACGTGGACGTTCTTCGCGGCATCCTCCTCGAGGTGCGCCCTGACGATGCCCACTTCGAGGTCGCCCTCGGGCCTCGGCACGGTGAGCCTGCCGCCGGCGCACAGGGGCTCGTCGTACTGGGAGATCTGGTACGCCTTGGGGTTGTCGGGATAGAAGTAGTTCTTGCGGTGGAAGGTCGAGTGCGTGGCGATCTCGCAGCCGAGCGCGAGCCCGAGCTTGATCGTCAGCTCGATCGCCGCCCGGTTCGGTACCGGGAGCGCGCCCGGGAAGGCGAGGCAGACCGGGCACGTCTGCGTGTTCGGCCCGCCGCCGAACCCGTTCGTGCACCGGCAGAACATCTTCGTCCGCGTCTTCAGCTGCACGTGCACCTCGAGGCCGATCACGGGCTCCCAGTTCATCGGCCGGCTCCGTCGAGCCTATGCCGGGTCACTTGAGCCTTCCCGGGATCGGCTCGAAGCCGATCTCGGCCTCGAGCGCCGCAGCGATGCGATAGAGAGCGTTCTCGGAGAACTGCGGGCCGATCAGCTGCAGGCCGACCGGCAGCCCGTCTGCGAGGCCGCACGGGATCGAGAGGCCCGGCATCCCGGCCATGTTCGACGGGATCGTCAAGACGTCCGTGAGGTACATCGCGAGCGGGTCCGCGGCCTTGGCGCCGATCGGGAACGCCGTCGTCGCGCAGGTGGGAGAGATCAGGACGTCGAAGCGCTCGAACAGCGCCTCGTGCTCGCGCTTGATCACGGTCCTGACCTTCTGCGCCGACGCGTAGTAGGCGTCGTAGTAGCCCGACGAGAGCGCGTAGGTCCCGATCATGATCCGCCGCTTCGGCTCGTCGCCGAGCCCGTCGTGGCGGGTCCTCATCACCATCTCGCGAAAGTCGTCGCCGTCCGAGCGCAGTCCGTAGCGGACGCCGTCGTAGCGCGCCAGATTCGACGAGGCCTCGGCCGGGGCGATCAGGTAGTAACACGAGAGGCCGTAGTCGACGGAGAGCGGGAGCTCGCAGGTCTCGATCTCGGCTCCGAGCGCGGCGGCCTGGGCGATCGCCGCATCGACGGCCGCCTTGACCCCTGGCTCGATGCCCTCGACCTCGTTGAGTTGGCGCGGGAGGCCGATCCGGAGGCCCTTGAGCTCACCCGGCTCGGGAAGGTGGACGGGTGGGACGTCGACGGTGGTCGAATCGAGGCTGTCGCGGCCGCTGATGATCCCGTAGAGGAGCGCGTTGTCGCGGACGTTGCGCGTCACCGGGCCGACCTGGTCGAGGCTCGAGGCGAACGCGACGATGCCGTACCGCGAGACGGTGCCGTACGTCGGGCGCAGGCCCACGTTGCCGCAGAACGCCGCAGGTAGCTTGACCGAGCCCCCCGTGTCCGAGCCGAGCGCCCAGGGCGCGAGCCCTGCCGCGACGGCCGCGGCCGAGCCACCGCCCGAGCCACCGGGGACGCGCGTCGGGTCCCACGGGTTCCGGGTCGGCCCGTACGCGGAGTTCTCGGTCGAGGAGCCCATCGCGAACTCGTCGGTGTTGGTCTTCCCGAGCGCCGGGAGCCCCGCCGCCTTGCACCGGGCGGCGACCGTCGAGTCGAACACCGGGACGTAGTTCTCGAGGATCTTCGAGCCCGCGGTCGTCCGGATTCCCTTCGTCGAGATCACGTCCTTGAGCGCGATCGGGACGCCTTCGCCCTCGGGCTCGTCGACGAGCGTGAGGTAGGCGTTCAGCTCGCCGTTGTGGGTGTCGATCGCGGCACGGTAGGCGTCCCAGAGCTCGCGCGGCGAGGCCTCGCCGCGCTCGAGCAGGCCGCGCGCGTCCTCGGCGGAGAGGCGCAGCGTGTCGATCCCGCCGGTCACCTGCGGGCTCCGGCTCTCGCTCCGGCCGTCACCCCACGTGCCCCTAGGGGGGCGCGAGCCTCCCTGGGGAAATTGTCGCACGCAAGCTGTGACGTGTCCGTACCGGAAGTGAGACGAATGCGTGTCATTTGCAGCTCTACGCGGGCGGGGTCCGAAAGTAGTCCTCGTCGCGATCGGGCGCGTTCGCGAAGGCTTCGTCGAGGGTCAGGCAGGGGCGCGGCTCGTCTTCGGCCCAAGCGTTCGAGAGCTCGAGCGGATGCGAGGTCGGGGGCACGTCCGAGAGGTCGAGCTCCGAGATCTTCGAGACCGCCTCGAGAATCGCCGACAGCTGCTCCTGGAACCGGCCGACCTCGTCCTCGGTCAGCTCGAGCCGGGCCAGCCGGGCGACGTGGAGCACTTCCTCACGCGTGATTGCCATGAGTCGATCCTTCCATAACGAAGGGCCCCTCTCGGAGCCCTTCGAACGTTCGGGTTCCGAATGGAGCTAGGGCGCCTGGACGTTCGCTGCCTGCAGGCCCTTGTCGCCCTGCACGACTTCGAACTGAACGCGCTGACCTTCGGTCAGTGACTTGTAGCCATCCATCGTGATCGCGGAGAAGTGAACGAACACGTCATCTCCACCCTCACGCTCGATGAATCCGTAGCCCTTCTCGTTCGAAAACCATTTGACGGTACCTTCAGCCAACTGTCGTACTCCTTCTGGCGCTCGCTTGCGGGATGGCTTCGTCGCCCGACCCCGACCGCTCTGACGAAGCGGTCGAAGCCTACCAATGGCTCCCGGAGGCGCAACAGCGATTTCCCCCGCCATTCCACAGCCGGTCATCCGCGTCCAGGCGGGACATCCAGGTTGAATAGGGCGATGCGCTGGCCGAGGAAAAACGATCCGGACTCGATACGCGCCCGCCAGGAGCTGATGGGGGTCGGCGGACTCGTAACCTCGATCGACCTGGAGCCGTTCGCAGGCGCCGCAGAAGCACTCGCCGGCGTCGCCGTGATTCCGGTGTCCGCGTGCCCGGTCACGCTCGAGCTCGGATCCTACGAGCTCACGGACACGGGCCGCCTCACCGAGAGCGGGCGCACCGAGGAGACGGTCTACGTTCCCCTCGCGCACACGGAGGGCAGCCTCACGCTGTCGATGACGCGCGGCTCGACCGCCGCCGGCCGGATCCGCACCCATGTGCTCGCCGACCGGATCACGCGCGCTTCCTGTTTCGTCTGCGCCGACACGACCGAGGCGGTCGCGCTCTCCCGCTTCGTCGAGTCCGAGCTCCCGGCGATGCAGGCCTGGCTCGCCGCCTCCGACGACCCGACGCTCTCGCGACATGCGCGTCTCCGGGAAGTGAAGACCCATGTCGTCGGGCCGATGTGCCACGTGCTCTGGGCGTGGACGACCGGAGATGCGGTCGGGCCGAACATGATGACCCGGAACGCATATGCGCTGAACATGGCCTACGTGATGCAGCGCGCCCCGGTGAAGCCCGAACGCGCATTCCTCGAGGCGAACATGGGCGGTGACAAGAAGCCCTCACACGAGTACTTCGGCTCGGGCCACGGCAAGACCGTCGTCGCCGAGGCGCTCGTTCCCGACGGCACGATCGAGCGCGTCCTGCACACGACGGCGGCCGACCTCGAGACGCTCTCGTGGGCCGGGACGCACGGCGCGGTCGCCTCGGGGATGCAGTCGGTCGCATTCACGCCCGCAACCGCGATCGCCGCGATCTTCGCCGCGACCGGGCAGGATCTCGGCATGGTCGGAACCTCGTCGATGGCGCACGGCACCGCCCGAAAGGTTGACGGTGGACTCCACGCCTCGATCCGCTTCCCGGGCCTCGAGGTCGGCACGATCGGCGGCGGGACGACGCTGCCCTCGGCGCGCGACTGGCTCGGCTCGATCGGCTGCGCCGGCGCGGGCAACGTGTACCGCTTCGCCCAGATCGTCGCCGCCGCGGCCCTCTGCCTGGAGATCAGCGCCTCGGCCTCGATGGCCACCGCCGGGAGCGAGAACTTCTTCAGCGCCCACCACGAGCGCGGCGGGCTGCGGTGATCGCGCTCGTCTTCAGCTACGACGTCACCGACGTCGGCGAGTTCGAGCGTGTGTACGGCCCGGAAGGTGACTGGGCCGCCTTCTTCCGCGACGGCCGGGGGTACGTCGGAACCGAGCTCCTGCGCGACGTCGAGATCCCGGGCCGCTACCTGGTCGTCGACCGCTGGGAATCGCGGGAGGCCTACAACGAGTTTGTCGAGTCGAACCGCGACGAGTACATGCGGCGAGTCGACGAGACCGCGTTCCACCACGACCACGAGCTCCGCATCGGCACGTTCGAGACGGTCTGGTGAGCCTCGAGGCGCCCTCGCCTAGAAGGTCAGCGTCGACCGGGAGAACGCCACGATCAGCAGCACCGCGAGGAGAAAGAGCGTGAGAACCACCGATCCCACGATCAGACCGATCCAGGCCTTGGTGCTCCGGTAGCCGAGCTGCCGCCGACTCCGGACCGCAAAGACGATCGCGAGCAGCGCACCGATCGGCCCGAGCGCGACGACCACACTCGCCGCGAAGACAACCGCAAGCGTTCCGTTCGTGTCGCGTGGCTTGCCGGGCTCCACGAGGAGCACTCTCCCTCAGGGGTCGGGCGTCATCCGGTCGCCCCCGGGCCGAGCGCTACCAGCCGCGGGTCTCGAGCAGGTCTTTCGGCTCGAGGGTCGCGGTCGAGATGCCGACCATCGCCTCGCCGATACCTTCCGAGACACGAGCGAGCACCGCGGCGTCCATGTAGTGCGTGGTCGCATCGACGATCGCGCGGGCGCGCTTCTCGGGGTCGCCCGACTTGAAGATCCCCGAGCCGACGAAGACGCCGTCGGCCCCGAGCTGCATGCAGAGCGCCGCGTCGGCCGGAGTCGCGATCCCGCCTGCGGTGAACGTGACGACGGGGAGCCGGCCGTGTTCGGCAACCCACTGGACGAGCTCGAGCGGGGCGCGGAGCTCCTTCGCCTCGGCATAGAGCTCCTCCCTGCGCAGCGATCCGAGTCGCCTGATCCCGCCGAACACCGCGCGCATATGCGTGACGGCGTTGACGATGTCCCCGGTGCCCGCCTCTCCCTTGGTGCGGATCATCGCCGCGCCCTCTGCGATGCGCCGGAGCGCCTCACCGAGGTTCGTGGCGCCGCAGACGAACGGGATCGTAAAACCCCACTTGTCGACGTGATGCTCGAGGTCGGCCGGTGTCAGCACCTCGGACTCGTCGATGTAGTCGATCTCGAGCGCCTGGAGGATCTGCGCTTCGGCGAAATGGCCGATTCGACACTTCGCCATCACCGGGATCGAGACAGCCTCCTGGATCTCGCGGATCATCCCCGGGTCGGACATGCGCGCCACCCCGCCCTGCACCCGGATGTCGGCGGGCACGCGCTCGAGCGCCATGACCGCGGTCGCACCGGCCTCCTCGGCGATCCGCGCCTGGTCGGGCGTGACCACGTCCATGATCACGCCGCCCTTCTGCATCTCTGCGAGGCCGCGCTTGATGCGCATCGTCCCGGTCTGCGGTTCCATCGAGCCCATGCTAGCCGGAGCGGACCGGCGAGCCCTTACTCTGCCGCCGGATCGCCGTCCGGCGACTCGTCTTCGTCGTCGTCTTCGTCTTCGTCCGCCGGCAGCACGTCCGGCGGGCGCGCCGTCAGGGTCAGCTGATACCCGTCGTCGAACTCGACGGCGACGGTCGGGATCGGCTCCTGCCCGCCGACGAGCAACTCGTAGAAGTCGAGGACCGTCGCGTCCTCGTGACCCTCCCCGTCCTGAGCGCGCGAGACGCGGATGAGCTCGCCGACCATGTACCGCCTGTCAGCCACGCCGCGATCCTACCCCGCCCGGTCGCAGCGCCGGAAACGGCGTTACGCTGTAGGCATGGCCGACAAGGAGCATCCCGCCTCGAAGGCCGGACGGTACGTTCGCGCTGCCGGGATCGTGGTCGGGAAGGAGATCGACCGCCGATCGGCCGCAGCGGCAGAGAAGCCGCCGCCCCCCGCTCCCGCCGCCCCGCCGCCTCCACCACCGCCGGCTGCGACGACCACGTTCACCGGCAAGGCGATCTTTCGGTTCTTCGTCCTCTCGCTGGTCGTTCTCGGGCTCACCCTGCTCCACGCGACCGACGCGGTTCCCGGGTCGGACCGCGCGATCGTCCGCCTCGTCTTCTCCGGGATCCTCTTCGTCCAGGCGCTCCTCCTGATCAGCAACTGGCACCAGGCGAACGAGCGAATCGGGCAGCGGGTGCTCACGCAGATGTGGGGCCATCGCGGCGCGATGAACCGGCGTGAGCGCGCGGCCGCCGGGATCCTGCGCAACGGGCTGATCCTGATCGGCATCGTCTTCCTCGCCGCCGCCGTCTTCGAACTCGTTGTCGCGCTCACCGGCTGAGCGGACTTTGCGCTTCCGTTACGCGGCTTAACGGACTCTTTCATCGCGTCTCAGACGGCTCTTATCCGGCCGACCGACCATGGAGGAAGTCAACTATGGAGGCACCAATGAAGTCCAGCCACAGCCGGCTCCTCGTTCTCGCCGCCGTCTCGGCGTGCGTCGCTCTCTTCGCAGCGATCCCCGCGTTTGCGGCGGGGACGACGGTCAAGGTCTCGATCCCGGCAGCCAACCAGTTCTCGTTCAAGCTCTCCTCGAGCGCGGCCAACCACGGCACCGTCACCTTCAAGGTGACGAACAGCGGCTCGCTGCCTCACGACTTCAAGGTCTGTGCGAGCAACAAGGGCGGCACCGCCACCGCGTGCACCGGCAAGGTCACCCCGATGATCCAGGGCGGCAAGAGCGCGACACTCGTCGTCAACCTGACGAAGCCCGGCAAGTACGAGTACCTCTGCACCGTTCCCGGTCATGCAGCCGCCGGCATGAAGGGCATCCTGACCGTCAAGTAAGCGACCGAGCATTCACTTGGGCGGGACGGCCCGGCGACGTACCTGGCGCCGGCCGTCCCGCTATCGGTTTCACGGCTCAGGGCCAGACGTAGGGCAGCGTGAGCACCCCGGCCGCGAGCAGGACGAGGCAGACGAGACGGAGTCCCGCATCCAAGGCACGCCTTCGGGTGAGGGCGGCGAGCCCCCAGTAGATCGGGAGCGCGAGCAGGCCGAAGCGGCCTTCCGATTCGACCGATCCGGAGAAGAGCGGCAGTGCGAGGACGAGCGCGCCGGCGGCGATCCAGGTGAGCCCGACACCCGACTGTGCCGCCGCGCCGAGTAATCCGGCGTACAAGATCAGGCATACAAGGTCACGTGCGAGCCACGGATCGCTCCCGAGCAGCCGCGGCAGGTGCTCGAAGGCCCGAAGAGGCCCCGAAATGCGGAACGCCCGCCCCCAGAACTGCTCTGCCTGCCCCCACGCGCCCGGGTCGTGGATCGACCAGCCGAGGTAGAGCGGGTAGGTCGCGACGCCGACAGGCGCCGCGAGGATGGCGGCCAGCGCGTGCCCGCGGGCGCCGGGCGCGAGGCGGGAGCGGTGCGAGAAGGCGATGCCGGCGAGCGGGATCGTGAAGAGCACCGCCTCCGGCCGGACGAGAGCGGCCACTGCCATCAGCGCCGCGCAGGCGAGCCAGCGGTCGTCGACCGCCGCGAGCAGCGCGAGCGTGATCAGCGCGAGTGCGAGCCCTTCGGGGTAGGACATCGAGAAGACGAAGCCCATCGGGCTGATCGCGAGGAAGCATGCGGCCCGCCTGGCGACGGCCGGATCGACCACGCGGCGGCCGAGCTCGTAGAACGCCACCGCCGCGACTGCGAGCGAGACGGTCGAGACGACCACGCCGGCGAGCGTGAACGGGATTCCGAGCCGGTGGAGCTCCCGGAGCAGGATCGGGAAGGCCGGGAAGAACGCCGGATCGCTCTGGCGGTGCGGGATCATCAGGTACCCGTACGCGGCGACGCGGCGGTACCAGAGTCCGTCCCACGCTCCGAGCAGCTGCAGGGGACTTCGATAGAGCTGTGGTCCGAAGCGACCCTGGGGGCCGAGTGCGTAGCAACCGGCGAACGCGGCAATCGTCACCACGCGGGAGACGGCCCACCACACGAGCACCGGCCGCCAGGTTGCGAGCCTGCTCGACGCCGCGCGGCCGACAGTGATCGCGGTCAGTGCACCGCCTCCCCCGTGCGCGACGCGCCGAGCGCGAGCCCGACCGGCGTCGCCCCTGCCCTGGTCACGAGCAACTCGAGCTTGGGGGCGCCGGTCGGGATGCGGAGCGCGTAGTCGGGCCGTCCCGCGACCTCGACCCGGCTCGCGACGACCCGCGCTCCCTCCTCGAGCTCGTCGCTGAACAGTCCGGTGACGGCCCGCCGGCACTCGATGACCTCGATCGCGCCACCGCGGCACATGGCATGGGTCGCTCCGCGAGGATCGGCGCCCAGGGAGTGGAGAGAACGGAGCAGCTCGAGCTTCGCGAACCCGGGCCGCCCGAGCGCCGCCGCCTGAAGCGCAAAGCATGTTCCGGCGAGCCCCACGAGCAAGGCCACGGCGACGGAGATCGTCCGCACCGGATCGAGCCGAGATCGGGTCGCGTCCTGCACCGTCGATGACGGTAGAAGCGGCGTTGGTAGACCGTGTTAGCGCTTGTTTAGCGCGCTATGGCGCGAAGCGCGCGGATCTCGTTCCGAAGCCGCTCGGTCCGCGTGCCTCAGCGCCGTCCTGCTCGGGCTCCTCCCCATCGTCGGCCTCGCCGGTCAGCGCACTGAGCTCGGCCTCGAGCCGCTCGAGCTCGTCGTGGATCACCGGGAACGCGTACGGCGGCCCATCGGCGCCGCTCAACGGGAACCCGAGGTACACACGAACCTCGGCGCTGCCATCGTCGATTCGGTCGAGCCGGAAGCGCGACGATCTCGCGACCGTCGTCGAGCGGACTCGTGGAGCCCCCGAGGTTCATCGACACGGGCTCGCAACCATGACCGAGCGCAAGGCTACCGCCCGGATCGGGAGCCTCGCTGCAGCCTGCATCCGCTGTAAGCAGTCCGTAAACGTTCTCCCCCGGGGAGTAACTGTTGCCAGGATGGGAAGAACTCTCCGCGATCCCAATCGGAGAGGTGATGACGTATGGACAGGCAACGGACGAAGGGTCGTCGGAGTTGGACGGCGCCGGTCTTCTCGATTGCGGCGGTGCTCGCCGTCGCGACGATGCTCACGGGAGCCGCGTTCGCGCGCAGCGTGGCGGCTCCGCAGTCGAACTCGGCACCGTCGATCCACGGACAGGCACGCCAGGGCCGCACGGTGACCGCCGACAACGGCACGTGGTCGAACTCGCCGGCGAGCTTCGCCTACCAGTGGCAGCAGTGCGATGGCTCCGGAGCAAACTGCAACGCGATCTCGGGCGCTACGTCGAAGAACTACACCGTCGCGGCGGGTGACGTCGACAAGACGCTGCGCGTGCAGGTGACGGCAACGAACTCGGACGGCTCGACCAGCGCGACCTCGCAGCCGACGAGCGTCGTGTCGTCGAACTCCGGCCCGGTCAACACGGCGGCCCCGACGGTCAGCGGCACCGCCAAGGTCGGCGAGCAGCTGGAAGCCTCGACCGGCACCTGGACGGGCGGCGTCAGCTCGTACAGCTACCAGTGGCAGCGGTGTGATCGGAGCGGCGCGAGCTGCGTCGCGGTCACCGATGCGACCGCAAAGGCCTACGGCGTTCGCTCGATCGACGCTGGAAACACTCTTCGCGTAGTCGTGACCGCGACGAACCTGTCCGGCTCGACGAACGCCACCTCGGGCGCCACCGGGCTCGTCGCCGGTGTCGGTACCACCCCCCCGCCGGTGACCGCTCACAATCACGCCCCGACGCTCCGGTTCTTCTCGCTGCGGAAGCTCGGAAACCGCATCTATGGGCGGTTTACGCTTTGTGACGACTCGGCGAAGGCAGTCACGGTGATCGAGCACGACGCGATGGCCGGCAGGCTCGGCTACACGCGCCGGTTCTCGGTCGTCCCCGTTCCGTGTGGGACGCACGCGCGCAACTGGATGCTGATCCCGCGCTTCCGTCACGTGGGCAACTTCACCGCCACACTGCGGGCAGTCGACAAGTCCGGTGCGTCGAGCCGGACCGTCAGCCGTTCGATTCACTTCTTCGCGGTCTAACGAGACCGCAATCTGAGATCACGGGGCGTCGCTCGGGTGGACCGTCTCCACCGCCCCGAGCGGCGCCCTCACTCACAGTATGGCTCTGCCGGCAGATTTCGACGAGCTCGGCTTGAGGCAGATTGGGCGCCCTACTTGTCCGGTTTGTCGGTGCAGCCCTCGTCCATGTCCCAGGTAAAGTTGTTCTTGCCACCAGTGTCGAGATCGTGGCTCGCATCGTCGGCCTTCTTCTTGCGGGCCGCGAACTCGGTGTCGTAGATCACCTTGATCTGACCCGTCGCATCGTCGGCGTCCTTGACCGTGAGGTCGAACGGCTTCGTCCACTTCCCGTCGAAGTTCGTCTTGAACGCGCTCACGTGCAGTTGCTCGTGCGGGCCGAGAACGTTGGCGAGGAACTTCTCGGCGTTCTTGTGCTGGCAGTCGGTGAACCCCCGACCGTCGATATCAGGCATCGCCACGTCCGGATTGGACGAGAACGTCGAGGAGACCGTTCCCTGCGCCCGGATGCCGCCGCCCGGGGCCCTCGAGGCCTTCGGCGGGTTCGGGGCGACAGCCGGGTCCGTGCTCGAATAGCTGGCGGTCGTCTTGCCTTCGAGCCTCGGCCCCGCGGCGAAGAACTCGACCGGGATCGGATCCTGGGCCGGGATCGTGATCGGTGCGAGGGTGACCTCTTCTCCGTCGGTGGCCTGGGGTCCCTCCGCCGTGCCGGAGGCGGGAGCGGGCGGTACGTCCTGGGGCAAGCCGTCCGCCTGGCGGAGGATGCGAACCACCGCCGCATTTCCCGCCGACCGCTGGAGCGCGAGCACCGTGGCCGGCGTCAGCTGTGTCGTGACGACGGGCCCGCCGGCCGAGACCACCGCTTCGGCAACCGCGGGCTGCGGCGATGCCTCCTCTGCAATGGCTTCGTGAGCGTGAAGCACTACCCGGGACGGTAGCTCCGGGAGCCGTTCGGCACAACTTCCCGATTGAGATCGAGCCTCGCAGATTGAACGCTTGATGACTTGCCGCTGGTTCTTGACTGAGGCTAGGCGTGACGACGCGCAGCCTGCGCAAGCGTTGTGCTCATGTCAAGGCGGCGCCCCGGTTCGCGACTGCGATTCGGCGCCACCCAGGTCGACAAAACGGGCTTCGACGCCCCTCGGCCGCCCGAGCAACCGGTGACGGTCGCGCCGACACCCACCAGAATCGTCGAGATCGCCAGTGCCCGAACCGTGACCACCAGGGCTTGAGTTCGAAACAACCGCCCCCCACGCATCGCCTGCCAGATGGATCCGATCGCTCGAAATCGAGCCGTGCCGGCCGAACGGCACCACAGCGGCGATCCGAATATGGTAGCAATGCTCGAATTGCGAGTGATCGAGGTCGACACCACCAGACGTCAACACACGAGAGCCATCGCGACCGCGTCACATTCGTCGAATGAGATCAGGGGGCTGGAATGGGAGACGAGACCGTCCATCTTCTTGCTCTTAAAGATGGACCTGCAGTTCGGCGTCACAGGCTCCGCGCGACGGCTGCGCGCCCGGTGCCTGGTGGCATACGACCGGAGAGCCGCTTGAGCTTCGCCTCTCCGGCTCTCCTCTTCTCGCTTCTGGCCGTGCCGCTTGTCGTATGGGCCTACGTGATACTCGAGCGTCGCCGCTCCCAACGGGCGTCCGCGTGGTCGACGCGGCGCTCATGCCGAACATGACGCCCTCACCACCCGGCCGCCGCGCTTACATCCCGGCCGCGCTTCTGCTCCTCGGGGTCACGTTTCTCCTCGTCGGTTTTGCTCGACCCGAGGTGCACGTGAAGAAGGCGGGGGAAGGAGCGACAATCGTGTTCGCGGTCGACGTGTCGGGATCGATGGGCGCGAACGACGTTCTGCCGACGAGGTTGGGTGCGGCCGATGCGTCGATCACCGAGCTCCTGACCAAATTGCCGGCCAAGTATCGGGCATCACTGATCAGTTTTTCGAACCACCCCACCCTTCTCGTGCCGCCGACGTATTCCCGCCAAGAGATCACGAGCGCGCTGCCGAGACGTGCCGTTGCTCACGGAACAGCGCTCGGGGACGCCGTCGCGGCGGCGGTCCAGATCGCAGCGAAAGCCTCGGCTCCGGCCAAGCCTGACGTCGCGCATCCGAGCGCAACCGTCCTCCTGATCTCGGACGGAGGCCAGAACGCAGGCAAGGTCCAGCCGCCCGTAGCCGCTGCATTCGCCCGAAAGAGCGGCGTGACGGTTTCGACTATCGCAGTGGGCACCGCACACGGCTCGGTGTCGCAGAGGATCAAGATTGGGGGCAAGACCTACACCCAAGTCAAGCAGGTCCCGGTAGAAACCAACGTGCTTCAGCAGGTAGCGGCTACCAGCGACGGGCAGTTTCTCCAGGCGGGTTCGGCCGCCCAACTCCGCCAGGTCTACCAACATCTGCGCGGGCTGCCGTCTCAGGGCAAGAAGAAGCCCGTTGAGATCACTGGCTGGGTCATCGCTGTCGCACTGGTTCTCATCGTGTGTGCGATCGTGCTCTCCGGCATCTGGTTCCGGAGGCTCATATGAGCCGCCTCGGAGCAGGTGCGGCTCCAATGCTCGTCGCTTTCGTGGCAATCGCAGCAGCGCTCGCTGCCAGCGGCATGGCGGCCGCGCCGCCGAGCATTCCGTTGCCTCAAGAGTGCAAGGGCGTTGCGAAATGCATCAAGGTTCCCGGCCCGTGGGTAATCGTTCCGAGCCACGGTGAGATCGGCTACGTTCTCTCCTGTCCTCAGAGTCAGGGGTTCGCAGTCGGAGTCGATTCCCTCACCACTTCGCGGGACATCCGGGTGACCTTCGACGGCCTGATGGGTAGTCCGATCGCATCCGGTCGTACGACCGGGCCGTCGATCCTCTTCCGCGCGATTTCCGCAACTCACGAACAAGGCGCGTTCCAGCCCTTCATCGGGTGCATCCCGATCAGTACTCAGACGCCCCAAACCGTATCGCTCCGCCTGAGCTCGAGTGGGACGATGGCACGGAGCGCGACAAGGACAACCCTCGGAGCTCCGAAGGCAAGCTCCACCGTCGTCACGCCGGCCGGACCTCCCCTCTCTACCCTCGCCAAGACGATTGCTCTCACCCCCGGTGGGGTCAAGGCGGCCACCCTCGGCTGTACGGCGAGTCAGCGGATGGTCGACGCTTGGACGGCGACCGCATTCGGAACGATGCTTCCGCCGAAACTCGGATTCGCCAAGGGGGTACGAGTTCGACTGCGCACACACACCGACGACGCCTACGTCTCGGTCTCGACCAGCGACACGATCCCGGGAAGTGCCGCCCCTCAGGTCCAGCTCGTGGTCCGCTGCGCACAGCGCTAACCGGAGAGGTCGCCTTGAGGCCTCACCTAGCGGTACTAGAGCGCCGGCCCGAAGACTCGCGATGCCAACGCAGCTCCGACGAGAATGATCATCGCAGCGACCGCGAACCACGAGGTCAGCGCACGATGTTCGTGCTCCCGGGCGAGAGACGACCCGAGGTGGCTATAGATGCTGCTGGCCTGTCCGGCTGTTTGCGCAGTGAACGTCCGGGCGCCCGTGATCCGTGCGATCGCATCCATCGTCCGCGGGTCCGGGGGAACCGGGATCTTCTGCGTGAATCCCTCGAACGTCACCTTGGCACCAGGCGTACCGTAGGCGATCGTATAGACGGGTATGTCGGCTGCTTTCGCCCGCAAGGCGGCCTGAAGGGGCTGGACGGTGCCTCGATTCTGTGCTCCGTCCGAAAGCAGCACGATCGCTCCAGGTGAACCGGCGGCATCGGGCTGCTTCCGTGCCTGGCCGCTTGCTTCGCTTGCCCGGATCACTTGGATTGCCGTCGTGAGTCCGTCTCCGAGAGCCGTCGCGCCGTTCGGTGAGAGGTACTCCAACGCCGCGAGGACGCTCTCGTGGTCGAGAGTGGGAAGCGCAATGACCTGTGGTTGGGTGCTGAACGCGATCAGCCCGATCTTGCTCTGTGCCGGCAACCGATTGACGAAGACCTGCATTGCGGTGACAGCCGCGACAAGGCGGCTCGGCTTGATGTCCGTTGCCTGCATCGACCCCGACACGTCCACCAGCATCACGACTACCGCGTGCCGTTCGGCGACACGTCGTATCAACCTCAGGTTTGGCGAGGGCCGTTGCCGCAACTGCGAGCCCGAGGAGCAGCAGAGCCGCCGGAACCCACCGCAGGAGCGAACGGTGCCGGTTGGCCTGAACGACGCCGGCAAGCACTTCGACGTTCGTGAAGCTGATCGGGTACCGCGCTCGCCGTCGTCTGATCAGAAGGCCGAACACCGCCACGAGCGGTACAAGCACAAGGGTGAGCAGAAGCAGCGGCGCCGCAAATGTCATTCGAGGCGCCCGGTCCGCGTGAAGCCGGCCCTCAGGCAGGTTTCATGCGACGCGCCGACATCACCCCTACTCGGCAAGGCGACCCGAAACGAAAACAATAGGCGAGGGACGATCGGCACGCTCACCCACTGCATCGCTCTGGCTGCGCCAACACCTGACCTCCATCGCCGACTCGCATCGTCCCCGAACTTCACAGTTGGAGATATGCACCACTTTGTCTGGCAGGAGGGCGAATACAGTCTGTTGGCCAACCAACGGGTCTCGATCTGATCGAGTTCTCTCCGCCAAACCGTCAGAGGCAACGGGGCGCAATCACTCGAGCTTCATCTCGCCAAATCATAGCCAACCGTCCAAAAGGAACTCCGGCGAGCCGCTCGGGCTGCGGCAGGCGTTCGGCTATTCACGATTTGCGATCACGGACGCGACCTAGAAGGCGGACGGATCTCCAGTGGTGTGTCGAACGACGTATAGATGTCATGCATGAAGTGCGCAGTTGTGATCATGTGCAGATCGAGCGTGCGCAGGGTCCTTTGGTCCAGCTCGACCTGAAACCACGCCGGCGTCTTCGGGTCGTAGAAGGAGATCTCGAAGGCAGGTTGCCCAGCGAACACTGTTCGTGCCCAGCAACCGCGCGTCGGTGACGGCAACCCAGGACGGCAGAGGCTGTTCGAGACGAATCGACGGAGACTCCGTCCACGAGCCGCCCACCGCCCTGTCCCACCTTCTGTTCCCGATGATTACGCCCGCAACGCCGTCCCTTACCTCGTACGCGACTTTATCGGGGGCGGCAATCTGCCAGCGGCTGATGACCTCATCCCCCGGGACCCGAGCCGAGGCGATCGAGGTACGACAGCGTACGAAGTGCACGCCAGACCCGTCCGGCGCGGGCCATGAGCTTCGAAGCGGATGGCGGAGGCCAATCCTGAGGGAGCGTCGACGGGCCAATGGATCGTTGCGCCGGGACCGTGAACGTCGACGACGACGGTTCGAGGTGCGCCTCGGACAGCGAGGACACGCCGGTAGCAGCCGGCACCGCACGGGCGTGCTGTCTCTGGCCGCCCATTCACGGAGAGTCGAACATCCAGGCCCCGGGCGCCTTGCCCTTGATCGTTCAGGACGGAGACCTGAAGCACCAGCCTCGACGATTCGGGCACCACGCTCAAGGCGAGTGCGTCCCTTCTGTCCTGACGGCTGAACACGATCGCGTTGATCGGAGAGGCCGGGAAACCACGGGAGGGACCTGCCGGGCTCGGGGAGGACGGCGCGGCGCCGATCGTCGCGCGTGCCGGGGCGTCGAAGTGCCAGACGAGGGGCCCGACCGCCAAAAGCCCGAGGGCGGCCGCCGGTCCACGCAACCAGCCCCCTCTCTTGCCCCCGGTAGAACGTCCAGTCACTCGCGAGCTTTCAAGCGAAAATCCCGTACGCCGTCGAGTACGGCAAATATCTGGCGGGCCGGATGTCAGGCTTGCTACGGCACGCAACCGACGTCGGGTGCATGCATCGCTGACCGAGACGTTGAGGCGTGTCCGGCAAAACCTCACCACCTTTCGCGGCAAATAGCTTGACGCAACCGGCACCGAGACGATACCCGCGGACTTTCCCGGGCGTAAATATTAGGTCAATCCTGCGTCCGCCAGGACTTCACTTGCTAACCTTGTGCCAACATGAGGGCCATGCGCAGGCGACTTGGATTGATCGTGCCCTTTGTAGCGCTGTGTTCTTTTGTAGCACAGGGTTTGCCAATGGCGGCATCCGCGGCTGAGAGAGCTACGCCGGTCTGCAAGGCAGGCCAGAGGAGCACGAAAGCTCATCCTTGCATCAAGAAGGTCACGGCGACGCAGAAGCCGGTACCGGTCTCGAGCCTGCCACCGCAAGATCCGGGGAACACGGGCGGCCGGGTCGAGAACGGCGACGCCGTCACGGTGATCAGCGTGCTGGACCAATCCAAAGGTCTCTACCAGCTGTTGATCCAGAACACGAGCGGCATCGGGTTTATCAACACCTTCAACTGGGTTCCGCCGGCCGGGTTCACGATTACCGCTGTGACAAGCTCGGAAGGCGGCCGCTGCACGGTCTCGAACGGCGATATCTCGTGCACCGGTGGCGGGAAGGGGATAGCCCCACCGGCGTGCACCTGCGAGGCGGGCGCGAGCATGACAGTGAACTTCACCGCCAAGGGCGACAACCCCACGTATGCAAACGGTGCGTGGACGTACTACGGGCTCGTCGGTGCCTATCTCCAGATCACCTCGATGACACCTGTTCCGTACCACATCCCCTCATTCGTAGGTTCGATCGGCGGAGACTTGCCGCTTTGCGCTAAGGGCCAGGTCAGCACCAACGCCAAACCCTGCACGACTCAGTAGCGTCGGCTCCTAACCGGGTCTTCGCTCCCTTCCGAACAAGCGAGTTTCTATCGGTTCGGTTCGTTACAGCTATCCGGCGGACCCGGCCTTGGCGATCGGGGCGTCGGGCCCGATGATGTTGTAGCCCTTCCGTTCGATTGCAAGAGACGCGGCCGTCATATCCTTCAGACCTTTCAGCCTGAAGAAGTTGGCGGCATCCGGGGGACTCCCCTTCTCTGCGGCGGCAATGATGAGATCGAGCTCGCTCGCGTACTCGAGGACGGCCTTCCGCAGCTCGTTATGCGCGGCCGAAACGTTGTTTGGCGGAACGATCTTCGCGAGTTTCTTCGCCGCGACCCCTAGCGCGCTGTGAGCCGCTTTTAGGTTGATCGCATCCGAGGCCGCCGTCGCGTTGCTCTGCCGGTCTTCGCTTCCGACGGCAAAGAGAATTCCGTTCAGCCATTTGCCAAGCGCCTGCATCTTTCTCTCGTACGGAGAGAATGGGTTAGAAGCCGCCGTGGTCGTGGTGGTAGGACTCGCGACCGCGGTACGGGTGGGCTGACTCGTGGCTTGCGTGCTCACGGCTGCGGGCTTGCTCCCACCGCAGCCCGCCCCGACAAGCCCGATCGAGGCTCCAACCGCCAGTAATGCCGTTCTGCTTCTCATCCCTGATCTGCCTTCCCTCTGCATTCGCTCCAGCGAGCACGATAGCGGGGAAATCTCTCGAGACGCGAACCCGACTCGCGAAGTGCCGATGCTTGTCGCGCGACTTCGGCTGCGGAGGGAACAGTCCGGGAGTCCCGGTCGGTGCGCCTCGACCTGAGGGCGACCCACCGTGCGCTAGAGTAGCCGCAAATGGCGGGTCTGGAAGAGAACCGTCCGATCAAGCTCGCGGCCATCGGTGTTGGGGTATGCCTGCTGATCGTAGCGGCCATCGGGGTGACCGTTTGGCTGACGTCGGACAACTCGAAATCGGCAAGTTCGGGGGCATCCATCTCGTCCACCGCCTCCACCCCGTCCGCAGCGAGCTTGCCGGCTCAGCCAAGTCCCACGGCATATGCCCACCTCTACAAGGTCGCCACGATCCACAAGACCACGCTCAGCGTGCTCCCCCACTGGCCGAAGCCGTACCAGATCTACCTCGACGGCACGGGTGAGCATTGCTACGAGTGGTTTGACCGACCAAGCATCCTGTACAACCTCTGCTTCAAGAATGGTGTCCTGGCAGATAAGAGTCTCGGATAAGTACCGCGGGGTCGGTCCGGATCCCGTCTACGTGACGCGTAGCAGTCCGCGGACGAAGGTTGCGTGCGCATCGCACTGGTAGTGATAGAGGCCACGCCGGAGATCGATACGCCACCTGACGGTACCAACGCGTGCCACGGTCGTGCGCTTATCGATGCCGGGGCCGAAGAAATGGAAATCCAGGACAGGTGAACGGTCGTGGACCGTCAGCACATATCGCCCGGCCGTGACGTGCGTCACCAGGTCACCGGAAGGCGAGTCGACGGCGATCCTGAAACCGGGGCCGACGAATCCGACGAGCGAACGGACACCGGATAGTCGTGTCGCACCAACTGCCGATGCGGCTACGAGGAGCGCCAGGAACGCAGCCACACCGACCACGCCGATGGTGGACCGCCTCCTCGACCGTCCTGAGCACATGCCGTTCCAGCTCGGGACGGGTCTGACAGAACACCGAGGACAAGTAACCACCCGGGATCCAGCGTAGCGTCTGCTTCGCCCCAACCCGGCTCCGTGCCGACTGGCAAGTAGGCCATTTACGGAAAGACGGGATCGACCCCGACCCGTAGGCAAACGGCGGCGAGGAGCATCATTCCCGCGGCGAAAGCCAGCCACGAGGCGAGCTCATCGCGAGTTTTGGTGCGCACAATCGTGGAGCCGAGCTGACGATAGATGCTGGTGGCTTGCGATGCGCTCCTTGCGGTGAAGGTCGTTCCGCCCGTCAACCGCGCGATCGCCCGCATCATCAGAGGATCCGGCGGCACGGCCACCGGCGCGGGAGCGCCTACGAAGCTCGCCGTTCCACGAGCTGTCCCGAAAGCCACCGTATAGACACGGATCCCTGCTTTCTTTGCTCGTGCCGCCGCCTCGAGCGGTTGGAGCGTCCCCGTGTTCTGAGCACCGTCCGACTCCAGCACGATCACGCCGGGAACGACGGAACCCGGTCGCCGGGTCTCCATCCTCCGGGCGTGCGTATCGGCAATTTCCACGTCGTTCACGGCAGTCGCCAGGCCGTCGCCGAGAGCTGTCGCCCCCGCCGCCGTGAACAGGCTGAGATCATCTTCGATGACGCCGTGGTCCGTCGTTGGCAACTCGACCGTCGTGGGGTCACTGCTGAACTCGACCAGGCCGACCTCCGCCCGGCCGGGCAATTTTTCGACAAATGTCTGCATGGCGCTCTTCGCGGCCGTGATCCGCGTGGGCGCGATGTCGCTCGATTGCATCGAGCCCGACACGTCGACGAGGATCACCACGACAGGACGGCCGTCGACCTCCGTCTCGGTGAGGCGGGGCATCGCCAGGGCCGTACCAGCACATGCCAGCGAGAACAGAAGGAATACGACCGGAAGGAATTTCAGAGTGGGTCGCCTGCGCCCCTTGACCGTCGCGAGGAGATCGAGGTTCGTGAAGGCGACGGGGTGACGACTGCGTCTCCTTCGGACAACAAGCCGTATGGCCAACAGCAGCGGAACAACCAGTAGAGCGAACAGGTAGATCGGAGAACCGAAGCTCATTCGCCAGTACAGTATTGCCGCCGCGGCGTCCGCGGTCGTCCATTTGGTTAGCATGGACTTCCTGGCTAGTCAGTACAGAGGTGGGGGTCCAATGCCACGGTCTGTTGTGGAACGAACCCGCCGATCGAGTAGGAGGTCGGCGGTCCGGCCTTGGCTACGGCCTACCCCTCTAGTCCTGGGAGTGTTGGGAGTCATGGTTCTCTCGATGCCGGCCTTTGCGGCCGGGCCCGGGACCGGCGCCAATACGGCTCCGACCGTGTACAGCTGCCCGCCCGCACCGTCCGGCTGGTTGTCCTGGCCGGGGAATCCGAGTGTCCTCTCGCCTACGCCCGGGCCCGGCGAAGACTCTGCAGAGGGCGGTTACGAACCGGGAATCACGCAGGTTCACGTCGTCTGCGACTACAGTGCGAATCCACCCGCAGCGGACAACCATGTGACCGCGAGCGCCGTCTTTGCATTGCCGATCGACGCCAACCCGGTCAACGACTTCTACTTCGGCTGCAAGAGCTACGCCCAGTGGCAGGCTTCTGAGCGAGTCTTTCTCGCCATGAGCCCAGACCGGTACGCAACGGCGGCATTCTCCGCGACCGCCGACGTGTCGGCCGGCGACCTCACGAGCTTCGAGAAGTTGACGCTGCAGCTGCTCGGCAGCGTGGCTGACGCTGCTCACCGTTGCTCGGTGGACACGAAGGACCCGCTGGATGTGCCCGCGAGTTGGGCCGTGCAGGGCCTTGGACTCAAGATCAGCGGTCGTGCGTTCAACGCCGCCGGAGCAATGCCTACCACAGGTGGGGTAAACGGTGTCTTCGTGACCCGCGGGGGGCCGAGCGAGAGCAATGACTTCACGATTGCGAGCGTCCAGCTACCCGATCTTCCGCTTCGCGTGACCGAGGACGGAAAGACGCGCACCGTCATACTTCACGTCGTTCGCGGCGTCCGACGCTATTACAAGGCACCCCGCTCGACGCTGGTGGTCGCGGTCGTCGTCACCTCCACGAATGAGCCTTCGTGCCCGAAGGGCTCGACCGGGACACTCACGCTCTCGACTTCGCTTCAGTACGGCGACGCCGGGAAGACGTCGGGAAGGCTCGATCTCTGCAAGCCCCTCTTCGTCACGGGTAAGCGGCAGACCTTCACGGGACAGGTACTTCGAGCGACGTGAGTCGGAACCCGGTCGAGTCCGCCCCTACCCAGATCCAGCCTAGGCTCCAGGCCTCAGAGCGAGGCCTGGAACCGATCGAAGCTTGCCGGAACGCGACTTCGTCAGCCGGACACGTCGAGCCGGGCGACACACCTAGCCGGTGACATTGAGTACGCCGACCATCCCGAGCGCGGCATGAGTCGGTACGTCGCACTGATAGCCCCAGGAGCCGGGGGTCAGGGTAACGGTCATCGTCGTGTTCTGTCCCGGGTTGATATACGCGCCGTCGCCGCCGGCTGCCGGGACGTTCGTGAGATCGAAGTTATGTTGGGTCTGTCCCGTGTTCGTCTGATTGAAGGTGACGGTTCCGCATGGCACGGTGCTCGGGCTAACCGTAAAGCCGAAGTCGTACTCGGCGACGCTGACTGTGGTCGAAGTCGGATGCGCGCAGACGCTCGACGACGGGACCGTCGTCGTGACCGGATTCGTCTTCGTCGTGGTGGTCGGCTTCGGGGGTGGTGTCGCCACCTTCACGCCGATCCCGATGAGGCCCTTCATCCCCGCCGCGGCGTGACCCGGCACGGTGCAGAGGTACTCGTACTTTCCGCTCTTGCTCAGCTTGACCGTCAGGGTCGCAGACTTGCCAGGGGCGAGGATCGCCGTCACCTTCCCGACGCACGAGTTCGCAGCGGACGTTTTGGCCGGTGAGGTGCAAATCTTGAAGTCGTGGCTGATCTTTCCCTTGTTGGTGAACTTGAATGTCACCGTGCCGGCCGGGATCCCGGACGCCTTCGAAACCTTGAACGCCAGCTCCGACGGCTGACCCGCCGTCACTGTGATGACCGTAGCGGCTACCGAGCCTGCCTTCACGTGCCCTGCAGCCGACCCAGTGAGAACCCCGACACCAAGACCGGCCACGAGCACACCACAGACCGACAAAATCATGAGAACGACCCTCAAGCGTTTGCGAGACATATCGGAAACTAGCTCCTTTCCAAATTCGGCTCATCAGTGACGTCCGGCGCAGTGCGTGGTGGACTCGATCGCAACCCCGCAGCGAGCTGTCGAGAGAATTAGAGCCGCCCTGGCGCTGTACCCCCGAGCGTTACAATTTACCCCAAGACGCAGCAGCCCACTCTGAAGAACCTATGACGACAAAGAAAGGAAAAGGCGCATACCAGCCGGCGCCGGTGGGTCGCAACGCCGCCCGGTGCGGGAGGCCTTTCACGGCCTCCGCGCACCAGGCGCGTCGCATGTCTCAGTGGCCCTAAGGGAGCTTGAAGACCATCAACTGGTCGTGACTCGAGCAGGCCTGGAAAGATCCGTTCGTGGTCAAGGGACACTCGAAGTACTCGGCAAGGTACTGCGACCCCTTGTACATGTATGTGATCGGCGGCGCCTCGATCAGGTCGCCGAACGGATTTTGGAACGTCCACAGGATCTTGTCGGTCTTCGCGTCGACGGCGTACAGGTAGCCGCCAGGGTTCGTCCCCTGAGAGCGGAAGGTCGTGTTCGTACCGTCCGTTCTACCCTTGGTCGCATAGAAGAGAAGGCCGGTGGCCGTCGAGAGCGTTCCGCTGTAGCAGTTGCCGTCCTGGTTGGCCATCAGCGTTCGCTGCCATCCCAGCGTGTTGTTTCCGATGTTGAGGGCGTTGACCTTACCCGCGATCCCGATCAGCGAGACGCGCCCGGAGTTGATGATGGTCGTGTTGGTGGTATTCAACCCCTGATTCTTCTCGATCATGATCGACTGCGTGGCGCAGAAGTACTGCATGTTTGTCAGCGGATCGTACGTCGGCCGCGGATAGTCGATCCCATTCGAGATGTAATACGGCTTCACGAGCCAGTTGCTGCCGTTGGACGCCACGTAGTTGCACGAGAGAACCGCCGGCGTGCCGTCCGGCCCGGTCGGGTAGTCGCCCGGGAGCTGGAGAGCTGGCATTGGCTGCGGTCGGGCAGTGATCGATCATCTGCCCTTCGCCGCCCGTCGGCTCAGGCTGGGTGGCAGCCGTGCTGTTCAGAGCAGCGCCCGCCGCCGTGTAGCCCGGCTGGGTCGACATCGCAACCTGTGGGATCGGGTAAATCGGATGCCCGTTGCTCGGGCTCAGGAGGTACACGTATGCGCTCTTGCACGCAGCAGACACGACCGGAGTCAGCTTGCCGCCGACCATGGCGTTGTACTCGACCGTCGGGTTCGGGCAATCGTAATCCCACAGGTCGTGCTTGACCTCCTGGTAGAACCACCTCATGTGGCCGTTGCTGAGATTGAGCGCGACGACGCTGTCCGACCAGAGATCGTCGCCGGGCTGCCTGCCGAGGTACGGATACGGGTTGCCGGTGTTGTAGTAGAGCAGCCCAGTCGCCGGGTCGACCGACGGAAGCGACCAGACGGTCGCGCCGCCAACCGATGCCTCCGCCGGGTTCGACCAGGTCAGGATGAACGGAAGCTGCGTCGGGTCCGGAGTCATCCATGTCCGCCAGACGAGCGCGCCGGTCTTCGCGTCGTACGCGTCGAGGTGGCCGCGGATCGGGCTCTCTCCACCGTTGGGAGCAGTGAAGATCAGGCCGTCCTTACCGCACTGGCTGTAGCCACAATAGACGGTAAACGGCGCAGTCTCCGAGTGAGTCGCGGAGCCGTAGGTTCCCGTTCCGGCGACCTGGACGGTCCACTTGAGCGCACCCGTCTTCGCGTCGAGCGCGACGACCGAGCCGTCCTGCTGGCCCGTGTAGACCAGGTTCGCGACCGGATTGTATGCCTCGCTCCGCGCCTCCTTGGTGACGGCGGTCAAACCGAAGATCGGTCCTTCGTTCGTGGGCCCCTGGTAGGTCCACTTGACGGTGCCGGTGGCCGGGTCGACTGCAGCGAAGCCGGTCGCCGTCGTCGTGTACATCAGCCCGTTTGCGCAGCAGATCGGCTGCGACTCGACCGCCTGGTTATAGGTGTTGCCGTCGAATCCTTCGTTCCAGGCGACCTTCAGCTTCGAGACGTTGCTCTCGTTGATCTGGGTCAACTGCGAATACGCGTCACCGGTCGTGTCGCAGCCCCACATCAGCCAGTTGTCGGTACAAGGGGTGACTCCCTTGGGGAGATACGCATTGTTCACGGCCGTCCCGGTGAGCTTCACAGCCGTCCCGCTGTGCTTCACCGCCGTCTTGGGCGACGCGGACGCCAAAGCGGTCACAGACACCGCGACAAGCGCCGCCACCACTAGTAGCACTGTTCTCCGGTACAAGAGCCCCTCCTCTGACGCTTATGGCTAAACGGTTACGGGCAAAAACCCAGGATTGGAGCGTACCGCGTTGGCGAGATGTCCGCAAATCCGAACACCGAAGGAGCCGCTACCGGCCGTTTGAGGCCAGCGCGAGCTTGATGGCCGCGTCGAGGCGGGCCGCGGAGGGTACTCCCGAGAGCGACGGCCGCACGAGGTGGCCCGTGCGATCGACGAAGTACGTCTCGGGCAGGTTTTCGACGTTGTACCTGCCGATCAGCGATCCCGATGCTTCGCGAACTGCGGGGAATGCGATCCCATACCTGCGGATGAACGCCCGCGCGGCCGGCGCCAGGTCCTGCTCGTCTACAGCGACGAAGACGACGCCCCGATTCGCCCACCGCCTCGACTCGCTCTCGAGCATCGGAGCGAGGCGTCTCGCCTCGGCGAGGTACGACGAGAAGAACGTGAGCACCACGGTCTTGCCGCGCAGCGACTGCAGAGAAAGGGAGCCGCTGCCGTTGAGCCGCGGCAACGCGAAGGCCGGAGCGAGCACGGGGACTTTCGGAGCGACGACATGATTGAGTGTGGGTATGGCCGTGGTCCGCAGAACCTTCACTCCGCCGCCGGCGAGGATCTCGCAGCGATCGAACGGCTTCGAGAGCGCGTCCCCGTAAGCGGCCTCGAGCGTGGCTTTGCGGGGGGAGCTTACGACGTGCCAGTTGTTCCCGGTGACCCCGTCTCGATTCAGGAGGATCTGGAGCCACGAATACACGTTCCCGGTCTCGCTCTGTCTGAACTGCCCGCGCGGAATCCAGGCGAGGAAGAGCTTGAACGTGAGCGGCTTCCTGGACTCGAGATGAACCCGGCAGATGGCCGGGATCTCATTCGTGGCGCTCAGCTGAAGGATGATCGTCGAGACACTCGTCGACTGCAGCGTGTCGAGCGCGTTCTGCGCTGCGTTGCGGTTCGACGAGCTGAAGCCTCCGGCGTCCACTCCACCGGATCCGCACCCCGTGAGCGCGAGCAGACAGACGGTAGCGACGATCGCTGACGAGATCGACGCGACGGCAGATGGACCTCCCGAGCCGTTCAGCCGGGCGTACACGGATGCGCCTCGGTGCTCTGCTGGCCGTTCGTGCAGGAGGGCACGTCCGCGCCCGGCTGGGCCTCGCCTGGCGAATCCGGAATCAGGTATGGCACCGGGGTTATCTCACCGATGCGTAGGGATCCGTACACGAACGCGTGGGTGATCCTGCCCAACTTGGGGTACAGCTTCGAGCTCGCGGTCTTCGGGGTAACCCCGTCGAATCGGATGAGCATGCTCTCGCCGGGCGCGCAGGTGCACTTCGGGGGATGAAGGTTCGTCTGGCACGAGATGACGGCGCCCGTCACCGAGCAAGAACTGCCCTTGCTCGTCGAGGTAACCGCGGTGACCGTCAAACCTCCGTAGGGCGGCGGCACCCACGTGAACTCTGTTGACGAACCCGAGAGCGCTGTCGTTCTCGACCCGCAGGACAAAATGACCGTGCCCGAGAGCTCCGCAGTGTGGCAATCAGGTCCTCGCCGGAATCTCCGGCCTCGGCGTCCGGATCACCGTTGTTGAGTACCGGCAGCGCCTTTTCGAGCGGTTGTGTTTCCCACGCCGGCAGGTTGGCCGACCTGCTGCTCGACCCCGTCAGCACCGCAGCCGCCGCGACGGCTATGACCACCGCGGCGATCGCCGACCGCGGCGAGCACATAGGTCCGGGGAACGCCGCCAGTTCGTCATGGGCCACCCCCCCGGCGACCCCGGACTCGACAGAGAGGTGACGAACACAGGCCCATGACTCGCAAGTGAGAAACGTCAGAGAGGGAGCAGGCACTCACTCCCTCCCTAACTGTATCTCCGTCATCTCCTCCGGTCGACCTGCTCGCCCGCGGAAGTCTTTACGTGACCTTGAACGTCCCGGAGCTCGCGACCGTTCCGGCCGTCGTCGTGATCGTGATCTTGCCACTCTTTGCGCGCTTTGGCACGTGAGCCCTGATCGAGTTCGCCGACAGCACGCTGAACGACGCCGCGACCCCTCCGATCTCGAGGCTCTTGACGTGCATGTACTCGGTGCCGTTGATCGTGATCGCCGTCCCGGCTTTCTTCGATGTCGGTGGCGTGCCCGACTTCGGCGTGAAGCTCGAGATCGTCGGCGCCGTCTGCGTGCTGGTGGGGCTCGCTACCGCAGTGGGCTGTGCCTGGGTGGCGCACGGGAAAACGGTGAATGTGGCCGCACTGGTCACAGAACCGCCGGGGGCGGTAACAGTGATCGGCCCGGTCGTGACGTTGGGAGGCGCCATCGCGTAGAGAGTCGCGTCCGTTCCGACCGTGAACGTCGCGGCCGGCAGGCCGTTGAAGGTGACGCTCGACGTTCCGGTGAAGCCGGATCCGCTGATCACCAGCATCGAACCGGGGCAGACCCCCGGGACGTTGCCCATGCCGTTGGGTGGCGTGAAGCTGGTGATCGTTACCGCGAAGGCGGACGTAGCAAGCAGCAACGAGAGCAACGTAAACGCCGCGACACCTACGGCGACCCTGGACGACGCCTCGGCATCCGACCAGATCTGCTCAACCGCCCTGAAGGATATCTGACGTGCAAGTCTCCCACCTCCTGAGATCGGACTTACGTTCGGCTATGCGCCGCCCGGAGGCGCAGTATACCGACGTGTTCGGCCGACCATCTGGGCGGTTTCGCTCGCTCCGGGCCGGAGCCGTTCGGGCTGACCGACGTCTCAGTAGACGCTGAAGACGCCGCGAAACGCCTTGCCGCGATCGAGTGTGCTCCTGTAGACGAACTTGCCACGCGCGAGCAGCGCTACCGTGATTCGCCCGCGCCCACCCGGCGGGATCTTGCCTGTGCTCTTACCCAGGAACGCAAAGTTGTGCGGCTTCTTTCCCCGGTTGACGACCGAGAAAGTGGCGGTCACACCGCGCGGATCGCCCGTGTCACCCGAATCGGGATTGGGACTGATCACCGTTATCCCCTTGTCCGTGATCAGAACGGGGACGTACACACGGCCACTGGGAACCGTCGTGTCATGAGCTCCCAGCACAACTTGGACGCCGCAGAGTGCCACGAACATGGCCAGCATCGGGATCGATCGCGGCTTCCTCACGGTCTCAAAGGTACCAGGCTGGCCTACCGGCGAGCAACAAGCCCTCCAGGGGCCGTGTGCGACCACCCGTGGGTCGAAGTACCATGCGATTTGTGGCCCGTGAAACCTGTATTATCGCCCTCACATGCCCTTCGGCGGAGACCGGCACAGGACCGCTTGGCGAGCTTGACGGTGGCGATGGTGGAACGCGGCGAATGGCGATCGCTGCCTTCGTCCTCGCCGCCGTGCGGTTGCGGCGACAACCGCGCCCTCTGTCGGCGTCGCAGCGGCACCTCTGGGCGACCCGAGCGCGATCGCATGCCCGGCTGCACCGACCGGGTGGACGCAACCGCCTGTCGTCAAGACGCTCGCCACGCCCGAAAGCGTCCCGCTGCCGACAGCGGAGGAGCACTTCGCGACGGGCGGTGACCTCGTTAGCGTCAAGTGCACCTACCACGACACGGATACGAAGGCCGTCACCATCGAGGTGAGCTACGCGCTTTCCACCGATCCGAACCCCGAGAACGATTTCGCGGTTGGCTGCGGCCACGGAGGCACGAACTGGAACGGTACGTATCGGACGTACGGCGTTGCGAGCCCAACCAGTGGGCAATCGCAACGTTCGCTGACCTCGCCGGGTACGTTCCGGCGAAGGAAATGCCGTCGTTCGAGGGCGCCACTCGTAAGCTTCTGGCGAACGCGAACGGCTACGGTCAGGCCTGCGGCCTGTCTCCCACCCCGACCGCGGTGTTGTCGCGGTTCTACTTCGACATCCTGGTGGCAGGCACGAATCTCAAGGAGACGTTCTGGACGTCAGGCCCTGCGAACAAGTCAGGCCTGCTGTCGATCAGCAAGGTCTCTTCATCGGTCACGCCGCTCCGAGTGAAGACGACAACCGGCATGCGTCCGCTGACGATCGAGTTCGCCAAGGGCATCGACTATCGGCCTGTGGCGGCAAAGACGATCGGACAGGCGCGATTCCAGGTGCAGGTGGTCAGCTCAGGGGTGAAGGGATGCGCGAAGGGAAAGACGGGAACGCTGACGATTTCGACGCAGCCCGCCGTCAGTCTGGCGATCTGCGGTCAGACGTTCCTGCAAGGGGAAGCTCCAGCCAGGATCGCCTTCACTACCTGACGGACAGACGCGCGCACGTTTCTGCCACCAGCCTGTCCGGTGAGCGCGCCACTGTGGGTGGGCGATCATCCTGAAGCGCGGCCCGTCTTTTGTCGTAGTCAGTCACAAGAACGACCGAGAGGTGGTACGACCCGGGCCGCCCGGGCCACGGGGCTCCACGTTGAAGCAGTTGTTCGCCCCGACCGCGTGCTGCTTCTGATGTTTGCGTTCGTCTCGGTTTCCGCCGCGGCCGCGGCAGGCGGTTCGTTCGCCTCGAGCGATCCGTTGCTTGGTCAGATCTGGGCGGCATCGGTAAAAACCGCGAACGACATGATCGCGCCGGGACCGCTCACGACCGACGCGGAGGGGCGGCCATGCCCGATCGCACTGCCCTTTGTGCTTCTCGATGGTTATGTCCGCGACCGCTGCCCGTACGTCGGTGATCAGGCAGTCAGCGGCCTGACCCTGCTTGTCTCAACGCCGTCCGCGGCGCCGGTGCTCAAGGACATGATCCTGTGGTACGCAGGCGCACAGCATGCCGACGGGTCGATTCCGGCCAGCCCGTCCATGAACGGCACTCTGACGCTCATCGACTACAACGCCTACTGGGTCGAGGATGTCTACGACTACGTTCTCTACACAGGCGACCTCGCCGCTCGTACGCCAGATTTGGCCCAGCCTCGAAACGCTGATGAACACGTGGTATCCGGCCCAGATCGGCCCGGACGGCCTGCTGGTCGACAACCTCGGCCCGTTCGATTACGGGTACATACCTCGGACAGGTTCGACGGTGGCGTATTACAACGCGGGCTACGTGCGGGCGCTGCGGCTCGCGGCGAAGCTCGCCCTGGATCGAGGAGCCCGCACAGGCGACCGCGTGGACTGCCCGGATCGCGCCGATCGCATCGCATTCGGACCTGGTTCTGGGATGGAACGGTAGGCGCGTTTCGCGATACGACCGTCGGGCCGTAGTTCACCCGGAGGACGGGAACGTGTTCGCGGTGCTCGCGGGTCTCGCGACGTCGGCACAGGCCCGCTCGGCGCTCGATTACCTCGGCGGGCATGAATGGCGTCCGTACGGCGCCGCGATCGCCGACAACGACGTTTGGGACGGCTATCCGTGGGGCGATTACGCTGATCAGCGCGTCTACCCGTTCATCTCCTACTTCGACGTGGTCGCCCGCTATCAGACGGGACTGGATCATTCTGCGCTCGCTCTGATCCGCCGCGAATGGGGTTACATGCTCGCGAACGGCCCGCAGTCGACGATGTGGGAGACGATCGGCGCTGCAGGCGGGCCCCCAGGCGACCAGACTCCCTCCTACGACCAGGGCTGGTCGAGTGGTGCGGCACCGGCGCTCACGAACTACGCGCTCGGCGTACGACCTGCCTCGCCTGGGTTCGGCTCGTATGTCGCGGAGCCCCATCCGGCAGATCTTCGCTGGGCGCGCGGCAATGTTCCGACCCCGCATGGCACGATCTCGTTCAGCTGGGACTACGGCGCGAGGAAGATGACCGCGAAGGTCGACGCACCCGTAGGTGGAAGGATCGTGCTTCCGGCTGACGGCGCCGCGGAGCTCGACGGCAAGCCGATTCCCAGGCGGCAGGGCGGACGGCCGTGACGGTAGGGCCCGGCTCGCACGTGCTCATCGTCTCGACGTGAGCGTCGCGCGGCGCTGGGGGCCCTGCCGCCGAGCGACCCTCGGACCAACGAAAACTCGATCTAAGAGGTCAGCTCGCCAGACGACTTCGGGAAACCCTGTCCACCTCCCTGGCGTGACGACGCCGGCACCGGATCGTCGGAGCCGCTCGTGCTCTGAGCCACGGAGGCGGCCTGCAATCTCGTTGCGATGACACGTGAAGAAGCGCGGCCACGACGTGCTCACCACCGTGACCGTGCTCCGCAGTGCAAAGCGCACCTCAGACGTGGCGCATCATTGGGAGGGCACGACGCCTCCTCCGATGCTCTCACATTCGTAGGGCGCTCGCAAGCGCCAACCGGATCCACGCCGAGCTCGTCCTCCTCCTCCTCCTCCGGATTCGGCTCGGCTGCAGCACGTTCGCGTTGCTCGATGCAACGGAGCCGCGAGTCGATACGGCCGCGCCCTCACGAGCCTGACCATGCCCGGACGCGCGGCCGTGCTCGGAGTCAACCGAAGAACGCGATTCTCGGCGGTGCGTCCGCCTTGAGAAATTGCTGGCCGCAGAGGGCAAGGATCACCGACGGCCGTGTCGAGATCGTCAGTGTTCCAGTTGCTCCGGCAAGCATCCGGCGATCTTGGAATTGACGACGAGAACGCGGAATCGGGCTCTGCCGGGTGTCCTCCCGTGTTGCTGCAGATAGTCGCCCCCTTCGTCAGCCTGATCGTGATCAGGTGGGTGCCCGCCCGAGTCTTGACGTTGATCGCGTTGGTGGTCGAGAGGATCTGTTGGATCGGCAGGACTCCGCCTGCCGCCGGAGAGTCGGCCGTCCAGAACGTGTCCTTGATGTTCGTGCCGTTCACAAGGATGTCGAAGTGCAGCCTGAATGCGATCGACGTCGGCACGGACTTCAGGCTGCAGGGCGCTCCGTAGCCCTTCGCGTTTTGGAGCAGCTTCTGTGTGAGAGTCTCGAATGCCGGGACCGTGTCCGACGAAAGGTAAGCGTTGGGGTCGGCGAATGTGGCGATGGCCCACTCGGTGACGCTCGCGGCTCCGTAGGTCCGATATCTCGCTCCCAATTCGTTCCGCCACGGCCGCAGCCAACGTCGAAGTCGGCGAAAGGGTTCGCGTCGGTGGGGAGCGCGAAGCTGACCTCGACGGTGACCGACTTGTCAGGAGTGTCGCGGTAGGTGCAGTTCACGGAGACGACATTTCCGCCGGTCGCCCAGTGCTCCTCGGCTGCCGGCTCCGGAACGGTCTCGGGCGTGGACAGCGTTTTGAGAACGGGCGGGTCGTTCCAGCTCGCAGGGGCTGCCGGACAGGAACCGTAGCGGGGTCGCGCACAGGCGTTGCCGACACGCCGGCGGCTACCGCCGGTTTGGCGGAGAGGCACCCGTTGCAACACCGCACATGATCCCCGCAAAAACGACCGGCAGGCCGACCCACAAAGCGGTCACTCGTCGGCAACTTCGTATGTATGCGGCGACGTTCATCGAGCTTCGAAGAGCATAACTCCGAAACCTCCTCCCTCGGGTCTCGCGGCCCGACCAACGAGACACGATCGCCGAGTGCGATCGGCCGACCAGGTGGCTCCGATGGTGCCGAACGGGGCATACGAGAGGCGAGAGGTCTAGACCGCCATGTACATACCGGCCGCGACCGATGCCGGTCACCAACTTTCATGCCCGCAGCGGTGGCCTACGCACTGCTCGAGGTACCGTGTCTGTCCGCCGGGAGCGCGACCGTGCAGGTAAAGAGCGCAGCCTGCGAACTCGCGGCCCTCGACGCCGCGGTCACCGGCTTCGGCCCCGGCAAGAAATTCCCCGGAAGAACCTCCCCGGCTCAACGCGGCCCAGACCCTGGACCTTGCCCGACGCGAACGACCGCAAACGCCTGCTCCACGCTCGGTGCCTTCACCAGCGAAGCCAACGCACAAGCCGGCATGAAGGCCAACTCGATCCTGGCCTGGACCCCGCGACAACTCAGGCGAGCACATCGAGGCCGCCCTGGGCTGTTGACCGCCCTCGCCACCACGTCGGAGTACTCGAGTCCAGGGCCCCCACGACGGGCCCCCCGGACCGTTTCGCCTGTACGCGCAGCGCGCGCAACGACAGCATTTTGCTTGTCTACCAGTGGGCCCGGCACGACTCGAACGTGCGACCAAAGGATTATGAGTCCTGAAAAACGAACTACAGCGAGCCGCAGTTAGGCGCGATAACGCCTCTTCATGCGGGTCTCGAGCGGCAGCTAGCTACATCCAATGCGGCGTTCGGAGACAAGCCTGTACGCGCATCTGTACGCGCGGCACCCCGAGCCGTAGTCGACCCTTACGGAAGACATCGATCAGCATCTTCGTCCACACGACATGCTGACCCGCGAAGGCCGTCCGCGGCGGGGCCGCGAAGACGGGAAAACTGTTGGGCATGCCGGTCGACCTCGAAGACGAACTCGATCACCTCTACGGCGTAGAACTTGCCGAGTTCGTGAGCAAGCGGACGCAGTTGGCGACTGCGCTGAGAAAGGAGGGCCGTCGAGCCGAGGCGCAGCAGGTGAAGGAACTGCGAAAGCCGTCCGTTTCGGTCTGGACGGTCAATCAACTCGCACGGCGTCACCGCGAGGACCTCGACCTGCTGCTCGCTGCGGGGAACCGACTCGCTGTAGCCCAGCGTGCCCTGCTGACTGGCGGCGACAGAAACGCGTTCGAGCAGGCCGGAAAGGACGAGCGGGAGGCATTGAAGCGGCTCTCCACACGAGCCCGATCGATCCTCGCCGAACGTGGTTCGACGACGACGCTCGAGCGCGTTTCCTCAACTCTCCGCGCCGCGGCAGAGTCCGACGCCGCCCGGCCGGATCTCGCTCGAGGACGTCTGACGAGCGACGTCGATCCCGCCGGATTCGGAGCATTCACCGTCGACCTCGCCACCGTCGTAACGCCGGCGAAACCAAAGGCCCGACCTGAGCGAGGCAACGGCGACCGAGCGAAGCAGGCGCAGGCCGAGCGGGAGGTGGCTGCGAAACGGGCCGCGATCGACACGGCCCGCGCCGAGCTGGAAGCCGCCAGAGAACGCGAGACCAGGGACGCTAAGAATCTTCGCGGGCTCGAGCGTGCAGAACGAGCCGCTCGCGCCGCGTTCGAGCAAGCGGAACGAGCCGCCGAACGTGCTCGGGTCGACCACGAAGCGGCCGCGACCGCGGTCGAAGCGGCATTCGCGAAGCTCGAAAAGGCCCAGGGCTAGAAGCACGCTGTCTGCAGCTTGAAGAACTTCATGCTGGTTGCGGGCTTTGACCAACGGAGCCCCTTTCGACCGTCGCTCGGTTCGCTAGCGTGCGGCTCGCACCGAGCACGGAGCGCGAGTAAGTCGAAGTCGCCCCAAGAGATCGGACGCGGAAGGCCGCGAGGCCCAGGACGGACGGTCAGTAGGGACGGCGGATGAAAGCGCCACCGGCTCGGTGTTCCTTAATCTCTTCAGAAGCGTCCCGCGTAAGTCCGCTGCCGCATGCGAGCCGCCGGTCGCCTGAATGCTACTCAGCAGGCTCGCCGGACCAGTAGTCGACGCCGCTGGATCGGTGCACGATCAGGTCGTCGTCGCGGTTCCCGCTCCACACTGCGATCTTGTCGCTGTCGGGGTATACGGTCGCCGCCGGGTGCTTGACGGTCGAATACATCAGGACGCGCACGGATTCCTCGGTGTCGTTGCGCACTTGATGTGCGCCCGTCGGGCCGCGCGGGAAACAAACGACGTCCCAGGGAACGAGCTGGTCGGTTCCGTCCGGGTGCCGAAGCGTGGGTTTACCGACCAGGACGACGAGCCACTCCTCCTCTGCGTATTCGTAGTGATACGGGCAGATCGACTCACCGGGCGGAAGATCGTAGACGCTCGTACCGAGCTGCTCGGCGCCGAGGAGTGACCCGAAGCGGAACTCCCGCTGCGGAAGCCGTCGGGATTGTCCTCGTCGTACGTGAACGCAGGATCGGCGATGTTGACGCGCTGCACAGCCCGAATCTACCGAAGCCTTCCCAGCAGGGGACCGGGGCCAACACAAGAGTTTTGTCGTGCCTCTCCTCGGCCGTCGGGGCCGGGGTACGTCCGATCCCAGCACAGCGGGCCCTCTCACACTGAAATGGAGGTCCCGCTCATCGCGTTCGTCGCCTAGCCCAGGCGTTCAGCATGAGCCCGAGCCGAGTCCATCATCGGCGGAGTACGAAACGAGCTACAAGGCCAACGATCTCCGCAGCGGCGCTCATTGGGGCGCACACGTAGCGGCCGTTCCCCACCCAGCAGGGCCTTCGCGGGAGACCGAGCGGCAGCTGCGGAGCAGGCCATCATGTTTTCCATCCCCCGATCAGCAGGACGGAGTCGCGTCGCCCGCTCGGCGAAGTGGTTGCCGAGCGGGCGACCTGCCCGAGACCTTGCGAGGCGGCGCTCAGGGGCGCTTCTTGCTCAGGAGCCGTAGTTGTCGGGTACGACGGCGACGCCGCGGTATGCGACGCGGTTGCTCGGTGCGGCGATCGTCGTGAACTGCTCGTTGCCGGGCGTGGTGGCGTTGAGCGTGTCGGTGATCGCGACGACCTCGTTCGGGTCGGCGCCCTGGTCGCCCGAGCCGCTGACGGTCGAGGTGGCGGCGTCGATCGTTACCGTCCCGTCGCCGTTGACGTGACCCGAGATGTTGCGTAGGCCGTCGGTCGCCGGGGCCCACGGCAGGCCGGTCAGGGAGTTCGTCCCTTTCGGGTAGGCGGGCACCGTGTATGGCTGTCCGAGGTTCAGGCCGTTCTGGAGCGTGTAGGCGAGGTTCCACTGCGTCCCGTTGAAAACCCACTTCTGGAGGCCGGCGCCGGTCTGCGCGGCGGCGTCGGTGTAGGTGGCGGTGGTCGGGTCGTAGGTGTTGCTGCCGGAGCCTTCATCGGCGACGTAGAGCGTGTCGGCGTTTGCGAACCAGATCCCGAACGGGAAGATGTTCGGTGCGGTGCTGCCCTTCGCGGGCAGGTCGTTGAAGCCCTTCAGCACGCACATCTGGTAGGGCGCTCCGACGAGCGTCGGCAACGACGCCGTCGAGGACGGTAGACCGACGCCGTTGGGTGTCGAACAAGCGGTCCCGGTCGTGTCGATGAAGTACACCGAGTTCGTCCCGTTCGAGCCGGATCCCTTGGTCAGGTAGACGACGTTGTCGAAGATCGTCAGTCCGCGGAAGTTCGTGTCTTTCCCGAACTTGTCCGAGGATGTTGTAGGTGAAGTTGCCCAGTCGCGTGATCGCGGCACCCGGTGCCTGTTGGGCCTGCGCCGCAAACGACTGCGACGAACCCCTGGGCGCCGCCCGAGTCGGTGATCGCGTTTTCGGTCGTCGAGGCGCCGTTGTTCGAGTTACCGGCGGCATAGAACGCGCCGGAGGCGTTATTCAGCACCGCCGCCCGGCCGTTGTCGCCGCTGAACGCGTTCGAGTCGGTGAACGACCAGTTGCCGTCGCTGCCAAGGTCGGCGGCGACACGATTGAACGGGCCGGCGGTATCCGGGTTTGTCGGATCGGGCGCCAACGGCGTGTTCGAGTTCGACGCGTCGAGCGTGTTCGGGGCAGCGTTGTACCCGAGGAAGCTCAGATCCTGACCGTCGGTCGAGAAGTTGATCGCACCCTCCGACTTCGACGAGAAGCTCGTCGTGACCTGATCGGTCGGAACCTTCGACCTGCAGTAGTTGGTTGCCGGACGAGTCGACGTCCACCAGGTCGAGCGGGGTCGAGACCGCAAAGCTGCCGTCGACGCTGTCGTTGTTGAACACCTCGGGGTACTTGCCATCCGCGATCGCGTTACCCCCCGCCAAAAGTGGTTGTCCTAGGCTGATCGCCGGATTGCCGGCCGCCGGGTAGGTGGTGTCCAGGATCACCACACTCCCCGGAACGAACGGATGGGTCGGGAACGACGGCGCAGCCGTTGCCGACACAGCCGCAAGCAACGCGAGCACCGAGACCGCCGCGACAACCGTTTGAATGGTCCGGGCACGCGGCCTTCTGCGGCGCACTCTGGGAGCTTGCATACCCTTTTCCTGGTTCATACCGTTCTCCTTTGATAGCAGTAAAGGTCAGCCGCCCAGCCTCCCCCGACCCTAGACAGGCAAGGCTCGAATCCGCTGGACAAGGTGGTTACAAGCTGGTTTCAAGGCGTGAAACGGCCGATCCGGGGCCTCGCGTGCACGACCAACAGAACCAACCCGCCCCCACGCGCACCACTCAGACGTGCATCGCAGTCAGGCACGCACTGGCCATGCCGAACTCAATCGGCCTCCGCCAGGGCGTGTCACGCCACGAATCGTGGGGAACCTCCGCCCTCCGGCCATAGCCAGTCCGCGCAAGTCTCGGGCAGCGCGGCACGACCGAGGGGGTTAGGCCTACTCAGCGCTGGGGGGAGCGCCATCACGAGACGATGGCGCTCCCCGTCCCCTGCTTTTCCTAGTGAATGCTGGGCAGCACTTTCGTGCCTTCGATTTGTACGGCCTGGAGGGCGCTTGGGTCGAGTCCGAGCAGGCGCAGGATCGTCGGTGCGACTTGGGTTGTTTCGACCGAGGCGTGCACACGGGAAGGCGGCACCACGCCGGGTGCGTAGACGACGAGCGGAACTGAACGGTCGGCGGGGTTGTCTCCGCCGTGTTCGGCGATCTTGGTTCCACCGGTGTAGACGACGCCGACCTGTACGCGTCCGAACACATCGGGGTGCCGGGGATCCGACACAGGCACACCGAAAAAGTCGGCCGCAGCCTTGCCTGCGTAGATCTGGGCGAGGCCCGAGTGCTGCAACGTCCGGGGGGTGCCGTCATAGGTGACACCAGTCGCGTCGTGGCTCCAGAGGTAGTTCTGGACGAAGTCGGCCGCCGCCTGCGAGGTGTTCGACAGGTAGCTCTGCCAGAGGTCGTCGTCGGTGCCCGCGACGATCAAGTTGCCGGCTCCGGAGTGAGCCGCGGTCCAGGCGGCATTGATCGCATCGATGATCGGGCCGTCCTTGATCCGGGTCAGCTCGTTTGTGTCCTGCGGCGACTGGCCGTGCTTGGCGGTGATGATGATCGCCGTCGAGCCCGCGAGTCCCTTGGCCTGGAGCTCGTCGACCATCCGCTGGAGCTGGGCGTTGACGTAGTCGAGCGCGTTGCTGAGCAGCGGGCCGGGCGTGGTCGTGCCCGGAAGGTAGCCGCCCGCGAGGACTGGACCGCCGATCGTCGCCTCGGAGCTGAAGAGCTTTTCCGCGGTCGAGACCGTCTGGAAGTTCATCCCGAAGATCGCCGGCGTCCCGACGATCGACCCGGTGCCACTGTGGTCGTAGCCGTCGATCTCGTTGAGGATCGCTTGCACCTTGTATCCGTCGTACTGCTGGGTCGCGGCATTGTCGTCGGTCCAGCTGATGTCACCCGGGTACGGCGTCCCATCTGGCTCGATCGCCGTCGAATCGATCTCGGGCGTGAACAGGTCGTCGATCCCATCGCCAGACGGTCCGTTGAATGACTCGTACACCGGGTGCTTGTCCGACCAGGCTGTCCTCATCCCGGCAGCCTTGGCCACCTCGAAGATCGTGTTCACCTTCAGGTAAGAGTGCGGCCAGATCGGCTGGCAGGTCTTCGGGTCGACCGGGAACGTCGAGGGGTTCAGCACCGTCTGGGGGTTCCCCGTCATCTGCATGATCAGCGCCGGGTTGCTGTCCAGCCCGGGGATCCCCTGGCCGGCGTCGAGCTGCGTCACGTCGAGGTCGTCGGGCGAGTCGTAGATCACATCGCCGCCGGTCGCACCGGTGCACGATGTCGTGCCCGCCTCATAGGTGTCGTGGTTGTACTCGACGTCGTAATAGACACCGGTCGCGCTCGGGTCGCCGCCTGTCATCAACGCGGTCCCCCCGGGTCCGAGTCCGACGGATCCGAGGTGTGATTGTTCGAGAACACCGCACCGCTGTCGGCGAGTTTCGCAAGCTCCGAGTCGGGATGCTGAGCGACATACCACTCGAGATCCGACTGATGCATCCCATCCACCGAAATCAGAAGCACATGCCGGATCGGGCCGCCATGGTCGGCCACCGCGCTGCCGGTGAACAACGCAACCGACACGACCACCACCCCGACGACCAACGCCGCGAGCGCGACCCCGACATTCCTTGTACGGCTAGTCATCCCTACTCCCTCCGTTGAGTCCGCGTCTGCTTTGTCGCCCAAGGCCACGCTAAGCAACGCGTGATAGGCACCGAGTGACCGGCAGGTGACCAAGTTGTGAAACTGTTGTGCACACCCGAGCTCGCAAACCGACCTCGCCCCACGATGTCCAGTCGACCAGCCGCCGTCGGGGCGGCCAGTCGAAGCGAGGCGCCTCCTGAGGTGTGGCAATCTCTCCCGGTGCGGTTGAGTACGTGACGGCGATCACCGGGGGTGAAGCGTTGGTGTCTGTCAGGATCAGGCAGAGGTGCGCGGTCGCGAGCTTCGTGCTCGGGCTCGGCCTAGTGCTTGGTTATGGCGTGACCAAGGCGTGGATCGAGGCTGCGGGCTAGCGCGCATCTGGCTTGTTTCCTAGTGGGCCCGGCACGACTCGAACGTGCGACCAAAGGATTATGAGTCCCCTGCTCTAACCAGCTGAGCTACGGGCCCGCGGGCGGGACCGTAGCGCACACCCTGCAGACGGGTGTGCCGGCTCTCGCTAGACTCGCTTCGGTGAAGGTCTTCCAGAGCGAGCGCCACTTCAGGACGCGCGGGGGACTGCACGTCACGGACATCACCGACGAGGTCAAGGGCATCGTCGGCGAGTCGGGCATCGTCGACGGGATCTGCGCCGTCTACTCGCCGCACACGACATGCTGTGTCAGGGTGAACGAGTTCGAGAGCGGGATGTTCGAGGACTTCGCGGCGCTCCTCCGCCGGCTGATCCCGCACGACACCTACTACGCGCACGACGACTGGGACCGGTGGACCGAGAACCTCGACGAGACGGAGATGGCGTTCGGCAACGGCCATGCCCACTGCATGTCGATGATCCTCGGCTCGGCCAGCGAGTCGATCCCCGTCGCCGACGGCGAGCTCTGCCTCGGAACCTGGCAGCGCGTCCTCTTCATCGAGCTCGACCGCGAGCGCGACCGGCGCTGGCTCGTCAAGGTCGTCGGCTCCTAGCTGTTCTCGCGTGAGCTACTTCCTCATCCCGCTGTTCATCATCCTGGCAGTCGCCGTGCTGTTCGGCATCTTCGTCTTCCTGGCGCGGTTCAAGAACGGCCGCTACCTCCGCCCGATCGTCCTCTGGCTCTCGAAGATACCGTGGCTGAAGAAGCAGTTCGAGAAAGTCAGTCAGGCCGCGATGGAGAAGCAGAACCCAGAGCTCGCGAGCGCGATGCGCAAGCTGCAGCGGGCGGGCCCGAACGCCGACACGAAGAAGCTCCAGGCCGCCTACAACTCGCTCACGCCGGACGAGCGCCGCGCCTACCAGGAGGCCGCCGACCAGCAGGGTGTCGGCGCGCCGGAGGCTGCCAACCGCCAGATGCGGCGGGCGCAACAGCGGATGGCCCAGACGAATCGCGGCCGCGGAAGCAGTAGTGGCGGCGGGAGCGGCGGCGGCGGCGGTGGAACGGGCGGCAGTAGCAGCGGCGGCAGCAACAGCAGCAGGCGCGGCAAGAAGCGCTAGCCAGAGCCTCCTGGTACTGCCGGCTAGTGCTGGCCCGCGGTTGCCTCGAAGTCCTCGCGCCAGCCCTTGTCGAGCAGGGGCCCGAGTGACTGGGCGATCTCGGTGAACGCCTCGTTCGAGCGCTTCACGACCCCGGCCATGCGCAGGAAGCCGTGGATCATGCCGTCGTAGCGGTACCCCTCGGTCTCGACGCCGGAAAGGAACAGCCGCTGGGCGTAGGTCTCGGCCTCGTCGCGCAGGACGTCGGCCTCGGCGGTGACCACGATCGCCCGCGGCATCCGCCGCATGTCCTGGAGCGCGCTCGGGGAGATGTCCGGGTCGCCGCTGCCGTCGGCCTCGCCGATGTACTGCGTCCAGTACCACGCCATTGCGTTGCGGGTGAGCCCGTAGCCCATCGAGAAGAGCGAGTACGACGGCGCGTCCTGCCGGCTCGTGGTCGTCGGGTAGAGCAGGAGCTGAGTCGAGAACGGCACGCCGCGGTCGCGGCCTCTCCGGGCGACGATCGTCGCGAGGGTCGCACCGACGCTGTCGCCTCCGACTCCGACCTTGTCGCCGTCGACTCCGAGCTCCGATGCGTGTTCCACGACCCAGCGCGCAGCCGTCCAGGCGTCGTCGAGTGCCGCGGGATAGGGGTGCTCCGGAGCGAGGCGGTAGTCGACCGAGACGACGATGCACGGTGTCCGTTTCGCGAGTGCGCGCGCGGTTCCATCGTGGGTCTCGATGCTGCCGATGACGTACCCGCCGCCGTGGAAGTAGACGAGCCCGCGCATCGGCTCGTTCGTGTCGACCGGCCGGTAGATCCGAACGGGGACGCCGTCGAGCTCGCGATCCTCGACCGAGTGCATCTCGTCGACCTCGCCGAACTGCTCCTTCGCGACCCGCGCGTAGGTCGCCCTGTTCTCCTCGGGCGTCATCGCCTCCACGGGCGGAGCTCCCGACTCCTCGGCCTGACGCAGAACGGCGATGATGTCGGGGTCGAGATCGGGGACGCTCACGGCGACCTATCCTATGCCGCGGGCGGGTGGAGTTGGAACGGGGCGTTGAACGGCCCATAGACGTGGTGCATGAAGTGGGCCACGGCAATCATCGTCAACACGCGCGTGTAGCCCGTCGACTGCTCGACCCACGCGTCGAACCAGCCGGGCGTCAGTGGGTCGAAGAACGTGACCTCGACCGCGCTGTGGCCGTCGAGGCTCCTGGATCCGATGACGCGCGCATCCGCTACGCCCGCCCAGAACGGGACGGGCTGGGTGACCGGAGGATCCTGCACCGAGCGCACCCACGGGCTCGTCGGCGTCGGGCGGTCCCAGCGCCGCAGCCCGATGATGATCGCCGAGGAGCTCCCGTCGATCGTGTAGGAGAGCTGGTCGGGAGCAACGGCGCGGTAGACGGTGTGCAGCGCGTCGGTCGGGGTCGCCGCCAGACGCTCGTGCCAGACGAGCGTCTTCAGCCTCCGCCAGACTGCCCCGGCACGCGCCATCGTCGCGGTGCCGTCCGGCAGGTCGAGGCTCGCCGGCAGCTCGAACGGATAGGAGCGAGCGCCGAGCATCACGACGACCCGGCCCTCGAGACCCGCAGTCGCCGCGTCGCCCTGGTAACACCCCGCGCCGCACGGCAGCAGGCCGGTCGTGGCTCCCCCGCCTCGGATCGAGACGTCGAGCCCGCTTGCTCCTCCCCCCTCGCCCGAGAGCACGGAGACCCGGACGAGCGAGCTCGGCTGTCCCGGGACGATCGCGAGTCCGAGCGCGCGGGCGCCGGCCTCCCGCCCGAACACGACAGCCCCGGGCGGGGGCGAGGGAAACGACGGATCGGTAGGAGTGGGAATCCGCCCGCCGGCGACGGTCGAGACGGCCGCCGGGACGGTTGTCCCGCCACTGCTCACGGGTCCGGGCTCCGAGTGGAGCAGGTACACGGCGACGACGACTCCTCCCGCCCCTGCCGCCAGGGCGAGGATTGCCGCTCCGAGTCGAGCGAACAACGCGGGCTTCAGCAGTCGCCGGAGGCGGCGGGTGCGATCGCGGGCATCACCTGACTGTAACCGGAACGACCCCAGCCGGCCGATGGGCATCACCCAGGACACCCCGCCGGACGGACTCATCGTCCACATGGCGGGCAAGACCGACGACGGCGTCGTCGTGATCGACGACTGGGAATCAGAGGAGAAGCTGAACGCCTTCTTCGAGAGCGGCCTCGCCGAGGCACTCGCAGCCGAAGGGGTCGAGGCGCAGCAGCCGACGATCTCGAAGCTGCCCACATCATCCCGCAGGGCGCCGGAACCACTCCGACGGTGATCGTGGAGATCGAGGTCGACGCAGGGACGGACGTCTACGACGACATGGCCGCGAAGATGCCGGCGCACGCCGACGACGGTGCGAACCACCCGGTCGTCGTGCACATCGCAGGCGTCAACGCTGATGGATCGATGTACATCGCCGATCTCTGGGAATCGCCGGAGGCCTTCGGTGCATTCGCCCAGAACGAGATCGCACCGGCGGCCGACGAGCGCATGGGCGAGGTCAACCCGAAGGTGACGCCCGTGCACAACGTGATCCGCGGCACCGTTCCGGCCACGGCCTAGAGACGCAGCTTCGCCGGTGCCTCGGCTCGGGGCACCGGCACACCGCCGGTCGTGAACACCGGCAGCCCGAGCCGCTCGACCATCACCTCGACCGCCTCGGGGCTCGAGTCGCAGAGCACCGGGCGCCGGCCGAGCTCGAGTGCCGCCGCACCGAGCGTGCCGCTCCCGGCGAAGAAGTCGAGGCACCAGTCTCCTTCGCGTGAGGAGGCAACGACGATCCGCCGGAGGACGCCGAGGGGCTTCTGGGTCGGGTAGCCGGTCTTCTCTCTTCCGGTCGGCGAGACGATCGTGTGCCACCAGACGTCGGTCGGGAGCTTCCCGCGGGCAGCCTTCTCGGCGGTGACGAGGCCCGGGGCCATGTACGGCTCGCGATCCACGGCCTCGGCATCGAAGAAGTACCTCGCGGCGTCCTTCACGTAGACGAGGATCGTGTCGTGCTTCGCCGGCCACCGCCGCTTCGTGCGGGCGCCGTAGTCGTAGGCCCAGACGAGCTCGTTGAGGAAGCACTCGCGACCGAAGATCTCGTCCAGGAGCACCTTGCAGTAGTGCGACTCCCGCGGATCGAGGTGCAAGTAGAACGTCCCGTCGGGGCGCAGCAGGCGGTGCGCCTCCCGCAGCCGCGGCTCGATGAACCCGAGGTAGTCATCGTGGCTGTCGGCATAGCCGCGGCTCCCGAGCACGGTCGTCCGGTAGGTCCGCCCGCCGAAGCCCGTCCGGTCGCCGCCCGGGTCGGCCTCCGTCGCGAGGGTCAGGCGCCGCTGCTCCCGCCCGGTGTTGAACGGTGGATCGATGTAGACGAGCCCGAACGACTCGTCCGGGAGTTGCGCGAGTAGCTCGAGGTTGTCGCCCAGGTAGATCCGCTCTTCGAGCACGCACGCCCGAGGCTAGATCCTGGAGCGGATGACGATCTCCGCCTCCGTCCGCCCCGCCCTCAGGTCGAGGGCCGAGGGGCTCCAGGCCGCGCAGGCCTCGCGAACGCCTGCCAGGTAGGAGCGGCGAGAGGCGCCGTCGAGCCAGGGAGACCAGCCCGCGCGGCGCGCGAGCTCGGCAAGCGTGTCCGCGACGACGTCGGCGGGCGACTCGGCCGCCGCGACGAGGGCCACGCAGTCGGGCGAGCCCTCGAGCTCGTTCCGTTCGGCGGTCGACAGCGTCCGCGTGGCATAGCGACTCGAGGCCGCGTTCGCCTCGAGCTCGCTGGGGAGGCTCGCGTACCCGCGCCCGCCGTCGGCGCGGACGGCCGCCCGAAGGAGCTCGTCGGCCTCGAAGAACCTCGGCCCCGAGCGCTCCCACCGGCACGCATGTTCGAGCTCGTGACGGAGCATCGGCCCCAGCGCCGCCTTGGGGATCCCGGGCAGCTCGCTCCAGAGCGCGAGCCGGTGCGCCGACAGGCGGTCATCCTCGGCCCGCTCGGCAACCGCCCGGAAGACCGCGACGGTCTCGGGCGTGACGACCCCCTCGGGATGCAGGTAGGCAAGCGGGGTCGTGCCCGACGGGCGCACGGCCTCGACCAGGTAGACGACGAGCGAGGCAGGGTCGAGGCCGGCGTCGGCCGAAGCGCCGGCAAGCGCTGTTCGTAGGCGGCCTTCGTCGAGCATGCCGGAAGTGTCGCGTAGCGCGACGCCCCGGCTATTCTCGAAGCGTGAGCTGGCTACGTACGATCGCGTTGACAGCTATCGGGACCGGCGTGGCCCTCGCGGCCTGCTCGACGCTCCTCGCCGCTCCTCGCGTCTCCGTTCCCTGCGCAGGTTCGATGCTGGCCGGGACGTTCAAGGGGATCCGCGGCAGCGCCGGGGCCGGAAACATCGTCTACCGGCTCCGCGTCACGAACACCTCGAAGCAGGCGTGCTTCGTGACGGGCATCCCCGGCCTCACGCTGCTCGACCGAAGCGGCCACAAGCTGCCAACGAAAGCAACCTTCGGCGGGCGGCCGGGCACGCTCGCCGCCGTCGTCGCTCCGCTCGCCCCGGGGGAGCCGCCACCCTGACCGCGCGCTTCTCACCCGACATCCCGGGTCCGGGCGAGCCCGCCTCGAACCCCTGCGAGCGCACGGCCTACCGGCTCCGGGTGGCGCCGTCCGGCGGAGGCTCGACCGTCGTCCCGATCTCGCCACCGACGCCGGTCTGCGAGCACGGCGCGATGTCCCTCACGGTCTTCGTCTCCCCCTGATGCGCTGATGCGTATCTACCTCGCAGGGCCGCTCTTCGCCGAGGCCGAGCGCGACTGGCTCGACCGGGTAGCCGCGAGGCTCCGCGCCGAGGGACTCGATCCGTTCGTCCCACACGAGCACTTCGACGCACTCGCCGAGCTCTCCCCCGACGAGGTCTACCGCGTGGACGGCGAGGGCCTGCGCTCCTCGAACGCCCTTCTTGCCTGGCTCGACGGACCGATGGTCGACGACGGCACCGCCGCCGAGATCGGAGCCTTCGCCGAGCTCGTGCGCAGCGGAGATTCGCGATACCTGGGAATCGTCGGGCTCGTCACCGACCTAAGACTGGAGCGGCGGCGCGGGAACACGACGGGCGACGGAATGAACCTGTTCGTGATCGGTGCGATCCGCTCGGCCGGCGGCCTGTGCTGGTCGGTCGACGACGCGGTCGTGGCGCTCCACGCCCTCGAGACGACCGGAACCTTTCCCCTTTCTTTGCAGACTCCTCACTGACCGTGGCTATCCCATTGGAGACACGATGTTGAGGATCCGCCACATTGCGTTCGGTCGTCTGCCTGCAGCGGCGGTGGCGGCCGTCGCGGCGCTCCTCGTCCTCGCGACGAGCGCGGGCGCGGCGACCGCGCCGACGGCGATCACCGGGCCCGTGACCACGGTCGGGCCCACGACGGCCACCCTCAGCGGCACGGTCAACCCGAACGGCAGCCCGACGAGCTGGCAGTTCGAGTATGGGAAGACGACCACCTACGGCACCGCGACGACCGCCACGAACGCGGGCGCCGGGACGGCGAACACCGGCGTTTCGGCCAACCTCACCGGGCTGGCGGCAAACACGAGCTACCACTATCGGCTCGTCGCCACGAGTACGGCCGGTGGAACCGCCGACGGCGCAGACGGCATTTTTACGACCTCCGCCTCACCCGATGCGGTCACGGGCGCGGCGACCGGGATCGGTGCGACCTCGGCGACGCTCAACGGAACCGTCAACCCGAACGGCCGGACGACGACCTACTACTTCGACTACGGCAAGACGACGGGTTACGGCTCGAAGACTGCCGTCGTGAACGCCGGTTCGGGGACGAGCCCGACCACCGTCTCCGCCGCCGTCTCGGGCCTCACGAGCGGGCAGGTCTACCACTTCCGGCTCGACGCGACGAGTGACGCAGGGGCCGCGCAAGGCGCCGACATGACCTTCACGCCGAGCCAGGGCCCGGCGGCGACGACGAAGGCAGCGACCTCGGTCACCTCGACGGGAGCGAGGCTGAACGGGTCGGTCAACCCGAACGGGCTTGCGACGACCTACTACTTCGACTACGGCACCTCGACGAGCTACGGCTCGAAGACGGCGGTCGCGAGCGCGGGGGCCGGAACGTCGAGCAAGAGCGTCTCGGCGGTGCTCGCGGGACTCGCCCCGGGGCTCTACCACTTCCGGCTCGTGGCCACGAGCTCCGGAGGCACCTCGGACGGAGCCGACCTCACGTTCGGCAGCGCCGGGCCTCCCGTCGTCCAGACCGGCTCGGCACAGGGCGCCTCGACGACCGGCGTCACGCTCACCGGCTCGGTAAACCCGAACGGCGCCGCGACCAACTGGTACTTCGAGTACGGCACCTCCGCGAGCTACGGGACGAAGATCGCTGCGAAGAGCGCCGGCTCGGGCACCGCGGCGACGGGCGTCTCGGCGGCGATCACGAAACTCACGGCGGGTACGACCTACCACTACCGGCTCGTCGCGTCGAGCATCTCAGGGACGACCTACGGTGGCGATGTCACCTTCACGACGGTCGCCGCGCTCACGCTCGGCGCCTCGACCAATCAGGCCGTGTACGGGACGACCGTCACCCTCTCAGGCGCGGTCTGGAGCCGCCAGACCGGGATCACGATCACGATCTACGGCGAGCAGATCGGCGCGACCAGCTTCTCGACCCTGGGCTCGGCAGTCACCGGCGCGGGCGGCGCCTGGAGCTTCCCCGTCAGGCCGAAGATCCAGACCTCCTACCGGGCAGGCGCACCCGACGGGACGAGCTCGACCTCGACGGTCGGCGTCAGGCCCGCGGTTTCGCTCCGGATCATCACCGGCGCGCGGTTCTCGAGCCGCGTCGTCGGCGGGTCGTCCTTCGTCGGCAAGGTCGTGCAGTTCCAGCGGCTGCTACCCGGCAACCGCTGGAAGACGCTCGCCAAGGCGAAGCTGAACGCGAAGTCCTCGGCGGTGTTCTCGACGGCGTCGCTGCCGAAGGGCACCTCGGAGGTCCGGGTCGCGATGAGCGTCAACCAGGCCGGTCGCGGCTACCTCGGGGCGTTCAGCCGCACCGCCACCTACCACCGGGCCTGATCCCGGGCGCGACGCATCAGCCCTGGGCGCGAACCGCGGCGTTGATCGCATCTGCGGTCTTCGCGCCGACCACACCGTCCGCGGTGAGGTTGTTCGCCTGCTGGAACGCGGTGACCGCGCTCGCCGTCCCCGGCCCGAAGTTCCCGTCGACCGTGAGCTTCGCGATGCCCAGGGCGACGAGTGCCTGCTGGAGGCTCTTCACCTGGGCGCCCGTGTCGCCTGACTTGAGGTAGCCGACCGGCGGGAGCGTCACGACGATCGCGGCCGTCCCGGGCGTCGTCTTCGGGGTCGTCGTCTTGGCCGGGGTCGTCGTTGTCGGCGGCGTGGTCGTGATCTGCGTCGTCGCGGGCGGCGTCGAGCTCCCGCCGCCGAAGACGAGGTAGGCGACGATCGCGACCGCCACGATCCCGACCACGATCGCGATCAGCAGACCGCGGCCCTCGAGCAGGTCGCCGGCGGCGAGCGCGCCACGGCCCGACGAGCGCGAGCCAACCGGCCGCTGCCCCGAGGCGCGTCCGGAGCCGGGCTCGCCCGGGCGCGTGCCGGCCTCTCCATCTTCCGGGAACCAGTCGAGATCGCCCGCGTCCCCTGCGAGCCAGTCGTCGCGTGGATCGGCGTCAGCGCCGCCGGGTGTTGCACGAGTGGACATCGGGCGATCCTCCTCGGACATCTCGTAAGTGTGCCTTCAACGCGCATCCTCCCCGAGATCGGTTAACGAAGCGAAAGGGCGGGGTGAGGTTTCATCGACCTTGGTCACCGTCCGCGAGCTCAAATAGGGTTCCGCCGTGGCATTTCAGCCGGCCCCCGAGATCCTCGACGCCTATGCGCGCGTGCTGGTCGACTTCGCTCTCGGGACAGGCAAGGGAATCGCGCGCGGCGACGTCGTCATGATCTCGGCGAGCGAGGAGGCAAAACCGCTCTATGTCGCGGTGAGAGACGCCGTCCTGCGCTCCGGCGGGACCGTGATCCGCGACTATTCACCGAGCGGGGTTGCCCGCTCGGCGCTCGAGATCGCCTCGATCGAGCAGCTCTCGACCTTCCATCGCGCCTACTACCGCGGTCTTGCGGAGACGATCGACCACCGGATCGCGATCCTGTCCACGAACGACCCGTACGAGCTCGACGGGATCGAGCCGAAGAAGCTCCTCGCCGGGCGCACCACCTCTCATCCCTGGCGCGAATGGCTCGAGCGCAAGGAGGCGGAGGGCCGCTACACCTGGACGCTCGGGCTGTACGGCACCGCGGCGATGGCCAAGGAGGCGCGCATGTCGCTGTCGGCCTACTGGGACGAGATCACGAAGGCGTGCTTCCTCGACGACCCGAACCCGATCAAGCGCTGGCGCGAGACCTTCCGCGAGATCGCACGGGTCAAGCGGCGTCTGGACGCACTCTCGATCGAGCGCCTGCACATCGAAGGTGACGGGATCGACCTCTCGGTCGCGATCGGCGAGCAGCGCCGCTGGCTCGGCGGAACGGGACGCAACGTCCCGAGCTTCGAGATCTTCACCTCGCCCGACTGGCGCGGAACCGAGGGAACGATCTCGTTCACCGAACCCGTTTATCGCGACGGGGGGATGATGAAGGGCGTCCGGCTGCGATTCGAACGCGGGCTGATCGTCGAGGCCGCAGCGACCGCCAACGAGGAGCTGCTCACCGCGATGATCGACAGCGACCCGGGCGCCCGTCGTGTCGGCGAGGTCTCGCTCACCGACGGCCGCTTCAGCCCGATCACGCGCTTCATGGCCGAGACGCTCTACGACGAGAACCGCGGCGGGCCGCAGGGGAACTTCCACCTGGCGATCGGCAACGCCTATCGGGATGCCTTCACCGGCGACATCGCCAAGCTCGGCCGCCGGGAGCTCGCACGCCTTGGCTTCAACACCTCCGCCGTCCACACGGACATCGTCACCACCGCCCGCCGCACCGTCACCGCCACGCTCCCCGGCGGGAAGAAGAAGATCATCTACGACGAGGGCCGCTTCACCGTTTGAGGCCTCAGAACTCGATCTCGAGCCCCTCGTAGGCGAGCTCGAAGCGCGGATCGGTCGCCCGCTCGGTCGGCCGATGGGTGAGCAGGAGCCGGCGGGCCCCCGAGGCGATGAAGGCGTCCTCGGCTTCCGGGACCGTCAGATGGCCGCGCAGATCCGGCTCCTCGTCGTCGAGGGTCGCCTCGCACACGAAGAGATCGGCGTCCCGGGCGAGCTCCACGAGCGCGTCGCTCGGCCCCGAGTCGCCCGAGTACGCGAGCGAACGGGTGCCGTTGGCGATCCGGAAGCCGTACGACTCGAGCCGGTAGTGCGGTACACGGGCGGCGAGGAGCTCGAGGCCGACCACCTCGAGCGGTTCGCCCTCTTCGAACTCGCGGAGGCGGAAGACGCGCTCGAACATGTCCTCGAAGCCGCCGAGCCGCACCGCGAGGTCGGCGAGCTTGGCCCGGCCGCCGGGCGGCGCGATCAGCTCCGGCCGCTCGGGAACGGCGCCGGGGCCGGCGAGGGTGCCCCACACCCACGGCACGAGGTCGCCCCAGTGGTCGAGGTGAAAATGGGTGATCGCGATCGCGTCCACGTCCGGCCATTCGTTCGCGAGCCGCAACCGCCCGAGCACACCTGGACCGCAGTCGAGCAGGAGTCGTCCAGTGCCTTCGGACTCCACGAGATACCCCGACTGCGCACCCCCGGGGTTCGGCCAGGCGGGTGAACATCCGACAACCGTCAACTTCATGTCCGCGGCATCCTATGCAAGCGCCCCGACCGACCCCTACAATCGCCGCATGGCCGAAGCCCCCGTCGAGCTGCTGCGCAAGGTCGGCATCTTCCAGAGTCTCGGGACGAAGGAACTGAAGGAGATCGCCGCGGCGATGACCGAGCGGCATGTCGAGCCCGGCCGGACGCTCGCAGTCGAGGGCCAGCAGGGCGTCGGCTTCTTCGTGATCGAGAGCGGCACGGCGAAGGTCTCGGTGGACGGCGACGACAAGCGCACGCTCGGCCCCGGCGACGCATTCGGCGAGATCGCCCTGATCGTCGAGACCCCGCGCACGGCGACCGTGACCGCGGAGACCGAGGTGCACTGCTGGGCGATCGCCGCATGGGCCTTCCGGCCGCTCGTCAAGGAGAACGCCGCCGTGGCCTGGGCTCTCCTCGACTCGGTCGCGAAGATGGTCGCTTCGCGCTGAGCGCGTCGCCGGCTCCCATCACACCGCCGACCGCCCAGCGGGTCGGCCCGATCTTCGCGGCGCTCATGCTGGTCATGCTGCTCGCGTCGCTCGACTCGACGATCGTCTCGACGGCGCTGCCGACGATCGTCGGCGATCTCGGCGGGATCTCGAAGCTCTCGTGGATCGTCACCGCGTACCTGCTCGCCTCGACGATCACGACGCCCGTCGCCGGCAAGCTCGGCGACACCTTCGGCCGGAAGGTCGTGCTCCAGAGCGCGCTCGTCCTCTTCCTCGTCGGCTCGGCGCTCTGCGGTCTGAGCCAGAACATGCCGGAGCTGATCGTGTTCCGCGGGATCCAGGGGCTCGGCGGCGGCGCGCTGCTCGTCACGACGCAGGCGACGATCGGCGACATCGTCTCGCCGCGCGAACGGGGCCGGTACTCGGGGCTGATCGGCGGCGTGTTCGGTGTCTCCACGGTGATCGGGCCGCTGATCGGCGGCCTGATCGTCGACCACTTCTCCTGGCGCTGGATCTTCTACGTGAACCTGCCGATCGGGATCGCCGCCTTCGTCGTGCTCCAGCTCGTGCTCAAGGCGCCGTCTGTCCGCGTGAAGCGCAGGATCGACTACGTCGGCACGGGCCTCCTGGCAGGCGGCCTCACCTCGATCGTCCTGTTCGCGAGCCTTGGCGGCACGACGTATGCCTGGTGGTCGAAGCCGATGATCCTGCTGCTCGCGCTCAGCATCGTGCTGCCCGTCGTGTTCGTGCTCGCCGAACGGAGTGCCGCCGAGCCGATCGTTCCGCTCTACCTCTTCCGAAACCGCGTCTTCGCCGTCGCGAGCGCGATCGGCTTCATCGTCGGCGTCTCGCTCTTCGGGTCGGTCACCTACCTCCCGCTCTACCTTCAGGTCGTCAAGGGTGCGAGCCCGACGGCATCGGGGCTGCAGCTCCTGCCGCTGATGCTCGGCGTACTGATCGCCTCGATCGGGAGCGGCCAGCTGATCACGAGAACCGGCCGCTACAAGGTGTTCCCGATCGTCGGCACAGGGCTGACGGTCGTCGGGATGCTGCTCCTGTCACGGCTCGGAGTCGGGACGAGCTCGCTCGCGGCCGACCTGTTCATGCTCGTGCTCGGCCTCGGGCTCGGATTTGTGATGCAGGTGCTGGTGCTGGCTGTCCAGAACGCCGTCGAGTACGCGAACCTCGGGGTGGCGACCTCGACGGCGACCCTCTTCCGCTCGATGGGCGGGACGATCGGCGTCCCGATCTTCGGCGCGATCTTCGCGAACGAGCTCGCCTCGAACCTGAGGGCGAAGCTCCCGCCCGGAGCGGCAGCGAACGTTCCGCCTCATCTCGGACCGAGCCAGATCGACGCGCTACCGCCGGCGCTTCACGAGCCCTTCATCGAGGCCTACGCCGCGGCGATCCGGCCGATCTTCCTGATCGCAGCGGGGATCGCCGTGCTCGGCTTCATCCTCACCTGGTTTCTCGAGGAACGGCCCCTTCGGGAAACAGTCGCCGACCAGGGCCTTGGCGACAGCTTCGCCGCGCCGCGCGACATCACGTCGATGGCCGAGCTGGAGACGCGGCTCAGCGACCTCGAGCGCAAACAGAACCGCCATCTCGTCTACGACCGGCTCACTGCGCAGGCCGGCGTCCAGCTCGGGTCCCGGGCGGCCTGGCTCCTGCTCAGGATCGCCGAGCAGCCGGTCCGCGACGAGGCCGAGCTCGGAGAGCGGCTCGCACTTCCCGAGCCGGAGCTCGACGGGATGCTCGCCGAGCTCCGCGCCGGGGGATTCGTCGATGCGTCAAGCCCACGCCTGACCGCGGCCGGCGAGGAGGCGGCGGCAAAGCTCACCGACGTTCGCCGCGACCGGATCCGGGCGGTCGTCGAAGACTGGGAGCCGGAGCGCCAGCCCGAGGTCCGCGAGCTGATCGAGACCTTCGCCCGGTCGCTCTCGAGCTCACCGCCGGCAGCGGCCGAGATAGCGGCCCCGGTCGCGGTCAGTTCGTGATCGTGTAGGGCGCGCAGTCGGTGTCGTGGTTGCCCGAGTAGTCGTACACCGTGATGCACCAGCGGTAGCTCCCCGGACCCACAGCCGTCGGCAGCGGGACATCGACGTAGCGCTCGTCGTCGTCGCCGCTTCTGTCCCATTGCCCCCGGGCGCCGTAGACGACCGTCGTGCCGTCGTAGAGCTCGAGCTCCATCCGTGTCACGCCCGAGCGGTCGGAGGCGTCGTAGTAGAAGCGCGTCGGGCTGCCGTACGGCGAGCTCCCCTTCACGGCGGTTGCCGAGGGCGGCCTCGTGTCGGCCGGCGCAGCGCGGCTGAACGAGCCGATGGCGCTCGAGATCTTGTTCGCGGTCCCGTTCGGCTCGAAGCGCACGCGCCAGTAGAAGGTCGTCGTCGGCCCGGCGCAGGTGCCGCTGGGCGGCAGGTCGGAGCAGCTGTCAGCGAGGTCGTACCAGTAGGGCTGCTGGTTCTTCCACTGGTAGCTCGAGGTGCAGGGACCCGGCGTGTAGCCGCAGTCGAACTGCTGGAGCACCTCCTGGTTGAAGGCCGGGGTGTTCGAGACCTCGAGCCAGATCGTCCCCTGCTGCTTCGGGTTCGAGCTCTTGAGCTGCCACTGGAAGACGGGCGATGCTCCATACCAGCGGATCTGCGTCCCTCCGGCGGGCGCGCCCAGCGTCACGGAGATGTGGACGGCCTTCGGGTTCGTCTTGGCCGCGGCGCCGCCGGCCGGGACCGCGATCGCGAGGAGGGCGATGAGCACGAATGCGCGGGTCACTTCGACCTCGTTGGCGGGGTGACCGCCGAGTCCTTCCTGGCGCGCACGACTCGATCAGTCCGCAGTGGTCGCGACGGAGACGCCGACATGGTCGAGGAACGCTGCGACCGTGTCGCCTGAGGCCCCGACGCCCACATTCATGAACTGGTGCTCGACGACGGTGCGTCCGCCGACCTCGAGCTCAGGATCGAAGCCGAGCGGAACATGGGTCGTATGCGCCTGGATGCCCCAGACGTGGCCGTCGGTGTCGAAGATCGGCCCCCCGCTCTGCCCCCGCAGCCCCGGCGAGGAGGTCTCGACGAATCGCACGTCGAACGGCACACGAGTGGCGGAGAAATCGTGGAGAAAGCGGGTCATGATCCCTTCGTTGGGAAACCGCGGGATCGGAAGCGCGTCCGCCGCGAGCCGGAACCGGTCGGATGCCTCGTCGTAGCTCGCATCGACCGCGTGGAACGGGAAGCCCAGACGGCAGAGGCTCTCGCCGGGGCCCATGCCGCCGACCTGGAAGACCGGCAATCCGCCGACCTGGCCCCGATCGAAGCCGCCGAGCTTGCCGACGGCCAGGTCGGCTTCGGGAAGCGTCTCCCAGGTCGAGACCTCCCAGCTGTCGATCCCGAACCAGTACGAGCAGTTGCGCACGAGCTGCCGGCTCCCGGTGAGCTGGCTTCGCAGCTCGCGCTTCCCGCTCTCGTTTCCCGGCCCCGCCTCGATCCGCTGCGCCTCGGCGTCGTGGGCGGCGATCGCCGGCTGATCCTCGTCGTACTGCCGCAGCGGGCCCAGCATGTGCGCGGCCGTCACGAGCCAGCCCTCGTCGTTTGCGACGATCGCCGTGCCGACCGAGCAGGTCACCGAGCCGTCATGGAAGCGCTGCGAGATCACCACCGGCACGGTGAACCCGCTCGCCAACTCGTAGGCGCGTCTGAACACCCGGCGATCGTACTCGCGCCGCCGGTGCCCGTTTTTGGGTATCTACGCTGACCGTGCCGATCACGACGAGTACTCGAAGGTGATGCGTGCGATCCTCGCCCGGCGCGGTCGGCATAGGGAGCTGCGCAGGAGCAAGGGCGCTATTCCGCCTGGAAGAGCGCCAGCGTGTTCCCGTCGGGATCCTTGAACCAGGCGGACTTGCCGATACCGGCCGTCGTGGCGACATGGTTCACCGTCTTCAGGGCCGGGAAGTCGTAGTCCTCGAACGCCACGCCACGGGCGGCGAGCCGCTCGACGTCGCCCTCGACGTCGTCCGACCAGAAGCGCACCTGGGTGTGGTCGGCCTTGCTCTCCGACGGCCGGCCGTAGACGAGCAGGGTCGTGCCGTCACCGCAGTCGAAGAGCAGGTGGTTCTTGATCGTCTCCGGCGAGAGCGGCAGCCCGAGCGTCTGCTCGTAGAACTGCCGGCTTCTCTCGAGATCGGTCGAGCACAGGACAGCTGAGACCTTCCGGCTCTCCAGCGACATGGATCCTCCCTTTGGCGCATCAGGCGGCGTACGCCGTCTTCTACCACCAATGGCCGTGCAGGCCTCGTAGCGTTGCGGTAGCGTCTTGCCTGACGCGGGCGTTGCCGCCCGTGGCACGGGCACTGCCGCCCCGGCCGGTCGTTTCGTGAGACCTGTCGGGGCTCATCGTCGTGGACCAAGCGAGGTGCGGGAATGCTGGCTACATCACCAAGCGAACGGACAACACGCGTTTCGCCGATCGTGCACTACCTCAACGCCCTGCTCGAGCGGTTTGCGCCGCTCGACGACGGCGAGGTCGCGACCTATATCCCCGAGCTGGCCTGCAGCAACCCGGCCGACTTCGGCGTGTGCATCGTCACCCTCGACGGAGCCGTCTACGAGGTCGGCGACACGCGGGTGCCGTTCACGATCCAGTCGATGTCGAAGCCGCTCACCTACGGCCTCGCGCTCGACCGCCTCGGTGAGGATGCCGTTCACCGCCGGGTCGGCGTCGAGCCGAGCGGCGACCCGTTCAACGAGATCAGCCTCGCTCCGTCGACGGGCGCCCCTGTAAATCCGATGATCAATGCCGGTGCGATTGCCTGCGCCGGCATGGTCGCCGCCCTCGGCGACGACCCGCTCGGTCTGCTGCTCGGCGCCTACTCCCGGTACGCCGGCCATGCGCTCGAGGTCGACGAGGCCGTCTATCGCTCCGAAAGCGAGACCGGGCATCGCAACCGGGCGATCGCGCACCTGCTCGGAAGCTTCGACATGATCGAGGTCTCACCCGAGACCGCCGTCGACCTCTACTTCCGCCAGTGCGCGGTCTCGGTCGACTGCCGCGATCTCGCGATGATCGCGAGCACCCTCGCGAACGGCGGGAAGAACCCGGCTACGCGGGAGCAAGCGATCGGCGAGGACGTCGTCCGCGGGGTGCTCAGTGTGATGACGACGTGCGGCATGTACGACGCTGCGGGTGACTGGCTGAGGTCGGTCGGGCTGCCGGCGAAGAGCGGCGTCTCGGGCGGCGTGTTCGCCGTGCTGCCGGGACGGCTCGGCATCGGCGTGTACTCGCCGCCACTCGACCACCGCGGCAACAGTGTGCGCGGCGTCGCGGTCTGCCAGGCTCTCTCGCGCGACCTTGCGCTCCATCTCGTGCGCCCGGGCGAGCGCGCGGCCGCTCCCGTCCGCGCCCAGTACGAGCTCGGCGCGATCGGGTCGAAGCGGGTTCGGCAGCCCGCCGAACGGGAGGCGATCCGCTCGGCCTCCGCACTCACCGCCGTCTTCGAGCTGCAAGGCGAGCTCGGGTTCATGGCGACCGAGGCGATCTCGCGCCGGATGACCGACGTCGAGATCCAGCCGGAGCTCGTGATCCTCGACCTCCGCCGGATCGCGCGGGCAGACCGGGGCGGCATCGAGTTCCTGCAGGCACTCGGCAGGGCACTCGACGAAGCCGGCGGGGCGCTCGTGCTCTCGAGCGTCGCCGACGACCTCGACTTGGAGCTCGAACTCTCGGCGACGCTGCTCGTCTTCGATGACCTCGACCGAGCGCTCGAGTGGTGCGAGGACGAGCTCCTCGCCCGCCTCGGCCACCCCTCGCCTCCCACGTCCGTCTCTCCTGCCGAACACGACCTCCTTTCGACCCTCGATCCGGCCGAGCTCGAGCGGCTCCTGCCGTTGCTCGGCGTCCTGGCCGTCCCTGCCGGGACGGTCGTCGTCTCCGCGGGCGACGAGGCCGAGGACGTCTTCCTGGTCACACGGGGAAGCCTCAGCGTCTTCGCCCCCGGTGCCGGTCCGCGCAGTCGCCGTTTCAGCACCGTTTCGGCCGGGATGACGTTCGGTGAGCTCGGGTATGTCGAACGCGGACGCAGATCCGCGGACGTCCTCGCCGACACCGAGGTCGAGTGCCTGACGCTCCCCTTCTCCCTCCTCGACCGGCTCGCCGTGATCGAGCCTCAGCTGTACGCAAAGCTCCTCCACGGCTTCGCGCGCGTCCTCGTCTCGTCGCTGCGGGTGGCAAATGCGGAGGTCGCACAGCTCACGCGGTAGCGCTCGCCCTCTAAGGCTGTCGCGGCCGCGGACGATCTTGTTGGAGCGCCGCGTGTTTCGTTGCACCGCCCACTCCGTCAGGCGACTCCTCACGCCCGGCGATGGAGCGTCTGATGCGCGAACAGCCTGTCGGGTTCGCCCACGCGAGGTCACCGCTGAAGCTTCTGCGCTGAACGACGAGAGACGTTTCGCTGAACGGTATGCGGCTACTCTCGCCGGTGCGGCTGTCGGTCGGTGAGCTCCTGCGGATCGACAACGAGTTCTGTAGCGCGGTCGCCGTAGTCCGGAGCGCCCAGGCCGCCCGCAGCGGCGGCTGGGAGCGCGGCCTGGAGTTCATCACGCTCCAGCTCGCGAGGGATCGCGGCAGTCTGATCTCGACCGTCGCGTAGCGCGCCCGGCTCAGGCGCCCGTCCGAACAGCGACGAGACGCGCCGCGAGCTCACGCAGGAGCGCGGTCGCAAACGGCGGCTCGGTCTTCAGCAGGCTGTCGAACGTCGCGCGCGACAGCGACAGTAGCCGCGAGTTCGTCGTCGCGCGCACCCGCGCGACACGCTCGGCATCCGGCACGAGCAGCGCCAGCTCGCCGAAGAACCCACCGGGTCCCATCTTGATCTGGCGGCCGCGGAGCTCGACCACGACCTGGCCGTCGAGCACGACGTACATGCCGCTGCCGTAGTCGCCGGCCTGAGCGAGCACCTGGCCGCTTTCGACCTCGGTGACCCCGCCCGCGACGGCAAGCGCGAGTGCGTCGTCTCCCACCTGGGCAAAGAGCGGCGTCGCTCTCAGCTCTTGCTCGATTGCCGCGTCTTCGGCCACCCGGCGTTTCTATCACGGGTGGGCATTGACGGCGGCGTGACCCCGAGCGAGCGTCGGACGCCGCGGCTAGGAGTCGGGCGTGAGTGCGAGCGGGCGTGCCGGTTCGCGGACGGCCGCCGGTGTCCGGGCCGGCGCCGGGAGCCGCAGGCAGAGGAGGACGCCGAGGGCCGGTGCGACCGCTGCGATCGTGAGCGCCGTCTTGAGGCTCTCCGAGTCGGCGACGGCACCGAGGATCACCGCGGCGATCCCGCCGATTCCCATCGCGAGACCGACGGCGAGCCCCGAGGCCATGCCGACGTGGCGCGGGAGGTAGAGCTGGCTCAGGACCATCGTCACGCCGAAGCTCCCGACCACGCAGACGCCGACGAGCATCAACGCGATCACACCGGACACGCCGCCGACGTAGACGAAGACCAACATCAGCGGTGCGATCGCGGTCTGCGTGAGAAGCAGCGTGCGCCGGAGGCCGATCGCGTCCGCGACCGCGCCGACGACGAGCGTCCCGACCGCGCCCGAGAGGAGCATCAGGAACAGGAGGCGGGTGCCGTCCTCCTTCGAATGCCCGTGCGCGACGACCCACAGCGGCACGAACGCGAGCAGCGTGAACCAGGCGACACTGCGGAGCACGATCACGCCGGAGAGCCAGGCCATCGCGCCCCGCCGGTCGTCGTCTGCCGAGAGCGGCCGTGCCGTGGGCGCGGGCTTCAGCTTCGAGAGGTAGGGCAAGAGCCGGGTCAGCGCCAGCCCGGCCGCGAGCACCGGCACCATCGCGAGCACGCCGCCGACGAGGCCGAACTGGACGACGAGCAGGCCCGTGACAAACGCCCCGAGCGCGTATCCGGTGTTGCCGCCGATGTTGAAGTACGACATGCCGGCGGCGCGCTTCTCGCCGCTCGAGTAGGACGCGTACTTCGCGCCCTCGGGATGGAAGGCGGCGACGCCGAGCCCGCCCACGAAGATCAGCAGGACGACCACGGGGTAGAGCGGCGAGAGCACGGCCCCGGCTACGCCAACCGCCGCCAGCATGACGCCGCCCGGAATCAGCCACAGCGCGCTCGAGCGGTCCGACCAGAGACCGAACAGGGGCTGGACGAGCGACGAGGAGACGGTCGCAGCGAGCAGCAGCAGCGCCGCCAGCGTGTAGTTGAGATCGAAGCGGTCGGTGAGGAAGGGAATCAGCGCCGGAACGCTCCCCGAGGCGAAATCGGCCGCGAAGTGCCCGGCGGAGAGCGCGGTCATCGCCCTCGTGTCGATTCCAGGTCTCGCCTCGCCGCCCACCTTCCGATCGTACTGGCGCGCCGGGTGCCCCGGCCGCAGCTACTCCACGTCGGATTCGGAACGCCGTCCTGCCACGCCTGAGCCTCGTACGGCGCCCGGCGCGGCAGGCCGGAGCGAGCTACGCGGTTCGCTCGAGAGCGATCTCGAAGACCTCGACCGACACACGGCGCATGTTGGCGGCCTCCGCCGGCGGGCTCATCGCCTCGAGTGTCGCAGCACCTTTCTCGAGATCCGCCTCGGTGGCGAAGCGTGTCGCGACCACGACCTTCCCTGCAGCGCGATCCGCGAGCACCGTGATCCGGGTGGCGGGGATGCCCTCAGGTGCGCCGTCCTGGGCGCTGATCGCGCCGACCAGAGCCTCGAGCGCCTCACCATCGGCCTCGAACGTCACCACGCGAGCGGATTCGGTCATCTCGTCTCCTAGCCTGGGGAACACGGACCGTTGAAAGCCGGACGTTTGCAATCCCGGCGACTGGGGCCGATAATCGCTCCGCGGGGCGATTAATCACCGGAGGTGGCGTCATCGCCGTTTGCCGACGGATTCGAAGCTTCACCGACGGCCCGCACTGTCAGCCGGCCGGGGGGTCGACGCTGACCTCGTGGCGTCCGACGCTCGAGTCACGCCGGCCGAATGCCCGGAAGGAGGCGCCCGGGGATGCCTGACGGGCTCGACGCCGGGGGCCTCCTGCTCAAGGGTCGCTACGAGCTGCTCGAGGTCGTCGGCGTCGGCGGGGAGGCGCACGTTTGGAAGGCACTCGATCGGCAGCACGACCGCGTCGTCGCGCTGAAGACGATGCCCGCAGGCACCGAGGAAGGGCGGGCGGAGCTGCTTCGTGAGGCCCGGGTCCTGCTCGAGTTGGCGCCCCACCCCTCACTTCCGCTCGCGCGGGACGACTTCTTCGACGGGGAGCAGTACGTGATCGTCCTCGACTGGGTCGACGGAACCGACTTGGCGAAGCTCCTTCGAGCGAACGGCACTCCCGGGCTCACGGTCTCGAGTGTCCTCATGTACCTAGCCGACGCCGCAGAGGCGCTGACCGTCCTCCACACCCAGGAGCCGCCGGTGATCCACGGCGACGTCAAGCCCGCGAACCTGATCCTCACGCGCGGCGGCCGCGTGAAGCTGGTCGATTTCGGGCTTTCGTCGACACCCGGCATGGGCGGCAAGCGGCGGGGCACCGACGGCTACCGCGCACCGGAGCTCCTGGCGGGCGCAGCGACCTCACGTGCAACCGACGTCTACGCCCTGGCAGCCACCGCCTATTCGCTTCTGACGGGTGCGCCCTCCATCGGTCTCGAGGCCGGATGGGAGGGTCTCGAAGCGGGCCAGGCCGGCTCGCTCGCTGACGGGATCCGGACCGGGCTCGCACCCGATCCGGCCGATCGGCCGGCAACGCCCGGCGAGCTCGTGGAGCGGCTGCGCTCCGGGTGGGCCGCCACCCTTCCGACCGGCGTGCTGACGTTCGTCATGTCCGATATCGAGGGCTCGACAGCGCTCTGGGACAATGAGCCTGAGGCGATGGCGGGGGCGCTCGTCCGCCATTACGAGTTGATCGCCGGCGTGGTCGAGGCGCACGACGGCTACCTCCTGGAATCGATGGGCGAGGGCGACTCCACGGTGTCGGTGTTCGAATCGGCGGCGGCGGCGGCGAGAGCGGCGATCGATGCGACGCGGGCGCTCGCAGCGGTGACCTGGCCCGACGGCGCCTCGCTCAGGGCCCGGTTCGGGCTCCACACCGGCGAGGCCAAGATGCGCGGCGGCATCCACTACGGCCCGGCCGAGGCGTATTTCGGGACGACCCTGAATCTCGCTGCTCGGGTCCGCGCGGAAGCGTCAGGAGGCGAAATCCTGCTCTCCGAGACGAGCGCGACGCTCGTGAGCGGCGACCTTCCGCCCGGATACGCGTTGATCGATCTCGGCCCGCACCACCTGAAGGGAATCGAGCGGCCGGAGGCGATCAAGGCGCTCGTGGGTCCCGGCCTGACGACCACGCCCGCGGCCGCCGAATGCCCCTATCGCGGCCTGCTTGCCTTCGAGGCGGGCGATCGCCGCCTGTTCTTCGGTCGCGAGCAGGTCGTGAGCGATCTCCTCAGGCGCATCGCACCGGGCCGGCTGCTTGCGGTCGTCGGGGCCTCGGGGAGCGGAAAGTCCTCGCTGCTCCGGGCCGGCGTGCTCGCCGCAGTCGAGGCGGGCGAAGTGCCCGCGGCCGACTCGGCCCGCCTGGTCACCCCCGGAGCCGACCCGCCGCTCGACCTCGACAGAGGCGAGCGCGACCTCGTGGTCGTCGATCAGTTCGAGGAGCTCTACACCCAATGCCACGACGCCGAGCGCAGGGAGCAGTTCATCCGCGCGCTCCTCGCTTGCCGAGGCCCCGTCGTGGTCGGCGTCAGGGCCGACTTCTACGGCGAGATGAGCGGCGATGCCGAACTCGCGGGCGCCGTCGCCAGAAACCAGGTGTTGCTCGTGCCGATGCGAGACGACGATCTGCACCGCGCAATCGCCGAACCGGCCCGGCTCGCCGGACTTCGCGTCGAGACCGGCCTGATCGACCTGGTGCTGCGGGACGTCGCCGGCGAGCCTGGTGCACTGCCCCTGATGTCTCACGCTCTCCAGGAGACCTGGGAGCGCCGCGACGGGCGGACGCTGACGGTCGAGGCCTACGAGGAGAGCGGCGGGGTGACCTCGGCGGTCGCCCAGACCGCTGACGCAGTCGTCGCGGGCACGCCGGAGGCGGACCGGCCGCTCCTGCGCAACATCTTCCTGCGGCTGACCGAGATCGGCGACGAGGCCGACGACACGCGGCGGCGGGTCCTCGTGGAAGACCTCGTTCCCGAGGAAGAGTCCCCCGAGGCGGTCAGGACGCTCCTCGGGCGCCTGGCGGCGGCCCGCCTTGTGATTCTCGATCAGGGCACCGCCGAAGTCGCGCACGAGGTGCTCATCCGCCGCTGGCCGACTCTCCGCGGCTGGCTCGAGGAGGATCGCGACGGCATTCGCCTACATCGGCGGCTCGGCGATGCCGCCAGGCTCTGGGACGCAGCGGGCCGTGAGACAGCCGACCTCTATCGAGGCACACGACTCGATGCGGCCGCCGAGTGGGCGGCGGCGAACGACGGGCGGCTCAACTCGAGCGAAAGGGACTTCCTGACCGCGAGTGTCGACGAATCGGCTCGCACGCAGCGCCAACAGCTCAAGGAAAACCGCCGTCTTCGGCGGCTGCTGACGGCTGGCGCAGCGCTCCTGATCGTAACGCTCGCGCTGCTCGCCTTCGCGCTCGTGAGCCGCCGGGACGCTGTCCGGGCCGGTGGGGTCGCGCGCTCGCAGGCGATCGCGGCGGAAGCCGAGAGCCAGGTCGTGCGTGATCCGCAGCGCGCGCTCTTGCTCGCACGCATGGCGCTGACTACTGCCGCCACCCCGGCCGCGGAGCTCGCCGTCTCGGAGGCGCTCGACGCGAACACGGTCCGCGCCCAGCTCCCGTCGTTCGGTGTCCAAGCCTGCGAGACCTCCAACTACCTCTATCTACTCGACCACGGCCGGATCGCGGTGGACAACGACTGCGACGGTGAGGTGGTCTTCGGCGACCTGGTGCACAGGCGCATCACCAGGCGCATCCGTGTCGGGCGGACGTCGACCGACATGGTCCTCGACCCGACCGGCCGAACGCTGACGGTCGCCAGCGGGCGCAGCCTGGTCGATGTCGACGTTCGTTCGGGCGCCGTGAAGCGCATCCTCACGGCGCCGTTTCCGATCACCTACGTCGCGATCGGCGCACCCGGCCGCTATCTTGCGGTCACCGACGGCGTCACGGTCGCGCTCGCCGACCCGCGCACACACCGCCTACGGGTGATCGCCCACGGCGATGCCAGCGTCAACAGTGTCGTGCGCATGCGGTGGGCCTCCCCGGACGAGCTGCTGATCGCCACGAGCGGGCAGAGCCGGGGCCGCGGTGACCTACTACCCGGCCTGAGCACGCTCGACGTCGTCACCGGACAGCGGATCGGCATACCGCTGCCGGTGCCTCCCCACCACCTCGCCTCGATCGGATTCTTCAACATCTCCCCGGATCTGAAGACCTGGTTCATCACCGGCACCGACATCAACGCCGGCAACAACGGCGAGGTCGCGACGACGTGGGCGGTCGATGCTCGGACGCGGCAGGTGCGCTGGGTCGCGAACGGTCCCGTCGGCGCCGCGGCCAACTCCGTGCAGCCCTCCCCCGACGGTCGGCTCGTCGGCGTCGGGTACAGCCAGGGCGCAATCGACGTGCTCGACGTGAAGACGGGGCGCCTCGTCGTACGCGACGCGAGCAGCAGCAGCATCGTCGCGGGCTGGATGGCCTTCCCGCCGGGAGACCGCTCGCTGGTGACCGTGACGCTCGACGGCGTTTTCCGGATCTGGTCCACCCGGGGAAGTGAGGAGCTCCGGCTCCAGGCCCCGTCCGACCCGGCAGTCGACTTCACCGGCAACGGGCGGGACCTGGTGCTCGTCGGCGACCGGAGCGAGATCGTCGACCGAAGCACCGGACGCGTCGTCCGGCGCTTCCCGGGCTTCCCGACAGAGAGCGTGTTCAACACCTGCAACTCCGCGTGCTTCGCGGACTCGCCGGGGCTGAAGCTGCTCACCTACCTCGACCCGGCGTCGGCGACTCCGCGCATCGTCGAGATCGACGGCCGATCGGGCCGCCGAATCGGGAGCGTGACCGTTCCGCGCCTCGACGCGCAGGGCGTGGCTCCCGACGGCCGGATCGCGGCCGCCTATGTCGACGGCGATCGGCTCGAGGCTCGGCTGATCGATCCGCGCACGGGCCGGGTCCGCGTGATGCAGCCCGGCCGGAGCAGCCTCGGCTGCGGCGCCACTACCCCGTCCTTCACCCCGGACGGCGGTCTGATGGCGATCGTCGACGGCTGCATCCACGTGGTCGTCTGGAACGTTCGGACAGGGCGGGTCGTCCGGACGGTCGTGCTGCCCGACCGCCCGAACGCCTCCAGCGCAGCCGGCGGCGGTGCCACCGCCAGCGGAGCCGACCTCTCGCCAGACGGTCGCTATGTCCTCGTGGCGCTCGAGGGCGGCGGGCTCGTCCGGGTCGACCTCACCACCGGGAGCTTCGTGGAGTTTCCCGGGACACAGACGATCGCGAAGGCCCTCGCGATCGCTCCCGACGGGGACTGGTACGCGATCGGCCGCGAGGACGGGACGGTCGACGAGTATGACGCCCGCTCGCTGCAACTCGTGCGACACCACACGCTCGACAGCCCCGTCGAGACGCTCGTCTTCTCCCCCGACAGCCGCGAGCTCGCGGTCGAGGACACGAGCAACGTCGTCTGGATCTGGGACACCTGCTCGATCTGCGAGAACGCGGGCCGCCTGGCACAGGCGGCGGCTCGCGAGAGCGTTCGGACTCTCACGCCGAGCGAACGGGTCACATTCGACGTCGGCCACTAGATGGGCAGAAGGCGAACGCATCGATCTCGGGCATGATCGAGCCGTGCCGGACATGCCGCGAGAGCTTCTGAGGACGACCTTCGAGCAGGTATCCGAGCTCTACGACCGCGCCCGCCCGAGCTACCCGCCGGAGATCCTCGACGACCTCGCGGCGCTCGCGCAGCTCCCGGCCGGCGCGCAGCTCCTGGAAATCGGATGCGGCACCGGCCAGGCGACGCTACCACTGGCCGAGCGCGGCTACACGATCACCTGCGTCGAGCTCGGAGAGCGACTCGCAGCGACGGCGAAGCGCAAGCTCGCGGCCTTTCCGAACGTCTCGGTGGTCAACGCGGACTTCGAGACCTGGCGGCCCGAACGCTCCGGGTTCGATGCGGTCGTTGCGTTCAGCGCATTCCACTGGCTCGCGCCCGAGGTGCGCTATGCAAAGGCTGCAGACCTTCTCCGCGAGCGTGGCAAGCTCGCATTCGTCTCGAGGGCCCACGTCCTTCCACCCGACGGTGATCCGTTCTTCATCGAAGTCCAGGCGGACTACGAAGCCGCGATCCCGGACGCGCCCCGGCCCCGGGACTCCGCCGGAGACACCTTCTACTCACCTCCCTGGCGGCTCCCGCATCCGGATTCCCTCGGAGACCACAGCGACAGAGTCGTGGCCGAGGAGGTCCAGGCAAGCGGCCGGTTCCAGAGCCTCAGCACCAGGCGCTACCTCTGGGACGTGCTCTATGGCGCCGACGACTACATCGCCCTCCTCGACACCTACTCACACCATCGGTCGCTCGACGACGACACCCGCGGGCGCGTCCTCGAACGGATCCACCGTCGAATCGAGGCGCGCCCGGAGCCCAGCGTGCGCAAGACCTACCTCGCGATGCTGTACGTCGCCGAGCGCGTTTAGGCGAGCGCATCGGCGGTGAAGCCTGGTCCGGGGCCTCCCCTGAGAACGTGCTCATGCGATGCCCCTGACGCACGCCATGACAGGGCCGTCGACGTCGACGTCATAGCACGTTGTCGAAACGACAAGAGACATGAAGGCGCCGGCAATCAATCTCGCGACGGGTTCCCTTCCGGTCTTGTCACTTTGGGGAAGCACAGCGCCGACCCCGCTTGCCCCCTAGATCGGAGCGCTCTCGAGCGCCTCGGGCGGTAGCAGCCGTCGCGTCTCCCAGCGACGCGCCATGAATGCCGTCCAGGAGATCACAACCGCCAGACCGAAGACGATCAGGTCGCCTCCCGGCAACCGCGTGACCAGCTCCATCCCTGCGCCCACGAGGCCGGCCATCGGAATCGTAAAGAGCCAAGCCGCGACGATGTTCCCGGCCACCCCCCAGCGCACGGCGTGCAGGCCGCGCGTCGCGCCCGCGCCCATCACCGACCCTGAGATCACCTGCGTGGTCGAAACGGGGTACCCGAAGTGCGCCGTCGCCCACAGAATCGCGGCACAAGCCGTTTGCGCCGCGAAGCCCTGCGGAGGGTCGATCTTTGCGATCCGAGTCCCCAACGTGCGGATGATCCGCCAGCCGCCCGCGTAGGTGCCCGCAGACATCGAGAGCGCCGCACACAGGATCACCCAGGTCGGCGGTCGCGTGAAGTCGGCGCTGAGATGGCCGGAGGAGACAAGCGCCAGAGCGATGACGCCCATCGTCTTCTGCGCGTCGTTCGTTCCATGCGCAAGCGCCACGAAGGCACCCGAGACGAGCTGGCCGCGCCGGAAGACACGGTTGACCTTCGCGGGTGACCGTCTACTGATCACCCACACGATCACGGTCATGAGAGCAAACGCGACGGCAAGACCGGCGAACGGTGAGATCAACGATGGCTTCAACACTTTCTGCCACAGGCTGGACCACTCCACGACAGACCAGCCGTCCGCCATGATCGCCGACCCCATGATCCCCCCGACCAGTGCGTGACTCGAGCTCGACGGCAACCCGAGGTACCACGTGACCAGGTTCCAGGTGATGGCGCCGACAAGGCCGGCAAGGATGATCTTCAACGTGATCGCGGTAGGGTCGACGATCCCGCTGGCTATGGTCGCGGCCACCTTGAAGGAGATGAATGCTCCGACGAAGTTGAAGACCGCGGCCATCACGACCGCGTTGCGCGGCGACATCGCCCGCGTCGAAACGCTCGTTGCGATCGAGTTCGCGGTGTCGTGAAAGCCGTTCGTGAAGTCGAAGAACAACGCCACCACGATCACGGTGACGAGAGTTACGGTCATGGGAGGTGTCTACGCGTTCTTGACGAGGATGTTGGCGATCACGTTCGCGGCCGTCTCACAGGCGTCGAGGGCACGCTCGAGCGCCTCGTAGATGTCCTTCCAGCGGATCACGATCAGCGGGTCGATGGCGTTGTTGCGGAACAGCGATGCGAGCGCGTCGCGGAGGATACGGTCGCCCTGGTCCTCGAGTGCTTTCAGCTCGATGAGCGCCTCCTGCACGCCGCGCATCCCCTTCAGGTTCGAGCAGGCGATCGAGAGCTGCTCGACTGCCTTGACGATGATCGCGCACTGCTCGAGTGCACGCCGCGCCGGCATCTCGACGCCGTAGAGCCCGAGCAGGTCCGAAGCCTCCTCGAGATAGTCGACCACGTCGTCGATCTCCGTCGCGAGAAGGTAGATATCCTCGCGGTCGAAAGGCGTCAGATACTGCGTGTTGAGCAGGATGATCAGGTCGCGCGTGATCACGTCCCCCGCCGTCTCGCCGGCCTTCACCTGTTCCTGCGTAACGCCGGAGTTGGGATGCTCACGGAAGCGGCGTTCGACGAGTCGCGCAACCTCGAGCGCGTTCTCGCCGTCCTTCGTAAACAAGACGAAGAACTCTGTCGTCCGGGGCGTGAGCGAGATCTTCATCGATGGGACGCTAACCGATCGGAGATATGCGAGCCCCTCCGACCAGGCTCGGGTCGTCTGGACTAACAACGGCAGCGCCTGTGGGAGCAGGCGATGAGCCGTCGGGGCGAGCCGCGCGCGGGCGCGCGAAGCGCGCCGCCTGCTTCGCGCTGGCCGTCTGGCGCCGTAGCGGCCCTCGCCGACGAACGCGACCCTTGCTTCTCGTCGCCCAGATGCACCCGACCCCTACAAGCTCCGGCAGGGCCTCGCAGTTGGCACTTTTGACGTTAGATCGACGGCTGACAGCATCGAGCCCGCCAACATGCCCTGTTCGTCGGCGGGGCTTACGTTCCTAGCGTCCTGGTGGTTCGCCTAAGCAGGCGAAGTACGACGAAGACGCCGCCGCATCCGAGCAGGATCGCAAGCGCGTACAGCACGAGCGGGCTGACGACGAGTACACGCTTGGTGAAGACGAGCTCTTTGGTCGTGGCTGCGGTCCGGCCCGGGTAGATCAGGTGCACGGTCGTCGTCACCATTCCGACCGGCCAGTTGGGTTTGGCGACGACGGTGAACGTACGCGTACGGCCTTGCGGAAGCAGCGACGGGTCGAACCGTTGTTGCGTCACCGCCGAGCTCCCGGGTGAAGAGGTGGTATCAGCCTCGCCCCAGTACTGGACGGCGGCATGTCCCACGTTCGAGACGAAGACTGTTCCGGTGGCATGCGACCCGAACACGAAGCTCGGGCTTTTGAGGCTGCCCGCGAGCTTGGTGAGGCGTGGACCGGGAATGTCGACGGTAACGAAGGACCCGATCTGGTTGATGACCTGGAGATCACCGGGTTTGGTCACGTGTGGGGTCACCAGGAAGCCGAGGAAGTAGAGATCTGGCGCCAGTCGCTTCGGGGTGTGGATGGTGATGTGCAGGTTGACATATCCGGCACCGGGAACACGGAACGTCCGGGTCGGGAAGTTGCCGAGGCGGCTCCAGACGGGGTCCGGGCCTGTCCCGATCCGGACTTGCCCGTTGTCTCCCAGCGTGACAGCGCGGCCCGACAGAGTGACCAGGATCGGGGAAGGATCGGGGTTGATCACCCGGATCAGCGTTCGTGCGCTGTGCCCGGCGGAGATAGAGATCGGGATCGGCGGAACGGAGACCGCGAGCGAACGGGCCGAACCCAAAGGCGTTGCCGACATCGCAGCCCCTGCCACGACGGTGAGACTGAAGGCACAGGCCGCGGCGAGCGCCGCGGCCTGCATCAACTGCCGACGGCCGGTAACAGATCGGCGGATCACGTGTAGTTCGGCGTGACCGTGTAGGTGAGCGTGTCGGTATAGACCCCAGTGGCGACCGAGTAATCGATCGCGACGCGGTTAGCGATCGCGATCGTGTCTGCCGCGCCGCCGGTGGTTCCGGCGCGGCTCGCGATCTGCTCGCCCGCGGAGGTGTAACCGGCGTACTTGGAGCCGCTGAAGGCCGGGTCGATCGTTGCCCCCGTTCCCGTCACCGTGTACCCCCAGTCCGGGGCACCAGGCCAGGCCGCCGAGGTTGCTTTGCCGGTCGAGACCTTCGGAATCACCGGGTTCCCGGTCGCGGCGCTTTGCAGACCCGTCGCGCTATCACCGACAGTCAGCGTGTAACCGGAATGCGCATTCGTCTGCACCGTGAGGCCGACCGTGGCGGTCTGATCGGCGAGCGCCGGCAGGCTCGGGTCCATGTCGAGCTCGAACGCTGTGGTGTTCACGGTGAAGGTGAGGCTTTTCGCGATGCTGACCGTGGCCGCGGTGTTGTTTGCAGCCAGCGTGACCGACGGCGTCGTGCCTGTGTCGATCGTCGCCGGAACCGCGGTCTGAGTGGTGATCACGGTCGTGTAACTTCCGGCCGTTGACGAGTTCGTCAGGCCGCCGAACTCGAGGTAGATAGGGATGCCGGCCGATACGGAGACGGCGCTCGTGACGGTATACGTGATCGTCTGGCCTGTTCGACTCACTGTGCCTGCGCCGACCCCGTAGTTCCGGTTGATCGTCGGTGTCCCAGCGAGCCCGGAACCCGAAACCGCGAAAGTGATCGTCTTGATCGTCCCGGTCGTCGCGGCCGTGAACGAGTACGAGTACGAGACGCCCGTCGCGCCGACCTGGTTGTTCGAAACCGACCAGCTGATGTTGGTCGGCGTGCCGGCATCCGCCGCTGCGACCGAGAACGCGAGTGTCGCGGCCAAGGCCGCCGCGACTGTAGCGAACCCAACGCCAAGAAGACGAGTTCTCCGCGCGCGCGAACTCGTCACGCGGCGGAGCTTCCAGTGGTGGCTCATCCGTTGATGTTCCTTTCGGTATCCGGTACGCCCCACCGGTAATAGATTTTCTCTCTCGAGCGGGATTATCCGCGCGACTGCTCAATCCTCTTCGGTCGAATGTCCCCCTGCTTCAGACACCCTTTTGGGTGATCTTCGCAAGGGACAGCACTGGCAGTCACTACCGACCCGGACGTCCTATCGGAGCTCCGCTTCTCGTTCCGTGAGCTCGAGCCGGAGCTCGCCGCCGCGGTGGAGGTGGTTGAGTGGAGGCGGCGGGAATCGAACCCGCGTCCGCGGACGCACCGACCGAGCGTCTACAAGCTTAGGTTGCGATTGGAGTTTCGCTCGAACGGCTGGTTCGCTACCAGACCTACCGTCGAGCTAGCCATCCTGAGATCTCGCGCCGCCGGCGATCGGCGTTCCTTTGGCGCCAGCCCGTTTTCTGATGCCGGGATCCCGAACCACGGGCCGAGTTCGGGGCGACACGCTGGCTAGGTGTTTAGGCTAGGCAGCGAGTGCGAGGTGATTTTCCGCACTTGCGTTTGTTTTCCGGTTGTTTAACCAGGCCGACCGGAGACCTCCGCTTGCAGCTCTGCCGGAGAACCGACCACGTCGAAACCATGGCGCCCCCGTATGTGTTTGTTGACACATGCTAGCCGGATCAAGGAGGACGCACGAGAGCGCATGGCTCACTCGGCGCGCGCAGCGGCCGCGACGAGCTTCGCCGGCGCGATCTCGGCGAACGCGTCCTCGGCGATCCCGGTGAGCTCGTTCCAGTCGACACCTTGGTCGAGGCGCACCCCGAGCCAGCCTCGGTGGCCGACGTACGGCGGCACGAAGAACTTCTCGGGATCGGCATCGACGAGCATCGCCTGAACGCCGTCCGGGGCCGCACACCAGATCGCGAAGCGGCCGTCGCCGTGATGGTCCGTGAGCACCATCACGAACGGCTTCTTGCCGCGGACGAAGAACGTGGGCGCGCCGTGGCTCCGGCGCTCCTCCACCTCCGGCAGGCCGAGGCAGCATGCCGCGCAACCGCTCGAGAACGCGCTCACGCTCCTTGGGGCCCATCAGCGCCTCGACTTGAGGGCGCGCTCGATGTCGCGCTTCGCGTCGCGGTCGGCGACGGTGCGGCGCTTGTCGCGCACGTCCTTGCCGCGGGCGAGCGCGAGCTCGATCTTGACCCGGCCATCCTTGAAGTACAGGCGCGTTGGGACGAGGGTCAGGCCCTTCTCGCGGATCTGGCCGTAGATCCGGTCTATCTCGCGGCGGTGGAGGAGCAGCTTGCGGGTGCGGGTCGGATCGTGGTTGGCGCGATTTCCCTTATCGTAGGTCGCGATCTCGGCACCGTGCAGCCACGCCTCCCCGTCGCGGACGTCGGCGTAGGCCTGCCCGAGCACGGCGCGGCCGTCGCGCAGCGATTTCACCTCGGTGCCCGTGAGCACGAGGCCGGCCTCGACCCGCTCGAGCAGCTCGTACTCGTGGCGGGCCTTGCGATTGTCGGCGATCAGCTTCTCTGCCATCCCGCCTCGATTGTAGGGCTGCGGCTAGCGCCGGCCGCGGCCGCGGCGGCCGCCACCACCGCTCTTCTTCTTGTTCTTGGTGGGCGGTTTGCGGTCCTGCGGCTTGCGCGGCGGACGGGTGCCCTGCCCACCGGGGGCCAGCTCGACCTTGCCCTCGTGCTTCACGATCGACTCGACCCGCACCTCGATCGGGTCGCCGAGGCGGTATCGCCGCCCGGAGCGGCGGCCGACAAGCGCGGTGCCGGTCTCGTTCAGCTCGAAGAACTCGCCGGGGAGCTTGCGCGCCGGCAGCATCCCCTCGAAAACGTCCCCGAAGCGAACGAAGAGCCCGGAACCGATCATCCCGATGATCTCGCCGTCCCAGGGCTCCTCCCAGCCTCGCTCGAGCAGGACGTCGTCGAGGAGCCAGGCGAGGCAGATGTCGTCTGCGAGGTACTCGATCTTTGCCGGCGTCTCGCTCCCGCGCCGAGGTGTGCTCGGCGAGCGCCGGCAGGTCGCTCGGGATCGGGTCGTCCCCGAGAGCGAGCTCGCGCAGGAGCGCGCGGTGGACGACGAGATCGGGGTAGCGCCGGATCGGCGAGGTGAAATGGCAGTAGGCGACGCTCGCGAGACCCGAGTGGCCGAGGTTCGCCGGGTCGTAGCGGGCCTGCTTCAACGAGCGCAGGATGAGCGTCGGGAACGCCTCCCTCCCGCGCCCCGACTGCGCCATGTACTCGGTGACGCGCCGTGAGATCGCGCCGGCGAGCTCGGCACCCTCCTGCGGCGAGATGCGCTTGGGCGCGGGCGGCGTGGGAATCTCGAGGTCGGCGAGCTGCTTCAGGAGCCGCGTGATCGAACTGGGGTCGGGACGCTCGTGGACGCGGTACAGCGCCTGGCGCCCGCGACCTGCCAGGAAGGCCGCAACGTGCTCGTTCGCGCGGATCATCAGCTCCTCGACGAGCATGTGGGCGTGCGGCTCGGACTCGCGCCACGCGCCCGAGACCCGGCCGTCGGCGAACGAGAACGCGATCTCGGGGGTTGCGATCTCCAGCGCACCCCGGCGAAAGCGCTCGGCCCGGAGTGCGGTTGCCACCTCGGCGTTCAGGTCGAGCTGCTCGAGGATCTCGGGGGCGGCGTCGCGACGTTCGGCCTGGCCGTAGGTGAGCCGGGCGTTCGAGTTGATCACCGAGCGGTAGAACAGCGGCTCGCCGCTCGGGGGCATCTCGACCGTGACGCACAGGCGGTCGAGGTGCGGACGCAGCGAGCAGGCATCGTCGGAGAGCCCGTGCGGCAGCATCGGCGCGACATGGCCCGGAACGTAGGTCGAGAGGGCGCGCTCGGCAGCCCCGTCGTCGAGCGGCGACCCGGCCGTCACGAAGAACGAGACGTCCGCGATGTGCACCCACGCCCGGATTCCCTCGGGCTCCCGGCGGAACGAGAGCGCGTCGTCGAAGTCTTTCGCGGTGTCGGGGTCGATCGTGATCGTCGTCAGCTCCCGAAGGTCGACGCGGCCGTCGAGATTCGGCTGCGGCTCCTCGTAGGGCTCGAAGCTGCCAAGCGCCCCGTTCTCGACGAGCAGCGCTTCCAGCACGTTCTCGATGCGGCTCGCGCTCCCGAGGACGCGCTCGACCCGCGCACGGCCGCGGCCAGACCGGATGACGGCCAGATCTCCCTTGCGCAGACTTCCAGCCGGCCCTCTCGGATCGAGCACGATCGGGATTCCGGGGCGAAGTACGGCTCGCCGGAGAGGAGCTTGCCCCGGCGGCCCACCTCGACGACGGCGGGTCTGAACGCGGATGGTGCGAGGCTAGAGGCTTGGGGTGGGATAGGGGTGCTTCTGGGGAGGGCGGGCGACCAAGGAGACGCGTCCGACTCGGCCGCGGACAAGGCTGGTACTCGCCTCCGTCGTGGACGAGCCGAGCGCGACCCGCCGCGACGAGCACTGCGACGAGCGAAGCGAGTAGCGCGATCCCCCATCGGGCCTAGACCTTCAAGAATCGTCGGACGGTCAAGCCCGAGCCGACGCGCCCCGAGCGCGAGCCCGATGGCGATCAGCGCCAGCGCGGTGAGCGGGAAGGCCAGCGCATGCACGTCATGCGCCGTCGAGAGGGCGTTGTGGAGGATCGCCGGTACGGCAACCTCCTTGCCGATCAGGAGCAACAGCACGGCCAGGAGCGCCCCTCCGAGGCCGCAGAGCAGGCCTTCGATCATGAACGGGCCGCGGACGAACCAGTTCGTGGCGCCGACGAGCTTCATCACCTCGATCTCACGGCGTCGGGAGAAGATCGAGAGCCGAATCGTGTTCGCGATCAGGAGCGATGCCGATACGAGCAGGATCACGACCGCGATCAGGAAGATCAGATCGACCCACTTCACGAAGTGGAGGATCCGGTTCGAGTCGTGCGTGTCGTGGATGATCTCCTGTACCCCGGGTTCGAGCGGGTGGAGGCTCGCGTAGAGCTTCGAGATGTCCTCACCGTGCTTCGGGGTGACGACGAACTGATCCGGGAAGGGGTTCCACGGGACCGACTTCACGAGCAGCGGCTCGGTCTTGCGCATCTGCTGGAGCGCGACGGCCTTGGGGATGAAATGGAACTTGCCGACGAGCGGGTTCGCCGAAAGGCTGCGCGCGACGGCGTTCTCCTGCGCCTTCGTCGCCGGGCCGCCCGGGTTCGAGTTGATCTTCATGTCGATCTTCACGCCGAGCTCGTGCTTGACGTGGTTCGACCAGGAGATCGTCCAGGTGCCGAGTGCGATCAGCAGCCCGAGCAGGAACATCCCGATCAGCACCGTCATCATCGCCGCGAACGTCGTCGAGAGGTTCGCGCCCAGGCTCCGCCAGGCTTCGGAGATCAGTAGGCGCAGTCTCATTCGCCCGTATACCCCCCGCGGCGCTCGTCGCGGGAGAGGCGCCCGCCCTCGAGCTGGATCACGCGCTTGCGCATCTTGTCCACCATCTCGCGGTCGTGGGTGACCATCAGGATGGTCGTCCCCGCCATGTTGATCCGGTAGAGGAGCTGCATGATCCCGACGGAGGTATCCGGGTCGAGGTTGCCGGTCGGCTCGTCGCACACGAGGAGCGGCGGATGGTTCACGAAGGCGCGCGCGATCGAGACGCGCTGCTGCTCCCCGCCCGAGAGCTCGTCGGGGAGCGAGTTCATCCGGTTCGAGAGGCCGACCATCGAGAGTACCTCGGGAACCTTCTTGCGGATCGAGCTGCGGCTCTCGCCCTGCACCTTGAGGGCGTAGGCGACGTTCTCGGCGGCGCTGCGATTCGGGAGGAGCTTGAAGTCCTGGAAGACGCACCCGATGTTGCGGCGGAGCATCGGGACCTTCGAGCGCTTGAGCCTCGTCAGGTCGCGGCCGCCGACGACGATCTTGCCCTTGCTCGCTTCGAGCTCCTTCAGGAGGAGCCGGACGAGGGTCGACTTGCCCGACCCGGAGGCACCGACCACGAACACGAACTCGCCCTTGTCGATGTGGAACGTCACGTCGTCGAGCGCCACCACGTCGGGCTCGTAGACCTTCGTCACGTTGTCGAACACGATCATCGACCCCGTGCCCGCCGGACCCTGCTCAGGTGCCGCCGGCGGCTCGGCAAGTGCCGTCGCAGTCGGGGAGAGTATGAGGTCTCGATCGTCCACGTTAGGAAAGCGGCGCCTCAGTCATACCGAGGCCCACGGGCGAAGAGTCGGGAAAGCATAACCCACGCAGCTACCCGACCCGTCCGGCAGCCTTCGCAAGCAGGTACGCATGGATGAACGGATCGAGGTTTCCGTCGAGGACGCCCTGCGTATTTCCGGTCTCGTAGCCGGTTCGCGCGTCCTTGACCTGTTGGTAGGGATGGAGGACATAGCTGCGTATCCATTCGCCGCCGAAGCCGGTGTCGGCGGCACCTCCACGTTCCTTCGCCATCATCGCCTCACGCTCCTCCTCCGCCTTCTCGACGAGCCGCGACTTGAGCACGCGCATCGCGGTCTGCTTGTTCGCCGACTGCGACCGCTCGTTCTGGCACTGCACGACGATCCCGCTCGGCAGATGTGTGATGCGGACGGCGCTGTCGGTCTTGTTCACGTGCTGGCCGCCGGCGCCCTGCGCCCGGAAGGTGTCGATCTTCAGATCGCCCTCGTCGATCTCGACATCGGTGTCGTCCGGGAGGAGCGGCGCGACGATCACCGTCGCGAACGAAGTCTGGCGGCGGTGCGCCGAGTCGAACGGCGAGAGGCGCACGAGCCGGTGCTTGCCGCGCTCGGCCTTGAGGATGCCGTAGGCGTTCTCGCCGCCGATCGTGAAGGTCGTGCTCTTCAGGCCGGCCTCTTCACCCGGGCTCGTGTCGAGGAGCTCGACCTTGAAGCCGCGCCCGGCTGCCCAGCGCTCGTACATCCGCATCATCATCTCCGTCCAGTCCTGCGCGTCGGTGCCGCCGGTCCCGGACTGGAGCGTGACGACGGCGTCGTCGGTGTCGTAATCGCCGTTGAACTGCGCCGCTTCTTCGAGCCGCTCGAGCTCGGCGCGGAGCGGCCCGATCGTCGAGGCGATCTCGTCGCCCATCGACGGCTCGAGCTCGTACAGCTCGCGGGCGTCCTCGTAGTCGCGCGTGAGCCGCTCGTAGGAGTCCAGGCGCTCCGAGACGCGCGCGTGCTCGGTGCTGATCTTCTGCGCCGTGGCCTGGTCGTCCCAGAAGCCCGGCGCGCTCATGGCCGATTCGAGCTCGGCCTGACGCGACTTCAGCTTGTCCGGGTCAAAGGTAATCACGGACCCAGAGAAGCTGGGTCCCGATCCCTTCGAGTTGCTCGGCGAGCGGTGCGTCTGAGTCGGCCATCAGGGAGACGATCCTAGCTACGCGCCGTGGCAGCGCTTGTACTTCTTTCCGGAGCCGCACCAGCACGGATCGTTGCGGCCGACGCTCTCGTGGTCGGACTTGACGACCGGCACCGGTGCGCCGGGGCCGGGCCGTTGCCCTGCATTGCCACGCCGTTCGGAGCGCCTGCGGCGACGCCGAAGGCCTCGGCCCCGGAGACCGTCTCGTGTTGGTAACTCAGTGCGCCGCCGCCGTTGGTCGGCTGGCCGGCCGGGAGCTGCCCCCGGAGCCGTTGCCGTTCGTGCCGTCGCCGGGTTGCACCTGCGCGTGGAAGAGGAGGGCGACGACCTCCTCGTGGATCGCGCGGTTGAGCTCGATGAACATGCCGTGGCCCTCGTTGCGGTACTCGACGAGCGGGTCCTTCTGGGCCATGCCGCGGAGGTGGATACCCTCGCGCATGTAGTCCATGTTCTCGAGGTGCTCGCGCCAGCGGACGTCGACGACCTGGAGCACCATGAACCGCTCGAGGTCGCGCATCAGGCCCTCGTGCATGCCCTCGATCTGGCGCTCCCGCTCCTCGTAGGCGTCGCGGGCGTCGTCGAGGAACTCCGCGACGATCGCGTTCTGGTCGAGCCCCTTGAGCTCCTCGGCCGAGACGCCGGTGCCGTACAACGCATCCATCGCCGAGACGAGCTCGTTCAGATCCAACTCACCGTCGAGCTCGGGGTTGCTGTAGGCGGTGACGACGTTGTCGATCACCTCGGGCAGCCAGAGCTCCTTGATCTCCTCCGAGAGATCCTGCCCTTCGAGCACGGCGCGGCGCTGCGCGTAGATGACGACGCGCTGAGCGTTCATCACGTCGTCGTACTTGAGGACGTTCTTGCGCTGGACGAAGTTCTGTTCCTCGACCTTCTTCTGCGCGTTCTCGATCTGGTTCGAGAGGATCTTTTGGTCCATGGGCTGGTCGTCCGGGACCTTGAACCTGTCCATGATGTTGTAGAGCCGGTCACCCGCGAACAGCCGAACGAGGTCGTCCTGGCCCGACAGGTAGAACCTCGTCTCGCCGGGGTCGCCCTGGCGGCCGGAGCGGCCGCGGAGCTGGTTGTCGATCCGGCGGGCCTCGTGGCGCTCGGTGCCGAGAACGTAGAGGCCGCCGAGCCCGCGGACCTCGTCGTCGATCTTGATGTCGACGCCGCGGCCGGCCATGTTCGTCGCGATCGTGACCGCGCCGACCCGCCCTGCATCCTTGATGATCTCTGCCTCGCTCGCATGCTCCTTCGCGTTCAGGACCTTATGGGGAACGCCCTGGCGCTTGAGCAGCTCGCTCAGGAGCTCGGAGGTCTCGACGGCGATCGTGCCCACGAGCACCGGCTGGCCCTTGGCGTGGCGCTCCTTGATGTCGGCGACGACGGCGTTGAACTTGCCTTCGACCGTCTTGAAGATCAGATCTGTCTTGTCGAGGCGCGCGACGTCGACGTTCGTCGGGATCGGCACGACTTCGAGGCCGTAGATCTCGACGAACTCCTTCTCCTCGGTCTTCGCTGTACCGGTCATGCCGCCGAGCTTGTCGTAGAGCCGGAAGTAGTTCTGGAGGGTGATCGTCGCGAGGGTCTGGTTCTCGTCCTGGATCGTGACGCCTTCCTTGGCCTCGACGGCCTGGTGGAGGCCCTCTGACCAGCGGCGGCCTTCCATGATCCGGCCGGTGAACTCGTCGACGATCTTGACCTCGCCGTCCTCGATCACGTAGTCGGTGTCCCGCTTGAAGAGCGCCTCGGCCTTCAGCGCCTGCTGGAGGTGGTTGACGATCTGGACGTTCTCGGGCGCGTAGAGGTTCTCGATCTTCAGGGCCCGTTCGACCTTTTCGATCCCGGACTCCGTCGCAGAGACGGTCTTGTGCTTCTCCTCGTACAGGTAGTCGTACTCGTGCTGGAGCGCGGCATCGTCGGCCTTCGACCCCTTGGACTGCACGCCGCGCAGGCCGCGGGCGATCCGCGCCATGTCGGCATAGACCTTGGCTGCGCCGGTCGGTTCGCCGGAGATGATCAGCGGCGTCCGCGCCTCGTCGATCAGGATCGAGTCGACCTCGTCCACGATCGCGTAGCGATGCCCGCGCTGGACGACGCCGTCGAGCGAGCTCGACATGTTGTCGCGGAGGTAGTCGAAGCCGAACTCGGAGTTCGTGCCGTAGGTGATGTCGGCCTCGTAGGCAGCCTTGCGGCGCGCGAAGTCGAGCTGGAGCTCGGCCTCGATGTGCGAGACGTTGAGTCCGAGCCGCTCATAGACGCCGCGGTTCCACTCGGCATCCCGCGCAGCGAGATAGTCGTTCACGGTCACGAGGTGGACGCCCTGGCCGAGGATCCGGCCGTCGTCGGTCTCGACGGTGGGAAGAGCGTTCAGGTAGAGAGCGAGGCTCGCGACGAACGTCTTGCCCTCACCGGTCTTCATCTCGGCGACATCGCCTTCGTGGAGCACGATTCCGCCCATCATCTGGACGTCGAACATTCGCTGGTCGGACTCGCGGACGCGAGCCTCGCGCACGGCGGCGAACGCCTCGAAGAGGAGGTCGTTGAGCTCCTCGCCGTTCGCGAGCCGCTCGCGGAACTCAACGGTCTTCTCCTGGAGCTGGCGGTCGGAGAGGACGTGGAACTCGGGCTCGAGCGTCGCGATGTAGTACGCCTGCTCCTGGACGCGCTTCATCCGCCGGCCTTCGCCGAAACGGAAGAACCGTTCGAGTCCGTCGCCCATCTCTGCCATGACTACAGGGTATCGGCTGGCCCCCTTCCCACATTGAGGCGCCGGGAAGGCCGCGACCGCTCAGAGCGGGTCGACTTCGACCTCCCAGGCATCCCCGGCGATGCGCCTCGCCCGAACGACGTGCTCGTCGCGCTCGAGCGCCGGAATCGAGCCGAACTGCTGCTCGCCGTCGACCGTCAGCGTCCGCTCGCCCCGGTGGCTCGCGAGCTCGATCTCCTCGCCCTCGACGCCCCGGAGCCGGACGATCTGGATCCGGCGGGCGGCGACCGCCCAGAAGTCGCGCCGGCGCCGGACGGCCTCGGCCCGGTAGGGACGCTGCACGTCGCGCTCGACAGCCGCGATCAGAGGCGCAAGATCGCCCTCTGCCCCATCCCGGACGAGCTCCTCGGGCGCGATCGCCACGAACTCCACCCGCTCGCCCACGAGCTCCGGTGCCTCGGCCATCGTCACCACGTCCCATTCGCGGACCCGGTGAAGGCCGTGGATCCCGGAGGCATCCCACGGCGCGCGGGCAGGATCGATCTCCGCCGCGGCGACCGGCGCGACAGAGGGCGCACCCCACGGCACCGCAGGAGTGCTCGCACCGCCGAGCTCGAGCCCCGCCTCGCGGGCGAGCCTGGCATGCAGCGATTCCCGCCGGAAGATGCCCATCCCTACCTACTGTGCCGGAGCCGGCGCGCGCACCCGCACCTCGAACCGTGCGCTCCGCAAAGCCTGCGATTCCTCAGACCCGATGGTGCTCGGTGCGGCGCCGGCGCTCGAACCGCCGTTTCTCGCGGTAGCCGACGACCTGGCGCTCCAGGTTCTCGACGAGCTTGTCGATCGAGGCCCTGAGATCCGAGGTCGACTCGGCGGCGCGCAGGCTCTGCCCCTTGACGAAAACGGTCGCCGCGGCCGTGAACTGGCCGTGCTTCGTCTCCTCGGCGAGGTCCACCTCGACGGGCGTCTCGTCGGCGAGCTGCTTGTCGAGCCGCGCGAGCTTGGCCTCGAGATGCTCCCGGACCTCCGGTGTCACCACGTCACTGCGTCCCTTGATCTGAAGCCGCACCTGGCACCTCCTGACGTCGTCGGGATCGTCCTTCGAGGTTAGCGCACGGCCCGGGCGAGAGTGACGACGTGAACCTCGCTGGCGCCCGCCGCCCTGAGCGCCGACGACGCAGCCCCCACGGTGGCCCCGGTCGTGTAGACGTCGTCCACGAGTACGACCGTCCCCTGGACAGGGCCGCGACAACCGAACGCACCACGGACGTTCGCCCGCCGCTCCGAACGCGTCAGCCCGGTCTGGCGCGCGATCGAGCGTCGACGCGAGAGCAGCGATGCCGTGTCGAGATCCCAGCGGATGCCGAGCTCGCGGGCGAGCCCTTCGGCCGGCTGGTGCCCGCGCCGGAGCGAGCGGTCGCCGTCGGGCGGAATATAGGTGATGAGGTCGGCCGCAGGCCGGGGCACCCGCCCAGCGACGATGTCTGCGGCGAGGGAGGCAAACGGGCGGAGACCGCCCTCCTTCCATGCACGGACGAACGACCTGGCCGGGCCGCGGTAGCAGATCCCCGCGCGGGCCGAGGCGAACGCGAGTCGCCGCCCGGCACATTCGCGGCAGCGCTCGACCGGCCAGGCGGTCGGGGCCCCGCAGCGCGCGCACAACGGGGCCCTGAGCGGCACGACGAGCCGCGAACAGTCGTCGCAGAACGGCGGCCCGGCCCGTCTGCAGGAGACGCAGTGCGAGGGAAAGAGGAGCTCGAGCAGCCACGCACCGAACGCTACGACCGCACTCGTAACGCGCGTGTACCAACTTCGTGCCAGATGCGTTACACCTGGATCCGAGTACGGGCTCGTCCGGCCGCCGCGCGCGCGGACACCCGCATCCACAGGAGCACCGTCGGCAGCAGGGCCAGGCACGCGAGCTCCCGGACAGCGAGCCGGAATGTCGGACGACCTGGAGCCGGCGAGACGCGAACCGCGATTCCCGAGCCGCGGAGCGCCGATCTGACGAGCGCCCGGGCGCGAACTCGATGCCACCCGGAGGTCACGACCACGACCTCATCGGCCGCCGAAGAGCGCGCGGCGGTTGCGATCCCGGCGGCGTTCCCGACCGTCGACCGGGCCGTCGGATCGCAGAGCAGCGGCACGTCGGGGCCTCTCCACGCGTCCCGCATCAGCTCGGCCTCCCCACGGCCGCCACGCCGCGCATGGCCCGAAAGCACGACCGCCCGCGCGCCGGCCGCGATCGCCTCGGCGTGCCTGAGCCGCGCCACGCAGATCGGGTGCAGCACCTCGCTCGGCCCGCTGGAGTAACCGAGAACCGCGATGACCGAAACCGGGTCAGCCACGGGATCGACGTGCCCGGAGGCGAGTGGCGAGGATGAGCGTTCCAGCAACGGTCAGCACGAGCATCACGGCCTTCTTCCCCTGGAGCTTCGACTCGCCACTCGCCCGCTCGCGCATGTTCACCGGAACCTCGTCGACCCGGAAACCCGCCTCGCTCAGGCGCAAGATCGACTGCAGCTCCGGCGCGCCGCTCGTGTAGGGCAGGGCGAGCACCGGCAACGCCTCCGCGTTGGCCGCGAACATGCCGCTCGTCGGATCGAGAAACGGCCGGCGCAGCACGACCGCCATCGAGCGACGCAAGAGCGCCGTGCCGAGCCGGCGCACACCGCTCGAGGTGTAGCGATACGGCTCGAACCCCTCGCCGCTCGCAAACCGCGAGCCGATGGCCACGTCGCAAACTCCCGAGCGGACGCGGTCGAGCAACCGCCGCAGCTCACCGGCCGGATGCTGGCCGTCGGCATCGACCCGGCCGCAGTACGCATAGCCGCGCTCGAGGGCATAGCCATAGCCCGCAGCGATCCCTGCGCGAAGCCCGCGATTGACCCCGAAGGAGAGCACGAGAGCCCCGTGCCCGCGGGCGACCTCCGCGGTGCCGTCGGTCGAACCGTCGTCGACGACGAGCACGTCGACTGCCGGAAGCTCCTGCCGCAACTCGTCGAGGACGGCCGGCAGGTTCTGCTCTTCGTTCCACGCGGGAACGAAGACCAGCGTGTCGCTCGCCTCGTGCGTCAAGGCGTGTAGGTCGCGCGCGCCGGAAGCCCCGCCGCCGTGCGGTACCGGTTGTCGGCCTCGAGCAGTTGGTCGGGGTCACCGATGTCGAGCCACGCCTCGGAGAAACGGAACCCGTAGACCGGCTTGCGCTCGCACAGCCATGCGAGGAACCTCCCGGGCGGATCGGGCGGGTTCCCGTCGTCGAGGTACCGCGCGAGCAGCTCGAGGTGCTCGCGCGAGAAGAGGTAGGTCGCGGTCGAGACGAGGTCGGAGCGCGGCCGCTCCGGCTTCTCCTCCATCCCGACGACGCGTTCCGACCGGTCGAGCTCGACGACCCCGTAGAGCGAGGCGAGCGAGGGGTCGGCGAGCCGGTGGACCGCGATCGCAGAGGCGCCTGCGCCCTTCTCGAGCCAGAAGTCGACGTAATCGGCGAGCGAGAACTCGAAGAGATTGTCGGCGGCGATCACGAGCAGGCCGTCCTCGCCGAAGCCGCCGCGTTCGATCGCGAAGCGGATGTCGCCGAGCGCTCCGAGGCGGTCGTCATTCGATGCGGTGCCGTCGTTCCAGACGGCCACCCCCCGCTCCGCCCCCCAGCGCTCGAACGCCTCGGCGTAGACGGCGTTCGTCACGACGTGGACGCCATCGACCGTTCCGGAGGCCTCGATCGCATCGAGGATCCAGTCGGCCATCGGCCTGCCGCCGACCGGGAGGAGCGGCTTAGCGGTCGTCTCGGTCAGCGGGCCCAGCCGCGTCGCATAGCCCGCGGCGAGCAGCAGCGCCTTCATGCCGCGACCACCGCGCTCGCGAGCGATTCGACGTACGGCGGCCGATGGATCCCGTGCTCGGTGACGATTGCCGTGATCAGCCCGGCGGGCGTGACGTCGAAGGCCGGATTCCGCGCCGGGAAGCGAGCGGTCACCTCCGAGGGGTCGCGCTCCTCGATCGGGATCTCGGCACCGTCTGCGATCGAGTGGTCGACCGTCGAGCTCGGCGCGACCACGTAGAACGGAACCCCGTGGTAGGCGGCGAGGACAGCGACGCCGTAGGTGCCGATCTTGTTCGCGGTATCGCCGTTGGCGGCGATCCGGTCCGCGCCGATGAAGACAACGTCGACTTCACCGGACGCCATTCGCGACGCCGCGGCCGAGTCGGCGATCACAGCATGCGGGATCCCGGCAGTCTCGAGCTCCCAGGCGGTGAGCCGGGCGCCCTGAAGCAGCGGGCGCGTCTCGTCCACCCACACATGCGTGAGCAAATCGCGCTCCCAGGCGGCGATCAGCGCACCGACCGCGCTGCCGTAGCCGCCCGTCGCGAGGCCTCCAGCGTTGCAATGCGTGAGCGCGCGCGTGCCGGGCGAGAGAAGTCCCGCGGCGTGCGCGGACATCTCCCGGCAGCGCTCGACCTCGTCGCGATGGATCGCCCGGGCGCGGTCGGCCGACGGGTCGTCATGCATCTCGTCGAGCGCCCAGCCGAGATTCACCGCCGTCGGTCGTGAGCCACGAAGCACCGACTCGGCAAGCTCGAGGTCCTCGCCGCGGGAGGCGGCGAGCGCCATGCCGTAGGCGGCCGCGATCCCGATTGCCGGCGCACCCCGCACGACCATGGTGCGGATCGCCTCGGCCACCTCCGCCGCGCTCACGCAGCAGACGTCGACCTCTTCGGTCGGAAGCTTCCGCTGGTCGAGGAAGACGACGCGGTCGTCCTCGAGCCGGAGGATCCGCTCAGGCTGGAGCAAGGGTGACGGCGACGCGGGTCGGGTAGGGCTTCGTGAGCGCCGGGAGCGGCACCGTCACGAGCCGGTAGGTCGCGAAGATCGCCATGCACTCCACGGTGCCCGGTGGCGGCGGCTGCCTGGTGAGCGAGACGGCGAGCGTCCTGCTGTGCTGGGCGATCGAGGTGAGCGCGACCTGCGAATCCTGGCAGCCGAACTCTCCGAGGATCGCGACGAGCGCGCGCTTCGAGAAGTCGACCGTCCCGAGCTTCGTCTTCGCCGGGGCGCCCAGGCGTGCGCCGAACTGGGCGAGCGCCGAGCTCTTGCTCAATGCGACGTACCCGACCGGATTCCTGAGGGGGGCCCCGGAAGCGGGGCCGTCCGAAAGCAGACGCCAGCCGATCGCCGCTCCGGCGGGAGCGGCGATCACGGCGAAGGCGATGGCGGCAAGCGCCGCCGAGCGAATCAGGTTCCTTCGTCCCACGAGGCCAGGTATTTCGCCTGCTCCTCGGTGAGAACGTCGATCGAGACGCCCATCGTCGCGAGCTTGAGCCGGGCGATCTCCTCGTCGATCTCGCGCGGAACCGGATAGACGCGGCGCTCGAGCGTGGCCGCATGTTGCACGGCGTACTCCGTCGAGAGCGCCTGGTTCGCGAACGACATGTCCATCACGATCGCGGGATGGCCTTCCGCAGCCGAGATGTTGACGAGCCGGCCCTCGGCCAGCAGATAGAGCCGGCGCCCATCGGCCAGCGTGAACTCCTCGACGAACTGCCGTGCCTCGCGCGTCTCGACCGCGAGCGACCGCAGCGCCGGGATGTTGATCTCGACGTTGAAGTGGCCCGTGTTGCAGAGGATCGTGCCGTCCTTCATCGAGGCCATGTGCTGCTCGTCGATCACGTGCTTGTCGCCGGTCGCGGTGCAGAAGATGTCACCGATCTTGGCGGCCTCCTCCATCGGCATCACCTCGAAGCCGTCCATCAGCGCCTCGAGTGCGGGCATCGGATCGACCTCGGTGATGATTACGTGCGCACCGTGGCCCTTGGCCCGCATCGCGACGCCGCGGCCGACCCAGCCGTAGCCGGCGACGACGAAGCGCTTGCCGGCGAGCAGCACGTTCGTGGAGCGGATGATCCCGTCGAGCGTCGACTGCCCCGTGCCGTAGCGGTTGTCGAAGAAGTGCTTCGTGCGGGCGTCGTTGACCGCGATCACGGGAAAGGCGAGCGCTCCGTCGGCCTCCATCGCCTTCAGGCGGATCACGCCGGTCGTCGTCTCCTCCATGCCCGCGATGATGTCGGTGAGCTGCTCCCGGCGGGCGGTATGGAGAACACCGATCACGTCGGCGCCGTCGTCCATCGTCAGCTGCGGCTTGTGATCGACCGCCGCCTCGATGTGCTGGTAATAGGTGTCGTTGTCCTCGCCCTTGATCGCGTACACCGAGATGCCGTAGGCCTCGACGAGCGCCGCTGCGGCGTCGTCCTGCGTCGAGAGCGGGTTCGAGGCGCACAGCACGACGTCGGCGCCCCCGGCCTTGAGCGTGCGCATCAGGTTCGCGGTCTCCGTGGTGACGTGCAGGCAGGCGGAGATGCGGTACCCGGCGAGCGGCTGCTCGGCCTCGAACCGCTCGCGGATCGCGGCCAGCACCGGCATCTGCCGGTCGGCCCACATGATCCTCCGTACGCCCTCTGCCGAGAGCGCCAAGTCCTTTACGTCGTAGCCTTTCGTGGTCGCCATGCGTCCTCCCCTTCTCGAGCCAGTCTAGATGTCGGTTCTCAGGCGGCAAGCAGCCGCTCGTGCTTGCGCTGCTCCCAGTCGATCCAGGAGCCTGCGTCGTCCCCGGCGGCGAGCCAGGCGTCGACTTCGCGCCGCAGCTCGGGCTCCCTGCGCAGACGGGCTGCGAAGGCGAGCTCGTCGATCCCGACGCCGTGGTCAGCCCGAAGCGCGGCGAGCCCGCGGAGGCGGTTCAGCTGTGCGAGGCCGTAGAGCCGATAGCCCGCCTGCGAGCGCCCCGGGACGACGAGGCCCTGTGCCTCGAGGTAGCGAAGCATCCGTGCCGACCAGCCCGATCTCGCGGCGGCGGCGCCGACAGTGAAGCCGTCCATGCCGCGAACCTTATCACATACCTGTCAAGGTTTGTCCGGTCCGGCGAGCACCAGATGGATCTGCTGGGTCAGCTCCGCCACGTGCTCGGTCAGCTCCTTGTTCTGCCGGGTCAGATCGGTGTTCGACTGGAGCAGCTCGAGCAGCTTGTCCGTCTCGGCCTTTGCCGCCTGCTCGAGCCGGCTGTGGCTCTTGTCGACGAGCTCCGAATGGAGCTTGTCGCGGTCGGCCTGCCGCGTCTGGGCGAGCAGGATCAGCGGCGCGGCGTAGGCGGCCTGGAGCGAGAAGAGCAGGTTCAGGGCGATGAACGGGTAGACGTCCCAGGCGAAACCGAGGTGCAGCTGCGAGGAGTTGATCACCACCCAGGCGAGCACCGCGACGGTCTGGCCGACGATGTACTGCGGCGTCCCGAAGAACCTCGCTGCACCCTCGGCCAGGCGCCCGAAGGAGTCGTTGCCGAATGCGCCGCGCAGCTCGAGGCGCCGGTGATGCAGCTCGAGCTCGGGCTGGGATTGTGCTGTCGCGGCCGCCGGGGTCACGACTGGCTGTTCTCGGCTTCTGCAGCCGTTCCTTCAACATGAGCGGGGGCGCCGGCGAAGGAGACGGAGCTGCTCGAGCCGGCCCGGTGTTGAGCGCCTCGCAGCTCGAGCGCGAACGACGTCGGTGGTACTGGGGCGATGACGGCTCCCTCGTCGTCCACGGCCGTCTTGCCCCGGAGGACGGAGCACTGTTCCCGCATGCGCTCGACGCCGGCCGCGAACGGCTGTCGACGCGCTCCGCGGCATCGTCGGCCGGACCTGCGCCTCGTCCGCGCCGCTAGGTCTCGATACGGAAGACCGGATGGTCGGGTGCGATCCGTACAAGCTCGTCGACGGGCGAGTCGGGCCCGACCCCACCGAAGAACTGTCCGACCTCCCACTTCCAGCGGCGAAGGTACTCGCGCAGGATCGGCACCTTCTCGGCGTCCGGGACCTCGGTCGCCCGGAACGGCTCGCTCCGACGCCCGAGCAGGAGGTTCCCGCGGCCTGCCACCCGAAGGTTCCGAACCCACTGGGTGTGCCCGCGCGGGGCGACGAGATAGCGACTCCCCTCGAATCCGAGCAGGTTCACGGGCGTCCGCCTGAGCTCTCCGCTCTTACGGCCCTGCACCTCGAGCACACGCGAGCCGGCGACGCTGATCCCGAGCCGAGTACACGCCGCCACCGCGCGGTTGAAGAGGTTGCGTGTGAACCAACCTGGCTTCCGGTAATGCGGGCGAGCCCCCACCATGCGCACCGTACCGCGTTGTGAGCAGGCTGCGGGCAGTCGCTCAGGCCGAGCTCGAGTCCGCCCGGAGATTGACCGATGGAGGAGGTCGGCTATCTCCTAGACTCGCCCGTCAGTGACGACGGAGCATTCGGACGCGATCGCGTACAGACGGACCGCTGACGCGTTCCGCCTTGGCGACCTCGACCTGGTGAAGACCCTGATCGCGCCGGAGGTGGTGTGGCATCTGCCTGGTGAGCACCGTATGGCGGGGACGATCGAGGGGCGCGAACCGCTTTTCGCCTGGTTTGCCGAGCTCGCGGAGATTGGCTTCTGGCTGGTCGAGCACGACGTGTTCGCAAGCGATCAGCACGTCTGCGCGATCAGCACGATGGGCGCCCGCCGTACCGGCGTGGATGTGCAGACCCGGGTCGTCAGCGTCTTCCGGTATCGCGACGGACGGCAAGTCGAACGCTGGCTGTATCCGGACGACATCGCAGCCTGGAACACGATCTTCGCGGCCTGACCCACGGGCACGAGCCTCGGCTGAGCGAGCCGCGCCCACCCCGACCGCGGACCTATGGCGCCGAAGTGCCTTCGCGCCCGTAGCTGTCCGCGAGCCGCACGACGTCGTCGAGGTGCGGTGTCGAGACCTCGAGAATCGTCGTGTCCTCGACAGCGGTGATCCGGTGGACGGTGCCCGGGGTGTAGTGGAACGTCGCGCCGGCGCCGATCGTCTCCTCGGCAAGGTGGTCGTCGCCGACCGCGCCGAGCTCGATCTTCGCGAGGCCCGACTGGATCAGCCACGATTCGTCCTTGTGCTCGTGGTACTGGAGCGAGAGCGACTGCCCGGCCTTCACGAAGAGGACCTTCCCCACGTAGACGTCCGTGACGGCCCAGATCAGCTCGTGGCCCCAGGGCTTCTCGACTCGGCGGCTCTCGAAGGCCCACGGCGACAGGGAACCGACGTCGATCACGAGAGCCACTCCGGGTGGGCGGCGACGTGGTCGGCAGCCGTCCGGAGCTCCTTCGGGGTGTTCACGGTCAGCCAGAGGCCGTCGTGACGGTAGGCGAACAGGCGACCCTCCCTGGCGAGCTCGGGGAACGCCGTCGTCTCGTGGTCGCCGCGCTCGGGAAACCGCGCGAGCCCTTCCTCGGAGAGGACGTAGATGCCGCAGCTGACCCAGTAGGGGATCGCGCCGGCCTCGCTGAAGCCCGTGACCACGTCGCCCTCCCCGAGGTCGACGACGCCGAAAGGCGAACGAGGCTGCGCCACGGCGACTGTTCCGGCAGCACCCGCCTCGCGGTGGCGTGCGAGCAGGGCCGAGAAGTCCACGGCGACGAGCTCGTCGCCGTTCAGCGCGAACAGATCGCCCGGCTCCTGCCGCAGCTTCGAGGCGAAGACGATGCCGCCGCCCCGCCCGAGCCGCTCCGGCTCCTCGGCGGCGACGACCTCGGGCCCGAGACCGGCAAGCTCCTCCTCGAACGCAGCGCCCTGCCCGTCGGCGCACGAGATGATCACCCGGTCGACGCCGGCCTTCGCGAGCCGGGCCACCTGGTAGGCGGCCATCGGCCTACCGGCGATGTCGACAAGCGACTTCGGCCGCCCGCCGGCCGCGTCTCCGAGCCGCTCGGCCTTGCCGCCGCAGAGCATGATCGCCTCCACCGCTAGGCCTCCGATCCGTTGGAGGGACGGCCGATCCCCTCGTAGACGAACCCGGCCGCCCGTACCGCCGCGGGGTCGAGCAGGTTCCGGCCGTCGACGATCAGCGGATTCGCCATCAGCGCGTGCGTCTCGGGGCTCGCAAGCCCGCCGAGCTCGGGCCATTCGGTCACGATCACTGCCGCATCCGCGCCACGAACGGCGTCGGCCACAGTGGGGACGATCTCGACTCCCGCCGGCAGCACGCGACCGTCGGCGATCGGATCCCAGCCGCGAACCTCCGCGCTCTCGGCGAGCAGCCGCCCGGCGAGCACGATCGACGGCGCCTCGCGCATGTCGTCCGTCCCCGGCTTGAACGCGAGACCGAGCAGGGCAACCTTCTTGCCGCGGAGCGAGCCAAGGTGCTTCTGGAGCTTTCCGATCACGCGACGCTTCTGCAGGTCGTTGACCTCGATCACGGCGCTCAGCAGCTGGAAGTGGTAGCCGGAGTTCGATGCCAGCTGTTTCAGCGAGAGCGAGTCCTTCGGAAAACAGGAACCGCCGTACCCGAGACCCGCCCGCAGGAAGTGCGGCCCGATCCGCCGGTCGTAGCCGATCACCTCGGCCACACTGACCACGTCGGCACCGGTCGCGTCGCAGACGTTCGCGATCTCGTTGATGAACGAGATCCTCGTCATCAGCGCCGCGTTTGCCGCGAGCTTCGCGAGCTCGGCCGAGTTCACGTCGCACCGGATCGTGGGCGCATCGATCGAGGCGTACAACCCGGCCACGGCATCCCCGTCGGCCTCCTCGAACGCGCCGATCGCAATCCGGTCTGGGTGCAGGAAATCGCGCACGGCGTTCCCCTCCGCGAGGAACTCGGGGTTCGAGACGTAGCCGAGGTCGAGACCGCGGTCTGCCAGCCCGTGGCGGATCTTCTCGCCGGTGCCGACGGGAACGGTCGACTTCATCACGAGCACGGCGCGCCCCGAAAGCTCCGGCAGCTGGTCGACGACGCTCCAGACCCGAGAGAGATCGGCGTCGCCCGACGGCGTCGGCGGCGTATCGACGCAGACGAAGAGGAACGGGCAGTCCTTGAGCTCGGCCGCGTCGAGCGTGAATGTCAGCCGCTCGCGGTTCCGCTCGAGCAGCTCGGGCACGTCGCGCTCGTGAAACGGCACCTCGCCGAGCCGGAGCGCCTCGATCTTCTCCGGGACGACGTCGCGCACGACGACGTCGTGGCCGAGCTCGGCGAAGCACACCCCCGTGACGAGACCCACCCAACCGGCGCCGAAGATGCCCACCCGAGCCATGGCCCGGGACTCTACTTTGCGTGCTTGCCCGCGGGCAGCGGCTTCAGGCCTGCGGCGATCGCGATCATCGTCTCGTTCGAGAGCGAGTCGAGCAGCGTGTTCTCGATCCAGTAGCTGTGGTCGTGCACGCGGAGGGCGATCATGTTGAGGTTCGATCCGGAGTAGTAGAACTGGAACTCGCGACCCTTGATCGTGTGCTGGAAGCTCTTGTCGGCGAGCACGGGCGGGTTGGGCATGTTCGTCTCCTCGATGTCCCAGTACTCCCCCGCCCCGGTCTTGAAGACGAGAGCGATCGCCTTGTCGTGATGGGCCTTGTCGATCCAGTAGAGGCGGTGCGAAACATCGCCGTACTGGTTATCGGGGTAGGACGAGCTCTCGAGGACGGTCGGCACCTCCAGCGTGAACGGCACGCGGTTCTGGTAGGGCTTCACCAGGTCGAGCCCGGTCGTCGAGTCGTACCGGATGTTCGGGGCCACGTGCTTCGGAGCCGCCGGTGTCGTCGGCTGCGGGACGAGTTGGTTGTGGAACGTGCTCCCGACGACCGCGACGACCATCGCCCGGGGATCGAGGCTGCGGAGCTTCTTGTCCTTCGGCAGCGGCCCGACGTTCGCCGGCACGAACAGCTTCGCAAGCTGGTTTGCCGCCTCGAGCGAACCCTTCTGGCGCTTGTCGTAGTAGATCGCCGTGTGGAAGTAGCCCTGTGTCGGCGCATTCGGGGATGCGTTCGCCGGCGGGAGCACCGTCACGTACCCGTGCTGACGGAGCAGGTACGAGGCGTTCGCGGCGGAGCCGCCGACGCCGTTGCCATTCAGCACGAGCACCGTCGTCTTCGAGGCGGCCGGCGTCGGGTTCTTGACCTTCACCTTCGTGCCGAGCGCAGCCGCATTGGCCGTCTTCGAGACGGTCACGTTCGGGTGCGTGAACTCCTCGAGCGCGGCCGTGATGTTCTGCGGGGCGGTGCTCGTCTGGCTGTCGCCGGTGATCCCCTCGATCTTGTCCTGGAAGAAATGACCGCCGGGCAGCCCGAGCAGGAAGAGTCCCCAGCTGAGGACTGCGTTGTCGCTGAGGTCGCCGCCGATCTCGACGTTCTTCTTCAGGATGTTCACGAACGACGGCAGCTGCAGGGGGCTGAGGCTCCGCGAGAGCTGCTCTTTCATCGCGCGGACGAACTCCTGCTGGCGCGCGATCCGGTGGTAGTCGTCGTCGGTATGGCGGTACCGGACGAACGCGAGCGCGTTCGTGCCGCTGAGGAGCTGGTAGCCCGGCTGGATGTTGATGTTCGCGTAATCCTGCGCGGCGCTTCCGTCATTGACGTGGTAGTAGCGCCGGTCGACGTTCAGCCAGACCCCGCCGATCTTGTCGACGAGCTGCTGGAAGCCGCGGAAGTTGACCGTGATCAGGTAGTTGATCGGCAGGTTCGTCATGTGCTTCACGGTGTCGACCGTCCCCTGCGGACCGCAGTCGGCGTAGGCCGAGTTGATCTTGTTCAAGGGGTCGAACGGCCCCGTCTTGTCCTTCGGACACCAGATCGGGACCCCGAGGTCGCGCGGGATCGAGAGCAGCGAGATCGTCTTCGTCGTCGGGTCGGCGCGGACGAGCATTACCGTGTCGGAGCGCGAGCTCGACGAGAACTCGGACCCGGCCCGCTGGTCGTATCCGATGACGAGAGCGATCGCGGCGTGGCCCGGGAGGCTCACGTTCAGCTCCTTGGAGGCCGCGATCACGGCGGGTGAGTGGGCGCGGAGCGAAGAGACCGACTCGTGGAACCAGAGGTAGGCGGCGCCCGCGGCGGCCAGCGCGATCGCGACGACGAGCAGCAGCACGAAGAGGAGGATCCGGCCGAAGACCCCGAGGCCGCTTCGCTTCGGCGGCTCCTGCCGGTACTTGGAGACGGAGCTGACGGCTGCAGGCGGGAAGACCGCGTGGCCGTTTGTTCCGTTGAGATCGGCCCCGCGGCCGACCCCTCGTTTGAGCGTGGTCCTCATCTCACGAAGAAGTGTTCTTTTTCAACAAAACGGGCGCCCGAAGGCGCCTGCCCAACCCAGGATATCGGAGCGGGCGGTTGCAGAGCTTTGGGTGTCACCCGCCGCCGCGGGCGGCGAGGGTCTTTGCGATGTTGTTCTCCAGCCCCGCCAGCTGACCTGCCACGCTGGCGGGCGCGACGACGTTCACGAAGAACTGCGTGCGGCCGCTCGAGAGGAACAGGTAGTCGCTGAGGACGTGGACGGTCTTCCCGCCGGACTTCAGGCTCAGGCTCAACCGGTAGAGCGAGGCCGAGTCGCCGACCTTCGCCACCGGCTCCTTCGTCATCGCCCCGACGGCCGCGGCCTTGCCGATCGAGTTCACGAGGTCGTAGCGGAGGCAGCTCCCGAGGGCCGGGCCGAGCATCTTCGAGACGAGCGCCGCCACCTGCGCCTTCGACTTGAACACCTCGACGTCGGTGTCGACGTCGACGCCCTCGGTCGCGAGCGAGAGCCCGGACTCGGCGTGGCCCGTGATCGTCAGAGCGGAGTAGTTCGGCGGGTTCGCGGGACAGAGCGGGATCTTCAGCGAGTTCGGCGTCTCGGCGCCTCCCGACCAGGCCGGGCCGAGGTCGCTGAACCGGAGCGTCGCGGCCGCCGCGTGCGCCTGGTCGGCCTTCGCGATCTTCGTCTTCGGATCGTTCGCGTCCGCGGCGGCGCTCGCCGTGACGACGAGAACCGCAACGAGCGCGACCAGCACCGGCCTGACGGCGCTCATGCCGTTCCCGCGCCCGCGCGCCGCAGCAGGATCTTCGCGAGCCCGAGCTCGAACCTCGAGAGCTCGTACCGGGCGCCGATCGGCGCGACCACCGTGAACTCGTACTCGACGCGCCCCTCACCGAAGAAGACGTAGTCGGAGAGCAGCTTGCCGACGCCCTGCGAGGTTCGCACATCGAGCACTGCCCGGTACACCGCGCTCACACTGCCGATGTTCGGAAAGAACGGCTGGGTGACGGAGACGTCGATCACGTTCTTCGGCTGCTCGAGCTGGTAGGCGATGCAGTGACCGAGCTGCGGGGAGATCGTTCGCGCGAAGTCGGTCTGCACCGCTTCGTCCGAGGAGAGCACCTCGACGTCCTGGTCGAGCTCGACGCCTGTCCCCTTGAAGGTGTACCGCGCATCGGCGTGGCCGGTGACGAGGAGATCCGACTCCTTCGGTGCAAAACCGGGGCAGTCGGGCGGCGTCAGCGGACTCGCCTTGACCTGCCCCCCGAGCCAGCCGCCGCCGAGGTCGGAGCGCTTCAGGAGTGCCGCCGAGGCCTTCGCCTGGTCGGCGGGCGTGAGCCTCACGGTGGGCGCGTCGCCGAGCGCCGTTGCCGCGATGAAAAGCCCGAGGAGCGCCGCGGCTACGAGAGATTTTGCCGCAACCACTTCTCCACTTGTACCACGGAGAGACCCTTACGAGCAGCGTAGTCCGCGAGCTGTTCGGTGTCGATCCGGCCCACCGAGAAGTACTTCGCCCGGGGGTGTGCGAGGTAGATCCCGCTGACCGCGGCACCCGGAACCATCGCGTAGCTCTCCGTCAGCTCGAGCCCGACCTCACGGGCGCGGAGGAGGTCGAAGAGCTTGCCCTTCTCGCTGTGATCGGGGCAGGCCGGGTAGCCGAACGCGGGCCTGATCCCGCGGAACCGCTCGGCAAGCCGCTCCGCCTCGGAGAGGTGCTCGTCGGGCGCGTACCACTCCCGCCGCGCGCGTTCGTGGAGCCATTCGGCGAACGCCTCGGCGAGGCGGTCGGCGAGCGCCTTGACCACGATCGAGCTGTAGTCGTCGTTCGCCACCTCGTGCCGCGCCGAGACCTCGTCGGCACCGTGGATCCCCACCGCGAAGGCCCCAAGCGAATCGTTCTCGGTCGAGACGTAGTCGGCAAGACAGCGATTCGGCCGGCCGTCGCCGTTGAGGGCCTGCTGGCGCAGGAAGCAGAACCGCGTCCCGTCGAGCACGATGTCGTCGCCCTCGGCGTGGGCCGGCCAGAATCCGTAGACCCCGCGCGGGGTGAGCGAGCCGGCCTGGACGATCCGGTCGAGCTCGGCGAGCGCGTCGTCGTAGAGCTCCCGGGCCGCCGGATTCTCGAGGATCGCCGGGAACTTGCCCTTGAGATCCCAGGCGTGGAAGAAGAACTGCCAGTCGATATACGGCACGAGCTCGGCCACGTGCGGCTCGACGACCTGAAGCCCCCTGAACGGGGGCACCGGCAGGTCTGCGAACGAGACCTCGTCGCGGTGCGCCCTCGCTTCGGCGAGCGGGAGCAGCGGCCGTTTCACCTTCTGGGCGTACTGCTCGCGCAGGCGCTCTTGGAGCTCGCGGTTGTCGTCGTCGAGCGCGCCCCGGCGCGCGGGATCGAGGAGCCCCGAGACGACGTCGACAACGCGGCTCGCATCGAGCACGTGCACGGTCTCGTGCCCGTACGCCGGCGCGATCTTCACCGCCGTGTGCTGGCGGGAGGTGGTAGCCCCACCGATCAGGAGCGGCACGACGACGCCGCGGCGCTCCATCTCGGTCGCCACGTCCACCATCTGGTCGAGCGACGGGGTGATGAGCCCGGAGAGGCCGATCACGTCCGCGCCCACCTCGAGTGCCGTGTCGAGGATGCGCTCGGCAGGCACCATCACGCCGAGGTCGATCACCTCGTAGTTGTTGCAGCCGAGCACGACCCCGACGATGTTCTTGCCGATGTCGTGCACGTCGCCCTTGACGGTGGCGAGCACGATCTTCCCCTGCGCGCTCCCACCCGCCTGCTCGGCCTCCATGTAGGGCTCGAGGTAGGCGACCGCGCGCTTCATCGCGCGGGCCGACTTCACGACCTGGGGCAGGAACATCCGGCCGGAGCCGAAGAGATCCCCGACGATCCGCATCCCGTCCATCAGCGGGCCCTCGATCACCTCGAGCGGGCGCTCGCGGGCGGCGCGCGCCTCCTCGGTGTCGACCTCGATGAAGTCGACGATCCCGTGCACGAGCGCGTGGGAGAGCCGCTCCTCGACCGGCGCGTCGCGCCAGGCGAGGTCGCGCTCGCGCTTGACCCCCTCCCCTCCGACCCTCCCCGCGATCTCGACCATCCGGTCGGTCGCATCCGGGCGCCGCGCGAAGATCACGTCCTCGATCCGCTCGAGCAGCTCCGGCTCGACGTCCTCGTACACGGCGAGCTGGCCCGCGTTGACGATGCCCATGTCGAGCCCGGCCCGGATCGCGTGGTAGAGGAAGACGGCGTGCATCGCCTCGCGCACGGCGTCGTTGCCGCGGAACGAGAAGCTCAGGTTCGAGATGCCGCCGCTCGTATGCGAGCCCGGGCAGCGTTCCTTGATCCGCGGCAGCGAGTCCAGGAAGTCGCGGGCGTAGGGCTCGTGCTCCTCGATCCCCGTCGCGACCGCGAGCACGTTCGGGTCGAAGATCAGATCTTCCGGCGGGAACCCGACCTTCTGCGTCAGCAGGTCGTAGGCACGGCCGCAGATCGCGACGCGCCGCTCGACATCGGTCGCCTGGCCCTCCTCGTCGAAGGCCATCACGACGACGCTCGCGCCGTAGTCGCGGATGCGCCGGGCCTGCTCGAGGAACGAAGCCTCTCCTTCCTTGAGGCTGATCGAGTTGACGATCCCCTTCCCCTGGATCGACTGCAGCCCCGCCTCGATCACGCTCCAGCGCGAGCTGTCGACCATCACCGGCAGGCGCGCGACCTCGGGCTCGGTCGCGATCACGTTCAGGAACGTACGCATCGCCTCGACGCTCTCGAGTAGGTCGGCGTCCATGTTCACGTCGAGGGCGTTCGCACCGCCGCGGACCTGCTCGAGGGCGACCTCGACCGCCCCGGCGAAGTCATCGGACTCGATCAGCGTCCGGAAGCGCGAGGAGCCGGTCACGTTCGTCCGCTCGCCGATCAGGACGAAGCCCGTGTCGGGGCCGATCTCGAACGGTTCGAGGCCGCTCCAGTGGGTTCGATGAGGAACGGACGGAATGACGCGCGGCGCCAGCCCGCGCATCGCGGCGGCGATCTGCGAGGTGTGCTCTGGCCCCGACCCGCAGCAGCTCCCGGCCACGTTCAGCAGTCCTGCCTGGGCGAACTCGCGCAGGAGCCGGCTCGTGACCTCGGGCGTCTCGTCGTAGCCGCCGAAGGCGTTCGGGAGCCCGGCGTTCGGGTGAGCACTGACGAGGCAGGGCGCTGCATGCGCGAGATCGGCGACGTAGGAGCGCATCTCGTGGGCGCCGAGCGAACAGTTGATCCCGACGATCAGCGGCTCCGCGTGCTCGATCGAGGCCCAGAATGCCTCGATCGTCTGCCCGGAGAGCGTGCGCCCGGAGCGGTCGACGATCGTGGCCGAGATCCAGAGCGGCAGCTCGGGAACGTTCTCGCGCGCCGCAGCGATTGCGGCCTTCGCATTCAACGTGTCGAAGACCGTCTCGAGCAGGAGCAGGTCGACGCCGCCCTCGGCGAGCGCGAGCATCTGCTCCGCGTAGGTCTCCTTCACCTGGTCGAAGGTGTGCGTCCTGAACTCCGGATTGTCGACCTTCGGGCTGAGCGACAGCGCGACGTTGAGCGGCCCGATCGAGCCGGCGACGAAGCGATCGCCCGCCGCCTCGCGCGCGATCCGCGCGCCGGCCACGTTCATCTCGTAGACGTAGTCCTCGAGCCCGTAGTCGGCCTGCCCGATCGAGGTCGCGGTGAAAGTGTTCGTCGTGGTGATGTCGGCTCCGGCAGCGAGATACCGCTCGTGAGCCCACGCGACGAAATCCGGACGCGTCAGGTTGAGGATGTCCGGGTCGCGGGTGACGTCGCGCGGATGGTCGGCGAAACGCGCACCGCGGTAGTCCTCGTGACCGAGATCCGACCCGTGGATCAGCGTCCCCCAGGCACCGTCGAGCACGAGGATTCGCTCGCCGGCGATCCGCCTGATCTCGCTCGTTGCGTCGCGCTTCGCCATCTCGCCTTTCTGCCGAAGAGGACGCCGAGCCCCGAAGAGCGTCAAAACCGGGCTGCGTGCGGCTCTTTAGGCGTTTGTTGAACCGGTCGCCAAGCTGCCTTCAAAGCTCTCCGGTCTTTCCCTGCATGTGAAATCTAGCGGCGCGACCTTCGGTCATGCCACCGTGGCACACTTGCGAATGATGGCACGTGTACGACTCGTCGGGTTTCTCGCGGCGGCACTGGCACTCTGCGCGTCGGCCGGCGCCGTTGCGGCGGGGCCCGCGGTTCCCTCCGGGGCGTTCTTCGTGCTCGACTGCAGCTTCAGCCACAGCGCGCCGGACGACCCGATCGTCTATCCGGGCCTGCCGGCGCATTCGCACGACCACGCGTTCTTCGGGAACGTCTCGACGACCGCGTACTCGACGCCGGCGACGCTCGCCGGACACCGCACCACCTGCAGCGACAAGAGCGATGCGTCCTCCTACTGGGCCCCGACGCTCTACGTCGCCGGCAAGCCCATCGCCCCGCTCGGGGTCACGATCTACTACCGCCGACTGACCCAGGCGCCGGTGAAGCCGTTCCCGCGCGGCCTCGAGATGATCGCCGGCAACTCCCACGCGCTGACGCCGCAGAGCCCGACTGTGACCCAGTGGTACTGCGGCGTGCTGAAGAGCTCGTTCTACGGGCCGCTCGTGCGCGCCTCGAGCTCGCGGCAGGCGGCGGTGCCGACCCTCTCGGCGGCGGGGCTCCCGGACTGCAACGCCCCGACGGACCTCGAGATCCAGGTCAACTTCCCGAACTGCTCCGACGGTAAGGCGACGAGCGCGAACCACCGAAACCATATGGCCTACTCGCAGGACGGACGCTGCCCCGCCTCCCATCCGATCGCAGTGCCGGAGCTCTCGATCATCCTCCGCTACCCGCCGGTTGGCCGCGCCGACGTGTTCCTGGCCTCGGGCGGGATCTATTCGGGCCACGCCGACTTCATGGACGGGTGGCAGCAGGCACCGTTTGCAAAGCTCATCTCGAGCTGCCTGAACCGCTACAGCGGCTGCGGTGTCGCCGGCGCGCCGGCGATCGACGTTCCGTAATCCGGCCCGGGTTCGAAATCCGGCCCGGGTTCGAAAACGGGGCCGGCTTCGAGCGCAAGCCCGAAGAGGAGCGGCACGAGCGTGGCTGCGGCGATCAGGATCGTCCCTCCCACCCGTGCGTCCGACGATTCCAGGTACAAGCCGATCGGCAGGCGGCCGATCCAGTAGATCGTGACGAAGCCCGCGAGCATGAGGCCGATCCAGACAGCAACCGCACCGGAGATCAGCGGCACGCGGAGAGCTGCGGCGGCAAGGGCGAAGACGAGTAGGCACACGAACGCAGCCGCATGGAAGTCGTTCGCGCCGGAGCGCGCGATCGTGTCCACCGCCTGGTGGAGCCTCGAGATCCGGTGGGCGAGGTAGCCGGGGCTCGCGACGTCGGACAGCCGGTAGTCGGTGGCCGAGGCGCGGAGTCCGTGGCTGCTCAGCCAGATCCGCCACGGAATGACTGCGAGCGGCCCGAGCAGGAGCACGAGCCCCGGTGCGGCCCGACGCCGGTAGCGCAGGAACCCGGCGGCGAGCACGACCACGACGAGCAGCCCACCGAAGAGCGAGCCCTCCAGCTTGAGCAGCGCGGCCGCCGCGAGGAACACGACCGCGAGCACGACCCAGGCGAGTCGGCGCTCGAGCAGCCAGAACACGCAGGCGAGAACTGCCAGCGTGATCAGGTAGGCGAGCGTCTGGTCGGGAAGGATCGACTGCATCCGCCACCAGAACCACGGAGCGGTCATGAGCAACGCGAGCGAGGGCAGCGAGATCCAGCGGGGGACGTACCGCTCGAGGAGCACGAATGCGGCGAGGACGAAGGCGATGCCGAGCACCGCCTGCTGGACCGGCAGCAGCGAGGGGTGGAAGCCGTGGACGAAGTGGAAGGTCACCGCGTTCATCGCGGGCCCGAGCGGCGGGTACTCCTGGTGCGGGTATGCCCCCCAGGTCGACGGATGAAGCCCGCCGTAGTAGTAGATCGTCGCGGCCCGCGGAGCCCAGAAGTTCACCACATCGACGTCGGGATCCCAGTTGGTGAGCGCCACCACGACCGCGGCGACCGCTTCCACCGCGATGATCGCGGTCGCACCGAGCGCGGCGGCCAGGGCCAGCGGACGGCGGGACTGCACGACTCGACCCGCCGAAACGGCGGGTATCCGGCGGCTCGCGAGGATGCAGGCGCCGACGAGACAGGCGGCTGCGATCAGGATCGTCGTCAGCCTGACCGGAACACCGACCATCAGCAGGGCACAGAGAACGATGCCGACCGCCGCCCACCCGACGAGAAAGGCGAGACCGACGAGCCGGAGATCCCTGAGCCGCCGCGCGAGTCCAAGCGCGAAGAGGCACGCGAACCCGGCCGCGAGCACCACGAGATCGTTCAAGATCAGCTCGAAGTCGACGGATGTCAATGCGTGACGCGCACCACGTTCACGCTGGGCGAAAGCCCGGTCTCGTCCGTATACGGGACGCCGAGGTCCTCCGAGGACTTGTGGTAGGCGATCACCCACTGTGCATCGCCTGGCTTTGACACGTAGGTGCGCGGGAGCAGCCAGAGCCGCAGGATCGTCTTGATCAGGTGCGGGTCCTCGCTGGTCGGCGGATCCTGCCCGACGACGATCGAGTAGGTCGCGTTGCGGGGGATCACCTGGCCCGCGCGGACGAACGATCCTGTCGGTCCGAAGAATGCGAACGAGTCGATATCCGCGTCCCGCACGACCCTGGGTGGGATGGAGACGTCCTGGTACCCGATCTTCGCGAGCGGCCAGGCGCGCGAAACCGAGAAGACCAGGTCGAAGGCGACGACGCAGACGACGGCAACGAGCACCGGCGTCCGCCAACGTGCCAGCCGACGATCCGTTGCTGGCGCGGCCAAGCAGCCATAATGCCAAATCTGTGAACTACCCCTTTCCGACGAGCGCCGCGCTGCTCGGCGGCATCTTCGTACTCACCGCGCTTGCCGGTTGCGGTTCCACCTCGCCGGGCGCCGCGATCAGCATTCCCCGCCTCGAGCGCGAAGTGACGCAGATCCAGGTCCGGGAGAAGCTCGCGCAGGGGTACTCGTTCCAGCTCAGCACCCGCTGCGACCCGAGCTCCGGCGACCTCCTCCACTTCGTGTGCGCGGTCACTGCCTCCGGCGGCAGCAAAACGTTCACCTACAACGTCGCGATCGCCTGCCTTCCACCCGGAAGCGTCAGCGGCCCGCGCTGCGAATCCGACGGCGGCGACGCGCTCGACTGACACGTCCGGGGCGGCTCCTCAGACGGCGTAGCGAAGAAGCCGCGTGCTCGAGATCGCCGCGATCCGATGCTCGAGCGCACCGTCGGTGGGCCCGCCGAACGAGAGGTACACGGACTCGACGAGGCCGCGCCCGTCCTGCTGGCAGACCAGGTCGAGGTATACGAGGCGGGAAGTCGCTCCCGACCGGAGCCTGGCCGCGATCCGGAGGGAATCCGACTGCTGATCGGGGGTGGTAAACGGGCGCTCCTTCAGGCCGACGAGCGTCGTCTTGAATCCATCCGCGGCGAACGACTTCGAGAGCTCGCTCGCGATGCACGCTTTGAGCGCCGCGACGTCGCCGAGGTCGGCCACCTGCTCCTGGGCCAGGAGGGGCGTCTTCCAGATCATCACGATCGAGACGAGGGTTCCGCCCGAGTGGGCGAACGCCGAGAGCGCGCCGGCGGTGACGACGATGTCGGTCTCGGTCTTCGTCGTCGCGCTCCCCTCGCAGGCCGCGGTGAGGCTCGACCCGACGGCTGAGCCAGTGTCGATCGAGTACGGGCTGCGCTTCCCTGATGCCTCGGTCCAACCCGCACCGATATCTCGGAGTGCGAGGCCGATGTGGAGAGCGCGGTTCTTGTCTGCTTGTCGAGACGGGTCAGCGGCCACGGCAAGTGCCGCGCTCGCGAGCACCGCGGCGACCACGAGCGCGAACGCGGGGGTTCTCAGCGTCCCGCCACCGCCAGCTGGTTCTCGGCGTGCTTGATCCGCTGCTCGACCGACCACCGGTCTGCGGTCGAGCTGCCGTCGTCGATCGCAGCCAGCTCGGCCTGGGCCGTCTCGAGCTGCGCCTGTGCGCGCACATCGTCGATCTGAGAGGCCTCGACGGCATCGTCGACGAGGGCGATCGCCCGGTCGTGAAGCATCTGGAAGAACCCGGACCCGGTTGCGAACTCGAGCACATCGGCGTCACCGCCGGGATGGATGCGGGTCGAGCCTGCCCTGAGCGTCGCGATCAGCGGCGCGTGCCGGGCGAGGACGCCGATGTCCCCGATCTGGCCCGGCACGATGATCATCTCGGCCTGCCCCTCGTAGGCGGCGCCGTCGGGCGTCACGAGCGAGAGATCGAACTTCTTCCCGGTGCCTGGCACGGAACCTACGCCGCCGCGAGCTGCTTGCCGCGCTCGACGGCGCCCTCGATCGGGCCGACCATGTAGAAGGCCTGCTCCGGGAGATCGTCGTGCTTACCGTCGATGATCTCCTGGAAGCCCCGGATCGTGTCCTCGACCTTGACGTATTCGCCCGGCGTGCCGGTGAAGACCTCGGCGACGTGGAAGGGCTGCGAGAGGAACCGCTGCACCTTGCGGGCGCGGGCGACCGTGACGCGGTCCTCGTCCGACAGCTCCTCGATCCCGAGGATCGCAATGATGTCCTGGAGGTCCTTGTAGCGCTGGAGGATCTCCTGCACGCGTGTGGCGGTGTCGTAGTGCTCGTCCGAGACGATCCCGCGGCCGAGTGCACGCGAGGTCGAGTCCAGCGGGTCGACGGCCGGGTAGATGCCCTGCTCGACGAGCGCGCGAGAGAGCACCGTCGTCGAGTCGAGGTGGGCGAACGTGTTCGCCGGCGCCGGGTCGGTGAGGTCGTCGGCGGGGACGTAGATCGCCTGCACCGAGGTGACCGAGCCCTTGCTCGTCGAGGTGATCCGCTCCTGCAGCTGTCCCATTTCGGTAGCCAGCGTCGGCTGGTAGCCGACCGCGCTCGGCATCCGGCCGAGGAGCGCCGAGACCTCCGAGCCCGCCTGGACGAAGCGAAAGATGTTGTCGATGAAGAGCAGCACGTCCTGGCCCTGGTCGCGGAAGTACTCGGCCATCGTCAGGCCCGAGAGTCCGACCCGCAGGCGCGCTCCCGGCGGCTCGTTCATCTGGCCGTAGCAGAGCGCCACCTTGTCGAGCACGCCCGACTCCTCCATCTCGAGCAGGAGGTCGTTGCCCTCGCGCGTGCGCTCGCCGACGCCCGAGAAGACCGAGACGCCGCCGTGCTGCTGCGCGATGTTGTGGATGAGCTCCTGGATCAGCACCGTCTTGCCGACGCCGGCGCCGCCGAAGAGGCCGATCTTGCCGCCGCGCACGTACGGGGCGATCAGGTCGACGACCTTGATCCCGGTCTCGAAGATCTCGATCTTCGAGGAGAGCTCGTCGAAGGCAGGCGGGTCGCGGTGGATCGGCCAGCGCTCGGTTCCGGCCGGCGGATTCTCCTTGCCGTCGACGGGGTCGCCGAGGACGTTCCAGACGCGCCCGAGGGTGACGTCGCCGACGGGCACCGAGATCGGCGCTCCCGTGTCGACGGCGTCGATCCCGCGCGCCAGGCCGTCGGTCGTGTCCATCGCGACCGCGCGGACCCGGTCGTCGCCGAGGTGCTGCTGCACCTCCGCGATCAGCTCGGTGCCGTCCGGGCGCGTGATCCGCAGCGCGGAATAGATCGCCGGCAGCTTGTTGGGGAACACAGCGTCGACGACGACGCCCTTGATCTCGATCAGGCTGCCGACGTTGTCGGCAGCGCCAATTGTCGCTGAGTCGGCCATTTGTCTCCTGGAAGCTGACGGGTCGCGGCGGCGGCCCTGAGCGTCGTCACGACGCGCTCACCGCCTGCCGGCTGACGAGTTTATAGGAGCGCGCGCGCTGCGAACGAGGGAGCCGACGGGTCGCCTGCCACGATGTACACGATCGGCTCCCTACGGGTGTGATCCTCGGCGAACGTCCGCTGGGCGGCAGCTCCGGCAAAGCCGAGCGAGTTGCCGTCCGTCGAGGCGGACTGCGGGAGCTGCGACACCCCGACGAAGACGGCGACCGTCACCGCGAGCGCAAGCGCGCCGCCGCGGAGGGTCGCGCGGGCCTTGCGTGTCGCCCAGGCCGGAGTCGGGACGATGATCGGCGTTGCGGGCTCGACCGGCGGGGCTGCGCGCAGGAGCGCCGTGAAGCGGCCGATCTCGGCACTCGAGGCCCGGCACCGCTCGCACCGCCGGAGGTGGCGCGCAAGCGCAGCCTCCTCGAGGCGGCCAAGCTCGCCGTCGAGTTCGAGCGATACCCATTGGGCGGCCCGCTCGCAGGCCGTTGTCCTGCGCCACCGCGTCATTCCACAAGGTAAGACGCTGCGAGAAAGCGTGAGTTAGAAGCGCCGCCCGCGTACCTGGGCTTTGCCCAGGCTGCCTAACCGGTCGGAGCGGTCGCCGCGCCCGCAAATGGGCGGCGGAGCTCCTCTTCGGTCATCGGCCAGCGCTCGACCGGGAAGTGGCATGCGGCCTCGTGATTGCGCTCGAACGTCCGGAGCAGAGGCATCTCGACATCGCAGGTGCCGTGCTGGAAACGCGGGCAGCGCGGGTGGAAGACGCAGGCAGCCGGCGGGTTCACCGGTGAGGGGACATCGCCCGTGAGCACGATCCGCTGCCGCGCCGACTGGCTCGAGCCGGCGATGGTGTGGCGCGGCACGGCCGAGAGCAGCGCCGCCGTGTAGGGATGGCGCGGATGCTCGAAGAGCGCCTCGGAGTCGCTCAGCTCGACGACGCGCCCGAGGTACATGACCGCGATCCGGTCGGCGACCTGCCGGATCACGGAGAGGTCGTGCGAGATGAAGACGTAGGTGAGGTCGAAGTCCTTCTGGAGGTCCTTGAGCAGGTTCAGGATCTGCGCCTGCACCGACACGTCGAGCGCCGAGACCGGCTCGTCGCAGACGATCAGCTTCGGCTGCAGGGCGATCGCGCGCGCGACCCCGATGCGCTGCCGCTGTCCGCCCGAGAACTCGTGGGGATAGCGGTTGTAGTGCTCGGGGCTCAGTCCGACGCGTGCGAGGAGCTCCTGCACCCGCTTGCGGACGTCGCGTTCGGTCTTGTGGATCGTGAACGGCTCGCCGACGATCTGACCAACGGTCTTCCGCGGGTTCAGCGACGAGTACGGGTCCTGAAAGATGATCTGCATCTCGCGGCGGAGCGGCCGGAGCTGCTTCTGCGACAGTCCCGCGATCTCGCGGCCGTCGAAGACGATCGAACCGGCGGTCGGGTCGAGGAGGCGGACCATCAGCCGGGCGGTCGTCGACTTGCCGCATCCGGACTCGCCGACGATCCCGAGCGTCTCGCCGCGATTGACCGTGAGCGTGACGTCCTCGACCGCATGCACGATCCCCTTGCCCGCCGCGAACACCCCCTGCTTCACGGCGAAGTGCTTGGTCAGGTTCCGGACTTCGACGAGCGCGTCGTGCCCGGACGGCAGCTCCTGCGCAGTGGCCGTCACGCGGGTGCGCCGATCTCGTCCACGATCTTCTTCTGCCAGATCTCGCGCTTCTGCTCCGGTTGGAGGAAGCAGGCGTCCAGATGCCCGTTCGGGATCGCCTGGAGCGGCGGCACACGGGTCGTGCACGGCTCGAACCGGTAGTTGCACCGCGGGTTGAACGGGCACCCGGATGGCGGGTTGAGCATCGAGGGCGGCGAGCCCTCGATCGGGAGCATCACGTCGAGGCGCTTGTCGACCGACGGCATCGACTCGAGCAGACCCCAGGTGTAGGGATGCTGGGCGCCGCCGAAGATCTCCTCGGCCGAGCCGTACTCCATTGAGCGGCCCGCGTACATCACCATCACGTGCGACGCGGTCTCGGAGACGACTCCGAGGTCGTGGGTGATCAGCATCACGCCGACGTCGAAGTCGCGCTTCACCTGGTCGATCAGCTCGAGGATCTGCGCCTGCACGGTGACGTCGAGCGCCGTCGTCGGCTCGTCCGCGATCAGGACGGCCGGGTTGTGGACGAGCGCCATCGCGATCATCGCGCGCTGGCGCATTCCGCCCGAGAACTGGTGCGGATAGTCGCGCGCCCTGATCGAGGCGTTCGGGATCCCGACCGCGTCGAGGAGCTCGACGGCACGTGACCAGGCGACGGCCTTCTTCACCTTCTGGTGGGCGAGCACCGCCTCGGCGATCTGGTCGCCGACCCGGTACATCGGATGAAGACAGGCGAACGGGTCCTGGAAGATCATCGAGACGTCCTTGCCACGCACCCCGCGCAACTGCTCAGGCGTGAGCTTCAGGAGATCCCTGCCCTCGAAGAGGATCTCGCCCGAGACGTCGGCGTAGGCCCGGTTGAGCAGGCCCATGATCGCGAGGCTCGTGACGCTCTTGCCGGATCCGGACTCGCCGACGACGCCGAGCGTCTCACCGCGGCGGATCGTGAAGGAGAGATCGGAGACCGCCTGGACGACGCCGTCACGCGTTCGGAAGCGGACGGTCAGGTTCCGGACGTCGAGGAGGGTCGAGCGACCTGGAGCCGCCGTGGAGGTCGAGACGTCGCCCGGAGCGGGCGCAGAGAACGACATCTAGGTGTACCTGACCCGCGGATCGAGGAACGCGTAGGCGATGTCGACGAGCAGGTTCGCGAGCGCGACGGCCGTGGCGGTCAGGATGACGACGCCGAGCACGCTCGGCAGGTCCTGCCCGATCGCGCTCGAGTACGCGAGCCAGCCGAGCCCCTGGATGTTGAACACCGACTCGGTGATGATCGCGCCGCCGACGAGGAGCGCGATGTCGAGGCCGAAGATGGTCACGATCGGCGTCAGGCTCGCCCGCAGGCCGTGCTTGAGGATCACGGTCCGCTCCGAGAGGCCCTTGGCGCGCGCGGTGCGGATGTAGTCCTCGCCGAGGGTCTCGAGCAGGTTGTTCCGGGTGAGGCGCGCGTAGATCGCCATGTACAACAGGGCGAGCACGATCCACGGGAGGATCATGTGCCCGAACCAGTGGTTGATCCCGTCGGAGATCGGCACGTAGCCGGACCCGTCGGTTATGTGACTGATCCCTGGTATCCAGAGGTGTTTCACCCAGACCACGTACAGCGCCATCAGCCCGAGCCAGAAGACCGGAGCCGAGATCCCGAACAGGGCAAAGCCCATGGCCCCCCGGTCGACGGCGGTTCTCCTCTTGACCGCGGAGATCACGCCGATCGCCACCCCGCAGGTGAGCCACAGGATCGCCGCCCCCATGATCAGGAAGAGCGTCCGCGGCGCGCGCTGGAAGATCTCCGACCGGACCGACACGTAGTTGCCGTACGAATAGCCGAGCCCGGGCCAGCCGTTCTCATCGCCGGCGAAGAAGTTCTTGACGAAGTAGTAGTACTCGACGTAGAACGGCTTGTTGAGGTGCAGGCGCTGCTCGGCGAGCGCGATGTTCTCGGGGGTCGGGAACTTCCCGACGAACCGGAGCGCCGGATTGCCGTTCGGAAGCTTGAAGAAGACGAGGAACGTGACGAAGACGACCACGTTCACGACGAGAACCGCCCAGAGCACGCGGCGGAGGATGTACAGCGCGAGATCGGTGGAGAGGCCGATCCCGCCGGCGGAGCCGGCGACGGCGCGACTCGGCAGGAAGGCGGCGATCAGCACGCCGACCCAGCCGAGGAGCAGGCCGAAGAGCCAGGTGTAGCGCCGGCCCTTCTTCGAGCCGATCACCCACGCGACGATCGCTGGAATGACGACCCAGCCAAAGAAGATCATCAGGTCGACGAAAGCACTCATTTACGTACCGTCCCCGTGGTTTGTATGTGCGTTGGAGCGATGGAACCCCCGGGGCGCCGAAGCGCCCCGGGGGCAAGACCAAACGTTGCTCGCGCTACTTGACCGAGATCATCGCGTAGGCGGGCGTGGTGCTGAACTGGTCGAACTGGTAATGCGTCACGTTGTTGCTCGTGATGCGGGTCACCTTCGACCACATCCACGGCACCCACGGAACGACCTGGGTGGTCAGGTACTTGTCCAGGTTCTCGTAGCAGGTCTGGCGGGCCGGGTCGATCAGCACCGCGCACTTGTCGAGCTGCGAGTTGACGTTCGGGACGCCCATACCGGTCTTCGCGTTGTAGGGATTGCAGTCGCCCGTCACCTTGAGAGCGGTGCACTGCGACTTCGTGATCCCGATGAGCGAGTAGTTCGTGTTACCGGTCGGAATGATGTTGCGGCCGTCGAAGAGCGGCGAGAAGAACGTCAGGGCGTCTGCGTAGTCCTTGCCCCAACCGGGCCGCTCGGAGATCGGAACGTTCTTCGCGACCGTCTGGATCGTCGGGTATGCCCCGTTGATCGTGCGGACCGTGAAGGTGATGCCGATCTTCGAAGCATCCTGCTGCATCGTGCTGACCATGCTCGGATCGACTGCGCGGGCATCGGAGATCAGCAGGACGTTCTTGCAGACGCTCGCGACGCACATGCCGGTCTTGTCCGAGTACTCGGATCCCCGCATGGCGAGCCGCGCCTTGGCAATCGAGCCGTGGTCACCGATCGACTTGTACGGCGCATAGTCGGCAAGCGCGCCGCCGAAGATCGAGTCGGGGACGATGTGGTTGGCGATATCGCCGACCGTCGGGCCGCCCCAGGCCTGGCGCAGGGCTGCCTTGTCGATGATGTAGTTCATCGCGCGACGGACATGGATGTCGTCGAACGGCGGCTGCGTCACGTTCATCGTGATGTACCAGGTGCGGTCGCCGGAGTTCTGGAAGAAGTGCGACTTGAGGCTCGGAGTCGTCGCGTACTTCTCGAGGACCTGCGGCGGGATGCTCGAGGTCGCCAGGTCGAACTGACCGGCCTCGATCTTGTTGTAGATGTCCACGTCGCTCGAGTCGATCGTGAAGTTGACCGCGTCGACGTAGTTCTTCCGCGTCGGGTCCGTGCTCTGCTTGTAGTTCGGGTTGCGCACGACGTCGAGGTGGGTCTGACCGTCGTAGCCGGAAGCCGGCTTGAGCGCTGCACAGGACGAGATGTCGACCTTGTCGATCCCGGAGATCATGTAACCGGCGGTCGAGATCAGATCCTGGCCGTACTTCCCGGCCTGGCCGGCGAAGCACTTCGTGACCTCGGCGGGCTGCGGGCCGGTGGCCGGCATCGACATGCGCTTCAGGAAGTCACCTGTGGGCGCCGTCAGATTGAAGACGATGGTCGAGGAGTTCGGGGTCTTGATTCCCGAAATGCTCTTCGCCTTGCCGGCTGCGTACTGCGACCAGCCCTTGATCACGGTGTAGTAGAACGAGTACTGGCCGCCGTCCTTCGGGTTGGCAAGCCGCTGCATCGCGTTCACGAAGTCGGCCGACGTGACCTGGCGGCTGACCGGCGGGCTGAACATGACGCCCTTCTTGATGTGGAACGTGTACGTCTTGCCGCCGTTCGTCGGCTTCGGCACCGTGGTCGCGATGTCGGCGACCGGAATGTTGCCGGGGCCGCCCGCGGTGTGGTTGTAGCCGATCAGCGTGCGGACAAGCAGGTTGTCCATGACGCCGAACGCGTCACCGAGGTATTCGCCCGTGGGGTCGAAGTTGTCGGTGAAGTTGAACGCCTGCTCCCAGCCGACATTCAGCGTTCCGCCGGACTTGATGGCGGACTGCTTTGCCGGGTGAGCCGACGCACCGACGGCGGAGGCGACGGCAACGACCGCCACCATGCCGACGAGCCACGTCAGCTTACGAATTGGGTTCTTCACGATTTATGTCTCCCTCCTTCTCCCGTACCGGACCGGTACGGGAATCGCAGTGACCACACGGTTAGACGAATGACGTGCGCCACCGTTAGTTCCTCAACGATCGGCTCGCACGTCCAGTGCGTCACGAAGCCCGTCGCCGAGAAGATTGAATGCAAGAGTCGTGATGACGAGGAACAGCCCCGGGAAGAGCATCAGCCACCAGGCGACGTTGTAGAACCGCTGCGCATCGTTGAGCAGCCCGCCCCAGGACGCGACCTGTGGCGGAACGCCGAGCCCGAGGTACGAGAGCGCGGCCTCGAAGAGGATGCTCTGCGGGATCAGCAGCGTCGTGTAGACGATGATCGGGCCCGCCAGGTTGGGCAGGATCTCCCGGACGATGATCCGGGAGTTGCTCGCGCCGAGCGAGCGGCTGGCCTCGACGAACTCCTTCTCGCGGAGCGACAGCGTGAAGCCGCGGACGATCCGGGCGATGTAGGGCCAGGTGAAGAGGACGATGATCGCGATCACGAGCGTCAGGCCCGGCTGGATCGCGGGGCGCCACGGGAACCAGTGCGGGCCGAGGATGCAGCCCTCCTTGCTCGAGCTGCACGCGGCGACGATTCCGATCGAGATCAGGAGCGAAGGGATCGAGAGCATGACGTCGCCGAAGCGCGAGAGGGCCGTATCGGCCACGCCGCGATAGAAGCCTGCGATCAGGCCGACGACGAGCCCGATCAGCACCGCGATCCCGGAGGCGACGATGCCGACGATCAGCGACGTCCGCGTGCCGTACATCGTGCGGACGAAGAGATCGCGGCCCTCACCGTCGGCGCCGAACCAGAACTGCGAGTTGGGGCCACGCGGCAGGCCGAACGGGTCGAGCATCGTCTGGTTGTAGCTCTCGGTGTTCGGATGCCCCGTGAGCCACGCTGCGAGCGGGCCGCCGAAGATCGCGAGGAGGATCAGGAGAATGATCACGATGCCCGCTCCGAGAGCGGCCTTGTCCTCGCGAAACCGCAGCCAGAAGAGGCGCGCGCCGCTCTGGGCCGCCGTGGTTGCCGTGCCGGCGGCGCCGGGTGTCAGTACTTCGGTTGCGGCAGTCATCGTCTCGGCATCTGCGCTTGGGGAAAAACCGTCCGGAGCCCGGCTCGCAAGTATAAGACGTTACGAACCTGTTGCGGTTAGGACGCCCGGGTTTTTTACTGGGTGAGCGCGTCGGCCCCGGCGACCACTTCCAGGATCTCCTGGGTGATCTCGGCTTGCCGGGCCCGGTTCATCGCCAGCGTGAGAGTGTCGATCAGCTCGCCGGCCGCCTTCGAGGCGTTCCGCATCGCCGTGGCCTGCGCGCCGAAGAAGGATGCGGCCGACTCGAGCAGCGCTCGGTAGAGCTGCGTCTCGACGTAGACCGGGAGCAGTCGCTCGAGGATGTTCCGCGGCTCAGGCTCGAAGTAGAAGTCGTAGGCGTGCTCGGCTTCTTCGTGGCCCGGGAGCTCGCTCGCGGCCGCCGGCTCGTCATCCCCGTCCTTCGTCTCGGCGAGAAGGGCTTCGAGCGGGACAGGGAGCAGCTCGGCGACCGTGACCCGCTGGACGAGCGGCGAGACGAATGCGTTGTAGACGAGGACGACGCGGTCGACCTCGTGGTTCACGTAGGCCTCGGCGATCGCGGAGGCGATCGTCTGGGCGTCCAGGTAGGTCGGCTTGTCGCTGAAGCCGGTCCAACCGCCGGCGATCTCGAGCCTGCGGAAACGGATCGTCGACTGGACCTTCCTTCCGACCGGGAAGAACTTCACCGTCTGCCCCTCGGCCTCGGCCTCGCGCATGAGCGCCAGCGAGCGGCGCAGCACCTGAGCGTTGAACGCGCCTGCGAGGCCACGGTCGCCGGCGACCACCACGATTCCGACGGACTTCACCTCGTCCCGCCGTTCGAGGAGCGGCAACTTGACAGCACCGGCCGCCCGCGCGGTGCCGGCCATCAGCTCGGTCATCCGGTCGGCGTAGGGCCGCAGCGCCTCGACCCGAAGCTGCGCCCGGCGTAGGCGCGCCGAGGCGACGAGCTCGATTGCCCGGGTGAGCTTCTTCGTGTTCGATACCGAGCGGACGCGCCGCTTCAGGTCCTGCGTCGATGCCAACGGTCAGGCCGCCGACTCGACGTTGAAGATGCCCTTGAACTTCTCGATCTCGGCGGTCAGCGCCGCCGCCGTCTCGTCGGAGAGATCGCCCGACTCGCGGATCGCCTTCAGCACCGTGCTGTCGGTGCGGAGCTGCTGGCGGAGCTCCTCCTGGAAGCGGGAGACCTGGTCGGTCGGGATGTCGTCGAGGAAGCCGTTGATCCCGGCATACAGCGCGGCGACCTGTTCCTCGACCGGCCACGGCGCGTACTGCGGCTGGTTCAGCGTGGCCACCATCTTCGCGCCGCGGTTCAACGCCTGCTGCGTTGCGGCGTCGAGCTCGGAGCCGAACTGGGCGAAGGCCTCGAGCTCGCGATACTGGGCGAGATCGAGGCGCAGGCGGCCGGCGACCTTCTTCATCGCCTTCGTCTGGGCGGAGGAGCCGACGCGCGAGACCGAGATCCCGACGTTGACCGCCGGGCGGACGCCCGAGAAGAAAAGGTCGGACTGTAGGAAGATCTGTCCGTCGGTGATCGAGATCACGTTCGTCGGGATGTAGGCCGAGACGTCGCCGGCCTGCGTCTCGATGATCGGGAGCGCCGTCAGCGAGCCGCCGCCGAGCGCGTCGCTCAGCTTGCAGGCGCGCTCGAGCAGGCGTGAGTGCAGGTAGAAGACGTCGCCGGGGAAGGCCTCGCGGCCCGGCGGGCGGCGAAGCAGCAGCGAGAGCTGCCGGTAGGCGTCGGCCTGCTTCGTCAGGTCGTCGTAGATCACGAGCGCGTGCTCGCCCTTGTAGAGGAAGTACTCGCCCATCGCGGCGCCGGCGAACGGCGCCATCCACTTGATCGGCGCCGCCTCGCTCGCGGGAGCGGTCACGATCGTCGTGTAGGCCATCGCGCCGGCCTCGCGGAGACGCTCGTACACCTGGGCGACCGTGGATGCCTTCTGCCCGACCGCGACGTAGACGCACTTCACGTTCTGGTCGTGCTGGTTCAGGATCGCGTCGACGGCGATCGCCGTCTTGCCGGTCGAGCGGTCGCCGATGATCAGCTCGCGCTGCCCGCGCCCGACGTTCGTCATCGAGTCGATCGCCTTGATCCCGGTCTGGAGCGGCTCCTTCACCGGCTGGCGCTCGATCACGCCCGGCGCCTTCCACTCGAGCGGGCGCGTCTCCGTGGACTGGATCGGCCCCTGGCCGTCGAGCGGGTTCCCGAGCGGGTCGACGACGCGGCCGAGCAGGCCCTCGCCCACCGGCACCGAGGCGACCTTGCCGGTGCGGCGTACGGGATCGCCTTCCTTGATCTTGTCCCACTCGCCGAACAGCGCCACGCCGACGTTGTCCTCCTCGAGGTTGAACGCGAGCCCGACGACGCCGTGGTCGAGCTCGAGCATCTCGAGCGCGACGCAGTTCTCGAGCCCGTGCACGCGCGCGATGCCGTCGCCGAGCGAAAGAACGGCACCGACCTCGGCGAGATTCGTGTCGACGTCGAACGCCTCGATCCGCTTGCGCAGGATGGAGGTGATCTCTTCTGGCCTCAGCTTCATTGCCGGCTAGCTCCTTGTGGTTGCGAGTTCTTGACGAAGTCGGTCGAGTCGGCCGCGGACGCTCGCGTCGAGACGCATCGAGCCGGCCTGGAGGACGATGCCGCCGATCAGGTCGGGGTCGACGCTCCGCGCGGCCTGCACCTTGCGGCCGGATTTCTGCTCGATGTCGGCGACGATGCGCTTGAACGCGGCATCCGTGAGCTCCTGGGCGGTCGTGAGCTCCACGTCGAGCACCCGCTCCTGCGCGGCGACGAGCGACTCGAACTCGGCCGCGATCGGGCCGATCTCGCCCGCGCGCCCTTTCTCGACGAGGAGCCGGACGAAGTTCCGGATCAGCACGTCGGCGCCGCCGAGGATCTGCTCGAGCACGTCGCCCTTCACCTGCGACTCGGTCTCGGGGTTCACGAGGACGGCTCCGAGCTCGGGCACGGCGACGATCGCCGCGGCGAGATCCTCGAGCTGCTCCCGCACGATCGCGAGGCGGCCTTTCTCCTGCGCCGCTTCGAAGAGGGCGCCGGCATAGATGCGCTGCGGCGTGGCTATGAGCGGCTCGCCTCCAATTGCGAGAAGTCGATCTCGGCGAGCGCCTCGTCGATCAGACGCTGCTGGTCGGCGTCGGTGAGCGTCTTGCGCGTGATCTTCTCCGCGGCCTCGACCGAGAGGGCGCCGACTGCCTGCCGGAGCTCATTCAGCGCCTGGACCTTGGCCTGCTCGATCTGCCGCTCCGTCTCCTCGATCCGGCGGTGGCGGTCTTCCTCGGTCTCCGTGCGCATCCGCTCCTGCTGGGCCTCGGCGAGCCTGCGGGCCTCGGCGAGGATCGCCTCGGCGTCGGTGCGGGCCTGGCCGATCAGCGCCTTGTGCTCCTCGAGCAGGCTGCGGGCCTCCTCGCGGACGCGATCTGCCTCCTCGACCGACTGCTTGATCCGCTCGCGGCGGTCGTCGATCAGCTTCTGGATCGGACCGAACGCGTACCGCTTCAGCACGAAGAACGTAATCGCGAACGCGATCAGGGTCCAGATCATCAGACCCGGAATGACCTTGATCAGAGGACTCGTTGCGACAAGCATCTGGTTAGACGAGCACGAAGCCGAGCAGGCTGCCGAGGAAGCCGTAGAAGACGACCGCCTCGGTGAGGGCGAACCCGAGCCACATCAGACCCTGAAGCTCACCGCGGAGCTCGGGCTGGCGAGCGACGGACTGGATCATCGAGCCGAAGATCATCCCGATGCCCGCGCCGGCGCCGGCCGCGCCGAGCCCGATCCCGAGCGCGAGCGCGATTGCCTTGCCGGCATGCACCACGGGTGCATTGGCGACATTGACGGCGATAAGACTCATCATCATTGTGTCGACTTCTCCTTATTCTGGGTTCAAGAAAGCGGCTTCAAGGAAACTCGTACGGCTTCGAGGAAACGCATCAATGCTCCGGCTCGATCGCCGTTCCGATGTAGATGGCCGAGAGCGCGGCGAAGATGAACGCCTGGATCGTCACGACGATCACGACCTCGAAGATGTAGAAGACGAACGCAGCGGGCAGACCGAAGAACCGCCAGGGTGGCGTGTGGATGATGAACACGAGGCCGATCATCGTCAGGATCAGGATGTGGCCGGCGAGCATGTTTGCGTACAGACGGACGGACAGGCTGATCAGGCGCATGAACTGCGAGATGATCTCGATCGGGACGATCAGCGGCAGAAGCAGCTTCGGAACGTCCGGGATCCACGACTTCAGGTACTTCCAGAGGCCGTTGTGACGGATGCCCTCGACGTGCTGGAAGACGAAGGTCATGAGCGCCAGCGCGAGGGTGACCGAGATCGTCGAAGTGGCCGCGTAGATCCCCCACACCGGGAAGCCGTGGTAGGTCTGGCCGGTGATCGGGAGCGGGATGAAGCCGAGCAGGTTGACGACGAAGATGAAGATCATGATCGTCGCCACGTAGGGGAACCAGAGCCGCATCGCCTTGGTCGGGAGCCCGGTCTCTGCGACCTGGGTCTGCGCGATGTCGTAGATCACCTCGCCGAAGCTCTGGCGGGTGCCGGCCACGACCGAGAGACGCCAGCGCATCGTCACGATCCCGATCACGATCGAGAGGAACGCCCCGAGCAGCAGGTAGACGACCGCACGGTTGATCGAGAGGTCGAGGGGCCCGAGATGGATCGGCACCCAGTCCTTCAACTGGAACTCGTCGACCACGCTGAACTTCTTGTCGGCGGCGGAGGCGGAAGCGGGCGCGACCAGCGCGAAACCGACCAGGGTCGCACAGAGCGTCCTGAGCTTCACGTTTCTGAGCCTCACGTGTCTGGGCTTCATGTGCCTGCCTCCCCTCCGTAGTACGCAACCAGCGATGTCCCGAACTCCGCCGTGAACGCAAGCGCGTAGACGGCGACCGCGGAGACCCCGACCGGTTGATTCGAGACGGTCACGGCGAGCAGCACCACCATTGCCGTGATCGACCGGATCATCCTGCCGAGGGCCACTCCTCCAGAGCTCGCGAGATTACCCATCCCAAGGGGCATCCGCTGGAGAACCATCCCGAACGCCTGACTGGCGGCCCAGAGGACCGCGGCGATCGCCCAACCGGCGACGGGCCAACCGACGACGAGGAACACCGGCAGCGCAGTGACGACGATGACCGAGCCGACGATCGCGGGCGTATGCGTGCGCGGAACCGGCTGCGGGACGAGGACGGTCGGCATCAGCGACGAGACCCGCTCATCATGCGAAGTACTCGTGGTAGCGGAGATAGACACCGCCGATTCCGGCCGGGATCCCGATGACGGCGCCGACGATCAGCCCGACCTTGAGGTTCCCGGCGATCCAGCCGAGCAGCGTGCCGATCGCGATGCAGACCGCGGTGATCCCGGCGAGCACGGCGCCCGCCTCGATAGGGGGAAACGGACGCGGCGAGGACGGCTCCATCGGGCGCCAGCATAGCTGAGCGCTGCCGGAACGGGCGCGAGTTCGTGACAGCGCTATCGTGGGCGGTTGAGCGGCTTTCAACGTACTTTGTTTCAACGGTTGCTAGCCCGCTACGCCGTTCTTCTGGCCTCCTCGCGCGTTGCCTCCTCACGGCGGCGGATGAACGGATTCGCGAGCTTGACGATCTCGAGCAGGTAGACGACGTAGATCGAGGCGCCGATCGCGGCGAGACCGATCAGCGAGTCGATCGCGATGCTGAGCGGATCCCAGTGGCCGCGCGTGACGACGCCGTGGTGGGCGGTCGTGCCGGGATGCGGGTGGACGAACTTCGTCGCGAGTGCGGCGAGCGCCAGGGTCGCGCACCAGATGTAGAGGTAGACGACCGAGCGGCGCTGCGAGAAGCCGATGTTCTCGAACCGGTGGTGGAGGTGCGACCGGTCGGCGATGTAGATCGGCCGGCCCTGCTTGATCCGTTTTGCGACCACGAACGAGGTGTCGAGCAGTGGGACAGCGAGCACGAGCAGCGGCAGGACGAGTGCGGCCAGGGCGGCCGTCTTCGACAGGCCCTGGACGGACACTGCGGCCAGGGTGAATCCGAGCAGGAGCGCGCCGGAGTCGCCCATGAAGATCCGGGCGGGGTAGAAGTTGTGCCGCAGGAAGCCGATGCAGCCGCCGAGCACGGCGGCGGTCAGGATCGCGGCGTTGATGTCGCCGCGGGCGAGATCGATCACGCAGAACGAGAACGCCGAGATCGCGCAGACGCCCGCGGCGAGACCGTCGAGCCCGTCCAAGAAGTTGACCATGTTCATGACGGCGACGATCCCGATCACCGTCAGCACCATGCCGACCTCCTTGGGCAGCGTCTGCACGCCGAGCAACGGGAAGGTGAACCGGTGCACCCAGACGCCGAAGGAGACGACGATCCCGGCCGCCAGCACCTGGCCTGCGAGCTTCTCCCAGGCCCGGAGGCCGCGGAAGTCGTCGATCGCGCCGACGGTCGTCGCGACGGCGGCGCCGAGCAGGAGCCCGCGCATCTGGCCGTTCAGGTTCAGGAAGGCGAGCGCCGGCACGAAGATCCCGAGGAAGAGCGCCAGGCCGCCAAGCCGGGGAACGCCCGTCGGCGTCTGGCGGCGGCCGTTCTCGGGGCGGTCGACCACGCCGAGGAGGCGGGCCATCCCGCCGACTGCGGGCGTCAGCAGCACCACGATCGCGAGCGCGATCAGCGAGGCCCAGAGGACTTCGAGATGGCCGGTGAGCTCGTGCCAGACCATGTCCCGCTCCTACTTCGTGCCGTAGAGGCGATCTCCCGCGTCGCCGAGTCCGGGAACGATGTAGCCCTTTTCGTTGAGGTGGGAGTCGATCGAGGCGACGAAGACGTTCACGTCGGGATGTGCGGCCTGGATCCGCTCGATTCCCTCGGGGGCGGCGATCAGCGAGACGAGCGAGATGCTCGTGGCGCCCGCCCGCTTGAGGATCTCGACCGCGTGCGCGGTCGAGTTGCCGGTCGCGAGCATCGGATCGAGCAGAAGGACGTCGCGGTCGGCGATGTCGGCCGGGAGCTTCACGTAGTACTCGACGGGCTCGAGGGTCTCCTCGTTGCGGTAGAGGCCGATGAAGCCGACCCGCGCGACCGGGATCAGCGAGAGGACGCCGTCGAGCATCCCCATCCCGGCTCGCAGGATCGGGCAGGCGGCGACCTTCTTGCCGGGGATCCGCTGGGCGAGGGTTCGTTCGAGGGGCGTCTCGACCTCGACGTTCTCGAGCGCCATGTCCTTGGTCGCCTCGTAGGTCAGGAGCAGCGTCAGCTCGTTCACGAGCCGGCGGAACATCTCGGTGTCCGTGTTGACGTCGCGCAGCAGCCCGAGCTTGTGGCGGACGAGCGGGTGGGTCACCTCGTGAACGGCCATCGACGCCTCTCAGGTGGCGTAGGTCGTGTAGCCGCGGAACCCCGGATAGAGCGGACGGCGGTCGCAGAGGGCGACCGAGCGCGCCGCGAGCGCCTCGGTGTCGGCGTCCTCCGAGAGCGCCCCGACGATGATCGAGCCCACCTCGCGGAAATCGTCCTCGTCGAAGCCGCGCATCGTCGCCGCCGGCGTGCCGATCCGGACCCCCGAGGCGACCATCGGCGGCCGCTCGTCGAACGGCACCGTGTTGCGGTTGACCGTGAGCCGGCACTCGTCGAGCCGGTCCTGCGCGGCGAGGCCGGTCCACTCGGTGTCGCGGAGGTCGAGCTGGACGAGATGGGTGTCGGTGCCGCCCGTGAGCACGTCGAGGCCTCCGTCGAGGAGGCCCGCGGCGAGCACGTCTGCGTTCGCCCGGACACGGCCCTGGTAGTCGCGGAAGGCCTCCGTCGCCGCGATCCGGAAGCACGTCGCCTTCGCCGCGATCGTGTGCATCAGCGGCCCGCCCTGCATCCCGGGGAAGAGCGCGCGGTCGACCGCCTGCGCATGCTCCTCGGTGCAGAGGACGAAGCCGGCACGCGGCCCGGCGAGCGTCTTGTGCGTCGTCGAGGTCACGAAGTGCGAATGCGGCACCGGATTCGGGTGCAGCCCGGCCGCGACGAGCCCGGCGAAATGAGCCATGTCCGTCATCAGCATCGCCCCCACCTCGTCGGCGATCTCGCGGAACCGCTCGGCCTCGACCGCGCGGGGATAGGCCGAGCCGCCGCACACGATCAGCTTCGGCCGCACCTCCTTCGCCTGCGAGAGCACCGCGTCGTAGTCGACGCGCATCGTCTCGCGTGAGACGCCGTAGTGGTGGAACTCGTAGAGCTTCCCCGAGAAATTCACCTTGAGGCCGTGGGTCAGGTGCCCGCCGTGATCGAGCGAGAGCCCGAGCACCCGGTCGCCCGGCGAGAGCACGGCGAAGTAGACGGCCATGTTCGCCTGCGCCCCGGCGTGCGGCTGGACGTTCGCGTGCTCGGCACCGAAGAGGCTCTTCGCACGCTCCCGCGCAAGCTCCTCGATCTCGTCCACGACCTCGCAACCACCGTAGTAGCGCTTCCCCGGATAGCCCTCCGCGTACTTGTTCGTCGGCGTCGACCCGATCGCCTCGAGCACCGCGGGCCAGGTGAAGTTCTCGGACGCGATCAGCTCGATCTGGCCACGCTGGCGGTCGAGCTCGCGTCCGAGCGTGTCCGCGATCTCGGGATCGACGTCCGCGAGCCCGGCAGTCCGAAGCTGGTCGAAGGTTTCCTGTGCGATCGCCATTGTCTGCTCCTTGCTCGGGTCCGGCTCCCCATCGTAGTCGCGGCGGCCTCAGGTGACGCGCGAGGCCGAAAGCGCGGCCTCGACCCGCTCGAGCGCCTCGCCGACCGAGCCGGCTCCCTCGCGAAGCACTCGCGGCTCACTGCCGGTGAAGTCGATCACGGTCGACGGCTTCCCCGAGAGCCGACCTCCGTCGAGCTCCGCGCCGCAGCCCGCACGGATGTGCTCCGGAACCTCGTCGAGCGCCGCGGCGGGCGGCTCGCCCGGGTCGTTGGCGCTCGTCGCGGCGATCGCACCGACCGCGTCGAGCACGTACTGGGCCTCGCGCGGGAGCTCGGCGACGCGGACCCCGATCGTCGCGGGGCTCGTCCCGGTCAGCCACGGATACCGTGCCGCCGGATTGGGCAGGACGAGCGTGTAGGGACCCGGCAGGACGGCGCGAACGATCACGCTCCCGCGGCCACGGAACTCCGGGACGCACTCGAGGAGCATGTCAACACTCGAGGCGATCATCGCCGTCGGCTGGGCGCCGCCTCGTCCCTTGACCTCGTACAGCCGGCGGGCGGGCGCTTCGCGGAACGCGGACGCGCAGAGCCCGTACACACCGTCGGTGGGAAGGAGAACGGCCTTGCCCCCGCGGATCGCCCCTACCGCCGCCGCTACGTCTTCGGCCGCCATCGCGCCTCGACCACCCTTTCTCTTCCGGCGAGATCCCGGGAGATCGTAGCCCCGGAGTAGCCGAGCTCGGCGACGAGTCGCGCCACCTTCGTGGCATGGCCCTCGTGGCACTCGAGGACGATCGCGCCGCCCTCCGCGAGCACGGCCCGTGCGTCGCGGGCGAGCCGCTCGGTCTGGCCGTCCTCGACGAGGGCGAGTCGCGGCTCGAAGGTGCGCACCTCAGGCTCGAGCCGGTCCAGCTCCGCCAACTCGACGTACGGCGGATTCGAGACGACGAGCTCGAATGGGCCCTCGAGGGTCGCGAGCAGATCCGTCTCGACGAACTCGACCGTGAGCCCGAGCCGTTCGCCGTTCTCACGGGCGAGCGAGAGCGCCTCCGGCGAGAGGTCGGTCGCCACGACGCGCGCGCCGGGATGTTCGTCGGCGATCGCGAGCGCGAGCGCGCCGCTCCCGGTGCCGACGTCCACGACGCGCGGGGCCGTGAGGCCTGCGATCAGGGCCAGCGCGCGCTCGGCGACGATCTCGGTCTCCGGGCGCGGGACGAGCGCGCGCGCATCCGTTCGTAGGCTCAGACGACGGAAGCCCCAGTCTCCGAGCACGTAGGCAAGCGGCTCACGGCGGCCGCGGCGCTCGACGAGCGGGCGGGCGGCGGCCCGCTCGGCCTCGGTGAGGGGCCGGTCGAAGTTCGTGTAGAGCTCGAGCCGCGACAGCCCGAGCGCCTGGGAGAGGATCAGCTCCGCGTCGAGCCGCGGCGTGTCGATCCCTTTGCGTGCGAGGTACTCGGTCGTTGCCGCGAGCACCTCGGCGAGCGTCACCCCGCTCCGCCCTCGAGCGCGCGACGCTGGGCATCGGCGGTCAGCGCGTCGGTGAACTCCTCGAGGTCACCCGCCAACACGTCCTGGAGCCGGCCGCTGACACCCACGCGGTGGTCCGTGACGCGATCCTGCGGGAAGTTGTAGGTGCGGATCTTCTCGGCGCGTTCGCCGGTCCCGACCTGCGCCTTGCGGGCGGCGGCCTGCTCGGCCTGCTGCCGGGCGCGGTTTGCCTCGTACAGGCGGGCGCGGAGCACTCTCATCGCCTTCGCCCGGTTCTGGAGCTGCGAGCGCTCGTCCTGCATCGCGACGACGATCCCCGTCGGCTTGTGCGTGATCCGCACGGCCGAGTCGGTCGTGTTCACCGACTGGCCGCCCGGCCCCGACGAGCGGTAGACGTCGATCAGGAGATCCTTCTCATCGACCTCGACGTCGACATCCTCGGCCTCGGGCATCACCGCCACGGTCGCGGTCGAGGTGTGGATCCGCCCCTGAGACTCGGTGTCGGGAACGCGCTGCACGCGGTGCGTGCCGCCTTCGAACTTGTAGACCGAGTAGGCGCCGTCGCCCTTGATCCCGAAGACGCCTTCCTTGATCCCGCCGCCCTCGCTCGGGCTCACCTCGAGCTCCTCCCAGCGGAAGCCGCGCCGTTCGGCGTAGCGCTCGAGCATCTTCGCGAGATCGGCCGCCCAGAGCGCCGCCTCGTCGCCGCCGACGCCCTGGCGAATCTCGACGATCACGTCCTTCTCGTCGGCCGGGTCCTTCTCGAGGAGCGAGAGCTTCAGCTCCTCGACGAGCCGCGCGACCTCGGCCTCGTAGTCCGGGGCCATCTCGGCGAGCTCGGGATCGGCCTTCGCCGCGTCGAGATCCTCGACCGCCTGGCGCCAGGCCTGCGAGAGCTTGTAGGGCCCCTCGAGCTTCTTCAGGCGACGACCGACGTCCTCCGCCTCGCGGTGGTCGTTGTAGACCGCAGGATCCGACATGCGATCCTGGGCCTCCTGGTAGGAGCGCTCGAGCTCCTCGATCAGCGATTCGAGATTGGACATGGCCGGGAAGCAGCCTACGGCGTCCTATTCCTCTGAGGCTGCAGAGACCTCGTCGGCGTCGCTCGGAGCGCTCTCGTCCTCGTCCTCGTCACCGGCCAGCACCAGATCGGGCAGCTCGAGTGTGATGTCGATCGCCGCCAGTGCCCGGGAGAGCGGGCCCATGATCTTGGCGCGCTGGGCGATCTCGTAGATCTGCTCGTCGGTGAGTCCGGGCACGGTCACGCGTGCGGTCAGCGCGGAGCCCGTGATCCCGAGTCCCTCCTCGAAGGAGATCTCGCAGGAGATCTGCATCTCCTCTGGCTCCCAGCCGGAGCCGATCAGGCCCGAGGTGAACTGCATCGCGAAGTCGGTTGCGTGCGCGGCGGCGAGGAGCTCCTCGGGATTCGTCTTTCCCTCGACGTCGTCGACGCGCGACATCCACGTGACCTCGAGCTGCGGCAGCGCCTCGCTCGTCGTCTTCAGGATCGTTCCCTCACCGTCGACGAACCCGCCGATCCACTCGACCTCGGCTCTGCGGAAACTCGTCATCTAGGCCATCACCTCCACCAGTCGATCTGCCGGCGTCAACCGGCCCTCGTTCTCCAGCACCTCACGGAGCGCGTGGATCGAGACCTCGAGCTGGTCGAGCGACGGCTCACGGGTCGTCAACCGCTGGAGCCAGAGTCCCGGCGCCATCAGCGTCATCACCACGCGATTGTGAGCGTGCTTCCCTGCAAACCTGATCAGCTCGTAGGCGATCCCGGCGATGAACGGCAGCGCCACGATCCGGCTGACGATGAGCCACTGGATCGGCAGGCGGCCGAACGGCGCGTAGACGAAGGCGCTCAGCACGACCACCCAGAACAGGAACGAGGTACCGCAGCGCGGATGGATCAGCGAGTAGCGCTGGGCCGTCTCGGGGGTGAGCTCCTCGCCTGCCTCGTAGGCGTTGATCGCCTTGTGCTCCGCGGCGTGATACTCGAACACGCGCTTGAGCGAGGGGATCAGGCGAAGCAGCGCGAGGTAGCCGACGAAGATCGTGATCCGGATCGCCGCTTCGGCAAGGACGAACAGGGAGCCGTTCGAGATCGGCAGCGTGTCGGCGAGGAGTCCCGGCCCGACCTTGAAGACGGTGAGCGCGAAGCCGATCGCGATCACGAACGATCCAATCAGCGTCCAGCGCCCGAGCTCGGCGGCCTCCTTGGCCTCCTCCTCGCCCGGCCCCTCGACTGCCGCGGCGTAGTTGGCCGACACCGAAAGCGCACGGAATCCGATCGTCAGCGATTCGCCGAGTGCGACGACGCCGCGGACGATCGGAAGCCGCAGCACCCAGTGGCGCGCCATCGGCGAGCTGATCGGGCACGAAACCTCGGCGATCTCGCCGTCGGGCTTGCGGACGGCGACGGACCAGTTGCGCGGTCCGCGCATCATGACGCCCTCGAGGACGGCCTGGCCGCCGATTGTCTGTGCCATGCTCTTAGGAGGTGCTCGGCGTCCGGCCGGCCTTCTCCAACCGACGCTGGAAGCGCTCGACCCGGCCGCCGGTGTCGACGAGCTTCTGCTTCCCGGTGTAGAACGGGTGGCACTGCGAGCAGATCTCGACGTTGAGCTCGGAGACCGTCGAGCGGGTGACGAACGAGTTCCCGCAGGAGCAGTGAACGGTCGCGAACATGTAGTCCGGGTGGATCTCAGCCTTCATCGCAAAGCCAGGATACCAGAGGCGGTCTGGGCCGAGACGTTGCCGCCGCTGACAATGGCGACCGGGCGCTCCGCCTTGATCTTCCCGGCGAGCAACGCGGCAGTCGCCACAGCGCCCGCCGGTTCGCAGGCGAGCTTGGCGCGCTCGTAGAGGAAACGGAAGGCGTGCCCGATCTCGGCCTCCGTGACGAGAACGCGTTCGAGGCTCTTGCACGACTCGATCGCAAGGCGTCCGGCGAACGGCGCGTTCAAGCCGTCGGCGATCGAGACCGGGGTCACGGGAACCGGGGCGTTCGCCGCGATCCCCTCGTGCAGCGCGCGGCTGCCCTCGGGCTCGACCGCGATCACCCGTATCGGCCCATCTGCGCCGAGCGCGGCGACGATCCCGCCGATCAGCCCGCCGCCGCCGACCGGGACGACGACCGCATCGGCATCCGGCGCGTCCTCCTCGATCTCGAGGCCGACCGTGCCTGCGCCGGCGAGAACGATCGGGTCGTCGAAGGGGTGGACGAGGGTGCGGCCGGTCTGCGCGATCAGTTCGTCGAGGCGCTCGAAGGCCTCGCCGGGGCCGCTCGCCTCTAGATCGACCTCGGCGCCGTAGCCGCGCGTTGCGACGATCTTCTGCTCGGAGGCGCCCTGCCACATCACGACGAGTGCATCGACGCCGTATTCGCGGGCGGCGAAGGCGGCCGCCTGGGCGTGGTTGCCCGCGGAGATCGCGATCACGCCGCGGCGCTTCTCCTCTTCGTTCAGGCTCGCGAGCTTGTTGATCGCCCCGCGCGGCTTGAATGAGCCTGTGCGCTGGAAGAGCTCGCACTTGAGACGCGCGCCGAGCGTGCGGGAGGCGAACATCGGCGTTCGCGTGAGGTGGAGTTCCACGACCGGCCGGGCGCGGAGGACATCGTCGCGGTTGGGAGGCGCGCTAGCCACGCTGGCGCACCGCCTCGAACAGGATGATCGCGGCCGCGGTTGCGGCGTTCAGGCTGTCGGCGCTGCCGCCGGCGAGCGGGATCGACACCGTTCGGTCCGCGGCGGCGAGCCAGTCCGCGCCGAGACCGGTCGATTCGGCGCCGATCACGACCGCGGCCCCCCCGGTCAGGTCGGCGTCGCTGTAGCGGGTCGGGGCCGAAACAGCGGCCGCGACGAGCTCGACGCCGAGATCCACGATCTCCGCCAGGCCGGCTTCGACGACCGGAAGGGTGAACACGGCGCCGGTCGACGCCCGGATCGCGTTCGGGTTCCACGCATCGCTTCGGCCCTCGGCGATCACGAGCGCGTCGGCGCCCGCCGCCTCGGCCGTTCGCGCCATCGCGCCGATATTGCCCGGCTTCTCGACCCCGACGGCGACCAGGTAGAGGCTCCCGTCGCGCGGGAGCTCGCGCCTCGGCGCCTCGACGACCGCGATCACGCCTTCTGGCTCGGTCCGGTAGGCCATCTTCGTGAGCACGCGCTCGCTGACGGCTTCGCCCTCGCCCCACTCGAGCAGCGCCGGCGCGTAGTAGGTCTCGACGATGCGAAGCCCGGCCTCGCGCGCCCGCGCCACCTCGCGCGGCCCCTCTGCGAGAAAGAGCCCGCTCCGCCGCCGCTCGCTGCTCCGGCGCAGGCGAAGGACGTCCTTCACCCTGGCGTTGTCCACGGAGGTGATCACGCGACGAATCTACCCATGTCCTGCGCAGCGGTGTCCCAGACGGCTTCAGGCGGGGTTGTCCCAGACGGCTTCAGGCGGGGTCAGGCACCGCCTTAGACGCGGATCGGGCGCAGGCGAATGCCCGGAAAGGCAACACAGAAGCCTCGGGCTCGTTCCCGCTCGCCGAGCCGAGAACGCCATTGTCTGCCGCCGGCCCGAGGCGGGGACAGGCACTGGAACAGAACTGTCACGAAAGTGAGCCAAAAGCGTAAAATTGCCTCTGTAGACAACGGAGGTCGGCTATGGTCGTCGAATGGCACGCGGACACAGGGTCGAGGTTCCAGGCTTCTACCACGTCGTCGCGCGCGGCAATAACAAGCAGCAGATCTTTGACGACTACCTCCGCCCGGTCTTTCTCGTCCAACTCACCGATGTCGCAGCGCGTTTCGACTGGCTCGTCGAGGCCTGGGCGCTCATGTCGAACCACTTCCATCTCGTCCTCCGGTCAGGCGGACTCGGGCTCGCCGATGGGATGAAGCGGCTGAACCTCAACTTCGCGCTCAAATCGAACGCCCGCTTCCGCCGGATCAACCACTGCTTCGGGGCCCGATACTGGAACACCCCGATCGAGAGCGAGGAGCACCTCTTCAGGAGCATCCGCTACACCCTCTGGAATCCGGCCCGCGCCGGCATCGGCGCGCATCCCGCCGAATCGGACTGGACGAGCTACGCACCGAGCACGGGGCTCGTCAAAGCGCCGCAGGTGCTCGCGTTGGATGCGCTGCTCGAGCCGTTCGGAACCGGGCCGGTGGGAGCGTTCGACGCCTTCCGCGGCTTCGTCGACGAGGGGCGCGAGCGCTGCCTCGCGCCCTGGAACAACGGCGTAGGGGTCCTCAGGTGAGCGTGTACTCGGGGCCCGAGCCGCCCTCGGGCGGGGTCAGACGCCCGCCCTTCGCCGAGATCGCACCGCACTGGACGCAGTTCGAAGGGGTCACGCGAACGGTCACCTTGCCGCTCTCGCCGGGCTCGACCTCGTAGACGCCGGCCGGGCACATTCTCTCCCAGAGCCGGCCGATCAGCGCCGGTACCTCGGTCTCGACCCGGAGGTGATCCGGCTGATCATCCCGCGTCCGGTTGCCCGAGAGGAAGACCGATGAGAGCTTGTCGAACGTGAGCCTTCCGTCGGGCACGGGATACGACTCAGCGCGGTCGGTCGTGTACACGGGCTGCTCCGCATCGCGCTCTGTCGGGCTGTCTGCGAGGGGCCGCCGCCCACCGGTCAGCGTCTCGAGGCCCGCGAGCGCAGAGCCCCGCCAGAAGCCGCGACCGAAGGCCTGGCGCATGTTCCGTACCTTCCTCAGGTCGCGCATCACGAACGAGGAGCGAAGCGCCTCGTCGTACTCGCCGAGCACACCCCCGCCAAGCGAGCGCCAGGCCGCCTCGGCCGCGAGACGCCCCGATTCGATCGCGTAGTGGATGCCCTTGAGCGCCGGGACGTTGACGAGCCCCGCCCCGTCCCCGGTGATCAGGAGCCCAGGCGCCGAGAAGCGACGGGGCAGCGCGACGAATCCGCCCTCGGGAATCGTCTTTGCCCCCCACCCGATCCGCTCGCCGCCGTCGAGCAGCGGCCGGATCCGCGGATGGGTCTTGAGCTCCTGCAGCAGATCGTGCACCGACAGCTCCGCGTCGCGGTAGTCGAGCCCGACCACCATCCCGATCGTGAGCATGTCCTCGCCCATCGGGTAGACGAAGGACCCGCCGAACTCCCGGAAACGAGCGCCAGACCTGAGCGGCCAGCCCATCGTGTGGATCACCTCGTGTAGCGGCTTCGTGACCTTCCAGACCTCCTTGACACCGAGCGCCCAGGTCTGCGGGTGCGCACCCGAGAGCTCGAACCGGTCGAGCGCAGCCGTCGTGAGATGGCCCGCGGTTCCCTCCGCGAGGATCGTCACCTGTGCGCGAAGCTCTGCCCCCGGTTCGAACCGGCCGAGCTCCTGGCCCTCCCGGCCGCGGCCCTTGTCGCCGGTGCGCACCCCCACCACCTGTCCGTCGGCGACGAGCAGCTGTTCGGCCGCGGTCTCCGGCAGCACCATCGCGCCCGTCTCCTCGGCCACCTCGGCGAGAAAGCGGCCGAGCTGAGAGAGCGAGACGACGAGGTTCCCGTGATTGCGCATCGTCGGCGGCGGGATCGGCAGCGGCAGCGAGCGCGACGAGGTCAGGAACACCACCGACTCGCCGGGAACCTCGCCGTAGGACGGCACCTGCGCCGCGCTCCGCAGCCCCTCGAGCAGCGAGTAGAGCGGTTGCGGCCGGATCACCGCGCCCGAGAGCAGGTGGGAACCGGGCGCCTTGCCTTTCTCGAGCACTCCCACAGGCACCTCGCCGAGGCGCGCTGCCGTCTCCGGGTCGGTGGCCCCGAGCTGACCGAGCCGGATTGCCGCCGCGAGACCCGCGGGGCCCGCACCGACGACCAGGATCCCGACCTCGATCGCCTCGCCGTCGGAGGGCTCGGCGATCGCCTCGCGCTCGCTCCACGGCGGCGGGAAGTCGGCGGGCCTCACGAGTTCTTGTGCTGCCGGACGAGCTCCGTCAGCCGCGGGACGATCTCGTTCAGGTCGCCCACGACGCCGAGGTCGGCGTAGTCGAAGATCGGCGCGTTCGGATCCTTGTTGATCGCGACGATCGTGCCGGACGACTGCATCCCGACCTTGTGCTGGATCGCGCCGGAGATGCCGACCGCGACGTAGAGCTTCGGCGAGACGGTCTTCCCGGTCTGACCAACCTGCGCGGAGTACGGATACCACCCGGCGTCGACGACCGCGCGCGTCGCCGCGACCGCACCGCCGAGCGCTGCCGCCAGTCCCTCGACTAGCGCGAACCCTTCCGGCACGCCGAGGCCGCGCCCGCCTGCGACAACCACTTCGGCGTCCTCGATCGACGGGCCGCTCGCCTCATCGACCGCAGGCTCCACGAGCTCCGCGAGCAGCGAATGGTCGCCGAGCTCGACAGCCGCGTCGCGCCGCTCCGCCGTTCCGCCGGTCTCGACGGGATCGAACGCCCCACCACGGAAGAGCGCAAGCCGCACGGGCGAAGTCCAGCCGGCGTCGACGAGAACCGAATCGGCCAGGGCCGGCCGTCTACCGACGAGCACGCCTCCCTCGTCGCCGAGATCTGCGAGATCCCAGTTGAGACCGGCGCCGAGCCGCACCGCGAGCGCTGCCGCGATGTCGGAGGCGAGCACGGACTGGGCAAAGAGCACCGTGTCGAAGCCCTCGTCGCGGACGAGCGAGGCGAGGACGTCAACGCGCGGCTGTGGAAGCGGCGCGGCGAGCCGCTCGTCGTCGGCGACGAACACCTGAGGGGCGCCAAAACGTCCCGCTGTCGCGACGAGCCCGCCCACGCCCGAGCCGGCGATCACCCCGGCGACCTCTCCCCCGAGCGCGACCGCCCTGCCGAGCACGCCGAGAGCCGGCTTCGCGATCCCGTCGGCGTGGTGCTCGAGGAAGACGAGCGTCTTCACAGGAGCCTCCGCTCCACCAGGAAGGCGACGATCTCCTCGGGAGCCTTCGCTGCGTCCTCGACGACGCGGCGGTCGCCGCGCGACGGCGGCGGCGCGACGGCGAGCACGCTCGTGCAGGCGCTCACGACTCCACCGACATCCGCGGCCCCGAGTACCTCCTGCGGCTTCGACTTCGCGCCCATGATCCCCTTGAGCGACGGGTAGCGCGGCTCGTTGATCGCATCCGACACGCCCACCACGGCAGGCAGCGGAGCCTTGATCCGCTCGTAGCCGAGCTCGGTCTGGCGCTTCCCGACGACGGCGCCCGGCTCGAGCGTCAGCTCTGCGACCTGGGAGATCGCCGGGCGGCCCATCAGCTCGGCAACCGCCGCCCACAGGCACGCGCCGTCGCCGTCTGCCGACTGCTGGCCGAAGAGGACGATGTCTGCCCGCTCGCGACCGATCGCGCCTGCCAGCGCATGGGCGGTCGTGATCAGATCGGCACCCTGGAAGGCCTCGTCGCTGACGAGCACGGAGCGGTCGGCGCCCATCGCGAGCGTCTTTCGGAGCGCGTCGGCGGCGCCCGCCGGACCGAGCGAGATCACCACGACCTCTCCCCCGCCCGCCGCCTCTCGGAGCCGGAGCCCCTCCTCGACGGGGTGTAGGTCGAAATCCGAGAGTGCGAGATCGCCCCGACGGTCGAGCGTCCCGGTTGCCGGGTCGATCCGCCTGCCTCCCACCGCGTCCGGGACCGCCTTCACACACGCCACGATCTTCATCGGACGCGCACTTTACGCAGGGACGCGCTAGGCGGGAACGTTGAGCCGTAGGAATTCGACGATCTCGCTCGTCGGCGCGCCAGGCGTGAACACCGCGGCCACGCCCTGAGTGAGCAACTCGTCGCCGTCGTCGCCGGGAATCGTCCCGCCGACCACCACGAGGACATCGTCGGCGCCCCGGTCGCGCAGACCTTGGACGACGCGCGGGACGAGCGTCATGTGCGCGCCGGAGAGGATCGAGATCCCGACCGCGTCGGCGTCCTCCTGGATCACCGTCTCCACGATCTGCTCCGGTAGCTGGTGGAGCCCCGTGTAGATGACCTCCATCCCTGCGTCCCGCAGGGCACGCGCGATGATCTTCGCGCCGCGGTCGTGCCCGTCGAGGCCGACCTTGGCGATCACGACCCTGAGGGGACGCCCGTCGGCCACAGGGCCATTCTACGAGCTAGCTGACCGAACGCTCGCCGCCGGGGCGCCAGAGCGGTTCGGCGCCGCCGGCGTTCGCCGCGCGCGCGAGGACGAAGAGCAGGTCGGAGAGCCGGTTCAGATACACGACGGCGAGCGGGTTCAGCGGTCGCTCGCCGGAGGCTGCCAGCACCTCGCGTTCGGCGCGCCGGCATACAGCCCGTGCCACGTGCAGCCGCGCCGCTCCCTCGCTCCCGCCCGGCAGGACGAAGCTTCGGAGCTCGCCGAGCGGCGCGTTCGCCTCGTCGCACTCCGCCTCGAGCCTGTCGATCGCGGCTTGGTCGATCCGGAGCCGCGCGTCTCCGGGCACGAACGGGACGGAGAGGTCGGCGCCGAGGTCGAAGAGCTCGTTCTGGATCCGGGCGAGTCGCTCGTCACGAACCACGACGTCCGCCCAGCCGAGGAGCGAGTTCAGCTCGTCCACCTCCCCGTAGGCGCGCACGAGCGGATCGAGCTTCGACACCCGGGAGCCGTCGCCGAGCGAGGTCTCGCCCGCATCGCCGCCGCGGGTATAGATCCGCGTCAGCCGAACCGGCTCGTCGCTCTCCCGCGTCACCGCCGCGACTATAGGCGGTGGAGCGCGCTACTTCGCGAGAGGCTCGAGCTTGTAGCCGACGCCGAACCGCGTGTGGATGAACGAGTGCGTCGGCGAGATCCGGTCGATCTTCTGGCGCAGGCGCCGGACGAATACATCGACGGTGCGGTCGCGGTGGGTCTCGCGGCGGCCCCAGACCTTCTGCAGAAGCTCGTCGCGGGTGATCACGCGGCCGCGGTCGAGCGCGAGCGTGTAGAGCAGCTTGAACTCCGTTGGGGTGAGGCCGGCGCTCACGTCCGCGACGTAGGCCTGAACCTCGCGCGGATCGATCCGCAGCTCCTCGATCACGATCGCCTCGCCCCGCCGGTCCTCGGCCGGGCGGACTCCGCGCCTCGCAGCGGCGACGACGCGGGCGACGAGCTCGCGCATCGAGAACGGCTTGACCAGGTAGTCGTCGGCGCCGATCTCGAGCGCATGCACACGGTCGTGCTCGGTGCCGCGGGCCGAGACGACCACGATCGGCGTCCCGATCCCCTCGGAGCGGGCCGTCTCGATCAGCTTCCAGCCGTCGAGCTCGGGCAGCATCAGATCGAGCACACAGACGTCGGGGTTCTCGAAGCGGAGACGCGCAAGCCCGAGCTCGCCGCGCCCCACCACGATCGGGTCAAGCCCGGCCGCTGCCAGGTGGCGGGCCATACCGTCGGCGATGACGTTGTCGTCCTCGACGATCAGGATCTTTCCCATCGCGCCTACGATAGCCCCATGCACCCCGCAAAACCGGTTACGAAGTGGTGACACTCTGGTGAAAACCCCATTCCGAAAACGTGACAGCGAGCCAGAGCCCGAGGCCGGCGACGAGCTCGTCCAGGCCGGAAGCGAGCGCGCGGAGCGACCGGCGCGCGAGGATCCCTCGTTCGATGCGCTGCGGACCGGCTTCACCGCCGCGGTCTCGCACGAGCTGCGCACACCGCTCGCGCGAATCCTCGTGCTGCTCGACTCTGCCGACCTGCCGGGTGCCGATGTGGATGCCCTGCTCGAGCAGGCGCGCGCGGAGGTGCACAACGCCGGCGAGTTGATCGACGACATCCTGTTCCTCTCGGAGCTCGAGAGTGGTTCGGAGGTGGTGTCGCTCGGTCCGACCAAGGCGCTACCGGTGCTCGAGCAGGTGATCGAGGAGCTCGAGCCGAGGGCCAGCCGGGCCGGCATCGAGCTGAAGGCCGAGGGTGAGGCGGACGTCGACCTCCCGCTCCGGCCGCGCATGCTGCGGATCGTGGCCGAGAACCTGACAGAGAACGCGATCCGCTACGCCGATCACGGCGCCGTGTTCAGCCTTTCGGTGCGGCGCGAGCCCGGTGCGACCGTCCTGCTCGCGGCCGACGACGGCATCGGCGTCGGCGAGGCCGACCTCGCACGCATGTTCGAGCGCTTCTGGCGCGCGGACGCGGCGCGGGCGACCCGCGGAACCGGCCTTGGCCTGGCGATCGTCAAACACGTCGTCGCGGCGGCCGGCGGCACCGTCGAGGCCACCGGGGCCCGCGGCGAGGGGCTTCAGATTCGCTGCGTGTTTCCGGCCTGAACGGCCGGTTAGCCGACGACGCGAGGAGCGTGTGAGGACGAATAAACGTCCTTCCGGACGATCTTGCCGTCGCGGATCGGGAACACGTCCACGCCGTCCCACTCGATTTCCGTGCCGTCGCCGCGCGTTGCGCTCGCCGTCCACTCACTGACCGCGAAATCGTCGGCCGCGTAGAAGCGCCGGCCGCGAAAACGCAGACTCGGCCAGCGCTCGAAGATGCCGCCGATATGGGCGCGCACCGCTTCGGCTCCCTCGACCCGCTCGCCGGCCGTGTGGTTCTCGAAGACGACGTCCGGCGAATGGAACGCACAGAGCGCATCCAGATCCTGGCTGTTCCAGGCCGCGTCGTAGGCGGCGATCAGCTCGCTCACCTTGTCGCCGCTCACCATGTCGCTCACGACGGACATCTTAATAAAAACCGCGGAAGGGCGCCCGTCGGCGCCCTTCCGCTCTGTCACCCCCGGACGGGGAGCCCGTGTGAAAAGGGGAACTAGTGGACCTGCTTGAGGGTCTTCTCACCGGCAACGAGCACGACCTTCGGGATCTTCATGTACCGAAGGGGCGGCCCGTACTTCTGACCCGTCGTCATCGCCCAGAAGACGAACTGCCGGAGCAAACTCGCGTTAGGGCTCGAGGTCGGCAGGATCGCGTAGGTAAAGGTGCAGATCGGGTATGCCGTGGGAGCGGACTTCGGCGGGTTGTTGATATCGAGCGCATTGTCCGCCGGCACCTTCGTGATGGTGTTAGCCGCCGCCTGGATATTGCCGTTGTTGGGCAGGAGCCATTTCCCGGCCGCGTTCTGAACCATCGCCGTCTGGAAATGGTTCTGCACTGCATAAGCCACATCCGTGTACCCGATCGCCCCACTGGTCTGGTGCACCAGGGCCGCGACACCGGAGTTGCCGTTGCCGCCGACGCCCGCCGGCCAACTCACAGACGTCGCGTAGCCAACCTGCGTCTTCCAGGTGGCGTTGATGTCGGACAGGTAGTTCGTCCAGTCATAGGTCGTGCCCGAGCCGTCGGAGCGGTGAACCACCGTGATCGCCAGGTTCGGGAAAGTCACGCCCTTGTTGAGCTTGGCGATCGCCGGGTCGTTCCAGTTTGTGATCTGGCCGAGATAGATATCGGCGATGACCGTGCCTGTGAGCTTGATGTGCTGGGGGACTCCCGGCACGTTGTAATCGACTGCCGTCCCTGACACTGCCCATGGGACCTGCACACACGAGTTGCACGCAGTAGCCTGGCTCGGCGTCAGCGGAGCGTCGCTCGCGCCAAAGTCCACTGTCCGGGCGGTGATCTGGGTGATACCCGCACCGCTGCCGACTGAGCCGTAGGTGATAGTCACGCCTGCCGCCGATTGGTACCCGGTGATCCACTGCGACATAAGCGGGAACACGAATGTGCTACCCGCACCGGTCAGCGAACCACCCGCCGTCCGGTTCGTCTTGGCGCCAGCACCAGTAGCCGCGGCGAGCGCCAAGGCAACGACGGCGAGAGCTATGACACCCTTCGTCGCGTTTAGTTTCATACGAGCTTCCTCTCCTAGTTCGTGGTCAGCATTGGGCCTTTGTCGACCCCCTGCACCATGCCTGCCTGCCCCGAAGCAGCGAGGTACGAAGGTGTGTCGCGCTGGTGACGAGATGGTGAAACCCGATCCGAGGCCCCAAAAAAGGGCCGCTCAGCCCTCATTGCACCTGGCCGAGACGACGGCGGGAACGGTCGTGCAGGAAGCGTGCGAAGAGGCTGAGTATGAGGATCGAGACGATCAGGACAAACGCTGCCGCCCAGGCCTGAGCTTGGAGCGCCGGGTCAGGCTGCTCCGAATATTGGAAGATCGTGATCGGGATCGACGAAAGCGCCTTGCTCGGATCCGTGCTGACGAGATTCGAAGCGATCGAGCAAACGAACAAAAGCGGCGCGGTCTCTCCCGCTGCCCGCGCGACACCAAGAATCGTCCCGGTGATGATCCCGCCGGAGGCGCTCGGTACGACGACACTGACCACCGTGCGCCACTTGGAGACCCCGAGGGCGTAGCTTGCTTCACGCAGATGATTCGGCACCAGGGCGAGCATCTCCATCGTCGTACGAGCGATGATCGGAAGCATGATGATCGAGAGCGCGAAGCCCCCGGCGTAACCGCTCTGACCGTTACCGACGACGAGCAAGGTGAAGACAAAAATCCCTGTGACGATCGCGGGCAGACCGTTCAGGACGTCGATCCAGAGTCGCGCCTGAACAGCGAGCCTTGGTGGGGCGAACTCCGAGACATAGATCGCGAGCAGAACGGCAAACGGCACAGCAATCACCGTCGCGATCCCGATCAGGATGATCGTTCCGACGAAGGCGGGCGCGATCCCACCGCCGGTCTGGCCATAGGGCGCCGGCCCGTTCGTGAAGAAGTCGAGGTTGAGGGCCTTGTATCCCCTTAGGAACACAGCCCCGACCATGAGCCCGAGGACGCCGACGGCGGCGACGGCCGCTAGGACGGCTGCGCCTTCGGCGATGCGGTTGACGATCACCCGACGGCGCGTCCTGCCGGTCACTTTCAGCTGCAGCGGCTTGGGCCCGGTACTCACGGCATGGTCCGTATCACGCGCGCTCGAGGGCGTTGAAGCGGTGGACGATTCGCTGGGCGAGGATATTGCTGATTAGCGCGATCACGAGCAGGATCAGGCCGAGGTAGATAAGCGAGTCGAGCGCGAGTGTCGTCGCAGCGCCCTCGTACTCGCTCGCGATCTGGGCGGCCAAGGTGTTCCCCGGGGCGAAGAGGTTGATCTTCAACGGGATGAACGCGCCGATCACCTGCGACACGGCGATGGCCTCGCCGAGCGCTCGACCGAGGCCGAGGATGATGGCGCCCACGATCCCGCTGCGGACATACTGGAGCGTCACTGCGCGAGTCATCTCCCAACGGGTCGCGCCGAGTGCCAGGGCGCCTTCCTTGATGTCACGCGGAACCGCGAGGAATAGCTCACGACAGACGGCCGAGATGATCGGGATCATCATGATCGTCAGCACGATGATGGCGGTGAAGACGCTGCTCTCCGTCGGTGTCCCGAATAGCGGGATGAAGCCGAGCCACTTGTGAAGGAACGGCTCGACCGTTTGGTAGAGGAACGGGGAGAGCACATAGATGCCCCAGAGACCGATCACTACGCTCGGAACGGCCGCGAGCATGTCGATCAAGGTTCCGATCGGCCCGCGCACGGCCGCGGGGGCGAGCTCGCTCAGGAACAGCCCGATCGCGATCGAAATCGGGGCAGCGATCACCAGGGCCCCGAACGAGGTGATCGCCGTGCCGAGGATGAACTGGAACGCCCCGAACTCGTTGTGGACGGGATCCCATTTGCTCGTGAACAGGAACTTGATGCCAAACGTCTGCATCGAGGGCCACGCCCCCTGCACGAGCTTCCAGGCGATTGCCCCGATCAGCACCGCCGCCGCCAGGGCGGCGAGTGCGGTCAGGATGTAGAGCGCCTTGTCTCCAAAACGGTCAAGTCGCCGCCTCGTTCTGGGCAGGCCAGGGCTCGATGCAGCGGACGCTTCCACGAAGGCAGCATCACAGCGCGGTTCGATTAGCGCGAGGGGCTGTTACCACTCCGTCACGAAACATTCACATGCTGTGCACCCTGCGGTTCGGGCGCGCCCGCGACACTCGATCGAGATGAACGTCGTTGAGCCACCTCACTCCGACTCGGTTTCCCCGGTCGGGCCGGATGCGCCGCCCATGACCGCACCGCTCGGGGTCGCGCAACCACCGAGCTTCGAGCCCTCCGCGAGGGACACGGTCTTCGACGTCAAGGACCTCTCGGTGCACTACGGCAAGGCGCTCGCCGTCGGCGGCGTCTCGCTCGAGATCTACGAGAACGCGATCACCGCGCTGATCGGGCCGTCGGGCTGCGGCAAGTCGACGTTCCTGCGCTGTCTGAACCGGATGAACGATCTCGTCCCGAGCGCGCGCGTCGGCGGGACGCTCAACTTCCACGGCACCGACCTCTACGGCGCCGGCGTCGACCCGATCGAGGTTCGGCGGCGGATCGGCATGGTCTTCCAGCGCCCGAACCCGTTCCCGAAGTCGATCTACGACAACATCGCCTTCGGCCTGCGCATCCTCGGCATGAAGGACAACCTGGACGACCGGGTCGAGGAGGCGCTCAAGGGCGCCGCGATCTGGGACGAGGTCAAGCACCGGCTCAAGCGCTCGGCTCTGGGTCTCTCGGGAGGACAACAGCAGCGGCTGTGCATTGCCCGGGCGATCGCGGTCAAGCCCGACGTGATCCTGCTGGACGAGCCGGCCTCGGCCCTCGACCCGATCTCGACCCAGGCGATCGAGGATCTGATGCACGAGCTGAAGAAGGAGTACACGCTCGTGATCGTCACGCACAACATGCAGCAGGCCGCCCGGGTCGCGGAGATGACCGCGTTCTTCAGCCTCCAGGTCGAAGAGGACGGCAGCCGCCACGGGATCCTCGTCGAGTACGACTCGACCGAGAAGATCTTCAAGCAGCCCTCCGACGAACGCACTGAGGGGTACGTCACCGGACGTTTCGGATGAGGCAGCCCTTCCACGAGCAGCTCGAGCAGCTCGAAGCTGCCCTGCAGGAGGAGGGCGACCTCGTACTCCGCGCCCTCCGCTCGGCACTCAACGCACTCGCACGCGGAGACGACGAGCTCGCGGACGAGGTGATCGGCTTCGACGACGAGGTCGACAGCCGCTACCTCGCGATCGAGACCGGCGTCCAGTCGCTGCTCGCGCTCCAAACCCCCGTCGCCTCCGACCTCCGGCTCGTGCTGGCGGTGCTCCGGGTGAACCTCCACCTGGAGCGGATGGCGGACTACTGCGTCACCGTCGCCAAGCTGACGAAGCTGATGGGCGGACTCGACGTCAGCGACGACCGGCTCCTCGGCTCGCTCGAGGACATGGGGCAGCGCGCCGAGCAGATGATCCGCGTCGCCATGGACGCCTTCGCCGACCGCGACGCCGAAAAGGCGCGGTCGCTGAACGACCTCGACGATCTGATCGACCGGGCCAACCGGCATGCAGTGGACGACGTGCTTTCCCTGGGTGACTCCAGCGAGGAACGAGAGTATGGTTTGCGAATGCTCGTGATCTCCCGTTGCGTCGAGCGGATCGGCGACCACGCGGTGGACATCGGCGAGCAGGTCGCCTACCTCGTCACCGGCGAGCTCCGTGAGCTCACCGATGCCTCGCACCCGGTCACCGACGTTTGAGTCAAGGCGAGGTGCAAGATGCGGGCCGCCGGACTCGGCTTGCGAACGAACGGACGTATCTCGCCTGGTGGCGGACAGGCCTGACCTCGCTGGCGGTCGCGATCGGGATCGGGAAGATCGTGCCGGGCATCACCGGTGCCACCGAGTGGCCCTACCAGGTGGTCGGGGCGGCCTACGGCCTGCTCGGGATCGGCTTCATGGTGGTTGCGCATCTGCGCGTACGCGCCGTCGAGCGCGCCGTGGACGCCGGCTCCTTCGCGCGGCTCGACGAGCGTCTCGGAACAGGGCTTCTTGCGATCGGCGTCGTGATCGGAACGGCGACGGTTGCGCTCGTCGTCTTCGGGCACGCCTGAGCCGGGATCCACCGAGGAGCGCGACCGCGGGGCGTTCGGCTGGGCCGTCAGAACGGGGAGCGGCCTTGCGAGCCCAGACGGACGCACCGCCCGGGCGAATCGGTGGATCCAGGCTCAGCGCGTTAGGAGACGGCGAAGTAGATGCTCGTCGCGATCCCGACGCAGAGGCTGTAGATCGCGAACGGGAGCAGTGTCCGCGTCTGGAAGAAGCGCATCAGGAAGCGGATCGAGAGGTAGGCCGTGACGGCGGCGGCGAGCGCACCCGCGAGTGCCGGGCCGCGAACGCCGTTCCCCTCGCTGCCGAGGAGCTCGGGGAGCTTGAGCAGGGCCGCGGCCCCGATCAGCGGGGTCGCGAGCAGGAATGCGAAGCGGGCGGCATCCTCGTTCGAGAGCCCGACGCGGAGGCCGCCGCTCATCGCGGCGCCCGAGCGCGAGAATCCCGGAATCAGCGACAGCGCCTGCGCGGCCCCGACTCCGACCGCCTGGGACCAGCCGACCTGCCGCGCGATGCGTGTGTCGTCGTCACGGTCCGTCTGCGGCGCGCGGCGGCGAAGACGCTCGGCGATCAGGAGCATCACGCCGTTCAGCGTGAGGAAGAGTGCCGCCGAGGTGGCGGAGGCGAACACCTTGGCGAGCTTGTCCTGGAGCGCGAGGCCGAGAATTCCCGCCGGGATCGTCCCGACCACGAGCAGCCAGCCGAGCTTGGCATCGCTGTCGTCGGTCGCGATCCCTCGATCGCGCAGCGACCGTCCGAGGCCCTTCACGATCCGGACCCAGTCATGCCAGAAGAACCCGAGCAGCACGAGCGCCGTCGCGAGGTGCAGCGCGACGAGGAACGAGATGAAGTACTTGTCGTTCTGGTGGATGTTCCAGCCGAGGAGCTTCGGCAGGATCACCGCGTGGCCGAGGCTCGAGATCGGGAACAGCTCCGACACGCCCTGCACGGCGCCCAGGATGATCGCCTGCGTGTAGGTGATCAGCGAGGCGACGATCACGCAGGAGCAGCGGGGCGCTTGGGCCCGCTCTTGAACCAGGCGAAGACGAAACAGGCGGCGCCGAGCAGGACGGCCGCGATCCCGTGCTTCACGTGATGGTGGCTCGAGCCGGCCTGGTGACCCGGGAAGAAACTCGGCAGCGAACTGGCCGGCTCGACGAAGTAGACGATGCCGACGACGATGAGGACGACGCCGAGAACCAGCGCAGCCACAACGAGAAAACGGTCATTCCGCATCACGTCGGAGCATAATGCTCCCAGACAGGGTGTCAGCTAGAGAGGTCGCCGACCAGGGAGGCGAGCGGATGCCGCCACCGGAAGCCACGAGTCAGGAGCCACCAGATCGAAACACCAAGCCCACCGCCGTTGCGGGATGATGTCGGCCCCGTGGCAACCAGTTCCCGCTCGCTGACCGAGGCGCCCAGCCAGACCCTGCTGAACCGAGAGCTCTCCTGGCTCGATCTGAACCAGCGGGTGCTCGAGCTTGCGGCCGACCCTAGCGAGCCCCTTCTCGAGCGGGTGAAGTTCTGCGCGATCTTCTCGTCGAACCTCGACGAGTTCTTCATGGTGCGCGTTGCCGGCCTCCTCGACCAGGTGGTGGCTCGCGTCAACGTTCGCTCGCCGGACGGCCGTACGCCGCTCCAGGCCCTCGCCGAGGTCCGCGAGCGGGCGATCGAACTGGGTACCGCCCAGTCCAAACTCTGGCGGGACGAGCTCGTACCGGCGCTCGGCGCCGAAGGCATTCTGATCGGCGGCGTCGAGGACGCGACCGACGAGGAGCTCCGCGAGCTCGAGACGAGGTTCGCGCGCCAGATCTACCCGGTGCTGACCCCGCTCGCGGTCGGCCCGGGCCAGCCGTTCCCCTACATCTCCGGCCTCTCGCTGTCGCTCGGAGTCACGGTTCGCGATCCCGACTCGAGCGAGGAGCGGTTCGCACGGGTCAAGGTCCCCGAGACGCTGCCGCGCTTCGTCGCGATCGGCGACCGGGGGCTCCTGATCCCGCTCGAGAACGTGATCTCGCACTACCTGAACTGGGTCTTTCCGGGTATGGAGCTGACCGAGCGGGCCGCGTTCCGGGTCACGCGGGACGGCGACACCGAGATCTCGGACGACGCGGACGACCTGCTCGAGGCGGTCGAGACCGAGCTGCGAAAGCGCCGGTTCGGCGCGGTCGTGCGGCTCGAGGTGTCGAGCTCGATCTCGAGGGCGATGGTCGCGCGGCTGAGCGAGCGGCTCGTCGTCCGGCCCGACGGGGTCTACCCGATCCACGGCTTGCTCGACCTGCGCGACGCAATGCAGCTCTGCCGCATCGACCGGCCCGACCTGAAGTACGAGCCGTGGGTGCCGCAGACCCAGCGGCGGCTCGCAAAGCCCACGGACGGCGACCTCTTCGCCGAGATCGCCGCGGGCGACATCGTCGTCCAGCATCCGTACGACTCGTTCGCGACGAGCGTCGAGGCCTTCGTCACCGCCGCGGCCAAGGATCCCGCGGTCGCGACCCTGAAGACGACCGTGTACCGCACGAGCCACGACTCGGCCCTCGCACCGGCGCTGATCGAGGCCGCCGAGAACGGGAAGCAGAGCGTCTGCATCGTCGAGCTGAAAGCGCGCTTCGACGAGCAGCGCAACATCGAATGGGCGCGCTCGCTCGAGCAGGCGGGCGTGCACGTCGTCTACGGGTTCCCCGATATGAAGATTCACGCGAAGACGACGCTCGTGATCCGCAACGAGGGCGACGGGCTTCAGCGTTACGTGCACATCGGAACGGGGAACTACCACGCCACGACTGCGCGAATCTACGAGGACGTTGGGCTGTTCACCGCCGATCCGGACATCTCGGCCGATATCGCCGACCTGTTCAACTTCGTCACGGGCTTCGGACGGCCGCGGGCCTTTCGCAAGATCCTCGTGGCGCCGTTCAATCTCCGCCGGGAGCTGGTCGAACGCATCCGGACGGTGGGCGCCGCGGCGGCCGCCGGGGAGCACGCGCGGATCCGGATCAAGGTCAACAACATCGCCGACCCAGGGATCGTCGAGGAGCTCTACAGGGCCTCGCAGGCCGGTGCCGAGATCGACCTGATCGTGCGGGCCGTCTGCGTGCTCCGGCCGGGCGTGGAAGGCCTCTCCGAGCGGATCAGGGTGCGGGCGGTACTCGGCCGGTTCCTGGAGCACAGCCGGCTGTATTGCTTCGAGGCCGGCGAGACGCGCAGCTACCTGCTCGGGAGCGCCGACCTGATGCCGCGCAACCTCGACCACCGGATCGAGATGATCGTCCCGGTCGAGGCGCCGCACGTAAGGGCGGAGATCGAGACGATCTTCCGACGCCTGCTGAACGACAACTCCCACGCCTGGATGCTGGGCGCGGACGGCACCTGGGCCCGAGTCCACCCCGAGCCGAACGAGCGGAGACGCACGGCCCAGCTCGTGGCGATGCGGGGGCGCTTACGCGCGCGGCGGCGGGCGACCCCAGGTGTCTGACGTGACTCCTCGGCCGGCCGGGCGGCGACAGGTGTCCCCGGCATCATGAAGCCGTGCCCATAGGAGTCATAGACGTCGGCTCGAACTCGGTGCGGCTCCACGTCGCGGCGGACGGACTCGAGATCCACGGTGAGAAAAAGATGCTCGGCCTCGGTGAGGCGATCGAGCGCACCGGCGGCATCCCCGAGGCAAAGCTCGCCGAGACCGCGGCTCTCGTCGAGCGTCTGGCGATCGACGCGCGGCGCCACGGGGCCGAGCGCCTCGACGTGCTCGTGACGAGCCCGGGACGCCAGGCCGCCAACGGCCCGGAGCTGCTCACGCGGCTGGCTGCCGCGACGGGAGTGGCGCCGCGGCTGCTTTCGGCGCAGGAGGAGGGACGGCTCGCGTTCATCGGTGCGATCTCGAGCTCCAGGGTCGGCGGGCGGCGCCTGATCGCCGTCTGCGACGTCGGCGGCGGCTCGGCGCAGGTCGCGGTCGGGACGCGGCGCGACGGTGTCGCCTGGGTGCGCTCGATCGACATCGGCTCGATGCGTCTGACGAGCCGCCTGCTCGAAGACGATCCGCCCGGCGACGCGGCGGTCGCCCGCGCCCGCAGCGAGATGGAACGGATCCTCGAAGGCTTTCTGCCCCCGCCACCCGAGACCGCGCTCGCAGTCGGTGGGAGCGCCCGGGCGCTCCGCACGATCGTCGGCGCGACGCTGGGCGCGGATGAGCTCGACGAGGTGGCCGGGATCCTCGCCCGCACGCCCGCGCGCGAGATCACTGAGCTCTACGGCGTCCCACGGGAGCGTGTCCGCACCCTCGCCGCCGGAGCCGTCATCCTCGGTGCGATCCGCGAGCGGCTGCACGTCCCGCTCAGAGTCGTCCGCGGCGGCGTGCGGGAGGGCGCGGCGCTCGAGCTCTCGACTCGCGTCGAGGCCGCGTAGCGCGGCTTCAGAAGGCTTCTTCCGCGGCCTCCTCGACGGCCTCCATCGCGGCGGGAAGTGCCGCGCGGGCCTCGAGCCGGAGCTCGCGCTCGAGCTCGACGATCCGCCCGGCTGCAAGCCTCGACTCGTCAGTGGCGAGCGCGCGCACGCGCTGCTCCGCGACGACCGCGTCCTGGTGGGCCCCGATCACGTCCTGGACGATGCTGAGCGCCTCCGAGAGCCGTTCGAACGGCTCGCCCTCATCGGCGGTCGCGGCCAGATCGGCGGAGTACCGCGCATGCTTGGCGTGGATCCGCACCGAATGTAGGTCATCGTCGGCCGGGTGCTCGCCGAGGTCCTCGTATTCGTGACGGAGCCGGTCGAGCTCCTTCTCGGCGAGACGGGCGAGCGAGACGTTCTCCTCGGAGACCCTGATCGTCGGCACGACCGCTTCGAACCGGGAGAGCAGCTCCCGGTAGCGCTTGGTGTCGATCGCGGCGACGAGGGCGTCCCGCTGACGCAGGCGTTCCCGGCCAAGCGCGGCGATGATCGACTCGGCCCCCGACTGGTCGGGGTCGAGCTCGGGGACGAGCTCGCGGAGGTGCGCGATCAGCACGTCGAGGTCGCGGACCGGCCCGGTGATGCCTCCGAGCCAGCGAAGCTCACGGTCGAGCGCGGCGAGCTGGTCGCGGACGAGCGGACGCGAGGCGCGGATCAGCGCACGGGCGCGGCGGGCAGCGACACGGAAGCGATGGAGGTTTTCGGGGTCGGCGCCGTCACGCACACCTGGCTCCGAGCGCTCGATCGCCCGCCGCTGCCGATCGAGCAGATCTCGGAGATCGTCGATTGCAGGCACTTTCGCTCTGATCCTAAGGCACCGGCGGCCCGCGATGGGGTTTCTGCGAAATCAGTCGTAGGTGAAGAAGCCCTGACCCGATTTCCGGCCGAGGCGGCCGGCCGAAACGTGCTCCCGCAGGAGCGGGCACGGGGCATATCTCGCCTGTGCCAGGCCGTGCTCGAGCACCTCCATGATCGCCACGCACGTGTCGAGCCCGATCAGGTCGGCCAGCGCGAGCGGCCCCAGCGGATGGCCGAAGCCCAGCCTCGCCACCGTGTCGATCGCGTCCGCGTCGGCGACGCCGCCGGCGAGCGCCCAGACCGCCTCGTTGATGAAGGGCATCAGGATCCTGTTCGAGACGAACCCGGCGACGTCCCGAGCCTGCACCGGCTCCTTCCCGAGGTCGCGGGCGAGCGCGACGACCGAGGAGGCGGTACCGTCGGAGGTCGCCTCGGCCCGGATCACCTCGACGAGCCGGAGCATCGGGACCGGGTTGAAGAAATGCATCCCGATCACCCGGTCCGGCCGCTCGGTGACTGCGGCGAGCGTGGCAATCGGGATCGAGCTCGTGTTGGACGCGAGAACGGCCGCTTCCGGAAGAGCGGCGTCTGCGCGGCGGAACAGCTCCTCCTTCGCAGCCGCATCCTCGACGATCGCCTCGATCATCAGGTCGGCCGGCACGAGGGTCTCGACGGCGGCGATTCGCCCAAGGACCGGCGCCGGCTCGGGTCCGTCCTTCGCCGCAAGGCGCTCGAGGCTCCGGCCGATGGCCTCGAAGGCGCGTTCGGTCGCTCCCGGGAACGGATCGTGGAGCGAGACCCGGCGTCCCGAGGCGGCGACGACCTGGGCGATCCCCCCGCCCATCTGCCCGGCGCCGACGACGAGCACGTGCGGGAAGCTCGCAGCACCGGACGCGGCCATCGCGGCGAGCCTACCCTGTAGCGATGGAGATCCGGCGTGCCAGACGGGCAGACGCGCGGGCGATCGAGGCGATCCGCATCCGGGGCTGGCAGGCCGCCTACCGGTACGTGTTCCCGCCGGCGGAGCTCGATCGGCTCGAGATCGATCCCTCGAGAATCGAGGACAGGCTCGAGGATCCACCGCCGGGCCAGGCAACATACGTCGCCGACCGCGACGGGGAGCTGCTCGGACTCGCGGTGATCGGACCGGATCGCGACGACGGCGAGCTCGGAGAGCTGTATGCGCTCTACGTCGACCCCGATCACTGGTCGACGGGAGTCGGCCGGGAGCTGATGGAACGCGTCGAGAGCGCGCTCGCGGACGCCTACGAGGAGGGGGTCCTCTGGGTACTCGAGGGCAACGTACGCGCCCGCAGGTTCTACGAGGCGGCCGGCTGGCGCTGCGACGGGGCCGAGAAGCCCTTCGAGCGCTTCGGCGTCACGACTGCGGTCGTGCTCTACCGCAAGCGATTCAGGAGGTCGACGTCGCGCGGGTAGGTCAGGAACTCCGGCGCCTCGGCCAGCGGGACCCACCTGACCTCGTCGACTTCGTTCTGGGCGAAGGGCTCGCCCGCCGGCTCCATCCGGTAGTACCGCACCTCCTTGTCGCGCCCGCGGCTGTCGACGTAAAACGTCCGCCCGACCTCATCGCCGAGCTCGCAGCGAAGGCCAGTCTCCTCCTCGACCTCGCGGCGGGCGGCCTCCTGCCACGACTCGCCCGCGTCGAGCTTGCCCTTCGGGAGCGTCCAGTCGTCGTAGGCGGGCCGGTGGACGAGAAGAATGGCTCCGTCCCGCATGACCACCCCGCCGGCGGCACGAACTTCCGTCATACCTCGATCAGCAGGGCGTCGCCCTGGCCGCCTCCCGAGCAGATTGCGGCGAGCCCGAGCCCGCCCCCCTCGCGTCGCAGCTCGTGGACGAGCGTGCCGAGGATCCTCGCCCCCGACGCTCCAATCGGGTGGCCGAGCGCGACGGCACCGCCGTTGACGTTGACGAGCGCCTCGTCGACGCCGAGCAGTTCCGTCGAGTGCGACGCGACCGACGAAAACGCTTCGTTGATCTCGACGCGCTTCACCTCGCCGATCGTCTTGCCGGCGCGTTCCAGCGCGATTCCGGCAGCCTTCGCGGGGGTCCGCGCCAGGTAGGCGAACTCGTCGGCGACGTATCCCTGGGCGATGATCGTGGCGAGCGGCTCGATCCCATGGCGGCGCGCCCATTCCTCGCTCGCGACGAGCACGCAGGCGGCCCCGTCGTTCACGCCGGGGGCGTTGCCGGCCGTGATCGTCCCCTCCGGATCGAAGACGGGTTTCAGCGAGGCGAGCTTCTCGAGCGTCGTGTCCCGGCGCGGGCTCTCGTCGGCCTCGAGCTCGCCGACGGGTACCAGCTCGTCGGCGAACCGCCCGGCATCGGCGGCGGCGACGGCGCGTTGGTGCGACCGGAACGCCCAAGCGTCCTGCTCCGCGCGCGAGATCCCGAGCTCGCCGGCGACGAACGAGGCCTGCTCGACCATGTGGAGGCCGTCGAAGCTCGATTCGAGCCCGTCGTGGACCATCAGGTCGATCAGCGTGCCGTCGCCGAGCCGGTAGCCGAAACGGGCCTTCGCCAGGGCATACGGGGTGTTCGACATCGACTCCATCCCGCCCGTGACGACGAGCTCAGCATCCCCGGCCCGGATCATCGAGTCGGCGATCTCGACCGCCCGGACTGACGACGCGCAGACCTTGTTGATCGTGTCCGAGGGTGTCTCGATCGGGATCCCGGCGCCGATCGCCGCCTGGCGTGCGGGCGCCTGGCCTGCTCCGGCCTGGAGCACCTGACCCATGATCACGTAGTCGGGCTCCCGGGCGTCGATCCCCGCGCGATCGAGCGCCGCGCGGATCGCGACGGCTCCGAGCTCGGTCGCCGAGTGCGAGACGAGCCCGCCGCCGAGCCTCCCGAACGGCGTCCGCACCGCTCCGACGATCACGCTCCGCGTCATCAGCGAAGAAAGCTCGTGTCGGGGGTGAGGCGCCTCGCGAAGGCAACGACGAGCGCGATCACGGCCTCGAGGTCGTCGAGGCTCCCGAGCTCGCACGGCGTGTGCATGTAGCGGAGGGGAATCGAGACGATGCCGGTCGGGACGCCCGCACGTGCGGTGTGTACGTCGTCGGCGTCGGTATGCGTTGCGCCCGTGTAGACCTCGATCGTGTACGGGATCCCGTCCTCCTCGGCGGCACGCAGCAGCAGATCGGAGACATGACGGTTGACGACGGGCCCCCGGGTGATCGCCGCGCCGGAGCCCAGCTCGACCTTGCCGGCGCGGCTCGAGCTTCCGCCCGGCACGTCGGTCGCCCAGGTGACGTCGAGCACCAGCGCGACGTCCGGCTCGAGCCCGAACGCGGCCGTGCGGGCGCCGTCGTGGCCGATCTCCTCCTGGACTGCCGCCACAGCCACGACACCCGCCTGCGCCCCTTCCTCGGCGATCCGGCGGGCTGCCTCGAGCGCGGCATAGGCGCCGAGCCGGTTGTCGAGTGCGCGCGAGACGATCCGGGTGTTCGGCAGTTCGAGCAGCTCGCCGTGCCAGACACCCGCATCGCCGGGGGCGAGGAGGGCGCTCGCCTCCTCGGCGCTCGCGGCGCCGATGTCGATGTGCAGATCGTCGTGGCGAAGTCCCGTCCGGTCCGCGCGCTCGCGCCGGGATCGCGTGCGTGGCGCGACAACGCCTTCGACGAGCCCGTTTCGGCCCGCGATCACGATGCGCTGCCCCGCCAGCACCTCGGCGTCGAATTCGCCGAGCGTGCTGAACGAGACCAGTCCGCTTCCTTCGATCTGGGTGACCGCGATCCCGATCTCGTCGATGTGGCCGACCACCGCCAGGAGCGGCAAGGCACTGCCGCCGACGCGCGCGTAGGACGTGCCGAGGGTGTCGCCGTGGACGTCGGCGAACGCCGAGGCGGCCTCGCGCCAGACGCGCGCCGCCGGCTCCTCGCTTCCGGACGGCCCGGCCGCCGTGAGCAGCTCGCGCAGGAGATCGGGAACGGTCATGGCTTGCGGATTGAATCAGCAGCGCCTATCGTGGGGGCGGTGACTCTCTCCCCGTGCACGAGCTGGTGGTCCTGGCGCGCGAGCGGGGCGGGAGCGTGCGCGTAAAGACGCACGAAGCCTTCCCCGCTCGACCTGAAGACCCGAATCGGGTCTTTTTTGTTGCCGTGATCAGATGACGACGACCGCGATCGACACCGACCTCCTCACCCCGCTCGGGGCGTATCTCCGCCTGCGCTCGCTCGGCACGGCGAGCTTCCTGCTCGAATCGGTCGAGCAGGGGCGGCTCGGCCGCTATTCGCTCGTCGGCTCGGGGTCGCGGCTCTGCCCCTACGAAGAGGCCGAGGCCTGCGACGAGCCCGTGATCGGCTACCTCGGCTACGACTTCGTCACGAAGCTCGAGCCGACGGTGCCGATGCCCGAGGACGGACGCGGGCTGCCCGAGAGCCGCTTCGTGATCGCGGAGACACTCGTGCGCTTCGACCACGCGCTCGGCGTCGCTGAGATCCTCCGCGGCGGCGACGAGGTGATCGAGGCGCTCGAGGGCGAGCTTCCCCCGCCGCCGCGCGAGTCGGGCACCTCGGCGCCGATCCGGCGGTTCCCGCCTCAGGCCGAGTACGAGGCAGGCGTCCGGGCCTGCAAGGAGTTCATCCGCCGCGGCGATGCGTTCCAGATCGTCCTCTCGCAGCGCGCGGAGCGCCCGACCGCCGTTTCCGCGCTCGCGCTGTACCGCTCGCTCCGCCGCGTCAACCCCTCGCCTTACCTCTTCCTGCTCGAGCTCGACGGCCTCGCGCTCGTGGGCTCTTCGCCCGAGACGCTCGTGAAGTGCGACGGCTCCCATGCTTCGCTCAACCCGATCGCCGGCTCGACGCAGCCGGGCGAGGGCGATGCCGAGCGGCTGCTCGCCTCCGACAAGGACCGCGCCGAGCACGTCATGCTCGTCGACCTCGGGCGCAACGACCTCTCGCGCGTCTGCCTTCCGGGAACGGTGGAGGTCGCGCGCTTCCTCGAGCCGGAGCGATTCTCGCACATCACCCACCTCGTCTCGGAGGTGGTCGGCGAGCTGCGCGACGGTGTCGGCCCCTTCGAGCTGCTGCGGGCGTGCTTCCCGGCCGGAACGGTGTCGGGGGCGCCGAAGGTGCGGGCGATGCAGATCATCGCCGAGCTCGAGCGCTACCGGCGCGGGCCCTACGCGGGCGCCGTCCTCTACGCGCTCCCCGGCGGACCGCTCGATGCCTGCATCGCGATCAGGACGATCGTCCTGCACGAAGGCGTGGCTCTGCTCCAGGCGGGAGCGGGGATCGTCGCCGACAGCGATCCCACGGCCGAGCACGAGGAGTGCCTGCGCAAGCTCGCAGCGCTCGACGCCGCGATCGACCGGGCCGAAGCGGGCTAGACGTGCTGCTCCTGATCGACAACTACGACTCGTTCACATACAACCTGGCTCATCTGTTCGGTGAGCTCGGTGTGGAGGTGCTGGTGCGGCGAAACGATGAGATCACGCTCGTGGAGATCGACGAGCTGGCCCCCTCCCAGCTCGTGATCTCGCCCGGGCCGGGGCGTCCGGAGGATGCCGGGATCTCGGAGGCGGCAGTGCTGGCGCTCGCCGGGCGCGTGCCGGTCCTCGGTGTGTGCCTCGGGCATCAGGCGATCGTCGCGGCCTTCGGCGGCGAGATCGGCCCGGCGCAGGCACTCGTGCATGGCAAGGCCACTGCGGTGAGTCACGACGGCCGCGGCATCTTCACGGGGATGGCCGAGGGCTTCCAGGCCGGGCGCTACCACTCGCTTGCCGCCGCGTCTGTTCCGGACCGCCTCGAGATCTCGGCGACCGCAGCGGACGGCGAGGTGATGGCGGTGCGTCATCGCGAGCTTCGACTCGACGGCGTGCAGTTCCACCCCGAGTCGGTGCTGACGCCTTCGGGGCCCGAGCTGGCACGGAACTTCCTGGAGGGGACATGATCCAGGCGGCGCTCGCGCAGTTGCTCGACGGCCACGACCTCACGCGGGACGAGGCGCGCGGCGTGATGAACTCGATCATGTCGGGCGAGGCGACCCAGGCGCAGATCGGCGGCTTCCTGGTCGCGCTTCGGCTCAAGGGCGAGACGGCCGAGGAGATCGCGGGCTGCGCCGAGGCGATGCGGGAGCACGTCGTGGCGGTGCACCCGAAGCGGGACGACCTCGTCGATACGGCGGGTACGGGCGGCGACGGCGCGAACACCTGGAACATCTCCACCGCGGCGGCGCTCGTTGCCGCGGCGGCGGGCGCGGGCGTCGCGAAGCACGGGAATCGCGCGGCATCTTCCGCGACCGGAGCGGCGGACGTCCTCGAGGCGCTCGGGTTCGAGCTCGAGCTGCCGCCGGAGCGGATCGAGCAGTCGATCGACGAGCTCGGATTCGGCTTCCTCTTCGCGCAGGCCCATCATCCGGCGATGAAGTACGCCGGCCCCGTGCGCCGCGAGCTCGCCGCCCGAACCGTGTTCAACGTGCTCGGCCCGCTCACGAACCCGGCAGGGGCCCGCGCGCAGGTGCTCGGGGTCTACGCCCCGGAGCTCGCGCGGACGATCGCGGACGCGCTCGTCGCGCTCGACGCGCGCCGAGCCTTCGTCGTGCACGGCGCAGGCGGGCTCGACGAGCTCTCGCCCGCCGGCCCGAACCTCGTGTGCGAGGTCGCCGACGGCACCGTCCGCGAGTACGAGCTCGACCCCGAGGATCTCGGTGTCGACCGCGGCGACCCGAGGGGGCTGCGCGGCGCCGATCCGGAGACGAACGCCCGGGAGCTCCGCAACGTCGTCGAGGGCGAGGTCACTGAGGGCGCCCACCGCGACGCAGTCCTGCTCAACGCCGCCGGCGCGATCGCGGCTGCCGGCCACGCGGCAGATCTGGCCGAGGGGCTCGGGCTCGCCCGGGTCGCGATCGACTCCGGCGCGGCCGGGACGCGGCTCGACGAACTGATCGCCTTCTCGCAACGGCAGCCACGGTGAGGTTCGTCGGCTCGCTCGCTCAGCCCGGGTTCGGCGCGATTGCCGAGTTCAAGCGGCGCTCGCCCTCGGCCGGCGACCTGCGCCTGGGCGGCGATGTTCGCGAGGTTGCGCGGGTCTACGAACGCGCCGGGGCGCAGGCGATGTCGGTGCTCGTGGACGAGCGCTTTGCCGGGACGTGGGACGACCTGCGTGCCGCACGGGCCGCGACCTCGATCCCGCTGCTTGCGAAGGGCTTCTTCTCGACGCCCGACGATCTCCGCACCGCTCGCGAGGCCGGTGCCGACGCCGCGCTCCTGATCCTGCGCGACCTCGACGATGCGACCTGCGCGTCGCTGATGCTGGAGGCGGAACGCCTCGGGCTCGACACACTCGTCGAGGCGCACGACCTGGCCGAGCTCGAGCGCGCGACGGCGCTCGGCGCGGCGGTGATCGGCGTGAACGCGCGCGACCTCTCGACGTTCGAGATCGATCGCCGCGGCCAGCTCGCGCTGCTCTCGCAAGCGCCGCGCGACCGGATCGTGATCGCCGAATCCGCGATCGCGACGCGGGCCCAGGGCGCCGCCGCCGAGCTCGCCGGCGCCGACGCGATGCTCGTCGGCTCGACGCTCATGCGGGCACCGGATCCCGGCGCCAAGCTCGAGGAGCTCCTCGCAAGACCCCTCGTCAAGGTGTGCGGGCTGACCCGCCAGGACGATGTCGACGCCGCAGTCGAAGCCGGCGCCGATCTCGTGGGCTTCATCCTGGCCAGGGAGAGCCCGCGTCGAACGGACGAGCTGCTCGACACGCCGGAGACCGTGCTGCGCGTCGCCGTCTTCGTCGGCGAGGAGCATGAGACGGGCGCAGACCTCGTCCAGTTCTACGCACTCGAGGATGGCCATCGCGCCCGTGACGCCGTCCTGCGGCGCGAGGGCGAGCAGGTCGGTACCGTCGTCGATCTGCCCTGGGAGACCGACGACCCGACGCATCTCGACCGCGCCCGGCGCCAGCCGGGTCGGGTGATGCTGGCCGGCGGCCTCGGCCCCGAGAATGTCCGCCAGGCGATCGCGGCCGTCCAGCCGTGGGCCGTCGACTCGGCGCGGTCGACCGAGAGCGAGCCCGGGATCAAGGATCACGACGCGGTTCGAGCCTGGGTGGCGGCCGCCCGATGAGGACCACACGATGAGCCAGACCTTCGGCATCTACGGCGGTCGCTACGTGCCCGAGACCCTGATCCCCGCCCTCGACGAGCTCACAGCGGGCTGGATCGGGGCCCGTGCAGACGATTCCTTCTGGGCGGAGCTCGACGAGCTTCGGACGAACTACGCGGGCCGCCCCACTCCGCTCACACGGGTCGCGCGCTTCGACCCCGACCGGCGCGTCTATCTGAAGCGCGAGGATCTCCTGCACACGGGCGCCCACAAGCTCAACAACGCGCTCGGCCAGGCCGTGCTCGCGCAGCGGCTCGGCAAGCGGCGGATCGTCGCCGAGACGGGCGCCGGTCAGCACGGCGTTGCGACGGCCACCGTCTGCGCGCGCTTCGGCCTCGACTGTGTCGTCTACATGGGCGACGAGGACATGCGCCGCCAGGCACCGAACGTGGAGCGGATGCACCTGCTCGGCGCCGAGGTGCGGCCGGTCGAGTTCGGAACGAAGACGCTGAAGGAGGCGACGAGCGAGGCCATCCGCGACTGGATCACGAACGTCGAGACGACCCACTATCTGATCGGCTCCTGCGTCGGCCCGGCGCCGTACCCCGAGCTCGTCCGTGAGCTCCAGCGGGTGATCGGCGACGAGGCCCGTGGCCAGATCCTCGCGGTGGAGAGCCGCCTCCCGGATGCCGTGATCGCCTGTGTCGGCGGGGGGTCGAACGCGATCGGCATCTTCGCCGGCTTCCTCGACGACCCGGGCGTGCGGCTCGTCGGCGTCGAGGCCGCGGGCGCAGCGAGCCTCGGCAGCGGGCGCACGGCGGTGCTCCACGGCGCCCGCTCCTCGGTGCTCGCCGACGACGACGGCCAGATCGCCGATGCGCACTCGATTTCGGCCGGGCTCGACTACCCGGGCGTCGGGCCGGAGCACGCGGCCCTCAGGGACTCCGGCCGCGCCGAATACCTCCCCTGCACCGACGAGGACGCCCTCGCCGCCTTCCATCGGCTCACCGTGACCGAGGGAATCATCCCCGCACTCGAGAGCTCCCACGCGCTCGCCCGCACGCTCGATCTGGACGCCGAGCTCGTGGTCGTCTGCCTCTCGGGCCGCGGCGACAAGGATCTCGCCGAGGTGCTCGCCCACAAATGACCAGCCTTGTGATCTACCTCGTCTGCGAGCCCGAGACGCCGGAGCTCGCCGAGGCCGCGGTCGAAGGCGGCGCCGACCTCATCGAGCTCGGAATCCCGTTCTCGGATCCGCTCGCGGAGGGCCCGACGATCCAGCGGGCCTCCGAGCGCGCGCTCGCAAAGGGGATGCGGACCGCCGAGTGCCTGGAATGCATCGCCGACACCCATACACGGGTCGCAGTGCCGCTCGTACCGATGACCTACGCGGCGATTCTCGAGGCCTACGGCTACGAGCGGTTTCTGGACGACAGCCGCAAAGCCGGGGCTGCCGGCGCGATCGTGGTCGACCTGCCGGTCGAGGAGCACCCCGAGGTGCCGCGGATCCAGCTCGTCGCGCCCACCTCGACCGACGCCAGGATCGCCCTTTGCGCGGCCGCGACCGACGGCTGGCTCTACCTCGTGTCCGTGACAGGGACGACCGGCGCGCGAACGGAGGTCTCCCCCGCGCTGGCCGGCCTCGTCGAGCGGACCAGGACGGTCACCGACAAGCCACTCTATGCCGGCTTCGGCATCTCGACCCCGGCGCACGCGGCGGCGGTCGCCCGGCTCGCCGACGGTGTCGTCGTCGGCTCCCGCGCCGTGCAGGTCGCAGAGGACGGCCCGGCCGCGCTCCGCGACTACGTCCGGAGCCTGCGCACGGCGATCGACGAGTCAGAGGCCTGACATCTCGATCGTGAAGATCGCCTTCCCATCGAGGATCTCGACGAGCTCGTAACCTCGCGCGGCGAACGAGTTCAGCGCCTGTTCCCACTCGGCCGCATCGCCTTTCAGTTCGAGGACGCGGTATCCGTACTCGGCCGGCTCGAATCGCGGCACGCGCGCGACGCCCTCGCGTGCGAGCAGTGCGCGGGTGATCGTCGCGAGCGTCTGGCCTGCGTCCCTCAGGATCCTGCCGCCCGGGCTTCCGTCGGCCTGCGCGATGCCGAGGAGGATGTGATGCGGCTCGATCTGGAGCGAGCGCTGGTTGATGCAGGCGCGCAAGGCGAGCTCGAGCGCCTCCTTCGTGCCGGCCGTGAACCGCATCCCCGCGTGTTCCGGCTCCGCCTCGCTCTCCGACCCGCCCTGCGTCTCGGCGGCCGCGAGCACGGTCGCGTAGTCGAGTCCGGCTTCCGTCAGGAGAGCGGCCGCAACCGTCTCGGGAGAATGCAGGAGCCCGAGGAGCAGGTGGTCCGTGTCGAGTGCCGGCGCCCCGAGTTCCGTGGCAGCCTCCTGCCCGTCGAGGATGACCTGCTTCGCCCGCGGCGTGAACCGTTCGAACAGATCGACTCCCCGTCGCCGTCCCAGCCGCTGCCTCAGCCGCCCCCCTACGACCACCGCCGCCGGCCCGAGCTCCGCGCCGAGGATCATGACCGCCTCGGCACCGATCGAGCGGCCGTTGACGGCTGCTCGATCCCGAAGTGCCTCGTAGAGGCCGTCGGGAACATTTCGAACGTGAAGCGTGGCCATTTGCTAGCCGAACGCTAGCATTGTGCAACCAGAACGTCAAGCGCTAGGCTCGCGTCCATGGAGTCGGTCGTCAAGGTCGCCTGCATCCAGGCCGAGCCGGTCGTGCTCGACCGCGAGGCGACGATCGACAAGCTCGAGCGCCTCGCCGCCGAGGCAGCCGGCGCGGGTGCGCAGCTGCTCGTCTTTCCCGAGTCGTTCGTCCCCGCCTACCCGTCATCGGTATGGGCGAAGGCACTCGCGGGCTGGGCCGAGCCGGGTGCGACGGAGGCCTTTGCGCTCTTCGCGCGTGAGGCGGTCGCGGTTCCGGGCCCCGCCGAGCGGCGGATCGGCGAAGCAGCGCGCGCGAACGGCGTCTGGATCGTCACGGGGATCACCGAGGTCGATCCGGAGCGGCCCTCGACGCTCTACAACACCCTCCTCACCCACGCGCCGGACGGGAGCCTCGCGAGCGTGCACCGAAAGCTCGTGCCCACGAACCACGAGCGGCTGATCTGGGGGCCGGGCGACGGGGGCGGCCTCCGCGCGATCCAGACACCGCTCGGCCGGCTGGGCGGGCTGATCTGCTGGGAGAACTACATGCCGCTCGCCCGCTTCGCGCTCTACGAATCCGGCGTCGAGATCTACATCGCCTCGACTGCCGACGACGGCGATGCCTGGCAGGCGACCCTCGTACACATCGCGCGCGAGTCGCGCGCGTTCGTGGTCGCCCCCTCCCACTTCCAGCGTGGCGCGGCGTATCCGTCCGACTTCCCGCTCTGTCGTCTGGTCGAGGACGCGGGCACGATCGGCCGCGGCGGCTCGGCGATCCTCGCGCCCGGCGGCGCCTACCTCGCCGGACCGCTCTACGACGAGGAGGGAATCCTCTACGCCGATCTCGACCCCGCGGTCCTCTGGGCGGAGCGTCAGCGCTTCGACCCCTCCGGGCACTACCACCGGCCGGACGTCCTGGGGCTCCGCGTCACCCCGAACGAGCAATGACGAGCGTCACCGTTGTCGGGGCCGGCGTCTTCGGCGCCTCGACCGCCCGCGAGCTCGGGCGGCGCGGCCTCGACGTCACCGTGATCGAGCAGTACACGCCGGGCAACGTGCGCTCGGGCTCCGGCGGTGACACGCGGCTCCTGCGCTTCTCGCACGGAACCGAGGACTGGTACACGCTCTCGGCCAGGCGGGCGCTGGAGCTCTGGCTCGACCTGGAACGGGAAACCGGCCAGCACCTGTTCGACCCGGTGGGCGTCGCGTGGTTCGACAGCGGCGGCGGCAAGTTCACCCAGCAGAGCGAGGCGGCGCTGAGCCGGCTAGGGATCGCCTGCGAGCGCCTGACACCCGGCGAGGCGCAGCGGCTCTTCCCCTCGGTCGGCGGCGAGGACCTGTGCTCGGTGCTCCTCGAGCCCGAGGCGGGCGTGCTCCAGGCCCGCGCCGCGACGAGAGCGCTCGCTGCAGGGCTTCGGATCGAGACGGGGCGCGCGACGCCCGGCGAGCCGCCCGACGCCGAGATCGTGATCTGGGCGTGCGGCTCTTGGCTGCCGAAGCTCTTCCCCGAGCTCGTCGAGCAGCGGATCGTCCGGCGTGACGTCTTCTTCTTCGGCGCGGGCGGAGAATGGTCGGGAACCCCGGGCTTCTGCGACTACGACGGCCCGTACTACGGCCACGGCGAGCTCGGCGGGCTCGGGATCAAGATCGCACCCGACGGCGGCGGTGTCGAGGTGGATCCGGACGACCTGGAGCGGCTTCCCGACCCCGCGATGGAGGCGCTCGCGCGCGAGTACGCCGCCCGGCGCTTTCCCTCGCTCGCGGGAGCGCCTGTGATCGGTGCCCGGGTCTGCCAGTACGACCTGACGCGCGACACGCACTTCCTCGTCGCCCGCCACCCGTCGAACCCCAACTGGTGGCTACTCGGCGGCGGCTCGGGTCACGGCTTCAAGCACGGCCCCGCGCTCGCCGAGTACGTCGCCGACTGCGTCGAGGGCCTCCGCGAGCCCGAGCAGTTCCACGGGCTGGGCCCACGCAGCGGCCACGCCGGGCTGCGCACCGCCGAGACTCCCTAGATGGTGGCCACGACGAGCCTGTGGGTGCCGCTCGGAACCTGGACCGAGGTCACGCCGACCTGCGCCGGAATCGACTTGCCGTCGAGCATCACTCCGAGCTCGTAGCTCGTGATGGCGGGCACGGCACCGCTCGACCAGCCGTGGTCGTAGGACGGCTTGCGGTTCACCGGGACCGGGGCCTTTCCGCCGCACGAGTTTGCAAAAGACGCCGACGAGCGCCAAGACGACTGCGATCTTCGGGTGGGCGACTCCAGACTCGTTCAGTCGTCAGGCCAGAAGTCTGCAGCGTACTCCGGCTTGGTGTCGTCCACTCTCGTCGACACGATCACGAGCTCGACCTCCTCCGGCTCTTCGTTCCAGACCGACCGGAAGACATCGGGCGCGACGCGGACCGCGGTTCCGCGGACGGCCTCGATCACATCGTCGCCGAGCTTGAACTGAAGCTTGCCGGCGATCACGAAGTAGATCTCCTCCTGCTCGGCGTGCCGGTGGCCGTAGGACCCCTTCCCGCCCGTGTGCTGCGGCATGCGCCGGTAGGTGAGCGCCACCTGCTCGCTTTCGAGCCCCGTGGCGAGCATCCTCATCTCGCCGGGATAGTCGCCGAGGACGTCGTCGACGTCCTCGAGTGTGGTGACGGTATACCCGGACATCGTTCCCTCCCTTGCTCGGGGGCTGCCGAGCCGGGCGCTGCCGGCCGGCGGACGGAAACTAGTATCGGGCATCTGAGCGAGGGAACGCGCAAGCGGTTGACGCTCGTGGCCTGCATTCTTGGGTCGACGATCGTGTTCGTCGACTCGACGGTCGTCAACGTCGCGCTGCCCGCGATCCAGCAGGACCTCGGCGGCGGGCTCGCCCTCCAGCAGTGGGTCGTCGACGCCTACCTGCTGACTCTTGGCTCGCTGATCCTCGTCGGCGGCTCGCTCGGGGACATCTACGGCGAGAAGCGCGTGTTCGTGATCGGGGTCGTCGCCTTCGCGGTGACCTCGGTGCTCTGCGCGCTCGCCTGGGATGGAACCTCGCTGATCGTCGCCCGCGCCCTCCAGGGCGTTGCAGGCGCGCTGCTGACCCCGGCGGCGCTCGCGACGATCACGGTGTCCTTCGAGGGCGAGGAGCGAGGCGCGGCAATCGGGACCTGGACCGCCTGGACCGGGATCTCGTTCCTGCTCGGGCCGACCGTCGGCGGCTGGCTCGTGACGGCGGTCTCGTGGCGTGCGATCTTCCTGATCAACGTTCCGGTCGCGATCGCAACGTTCGCCCTGATCGCTGTCGCGATCCCAGGGCGCGGGAACCGCGGTACGCGAGCACCCGTCGACTACGTCGGCGGCGCGCTGTGCGCACTCGGACTTGCCGGCCCGGTCTTCGCCCTGATCGAGGCGCCGAAGCGCGGCTTCTCGAGCCCGCTGATCCTGATCTCGCTGATCGGAGGGATCGCCGTGTTCGGCCTGTTCCTCGTGTGGGAGCAGCTAGCGCCGAAACCGATGCTTCCGCTTCGACTCTTCCGTCGGCGCAACTTCTCGTTCGCGAACCTCGAGACGTTCACCGTCTACGCGGGGCTGTCGACGCAGGGCTTCTTCGTCGTGCTCTTCCTGCAGCAGATTGCCGGCTACTCGCCGTTCAAGAGCGGCCTCGCGACCGTGCCGATCACGATCGTCATGTTCTTCGCCTCCGGCCGGGTCGGCAGGCTCTCGATGCGCTACGGCCCGCGGCTCTTCATGGGCACCGGGCCGATCCTCTGTGCCCTCGCGACGCTCTGGATTCGAACCCTCTCGCCGTCGTTCGACTACTGGACGGAGCTCTTCCCGGCGTTGCTCGTGTTCGCCGCCGGCCTCTCGCTGATCGTCGCGCCGCTGACCGCGACAGTTCTCGCCGATGCGGGCGCGGGCGACGCGGGCATCGCCTCGGGCGTGAACAACGCGATCGCCCGCGTCGCCGGCCTACTCGGGATCGCGGTCGTCGGCGCCGCCATCGCGGGCGCCGCGGACACACTCGACCTCGCCGGCTTCAAGACGGCGATGGCGATCACCGCCGGACTCTTCGTCGCCGGGAGCGCGATCGGGTTCGCCGGGATCCGGGGCGCGTCGATCCCGGCGATGAAGTCCGGGACCGAGGTACCAGCGTGAGCGGTGCGGCGGAGATCGTCTTCGACCACGTGACGAAGCGGTATGCCGGGCGCGAAGGGGCGGCGCTGCTCGACCTCTCGTTCACGATCCCGGCGGGGACGTTCTGCGTGCTCGTCGGGCCGTCGGGCGGTGGGAAGACGACCGCGCTCAAGGTGATCAACCGCCTGATCCCGTTCGACGAGGGAGACGTGACGATCGACGGGCGGAGCATCCGCGACCTTCCCGTGGTCGAGCTTCGACGCGGCATCGGCTACGTGATCCAGCAGGTCGGGCTGTTCCCGCACATGACGATCGGCGAGAACATCGGCACGGTCCCGCGGCTGCTCGGCTGGCCGAAGGAGCGGATCCGCGCACGTTCGGCGGAGCTGCTCGAGCTGGTCGGGCTCGAGCCCGGCGACGCGGAGCGCTACCCGGCGCAGCTCTCGGGCGGCCAGCGACAGCGGGTCGGGCTCGCGAGAGCGCTCGCCGCCGACCCCCCGGTGCTGCTGATGGACGAGCCGTTCGGCGCGCTCGACCCGATCACCCGGGCCCGGCTCCAGGACGAGCTGCGGCGGTTGCACCGCGAGGTCGCGAAGACGGTGATCTTCGTCACCCACGACATCGACGAGGCGATCAAGATGGGCGACCGGATCGCGATCCTCCGCGAAGGCGGCGTGCTCGCGCAGTACGACACCCCGGACGAGATCCTGGCCCATCCTGCCGACGAGTTCGTCGCCCAGTTCATCGGTGAGGACCGGGCGCTGCGGCGGCTGGCGCTGCGGCAGCTCTCGGAGATCGAGCTCGAGCCGGTTCCGGCGCCGCGACCGGCGCTCGACGTCTCGAGCTCGACCACCGTCCGCAACGCGATCTCGATGCTCCTCGGGGGCGACGGGGACAAGCTCGTCGTGATCGACGACGACGGGAAGGATCTCGGGATGCTGAGCCTCGCACGGGCGGCGGCGCTCCTCGAATGATCGCCGCCGGCCCCGTCGTCCCGAACTTCGGATCGGGAAGCTCGTGCGTCACGGGCGACAACCTCTTCTGCCCGAGCTGGGTGCGTGAGCACTGGAGCGACACGCTCTGGCCCGCCCTCGAGCAGCACATCGAGTTGTCGGCCTTCGCGGTCGCCGTCGGTGCCGTGCTCGCCCTCGGGCTCGCGCTCTTCGCCCACCGCATACGCGAGACCCAGCAGCCGATCTCGATCGTCTCGGCGCTGATCTACACGTTCCCGAGCATCGCGCTCTTCCAGCTCCTCATCCCGCTGACACCGAACACCGACACGACGATCGAGATCGCCCTGATCTCCTACACGCTCGTGATCCTCTTCCCGAACTTCATCGCGGGGCTCGACTCCGCCCCGCCCGAGGTGCTCGAGGCGGCACGCGGGATGGGGCTCACGCGCAACCAGGTCCTTCGTCGCGTCGAGCTGCCGCTCGCACTGCCGGCGATGATCGGCGGGCTGCGCATCGCGGTGGTCTCGACGATCGCCGTCGCGACGATCGCGGGGTCGATCTCGGAGAAGGGGCTCGGCTTCCCGATCTTCTACGCGATCGAGCTCCCGATCCCGTTCAAGACGGAGATCTACTCGGCCGGCTTTCTCGCCGTGGCGCTGGCGCTCCTCTGCGACACGGTGCTCATCCTGATCGGACGTGCGGTGACACCGTGGGCCAGGGCGGCATCCGGATGATCCTCGACGTCGCCAACTCGCACACGTTCGTCCTCGCGCTTCGGTTCATCGTCGACAACCCGCAACTGCTGCTGACGAAGGCCTGGGAGCAGATCGAGCTCTCGGCCGCCGCGCTCGCGATCGCCCTCGTGATCGCGTTGCCACTCGGGATCCTGCTCGGGCACTTCCACCGCGGCGGGAACGTCGCGATCGGGACCTCGCTGCTCGGGCGTGCGCTGCCGAGCATCTTCCTGATCGCCGTCTTCCTGACCGTGCTCGGACTCGGATTCACGAACAACATGGTCGCTCTCGCGGTGCTCGCGATCGGCCCCATCCTCACGAACTCCTACCTCGGGGTCGAGGGCGTCGACAAGGACGCGGTGGAGGCCGCCCGGGGGATGGGTCTCTCGAACCTCGGGATCCTTGCGCGCATCGAACTGCCGCTCGCGCTGCCGCTGATCTACATCGGTGTCCGCGTCGCCGCCGTGACGGTCGTTGCCACGGCGCCGATCGCCGCCTACGCCGGGGGCGGCGGCCTCGGCGACATCATCGCGAACCAGTCCACCTACCGCCTCGCCGGCGTTCTCGGCGCCTCGATCTGCGTGATGGCGTTGTCGGCGGGAGTATGGGTAGGACTCCTCGCGTTACAGAAAGCCACAACCCCAAAAGGCGTCAGGGCGGCTAGGGTCCTGGCACCGGCAGGGGACTACGGAAAGGAGCTGCTGTGATCAGAAAGCACAACCGGAGGGCTGCCAAGGCGGCTTTCGCCATCTCGATCGGTGTCGCGATCGTGCTTGGGCTATTCGCCGGAACCGCTCGTCCGGCGACGCAGGCCAAGCCGACGATCATCATCGGCACCAAGAACTTCCCGGAGGAGTTCATCCTCGGTGAGCTCTACAAGCAGGCGCTGGAGGCGAAGGGCTTCAACGTCTCGTACAAGGAGAACATCGGCTCGACCGAAATCATCCAGACGCAGCTGACGAGCGGGAAGATCAACTTCTACCCCGAGTACACGGGCGTGATCGTCCAGGACGTCTTCGGTCACAAGAACTCCCCGAAGACGGCGGCCGCCACCTACAAGCTCGCGAAGAGCCTCGAGGCGAGCAAGGGGTACACGCTCCTGAACGCGACGCCGTTCTACGACACCGACGTGCTCGCGGTGACGAACGCGACGGCGAAGAAGTACGGGCTGAAGACGATCTCCGACCTCTCGAAGGTCGGCTCGTTCAAGCTCGGCGGCTTCCCGGAGTGCCAGACCCGCAACACGTGCTTCGTCGGCTACACCAAGCAGTACGGGCTCTCGAAGGCGACGTTTGCCTCCGTGGGCAGCGTCTCGCCGTACGCCGCGCTCGACTCGGGTGCAGTGCTCGCGGCTGACGTGTTCTCGACCGACCCGCCGCTCGCGGCGCCGTCGAAGTACACCGTGCTGACCGACCCCAAGCACGTCACGGGCTTCCAGAACGTAGCGCCAATCGTCAAGACGTCGGTCGCAACGGCCGCCGGCTCGACGTTCGCAAGCACCGTGAACGCGGTCTCGTCGAAGCTCACGCTGCCGGCGATCATCGCGATGAACAAGGCCGTGGAGGTCGACAAGCAGTCGGCCGCCTCGGTTGCCTCGAAGTTCCTCAAGGCGAACGGGCTCGGCTAGAGGTGCGCGTCGTCGTTCTCGGTGGAGGGTCCTCCGGCGAGCATTTCGTCGGAGCCCTCCGCCGGCTCGACGCCGAGGCGGAGATCACGCTCGTCGAGCGGCGGCTCGTCGGCGGCGAATGCTCGTACTGGGCGTGCATGCCGACGAAGACGATGCTCCGCGGGCCGGAACTCGTCGCCGAGTCGCGCCGGGCGCCCGGCGTGCGGCCGGCAACGCTCGAGGCGAAGGGCATCTTCGAATGGCGTGACCTCGTCGCGGACCGCGACGACTCGGCTCAGGTGAAATGGCTCGCCGACCGGAACTGCGAGGTCGTCCGCGGCGACGCGGTCGTCGTCGGGCCGGGCCTCGTCAGGGTTGGCGACCGCGAGCTTCCTTACGACCGGCTCGTGATCGCGACGGGCTCCTCGCCGGCGATCCCGCCGATCCCGGGGCTCGAGGAGACCGGGTATTGGACGAACGTCGAGGCGACCGAGACGACCGAGGTTCCGGCGTTGCTGCTCGTCCTCGGCGGCGGCCCGGTCGGCTGTGAGCTCGCGCAGTTCTTCGCGCGGATCGGCTCGAAGGTGACGCTCGTCGAGCCCGGCGAGCGGCTCCTGCCGAGCCTGGATGCCGATGCGGGCGCGCTCGTTCGCGCTGCGCTCGAGGAGGACGGGGTCGACGTTCGCGTCGGTGCGAAGGCCGGATCATTCGAAGGGAAGACCGCCGTGCTCGGCGGCGGTGAGCGCATCGCCTTCGACCAGGTACTCGTCGCGACCGGCCGGCAGCCGAACCTGGAGGGGCTCGACGCGCTCGGGCTCACGACCGGAAAGCGCGGGATCGAGGTCGACGAGCGGCTCCGCGCCGCCGAGAACGTCTGGGCGATCGGCGATGTGACCGGTGTCGCCCTGCTCACCCATGTCGGCAAGTACCAGGCCCGGATCGCCGCTTACGACCTGGCCGGCCGCGAGACCCGTGCCGACTACCGCGCGATCCCGGCCACGGTCTTCACCGATCCCCAGGTCGCGACCGTCGGCAAGCTCGAGGGAACGATCGGCGTCTGGAAGCTCACCTCCACGGCGCGCCTCTCGACCTACGAGCGCCCGAAGCGGCCGGGGTTCCTGAAGCTCGCCGCCGATCCCGACCGCCGCGTGGTTACGGGCGCGGTCGCGGTGGGCCCCGAGGCGGGCGAATGGCTGCAGCAGCTGACGCTCGCGATCCGGGCGGAGACGCCTGTGGAGGTGCTGCTGGACGTGATCCAGCCCTACCCCACCTTCAGCGAGGCCGTCTTCCTGGCACTCCGAGAGCTCGACTTCGATCTCTAAAGAATTCCGGCCGCGGTCACCCCGAGCAGGGCGAGCGACAGAGCCGAGGTGATGATCACCGTCGCTCCGGCGACCGCCGCGAACACCGGGCCGTTCGCATAGCTGCCCATCAGCTCCCGGTTCGACGCAAGCCGCCAGACGAAGTAGAGCGTCACCGGCAGCAGGACGCCGTTCACGGCCTGGACCGCGACGAGCAGCGCGATCACGGGCAGTCCGGGGATCAGCGCGACGAGCATCCCGATTGCGATCAGCACCGTCACGACGCCGACGAAGACGGGCGCCTCGCTCGGGCGGCGGCTGATTCCCTTCTCGAACCCGAACGTCTCCGCGACGACGTAGGCAGCCGTCACCGGCAGGATCGCCGCCGCGAGCAGGCTCGCACCGAGCAGCCCGACGGCGAAGAGCACCTCCGCGTAACGCCCGGCGAACGGGACGAGCGCCCGGGCCGCGTCGGCGGCACTCGAGACGCTGCGGTCGCCGTGGACGTAGAGCGTCGCGCCGGTGGCGATGATGATGAAGACGGCGACGAGGTTCGCGAAGACCGAGCCGACGACGACCTCGGCCCGCTCCTGCGGCAGCTCGTCGGGTCCGATCCCCCGCTCGACCACGGCCGACTGGAGGTAGAGCTGCATGAACGGCGTGATCGTCGTTCCCGCGGTGGCGACGAACAGGAACAGGTAGGCCGAGGTGAGGTGGATCTTCGGCGCGACGGTCGCGCTCGCGACGGCGCCCCAGTGCGGATGGGCGAGGATCGCCGCCACGGGGTAGGCGAAGAACGGCAACGCCATCAGGACGAAGACGCGCTCTGCGACCCGGTAGGAGCCGCGAACGAGCAGCAGCCAGATCCCCACCGCCGCGACCGGCACGGAGGCGTACTTCGGAACGCCCGCCAGCGAGAGCGCGGCGCCGATCCCGACGAACTCGCTGATGCAGATGCCGAGGTTCGCGACCAGCACCGCCACCGTGGAGAAGGTCGACCAGCGCACGCCGTAGGTCTCCCGGATCAGCTCGGCGAGCCCCTTGCCGGTGACCGCGCCCATCCGCGCCGCCATCTCCTGCACCACGATCAGCGAGATCGTGATCAGGACCATCATCCAGATCAGGTCATAGCCGTACCTGGCACCGACCGACGCGTAGGTCGCGACGCCACCTGCGTCGTTTCCGGCGTTCGCCGCGATCAGCCCCGGCCCGAGGACCGCGAGCAGCCCGAGGAGACGGGCGAAACGAGGGCTACGCGGCCGCAGCCGTGGGCGCCGGGCGAGAGCCCGGTCCTGCACGGCGGAGATGGCAGCGCGTACTGAGCGCGCCATCGAAATCCAGGTTCAGGAGCAGTGCGGTCACGACCTGACCACGGTATGGGCCGTATGCGATCGCTTCTGTTGAGGCTCGGTTATTCCTCGCCGAGGAGACCGAACCGGCGGCGCCAGCCTCGCGGCAGCGTGAGCTCGAGCACGTCGTCGACGGTGACGACGCCGACCGGGCGGTCGTCGGCGTCGGTCACGGCGACGACCGTGAGGTCGTAATCGGTCATGAGCCGCGCGACCTCCTCGATGTCGGCGTCCGGGCGGACTCGCTGGGGCACGTCCGCGATCTCGACGACCATCGCCTCGGAGTCGGCCCGAAGCAGATCGGCGAGCGCGATCGCGCCCACGAGCCGCTTGCGGGTGTTCATCACTAACACCGAGGCCAGCGAATCCGCCGGGATCGACGAGCGCCGCACGCGCTCGAGCGTCTCGGCGACACTGGCCTGCCCGTAGACGCAGACGAACTCCGGGCTCATCAGCCCACCGGCGGTCGCCGGGTCGTAGCCGAGGAGCGTCCGGACACGGCGCTGCTGCACCGGCGTGAGCAGCTCGAGGATCGCGTCGCGTCGCTCCGGCTCGAGCGTTCCGACCAGGTCGGCCGCGTCGTCAGCCTCCATCCGCGCGAGCAGCGCCGCCGCGTCGGCATCGGAGCGCTCCTCGAGGAACTCCAGCTGATGGGTCGGGTCGAGCTCCTCGAAGACGTCGGCCTCGAGCTCGGGATCCGCCCCGACCGCGTCGATGATCTCCTCGCCCTCACGGTGCGATGCCGCCTCGACGAGATCCGCGAGCTGCGCCGGATGGAGCCGCGCGAGCCGGGGATGGGGCACCCTCAGCCTGACCGTGGGCACGTGGCCCGTGAACGGCTCGACGCTCGCCCAGTCGGTGAAGCTGCTCGACCTGACGGCCGGCGAGAGCGCGCGCGGCAGCAGCCGGCGGGCAAATCCCCTCGGCCCGACGTCGACGCCGATCACGCGGTACCAGCCCTCGAGGCGGGCGAGCTCGATCTCGTTCGAGCGGACGAGCCGGGCGCCGTCGATGTTGATCAGCTGCCGGTCGAGGACGTCCTTGCGCAGCAGGACCTCTTGCGGGCGCCGCTCGAACGGCCGCAGGTCGAGCCGTGCACCGTGAAGTGTCGTCCGCCCCTGCTCGATCCGCGACACCGCCTCGGCCGGAACGAACACCTGACGCCCGGCCACGGTCGCGAGCAGGCCGGTGACCGGCGGATACTCGTCCTCGCCGAGCCGGACGATCAGGTCGTCGACGCGACCGATCTTGCCGCCCTCGTCGTCCCAGAGCTCACCCCCGACGACCAGCGAGAGATGGAGCACGGGCGTCCGGGCTGCGCCCATGCCCGCTTAGGTGAGCCGGCTTCCGAAGAACGCGGCCGAGCCGACCGCGGCGAGCAGGCACAGCGCGACCGCGCCGGCGAACCAGGAGGTGACCTGCACGCGCTTGTTCGTGCGGCCGATGCTCGACCCGAGCGTCTTGTAGATCGAGACGACGCTCGACGCGGACTGAGCGGTGAAGGACTTCCCGCCGGTCGCGGTCGCGATCTCGCTCATCGTCTGCGGGTCGGGCGGCACCGGCACCGAGTTCGTGAACGCGCCGAACCCGAAGGTGACCTTGCCGTTCGGCGTTCCGAGCGACACGGGGTAGATCCGGATCCCGGAGGCCTTCGCGAGGTGCGCCGCCTGGAGCGGCTGAAGGATCCCGCGGTTCTGCGCGCCGTCGGACAGGAGCACGATCGCTGCGGGAGCGTTCGTCCCCTTCTTGTGGACGTACCCGGACTGGTGGAGCGACGCGTTGACCATCCGCACGGCAGTGCCGATCCCGTCCCCGACCGCGGTCCCGGCCTCGGGCTCGAGGAGGGCGACCGCCTGGCGGACCTGATCGCGGTTGGCGGTCGGCGCGACGAGGGGCTCGGGCTCGGAGCTGAATGCGACGAGCCCGACGCGGAACTGCTTGGGAAGCCGGTCGAGGAACGTCCGCATCGCGTCGATCGCGGCGTCGAGCCGCGTCGGCTCCACGTCGTTCGCGCGCATCGAGCCGGAGACGTCGACGAGCAGCACGATCGTCGCGTTCTGATCGGGCTCGGAGAGCCGCAAACGCGGATGGGCGACCGCCCCGGCAGCGAAGACGAGCGCCAGGAGCAGGAACGCGAGCGGCACGAGCCGGCGCCAGCGGGTCCGGCGGGCCGGGACGACCGAGGCGAGCACGGCGAGGTTCGTATACGCGACCGGGTAGCGGGCGCCGCGGCGGTCGGCGACGAACGCGAGGATGATCACGAGGGGCACCGCGAGGAGGAGCAGCAGGAGGAGCGGCGTACCGAAGGTCATCCGGCGGCGCACCTCACGCCGAGCTGCACCTCGGCGCCGGCGGTCGACGGCAGTGCCTCGCTGGCGGTGACCGCCATCTGCACCCGTGAGCCGACGATTCGCGTCTGCACGCGGATCGCGCTCGCGATCGCAGGCGGCGGCGGCTTGACCGTCGAGAACGCGGTCGAGTTCCAGCTGTCGACGAGCGTCTCACCGGCGGGGCACGTCAGCGTGATCACGTGCTGGAAACCCGGGTTGAGCGGCACCACCTTGAAGTGGAGGTCGAGCGGGGGCCCGACGGACGTCGGCTGGACGGCAGTCGTGTTCCTGACCGCCGACGGGGACGGGATGCAACCGATGAACGGCTTGAACGAGCCGGCTTTGTGATGCGCCGAGACGGCTCTGAAGAGCGCCGCCGTGTGCGTCGTCCGGCCGAACGCCACGGGGCTCCCGAGGATCCCGTCGAACGAGACACGGATGTCCGTCGAGCTTGCAAGCCCATCCGTCCCGCCGACGATCCCCTTGCCGCCCGGGCACGAAAGCGCGAAGACGGTCTCGCCGTAAGCCGGCACGGTGACCCACGGCCCCTCGACCGGCAGGCAGCGCGGGATCCCGCTGCACTCGTTGGCTGCGCCCGCAGTCCCCGGCAGCGCCGCAAGGGAGAGTGCGAGGACGAGCCCTGCCAGGACGAGACCGCGGGTGCTCATACGAGCCTCCGGAACCAGAAAGCCGAGAGTCCCGCCGCGACGAGGATGAGGATGAACGCAGCCAGCGTGACGCCCACGGTGATCTCACGGTACTGCTTGGCATAGACGAGGCGGGAGCCCAACGCCTTGTAGACGGCGTCGAGCTGGGTCGGCGTGTGAGCTGCGAAAAAGGTGCCGCCGCTTGCCTTCGCAACCGCCTGCAGCGTCGTCGGCTCGACCGGCACCTGCTGGACGTACGGGAAGGTCTTCCCGCCCTTCCCGAGCGGGACGTTCTGATGGACGACGCCGGAGGTCGTGCCGACGAGGACGGTCGAAACCGGGATCGAGGCCTTCTTCGCCATCGTCGCCGCCGCGACCGGCGTCACCTTGCCGGCGTTGTTCCCGCCGTCCGAGACGAGGAGGATGGTCGCCGGCGGGTGCGGTGCGCCGGGGCGGCTCGGCCCGACCGCCTTCTTCGCAACCGCTACGGCCTCGGCGAGCGCATCGCCCATCGCGGTTCCGTCCAGCTGCGCCTTCACGGGCAGCCCCCGGATCACCGACTGGTGGTCGTAGGTCGGCGGAACCTTGACCGCGATCCCGCTCGAGAATGTGATCAGCGAGACCCGGTACTTCGAGGGCAGCGCGTTCATGAACTGCGTGAGGGCACCGTCGGCGGCGAGGAGCCGAGTCGGCCGGACGTCGTTTGCGGCCATCGAACCGGAGGTGTCGACCATGAGCACCACGGTCGCGCCCTCCTTCGCCTGGTTGAACTTCGCCTCGGGCCGCGCAAACCCGACCAGGAGCAGGAACAGCGCGGCCCCGAAGATCGCCGCCGGGACGTAGCGCGTGGCGCCGGCGGTGTTCGAGACCATGTTCGGCATGAGCTGTGGCGACGACCAGCGCTCGGCACGCCGCGCGCTGCGCTGGTCGAGCCAGAGATAGGCGCCGATCGCGAGCGGGATCAGGAGCAGGAGCAGAAGCAGCACCGGCGACTTGAACGAGAGCGTGAAGCCCGTGAGGGCGAAGAGCAGGATGAGCGCGACCACGACGATCGCGAGCAGCACGAGGGCGACGATCAGGAGCGACTTGCGCGAGCCGCCCGTGCCGCCCATCAGAAGTCGCTCCGCCGCAGGAACGCCGCGAGGTTGCGAAGCCAGTCGCCCTCGGTCGAGAGTGCGACGTGTCGCACACCCGCGGCGGAGAGCATCCGCACGAGCCCGCTGCGCTCCGCGGCGGCGGCGACGGCGAACCGCTCGCGCAGACCCCTGTCCCCGGTGTCGACGCGGAGCTGGCGCCCGGTCTCCGGGTCGATCAGCCGGAGCTCGCCGACGTCGGCGAGCTCCTGTTCGCGCGGGTCGCGGATCTCGACGGCGAGCGTCGGATGGCGGCCGGCGACGCGGAGCAGGGCGTTCCGCCAGTCGATCGGCCCGCGGAAGTCGGAGACGACGACCACGAGCGAGCGCTGGCCCGCGAGCCCGTCGAGCAGCATCAGCGCGTCGTTCAGGCTCCCGCTGCCTGCAGGGTCGTCGCGGAGCGCGGCGAGGGTCAGTAGGAGGCCACGGCGGCCCTGGCGCGGCCTGCGCCAGCGAGGATCGCCGCTGCCGAAGGCGACCAGGCCAAGCCGGTTCCCCCGCCGTGTCGCGGCGTGCCCGATCGCGAGCGCAACACCCTCGGCCACGTCGGCCTTCCGACGCTCAGCTGTGCCGAAGGCCATCGAGGCGGACGCGTCGAGGACGAGCCAGGTGACGAGCACGCGCTCGGCGAGCTCGACCCGGACGTGCGTCTGACCCGTCCGGGCCGTGACGTTCCAGTCGATCCGGCGAACGTCGTCGCCGGCCTCGTAGGGCCGCACCTGGTGAAGCTCCGTCCCCACTCCCGAGTAGCTGGAACGGAAGTCGCCGGCCAGGAGCCCGTCGACGCGCCTGCCGATTGCGAGCTCGAGCGCCTCGAGACTCTCGGCCGTGACCGCCCCGGGGCCCGGTTGCGCGGGCGTCCGGATGCGACCGGTGGCGGCGACGAGACCCTTCACGCCGCGGCTGAGGCGGTGGTGCGTCCGAGGTCGATCTGGGGCGGTGCGATCGTCGAGAGCACGTGGTCGAGGACCTGGTCGGCCGTGACCTCTTCGGCGAGCGCCTGGTAGGAGAGGACGAGGCGGTGGCGGAACGCGTCGCGCACGAGCGACTCCACATCCGACGGCAGCACGTAGTCGCGCTTCTTCAGGACGGCGAGGGCGCGCGAGGCGGCGATGACGCTGATCGGCCCGCGCGGGCTCGCGCCGTAGGAGATGTACGGGGCGATCGCCTCGAGCCCGGCCTCGGCCGGCTTGCGGGTGGCGGTCGCCAGGTCGACGACCCAGCTCACGAGCGCGGGGTCGACGAAGACCTTCGCGACCATCGCCTGAAGGGCGCCGAGGCCCTCGAGCGTCAGCACGGGCTGGAGCTGAGGGGCGGGCTCGAGCGAGCGGGAGACGACGGTGAGCTCCTCGTCGTGCGCCGGATAGTCGACGAGCACCTTGAGCATGAAGCGGTCCACCTGCGCCTCGGGAAGCGGATAGGTGCCCTCGGACTCGATCGGGTTCTGGGTGGCGAGCACGAGGAACGGCTCGGGGACCTTGTGGGTGTTGTGCCCGATCGTCACCTGCCGCTCCTGCATCACTTCGAGCAGCGCGGACTGCACCTTGGCGGGTGCGCGGTTGATCTCGTCGGCGAGCAGGAAGTTGCAGAAGACGGGGCCGAGCTCGGTCTCGAACTCGTGCTTGTCGGGCCGGAAGATCCGCGTACCGACGAGGTCGCTCGGAACGAGGTCGGGCGTGAACTGGATGCGGGAGAAGGATCCGCCGAGCACCGACGCCGTGGTCTTGATCGCCAGGGTCTTCGCGAGCCCGGGAACGCCCTCGATCAGGAGGTGGCCGCCGGCGAGCAGGCACACGAGGAGCCGTTCGAGCATGGACTCCTGGCCGGCGATCACCCGCCGGATTTCGAAGAGCGCTTCCTCGAGCTTGTCGAGATGTTCCTTGTCTTCTGTGGTGAGACGGTCGTGCGCATCTGCCATCGTGGACCTCCTCGCTCGTGTCTCACACGGAAGCACTCGCTTCTGTGAAACGGATGAAAATTCGGACGGAACCGGCCGTCTTGGGAAAGGTAGCTGCGCTCACGGCACATTCGCGCGCGCGAGTGAAGGAACCCTCCAGGATCGCCGGCTATCGTTTCACATGCGAGTGGCCGTTGCCCTGAGCGCTCCCGGTCGCGGCCGGATCCGGCCTCAGGATCAGCGTTTCGCTCGGGGCGTGGGTCAACATCCACGACAGGTCTTTCGGGGTGAAACCCTGATGGCCGCGGGCCGCGGCGGGCACGATGATCCTGTCGAAACGCTCGGCATCCCAGAGGCGCTTGAGCGCGTGAATCGGGGTGCGGCCGCTCTCGATCCGGGCATCGACCGGGACACCGGCCCTGAGCGCGGCGTGCTCGACCGCTTCGAGGAGCGGCATCGCCCTCGTCACCTGCTGCTGCATCGGCGTCTCCTGCGGCTGCTCGAGCGGTACGACGATCAGGTAGGCCGGCACGAGCGTCGCCTCCTCGGCCCGCGCGAGCCGGAGACCGGCGGCGAGGACGGTCGGGTCGAGCCCGCCCCCGGTGAACGGCACGAGGATGCGCGCCGCACCGCGCTCCGCGATCGCCGGCCGGCGCAGCCGCAGCCCGATCACGGCGAGCGCGGCCGCGAGCGCGACGACCGCCGCTACGAGCGCAATCGTCACCGTTCCCGACCCCCCTCCGTGTCATCGTCACGCAGCGCGCGGTCGGCGACGACGCGGATGTCGGTGCCCGGGAGGTCGCGGACGAGCTTCGAGACGAGCGACCCGCGCAGGATCTCCGTGCGCCGCGACTCGTCCGGCGTGCCCAGGAACACGTACGTCGAGCCGCGCTCCGCGACGACGCGCTTCACCGCCTCCGGCAGGTTGTCGCCGACCGCCTCGATGAAGTGGGCGCCGAGGATGCTGACGAGCCGCCGCAGCGCAGCGAGCGACACCGACTCGGCCTCGGTCAGCTCCTGTCCGGGGCGGCGAACCCAGAGCGCGTCGATCTCGGACCCGAGGCGCTGCCCGGAGCGGAAGGCGCGGCGCAGGATCCGCTGCGAGCGCGGCTCCGGCGTGACCAGCACGAGGATCCGCTCGGCCACCGCCTGCTGGCTCAACGGGTCGAGGACGGCCGTCGTCCGGCGCGCCTCGACGTCCTCCGCGAGCTCCCGGAGGACGAGCTCGCGCAGGGCCGCCAGGTTGTCGAGGCGGAAGAAGTTGTCGAGCGCCGTCTCGATGCGGTCGGGTGCGTAGACCTTCCCGAGGCGGAGCCGCTCGCGCAGCGCCTCGGGTGCGAGGTCGACCAGCACCACCTCGTCGGCGTCGTCGAGGATCCGGTCCGGGAAGGTCTCGCGTACCCGCACTCCGGTCAACTCGAAGACCTCGTCGTTCAGGCTCTCGAGGTGCTGGATGTTGACGGTCGAGGTGACGGCGATGCCCGCCTCGAGGATCTCGTCGATGTCCTCGTAGCGCTTGCTGTTCCTGGCCTCGCGCAGGTTCGTGTGGGCGAGCTCGTCGACGAGGGCGAGCTCGGGCTTGCGCCGGATCACCCCGTCGACGTCCATCTCGGCGAGCTCGACCGCCCCGACCGCGCTCCGGAGCTGGGGCACACGCTGGAGGTCTTCTGCGAGCGCGCTCGTCTCCGGCCGGTCGTGCGGCTCGAGGTAGCCGATCACCACGTCCATCCCTTCCAGCTCCGCCTGGCGTCCCTCCTGGAGCATCCGGTAGGTCTTGCCGACCCCGGCGGCCATTCCGAGCAGGATCCGGTAGCGGCCACGCAATGCCCGTGCCCGACTACTACGCCCCGAAGACGTTGTGGACGACGAGGTCGATCAGCTTGATCCCGATGAACGGCAGGATCATCCCGCCCAGACCGTAGATGAGCAGGTTCCGGCGCAGCAGCGCCGTCGCGCCGATCGCGCGGTACTTGACTCCCTTGAGCGCCAGCGGGACGAGCGCGGGGATGATCAGGGCGTTGAAGATGATCGCCGAGATGATCGCGCTCTCGGGCGTGCCGAGATGCATGATGTTGAGCGCGTTCAGCGGCCCTCGCTCGCCCGGCTTCGTCGCGTAGGTGAAGGCGAACATCGCCGGCAGGATCGCGAAGTACTTGGCGACGTCGTTCGCGATCGAGAAGGTCGTGAGCGCGCCGCGTGTGATCAGGAGCTGCTTGCCGACCTCGACGATCTCGATCAGCTTGGTCGGGTTCGAGTCGAGGTCGACCATGTTGCCGGCCTCCTTCGCCGCCGAGGTGCCCGTGTTCATGGCGACGCCGACGTCGGCCTGGGCGAGCGCGGGGGCATCGTTCGTGCCGTCGCCGGTCATCGCGACCATGCGTCCGTTCGCCTGCTCCTCCCTGATCAGCGCCAGCTTCGCCTCCGGCGTCGCCTCGGCCAGGAAATCGTCCACTCCCGCCTCCTGGGCGATCACGGCGGCTGTGACGCGGTTGTCGCCGGTGATCATCACCGTGCGGATGCCCATCCGGCGCAGCTCGTCGAAGCGCTCGCTCATACCGCCCTTGACAATGTCCTTCAGGTGGATCACGCCGAGGACGAAGTTGTCCTGCGCGACCACGAGCGGCGTCCCACCGACGCGAGCGATCTTGTCGACTTCCTCGTCGAGCCGCGGCGGCACCTTGCCGCCCTGCTCTTCGACCCACCGCTTCACGGCGTCGGCAGCACCCTTGCGGTATTGCTTGCCGTCGTAGTCGACGCCGCTCATCCGCGTCGTCGCGGAGAAGGGAATGAACGTGGCGTCGAGCTCCGAGAGCTCACGGCCGCGAAGCCCGTACTGCTCTTTGGCGAGGACGACGATCGATCGCCCCTCGGGGGTCTCGTCGGCGAGGGACGAGAGCTGCGCAACCTCGGCGAGCTCGGAGACCGGGACACCGTCGACCGGCACGAACTCGGATGCCTGCCGGTTGCCGAGTGTGATCGTGCCCGTCTTGTCGAGCAGGAGCACGTCGACGTCCCCGGAGGCCTCGACAGCACGACCGGACATCGCGAGCACGTTGCGCTGCACGAGCCTGTCCATCCCGGCGATGCCGATCGCCGAGAGCAGCGCACCGATCGTCGTCGGGATCAGCGCGACGAGCAGCGCGATCAGCACCGTCTGCGAGGTCGCCGTGCCGGCATACGCCGCGTAGGGCTTGAGGGTGACGACGGCCGCGAGGAAGGTGATCGTCAGGCCCGCGAGCAGGATGTTGAGCGCGATCTCATTCGGGGTCTTGCGGCGCTCTGCCCCCTCGACGAGGGCGATCATCCGGTCGAGAAACGACTTGCCGGGCTCCTGCGTGACCCGGATCACGAGGTGATCCGAGAGCAGCCTCGTTCCGCCCGTGACGGCCGAGCGATCGCCGCCCGCCTCACGGATCACGGGCGCGGACTCGCCGGTGATCGCGGATTCGTCGACCGAGCCGACGCCCTCGATGATCTCGCCGTCGGCCGGGATCACCTCGGAGGCGGTGACGACGACGATGTCGCCCCGCTGCAGATCGGGCGCCGGCACCTCTTCGATCGCGCCACCGTCGAGGCGACGATGCGCCGTCGTCGCGGTGCGCGTCGCGCGGAGCGCGCTCGCCTGTGCTTTTCCACGGCCCTCGGCGACTGCCTCGGCGAAGTTCGCGAACAGCACGGTCAGCCAGAGCCAGAAGGTGATCACGCCCACGAACCAGAGCGAGCTCGTGTGGCCGCGCGCCAGGTCGAGCACGAAGATCCCGGACGTGATCGCGCTGCCGAGCTCGACGATGAACATCACCGGGTTCTTGAGCTGGAGCCGCGGATCGAGCTTCGGGAACGAGTCGCGCACGGCCCCGGCGACGATCTCGCCCGAGAAGATGCTTGCGGACTTGCGCGCCATTACGCGGCCGCCCGTTTGTCCAGCGCGAGGTTGAGTTCGAGCACGTTCACGCCGGGCTCGCCGAAGAAGCCCAACGAGCGCCCGATCGTGTACTTCGAGACGAGCTGCTGGACGGTGGCGAGCGGAAGGTGGCGGACGGCGGCGATCCTCGCCGACTGGAGCTGCGCGTAGGCCGGCGAGATGTCGGGATCGATGCCCGAGCCAGAGGTCGTGACCGCGTCGACGGGAATGTCGTGGATGGTCAGGCCCGGGTTGTAGGGCCCTTCGAGCGCGAGGATCGAGGAGGCCGCGGCCTGCACGTTCTTCGCGAGCTGTGTGTTGGTCGGGCCGAGATTCGCGAAGCTCGTCCCCATCGCGTTGTAGGCGACGGCCGAGGGACGCTCGTGGAAGTATCGCGGCCCCGAGAACGCCTGACCGGCGAGCTTCGAGCCGACGACCTTGCCGTTGACTTTGAGCAGGCTGCCGTTCGCCTGGCTCGGGAAGGCCACCTGGGCAAAGCCCGTCATCAGGAGCGGATAGCCGAAGCCGAGCACGGCGGTGATCACGACGATCGCGAGCACGGAGCTGACGACGTTGCGCATCAGTGCATCAACCCTTCGACAATCGGCCCGAGTGTGAGCGCCGGGAAGATCATCAGCCCCGCCGTCAGCGCGATCACGCCGACGAGGAGCACGACGAAGGTCGGGCCGTCGGTGCGGAACGTCCCGGCGGAGACCGGTGCGATCTTCTTCCCGGCCAGGGCGCCGCCGAGGGCGAGCGCCGCGAACATCGGCACGAAGCGCCCGCAGAGCATCGCGATCGTCCCGAGGTCGGCGCTGAAGTTCGTCAGGCCGAAGCCGGCGAACGCGCTGCCGTTGTTGTTGCCCTGGGAGTCGTAGGCATAGAGCGTCTCCGTGAACCCGTGGACGCCGGGGTTGAAGATCGAGGCGAGGCCGAGCTTCGTCGCGATCGAGATCGCCGCGAGTATGAGCACCATCGTCGGCACGAACAGCGCGCCGAGCGCCGCGTACTTGATCTCGCGCGCCTCGATCTTCTTGCCCAGCCACTCCGGCGTCCGCCCCACCATCAGCCCGGCGACGAACACCGCGATCACGATGTAGAAGAACATCCCGTAGAGGCCCGAGCCGACGCCCCCGAAGATCACCTCACCGAGGAACAGGTTGACGAGGGGCACAGCTCCGCCGAGGGGCGTCTGCGCGTCGAACCCGCCGTTGACCGAGCCGTTCGAGGCGTCGCTCGTCGCCACCGTCCAGTTGGCGGTCGCCGCCTGGCCGAAGCGGACCTCCTTGTCGGACATGTTGCCGCCGCTCTGGCTGCTGCTCATCGTCAGGTTCACGCCGGAGCTGCGGAGGACCGCGCTGCCGTGCTGCTCGGCCGGCAGGTTCACGGCGACGCCGAGTGCGAACACGACGAACATCGCCGTGAAGACCGCCCAGGCATGGCGCCGGGCGAAGACCAGCTTCCCGAACATGAAGACCTCTGCGGCCGGAATCAGCAGGATCGCGATCATCTCGATGAAGTTCGAGAGACCCGTCGGGTTCTCGAAGGGAACCGCCGAGTTCGAGTTGTAGAAGCCGCCGCCGTTCGTCCCGAGCTGCTTGATCGCGATCTGCGAGGCGACGGGGCCGCGCGCGATCGACTGCTGGGCTCCCTGGAGCGTCGCTGCGGTCGCGTGGCCCTGCAGGGTCTGCGGGACGCCCTGCCACATCAGGACGACCGCCACGACGATCGACAGGGGAAGCAGCACGTAGACGGTCGCCCGGTACAGGTCCACCCAGAAGTTGCCGAGGGTGGCCGCCGAGCGGCGCGCGATCCCGCGAACGACGGCGACGAGCACGGCGATCCCGACGGCCGCAGAGACGAAGTTCTGGACGGCGAGCCCGGCCATCTGGGTCAGGTACGACATCGTGTACTCGCCGCCGTAGTACTGCCAGTTCGTGTTCGTGATGAAGCTCGCCGACGTGTTCAGCGACAGGTGCGCGGGCACGCCCTTCATGTGGTCCGGGTTGAGGAAGAGATGGCCCTGGAGGCGCTGGATCGCGTAGAGAAGGAGCCAGAAGAGGATGCTGAAGACGAGGACCGTCACCCCGTAGCTCTTCCAGTCCTGCTCCCGGTCCCTGTCGGTGCGGACGACCCGATAGAAGCCGCGCTCGATCGAGTCGAGGAACCGGCCCGCGACTCGCGGCAGTGTGAACACACGCGCCATCCAGAGACCGAGCGGATAGGAAAGCGCGATCAGGACGAGGGCGTAGACGACGATCTGCGAGATCCCCTGCCCCGACACGTCTACAACTTCTCCCCGCGCAGAAGGGCATAGAGGAGATAGAGGAAGACGAGCAGCGAGACGATCAGCCCGAAGATCGAACCAGCCGACATCAGACGCGCTCCAGCAGGACGAGGAAGAGGTAGACGAACGCGAAGCACGCCGCCCCGATGCCGATCGCAGCGAGGTCGTACATCAACGACCGATCCCGTAGGTGGGCGCCTGCCCGGGCCGAACTTGCATGTCTCCCAACCGTAGGAGGGGCACGCTGAAGGCCGTCTGAGGATCGCCACGGGCAGCCTGAAGGAAGTCTTAAGGCTTGATCAGCCCTCGCCCAGCGGGTTCACGAGGCGGTAGCCGGCGCCGGGCTCGGTGAGGAGGTACCGCGGCCGGGCCCGGTCGGGCTCGATCTTCCGCCGCAGCTGCGAGATGTTGACGTGCAGGAGATTCGACTCACTCCCGTAGGCAGGGCCCCAGACCTCCTGGAGCAGCGCTCGATGGGTCATCAGCTTCCCCTCGTTCGCCGCCAGCACGCGCAGCAGCTCGAACTCGTGCGGGGTCAGGCGCACGGGAGCCCCCGCGATCGTGACGGTGTGCTTCTCGAGGTCGACCACGAGCTCGCCGACCTCGAGCATCGGCCCGCCTGCGGCCGTCCGGCGACGCAGGACCGCCCGGAGCCGGGCGAGCAGCTCGTCGATCCCGACCGGCTTCGTCACGTAGTCGTCGGCGCCGGCGTCGAGCGCGGCGACCTTCTCGCGCTCCTCACCGACGGCAGAGAGGACGATCACCGGGGCCGAGCTCCACTTCCTGAGCTCGCGACAGACCTCGATCCCTGTCCCGTCGGGAAGCACGAGGTCGAGGATCACCGCCTCGGGCGGGCGCATCGCCGCGGCCGCGAGCGCGGTCTCGGCGGTCTCGGCGGTCTCGACCTCGTACCCGGCCCCGCGAAGGCTCGTCCGGAGGGCGCGGAGGATCTGCTGCTCGTCGTCGACGACGAGCACGCGCGGCCCGTCGGTCATTCGCTCTCGATCATCGTGTTCGCCGTCTCGGACACCGGAAGCGAGAGGATGAAGGTGGCGCCCTGGCCGTCACGAGACTCGACCGAGAGCCGGCCGCCATTGGCCTCGGCGAAGCCGCGCGCGATCGCGAGTCCAAGGCCTGCCCCCGGCGAGAGGTCCTTGCGGCTCCCGCGATGGAACGGCTCGAAGATCCGCTCGTGCTCCGCCGCCGGGACGCCTGGACCGTGATCGATCACGCGGACAGTCGCCTCGGAGCCGGACGCGACGACCTGCACGCGGATCCGCTCGTCGGGCGGCGAGTACTTCACCGCGTTCTCGACCAGGTTCACGAGCACGCGCTGGATCTGGTGGGGATCGACCGAGACGCCGGGCGACTCCTCGGGCAACACGACCTCGACCCGTGCGGCGGCCGGGCCGAGCTCGTCGAGGGCGGCCGACACGAGCTCCTCCAGGTCGACGAGCTCCTGGTCCGGCTCGGCCGCGCCTGCCTGGAGCCGCGAGAGGTCGAGCAGATTCCCGACCAGGTGGTCGAGCCGGTCAGAGGCAGAGAGGATCGTTGCGAGCAGGTCTGCTCGGTCGGCCTCGTCGATCGCGAGGTCGGGCCGCGCAAGCGCACCGGCGGAGGTCGAGATCGCCATCAACGGCGTCCGCAGGTCGTGGCTCACTGCTCGAAGGAGCGCCGTCTTGATCGTGTCGGCCCGGCGCAGCGCCTCCGCCTCGTAGGCCTCCTGCTCGAGGCGCTCGCGGTCGATCGCAACGCCGAGCAGTGAGGCGAGGGCGGGCAGCACCCGCCGGCGCGTGCTCGCATCGGCCCCGGAGCCTTCGAGCCGGATCGTCCCGACCCGCCGCCCGCTCGCCGTCAGCGGATATCCGGCGCGAACCTCGGGGCCGAGCAGGATCTCGGCGTGGTCCGCATGCAGCGCCCGCGCCGCCTCGGCCGAGATCCGATCGAGCTCCGCGCTGACGGTGCCGTGCTCGAGCAGCGAGGTCGCGATCTCTGCGAGCAGCGAGGCCTCGCGCGCCCGCCGCCGGGAACGCGCGGCGAGCTCCGACACCACCACCGAGGTCGCGACGAACACGAGCAGGGCGAACCAGTTGCGCGAGTCGGCCAGTGTCAGCGTGTGCACGGGCTCGAGGAAGAAGAAGTTGAACGCGAGCATGCTCGCGACCGAGACGCAGATCGCATAGCGAAGGCCCCACAGGACGGCGATCGGCAGGACGGCGAAGAGGTAGAGCACCCCGAGGCTGAGCACCGGGATCCAGTCGTCGAGCACCGCAATCACGCCGGTGACGGTGGCGACGGCGCCGATGCTCGCCGCTACGCCGGCGGCAGCGTGGGATCCTGCGCCTCCCGGCGCTCTGACACGCAGCGGCATGCCCCCATCATCGCCCTCAGCGGGAGGCCTGTGCGAACGAGTCAGCCGATTGCGACCATGCGGTCGATCGCGCCGCGGGCGCGCTCGGCGACCTCGGGCTCGACGGTCACCACGTACTTGCCCTCCTCGAGCGCATCGCGCGCCTTCTCGAGCGTGATCATCTTCATGAAGCGGCACACCGCCGCCTCGCGGGCAGCGACGAACTCCTTCTCGGGCACGTCGCGGTTCAGCCGGTGGATGATCCCGGTCTCGGTCGCGACCACGAATCGCTTCTTCGGCGAGCTCCGGGCGAAGTCGACCATGGCCTCAGTCGAGAGGATGTGCGTCCGGTCGTTGCCGAAGGCCATCGCCTGGCTCGCGCAGCCGCACTCGGGATGCACGAGCAGCTCCGCATCGGGCGCCTCGTCCTGCCAGCGCTCGATGTCCGCGGGCCGGATGCCGGCATGGACGTGGCACTCGCCGAGCCAGATCTTCAGCTTACGCCTGGTAACGCGCTCGAGCCAGAGTCCGAGGTACATGTCGGGCAGGAAGAGGATCTCCCGGTCGGGCGGGATCGCCTCGATCACCGCCCGCGCGTTGCCCGAGGTGCAGCAGTAGTCGCTCTCGGCCTTCACCTCGGCGGTCGTGTTCACGTAGGAGACGACCACCCCGCCCGGATGCTCCTGCTTCCAGGCACGCAACTGGTCGGCGTCGATCGAGGAGGCGAGCGAGCAGCCGGCGCGCAGATCGGGGATCAGGACGGTCTTGTCCGGGCTGAGGATCGCAGCCGTCTCGGCCATGAAGTGGACGCCGCAGAAAAGGATCATCGAGGCATCGGTCGCGGCTGCCTGCCGCGAGAGTCCGAGCGAGTCGCCGACGTAGTCAGCGACGTCCTGAACCTCGGGCAGTTGGTAGTTGTGCGCGAGGATGACCGCGTCGCGCTCGCGGGCGAGTGCACGCACCTCCTCGGCGAGGGTTCTCACGTCCAGAGCGGTCATATGACCTCCAGGTCGAGGGACACGGTGAGCGAGCGGGCCGCGTGGGTGAGCGCGCCGACCGAGATGAAGTCCACACCTGTCTCGGCGTAGGCGCGGATGTTCGCGAGCGTGATCCCACCCGAGGCTTCCAGGGGGATGCGGCCGCCGACGATGTCGACGGCACGGGCGACGTCGGCGACGGTCATGTTGTCGAGCAGGATCCGGTCGGCGCCCGCACCGAGTGCCTCGGCAACGTCCTCGAGCGTCTCGGCCTCGACCTCCACCGGCAGCGCGTTTCGGCCTGCGAGCAGCGCGAGTGCAGCGCTGATCCCGCCGGCGATCCGTAGGTGGTTCTCCTTGAGCAGGATCGCGTCGTGGAGACCCGCCCGATGGTTGCGGGCCCCGCCGCAGCGGGCGGCGTACTTCTCGAGCACCCGTAGGCCCGGCGTCGTCTTGCGGGTGTCGAGGATCGTCGTCCCGGTTCCCTCGACGTGCTCGACGTACTCGGCGGCGAGCGTCGCGACCCCGGAGAGTCGGCCGAGAAGATTGAGCGCCGTGCGCTCGCCGGTGAGAATCGCGCGCGCAGAGCCCTCGAGGGTCGCGACGACGGTCGGTCCCTCCACCCGGTAGCCGTCGTCGGCGGGTGCCGACGCGCTCATCCCGGCGTCGAGCAGCGCGAAGACCCGCAAAGCCGCCGGCACGCCGCAGACCACGCCCGGCTCCTCGATCAGGAGCTCGGCGCGCCCCCGGGCCGAAGCCGGGACGACGCCCTCGGTGGTCAGGTCGCCGTCGCCGACGTCTTCGGCGAGCGCCGCCTGCACGACACGCTCGAGCGCTTCGGCGTCCGGCTCATCGACGCGCGGTCTAGGCTCGTCCGCGACGGAAGCCATGGATCGTTCTGGTTTTCTCCTCATAGGCGATAACCTTCGTAGGAGTCTAGCAATGTTTCCGACCACAGGGCGAAAACAATGAACCCCGCGCAGAGCGTCGTCGGCGTCGTGCTCCAGGTCCGCGACGGCCTGCTCCAGGTGCTGCTCTGGGAGCGGGCGCTCGACCCGTTCGCAGGCCTCTGGTCGCTGCCGGCGGGCGACCTCGCGCCCCGCGAGACGCTCGAGGCCTCGATCCGCCGCCACCTCGCGGCGAAGGTCGACGTGCGGGAGCTCGCCCATCTCGAGCAGCTCGAAACGAGGAGCGACCCCGACCGGAACCCGCTCCGCTGGGAGCTCGCAACCGCGTATTTGGGGCTCGTGCCGGCCGATCTCGACCCGGCCCTGCCGGCGGACACCCGCTGGCATGCGGTCGACGATCTGCCGCCGCTCGCCTTCGACCACAAGCCGATCGTGCTCGCGGGGCGCGAGCGGCTCCGCGCGAAGCTCTCGTACACGAACATCGGCTTCGCGCTCGCCCCCGCGGAGTTCACGATCTCCGAGCTACGCGACCTCTACCGGGCGGCACTCGCGCACGACCTCTCCGCCACGAACCTCCAGCGCGTGCTGCTGCGGCGCCATCTGCTCGTTCTCACCGGCACCCGCCGCGAGCCGGGTCCCGCAGGCGGACGGCCGGCGGCGCTCTACGGCTTCCGCTCGCGAACGCTCGAGATCACCGACCAGTTCGCGGTGCTGCGCCCGCCTACGACCTGAGCTTGCGAACGAGCGCCCAGGCGCCCGGCAGAGCGAGTGCGGCGAGGTAGAGCTTGACCAGGTCGCCCGCCACGAAGGGATAGACGCCGTCTGACAATGCCGTGTTCCAGCTGCCGCCGATCACGTGGTGAAGCCACACCGAGCCGCAGAGGTAGATCACGACGCTTCCGGTCAGCATCAGCGTGACCGAGGAGGCAAACCGCTTGTCCCAGCCGCGCTCGGCGAGCCAGCCCGTCAGCGCCGCCGCGAACACGAACCCGACGATGTAGCCGCCCGTGGCGCCGCTGAAGACGTTCCACCCGTGGTTGTGGTCGGCGTAGAGCGGCACACCGACGATCCCGAGCAGCAGGTAGGCGGTGAGGCTCGCGGCGCCAAGGAGGGGCCCGTACGCGGCACCGACGAGCAGAACAGCGAAGGTCTGGCCCGTGATCGGCACCGGCGTGAAACCGAGGCGAAAGGAGAGCTGCGCGGCAAGCCCGACGAACGCGGCCCCCCCGAGCACGAGCAGCGCATCGGTGAGGAGCCCCGACCGGGGGAACACGGCGAGACGCAGGGTGGCGGCTTGAGGCTGCATTAGGCCATTTAGACCGGGGCGGGCGAAATTCGGTTACACGCAATCCGCTTGCCCGGTTGGAGGAGAACTCCCATCGCCGAGCCCGGGTCGCATCCGGTGCACGCAGCGCTATTCTGAGCTTGCACCAGCTTGTAACACCGCAGGTGATTACTCAATGAAGGACATCATCGAGATCCTGGAGAGGTGGACGGGCGAAGGAGCCCCCGTCGCATTGGGGTCCGTGGTCGAACGGATCGGGTCGGCTCCCCGCGATCCCGGCGCAGCGCTCGCCGTCTCGGCGAAGCACGGGGTGGCAGGCGGCGTGACCGGCGGCTGCGTCGAGCCCGCGGTGATCCGCGAGGCGATGGAGGTACTCGACGGCGCCCCGGCCCGGCTCGTCCACTATGGCCTGGACGATGACGACGGCTTCGATGTGGGCCTGAACTGCGGCGGCAGGATCGCCGTCGCCGTCTACCGTCTCGACCCGGAGGTCGTGGGGCCGGTCGCCGAGGCGGTGCGCAACGACCAGCCGATCGCGCTCGCGCTCAACCTCGAGCACGATCGCTTCGGCGAGCAGCGGATCTACTCCCCGGCCGGCGGCATGAACGGCAACGGCACGAACGCCCCCACCTCGGCGGCTGCACAGTCGCTGCTCGAGGTCGGCGAGAGCGCGATCGTGCAGACGAGCGAGGGCGAGAAGGTCTTCATCGAGTCCTACGCCCCACGCCCGAAGCTCTATCTCTTCGGCGCGAGCGACCATGTCGCGGCGCTCGTCCCGGTCGGCAAGCAGCTCGGCTACCGGGTCACCGTCTGCGATCCGCGCACCGTCTTCCTGACCCGCGAGCGGTTCCCGGACGCCGACGAGCTCTGCGACGAGTGGCCCGACCAATTCCTGGAGCACGCACCGATCGATCCGCGGACGGCGATCTGCATGATGACCCACGACCTCAAGTTCGACGTTCCCGCACTCGAGCTCGCCCTGGGGTCGAACGCCGGCTTCATCGGCGCGATCGGAAGCGAGAAGACGCGGGCCGACAGGAATGCCCAGCTGCGTGAAGCGGGGTATCGGCGACGCGGATCTCGCGCGCCTGCACGCACCGATCGGGATCGCGATCGGCGCCCGCACGCCCGACGAGGTCGCCGTGTCGATCGCGGCACAGCTGATCGAGGCGAACGTGCTCGCCCGGGCCAAGCGGGTCGACTCCGTCGCCCGCGCGCACCGTCCTCTCCTAACCTCCCTACCATAGGGGCGGATGCGCAAGTCCCGGCTACGGATTGCGGTTGTTCCGGCCCTGCTCCTAGCCGGCCTGCTGTCAGCCGGCATGGCAACGCCCCAGGCCTTCGCGGGGCCGCTCGGGCACTCGGCGCTCGTGCCGCTCCCGTCGGTGCTGCCGCCGACCCCGCTCACGCGGCCGATGAGCATGGCCGAACCCACGTCGGCCGCGCCCGCCTCCGCAGCCGTGTTCCGAGGCGGTCGAGCCGTGATCGGCGTCGAGGCCGGCATCGACGGTCGTGCGCTCGCACGCTCGCTCCGGCTCCACGTCGTCGAATGGCTTCCGGGCCTTCGCGTGGTCGAGGTGGCGGCAACACCGGCGCGGCTCGCCGCCCTCGCCGCGGCAGGCAAGCCGAGCGTCCGCTATTTCGAGCCCCTCGTCGCCGGGCAGGTCGCCCACGTCCGCAACGACCCGCTGACCTGGGAGGTCGACCCCTCGACGGGCGCGCCCTACGAGTGGCAGTTCCATTCCGTCGGCGTCGACCAGGCGCTGAACCTGGCGAAGGGCGATCCGAGCATGCTCGTCGGCGTCGTCGACAGCGGCATCTCCCCGGTCCCCGACCTGACCGGGAAGATCGCGGAGACGTTCTGGGACAAGACCGTCAACCGCTCGGCGACCGACGTGCTCGGCCACGGGACGTTCGTCTCCTCGCTGATCGCCTCGCGCAACGACGACGGCTTCGGGCTCGCCGGCTTCTGCGGCGCCTGCCGGCTCGCCGTCTACAAGGCCGCGCCGCTCACCGACGTCCAGGTCGCCGAAGGCATCCGCACCCTGACCGATGCGCACGTTCGCGTGATCAATCTGAGCATCGTCCTCGACAACCCGTCGCAGGCGGTCAGCGACGCGCTCACGTACGCGGCGAACGCCGGCGTCCTCGTCGTCGCGGCGAGCGGCAACGAGGGCGCACAAACGGTCGACTACCCCGCCTCCGCGATCCAGCAAGCGAACGGGGCCGCCTCGGCAGGACTGGCGGTCGGAGCCTCCGACCGGAACGGCACTCGCGCGTCGTTCTCCAACTCGGGCTCCCAGCTCTCGCTGCTGGCGCCGGGGACGTTCAACTCGAACTGCACGCTCGGTGTCCTGGGCGCGATTCCGGCGGTCGCGACCGATTTCGAGGAGAGCGGCTCATGTGCGGTGGTGCTCACGCACGCGGGGGGTGCGCGGTATGCCTATGCCGGCGGGACGAGCTTTGCGGCGCCCGAGGTTTCGGGGGTGGCCGCGCTCGTGTGGTCGGTCAAGCCCTCGCTGACGAGCACGCAGGTGGCGGCGATCCTCGAGCAGACCGCCACGCGCCCCACCGGGACGGGCTGGAACTCCTCGAGCGGCTGGGGCGTGCTGAACGCCAACGCTGCGGTCGAGAGCGTGACGGGCCGCTCGAGCGCCGACGCGATCGTGCTCGCCGGGCTCAAGGTCTCGCGTCCACGGACTCCCGGTGGGCGGATCCGGGCCTCCGTCAAAGCCAGATGGGCCGACGGCAGCGCCGTCGGGATCGGCGCCAGGCCGGCCTGCCGGATCACCGTCCGCGGCAAGGCGATCCACACCTCGACCTCGTTCCAGACCGGCTCGGCGCTGTGCTCGTTCACGCTACCGCGGGACTCCGGCGGGAGGACTGTCACGGGGAAGCTCGCGGTCTCGGCCGTGGGCGTGCCCGTGACCTCCGCGAGCTTCAGGTTCATGGCCGCCCGCAGGCGCGCCTAGAAGAGCACGACGGTGTCGCCGACGGCGATCGTGCCCGAGCTCAGAATGTCGGCGTTCAGCCCGCCGCGGTGTAGGAGCTCCTTGATGATCCCCGGCCGCGTCAACGACTCGAGATGCCTGCACGGCTCGCAGAGCTCGACGCCGAGGCATTCGACTTCACCGACGCGGAAGCGCTTGCCGATCAGGTCGTTCAGCCGCACGCCGCGGACGACGACCTGCCGTCGCGAGGCGGGGCCGCTCAGCCCCACGTCCTCGAGCACCTCGGCCTCGATCAGCGTAAGCGCGCCTCCGGCACGCTGCCCGGCCGGCTCGTAGTGCCGGTCGCCGGCGAGGCCGCAGCCTTCGACGGCACTGACCGTCTCGACGGAGCGCAGCGCGTCCGACTCCCCGATCGTGATCGCGTCGACCTTCACGAGACAAGGTTAACGGCGTCGGCCGTCAGCTCGCCGATCGACTCGAGCAACAGATCTGCCTCGGCGGCGGCCTCGCCCGGGGGGAAGCGCTCGTTCGGGATCGCGATGCAGGCCATCAACGCGGCCTTCGCCGAGCGAATGCCGTTGTGGGAGTCCTCGACCGCGACGCAGTCGCCCGGATCGGCGCGGAGCCGCCGGGCGGCCTCGAGGTACACGTCGGGCGCGGGCTTGCCGCGCGCGACCTCTTCGGACGAGACCGTTGCGCGGAAGAGCGGGCCGAGCGCACCGGCCGAGAGCACCGTGTCGATCAGTTCGCGGTTGGACGACGAGGCAAGCCCGAGCGTGAAGGCGTCGGCCATCCGGTGCACGGCGTCGAGCGCGCCCGGTATCCAGGGCGGGCCCTCGGCGTAGCGCTCGAGCATCCGTTCGACGACGATCCGGTTGATCTCCTCCGGCGGCTCGGCGAGGCCGATCGTCTCGTGCATGTACCGCGACCACTCCGGTGAGCTCATGCCCATCATCGCGCGCTGCGCACCCTCGTTCCAGGTGCCGCCGCGCTCGTGGGCCAGTGCTTCGCGCACGTCGTCCCACACGTGCTCGGAGTCGACGAGCACCCCGTCGAGGTCGAAGACGACGAACGTCATAGCGCTGCGTACCTCCGGTCGTAGTAGACGAGCGAGCCCTGCCCGGGCCCCGCCTCCAGCGAACGGACGGCACCGACGAAGAGGACGTGGTCGCCCGCGGTCAGCCGGTCGACGGTCTCGGCGACGATCCACCCGACGGCGTCTGCGAGCAGCCGCGGATCGTCGTCACGCACGGGGATCCCGTCCCACATCACGAGCGGCGGGACGTTGCGGGCGAAATGCTGGGCCAGCTGGCTCTGCTTGCCGGCCAGGATCGAGACGCCCCACTCCCCTGCCTCGTCGAGAACCTCGAACAGCAGGGCCGAGCGGGCGAGCGAGATCGAGACGAGCGGCGGATCGAGCGAGACCGACACGAGCGAGGAGACCGTCAATCCGGCCCGCCGCCCGCCGCTCTCCGCGACGACGACGGACACCCCTTCCGGCCAGCGCCGGAAGAGCTCCTTCTGCGCTTCCTCGTCCCCGTTCACCGGGGAACCTCTACCAGCAGCGTGTCAGTTCGGCTTGCAGAGGCTGTCGTGCAGCCCCGCGATCGCCAGATTCCGCTCGGCGTCGGTGGACTTGTCGTACGCGCCCGGGGCGAGCCCGGTCCACATCACGTCCGGCGTGACCCCCGGGCCCATGATCGTCGCGCGGTACTGCGTCCCGGTGCCGGCCGGATGCCCCGGATGCGGGTTCACGCTGTAGCAGAAGACGCCGTCGCCCTTGTGCGTCAGGAAGCTGTTCTCGCGCTTCCAGCCCGTGCCGTAGGCGGAGTCGAAGGTGTCGAGGTATACGTTGCGGCCGAAGCTGTCGAGCGGCTGCCCGCCCGAGGTCGAATGGAGCCCGAACACCGGGACACCGTTGTAGGTGAACGTCCCGTAGAGGTGGTTCCACTGGTGCCACGACCAGTCCGTGTTCACCGAGAGCACCGGCAGCGCGCCCGTCCAGTGCGAGAGATGCACCTCGAAGGCGTCGTCTGCCGCCGACCCCGGCAGGCCGTAGTCGGGAAGCTTGCGCTGCCACTCCTGCACGGCCCAGTAGCTGCCGTCGGGTGCGGTGCACGCGGCGGTTTTCCAGGCGAGCGCCGGCCCGCTGTAGGTACCGCAGCCGCCGTGGAAAGCGGTCTTCCAGTAGTTGTCGGCGTAGAGCTGGAGCGCGCGGAGCTTCTTCACGACCGGGCTCGTCAGGTAGCCGGGGGTCCCCTTGATCTTGTGGTACTCCGCCGAGAGCGCCTGGGCCTCTGGGTTGTGCAGGAAGTACTTCTGATAGCCGCCCGAGTAGTCGAGCTGGAAGGCGACCGACTTGGCGCCGGGCTTCGTCGGGACGGCATTCTCGGCGCCCCAGGCTAGGGCATGGACGGTGCGGCCGTTCGACCGGTAGGTGAGGAGCGCCTCACCCTTCGCGTTGAGCTGGATCGTGAGCCCGGTGACCGTGCTCGTCGAGATCACCTCGGACGCGCCGGCGGTCGTGGCGAACACCGCGGCGGCAAGGACACAGAAGGAGAGGAGGATTCGGCGCATACCCCGGCAATCGGCCTGCGACCCTTGCCGGTGAAGGAAGATCACTCGGACGCGGTACCTCATCCGGAGTGAGTTACGCCTCGTCCAGCTCCTCCGCGAGTAGCCCGAGCGCGAACAGGCGCCAGGCGAGCTCGATGTCCGCGGCGAGGAAGAACACAGCCTCGCGTACCACCCGGAGCTCACGGGCGAGCAGGGCGAGACCGTCGAGCCCGGCACCGAGCGCCGCCTGGCGCTCGGGTGTGTGGAGGTCGATTGCGAGCGCCTTGACGGCGCGCTCGTCGACCCCGAGCTCGCGGCGGGGATCGCCGCCGGCGGCGAGGAGAAGCAGCGCACGGCGCCTCGCCTCGTTCAGCTCGCCCTCCGGCAGCTCCACCCGGCGGCCCGCCAGCCAGGCGAGCAGCGCGGGCGCATCGCCGATCTCGCCGGACTCGACCCGGCGCAGAACGCCGAGCAGCGCCTCGTTCTCGTCGGCGCTCACCCTGGTGCGGTCTCCGCCCGGGACGGCAGGATGAGCGCAAAGACCGGCACGAGCAGGATCAGACCCACGATCGCGCCGCCGACCACGTCGGTCGGGGTGTGCGCTGATTGGAGAACGAGTGCGGGCCCGACGAGGAGCACCCAGAGCACGGCCCAGATCGCCGCGCGGCGCCACAGCAGCACGATCAGCCCGGCCACGAGCAGGCCCCGTATCATGTGCCCGCTCGGGAACGAATCGTCGAACGAGACGACATGCGTCCGGCCCCCGGGGCCGTCGGCGTAGAGGGCCGGGCGGACGATCACGTGCTTTCCGATCTCCTCGATCGCGTTGCCGATGCACCACGCGGCAGCCGGGGCGAGCGCGGCGATCGGGCCGACCCGCCGCCGGAGTACGACCGTCGCCCAGACGACGACGAGCCCCGAGATCACGACCGAACAGGGGTAGGTCCAGGTGTCGAGCACCTTGATCGCCGTCGGAGAATGCAGGGTGAACGGGCGGTAGAACCCGGCCGGATCCTGTCCACCGGATGCTCCCGGCACGAGCCACGGCATCAGGTGGTCGACCGAGAACTGGTCGGCCCGCGTCAGGACGCCGCCGGCAACGAGTGCGGTCAGCACCGCAAGCCCGACGGCGAGACCAGCGAGCAGGGCGCGGGCGCGACGGGTCGGCGCCAGGGCGAGCATTCGGTCGCGAAGCGCCACGGGAAGGAGGCTAGATGGTCGTGGCGATAACGGAGATCGCACGCAGCACGTGCGCTTCCGTCCTAGGATTGTCTGCGGTGCGCTTTCATCCGTTCCTCGCGATGCACATCCACCGGCTGTTCAGGCCGATGCACCTGCACCGGATCGGACGCGAGCTGGGCGATCCGGTCGAGATCCACCGCTACGGCCTCGAGGGTCGAAACGCGCTCCTGCTCCTGCTGGGTGCCTCGCTTGCGACGTTCGTGTGCGTCCGCATCTACACCCGGCTGGCGCGGAGGTACAAGTGGCGCAGCGGCAACCTCGGGGGCGTCCACGTCCACCACATGGTCGTCGGCGTGATCATCGTGCTCGCAGCCGGGATGCTCGACATCTCGCTGGCTCCGGGGAGCACGGGGCGGGCCATCCTCGCGGTCACCTTCGGGATCGGTGGCGCATTCATCCTCGACGAGTTCGCGCTGACCTTCCACCTGCGCGACGTGTACTGGACAGAGGAGGGGCGCCGCTCGATCGAGGCCAGTGTGATCTGGCTGCTGCTCGGCGCGCTGCTGCTCGTCGGCGTCTCGCCTTTCGGGATCCACGACAAGACGGTCGTCCCGCGCACGATCGGCTTCTCGGTGATCGCGGTCAACGTCCTGCTCTCGGTGATCACATGCCTCAAGGGGAAGCTCACCCTCGGGCTGCTCAGCATCTTCCTGCCGCCCGTCGGCGTCGTGACCGCGGTCCGGCTCGCCCGCCCCGGCTCCGTGTGGGCCCAGGCGTTCTACCGCTCGAGCCCGGAGAAGCAGGCCCGGGCCGCGGCGCGGTTCCATCCCGAGCACTCGCACCTCGAGCGGCTTCGCATTCGCTGCGTCGACCTGCTCGCCGGCGCACCCAATCCGTCGCCGCGCGCCTAGCTCGATGGGCGCAGATCGCTCGGCCTGGGCGGGCCCGCTGCGCGTCGACGATCCGGCGCCGATCGCCGAGCTGCGACATGTCCTCGTCGAGGCAGGGTTCGACGGACCCGCTGTCCGCGACGCGCTCGCGGTCGAGGGCCAGATGCTCGCGCGGCCGAGCGACGGGCCCGTCCTGCGCCGCCGCCTCGCCGGAATCCAGCCGCTCGGAACGCTCGCCTCGCTGTTCGTGCTCGACACGGCGGTGACCGTTGCCGACGCACGCGCTGCGTTCCAACCGCTCGCTCTCGAGCGGGTCGAGGCGATGGGGCTCGTCGAAACCGGCGGCGGCGCCGTCCGGACACGGGTTCGGCTCGTGCCCCACGACGACGTGCTGATCGTCTCCGACGTCTCGGGCTTCGCCGCCGAGGACCAGCCGGATCACGTCGCCGGAGTGCACAACGCCTCGCTCACGCTCGCGAACATCACGATCCGAGAACCCGTGGAGGCGGCGCTCGACGTCGGCACCGGCTCCGGGATCCAGGCGATCCTCGCCGCCCGGCATGCCGGGCGCGTCGTCGCCACCGACGTGAACGAGCGCGCGCTGAACTTCACGAGGTTCAACGCGCTGCTGAACGGAGCCGAGGGCATCGAGTTGCGCGCCGGGAACTTCTTCGAGCCCGCTGCAGCCGAACGGTTCGAGCTCGTCGTGTGCAACCCCCCGTATGTCATCTCGCCCGAAACGGCCTACCTCTTTCGGGACAGCGGGCTCGCCGGCGACACCCTCTCCCGGCAGCTCGTCCGCGATGTTCCCGAGCTGCTTCGCGAGGGCGGCTTCGCGAGCGTGCTCCTCTCCTGGATCCACGAGGACGACGAGCATTGGTCCGTACCGCTTCGTGCCTGGGTGGCGGAAAGCGAATGCGACGCCGTGCTCCTCAGCTACGGCTCCCAGGACCCCCTCACCCACGCCTCGAACTGGCTTCGCGACCGGTATGCGGGCGACGTCGATGCCTTCGAGGCGACACTCGCCCACTGGCTCGACTACCTCGAGGGCCTCGGCGCGGCGAGGATCGCCTACGGCGGGGTCGTGCTCCGCCGGCGCGAACACGGATCGAACTGGGTTCGCGTGCACGACCTGCCGCCCGCCGGCCTGCGCCAGTCCTCCCACCACCTGCTCCGTATCTTCGAGGGTGTCGATTTCGTCTCGGGGCTTTCGGATGAGCGAGCTCTCCTCGATGAGCAGTTCGCGCTCGTCGAGCACGCGCAGGTCGAGCAGCGCGTTGTGCTGCACTCGGGCGAATGGACGATCGAGCGGATCCAGCTGCGCCTCGAGGAGGGCCTCCGCCTCCGCGCGAACGTCGATCCGCTGATCGCCCATCTGCTCGCGGGCCTCGACGGCGAGCGGACGCTCGCCGAGGTCACGGACGCCCTGGCGGCCGATCAGGGGCTCGACCGAGCCTCACTCGCGGAACGGGCGGTGCCGATCGCCCGCGAAATGGTCGAGCTGGGCTTCGTTCAGCGCCGAGAACAGCGCGAGTAACGGCCCGGAGCACCTACGATGTCGGCTGATGACCGAACTGGATAGTCCCGGAGTGGGCTCTCTCACTTGATCCGCTGGCTGTCGCGCCTGTTCCGTGAGCCGGAGGACGTGCCGATCAAGGGCGTCCGTGAGCGCGTGCTCCCCTACACGATGCACAAGGGCCAGGTACGAAACCGCCAGCTCGTCGCCTAGCGGCGCCGCCCAGGACCAGTAGTACGACCGCGACTGAGCGGCCCTAGGTATCTCGAGCGAGAACCACGGAAGACGCGGAAAAAGGCCGCGGCGTTGCCTAGGCAGCGAAAGATGATGGGCGGGGCCGTACGGGGATGAGCGGCCCCGCCCATCGTGGGCTAGCCCAGACTTGTGACGCCGGGTTCGACGTTCGGATAGTTGGGAACCGTCAGCGCGGTTTGTTCAGCCGCCGACCGCAACGATCTGACGGCTGGTGACGAGCGAGTGCGCCTGCTTTCGGGGAGCACGAAGAGAGCAAGGCGGAGTCGCGCCGACGAGGCACGTACGCCACTACTCGGCCGCCGTATCGCCCTCTCGAGGCTGACGCCGAGGGCGGCGGAGTACGCTGATCCGATGCTGCGCACCGCCGGCTCCGCCACTGCCGCGCTGTTCGTGCTCATGGCCGCGATGGCGACGGCCGGCATCGCCGGTTCCTCGACCGCGGCACCCCGCTCGAGCCAGGTGGTCAGGACGTCGACGACGGGTCTCTGCCCGTTCCCCCTCGAAGTCACGGTGACGCGCAGGCCCTCGAGCCGCGTGAGCACAACCGTGCTCCAGTACAGGTTTGCGGGCCCGAGCACGATCACTCTGCGGAACGCGAAGACCGGCCGCACGGCGAAGCTCAGCTCACCCGGCCCCTACGCCGTGAACACGAAGACCGGGAGCGTGGGCTTCACCGGCAAGCAGGTGTGGTTCTGGTCGACCGGGGCGAGCATCCCCTTCCTGACCACAGAAGGCGCCGGGAGCATTGCGGCGCCCTACGACGTCTTCCGCCCCGGGCTCTCTCGCGCGAGCGTCGTCGACCCCTGCGCGCTCGTCGCGGGCTCGCCGCCCTCGACGAAGCCGCGCACGACCCGCGCGCCCTGGGGGCTTCCGGCCTACGCGCTGAGCCAGATCCGCTACGCCGATCTGATCCCGGTCGTCGGTGCGCTCGTGCGCCACGACCACGTGCACCTCGACATCGTCGTGAACGGCCACAAGGTGACCGTGCCGGCGGCCGTGGGCCTTGCCGGGCCACTCGACACCGGCCCGTGCCCGCCGGGCCCGAAGCTCGGCGACTGCGCAGCGGGCCACATCTACTTCGCGAAAGCTGCGGTGGCGCCGATCCACACCCACTCGACGAGCGGCCTGATCCACGTCGAGACCGACAGGAAGGGCACCTACACCCTCGGCGAGTTCTTCGACGAATGGGGCGTCCGGCTCGACCCGAACTGCATCGGCGGCTACTGCACCGGCAGCGGCAGGCAGCTTCGCGTGTATGTGAACGGGAAGCGCGTCTCGGGCAACCCGAGAGGGATCGTCCTGACGAACCGCCAGGAGATCGCAGTCGTCTACGGCGGCCCGAAGTCCTTCAGTTCGGTGCCCGCGAAATTCACCGGCGGCTGGCCGGGAGCCGGCTGCGGCGGCCCGCGCGAGCGCTCGTGCTTCCCGTAAGCGCCGCTAGGTGACGAGGATCGAGTAGCTCTGCTTGCCGCCGAGGCTCGGCGCGAACAGCCACTTGCCCGTGGTGAGCCTGACGGAGAGCTTCTTCGTGCCGACGAACGAGCCGCCCGTGACACTGAGCACCTTGCCCTTGTTCACGAGCATGAATCCGCTCGAGGTGCTCTTGTCGGTGACGGCGATCGTGTACTTGCCCGCCTTGAGCTTCGCGACGCTCTTGCCGTTGAAGGAGAGCGAGAGCTTGCCGCCGGCGCTCACCGCGCCGGTCAGCTTCCCGCGCAGCGGTGTGGTCGGCGTCGAGGCGAAGATGTTGACCGACTGCGCCGTCCCGTGGTTTGCAGCCGAAAGCCCCTTCGGGCCCGCCTGCGCCGGCTGCGAGCCGACGATCGTCGACGACGTCGTGAAGGTGAAGGTCGTGGGCGGAACGGCGTCGACGTTGTGCCAGGTGTAGGTCGAGTTCGGCGCGAGGTAGGTGTTGAACTGCCAGGAGGCGAGCTCGCCCTCGAGCAGGTTCTCGGCGACGTTCACGCCGGGGCCGTTCATGTCGAAGTACGGGATGTTCGAGCAGCCGCCGGGACCGTTCATCTGCACGGTGTAGTACCCGGCCGGGATCTGGGTGGGCGTCCCGCTCGAGGTGCCGAGCGGCGTTCCGTCGGGTGCGGTGAACGAGATCTGCCCCGAGATCGTGAAGGTGACGGTCAGCACCGGATTGGCCTCCGAGCGCGCCTGAGCCGCCGGCGAGATCGCGAGCAGCGCACCGATCAGCGCAAGCGCTCCGCTCAGGCGAAAGAGATTCTTGACTGGAGCAGTGCGATCCGACATTCCAACCTCCTCACGATCAGGGTACTCCCGCACGTCCTGCGAGACAAGGCGCGTCCGAGCGGGCAAGCGCCTAACCGAACGTGAAGGCATACGCCTGGACTCCCGGTGTGAACTGGAGCTTCAGCAACGCGTTTTTCGCGCTCCCGGCGCTCTCGAGCGTGTAGAGCCTGTAGGAGTCGACCGGCACGGTCTTCGCCGCCTCACCGGCGACCGAGACGCGCACCATCCCGCGACCGCCGAGCACGAGGTAGACGTCCTTGCCCTCGAAATGGAGCGTCAGCCCGGCTCCCTTGCCGGCGACTGCGACCTGCCTGCCGACGTTCCAGGTGCCCGAATAGGCGAGCGCGTTCAGCGGCACGCTCTTCTTCGCCTTGTAGGTCTTCGACTTGTTCGGGGCGATCGCCGACCCGACATACCGGGTCGGGTCGAGCCGGAGGAACCCGAGGTACGACTCGGGGGTCGTCTCTTCGGTCGGCGTCAGGTCGGGGACGACCGGGCCGGCGGTGTTGTAGACGCCGAGGAGTTGCTGGATGTTCGCCTCCATCTCGTCATAGCCGCCCTCGCCCGTGTCGTAGGCGCGAATCCGGCCCTGCTGGTCGATCAGATAGTCGGCCGGCCAGTACTCGTTGCCGTAGGCGTTCCACGTGGCGAAGTTGTTGTCCTGCACGACGGGATAGGTGATCCCCAGGCGCTTGATCGCGGCACCCACGTTCGCGGCCACGTGCTCGAACGCGAACTCCGGGCTGTGGACGCCGATGATCACGAGCCCCGACGGGTGGTAGGCCTTGTACCAGGACTCGAGATGCGGGAGCGTGCGCAGGCAGTTGATGCACGAGTAGGTCCAGAAGTCGAGCAGGACGACCTTGCCGCGGAGGCTCGCGAGCGTCAGGGGCTTCGAGTTGAACCACTGGCCGCCGGCGATGATCTCCGGTGCCGCCGGATTGAGGATCGGCAGGCTCGAGGCGCCGGGGCCCGCCTCGGCGACGGGTGTCGTGGTCGTCGTCGAGAGGATCGACTTCTGGCCGGTGATCGCGAGGAGCTCGCGCCTGGTCGACCCCGTGTTCTCGATCTTCGACTGGAGCGCGCTCGTGTAGCCCGGAAGGAGCGTCTGAAAACGCGTGTCCTCGTGGAAGACGAGCGCCAGCGCCACGAGCGCGATCGCGACGCCGGAGGCGACGCGAAGCTGCGGCGCATAACGCTTGAGCCGTCCGGCCGCCTCCTTGCCGCCGTAGGCGACGAGGAGCATCGGACCCGCGATTCCTGCAGCGTAGGCGACCATCAGCACGATCACGCGCCAGCCGAAGTGGTAGGTCGCCGCTTCCACCGACACCGTGGCGAGCACCGGCCCGGCACAGGGGACGAACACGAGTCCGAGCGACGCGCCGAGCAGGAACCCGCCGCCGCCGGCGCGGAGGCTCGTCAGCCGGGCGAACGGCCGCTCGAGGAGCTGCGCGAACGACGGGACGAGCAGCGTCGCGGCGACGAGGAAGAGCATCGCGATCGCGAGGTTGCGCAGCAGATCCTGCGGCAGCCCGACTTCGTGCAGGAGCCAGGTGGCAAACAGCGTGAAGACGACGAAGCTCGAGACGAGCCCGGCGATGATCCGAACCGGCTTCCGGCCGGTCGCCCCGCCTGCGAGCAGGATCGGCAGGACCGGCAGGATGCACGGCGAGATGGCCGCCACGACTCCCGCCCCAAAGCCCTTGGCCACGAGCTCGAGCACCCTTCGAGGGTAGCCCGCATGGGATTAACAGGTTCTTACGTTTGGAGTCTTTTCTCGAGCCAGTGGTGGGCGTGCGGCTCGCCGTTGAACGGCTCGACGTCGACGTAGCCGGTCGAGCGGTAGAGGGCGAGCGCCTCGACGAGCGCCTTGTTCGTCTCGAGCCGCACGGACCGGGCGCCGGCCGACGCGGCAACGGCCTCGAGCTCGGCGAGCAGCCGCCGCCCGATCCCGAGTCCTCGCTCGCTCGAACGTACCCACATCCGCTTGAGCTCCGGCGGCTCCTCGCCGCGAAAGCGCAGCCCGCCGCAGCCCACAGCCTCACCGCGCAGCCGCGCGATCAGGAAGACCCCGGCCGGCGGACGGAAGTCGTCGAGGGTCGTCGAGACGCTGATCGAGGGGTCGAAGCCGGTCTCGAAGCGCTTGTCGATCTCTTCGAAGTACCGCGCGATACAGGCCTGGACGTCGCGCTCAGAGGGATCGGCGGGCCGGATCTCGACGAGCGCCCCAGTCAGCAGCCGCTCGACCTCGCCCATGGCGGCGACGAGCCGCCGGCGGCGGCCGTCGTCGAGCGGCTCGAGCAGCGAACGGGCGAGCTCGTCGGCGCTCGCGTCGAGCGCCTCCCGCTCGACGATCCCGGCCGGGGTCAGCGTCGCGACCCGGACACGCCGGTCCTCGGCGTGTTCGGAGACGACGACGAGCCCGTCGGCCTCGAGCGCCCGGAGCAGGCGGCTCAGGTAGCCGGAGTCGAGCTCGAGCAGGCTGCGCAGCCGCGAGACGTCGCAGCCCTCGGGACCGATCTCCCAGAGCACCCGTGCCTCACCGAGCGGCCGGTCCCGGGCGAGGAAGCGATCGTCGAGCGCCCCGATGCGCTGACTGACGAGCCGATTGAACCTGCGCACCTGACCGACGGCGGCGTCCACAGTTCTCTGATCTTAGTCAGAGATCAGTCGTAACGGCGGCCGACGGTCCAGTACGCGACCGAGCCAAGCGTGTTGACCGCGCTTGCGATCCGCCACCCCGTCTTCGTCCCCCGGATACGGCCTGCCGGCCTTGCAGAGATATCGCGCCAGGTCAGCGTGGCCACCACGAGGTGGACGGCGATGCCGCCGACGAGCAGCGGCTTGTTGACGGGCTTGTCCTTCCTCCAGCTCACGGCCGACTAGAACTCCTTGCCTTCCTGGCTTTCCGGCGCGCTCGAGCCCTTGATCACGACCCCGGACGCGCCGTTCACTTGATCCTGGGTTGCGTGGACATGCGCGGTGCAGACGCGCCCTTCTGCGGTCTCGACGGTGAAGTCTGCGATCTCATGGCTGCCGGAGAGAAGCACCCCGACCATCCCGACCTGGACTCCCTGATCGGGGCCGCTCCCGATCGCGATCCGGCCGTGGCCCTGGTCGACCTCGTACTTGAGCACCTGGGCGTGGATGTCCGCCTTCCGCCGGGACGTTCGACCGTGGCGTTGCTGACTGGTTTGACGTTCCACACCGCTCGGCGGCTGCACGCTCCGGATCATAGAGGCGGCGCGGGCCCGCTCGGCGAGCGCGTCTCGCCCTCTAGCCGAGCGCCGAGCGGGCCCGGCGCTGAGCCTTCCGGCCTGGATCAGGTTCCGGTCGGCGACGCGCAGGGCCTCGATCGTGTCCGCGGCCTCGCTCGGGAGCAGAGCGATCCCGAAATGACCGCGAGCTGGGACATCGCCCCCTCCCGCCGGAATGTATCGCCGCCGCCGCGAGAATCGGGGACAGCTCCGCGGAGCGGCCACTCGAAGATCGCACAGAACTCCCGGCGCCTCGGTGCGTAACAGGGACCCTCGGGCCTGACCATCCGCGCGAAGTCACCGGCCAGCCTGGAGATCAGTTCGTACGCCGCGGAGGTGCTGTAGGCCTTCTCGAACGCGTCGAGCCCGTCCAGCCCGAACGCCGCGAACAGGCTCGCTCGGTCAAGGCCTCGACCGCCTCGGCAAGGTGCGCCAGAGCGCCGTCCGATTGCCGAGTCCCAGCAACGGATCGACGACGAGCGGCTCGCTCCGAAGGTTCGGGATCACCCTCGTACCGTCGATGCGTCGGCCTCGCCGGACATCACTCGATCGAGGGACTCGCGGAGGAACCTCGTCGGTTCCCCCGCGGTTCTCGCAAACACACCCCTACGGCGGGACTGGGATTTGAACCCAGGGGACGCTTTCACGCCCAGCGGTTTTCAAGACCGCCCCGTTCGACCGCTCCGGCATCCCGCCTCTCGGCTCGTTCTAACACGCGGCGAGGCTCACGGCTTCCAGACCGGGCCGCCGTTCTTGCCCTGGCCCGAGGTGAGCACCTCGAGCCCCGTGCCGTCGGCGCCGACGACGGCGATGTCGGCGTGCGTGCCGGCGATGCGCTCGAAGGCGAGCTCACGGCCGTCGGGCGACCAGACGGCGCCGGTGCTGTTGCCCGGGCCGTGGGTGAGCTGCACCCGGTCGGTGCCGTCGGCGTTCTCGACGTAGAGGTCGGCGCGCGAGCGGGGCGGCGGGCCGACGGCCGTGAACGCGAGCCGTTGCCCGTCGGGGACCATTCGGGGCTGTCGATCCGGCCGGCCGGCGCCGGAATCCGGTGTTCCGAGCGCCCGTCCACGTTCATCTCGTAGAGCCGCCACTCGTTGGCGGGCGAGGCTCCCCGGCTGATGTAGGCGATCGTCTCGCCGTCGGGCGAGACCGCAGGCTCGCCGGCTCCGCCCCGCTCATGCGCGAGCACCTGCTCCGCGCCTCCCACGGCCGGCGCGGAGTAGATCGCGTACTGGCTGCCGGTCGCGGGCCTCGCGCTCGTGTAGAGGATCGAATCGCCGTCCGGCGACCAGACCGGAAAGAGGTTGTCGGAGCTACCCGTCGTCAGCGTCCGGGGATCGCTACCGTCCTCGCCGGCGGTGCAGATCTGCGTGACCGGAGCGGCGTCGGTGCACATGAACGCGATCGTCTTGCCGTCCGGGGACCACACGGGCGCGGTGTCGTTGATCTCCCTCGACACCGTCACGCGCCGCTGCTCGGAGCCGTCCGCGTTCATCACGTAGATCTCGCCGTTCAGGTCGCGGGTGCTCGTGAACGCGATCTGGCTGCCGTTCGGCGACCAGGCCGGCTGGCCGTCGTTCGCAAGGTTCGCGGAGACGTCCTCGAGCCCGCTTCCGTCGGAATGGACGAGGTACGCCTCGGCGTTCCCGTCCCGGGTGCTCGTGAAGGCGAGCACGCCGGGCCCCGAGCCGCCGCCGCAACCCGCCGCCGCGAGCACGAGGGCGGCGATCAGGGCGAACGGGCCGGCGCTCGAGCGCATGGCGCGTTACGCGCTCAGTGCTCGACGCGGGCCGGCGCCCCGAGCGCCACCAGGGCGTCCGGCACGTCACCGGCGAAGTTCTCGAGGATCGCGAGCAGCCAGCGGTCCGTGACCGCGGTGCCGTTCAGCGTGTGCGGTGTCTCGAGCCGCTTGTCCCCTGTCCGGTGGCGGATCCCGAGCCGGCGGGCCTGGAAGTCGGTCGTGTTCGAGGTCGAGGTGATCTCGCGGTAGCGCTGCTGGTGGGGGAACCACGCCTCGATGTCGTATTTCTTTGCGGCCGGGTCGCCGAGGTCGCCCGCAGCCACGTTGACGACGCGGTAGGGCAGGCCGAGTGCCTGCACGAGCTCTTCCTCGATCGCGAGCAGCCGCTCGTGCTCCTCGCTCGAGCGCTCCGGGTCGCAGTAGGAGAAGAGCTCGACCTTGTTGAACTGGTGCACTCGGAACATGCCGCGGGTGTCCTTGCCGGCAGCGCCCGACTCGCGGCGGAAGCACGTCGAGAACGCCGAATAGCGAAGCGGCAGCTCCTCGAGAATCTCCTCCATGTGGAAGCCCGCGAGCGCCACCTCCGAGGTGCCGGTGAGGTAGAGATCGTCGGTCTCGAGCGCGTAGATGTTCGAGCGCTCCGTCGGGAAGAATCCCGTGCCGTACATCGCCTTGTCGCGTACGAGCACGGGCGGGATGAGCGGAGTGTGGCCGTGCGCCGCAGCGGTGTCGAGGGCGAAGCGGTAGAGCGCCATCGCGACGAGTGCCGAGTCGCCTGCGATGTACCCGAAGCGCGAGCCCGAGAGACGCGAGGCCCGTTCCATCTCGAAACGGCCGACCTCGGTGTGCTCCAGGCCGACCGGTCCGGGCTCGCCGACGCGGCGAATCTCGATCGCGTCCTCGTCGCTCGTGCCGTCCGGGGCCGAGGGGTCGGGCGGGTTCGGTACCTGGGTGATCAGCTCGTCCCGCTCGGCTTCGGCGGCCGCGAGTCCCGCCTCGGCGGACCTCAGCGCCTCCTTCACCTCGCCGAGCTCGGCGAGCTGCTCCGGCGTCGGCTTGCCCTTCAGCTTCAGCTTCGTCCGGAGCTCCTCGACCTCGGGCACAAGCTCGCGCCAGCGCGCATCGGCGGCGAGCAGCAGGTCGAAGCGCTCGGCGGCCCCTTTCCGCGCGAGCGCGGCACGAAAGCGGTCGGGGTCGGAGCGGGCTGCGCGGAGATCGATCATCCCCGTGAGTCTAGAACCGCCTCGAGCAGCTGAGCGACGCCCTCCTCGCCCACCGGCGGGCAGACGAACTTCGAGACGGCCTTCACCCGCTCGTCGGCGTTCTCGACCGCGACGCCGTAGCCCCACGCGACGAGGTCGAGGTCGTTCTCGCCGTCGCCGACGGTGACGGTCCGCTCGCGCGCGAATCCGAGCCGCTCGGCGAGAAACGCGAGCGCCGAGGACTTCGAGACGCCCTCGGTCGCGAACTCGAGGAAGAACGGCAGGGACTTCGTGACGAAGAGCCGCCCGGCGAACTGCTCTCGCATCGCGATCCCGAGCTCGTCCAGCGCCGCCGGTTCCCCGATGCAGACGAGCTTCGTCGGCGGCTTCTCGAGCCACGCTCCGAGCTCGCCGACCACGTGCAGCGGGATCCCCTGGAACGTCGAGTAGCGCTCGGCCTCCGGCGTGGCGCGCTCCACGTACAGCTCGTCGGCGACGTAGACGTTGAGCCCGAAGCCGGCCGTCTCGACGGCCTCGATTGCCTCGCGCGCGAGCCCGAGCTCGATCGGCTCATGGAGGATCCACGTGCCGTCGGGCTCGACGACCGCGGCGCCCTGGTAGCAGACGAGCGGCTCGGTCGAGTGCGATGGTTCGAGCACTCGCCGGGCCGACTGCACCATCCGGCCCGTGCAGACGATCACGCGGATGCCCGCCCCGGCCGCCCGTCCGATCGCCTCGAGCGTCCGAGGCCGCAGCACGTAGTCGTCCGCGATCAGCGTCCGGTCCAGATCAGTCGCCACGACCTCGACGTCGCGGGGGAAATCGTCGGGAAGTTCCAGTTAGGGGCCCTTGACGAGGAACGCGACGACGGCGTCGAGCTGTGCCGGGGTGAGCGACTTGCCGTAGGTCGGCGGCATCGCGTTCGGGTAGCCCGGGGCGATATAGGCGGCGGGGTCGATGATCGACTGCTTGGTGAACTCGGGGAGCGTGCCCATGTTCGCGACCTTCGCGTAGGCCGCCAGGTGGTCGAGGTTCGGCCCGACCTTCCCGGTCGCACCGGCCGGGGCGAACGTGTGACACGCGCTGCAGCCGGCGGAGTTGAAGACGACCTTCCCCGGATCCTCGGGCTTCGGCAGCGCTCCGATCACCGTGACGGGCGTCGGCGTCGTGACGTGCTTGCCGCCGGGGACCGTCGTGCCGCACCCGGCAAGGAGGGCGGCGAGCACAGCGAAAGCAACGAGGCGGCGCACGGCTTGCGAGTTTATCGGCCGCGCGGGCGTTCTCTTAGACAAGCGTTAATCCCCGCCGGGAGCCCGGGGGCACAGGGCTACGATGAAGGCATGAAACGTCGCTCGTACGGTCGCGATACGGGGCTCACGCTCCGCATGCTCTTCACCACCGGACTGCTCGGACTGCTGTACGTGGTCTTTGCCGTCGTGCTCTTCAGCGTCCTCAACGTGGGGATCCTCCCGATGGTCGTGATCGTCTTCGGGCTCGCCGCTTTCCAGTACTACACCTCCGACAAGCTCGCCCTCGCCGCCGCGGGTGCGCGGGTCGTCACCGCCGAGGAGGCACCGCAGCTGCACGAGCTCGTCGAGCGACTGTGCGCGATGGCCGACCTGCCGAAGCCGAGGATCGCCGTGATGGACACACCGGTGCCGAACGCATTCGCCACGGGCCGTTCGCCCAAGCACGCCGCCGTCTGCGTCACGACCGGCCTCTGGCAGCGGCTCGACGAGAAGGAGCTCGAGGCCGTGCTCGCCCACGAGCTCTCGCATATCGGCAACCGCGACGTCCTGATCATGACCGCGGCGAGCTTCTTTGCCATGCTCGCCGCCCTGCTCACGCGCTTCGGTCTCTACTCCGGCATGTTCGGCGGCTTCGGGGGCAACAACCGCGACAACCAGAACGGCGTTCCCGTCTGGCTCGTGATCCTCGTCGTCTCGGTCGTCGTCTACGCGGTCAGCTTCGTGCTGATCCGGACGCTCTCGAGGTACCGCGAGTACGCCGCCGATCGCGGCTCAGCGCTGATCACCGGCGCGCCCGAGTACCTGATGAGCGCGCTTCAGAAGATCTCGTCGCAGATGACCCTGATTCCCCAGCAGGACCTCCGCCAGGTCGAGGGGATGAACGCCTACTTCATCATCCCGGCGCGTGCGAAGACCCTCGCATCCGAGCTCTTCATGGATCACCCGCCGATCGAGAAGCGCCTCGCAGCCCTCGCCGAGATCGCCCGCGAGATGGGCCGCCCGGTCGCCTGATCTTGGGTCTTCGGGACGCCCTCTTCGGGCGCAAGCAGCTCTCCCAGCCGAAGGACGACCGGCTCTTTGCGCTCGCGACCGCGGCGGTGACGTTGCAGACCGAGCTCGGGCTGAAGACGGCCGGTAAGGCCGCGGTCACCTACAAGCCGCTCTCGGCCGGCGAGTTCACCTCGGTCGACAACGACATCGAGTCGCTGCTCAAATCGGCCGCCCGCACGTCCGGCTCCGAGATCGAACGCAAGAGCGACTCATTCGGCTACGAGTGGCTGGTGGTCCACGACAAAGATCTCGAGGACCAAGTGACCGCCGTGCACGCGGTCGCCCAGCAGATGACCGAGCAGGGCTTCGGCGCGCAGCTCCTCGCTGCCCCGTTCCTCTTCGACGGGGGCCCCCGCCCCGTCTACTGGATCTACGGCTTCAAGCGCGGCACGTTCTGGCCGTTCGTCCCGACCGGCGAGGGGCAGGAGCGCGACAACGCCTACGAGCTCGAGCTCAAGGCGAAGCTCGAGGAAGAGCTGCCGGTGGAGCAGGATCTCACCCGCTGGCTCGCCCTGTTCGACGCGCCGCTTTAGGCGGCTCTTACGTCGTCTTCTTGGCGCGACTGGGGGTCGCAGGCTTCGGCGCCGGATCGTCAGCCGGGGCCTCGACCGCCGCGGGCGCGGCGCCGTCGGCGGTGTCCGCGGGTGCTGCGACCTCCTTCGGCGCCTCGCCCTGGCCGAGCTCGGCCTTGAGCTTCGCGAGCTCGTCGTCGACCTGGCCGCTCTGCTGGATCTGGGCGAGCTGGCGGTCGATCGCATCGCCGGAGGAGGTGAAGTCGTCGAGCGCGCCGGCCTCGGTGAGCTCGTTGATCGCGTCGGCGCGCGCCTGCATGTCGAGGGTCTTGTCCTTGGCCCGCTGGACGGCCTGGCCCACGTCGGCCATCTCGCTGGAGATTCCGGTCGCCGCCTCGCCGATCTTGACCTGAGCCTCCGCGGCCGAGTACTGCGCTTTGATCACTTCCTTCTGGCTGCGGAACTGCTCGATCTTCATCGAGAGCTGCTTCTCGCCGTCGATCAGCTTCTGCTGCTGCGCCTCGAGCTGCTGGCCCTGCTGCATGATCCCCTCGAGCTGGCCCTCGATCGCAGCCTTGCGGGTGAGCGCCTCGCGGGCGAGGTCCTCGCGGTTCGCCTTCAGCGCCTCCTTGGCCTGGCCGTCGAGCTTGCCGGCCTGCTGCTGCATCGAGGTGTACTGGATCTCGAGCCGCTTCTTCGCCGTGGTCACATCGGCGATGCCACGCTTGACGTTCTGGAGCTGCTTGAGCTGCTCCTCGTAGGAGTAATCGAGCGTCTCGGCCGGGTTCTCGTGCTTGTCGAGTAGCTTCGAGTACTTCGCCTTGATGAGCGTCATCGTGCGCGACCACAGGCCTGGCATGTCTTGCTCCTCCCGGAACGGTGTGTGAGCGCCAAAGCCTAGCTCGCGACGGGCGGCCCCGGAGCGGGGCGAGCGGGCGTCATACTCGGCGGCGATGGCCGCTTCGTCTATTGCTCGGTCGAGGCGTTCGTCGAGGCCTACTACGGACCCGAGGCTGCAGCCGAGCTGAGAGCCGCCATGCACGCGGCTGATCCGGCCACGACGAGGCGCCCACCCTGGCGCGTTGCGCCGAGCCGCATCCGGCGCGTGCCGGGAGGGCTCGTGCGCCGCGGCCGGTCGCGGCTCGAACGGCTGCTCGAACGCTAGGGTTGGCGGATGCTCGTCGCGCGCAGCCTCGACCCGCAGTACCTCTCGAACGGCTATCTCGTCGGCGACGAGCCGGGCGGGACGGCCGTGTTCGTCGACTCCGGGGCGCCGATGGAGCCGCTGCTCGCGTTCGCCCGCGAGCACGCGTTGACACCGACGCACGTGCTGCGCACCCACTCCCACGGCGACCACGTCGTGCACGAGCACGAGCTCGGGGTCCCGGTCGTGATGGGGCCGCTCACGACCGGGCGTCTGGTCGTCGAGGCGATCCCGACTCCCGGCCACTCCGACGACATGATCTGCTTCGTGGTCACCGACGGCGGCGACGAGGAGCTTGTCTTCTCGGGCGACACCCTCTTCAAGGACGCCGTCGGCGGCGGCAACTTCGCCGCGATCAAGAGCGCGGTGATGGACGTCTACATGGAGATGCCGCACTCGAGGCGTCTGCTGCCCGGCCACACCGACGAGTCGACGATCGGCCGTGAGTGGGAGGAGAACCCGTTCGTCCGCGTCTGGCGCGGCGTCGAGCCGGAAGGCACCGAGGCCGTGACGGTGCGCGGGGCGCCGGCGACGATGATCGTCTGGAGCCCGGACTACGACGGCAAGGGCAAGGCGTGGGTGCGTTACGAGGACGGCACCGACGCAATCGTCGGTGGCTCCGCCGTCTCGCGCTGAGCCTGGCTAACCGGCGGGCGGGAAGCCGACCTGCACGGTCGTGTGCATCGCGGAGACGTAGTCCCGCCGCTGGTGCGCGTCGAATCGGTGCGTCCAACGCCAGCTCTTGTCGTACCGATGCACCCCGCCGGTCGAGAGGCTGAGGGTCGTCGATCGCGCCCCGGCCGGGTTCCAGCTCGCCGGGGTGCCGAACATGTCGATGTCGGGACCGCCGCCGCACATCGGATCGTTGCTCCCGACGTAGCGGCCGTAGCGAACGGCGCCCGACGAGAGTCCCGAGATCTTGATGCTCCCGCTCGCCGCGTCGTAGGAGGCCAGGAAGTCGGGGAAGTCGTCGGTCACCGGCAGGATCCGGAGCGTGCACATGAGCTCGGGGCCGCCGGGACTGTCACGCCAGGTGGCATGCAGGCGGCCGGAGATGCCGAACGTGTCGAAGCTCGTCTCGTTGGAGAAGGTCTTCGCCCCGAAGAGCTCGCCCCAGGTTCCCGACCACTTGTAGATCCACTGCACGTGGTAGACGAACGAATGCTGGACGCCGTTCGGGACCATCGTGTTCGTCAGGTCGAACGATCCCTCGTAGGAGACGGTCATCCGCGTCGAATCCGCGGGCACGCCGTCGTGAGCCGCAAACGCCGGCGCGACCAGGAACGCCGCCGCCAGTACGACCAACGCCGCCGATCGCCTGCCGGCCCCTAGCACTCGCCGAACGGTACGTCATCCGCAGCTCGGCGGCCAGTTTCCCTGGCCGATCTAGACGGTCCCACTGTCCGCTCTGGACAGTAGCCTGCCGCCGTGCGCCTGATCGTCGCCCGCTGCGAGGTCACATACACCGGCCGGCTCCATGCGTTCCTGCCGGCCTCGACGCGCCTCCTGATGATCAAGGCCGACGGCTCGGTGCTCGTCCACGCCGACGCGGGCGGCTTCAAGCCTCTGAACTGGATGACCCCGCCGGTCGTGCTCGAGGACGGCGGCGATCTCCTCGTCGTCCGCAAGCGCGCGGGCCGGTCGGAGGACCGGCTCGAGATCCGGCTCCTCGAGGTGCTCTCCGACGTCGAGCACGAGATGGGAGAGGCCGCCGCGCTCGAGAAGGACGGGGTCGAGCGCGACCTCCAGCTCGCTCTGGCGGCGGCGCCGGAGTCGATCGTCGAGGGCCTCCGGCTCGTCCAGCGCGAATGGCCGACCGACATCGGCCCGGTCGACCTGATGTGTCGCGACGAGGCCGACGAGTGGGTCGCGGTCGAGATCAAGCGCGTCGGCACGATCGACGCGGTCGAGCAGCTCAGCCGCTACCTCGAGCGCATCCGCCTCGACCCCGCGAAAGCCGGATGCGAGGGGATCCTCGCCGCGCAGCAGTTCAAACCGCAAGCGGTGACGCTCGCCGAGGCCCGCGGCATCCGCTGTGCCGAAGTCGATCTCGCAGTCCTGCGCGGTGAGCGCGAGCCCGAGCTGACCCTCTTCACCGCGTAGCCGCCGCTACACTTTCGGCGTTCGCGGGGCTATAGCTCAGTTGGGAGAGCGCCTGGATCGCACCCAGGAGGTCGCCAGTTCGAATCTGGCTAGCTCCATTGCCATTGAAAGGGATTGCTCTCACCGGCAGCCCGAGATCTGACGTTTCGTTGGCTCGCGCGAGAGTTACGGTGGTTGTCCCGTGCGTATCGGGTTTGTTCCTGCGACCGTGCTTGGAAAGTCTGATCGGCCAGACCATCGGCGAATGGCAAGCCATCGTCGTCGCCGACGGGAACGACGAAGAACGGATCCGAGCCGACGTCGCTTCGCTTGCCGACGTTCGAGTGAGTCTCGTGTTCCACCCTGAGAACCGCGGGGCCGCTGCAAGCAGGAATACGGCGATTGCCCGCTCCTGGACGGAATGGATCGCTGCGGTGGATGCCGACGACGTTCTTTCGCCGCGGTTCTTGGAAGTGCTTCTCGAGGCAGCTGACACAACCCCGGGGGCGGACGCGTTCTTTGGCGACTTCGAGTGGATCGGCGACCGGACAGGCAGGGTGCGATGGGCCGCTCAGGGCCTCGAAGAGTTCCTGAGAAGTCGCACGATCCCAGGTGCCGGAGTGCTGTATCGCCGAATGGTGTGGGAGCGGGTAGGCGGATATTGCGAAGCGGAGATCATCGGGAAGGCGGGCATCGAGGACTTCGAGTTCTGGCTGAAGGCACTCGAGCGCGGCACGCGCGTCGGTCACGTCGACGAGGTGCTCTACCGCTATCGCCGTCATGCCGGATCGATGATGACGACTCCGAATCCCAGCTACCACCTGGCGCGGGAGTACGTGTATTCGGTTCACCGGGAATGCTTCGACGTCTACCGGGCAGGTAGACGGTATCTGGCCGACGGCCGTTGGCGATCGGTCGCCGACAACTATCGCCTCGAACGGCGACTGCGGGCGCTCGGGCACGCCTTCAGGGCTGTCGCTACGGGCCGCGGCGCCGCCGATGTCGCGAAGCTTGCCCTGCTGACCGCCGCGTGCGCCGTCAGATCGCCCCTTCCGCGCCGGCTTCGCTGGTAGGCCGACACCGCGATGCGCGGGGTGCTTCAGTTTTTCAGCCTCGTCATCAGGCGGAGCGAGGTGTAGCGAGGCGCGTACTGTGCTGCGCGCAGCACATGCCGAGCGGCGACCAGGGGCTTGCCCGACCTCAGGCTCAGTTCCGCACGTCGGAGATCTGTTGCCGCCGCGAAAGCGCTCGCCAGACGCCCGTCGGGGGTGATGCGCGACCCGGCCAGGAGCTCCGTTGCCGATTCCTCGTGGCCAAGCGCGGCCAGCAACGAGGCCCAGTGGAGCCGGTCGTTTTCAACCGCCGCGGCAACCTCGGCAGGATCGATGCGAAGCTCGCTCAGCAGCCCCGGTTCGACCACTTCAACGCCCTCGAGAGGGTCCTGTCGGCCCGCGCGCCTGTCTCGGGCGGCGATCTGCGCCACTAGCCGTCCCCAAGTCTGGCTCTCCAGTGTCCGCACGGACATCTGGTTCGGATGTAGGCGGTAGAGAATGACCGGCGCCGCGAGGTTGGCGAGATTCCAGCGTTCCGAGAGCCGGAGCCAGAGATCGTAGTCCTCAGCTCGATCCAGTCGGTACCCGCCGACCCCCTCGAGCGCCGAGCGCCGCAGGAGCACGGCCGGGTGCGCGAGAGGGCTTCTTCGCTCCAGCGTCGAACGGATCGCGCTGTCGGAGGTCGCGAAGCGTGTGGTCGCAAAGCGACGGCCTCGACTGTCGACTGTGATCACGGCGCCCCCCACGGCTGCCACCGACGGGTGCGCGTCCAGGTACTCGACCTGGCGGCTCAGCCGTTCGGGAAGCGCAACGTCGTCGGAATCGAGAACAGCTATATAAGGAGCTCTCGCCTGCCGCCAGGCCTCGTTGCGGGCGGAGGTGACACCCGCGTTCTCGTCGTGCGCAATGAGTCGGATACGCGGGTCCGACCTGGCGAAGTCCTCGAGGATGGCGCGCGAGCCGTCACGCGACCCGTCATCGACCACTATCAGCTCCAGCTCGTTCAGCGTCTGCGAGAGCACGCTCCTCACGGATTGACGGAGATACGGAGCGCCGTTGAAGACGGGCATCACGACACTCACGCGAGGCTTCGACGGATGCGTCACGCTGTTCACTCACTTCGGTGCGACACAGGCAGAGGGCGGTTGTGCGCCGGGCCACGAGCTGCTTGCGTCGTCGCTTCCGCCCCGATCTGCGCATAGAACTCGAGGAAGGCGCCGATCTCCCCTGCCGGTGAGAATTCCTCGAGCACCCGGGCTCGTCCTGCCTCGCCGAGCCGCCGGGAGAGGGAAGGATCCTGCCAGAGCGCTCGGAGAGCCGCTGCGAGCAGCAGCGGTTCCCGGGGCGGACACAGGAGCCCGTTGACGCCGTCGGTCACCACTTCGCGGGTGCCACCGACGTCGGTGACGACGACAGGCAGCTCGCACGCCATCGCTTCGAGCACGCTGTTCGGAATACCCTCCGAGTAGCTCGGATGGAGGAGGACATGGCTCTCGCGTAGACGTCGCCGGACCTCTTCACGCGAGATCGCGCCGACCAACTCGACGCGGTCGGCCAGCCCGAGCTCGTGGATCAAGAAGAGAACCCGCTCGCGATCACTCGCCATCGCTGCGCCCGGCCGGGGATCGTGACCGATGATCTGGTAGGTGACCGGCACGCCTTCTTGCGCCAGGCGCGCAATCGCCGCCAGACCGTCTCCGTGTCCCTTGACCCAGGTCAAAAACCCGATCGAGACGACTCGAAACTCCGTCGGCGTGCGCCTTGACCCGGGCGAGAAGAACGTCGGATCGACGCCCGGGCGGATGATCCGTACCTTGGTGCGGTCGAGTCCGTACCGTTCCGCCTCCTTGGCGATTGCCTCGGACACGCAGTGCACGGCCGACGCCTTCTCGAAGACCATCGGGTAGCTCGAGGCGAACTCGGCGTAGCTCGCTGCTCCGAACGACCGCGCGTCGCCTGCACGCACCCCCGTGTACGGGAGGATGTAGATGCCCGGCCCACGGCAGCTCACAGCTATCGGCCGCTCGAGCGCATCGACGAGCGGGAGGTAACGCGTCGCCTGCGGCAACCAGCTGAACTGGATCACGTCGGGGTCAGCCAGGACGAGCGGCAAGGCGAGCCGCAGCAGCCTGCGCGGCCTGACGTTGCGGATCAGTCGTGCGAGCCTCGAAGGATCGCGGAAGGCGAGCTTGACAGCGTCGTGAACGACCCAGAGAGTCGAGGCGATTCGCGACTCGCCTGAAGCCGGGAGCCGAACCAACCCAACACCCCGGATCCCGCTTCGCGACGTCCGTGAGCCGGTCGAGGCCGCGACCGCGACGGAAACGCCAACGTCTGCGAGCCCCTCCAGCTTGCGCGCAATGAATGGCTCCGGTGGCCAGCTGGTGAGTTCGACAATGCGCATCTTCGACGGAACGCAACCTCTGCCGCCTGACCTACTCCTCTGCGCATGCCCCCAACTCGACACGACGCTTGACCGTCGACCGACCCGCCGACGAGCAAGAATCTATCTGACTCCGCAGCCACAGGAGGCCGGCGATTCGAGCTCGCCCGGCACCACTCGGAAAGGCCCGCAAAAGCGGCCTTTTGTTTACGAGGCTGACGCTCTCGCTCGTCCGAGTCGGGCACTGCTCAAGCTGTGGTCAAGAACGCTGGTTGTTCTGAAACCCAGGTTCTACCCTGAGATTGTCGATGTCCACTTGAACCTGTTCGAGGATCGGCTTCGTACGCGCCGCGACACTTGTGATTCGACGTCGATCGTCTTCGCCTGTGGTGGAACCGCGCCTATGCGTCACCCGTCACAACGAGGTCGCTCTGCTTTGAAACGTAGCCGTATCAGCATCGTTGCAGGCGCTCCGACCCGAGTGCCACCGCACACAGTCCGCCAGGCACGGCAAGCGTCACCGCGATCCCGGCACGCCGAAGCATGATCCGGCCCCCCGGACATCAGGCGATAGTAGGAAGCGTTTGGATTCCAGCCCTCGGGGCACAACCAAGCCACGCCTTGGAACTCGGGTTCGACGGTCACTTCTGTCGATGTGTCGAGAGCCTACGGGGCAGTCGATCCATTCAACAGAAGGACGTGGCTGGCAATGGGATACGGACTCGTAGGGATTCTCGTGATCATCTTGCTGATTGTGCTGATCGTGTACTTCGTTCGCCGGGCGTAAGTTCGACATCGACCCGGCACCGCGACCCCTCGCGGCCGACATCGTCAAGTGTTTGTTGAATGTTTGTATGATGCTCGGCGATGGCCACGGGCCCGGGGGAGCTGCGGATCGGCGAGTTCGCGCGGCGGGTAGGCGTCGCGCCCGTGCTGCTGCGCGCCTGGGAGTCGCGGTACGGGCTCATGCGACCGCTTCGCTCGCCGGGCGGCTTCCGGCTGTACACCGCAGCCGACGCGGCTCGCGTGGAGCGCATGCAGCAAGGGCTCGCGCAGGGGCTTTCGGCCGCCGAGGCCGCTCGTGCCGCACTCGAGGACGAGCGTCCGTCGGAGAGGCTGCTCGACGATCTTGCCGCCCGGCTGCTCGGGGCGATCGAGCGCTGGGACGAGGCCGCCGCTCATTCGGTGCTCGACGAGAGCCTGGCCGCGTTCGGGCTCGAGGAGTCGCTGCGCCACGTGGTGCTGCCGACCCTGAAGGCGATCGGTGACGGCTGGAAGCGCGGCGAGATCGAGATCAGCCAGGAGCACTTCGCGAGCAATCTAATCCGAGGCAGGCTGATCGGGCTCACCCGCTTCTGGGGTCGCGGAACGGGACCACTCGCGTTGCTCGCGTGCGCGCCGGGTGAGCAGCACGACATCACCCTGCTCGGATTCGCGCTCGTCCTGCGTTCGTACTCCTGGCGGATTCTGTTCCTCGGCGCGAACACGCCGATCGAGACGCTCGCCCGCGCGGCGGAGACGACGCGGCCGGCACTCGTCGTCGTCTCGAGCTTCGACCCCGCGCTGTTCGAGGCGCAGGTCGCCGGCCTCCGCCGCCTGGCAACGCAGGTGCCGCTCGCGGTAGCGGGCCCCGGCGCGACAGACCAGCTCGGCACGCGTCTCGGCGCCCGCCGCCTGAACGGAGACCTCGTCGCGGCGGCGGACGACATCGCGCGGAAATGAGCGGGGCCGTACCTAGCGCCGAGCGTCCGCCGATCCTGCTCACCGGACCCCCTCTGTCGGTGGCCGGCTTCTCCGAGCACTCGAGGAGCGAGGAGAGCGCGTGCGCTGCCTCACCCGCCGCCCGGAGGCCCTCGCCCCGGCTGCGACTCGACGACGATCGTCGCCGGCGACGTTCTCGAACCCGAGTCGCTGCGCCCTGCGATGCGCGGGATGCTCCAGTTCGAGGCCGATCGGGACGACATCGGGAGCACGATCCGTCAGACGGCGAGCTTCCATCCGGCCGGCCTGCTCGGCGCGGCTTACTGGTACAGCCTCTTCCCCGTCCACGCGTGGAGCTTCAAGCGCCTGCTGACGAGGATCGCCGACGCCGCCCAGGCGCCGGCCGGATCACCTGGACCTCTCCCGGGCACCGCCGAGCTAGGTCAGGTCTGACTCACGGAGCCGCGAACGGAGCCGTGCGCTCCGTGCAGAGCCGCCAGAGTCGAGCCGCCTCGCGAGCCTCGTCGGGACGGCGGGTGCGGCGCAGGCGATGCGTTGGACGCGGTCGCCGGTCGAAGAAGAACAGGCCGCTCGGATCGGCGGCGTCAGGCGCGGCGGCCAGCCAGACGATCGTGTCTGCTCCTTCTCCTGGTGTCCGAAGGAGCGGCCCGACGACGCGGGTGAAGCCGGGCAGCGCGGTTCGCAGCCCTGGGGTATCCGCCCAGCCCGGGTGCATCGCGTTGACGGCGATGCCGGTGCCGAGCAGGTGCCGCGTCCACTCCTCGGCGAGCACGACCTGAGCCCGCTTGCAGCGGGCGTAGGCCTTCGTCCCGTCATACGCCGCCGGCCCGGAGTCGAGGGCGGCAACATCGAGCGGCTCCGTGTACATGCCGCCGGATGCCACCAGGATCACGCGTGACGGCGCCGCCGCCTCGAGCAGCGGCCGAAGCGCGCGGACGAGCACGAACGGCGACAGAACCTGGGTCGCGAACGTCAGCTCGATGCCCTCGTCCGTGACCTGGTAGGCGTGAGTCAGCGCGCCGGCATTCAGGACGAGCACGTCGAGGCGGTCGTGCCGCTCGGCGAAGCGGGCGGCGAAGGCCGCGGTCTCTGCGAGGGACGAGAGATCGGCAAGGTCGGCCTCGACCGTCGAGCCCGCTGCCGCGGAGAGCTCGCGGCGGGCGCGCTCGGTCCGCTCCGCGTCGCGCCCGACGATGCAAATCTGAGCGCCGAGCGCAGCGATCGCCGAGGCGGCGGCCCGCCCGAGGCCGGAGGTGCCTCCGGTCACGACCGTCACCTTGCCGTCGAGACGGAGTGACTCGAGCGGCGTCCACTCGAACACCGATCGCCGGACGTGGTAGCCGATCCTCGTGAAGCTGCCGACGACACTGGCCTCGAGCGCCCAGTCGACGAGCCGGGCCGCGGGCGACGGACTCACGGGTTGAGTGCGGTCTGCATCCCGCGCGTTGCGCGCGCCCCGACCCGGCTGAAGATCCGCTGCATGACCGGGTCGACGAGGCGCCCGAGCCCCTCGAACGCGAGCGTTGCGTCGTAGCGGACGAGGGACCCCTCACCGGCGGGCTCGACGACGATCGTGTCCTTCGAGACGAATCCGGGACGATGCGCCTCGAGGACCACCCGTCTCGGCGAGTCGTATTCGACGATCTCGTATCGGAGCGGCACATCGCGGCCGCCGAAGCACGCGACGAGGTCGAATGCGGAGCCGATTCCCACCGGCGCGTCGCCGGCACGCTGCGCCACGCGCACGCTCGGATCCCAGTGACGGGCATTGGTGAAGTCGGCCATGTAGGCGAACGCCTCGGCCTGCGGGAGTGCCGACTCGATCTTCGTGAGATAGCGGGCCATTGCGCGTCTCCAGCAATCTAGCACCACTGGCTAAGGTCTGTATAGGTACTGTATAAGGTATGGGAGACGAAGCGGCTTGAGAGTGGCGGTGATCGGCACGGGAATCTCCGGCCTCGGAGCGGCCTATGCGCTCTCGAAAGGCCACGAGGTCGAACTGTTCGAGCGCGACGAGCGCGTCGGAGGCCACTCCAACACGGTTGAGCACATCGCCGCAGGGCGGACGCTCCGGCTCGACACCGGGTTCATCGTTCACAACGAGGACACCTACCCGAATCTCGTCCGGCTCTTCCGCGAGCTCGGCGTCCGCACGCAGCCGTCGGAGATGAGCTTCTCTGTCTCGTGCCTTCGCCACGGCCTCGAGTACTCGGGGAGCCGCCCTCCGCTGACGCGGCTGACGCTCGAGATCGCACGGTTCTTGCGATTCGGCGGCCGCGCCATCGACGACCCGCGGCGGGCGGGGTGGAGCCTCTCCCGGTACGTCGCCGAGGAGGGCTACTCGACCCGGTTCCGCGACCACTTCCTCGTCCCGTTGTGCGCTGCGCTCTGGTCGACCGCTCCGAGCCAGACCCTCGAGCTTCCGCTCGACTACGCCGTCCGCTTCTTCGCGAACCACGGGATGCTCGGGTTCCGGCGCCTTCGCTGGAGAACGGTCACCGGCGGAAGCCGGAGCTACGTGGGCGCGTTGGAGGAGCGGCTGCGGATCAACCGCTCGACCGAGGTGAGCTCGCTACGACGTCTCGAGGGAGGCGTCGAGCTACGGCTCCCGGGTGACGAACGACGTCGGTTCGACGCGGTCGTCGTCGCGACTCACGCGGACCAGGCGTTGGCGCTGCTCGAGGATCCGAGCGACGACGAGCGACGCCTGCTCGGCGCGTTCCGGACGACCGAGAACGACACCGTCCTCCACACCGACGAGCGCTTTCTCCCCCGCCGCGCCGCGACCCGTGGGTCGTGGAACTACCAGCTCCGCGACTGCGGCTGCGACGACGGCCACCCGACGATGACCTACTACCTGAACAAGCTCCAGCGTCTCCAAGAGGACGAGCACTACTGCGTCACGCTGAACCGCACCGCCGAGATCGACCCGGCGCGCATCATCCGCCGCTTCCAGTACCGCCACCCGGTCGTCACCCTGGAGTCGATGCGGGCCCAGCCCGAGCTGCCACGCCTGAACGGGCCGCGGCGCACTGCCTTTGCGGGCGCCTGGCAGGGGTACTGCTTCCACGAGGACGGCCTCCGCTCGGGCCTGGCCGCCGCCGCCAGCCTCGAGGCGGCCGCGTGAGCTCGGCTCTCTACACCGGCACGGTGATGCACGCGCGCAGGGCGCCGAAGCAGAACGTGTTCCGCTACCGGGTCTGCTTCTACCTCCTCGATCTCGACGAGCTCCCCGAGCTCGACCGGCGCCTGCGTCTGTTCGCCTGGAACCGGCGCGGCGTGGTCAGCCTCTATGACCGGGACCATCTGGACGTCCGCGCCTACCTGGCCGAGCACGGGCTCGAGGCCGACCGGATCCTGCTCGTGACGAACCTCCGCGTGCTCGGGTACGTGTTCAACCCGGTCAGCTTCTTCTACTGCTACTCGGGCGGCTCGCTCGCCTGCATCGTCGCCGAGGTCAGCAACACGTTCGGCGAGCGGCTGCCCTACCTCCTCTCGCCCGAGAACCAGGAAACAGGCGAGCGGCGCCTCTCCTACCGCCACGACAAGAAGCTGCACGTCTCGCCATTTCTCGGACTCGACCAGAGCTACCAGTGGTGGTTCTCGGAACCGGGCGGGCAACTCGACGTGCGGATCGACGTCACCGAGGGCAACACGAAGCCGTTCCTGGCCACGCTCACCGGGCAGCGGCGCCCGTTGACCGACACGACCCTCTCGCGCGCCCTCCTGCGCTATCCACTCATGCCGCTGCAGGTGACCGCGCTGATCCACCTCCAGGCGGCGAGGCTCTGGCTGAAGCGCGTTCCGTTCGTCCACAAGCCGCCGTTCGTTCCGGGCAAGGGATCGGTAAAACCGTGACTGCGGTGCTGCGCGAGGTTCCGGCCGGACGCCGGCTCGGGTCCCGCCTCGTCGAGAACGCCGCGCTCCGCGCGCTCGGCCGGATCGAGCACGGGGCGCTCGAGCTGCGACTTCCGGGCGGCCGCGTGTACCGGGGTGGGACAGGGGACCCGATCGTCGTCACGGTCACGTCCAACGAGGTCTTTCGCAGGCTCGCACGGTCCCCCGGGCTCGGTTTCGGCGAGTCCTACGCGGCCGGCGACTGGTACACCGACGACCTTCCAGCCCTGATCGCCCTCGTCGTCCGCAACCTCGAGTCATGGCGCACAGGCTCCCGCCTCGCACGGCTCGACCGCCATCGCCCCCACGTCTCCCCGCATCAGGGCCTGCGCAAGGCCCGGGCGAACATCCAGTACCACTACGACCTCGGCAACGAGCTCTACCGGCTCTTCCTCGACGAGTCGATGACCTACTCCTGCGCGCTCTGGGAGGAGGGCGACACGCTCGAACAGGCGCAGGCGCGAAAACTGCGCGCGATCTGCGAGAAGCTCCGCCTGGGCCCCGGCGACCACGTCCTCGAGATCGGCTGCGGCTGGGGCAGCTTCGCACTGATGGCGGCCCGCGACTACGGGGCGCAGGTCACGGGCGTCACGCTCTCGCAACAGCAGCTCGAGCTCGCCCGCGCTCGCGTCGCGGCGGCCGGCCTCGACGATCGCGTAGAGATCCGCCTCCAGGACTACCGGACGCTCGACGGGCAGTTCTCGAAGATCGCCTCGATCGAGATGCTCGAAGCGATCGGCTACGCCCAGTACCCGACCTTCTTCGCCGCCTGCGACCGGCTGCTCGCGCCGGGCGGGCTCGCGGCGATCCAGGTGATCGGGATCCCCGACCAGCGCTTCGAGCGCTACCGGCGCAAGGAGGACTGGATCCAGCGCTATATCTTCCCCGGATCTCTCCTGCCGTCGCTCGAGGCCCTGCAGACGGCGATGAGCCGCGCGTCCGGCCTGATGGTCGTCGAGCTCGACGAGATCGGCCCCCACTATGCGGACACGCTCGAGGTCTGGCGCGAGCGGTTCTTCGCGAACCTCCCCGAGGTGCGCGCGCTCGGCTTCGACGACCGGTTCATCCGGATCTGGGACTTCTACCTCGCCTCGTCCGAGGCCTTGTTTCGTACGCGCGCGATCCGCGACATGCAGCTCGTCCTCGGCCGGCCGTTCGAGGAGCCGACTGCCGAACGATTCGTCTACGACAGACCTGAAAGCAACCCGCCCGCGCGGTCGAGCGCCCTGACGTAACCAGCCCGTTCGAGCGGTTCCCGAGCGCGGGTGGCGATGCTCCGTGCCTCATCGTGGCGGCCGGCGGCGATCAGGGCCTGGGTCGCGTCGAGACCTGCAAGCGCCGCCTCGACAGCCATCTCCAGGGCCGTGAAGCCGCTCGCCGCGGCCTCGAGGAGCCGTCCGGCCTCGTCGAAATCGTTCGCGGCGAGTGCGGCCCTGCCGTCGAGGCGATCGGCGACCGGCGCGAGGTACCGGGCTCCGCTCTCCGCGCCCGTGCTCCGCAGGTAGCCGGCGAATGCCGGCAGCTCGGCCCAGCGTTCCTCGCAGACGAGGAGCTCGGCCTCCGCACAGAGAAGAAGCGGCAGGTTGTCCCGGTGCGTTCCCGGGTCGAGAGCGGTATCCATCCGTTCGCGGGCCGCGGTCAGCTCGCCGCGGTGGATCAGCGTCTCCACGATCTGCGGTGAGAGATGCACCGAGATCGCCCCCCGTCGTTGCTCGATCGCGTATGTCTGCTCGAGCAATCGCTCGGACGCCCGGCGATCTCCTCGTGCCTCGTACGCGAATGCCGCGGCAGGCCAGGGCGCCGAGAAGCCGGACGTCGGTGTGTCCGCGCGCTCCCCGAGACTCGCGATCACGAGCGCGAGATCAGCGAGGAGACCGTCCCAATCGCCGAGATAGAAGGCGGCCAGCGCGCTCCACGCGAGCGCGTGGGCTGCGTAGACCGGGGCATCCGAGACGAGGCTCTCGTACCCTCCGCGCCCGACCGCTCGGGCATCGGCGAACGACCCGAGGTACAGGGTGTTCCAGGCCGCCACGGCGTAGCTGTCGCCCAGCTCGGCCAGATCGCCGGCGGAGCGGGCGACCTCGAGCCGGTGGCGGGCCGCCGCCTCGGCATCGTCGTACCGCAGCTGGCGTTGGAGGTTGTGCTGCACCGCGTCGAGGGCAACGACCGCCAGGTCGAGCCGGCCGAGTCGCTCGGCCATGGCGGCCGCGGCGAGGCCGGTCTCGTAGGCGACGGAGGGGTCCCCGTAGGCCAGCGCCGTCTGCGGGAACGCATGCGCCCAGAACGACTCGGCGGTCATCAGCCTCACGCGCGCCTCGCCATCGTCATCGCCGAGCCGCGCCAGCCCTGCGTCGAGGTAGCCGACGGCTGTTGCCTCGTCGGGAAGCTCGCCGATCGTTCCCGTCCACCGGCACACCGTCTCGAGCGCGAGCCCGCACAGCCGTGCCGTGAAAGCGCGCTCGCTCGAGTCCGACTCGATCAGGGCGTCGGCCCCCCCTGTGAACGCAGACCAGGCACCGTCGCCGAAACCGGCGTGCTTGAAGCCGTGCCCGAGAGCCTCGAACGCCGCCGCCCGCTCCTCCGGTGTTGCGGCAACCTCGAGGGCGGACTCTGCGAGCGACCGCGCCCCGCGATAGGCAGCGCCACGAAGGGCCGCCGTCGAGCCCTCGACGAGCAGCTGGAACGCCCGCTCGCGGAGGCGCTCGAGCTCGTCGGAGTCGTAGGAGCGGTCGAGGCGGGCTCCGCGGTAGGCCTCCCAGTAGTGATGAGCGAGGAGTCCGACGAACTCTCCGCGCCGGTCGCCCGTCGTCTCCTCGATCCAGCTCGCAACGAGTGCGTGCGCCTTCGGTCGCTCGCGGCGGGGGAGCGTCTCGTAGGCGACGTCACGGGTCAGGATGTGGCTGAACGCAAGCTCCTCTTCTCCGAGCAGCGACGAGGTCAGTCGTTCCGTGACAAGCTCGCGCTCCTCGAGCCGCCGCAGGTCGGGGTCGACCGTCTCCTGGTCGGCGACGAGCGCCGTGACCGCTCCCCGCCAGAAAACGCGGCCGACGACCGACGCCTGCTGGAGCGTGTGCTTCTCGCTCGGCTCGAGCAGGTCGATCCGCGCGGCGAGCACTGCCTGGACCGTGTCGGGAAGCGCGACGTGCTCGAGGCCGTCCGTCGCCTGCCAGCGCGTCCCCTCGCGCACGATCCGGCCTTCGTCGATCAACTGCCGCAGGATCTCCTCGAGAAAGAACGGATTGCCCTCGGCTCGCTCGAGGATGCGGGAGCGGGCGGCCTCCGGCAGGCCGTCGACATCGAGCAGATGCCCGGCGAGCACGCCGGCCGACTCGGGGGAGAGCGGGCCGAGGAACACGGCGGAGAAGCTCCGGCGCCCGCCGCCCCACGTCGGACGCCAGTCCGTCAGTGCAGGCCGTGCAGGGCAGACGAAGAGGAGCGGCCCCTGGGCCCGCTCGGCGACCTCCTCGAGCAGGTCGAGGAGCACCGGATCGGCCCAGTGGATGTCCTCGACGGCGACCACGAGCGGCCCCTGCTCGGCGGCGGCGGAGAGAACGGCCCGCCACGCCTTGTGGAGCTCTGCCCGGATCGACGTGGGTTGGAGCCGCGCGAACTCCGTGCTGCCGCCGTCGAGCCCGAGCGTGAAGGCGAGGGCCGCGGCCGTCGCAGCCTTCGCATGAGCCGCCGTGCCGCCGAGGAGAGACTCGACGAGCTCGTCGATTCGCCTGAGGACGATGCCCGCCGGATCGTCGTCGGACACGCGCGCCAGGTTCTTGAGGATCTCCGCAAGCGGCCAGTAGGCGATACCGTCGCCGTACGAGAGACACGGGCCGACGAGGATGCGCGGAGGATCCGGAAGCGAGGCGAGGCGCTCGAACAGCTCTTGGACGAGGCGGCTCTTCCCCACTCCGGGGTCGCCGTAGATCGTGACGAGCTGCGGACGCCGTTCTGCGGTCACGCGCTCCTGCAGACTCAGCAGCAGGTCGAGCTCCTGGTCGCGGCCGACCAGCGGAGCGCGAACGCCGGGGATCCCGCGGATCGGCGCTTCGCGCTCCTCCTCGAGCAGCGAGAACGCATGTACGCGCTCTTCCTTGCCGCGAAGCTCCAGCAGGCCGAGGTCATCGAACCGGAATCCGGGCGTGGCGCGCACGGTGCGCTCGGCGACGAGGATCTGCCCGGGTTCGGCAAGCTGCTCGAGGCGCGCGGCCGCGTTCACCGCCACGCCGGTCACCATGCCCTCGCCCGGCGCGGGGCTGGCCGTCGTCACCGCCTCGCCCGTGTTGATTCCCGTCCGGATCTCGATCCTGAGCGCGTGGCTCTCGGCCAGCTCGTCGTTGAGCCCGACCAGGCGGTCGCGAACGGCGAGCGCAGCGCGCAGCGCCCGGGCCGGGTCGTCTTCGTGCGCGACGGGAACGCCGAAGACGGCCATTACGGCGTCCCCGATGTACTTCTCGACCGTCCCGCCCTGCGCCTCGATCTCGGTGCGGATCGCCGCGAACCACGCGCTCATCACCTCGCGGAGCTCCTCCGCGTCGAGCCTGTCGGCGAGCCCGGTCGAGCCCGTGACATCGACGAAGAGAACGCTCACGATCTTCCGCTCGCCGCCGGTAAGAGCCGGCTCGAAGCGCGCGCCGCAGGCCGAGCAGAAGCGGGCCTCGCCGGGGTTGTCCTGCCCACAGCTGGAGCAACGCGCCACGGCGCAATGGTATGTCGTCGCCTTCGCGGCCGGATAGCATCGCGAGGTGAACCCGACGCAGGACCTGCCGTCGAGCTTCCGGCTGGACGGGCGGGTCGCCGTGGTGATCGGCGGGACAGGCGTGCTCGGCGGCCGGATGGCCCGGGCGCTCTGCGAGTCCGGCGCGCGGACGGTGATCGTGGGCCGGGATCCGGCGAAGGCAGAGATCCTGCTCGACGAGCTCGCGTCCGAGCAGTGCCGATTCGAAGCCTGCGACGTGACGAGGCGCGCGGAGCTCCGAAGCCTCGTCGCGCGCGTGCTCGCCTCTCACGGGCGGATCGACGTCCTGGTCAACGGCGCCGGGGTCAACTCCGCGACGCCGTTTCTCGAGATCTCCGACGAGGAGCTCGAGCACGTGATGGCCGTCGACCAGCTCGCCGTGCTCCGCGCCTGCCAGGAGTTCGGCCGCTACTTCGTCGAGCGCGCGGGGTCGTCGGGCGAGGGCGCGAGCATCATCAACATCGGAAGCGTCTCCGGCGTCACGCCCCTCTCGCGGGTGTTCACCTACTCGATGGCGAAGGCCGCAGTCCACAACCTGACGAAGAATCTCGCCCGGGAATGGGGGCCGCTCGGCATCCGCTGCAACGTGCTCGTTCCCGGGTTCTTCCCGGCCGAGCAGAACCGGGCGATCCTGACCCCCGACCGCGTCGCGCAGATCGTCGGCCACACGCCGCTCGCGCGGTTCGGCGATCCGGGTGACCTCGTCGGTGCGACGCTGCTCCTCGCCGGCGATGCGGGGCGGTTCATCACCGGCGCAGAGCTCGTCGTCGACGGCGGCTTCGGCGCGATGACGATCTGACGGCCGCGGGATGCCCGGATTCCTGAACGACGAGTTCCTGCTCTCGGGCGAGACGGCCCGGACGCTCTTCCACGAGGTCGCCGAGCCGGCGCCGATCGTGGACCTCCACAACCACCTCTCGCCCGCCGACATAGCCGGCGACCGCGTCTACGAGAGCCTTACGGAACTCTGGCTCGAAGACGACCACTACAAGTGGCGGGCCATGCGCCTCGCGGGGTTCACCGAGGAGCTGATCACCGGCGATGCCGATCCGTGGGAGAAGTTCTCGGCCTGGGCCGCCACCGTCCCCCGGCTGATCCGCAACCCGCTGTACGTCTGGTCGCATCTCGAGCTCCGCCGCGTGTTCGGGATCGAGCTCGCACTCAACCCCTCGACCGCCCGTGAGATCTGGGACGAAGTCAACCGCCAGCTGCCGGACTGGCCGGCCCAGAAGCTCCTCTCCCACTTCGACGTGCGAGCCGTCGCGACGACCGACGACCCGGGGGACGAGCTCGCGGCTCACACCCGGATCGCCGAGCAGCCGGGTGCGACCCGCATGATTCCGACCTTCCGCCCCGACGCAGCCCATCGGCTGCTCGACGATCCGCTCGCCTGGAACACGTGGATCGACCGGCTCGCGGCCGCGACGTCGACAGCGGTCGAAGATCTCCCCACCCTGCTCGAGGCGCTCACCCGCTCGTACGAACGGTTTGCCCGGCTCGGTGCCCGCGCGAGCGACCACGGGCTCGAGTCCCTTCCCGACCTCCCACGTGACGCCCTGCTCGCCGATGCAACGATTCGACGGGCCCGAGCCGGCGGCGCGTCGACGGCCCTCGAGCGCTCCTCCGTCATGCTCGAAGTGGTCGCACTCGCCGCGCGGTTGGCGCACTCGGACGAGTCGGTACTGCAGCTGCACCTCGGGCCGCTGCGCGACGTCTCCCCGCGGCTGCTCGAGCTCGTCGGCCGCGACGCGGGCGCCGACGTGATCGGCGACGAGCGCCAGGCGCCTGGACTCGCGCGCTTCCTCGGCGGGCTCGAGCGCGACGGCACCCTGCCGCGCACCATCCTCTACAACGTCAATCCGGCCGACAACGCCCTGTTCGCGGCGATGGCAGGGGCCTTTTCGCGGCCCGGCGTCGAGGCGATCGTGCAGTGGGGGCCGCCGTGGTGGTTCTCTGACCACGAGCAGGGACTGCGGCGGCAACTCGACGAGTTGTCGCAGATCGGCGAGCTGGCGGGATTCGTCGGGATGCACACCGACTCGCGCTCGATCCTCTCGATGACGCGCCACGAGCTCTTCCGGCGCGTCCTCTGCGATGCGATCGGGCGCGACGTGGACGAGGGCCGGATCCCGGCCGACCTCGACTGGTGCTCGACGGTCGTGCGAAACCTCTGCCTCGACAATGCCGTGCGGTACTTCTCGCTGCCCGCCTCCTGGACCGCCTGATGCCGCCCAGCAGGATCATCGTGATGGGGGTCGCCGGGTGCGGAAAGACGACCGTCGCCGCCGAGCTCGCGATCCGGCTCGGCGTCTCGCTGATCGAAGGCGACCGGCTCCACAGCGCTGCGAGCCGCGAGAAGATGGCGTCGGGCACGCCGCTCACCGACGAGGACCGCTGGCCGTGGCTCGCGGCGCTTCGCCACGCCCTTCGCGGCGAGCAACAAGTCGTCGCGTCCTGCTCGGCGCTGAAGCGCGCCTATCGCGACGCGCTCCGCACGGCCGGCGACGTCGGCTTCGTCTTCCTCTCGGTGGAACGGGACGAGATCCTCCGCCGGGTGACCGGGCGAGCCGGGCACTTCATGCATGCCGGCATGGTCGCGAGCCAGTTCGCGACCCTCGAGGTTCCGGCGCCCGACGAGACCGATGTGCTCACGATCGACGGCAGCGGCAAGCTCGGAGCGATCCTCGAACGGATCGAGGCAGCCCTACCGGCGCTTCGGGCCGGCACGGCAACGGCCCCGCTGCTCGTTGCCGGCGGCTCGGAGCGGGCGATCTCGAGCGAGGAGCTACGCGGGCTCGTCGACGAGCTCGCGGCCAACGAGGTGCTCGGCACGGGCGCCCGGCGGATCCTGCTCGTCCCGCCCGACCTGACCCGACTCCACTCGCGCGCCGGCGAGATCACGGGGCTTCTGTTCGAACGGCTCGCTGCGTCGGGTTGCGAGGTCGCCGTGCTGCCCGCCCTCGGCACGCACACCGCGCTGGGACCCCGCGACGCGACCCTCCTCTTCGGAGACCGCGTCCCGTTCGACCGGATCGTCGAGCACCGCTGGCGCCAAGGACTCGTGCGCCTCGGCGAGATCGGCGCGGACGAGATCTCGGCGTTGTCGGCCGGGCGGATGAGCGCTCCGATTCCCGTCGAGGTCGACGAGCTGCTCCTCGACGGCTGGGACCTCGTGATCTCGATCGGCCAGGTCGTCCCGCACGAGGTGATTGGGATGGCCAACTTCACGAAGAACATCGTGATCGGCCTCGGCGGTGCCGGGACGATCCACCGCAGCCACTTCCTGGGGGCGGTCTGCGACATGGAGACGATCATGGGCCGCGCTCACAGCCCTGTCCGGGATGTCGTCGACGCCGCGTTCGACAGGTTCCTGTCGTCCAGGATCCCGGTGCTGTGGGTGCTGACGGTGGTGGAGGACACAGCCGATGGAGTCGTCCACCGCGGACTCTTCGCCGGCCGCGGGAGCTCCGGGGTTTCCGGCGGCGGCGCTTATGAGGCGGCCGCCGAGCTTGCCGCCCGCTGCAACATCGAGCTCGTGCAGGAGCCGCTCGAGCGCGTGACGTGCTGGCTCGAGGCCGACGAGTTCACCTCGACCTGGGTTGCTAACAAGGCGATCTACCGCACACGGATGGCGCTCGCCGACGGCGGCGAGCTCGTCGTGCTCGCACCCGGGGTCACGCGCTTCGGTGAGGATCCAGCGATCGACGCCCTGATCCGACGACACGGCTATCGCGGAACCCCGGCCGCACTTGCCGCCGTCGAGAGCGATCCCGAGCTCGCCGAGAACCTCGGCGCCGCCGCACACCTGATCCACGGCAGCAGCGAAGGGCGCTTTGGCATCGTCTACTGCACCGATCCCGCGACCGGGCTGACCCGCGAGGAGGTCGAAGGCGTCGGCTACGGATGGCGCTCGCTGCCCGCCGAGCTCGACCGGCTGGGAGTCGCGGGCGGCACGGCGACCGGCCCGCGAACCGATCGTGACGGCGCGCCGTTCACGCACATCGCGAACGCCGCCCTCGGCCTCTGGGCCACGCGATCCCGCTTTCGCTGACGACTAGGCCCCGTCCACCACGAGCTGTGCCGCCGAGATCGGATCGTCCTGCTCGACGTAGCGATCCTCACGCGGCAGCCACCGGGTCTCCCAGGCGGAGCGCGCCTCCTCGCCGTCGCGTGCGATCACCCGCTCGAGCCGCAGCTCGCGTGGCGCCTCGACCCAGATCCGAAGGTCGTAGAGCTCGCGCAACATCGTGTGGAGCGCGCAGACCCCCTCGACCACCACGACTCCCTGGGGCCGGACGACGCGCGGTTCCTCCAGGGTGCGCTGGAGTCGCCAGGAATACCCCCGGTAGCGGGCCGGCTCGCCGAGCACGATCGGCTCCAGAACCTGGGATCGCAGCCGGGTCAGCTCGAACTCCGCCCCGTCCCAGAACTCCTCGGTGCCCACGATCTGGGCGCCGGGAATCGAGGCGGAGAGCGTCGACTTCCCCGAGCCGCCGCGGCCGCCGATCCCCACGAGCACGAGCGCGCGACCGGCCACGGCGGCCGCGATCCGGTCGAGCATCGGCTGCGCGTCCATCACCGGCTAGTTGTCCCGCTCGCCGAACGGCCAGTCGCCGCCCGCGACCCAGGTCGAAACGGTTTCGCGGAGCCGGCCGTCGAGGGATGCGTGCGAGGCACGGACCCACGAGCGCGTCCCGGGTGGATAGACGTAGACGCAGCCGATCACCTCATCCGTCGCAGGGTCGAGAACGGTGTAGGTGAACCCCGCGCGCTCCCTGAAGTGGCGGGCGTGCATCTCGATATCGGCGAGATTGCGGGGGAGCGTCATCGGCTGGGGCCACCGGTCATCGCGCTCCTCCCAGCCGGGACTCGCGTGGATGTGGTCGATGCTCGACATCCACGCGGCATGGTCGCGCTCGTTGTGCTCGGGCCCGAGCGGCTCGAGCCGAAACTCAGCCGTGGCGAGTCCGGCGGGTGGAGCAAAGCCGGCCGGGACGAACTCCGAGTGGCGCTGCACGACAGTCAGCTCGAACGGCGCGCCCGGGCGCACGGGCGGCTCGAGCCCGCAGTCGAAGCATTCGGCGACGGCGGCGGCGAGCTCGGCGGGACTACGCGGACGGACACCCGAGACAAGCACGTGCCGGGCCACCTCGCCGCGGGTCTTCTTCGCCATGTGCGAGACCACGCGCCTGACGCCGTCTCGCTCCTCGACCACGCTCACGTGCACCCAGGCTCCGGCAGCCTCGCGCGATGGCCGCCACGCCGCGACATAGGTCGCCGACCGGCAGTCGAGCACGACGCGCCCGGCGGCGGCCTGGTCGAGCGGCGCGCGCAGGCCCCCGCGCCAGAAGGCGGCATCGAGCTCCCGCCGGTAGGCGGGAACGCGGTCGGCCGCGCGTAGCGCCCCGAACTGGGCCGAAACGACAATCAGCCCACGCGCCGCACCGCGCGGAAGCGTGGCGATCTCGAGCGCCGCATAGAGCACACCCGAGTACAGACTGCCCGCGGTCGTGGTCGGCGCCCGACGCAGCTCGTCGTCGAGCAGCGCTTCCCGGAGCGGGGTGAGCCCCGGAAACGAGAGCGCGTCGAGCTCGACCGCCTTGCCGCGGCTCGGCGCCTGCTTGGTCTCGCTCGGCGGAAGCAGGACGAGCGGCGTTCGGCGGTCGGCCATCGCGCGCCATCGTGCCAGGCGCGACCTCCCGAGCGATTCAGTCGGCGCTGAGCGGCGGACCGAGGAGAGTCATCTCGTACTTCTCGAAGAGCGCGGCGATCGCTGCGCGGTCAGGCGCCTCGCTCCTCGAGAGCGGCCCGAGCTCCTCGTAGAACCTGTGGCCGCCGCCGGGGGCATAGACGACGATCACCTCGCCCGGCTCGTCGGTCACGTTCAGAAAGGTGTGTGGCACCTGCGAGGGCAGATAGGCGAACCCGCCCTCCTCGAGGACAAAGGTCTCCTCGCCGATCCTGACCTTGTATCGGCCAGTCAGGACATGGATCGTCTCCTCCTACTTGTGGTGGACGTGGAGCGGCGGACCGCCGAGCGGCGCGACCTCGACCACGAAGTAGTCGAAAGCGCCGCCAGTCTGGTCGCCGGTGACCTTGAAGACCAGATCCCGCCCCGGGCCCGACTTGAGCCGCAGCCCCTCGTCCGGCGCGAGAACCGTGTACTCGAGCGCTGTCGTGATGGCAGTCATGCGGTTCCTCCTCGATTGGGGCCGTCCAAGAGACGCCCGATATACTTCACACACGCAAGCAAAGTATCCGCCTTTTACTTCACAATGTCAAATATCTCCGACGGTCCCGAGCACTGGCTCGCAGAGCTCCCCGAGCCCGACGCCTTCACCCCGGAGGAGTTCCAGGCCTGGCGCGGGCTGATCCGCCTCCGCGAGCTGGCGATGCGCGAGATCGACCGCCGGCTCCGAGCGCAAGGGAATCTCTCGCTCGCCGACTACGGCGTCCTGATCACGCTCGTGACCGCCCCGGGCCTCAAGCTGCGCATGAGCGACCTCGGCGCCCGGCGGCTCTTGACCCCGAGTGGCATCACCCGCGTGGTGACCCAGCTCGAGGAGCGCGGCCTCGTCCACCGCGAGGCGGACCCCGCCGACGGCCGGGCCTCGTTCGCCTCGCTGACCAGAGCCGGCCTGGAGGCGCTGCGGCGCGCCCAGGTCGTCCATCATGCGACGGTGCGCGAGCTCTACCTCGGCCGCCTTACACCGGCCGAGCTCGATCGCCTGGCGATGCTCTTCGAGAAGGCGCTGCCGGGCGTCGTGACCGCCGCCGACTGGCCGCCGCCCCCGCCCTGCTAGGAACTCTTCCGGCAGGTTATGTCGGACATTGGTAGCGTCGGCCGCGTGAACGCGGAGGCGATCGAGCCGCCGGTGCTGCCGGCCGATCTGCGCGGCCTCAACATCCGCGACTTCCTCGAGGAGGCCGTCCGCGAGGTTCCCGATCGACCGTTCGTCGTGACGCGTGAGGAGTCGATCTCGTTCGCCGAGCTCGACGATCGGATCGACCGCACCGCCGCGGCCTGGCAATCGCTCGGCGTCGGCAAGGGCGACCGGATCGGGTTCGTCGTCGGGAACCGGCCCGACTTCCTGGTCGCGTGGCTCGCCCTGGCGAAGATCGGGGCGATCCTCGTCGCGGTCAACACGCGCTTCAAGCCGGCCGAGATCAGGGGCGCGCTCCAGGTCGCGAAGGTCAAGCTCGTGCTCGCCGACAGCGGCCTCGAGGGCACGGTGCGCGAGGCAGCGGGAGTCGAGATCCCGGTCGTCGAGCTGGCCGACCTCCTCGACCGGGCGCGCACCGGTGGCACCGAGTTCGACCGCCCGGAGCTCTTCGCCGAGGACGTCGTCAGCTTCATCTTCACCTCGGGGACGACCGGCCGGCCCAAGGCCGTGATGCAGACCCACGCCAACTACGTCCTCACCGGCCAGGCCTACCCCTGGTGGCTGCGCTGCGAGCCCGGCACCCGTTTCTACTGCTGCCTGCCGCTCTTCCACGTCAACGGCCAGGCCTACTCGACGATGGGGACGATCGGCAACCGGGGCACCCTGATCCTCGCGGAGCGCTTCAGTGCCAGCCGCTTCTGGGACGACGTGCACACCTACGGGGCGAATATCGTCAACTACATCGGCGCGATGATCGCGATCCTCACGAAGCTCGAGCCGTCGGCGGCCGAACGGGACCACGAGCTGCGAATCGCCTACGGCGCACCCAAGTTCCCCGAGGACCAGCTCCGGGAGATCGAGGCGCGGTTCGGGCTGACGCTGATCTCCGGCTTCGGGATGAGCGAGACGACCTTCGGTCTCGTCGAGTCGTTCGAGCACCGGCCGCCCGGAACGATCGGCAAGCCCCGACTCCATCCCGATCCCCGGCTGGCCAACGAGGTGAGGGTCGTCGACGAGAAGGAGCGCGACACCGGCCCGGGCGAGGTCGGGGAGCTCGTGATCCGGAACATGATGTCGATGAAGGGCTACTTCGACGATCCGGGGCTCACCGCAGATGCCTTCCGCGGTGGCTGGCTGCGCACGGGCGACTACGCGGCGAAGGACGCCGACGGGTACTTCGCCTTCGTCGACCGCAAGAAGGACATCGTGCGGCGGCGCGGCGAGAACATCTCCTCGCTCGAGGTGGAGCTGACCCTCTCCGATCACCCCGCCGTCGAGGAGGCCTCCGTCGTCGCCTGGCCCGCCGAGCTCACCGACGAGGACGTGCTCGCCTTCGTCGTGCTGCGCGAGGGCGCGCAGGCCGACCCCGCCGAGCTCGTCGCGTTCTGCGCCGAACGGCTCTCCGAGTACAAGGTGCCCCGGTACGTCCAGACCGTCGAGACGCTGCCCAAGACCGCCACCCAGAAGGTCGAGAAGAACCGGCTGCGGACGGAGCTCGCCGACCCGGCCGTCTGGTACGACGCGCAGGCCGGATGACTGCGGGCGGGCAGGAGAAGCGGCGGCCAGTCCCCCGCGGCGAGGAGCGGCATTTCTTCGACGCGGCCGCCGAAGGCCACGTCGGGCTCTCGCGCTGCCGCTCGTGCGGCCGGGCGTTCCTGCCGCGGGCGGTCTGCCCGTTCTGCTTCACCGAGGCCCCCGAGCCCGTCTTCGCCGCGGGCCTCGGCACCGTGCATTCGTTCACCGTCTGCCATCGGGCCGGGGCACCGGGCTTCGAGCAGGACGTCCCGTATGTCGTCGCGCTCGTCGAGCTCGATGAGGGCGTGCGTCTGGTCTCGAACATCGTGTCCGTCCCGCCCGCCTCGGTGAGGATCGGCATGCCGGTCCGCGCCGTGTTCGAGGACCGCGGTGAAGGCCTCGTCGTGCCGCTCTTCGAGCCGGTGGACGACCAGTGAGCGCGCTTGCCGAGGTGGCGATCGTCGGCGCAGCCGAATCCGAGCTCGGCCATGTCCCGGACCTCTCCCCGCTCGGGCTGATGGCCCAGGCGACCGTGCGGGCCGCCGCCGATGCCGGGATCTCCGTGGGCGAGATCGACGGGGTCTTCGCGGTCACGCCTTACCACCACTCCACCTCACTCAGCTTCTGCGAGTACATCGGGCTCAAGCCGCGTTACCACGAGACGACGAACATCGGCGGCTGCTCGTTCGTCGCGCACCTCCGCCACGCCGCGGGTGCGATCGCCGCCGGGATGTGCGAGACCGCCGTGATCGTCTACGGGAGCACGCAGCGCTCCGACGGCGGCCGGCTCGTGACGAGCTCGGAGCTCCAGACCTACGAACTCCCCTACGGCGCGATCTTCCCGATCAGCCAGTTCGCGATGATCGCGCAGCGCCACATGCACGAGTTCGGGACGACGCGGGAACAGCTGGCCGAGGTCGCGGTCGCCCATCGCGCCTGGGCGGGGCTGACGCCGACGGCGTTCAAGCGCGACCCGATCACCGTGGAGGACGTGCTCGCCTCGCCGCTCGTCTCGAGCCCGCTCCATCGGCTCGATTGCTGCCTCGTCACCGACGGCGGCGCGGCCGTGATCGTGACGACGCGGGAGCGGGCGCGCGGGCTCGCGCAGGTGCCCGTGCACGTGCTCGGTGCCGCCGAGGGCTTCACGCACCGGAACATCGCCGCGATGGCCGAGCTCACGGTCTCGGCGGCCGCGGTCACGGGGCCGGCCGCCTTCGCCGAGGCGGGACTCGGCCCGGCCGACATGGACTTCGTCCAGCTCTACGATGCGTTCACGATCACGCCGATCGTGATCCTCGAAGATCTAGGGTTCTGCGCCAAGGGCGAGGGCGGGGCGTTCGTCAGCGGCGGCCGCACCGCGCCGGGCGGCGGGCTGGCGGTCAACACGAACGGAGGCGGTCTGTCGCACTGCCATCCGGGAATGCTCAGCCTCTTCCTCCTCGTCGAAGGGATCCGCCAGCTGCGGCACGAGTGCGGAGAGCGACAAATGCCCGGCGCCGAGGTCGGCGTCGTCCACGGCCTCGGGGGCACGTTCGCCGCGGCTGCGACGGCCGTCCTGGCCCGCGGCGGGTAAGCAGCCTTCCGTCAACAGAAAGGACGAGACAGATGCGCTTCGCGACGTACAGCTCCCAGCGGGCGAACGGTGAGGACCGGGTCGGCCTCGTGATCGACGACGCGATCCACGGAACCGACGAGCCGCGCCTGATCGATCTTCTCGGCGACGACGGCGAGAAGCTCGCGCGCACGGGCGAGCGCGCGCTCAGCCATCCGGTCGAGGTGCTGGCGCTCTCCGAGGTGAGGCTCGCAGCGCCGATCCCACAGCCGCCGGTCGTCCGCGACTTCGCGGCATTCGAGGGGCACATCCGCCCGAGTTGGGAGGCGCTCGGCCTGACCTTCCCCGACGACTGGTACCAGCTGCCGGTCTTCTATTTCCAGAATGTCGCGGCGATCCAAGGGCCGCACGACGACGTCGCGCTCGCACCGGGGACGGAGAAGTTCGACTACGAGCTCGAGATCTGCGCCGTCGTCGGCAAGGGCGGGTCGAACCTCTCGCCCGAGGAGGCGGAGCAGTCGATCGCCGGCTACATGCTCTTCTGCGACTGGAGCTCCCGCGACATCCAGGCCCGGGAAAAGAAGCTCTCGATTGGGGCGGTCAAGTCCAAGGACTCCGCGACGACGACCGGCCCGGTGCTCGTGACCCCGGACGAGCTCGAGCCCTTCCGCAAGGACAAGGCCTTCGACCTCCACATGACCGCCCATGTGAACGGGCAGCTCTACAGCGAGGGCAACCTGAGCTCGATCTACTGGTCGTTCGGCCAGATGCTCGCCTACGCCTCGCGCGGCACCCGCCTCCTGCCCGGCAGCCTCTGCGGATCGGGCACAGTCGGGACGGGCTGCCTGCTCGAGCTCGTGCTAACCCACGGCCCGGAGCGCTACTCCTACCTCGAGGCGGGCGACCGCGTGCGGCTCGAGGTCGAGCACCTCGGCGCGTTCGAGGTGCTCGTCAGGGACGGCGCCCCACTCGTGCCGTTCCTGTAGCGCTACCCGGGGACGACCAGCGTCTCGCCGAGCCGACGCAGCGTCGAGAGGACGCTGTAGGCGACGATCGCCGAGGTGCGCGGGTTCGCGCTCGGGACGTTCTCGAGCCGCAGGCTGAGGTTGCCGAAGCTGCCGCGTGCGGTCAGCAGCACCTGATTGGCCTGGATCGAGGGATCGGCGACGACGACGGCCCGCGTGCGCTCGAACCCGAGGCCCGCGAGTGCGACCGAGGCCGCGACGTTGGTCGTCGTCGGATAGGCGAGAACGACGTCTGCGACCGACCCGTCGAAGACGACGCGAGGTTCGGTGAGACCTCCCGCTTCCACTTCGGAGAGCAGGGTTCGCGCCGGCTTGCGCTGCTCGATCGTGACCTCGTCGAGCCCCGAGCCCGCCGCCGCGCGGAGGAGATCGAGCCCGCCGGTCGCACCGCTCGGGACGATCACCCGCGAGCGGCCGAGCTCCGCCGCGACCGCGAGCCGATGCCGGAGCTCCGGGCTCGCGAGCGCGCCCACCGACACGCACACGAAGTCGGCGCCGAAGACGAGAACGTCGGCCGCGTACTCGCGCACCGCCTCGTGACTCGCTGCCTCGACCACCACGACCCCGGGCAGGAGCAGCTCCTCCAGCGTCGCGAACTCGGGCCCCGGAAGGTCGTCGCGAACGGTGCGGCAGAGGAAGCCGTGAAGTCGCATTCCCGCGACCTCGCCGGCCGCGAGACACGCGCCGACCGATCGCGCGATCGTTCCCGTCCCGATCAGCGCCACGGGCCGAACCTGAGGGTGGCCTTCCATTGTCTGACTATCCTACGGCGTGCCTTGACGACGTATGCGACCGGCCCGTCGACCGAGAATCGGGCGATCTCCCGACTCGAAGACGAGCGGTTCCTACGCGGCGAGGGGCGGTATGTCGGGGACCTCCGGATCCCCGGAATGCTGCATCTCTCCGTCGTCCGCAGCCCGTATCCGTTCGGCGCGCTACGCGGCGTCGACCTCGAAGCCGTGCGTGCGCATCCCGGCGTCGTCGATGCTTTCGCGGCCGACGAGGTCGCCGACCTGCTCGCGGTCATTCCGTCGCGACTGCCGATTCCCGACAGCCTCGAGCCCTACCTCCAGCTCCCTCTTGCCCGCGGCGAGGTTCGCTACGTCGGCCAGCCGGTCGCCGTCGTCGTCGCGACGAGCCCGGAGGCCGCCCTCGACGCAGCCGACCTTGCCGTCGTCGACGTCGAGCCCGCATCGCTCCCCGAAACGGACGTCCTGCACGAGAACGCGCTCGCGTTCGGCGAGCTCGACGCCGCGTTCGCCGAGGCGGCGGTGATCGTCCGAGAGACGTTCACGATCGGCCGGCAGGCGGGACTCCCGCTCGAAGCCAGGGCGGTGCTCGCCGACTTCGACCCGGAGGCCGGCGAGCTCACGGTGTGGACCGCCGCGAAGGCGCCGCAGCACATGAGGGCCACGATCGCGCGGACGCTCGGCCTCGCGCCCGCGCAGGTTCGGCTGAACCTCGCGGATACCGGCGGCGGGTTCGGCGTCCGCGGCGAACTGCACCCCGAAGACCTGCTCGTGCCGATCGCCGCCTACCGGAACAGGCGTCCCGTGCGCTGGCTCGAAGAGCGGCTCGAACATCTCCAGAGCGCTTACCAGTCGCGTGACCAGCGCTGGGAGGCCGCACTCGCGGTTGCCGCGGACGGGACGATCACCGCGCTCGAGGGCGCCTTTCGGGCAGACGTCGGCGCCTTCGTGGGCCCGAACGGCTTGACTCCCGGCCGTGTCGGGCAGCGCGCCTTTCTCGGGCCCTACCGGATTCCGGCCTACCGCTGCCACGCCTCGTACGTGCGGAGCTGCAAACCCCCGGTGGGGACGATGCGGGGCCCGGGCTACTTCGAGTCCGGCTTCGTCCGGGAACGGCTCCTCGACCTCGCGGCTGCCGAGCTCGGCCTCGACCCCGTGGAACTTCGCCGCCGCAACCTCGTCCGACCCGACGAGATGCCCTGGGATACAGGCGTTCCCCACCTGTCCTACGACGGCGGCGAGTACGAGACGGCACTCGATCGCGCGCTCGAGGCGCTCGACGGCGGGGACGGCGGCAAGGATGGCGATCTCACCGGCTTCGGCGTCGCCTGCGTGGTCGAGGGGACGGGGACACCCGGAACCGAGACTGCTTGGGCGCGGCTCGAAGCGAACGGGCGCATCTCGATCGGCGTCGGCTCCTCGTCGTTCGGCCAGGGACACGCAACCACGTTTGCGCAGGTGGCGGCCCGCGCGCTCGGGGTTGAACCGGAGGAGATCGACATCGCGGTCGGCGATCTGAGCGGTCCCGACGGGAGTGGCGGCACCTTCGCGAGCAGGTCGGCGGTGATGGTGGGAAGCGCCTGCCACGAAGCCGCACTCGAGCTTCGCCGGGCGATCCTCGCGAGGGCCGAGGAGACCCTCGGCGGCCAGGCAGCGATCGTCGACGGCCGCCTCGAGCTGGCCGGCGACCCGAGAACGAGCGCCGAGCTGTCGGAGTTGGCACCCCTCGAAGTGCAGAGCGCCTTCACGAACACGGCGGCAGCGTTCGCCTACGGCTCCTTCGCGGCCCGCGCCGCGGTCGATCCCGAGACCGGCTCCGTCAAGCTCCTCGAACTCGCCTTCGCGGTCGACGCGGGCTTCGCGATCAACCCCGAGGTCGTCCGTGGCCAGCTGATCGGCGGCGCCGTCCAAGGCCTCGGCGGTGCGCTCTTCGAGGAGCTCGACTTCGGCGAAAACGGCGAACCGCACACCGGAGGGCTCCGCGACTACCACCTGCCGCTCGCCGCCGACATCCCGCCGATGACGGCGGTCGTGCTCGAGCTCGTCCCCTCGCCGCGCAACCCACTCGGTGTCCGCGGCATGGGCGAGATCGCGACCGCCGGGGCCGCGGCGGCGATCGCCAACGCCGTCGCCGACGCGATCGGCAAGGCCGGCGGGACGGTGACGGCGCTCCCGATCACGCCGAGCAGGCTCGTCTTCAGGCGTGCGTCCTGAGGGCGGCGCCCGGTTACAGTGGGCCTGTGTCTGACAACCAGCACCCACTCGATGTCGAAGCTGCCCAGCGGGCCGCAGAGGCGCTCGCTGCCGGGAAATTCGTGGTGCTGGCCGAGCATCGCGGCGACGAAAGCGAGGGCAACCTGATGTTCGCGGCCGAGTTCGCGACCCCGCAGGCCGTCAACTTCCTCGCGACCAACGCGAACGGCCTGATCCGGCTTTGCCTGACCGACGAGCGCTGCGAAGAGCTTCGGCTGGCACCGCTCCTCTCCGAAGAGGAGAAGTGGCAGCCGACCGTCGCGATCGCAAGCCGCGGCCTCCGCGGGACGGCGGCCTCGGCCGAGGACAGGTCGAAGACGATCCTCGATGCGATCGACCCGGAGAAGGGCCCGGCGGACTTCGTCCCTCACGGCCATGTGTTCCCACTGCGGGCTCGTCCCGGCGGCGTCCTCAAGCGCACCGGCCGGACCGAGGCGGCGATCGACCTGGCGCGGCTCGCCGGCTGCGTCCCCGCCGCCGCGATGTCGCTCGTCATGAACGAGGACGGGACGGTCGCGCGGGCAGACAGCCTCCGCGCCTACTGCGAGCAGCACGGCTTTCCGCTTGTGACCGTGGCGAACGTGGTCGCCTTCAGGCGCAGCACCGAACGGCTCGTAGAGCAGCTCCCCGGCGTTCGGCTGCCCACGCTTCACGGCGACTTCACGGCGGTCGGCTTCCGCGAGAAGGTCACCGGCGCTCACCACATCGCGCTCGTGAAGGGCGAGCTGCAAGACGCCCAGAACGTCCTCGTCCGCGTCCACCGCGAGTGCATGTTCGGCGACGTCTTCCATGGACAGAACTGCAACTGTGGGGAGCAGCTCGACCGCTCGCTCGACCTCCTCGTTCGCGAGAACCGGGGCGTGCTCGTCTACCTGATCGCCGGTGAGCGCGGGGACAGGGTCTTCGGGCGGCACGCGGCCCCCGGCGAGGTCGGCCACGGCCCCCCGGCCGACGAGTTCGGTATCGGCGCCCAGATCCTCGCCGACCTCGGCCTGACGACGATCAGGATCCTCACGAACACGCCGAAAGACCTGTCCGGGCTCGAAGGCTTCGGCCTCGAGATCGTCGAGCAGGTTCCGATCTCCGACCTCGATGTCTGACATAGCCCGGGCTCGGTAGGATCCGAGCCGTGGAGGCGGCCGAGTTCCGACGGCTCATGGGCTTTTGGGCCACCGGCGTCAGCGTGATCACCGCTCAGGCAGCCGATGGGCCGGCGGGGGTCACCGCGAACGCGCTCACGTCGCTCTCGCTCGAGCCGCCGCTCGCGCTCGTCTGCTTCGACCTCAGCTCGCGCACGCTGCACGCGGTGCGTGAGTCGGAGAGCTTCTGCATCAACATGCTCTCCTCGGAGCAGGAAGACGTCTCGCGCACCTTCGCGACGAAGAAGACCCACGGCGACAAGTTCGCCGAGGTCGACCACCGCCTCGAACACGGCGTCCCGGTGATCGACGGCTGCCTCGCCTGGCTCGCCTGCTCGCTCGAATCGGAGTTCCAGAGCGGCGACCACACAATCGCGACCGGCCGTGTCCTCGGCGGCGGGACGAACGACGAGGCGACCCCGCTGCTCTTCTACAGGGGCTCCTACGAGCGCCTGCCCGGAGCCGAGCAGTTGAGCCGCCATGGAGGGTCGTAGCGTGGAGACGTTCCTCACGATCGTGAGCCGGCGGGAGAGCCGCGACTACAACTTCACCGCCGATCCGGTGCCGCCCGAGCTTGTCAACAGGCTTCTCGAGTCCGCTCGGATCGCCGGCAGCGGCCGTAACCGCCAGACCGCGCGCTTCACCGTGATTCAGAGCCGCGAGGTGCTCGACGCACTCTCGGAGACCGTGTCGCGCGCCGCCAACCTGCTCGGCTCGCAGCTCGCGATCGCGATCGCAGTCCGCGGCGAGGGGATGACCGCCTTCGACGGCGGGCGTGCCGCCGAGAACATGCTGCTCACCGCCTGGGATGCCGGGCTCGGGTCGTGCCCGAACGGCTTCACGGACAAGCCGCGCGCCGCCGAGCTCCTCGAACTCGGTGCGGATCAGGAGCCGCTGATCCTCCTCACCTTCGGCTACCCGATGCGCACTCCTCGACCCGAGCGCCGGACGGCCGAGGAATGGCTCGCGCGGGCCAACCGCCTGCCGCTCGACGAGCTCGTCCAGGCGTGGCTCTGAAGCTGAAGGGCAAGGCCGCCGTCGTGACGGGCGGCGGCAGCGGGATGGGCCGCGAGATCGCGCTCGAATACGCGGCCCAGGGCGCACACGTCGTCGTCTCCTCCAACGTCCCCGAGCAGGACGAAGCGGTCGCGCAGGAATGCCGAGATGCCGGCGGCACTGCGATCGCCGTGCCCGCGGACGTCCGCAGCGAGTCCGAGGTCGCTGCGCTCGTCGACCGCTGCGTCGTGGAGTTCGGGAGCATCGACATCCTCGTCGCCGCCGCCGGCCTCGACATCCGCGAGTCGAAGACGCGCGAGGACCGCCACCTGCGGTTCATGACGCTCGAGCAGTGGAATCGTGTGCTCGAGACGAACCTCACGGGCACCTTCCTGAGCGCCCGTGAGGCGCTCCGCCACATGATCCAGGCCGGTTCGGGCTCGATCGTGACGTTCTCCTCGGGAACGGTGCGGTTTCCGCCGGCCGGGGTCGGTGCCTACGTCAGCTCGAAGTTCGGAATCGAGGGATTCACCAAGGTGCTCGCCCAGGAGGTGCTCGGCAACGGGATCCGGGTGAATGCGATCCAGCCTGGCGGGCTCACCGACACGGACTTTTTCCCGGTCTGGATGACCGACGAGGAGCGGGCCGTGATGCACAAGCCCGGGGTGATCCGCGCGCTCGCGGTCTACATCGCAAGCGACGAGGCGAGCTTCGTCACCGGCAGGTCGCTCGTCGCGAGCGAATGGAACAAGGAGCGCGGGATCGTGCTCTGCCCGTGCGCCATGTGCACGACCCCGAACGCGCGGCTCGCGATCGAGTGGCGCGGCGTCACCGCGCTCTAGAAGGTCTCCGTCGCGGCGCACCGCGCTTCGGCTCGCCCGTCGTGGAACCGAGGACGATCAGCGTCTTCGTGCCCGTGACGCCCACACCGCGGCGGATCGTGTCGATCACACGCTTCAGGTGATCGAGGTCGGCGACGCGAAGGCGCACGAGCGCGTCGGTGTCGCCCGCGATCGTGAAGCCCTCGACAAGCTCCGGAAGGTCGGCAAATGCGCGGTCGATGTCGTCGACCTGCGTCGCCCCTGCGAACTGCAGCTCGGCAAACGCCTCGATCCCGTTGCCGAGCTTCGCGTGGTCGATCACCGCCTCGTAGCCGAGGATGATCCCGAGCTGCTCGAGCCGGTCGATCCGGCGTTTCGCGGCGGCCGGTGAGAGGCCGATCTGGCGGCCGATGTCGCTCGCCGAGCGGCGGCCGTCACCGAGGAGCAGCGACACGATCTCGCGGTCGGTCTCGTCGAGCAGCGCCCTGGGCACGCAAGAAAGTCTACGTGTGCTGAGCCAGAGGCGCAAATGTTCTCCGTGTCCTCGGGCAATCTCGGTTGTTTTCTGGACAACCAGACGGTGTGGCGCGCAAGCTGCTCTCGGTGACGACAGTCGACCATGGTGTTGCCGCGGACCTCGCGACCCTCAGGGAGGTCGAGACGAAGGTGCTCTGGCTCGCGACGAGCATGGTCCAGCACGCAAACAGCGCCCGCGCCGACCACTCCGACGTGAAGGTCGGAGGACACCAGGCCTCCTCTGCCTCGATCGTCTCGATCATGACCGCGCTGTACTTCTGCTACCTCCAGGCAGCGGACCGCGTCTCGGTGAAGCCGCACGCCTCCCCCGTCCTGCATGCGATCGAGTACTTGCTGGGGTGGCTCGACCGCGACTACCTGACCCGGCTGCGCTCCTTCGGCGGCCTGCAGTCCTATCCGAGCCGGGTCAAAGATCCGATTCCCGCGGACTTCTCCACCGGGTCGGTCGGCATCGGCGCGACCGCTCCGATCTGGAGTGCGCTCGCCCACCGCTACATCAGCGGGCATTTCGACGTTCCGCGCGGCGGGCGCCAGATCTCGCTCGTCGGTGACGCGGAGCTCGACGAAGGGGCGGTCTGGGAGGCGCTCGTCGATCCGCTCGTTCGCGAGCCTCGGCGAGGTGCTCTGGATCATCGACGTCAACCGGCAGTCGCTCGACCGCGTCGTGCCGGACATGGCCGTCGGGCGGCTGATGCGGATGTTCGAGGCGGCCGGCTGGCAGACGATTCGGTCAAGTACGGGCACCGGGTCGAGGAGGTCTTCGCGCGACCCGGCGGTGAGGAGCTGCGCGTTCGGATCGACGAGATGACGAACGAGGAGTACCAGCACCTGCTGCGGATGCCGCCGCCCGCGCTCCGCGACGAGCTGCCGCCGGCCGGCCGGGCCTCGCGCGCGTCGTCGGGGAGCTCGACGACGGCGAGCTTCCCGCCGCCTTCCGCGACCTCGGAGGCCACGATCTCGGAAGCCTGCTCGACGCGTTTGCCCAGGTCGACCGCGCCCCGGACCGGCCGTCGGTCGTCTTCGCCTACACGATCAAGGCGTGGCGCCTGCCCACCGAGGGACATCCCGGCAACCATTCGGCGCTGCTCTCGACCGAGCAGTGGGAGCAGTTCGGCGCCGGCGTCGGCGCCGAGCCCGACGATCCGTGGGCGCCGTTCGACCCGGCGAGCCCGGCCGCAGAGCTCTGCCGCGAGGCATCCCACCGACTGCGCCGCGAGCCGTTCGTCCCGGTCGCCCCGCCGCCCGTTCCGGCCGACGTCGGGCGCAAGCACACCGGGCGGGCCTCGACCCAGCAGGCTTTCGGCCGCTTCCTCGTCGATCTCTCGCACGAGGCCCCGGACGTCGCCGACCGCGTGGTGACCGTGAGCCCGGACGTCGCCTCGTCGACCAACCTCGGCGGCTGGATCAACCGCGTCGGTGTGTGGAACGCAGGCGATCGTGTCGACTGGTTCGCCGACGACGAGCAGATGCTCGTCCGCTGGCGCGAGAGCGAGCACGGACAGCACATCGAGCTCGGGATCGCCGAGGTGAACCTCGTCAGCCTGCTCGGCGAGCTCGGCTCCACCTGGTCACGCGACGGCCAGGGTCTGATTCCGATCGGGACGCTCTACGACCCCTTCGTCACGCGCGCGCTCGAGCCGTGGTCGTTCGGGATCTACGCCGGCGGCCAGTCGATCCTCGTCGCGACCCCGTCCGGCGTGACGCTCGCGCCCGAGGGCGGCGCGCATCAGTCGATCATCACCCCGTCGATCGGCCTCGAGCAGCCGGGCTGCATCGCGTGGGAGCCCGCCTTCTCGCAGGATCTCGAGTGGACGCTCCTCCACGCGCTCTCGCTGCTCGGCCGCAAGAACGGCCAGTCCTCCTATTTCAGGCTGACGACCCGGCCGATCGACCAGAGCCTCGCAGTGCTTCCCGACGCGGGCGACGAGCGCGAGCTACGCCGCAGGCAGGTGCTGGCCGGCGGCTATCTCCTGCGACGGTGTGAAGGGCGCCCGGCAGTGACGCTCGTGGCCGTCGGCGCGCTCGTTCCCGAGGCTCTCAGCGCGGCCGAGGAGCTCGCCGGCGGCGGGATCGGCGCCGACGTCGTCTGCCTGACCTCCCCCGACCTCGTCTACCGGGCGCTCCGCGTGCGCGACGGCCTCCGCCAGGGCGACGACTGGATCCTCGACGACCTCTTCCCGGCCGAGCGCGCGGCGCCGCTCGTCACCGTTCTCGACGGCCACCCGCATACGCTGGCGTTCCTCGCAACCGTACGCAACGAGCGGATCACGACGCTCGGTGTCGACGGGTTCGGCCAGTCGGGCGAGATCGACGACCTCTACCGCGTGTTCGGGATCGACGCCGACACGATCGCGGGCGCCGCGGTCGACCTCGTCGAGCGGGCAGCCCCATGAGCACCGTGACGATGCCGAGCCTCGTCGACTCGATGACCGACGGCGTGATCAGCCGCTGGCTCAAGCGCGAGGGCGATCTCGTCGAGCAGGGCGAGGAGCTCGTCGAGATCGAGACCGAGAAGGTCACCATGGAGTACCAGGCGCCCGAGTCCGGCTATCTCGAGATCGTGACGCCCGAGGGCACCGTCGTCGCCGTCGGGGACGTGATCGCGCACCTCGCAACCGAGCCGGCAGGTGGGTCTGCACCATCGGAGCCTGCATCGCCGGCAGCCTGCTCCGCATGACCTCGATCGCGGCGGAACCGATCGAGGCATGGGCCGAGCCGCCGCCGTCGTCGAATGGCAGCAGTCCGCGCCACCCCGCTCGCGCGCCAGCTCGCCGAGCAGCACGGCGCCGACCTCGCTGCGCTGTCGGGCTCGGGCCCGCGGGGCCGCGTGACGAGACGCGATGTCGCGAGGAGCCTCGGGCTTCCCGACGACTCGCTCCCAGAGGTCGTGGAGCCCGCGCCGAGTGCTCCGACGCGAGAGTCACGCTCTCACCAGGTCCGGGAGCCGAGCCGCCTCCAGCAGACGGTCGCGCGTCGGATGAGCGAGTCGCACGCCTCGATTCCCGCTTTCCAGGTCGAGACCGACGTGTCGATGAACGAGGCGGTCGCGATCCGCGAAGGGCTGAAGCAGATCGAGTCCGAGCGCCCCGTGCCCTCGCTCAACGACTTCGTGATCAGGGCGAGCGCGCTCGCCCTCCGCGAGCACCCGAGGGCGAACGCCTCCTTTCAGAGCGGCCGGTTCCTGCTCTTCGACGAGGTGAACGTCGGGATCGCGGTCGCGGCCGATGACGCGCTCGTCGTGCCGGTGATCGCCCGCGCGGACACGCTGTCTGTGTTCGAGATCGCCGCGGAGACCCGCCGCCTCGCCGAGCGGGTGCGGGCCGGAACGATGGCTCCCGCCGACCTGTCCGGCGCGACGTTCACCGTCTCGAACCTCGGCATGTTCGGGATGACCGCGATCACCCCGATCATCGATGCCCCACAGGCCGCGATCCTCGGCGTCGGCTCGATTCGCGAGGTGCTCGCGCTCGAGAACGGCACCGTCGTCTCCCGCCGGGCGATGACATTGCGGATGAGCTGCGATCACCGCATCCTCTACGGCGCCGACGCGGCCCGGTTCGTCTCGACGATCCGCGAACTCCTCGAGCAGCCGCTCCGGCTCGTCCTCTGACCGGAACGGTCGAAAACGCCGGCCCCTGACAGCACACCCGAGTATTCGGGCTAGGATTGAAACGGACAGACGGTCGTTGAGTGACTCGAAGGCCCGCCTCGCGGCGGGCCTTCGCGCGTCCTGGACCCCGAAGGCCGGATTCGAACCGGCATCTCCCCGTTGGACAGACGGTCGCTCTACCAATTGAGCTACTTCGGGGTCGTGCCGAAGGTGTAGTCCCGGAGCCGACGCTCCGCAAGATGGCTCATTCGGATGATGACCACATCCGACGGCAGGCGACTCGCCTGACCCTTGGTCATTACACTCGACGGGCTCGCCCGCAAGCCCCACCTCAGTAGGAGCGCGGCATCCCGAGCACGTGCTGGCCGAGATAGGCGAGGACCAGGTTGTTCGAGACCGGGCGCGACCGAGTAGAGCCGCGTCTCGCGGAACTTCCGCTCGACGTCGTACTCCGCGGCGAAGCCGAAGCCGCCGTGGGTGTCGAGGCACGCGTTGGCCGCCTGCCACGAGGCCTCCGAGGCGAGCAGCTTCGCCATGTTCGCCTCGGCGCCGCACGGCTCGCCCTGCGTCGAAGAGCCACGCGGCCTTGTAGCGCATCAGGTCGGCCGCCTCGATCGCGGCGTGCGCGCGGGCGATCGGGAACTGGACGCCCTGGTTCGCCCCGATCGGCCGGCCGAAGACGACCCGCTCGGACGCATACGCGCGAGGCCTTCTCGACGAACCAGCGGCCGTCGCCGATGCACTCGGCGGCGATCAGGATCCGCTCGGCGTTCATCCCGTCGAGGATGTAGCGGAACCCCTTGCCCTCCTCGCCGACGAGCGCGTCGGCGGGCACTTCGACGCCGTCGAAGAAGACCTCGGTCGTCGCGTGGTTCATCAGCGTCTTGATCGGCCGGATCGTCATCGTGCCGGCCTCCTGCGCCGCCTTCATGTCGACGATGAACGTCGAGAGGCCCGTCGGTCTTGCGCGCGACCTCCTCGAGCGGCGTCGTGCGCGCGAGCAGCAGCATCAGGTCGGAGTGCAGCGCCCGCGACGTCCAGATCTTCTGGCCGCGGATCACGTAGCCGCCGTCGACCGGCTCCGCGGTCGTCTGGATGCTCGTCGTGTCCGAGCCCGCCGTCGGCTCGGTGACGCCGAAGGCCTGCAGGCGCAGCTCCCCCGCGGCGATCTCCGGCAGGTACCGGGCCTTCTGCTCCTCGGAGCCGTGCCGGAGGATCGTGCCCATCGTGTACATCTGGGCGTGGCACGCGCCGCCGTTGCAGCCGGAGGCGTTGATCTCCTCGAGGATCACGCTGGCGGCGGTGAGCCCGAGCCCGGCGCCGCCGTACTCCTCGGGAATCAGCTCGGCGAGCCAGCCCTGCTCGGTCAGCGCAGCGACGAACTCCTCCGGGTAGCGGTCCGGCTCGAGGGCGCGCCAGTACTCGCCGGGGAAGCCGTCGCAGAGCTCGCGGACGGCCGTGCGGATCTCACGGAACTCCGCGGGAGACTCGAAATCCATCCGGGCCGCCCCGCCCTAGCCCTCGGTCCACTCCGTGTCGGTGCCGGGGAAGAGCGGCGCAGCCTCCGGGGCCGAACGCTTGTAGACCATGAACGTACGCTTGAACTCGATCACGACCTCGCGGCGCTGGTTGATCCCGCGGCAGCGCATCGAAACGATCCCGACGTTCGGGTTCGAGCTCGACTCGCGCACACCGAGGATCTCGCTCTCGGCCCAGAGCGTGTCGCCGACGAAGACCGGCTTCGGGAGACGGATGTCCGTCCACGCGAGGTTCGCAGCCGCGTTCTCGCTCGTATCCGGCACTGTCATCCCGGTGACGAGCGCGAGCGTGAAGGCGCTGTTCACGAGCGGCCGCTTGAACTGCGTCCGTGCCGCGTACTCGTTGTTGAAATGCGTCTGGTTCGTGTTCAGCGTGAGATTCGTGAACCAGATGTTGTCGGTCTCCGTGACCGTGCGCCCGAGGCGGCTCCGGAAGACGTCACCGACGTCGAAGTCCTCGTAGAACCGCCCTCGCCACGACTTCGGTGCTGCCCCGTCATTCGCCATCTCGCTTGCCCCTCTCGCTGTCTCCGATGATTCGCCGTGCCCGGGCGACGACGGGAGCGTCGACGAGCTCGCCCTCGAGCGCAACCGCGCCACGGCCTTCCCCTGCTCCTGCCTCCGCCGCCCCGATGATCTTCCGGGCCCACTCGAGCTCGTCGGCTCCGGGGGTGAAGACGTCGTTGACGGTCACCACCTGACCCGGATGGATACAGGCCTTGCCGTAGAGCCCGAGCGATCTCGCGAGCCGCGCCTGGGCCGCGAGCCCTGCGTCGTCGCGGATCTCGACGTGCACGGCGTCGAAGGGCGGCCGGATGCCGGCGGCGCCCGAATCGATCACGAGCTTCGAGCGTGCGTAGTGGATCTCGAGCCCGTCGGCGCGCGTCTCGAGCCCGAGCTCCGTGCCAAGGTCGACCGACCCGAGCATCAGCGCGAACACACCCGGGCTCGTCGCGATCTCGTAGGCCAGCCGCACGCCCACGGCCGTCTCTGCGATCGCGAGTATCGGGAGCCCCGCCCGCGCGAGCGCTGCCGCCGCCTCGGGCGTCGCCTTCGGCAGCACGACGCCGTCGAGGCGAAGCTCCGCGAGGAGCGCGACGTCGGCCTCGAAGAAAGGGGTATCGGCTCCATTCACCCGGACGAACCGTGCGAGCCGCTCGCTCGGCTCCGAGTAGACGCTGCGCAGGGTCTCGCGCGCACCCGCCTTCTCACTCGGGACGACGGCGTCCTCGAGGTCGGCGATCACCGCGTCGGCGGCCGAGCCGAGCGCCTTGACGAGCTTCCGCTCCTCGCTTCCCGGCGTGAACAGCAGCGAGCGCAGCGAGGAGAGGTCGGCGGGCACAGGGTGTGTTATATGTCAGACATCGGCCTCGGTCAACGAGTGACTGCATGAACGAGCCACCCACGCAATGAGCTCGCCCGAGGGGATCGCCCCGCCTCAACCCACGCTCCTGACGCGCGAGATGGTCGCGAGCCTGGTCGCGGTGGCGCTCATGTTCACGAGCCTCTACATGCTGATCGGCGTCCTCCCGATCGCCGTGCGCGACGCGACCGGCAACACCTCCGGCGCCGGGCTCGTGACCGGGGCGCTCGCGTTCGCGACGATCGTGACGAACGGGCTCACGCCGGCCCTGATGTCGCGCTTCGCCCCGGCCGGGCTCCTGGCCGGCTCGCTCGTCGTGGCGGTCGGGGGCATGGCGGCGATGGCCGCCTGGGACTGGAGCTTCGCCGCCCTACTCCTCGGTGGAACCCTCGTCGGGCTCGGGCTCGGGGTGGCGCTCGTCGTCGGCGTCTCGCTGATCACCTCGCTCGCACCGCCCGAGCGAAAGACCGTGGCGGTCGGGCTGTACGGCGTGGCCGCGGGGGCGCCGGCGGTGATCGGCCCGTCGGCGGCGCTCTGGCTCGCCTCGTCCGTCAGCGTCCGCACGGCCTTCCTGGTGGCTGCGTCTGCCGGGATCCTGGCGATCGCGGCGAGCTTCGCGATCCGGAGCGGTGTCGCGGTCGAGCGGCGGCCGACTCACGGGTTCCGGACGGCGCTCGGCTCGAAGACGGTCCGGCTGCTCGTCGTCTCCTTCGCCCTCGTGACCTTCATGTTCGGCGCGCTCCTGACCGTGATCCCGCTGTCGCTCGGCAAGCACGGCCTCTCCTCCGCAGCGACCTATCTGCTCGTCTTCGGGGCGGCGCGGGTGGCCGTGAGGCCCGCGGTCGGCCTCGTCGGCGTCCGCGTCGCCAACGAGCGGCTCTATCTCCCGGCGCTGGTCGCGGGCCTCGCGGGCGCGGTCCTGCTCGCCGTCTCGCAGGCACCGGCGAGCCTGCTCGCGACCGCGATCCTGCTCGGGCTCGGCTTCGGCACGTTCCAGGGCGCCTCCTATGTCGGGATGCTCGAAGCGGTGCCCAAGCGCGACGACGGCGTCGTGGCGTCGCTCTGGAACTTCGCCTTCGACGGCGGAGTCGGGATCGGCGCCATCGCCGCGGGCCTGCTCGCGGGCTCCCAGGGCTACGGCGCCTCGCGCATCCTGCTGCCGGTGGCGATCGGGCTCGCGACCCTCACCGTCCTGCTGATCCCGAAGCCGACCGCCGACCGCCTGGTGTCTGACAACGGCGCGGTCGAAAGCTAAGCTCGCGGACGCGATGAGCGTGCGCGTTCTGAACAAGCGGGAAGTCGAGCGGCTGATGCCGGTCGCCGACTGCATCGAGCCGATGGCCGAGGTGCTCAGGGCGCTGACGCGTGATGAGCTCCACAACCCGCTCCGCTTCTTCGTCCGCCCGCCCGCCTCGGACACCTTCATGGCGCTGATGCCCGTATTCCGGCCCGCGCCGCCGCTGTACTCGCTCAAAGCCGTCTGCGTCTCCCCCGAGAACTCGAAGCTCGGGCTCGCCACCCATCAGGGCTTCATCGCCCTGTTCGACGGCAAGACCGGTGAGACGCGCGCGCTCGTCAACGGCGCCGCGATCACCGCGATCCGTACCGCAGCCGTCTCTGCGCTCGCGACGAAGCTCCTCGCCCGCACCGATTCGAGAACGCTCGCGATCCTCGGCGCAGGGGTGCAGGCGCGGTTCCACCTCGAGGGGATGCGGGCCGTGCTCCCGTTCGAACGGGTGCTCGTCTGGAGCCGTACGCCCGGCCGTGCCGCCGAGCTCGAGGACGTCGAGGAGGCCGCCACCGCCGAGGAAGCCGTGCGGGACGCCGACGTCGTCGTGACGGTGACCGCTTCGAAGGAGCCGATCCTCGACCGAAACTGGCTCAAGGAGGGCGCCCACGTCAACGCGGTCGGCTCGAGCAAGCCGAACACCCGAGAGCTCGACACAGCGACGATGGCGGACTCGGCGCTCTACGTCGACCGGCGCGAATCGGCGCTGACCGAGTCGGGCGACTATCTCTTCGCCGCCGCCGACGGCGCGATCGGCCCGGAGCACATCCGGGGCGAGATCGGCGAAATCTTGCTCGGCTCCACCGACGGGCGCCGCTCCGAGTCCGAGCTCACGGTCTTCAACTCCCTCGGGCTCGCGGTCGAGGACATGGCCGCCGCCGAATACGTTCTCGGCCGGGCCGAAGCGCTCGGCGCCGGCACCGACATCGAGCTCTGACGTCGGCATGAGGATCGCAGGCGTCCTCTTCGAGCAGATCCGCGGCGGCTACTTCTACGACGACCAGGTTGCGGTCAGGGCCGGCGCGAAGCTCGACGGCGAGTGGATCTCGGGCGAGCCCGTCACCGAGGGCTTCGACGCGGTCAGGATCCCGGCGACCGGGATCGGGATCGGGCTCCGGCTCGACGACGGGCAGGTCGCCTGGGGTGACGCGATCAGCGTCCAGTACCCGGGCGTCGCCGACCGCGATCCCCCACTCCTCGCCGCGCAGTACATCCCGCGGCTCGAACGGATCGAACCGGCGCTTGCCGGACTCGACACGGACAGGTTCCGCGACGCCGACCGCCAGGCGATGCAGGCGCTCGCCGACGCCTCGCTCTCGCACAAGGCGATCGAGTACGGGCTCAGCCAGGCACTGCTCGTCGCAGCGGCGCGCTCCAGCGGCCGGACGATGGCAGCGGTCGTCTGCGCGGAGTTCGGCTGCCCGCTCGTCGCCGACCCGGTGCCGGTATTCGCCCAGACCGGCGACCGCAACCGCGACAACGCCGACAAGATGATCATGAAGCGCGTCGAGGCGATCCCCCATGGGCTGATCAACAACGCGGCGAAGTTCGGGCCTGAAGGCGAGACGTTCCTCGAGTACGTGACGTGGCTGGCGGGGCGGATCCGGCAGCTCTCGCCCGGCACCGGGTACACGCCCTCGCTGCACTTCGACCTCTACGGCATCGCTGGGCAGGTGCTCGGCAACGACCCGGCCACGATCGCCGGCTACCTCGCCCGGGTCGCGGCCGCTGCCGAGCCGTTCGCGGTGCGAATCGAGACGCCGGTGATCGCCACGTCGCGGCAGGGCCAGATCGAGGGCCTCGGTGCGATCCACGAGCTCCTCCGCGCCGGCGCCATCCCGGTCGAGCTCGTCGCGGACGAGTGGTGCAACACGCTGGAGGACATCCGCGAGTTCATCGCCGCCGGGGCCTGCGACATGGTGCAGATCAAGATGCCCGACCTCGGCTCGGTCTCGAACTCGATCCTGGCGGTGCTCGAGTGCCGGCGCTCCGGAATGCGGTCGTACCTGGGCGGCAGCTGCGCCGAGACCGATCTGTCGGCGAGAGTCGCGGTGCACATCGCGGTCGCCACCCACCCGGACTTCCAGCTCGCGAAGCCGGGAATGGGCGTCGACGAGGGGCTGATGATCGTGCAGAACGAGCAGTCACGGCTCCTCGCCGAGCTGCGTAGCCGCGCTACCTGAACGCGGGGAAGACGTCCCGGCCGAAGGCTTCGATCGAGCGGCAGTTGGCCTCGTGGCCCATCCCGTCGATCCGCAGGAGGACCTCGTCGTAGCCGAGCGACTCGAGCCGGCGGAAGCGGTCGATGAGGAACTCGGGGGTACCGATCGAGATGTACGGAGCGACCGAAACGACATATTCCAGGTCGTCCATGCGCTCGCGCGTCTCCTCGGCGACGCCGCCGAGGTAGCCGTAGTCGGCCGAGGCGTTGCGGAGCGCGTCGTACATCTTGCCCGGGCCGAGCATGCGCTTCAGGAATGCGGTCGCCGGCGCACGAGCCTCGTCGAAGGCCCGCTCGCTGCTCTCCGCGCAGTGCGCGCCGAGGACGGCGAAGCAGAGGGAGTCGTTGACGGTCGGCGAGACCGGCTCGGGCTCGGCGATCGCCTCCTTGTAGGCATGCGCGCAGTCCTCGACGTGCTGCCAGCCGATGATGCTGGCACCGGTCATCACGCCGATCCCGAGCTTGCCCGCGATCGCGTGGGTCTCCGGGCCCGAGGCCGAAACGTAGATCGGCGGGTGGGGCTGCTGCACCGCCGGCGGCGAGAGCGTCCGCGCGGGCACGTTCCAGCGCTCGCCGCTGACCTCGAACGGATCGGTGGTGAGGCAGGCGATCACGGCGTGCAGCGACTCTGTCCACTGGGCCCGGGTGGTCGTCGGGTCGACCCCGAAGGCCTCGAGTGTCCCCACGTTGTTCGATCTCGCCGTCCCGAGCTCCGCCCGGCCGTTCGAGAGCACATCGAGGGTCGCAAGCCGTTCCGCCACGCGCACCGGATGGTTGAACTCGAGGAGCACTGTCGAGGCCGTCCGCAAGCGCAGGCTCGTCGTCCTCGCGGCGACGAAGGTCAGGAAGACGTCCGGCGAGGAGATGCTGACGAGCTCCGGGGTGACGATGAAGTGCTGCTCCGAGTTCGCGTAGAAGTCGAAGCCGCAACGCTCGGCCAGCACGGCCTCCTCGACCATCTCGCGGTACCGCGTGTGACCGTCGGTGCCCGGGTCGCAGAGGCCTTCCTGGAGCAGCCCGAACCGCATCGTCACGATGATACGGAGGGCGGGGAGAACACCGGCTCGACGCCGGACGGCAGCGGGACGCGGAACAGGTGTAGCTGGGCCGCCAGGATCGAGTAATAGCCGACGAGGACGGTGAGCTCGAAAAGGCCGTCCTCGCCGAGGACCCGGACGGCCCGGTCGTAGGTCGCATCGTCGACGTCCGCCCGTGCGAGCTGGAGCCGAACCAGCTCGACTGCCGTCTGCGCTGCCTCGTCGTCGAGCGTCGGGACCCCGCCGGTACGGATCGTCTCGAGCGTAGCGGCATCGACGCCGAGCCCCGCGGCGAGCTTGGAATGGGCATGCCACTCGAACTCGGCGCGGAATGCGGCCGCCACCGTCAGGGTGGCAAGCTCTCGGACGACCGGCGGCAGGCAGCCGTCGTAGCGGAGCGCCGCGCCGAGCTCCTGCAGCGGCCCGCCGACCGTGGGGTTGTAGAGCATCGCGTTGAAGGGCCCGCGCAGGCTGCCGTCCTCGGCGATGTGGGCCGGCCCGCGCGGCCCCTCGACGATCGCGTCGTACACCGCCCGCTGTTCCGGCGACAGCCCGGAGGGGCCGAGCGCCTTCAGCCGCATGGGGCCGCTCACTCGGCGCCCTCCGTGACGACTTGCGCCTCGTCGAACGTCCGGCGCAGCGGGCGCTGCGTGACGCCGAAGTAGACGACGACGAACACGACGGCGCAGCTGATCGCGCCGAAGAGGAACGCGGGCTGCAGCGCGCTCGCGAGCTCCTCGCGAGCCGAGGGTGCGAGCCGGTGGGCCACAGTCTTCCCACGGAGGGAATCGGGAAGGCCGGCGTTGACGATGAGCCCGAAGATGGCGACCCCGAACGTCGTCCCGATGCCGCGCGAGAACTGCAGGAACGCCGTCGTCGTCCCGATCACCCGTAGCGGCACGACGTTCTGCGCGGCGACGAGGAACACCTGCATCATCAGGCCGGTCCCGATCCCCGCGATCACCATGTTCCGGGCCGCCTCGAGGTTCGTCGTCCCGGCGTTCATCCGCGAGAGCAGGAACATCCCGATCCCGAGGACGACCGGGCCGAGCAGCGCATTCATGCGGTAGAAGCCGGTACGCGCGACGAACTGGCCGGAGAGGATGCTGGTGAAGACGGTGGCGAGGAGGAGCGGCGTCAGTACGAGGCCGGTGAACGCGGCGGAGGTGCCGATCACGCCCTGGACGAAGAGCGGCACGAACGCGACGACACCGAACATGCACATCGACGAGAGCCCGGTCGCGATCGCGCACGCCGCGACGAGCCGCTCCTTCAAGGCCGCGAACGGCAGGATCGGCTCGGCCGCGCGCAGCTCGACCAGCGCAAAGAGCCCGAGCGCGACGATGGTCACGGCGAGCAGTCCGATCACCTCCCTGGAGCTCCACGCATAGGTCGTCCCGCCCCACGTCAGCGCGAGCAGGAGCGCAGCGCTCGCGACCGCGAGGAGGGCGGCTCCGAGATAGTCGATCGCGTGCTCGGCGTGGACGGCGCTCTTCGGCATCGTCATCGCGATCGTCGTCAGCGCCACCCCGCCCACCGGGATGTTGACGTAGAAGATCCAGCGCCAGCTGCCGTGGTCGACGATCAGCCCTCCGACGGCCGGCCCCAGGATCGCCCCCGCGCCGAACATCGCGCTGAAGAGGCCGCTGTAACGCCCCCGGTCTCGCGGCGGCACGAGCTCACCGACGACCGCGAGTGCGAGCGAGAAGATCCCGCCGCCGCCGAGCCCCTGCACGCCGCGGAAGACGACGAGCTCGGTCATGCTCTGCGCGGCCCCGCAGAGCGCCGAGCCGATCAGGAAGATGACGATCGCGCTGAGCAGCACGCGCCGGCGCCCGTAGACGTCGCCGAGCTTGCCGTAGAGCGGCACGGAGATCGTCTGGCAGAGCAGATAGGCCGAGAAGACCCAGGAGTAGTTCGCGAGCCCGCCGAGGTCCGAGACGATGTGCGGGAGCGCGGTGGCGACGATCGTCTGGTCGAGCGCGACGAGCAGGACGGCGACCATCAGGCCGCCGTAGATCATGAGGATCCGGCCGATCGGGTAGCGGTAGCCGGGCGGCTTGTGGTCCAGGCGGCGGCGTAGCGACCCTGACGGCGACATCGCTGCCACTCTACTGGCGCCGTTCGGATGTAGGACATCCACTCCGTCGATCGGATATGGTCGCGGCGATCTGCCCTAGCGAAGGAGGAGACATGGCTGGACGTGAGTGGAAGCACCCGACGATGGGTTCGGGTGACGGGTTCTCGCGCGCGATGGAGGCGCCGAAGGGCCGGCACATCTGGTTCGCCGGTGCGGCGCCGAACAGCCTCGAGCACGTGACCGTGCCGGGCGGGATCCTCGAGCAGGCCGACGCGTGCTTCGGGAAGCTGAAGGCGCTCGTCGAGGAGGCAGGCGGCACGATGGCCGACTTCGTGATGCTCAACATGTACGTGACGGACGCCAAGTACCTGCGCGAGATCCGGTCGGTCCGCGAGAAGTACTTCACCGAGCCTCCCTACCCACCGGGAAGCGGTTTCGCGGTGCTCGCGCTCGCCCATCCGGACTGGCTGATCGAGATCGACGGCGTCGCCGTGATCCCCGAGTGAGCTCGCCGGGCGCGGGCGATCGCCTCGACGCCTCGAAGCTCCGCTTCGTGGACGCGGGCGGGATCCCGACGCGGGTCTACGAGACCGGTCAGGGAGAGCCGCTCGTGCTCGTGCACGGCGGCGGCTTCGGCTCGCTCTACTCGCTCGACTGCTTCAGCACCGTGCTCGAGGAGCTCGGACGGCAGTTCCACGTGGTCGCCTTCGACAAGCTCGGACAGGGCCACACCGGCAACCCGCCGACCGACGCCGGGTACAGCTTCGAGGCACTCCTCTCGCATGCGCTGGCGGTTCTCGACTCGCTCGCACTCGGCCCGGCGCATCTCGTCGGCCACTCGATGGGCGCCCTGCTCGTCACGCGGATCGCCCTCGACCGCCCGGACCTCGCCCGCACGGTCGTCGCCGTCGACAGCAACACGCTCGCCCCCGACGACGAGCGGTTCCCCTGGACGAAGTTCTACGCCGATCTCGCCAAGAACGTGCCGCCGGGACCGCCGTCGAGGGAGACCGTCCGCATGGAGCCAGACGCGCAGTCGTACTCGGCCGACCACGTCTCCGACGACTTCGTCGACCGGCTGCTCGAGGTCGCCGAGAGCCCGGGAAACCGCGAGTCACACGAGCGTGCGAACGCCTTGCGCGACTCGACCTGGATGCCGTCGATCCTCGCGGCTCGCGCGCAGGCACTCGTCGACATCGACGCTCGCGGCATCGACCCACCGACCCTCGTGATCTGGGCCGCGGACGACCTCTCCGCCCCGCTCCCGCTCGCCCAGGCGCTCTACGCGCGCATCACCCCGAAGACCGAGGTGGCAGAACTCCACGTGATCGCCCGCTCGGGCCACTACGTGTTCCGCGAGCAGGCCGAAGCGTTCGTCCGGACGGTCACCGGCTTCTGCGCCCGCAGGCAATCCCACGCGACCTGAGCCGGTCGGTCACTGCGGGGTAGCGCCCGCCGGCCTCGCGCCCGCAGCGGTCAGTCTCTTCTTCGCCTCGACGACCACGTCCTCGGGCAGGGGGCCCTTGTTCGCGGTGGCAACGTTGTCGCGGAGATGCTCGATGCTGCTCGTGCCGACGATGGTGGTGTCGAGGTCGGGGTTGGACAGCGTGAAGCGCAGCATGAACGCCGTGCGCGTCATGCCGTCGAGCAATTCGTCGAGCTTGGCCTCCTCCCAGTAGCTGCGCATCGTCTCGTTCGCCAACATGTAGTACCGCCGCCCGCTCCAGTCGTCGGGCGTGGCGCGGGCAAGGCCGCCGCGGATGACGATGCCCAATCCCGCTTGGGAGGCCCGACTGATCGCGTCCTCGTGGTCGCGCTGCAGCGCCGAGTACGGAATCTGGAAGGCATCGAACACCCCCATCCCGATCTGCTCGTCGAGCGTCGGGAGGACGGCCGATCCCCGACGAAGCGCACCTTCCCCTCGTCACGGAGCGCCAGGGCCTCCTCCAATGCACCCTCGGCATGGAACTCCGCGCGGCTGAGGCTGCGGTGGAACTGGACGAGGTCGAGGTGGTCGGTCTTCAGTGTGCGGAGGCTGTGCTCGACGCCGGCGCGGATGTTGGCGGCGGTGTGGACGTGCTCGCCCCCGAGGCCTCCACCGGGAACGCAGCCGCACTTGGACGCCAGCACGTACTCGGAGCGGCGATGGGCGATGAACCTTCCGATCAGCTCCTCGCTCCGTCCGTAGTCGATCGACGTGTCGATGAAGTTGATCCCCTCGTCGAGCACGGCATCGAGCAACCTGCCCGCGTCCCGATCGTCGAGCTCCGGGCCGCCGCCCGCGGGCCCGCGTAGCTCCATCGCTCCGAATCCGAGGCTCGTGACCTCCAGGCCCGTGCGGCCGAACGACCGCCTTTGCAGTTGACTCAACGGCCCCCCTTTCCCCGGCGCACGACCTGTTCGATCCAACGATCACGAGGAGCTCGCCGGCGATCTGGCAAGCTCGCCTCTCGAGCTCCGTGGCGCGGCACGATCCTCGCATCTGAACTCTAAACGAGGCGTAATGCGAGCCCCCAGCGTCGGCGTGCCGGGATACGCCTTGACGGCGACAGCGTGCCAAGGAAAGGCCTTCGTGGAATCTCGCCCGATGGTGGAGCGCCGCGAGGTTGCTGTCGATGCGATGCGACAAGCGGTCGCGCGCATGCTCGACGCCGCCGACAAGGGGATTGGTCCGCAGATCGAGGTCACCGAGGGTTTCTACGACCTGCGCCGTTCCATGTTTGAGGGTAGGCAGGGTCTGGACACGAGACTTTCCCCTCAAGGTCGATGGACGATTTGCCGAAGTAGGGGATATGCGAGCAGCACTCGGCACTCTCCTGATCCAGGCCGGAATCGCCTCGGAGGAGGACGTCAAGGAGGCGGTCGACGAAGGGCACCGGACTGGTGAGCGGTTCGGAGAGGTGCTGATTCGGAAGGGCCTCACTACAGACGAGCTGATCGGAAAGATGCTCGCAGTGCAATGGCAACTCCCGTACGCCGAGGCGCGTGAGCTCGAGGTCGACGAGGGGGTGGCAGGGCGACTCCCGGCTGACCGCGCACGTCACCTGGGGGCCAAGCCGATCCGATACGACGAAGAGACGATCGTTCTCGCGGTGGCCGAGCCAAGCCTTGAGATGTTCGACCGTCTGGCGCAGGAGCTCGGCAAGGTCTCCTTCGTCGTCGTGTCACGCTCGACGATGGAGTGGCTGCTCAGCGACGAGCCGTTGCCGGACGGGGAATTGGCGGACAGGAACGGAAATCACGCTGGCCAGAACGGCGTTGCCCCGGAGATGGCAGAACAGCGAGTCGAGAGTCAGAACGGTTCTGGACCGCCTGCCGATCCGGCCGAAGCTGCCGAGCCCGCCGAAGCTGCCGAGGCCGCCGAACTCGCCGAGCCCGCCGAAGCTGCCGAGCCCACCGACGTCGCCGAGTCCGTGATCCCTGTCTCCGACGCGTCGACCGAGGCCGCCCTCGCGGCGATCGACAAGGCGCTCGAGAAGTACGAGAAGCTGGGCGAGCTTCTGCAACGCGCCTTCCCGCTGGTACGGCAGCAGCTCGCCGAGCAGCAGGCTGCTTTCGCCGCTCTCGAAGAAGCGCGGAGACGAGACAACCTAAGGATCCGGGGTCTCGAATCGGAGCTCTCCCGACAGGGCGACCGTCTTGAGGTCCTCCGGGCCCAGGCGACGGCACTCGCTGCGACATTCGACGCCGAAGTATCGAACTAGCTTCTCCGGCTCGCCGGTGTCCCGACTAACGTTCGGGGCGTGAGGTGGGCCACTAGGGCGTCCCCCTAGTCTCGTGCTCGTGGCGCCCGCAAGGACGTTATGAAACGAGGGTTCCGTCTCTCGGGCTTGCCCTTGCTGAGCCCCGTGCCATCGTGACTCCCGAGAGCCGCGGGCTCGTGGTTGAGCGCAGCCGGCTACGCAACGATCTTGCGGACGCGCCTTCTCGGTGTGCTGCTGTTCCGCGCCACGCGGCTTGTGCTCGCTGCATCGAGTAACCGGGCTCTCCGATTGCCGTTGCCGTTGCCGTCGCTGTTGTCGCTGTCGCACTGGCCGCGCCGTATTCGTTCACCAACGCCAACTCAAACGGGTCCCGGGTTGTTGCCAAGGCGGCATGCGTATACCGCACCCCGGCTGGGAGGACCCACTTGCGATCCTTCTCGCGCTCGGCGGCATTGCCCTGGCGGTCGGAATCGTCGCGACAGCCGACGCGTGGATCCGCTCGCCGTTCCCCGCGAAGGCGCCCTCGCCGCGCATGGCCCACCAGCGGCGCCGAGCGCCGGCGCCGAGATGACGCCCGTGTCGACGACACCGTTGCGCTCGAGGGCGATCAGCGTGGCCCAGGCGGGGATGCCTCGAACGTAGCTCCTCGTCCCGTCGATCGGGTCGACGATCCAGCGGACGTCCCCGCCGCCGTAGCCGAGCTCCTCGCCCTACACGGTCTCACGGTCTCGCCGGCTCGGCGTTCGGCGACAAGCGCGCGGATCGCCTCCTCGGCGGGCCGGTCGGCGTCGCTGACCGGCGTCAGGTCGGGCTTGGTCTCAACCCGCAGATCGGGCGCGCGGACGCGCGACATCGTAATCCGGTCGGCCGCGCCGGCAAGTGAGCGAAGCGGAGATCCGGGCCTATCGCCCGGTCACGCTAGTGGACGATCTCGATCAGGTTGCCGGTGACCTTGACCTCGACCGGCGTCGACCAGCCCAGGGCGCGCGCGCCGGCCGGCAAGTTCTGGTTGATCGCACGAACGCGGTAGTACCACGTGCCCGCGTCGGAGGTTGTCAACGGCAACACGATCGAGGTCGCGGGGGTGCCGAACGTCTTCGCGGCGTGCCAGGGGTAGCTCGTCCTGGACATCTCGATCCGATACTTCGTCGCGCCGGCGACGGGCTGCCACGCGGCGATGGGGGACGAGAAGACGACCGCGCGCGGCCCGACTGCGGCCACGTTCCGCCCGTTCGGGGTCACGCCTGAGAGGAAGGGCGTACCGGACGATGTGACGATCGGCTGCGAGACCTTGCCGAAGCTCATCACGTCGCCGGCCTGGCAGGAGTCCTGCGGAACGGCTTCGTCCTGATACGTCGTTGCGGTCGAGGCGCTGGACGACGTTGTCGCTGCGGTTGACGTCCCGGTCGATCCTCCGGGTCCGGTGGTCGAGCCCGACCCTGACGACGAAGACGAGGCCCCTGACGCGCCGGGCTGCACGATCGGGGGTCCTGAAACCGGTACGACCGTCCAGTAGAAGCGGCCGGTAGGCCAGCCGGAATCCCAGAGATCGACGCTGCCGGAGGTCGGTGCGACCTGCGTCGCGGATGTCGCCGCCGGTGTAGCAGAGGTCTGCGTAGGGGTCGTCGACGACGAGCTCCCACCCTCGTTGGCCTTGACGGCGGCGCCCGTGGCGTCGGTCCCGTTCTCTTCCCCCCAGTTGGTGACGCTGCGCGGCGCCCAGGCGGGGCCGCCGACGACCGAGCCAGTGTAGATGCGGTTGACGCAGTTCTTGTCGGAGAACACGTAGACCCGGTACAGGTTCGGCGCGCTGGAGCTCTCCGGTGCACTCTGCTGCCAGGCGAAGCCGGGCGTGAGCAGGTGTGCGGAGCCGGGCTTGCCCGCCTTGTCCCAGACGTTCGAGACGGTGTCGGTCGGTGCGAGCGTGCCGGTCTTCTCCGGGGCGTTCAACGTCGTATAGACGGGACTCCAGGGCCCGTACGAAACTGCCGGAAGCCCGTTACTCGAGCTCTGGAACTGCCCGATGGTGCGGATCGCGCGGACGCGCCAGTGGATCGTCGTGTACCCGGAGAGGCCGGCGTAGGAGAAGAACTCGCGCTCGTCGGCGACGTTGGTGGTCGTCTGGAACGACTGTCCGGGCTTCAGGTCGGGATAGAGCACCTCGTAGGCGGTCGCGCCGTCGATCGGCGTCCACCGGATGAGCCCCTCAGGCGCAGGGATCTGCTGAGGAACGCCTCCGGTCGCCCAAAGGACGTTGAACCCGAAAGGCTTGCTCCAGAGGGTGGCACTTGCGCCGTCGTTCGCGATCCAGCGCACGCGTGCCCAGAGCGCGTACGGCTCGCCGGTCATCCAGGGCAGCTGGCGCGTAACGGTCTCCGCCGGCTGCGAGACGTTCGCGTCCTTGAACACGAGCGTCGCGTCCTCGAAGTTGCGCGAAGTCGAAAGCTGGAACTGGTAGTGGCCGCCCGTGAGCTTGACGGACTTCCAGGTGAAGGCAGGGGTCCGCGAGAACGTATGGCTCACGGGCTCGTTCGCCCGCAGCAGGAAGGCGTGAAGATCGGTGGGGATCTCCGAGAGTGTCCCCGTGTGGTGCACGGCGGGCATCGCCTGAGCCGTGAGCACAAGCGCGAGCACTGCGAGGGCGGGAAGAATGCGGCGAGCCATCCACGCTCCTTTTCGGCAGCGCGGCGCTAGACCTTGAGTGCCCCTTTCGAGTGCCGTTGCGGCGGCGAGCGCGAGCGCGTCGCCTCCTGCGCGGCCTGCAAGTTGGATCGAAGCCGGCAGTCCATCCTCCGCCGGCCCGCATGGAAGCGCGAGCGCACGCCAGCCGAGCGCGTTGAACGTGAACTGAATCATGCTCTCGCGCACGGCGATCTCGGCGACCTCGGCCGGCGGCGCCACGCGCCGGGGCCGGCGTCAGGAGGAGGTCGAACCCCTCGAGTGCCCGCTGCATCTCGACGCGGTACTCCTGGCGCCGGCTCACTGCGGCCGCAGCTCGGGTCCTTGCGTGCTGTGCAAATCGTCTAACGGAGGCAACGAGCCTGTCCTGGACGAATAAAGCGAATGACGTCCGGTGAATCGGCTGCCGCCGGCTGACCGCAGGGGAGCCTGTAGTACCAGATTCGAGTGATCTTCCTCAGTCCGTAGCCCGCTGGTGACGATGCTGTTCTCGGTATCGCCAACATCCGGATCGTGCCAAGGAAGAACGTCCGGATCGCACCGAGGAAGGGAGCACCGATGCGGAAGCTGGTCCAAACGACATGCACGCGGCTCGCAGTTCTCTCGGCGAGCCTTCTCGGCAGCGCACTCGTGGCAACGGCGGCAGCGGCGACGGGACCCGTTACGAACGGCGATTTCGGGACCGGCGACCTGAGCGGCTGGACAACGTTCGTAACCGCCGCCGGCAACGCAGGCGCCGGGTTGCCGACCGTCGCGTCCTTCGACGTGACCGGCAGCGGCGCCTCGAACGCCGCCGAGTTCGACGTGGGCCATACAAGCAGCTCTCCCGGCACAGACCCCGAGGGCGGTGGTCTCTATCAGACCGTGACCTCAGGCTCGGGCTCGTACATCCTCTCGGCCGACATCGCCTCGAATAACCCGGCGTTCGGACAGAATGGGTCCTGCGGGCTCTTCGAGTTGATGCTGGACGGCAACGTCGTTGCAAGTCACGATTTCGGGGCCTGTCCTGGCGACGCGACTCAGCGCTTCTCTCTCGCCTCGCCGGACGTCGGGCTCCCGGCGGGCGCGCACGAGGTACGCGTCCTCATCACCCGGCCCTACGGGGAGGATCCTGGTAGCCCGCACGAGTATGTCGACAACGTCGCACTCACGCTCGTGTCCTCGCTGCCTACTCCCTCACTGCCTACTGCCAAGCAGCAGTGCACGAACGGAGGCTGGAAGGCGTTCTCGGGCTTCAAGAACCAGGGCGACTGCGTCAGCTACGTCGCCACGGGGGGCCGGAACCAGCCCGCAAACTGACGCTTGCAGGTTCCGGCGGTTCCCTCCAGGATGAAGTGGAAAGGAGGTCGAACGAGACACCCTGAGCGCACATATGCCTCACGACCCAGCCGCGATCAGCGATCCCGCCTCGTCTTTGCGAAAGCTCACTTCAGCGAGATTCGACCAGTTACTCGTCACCGCGGAACCGCCCAGCTGTGCTCGCGCCGATGAAGGATTGGGCCTCGCGTCGGTAGTCGGTGTCGTTTTCGGGAGGAAGGCGGCCACACAATTCTGTGAGCAGTGCGAAATCGGCGCCGGAATCGGCTGACGGTGTGCGTGCGAGCGCAAGCGTGGCGCGAATCGCTAGGGCCACCGATCCGTGTTCCTCGGCTGTAGCGATCGCCTGGAGCAGGTGCCGCCTGGCTTCCTCCTCTTGCCCGGCGTGACCGAGCCATTGGGCCTCGACGCGGAGGAACTCTGGCTCGAAAACGCACATGGGCTTCGACTCGGTCAGCGACCGCATCTGGTCGAGCAAGTCTCCAGCGACCTCACGTCGACCGTGACGCATGTGGACCTCGCCGAGGAGCGCCGCGATCAACGCCGCCCAGATTTCGCTAGCCCCGAGCTCATCCGCAAGCGCCCTCTCGAACTCTGCGACGCCCTCCTCGTCGCGCCCAAGACGCGAGAGCGCCCAGCCGCGCATCGCGTGGGCGATGCCGAAGAAGAAAGGGTGAGCGACCTGATCTTCGAGCGCCAATGCCCGCTCCGATTCGAGCAGCACGGCGCGACTGTCGCCGTTGATCTGCAGCACCCACGGTAGTTGGGTCAGCGGCTGGCTAAGGCTGAGCGCGTGCCCGAGGGCCTCGCCGAGGGCAACGGCCTCGTGCATCTGGGTCACCGCCTTCACCGACTCGCCTCGAAAGGCGAGGGCCACTGCTTGAAGCGTCATCGCACAGACGCACGGATCGTGGTTCGCGTACCGGAACGAAAGCGGGTGGTGAGCGTCGGCGCGGTAAATGGCCCGCCCTTCGTCGGCCGCGATGACGGCGTCATCGATCCGGCCACTGAACAGCGAGTTCATCCAGCGGGCGTGGAGAGCTTGCAACCTCATCGATTCATCGCCGTGAGAGGCGAGCTCGAACATCCGTGCGATGAGCGGCGTCGACTGGTCGAAGGCGCCGCGCAGGCTGTAGAAGAGGGCGAGCCCGAAGTGGATCGGGAACTGCTCGACGGTAACGGCGCTCGCCAACATCAGCTGGGCGGCTCGCCCGTAGGCCCGCTCTACCTCGGGGGCACCCAAGCCGTGCAGCGCGCCGAGCGCGATTGCTAGCTGCAATTGCAGTTCGGTTTCGCTGTGGCCGCGCTCGTCGCTTTCCGGGAGCCGCTCGACAACGGCGATAGCACGGGAGAAGTGCTCAACAGCCTGCGCGTTCGCCGAGAGCCTCATCGCCCGCTGCCCAGCGCGGTTGAGCGCCTGCGCCGCGCGCCGACCGAGCTCGGTTATCTCTTCGCCCGCCGCGCCTGGCGCCTTCTCGGCCTCGGGACCGAGTTCGATCCGATAGCCGTAGGCCCGCTCGAGGTGGTAGCCGAGAAGCTCGTCCAGCTCGACAAGGCCGGCGCCGTGCTCCTCCAGCCAGTCGGCGAAGCTCTGATGGAGCTTCGCGCGCACCGACTTCGGCAGTGCGTCGTAGGCGGCGTCTCGGATCAGCAGGTGCCGGAAGCGAAAGGCATCCTCGCCTGGGAGCAGCGGCCTGTCCGGCCTGATCAGTTGCTTGCGGACGAGCGCGGCCAGCCGAGGGGTCACGTGGGGCTCGTCAGGTGCGAGCGCCTGCACCGCACCCCGGTGGAAGATCTCCCCCTCGACCGCGCCCCGTTCGAGCACGCTCCGCTCGGCCGTCTCCAGCTGATCGAGACGGGCCGCGAGCAGCGCCTGCAGCGTCGGCGGGACCACCACCTCGCCTCGTGCCTCGTCGGCCATCGCCAGCATCTCCTCGACGAAAAGCGGGTTGCCTCCCGCCGCCCGCGCGATCTTCTCGCGCAGCCCCCCGGCGACGCGCTCGGGGATCAGCTGCTCGACGTCCTTGTCGCCCAGCGGCTCGAGCCGGAGGGTAACCGGCCAGGACCGGTGACGTTCGTCGAGCTCCGGCCGCGCGATGCAGAGCAGCAAAATCGAACAACCGGAAGAGAGGAGGGCAACGTGCTCGATCAGGTCTAGGAACGTCTCCTCGCCCCACTGGATATCGTCGAAGACGACCACTAGCGGCTGCTTCGCCGCGGCCTGCTCAAGCGTCTTGCGGAATGCCCATGCGATCTCCTCCGCCGACGTCGTTGCCTCTGTCTCACCGAGCAGTGACCGGATCGCCGCTTCGGCGGCCTCCTCCGAGGGCCCCACGTCGATCTGCTTGAGCACCTCGACGACCGGCCAGTAGGTGATCCCCTTGCCGTAGGGCAGGCAGCGGCCGTGGACGACCGTCGCCTCGAGGCTGCGCACGAGCTCGGCGACAAGACGCGACTTGCCAACCCCGGCATCGCCCACCAGCGTCACCAGCTCGCAGCCTAGTTCCGCCTGCGCGCGCCCCCATGCTTGGCCGAGGATCGTCAGCTCACGCTCACGGCCGACGAAGACTGCGTCGTGCCGACGCTCCGGCGCCTCGTGCACGTCCAAGAGCCGGTAGGCAGGCACGGGCGCAGACTTTCCCTTGAGCACGAGCGCCGCGACCTGCTCGACCTCGACCGCATCGCGAACGAGTGCGAACGTCGGCTGCCCAACCAGCACCTCGCCCGGCTCGGCCGCCTGCTCCAACCGAGCCGCCACGTTCACCGCATCGCCCGTTGCCAGCCGCTCCTTGGTGCCGGTCACCACCTCACCCGTCATCACACCGATCCGCCCGTTGATTCCGAGCTCGGGAAGCGCATCGCGCATCTCGACCGCTGCCCGCAGCGCACGCAGCGCATCGTCCTCGTGCAGCACCGGCACCCCGAACACCGCCATCACCGCGTCCCCGATGAACTTTTCCACGGTGCCGCCGTGCGACTCGATGATCGCCTTCATATGCTCGAAATACCGGGCGAGCAACGCCCGCAGCCGCTCTGGATCGAGCGTCTCGCCGAGCTCAGTCGAGCCCGACACATCGCAAAAGAGCACCGTCACCGTCTTGCGCTGCTCCCGCTCCCGCGCCGGCGCAACAGCGAACGAGAAGCCACACTCCTCGCAGAACTTGGCCCCCTCGCCGTTCGCATGGTGGCAATTCGCACAAACCAACACGACTACGACGCTAGATCAAATCCCCCACAGCGACAACCACAGCCACGACTGACAAGCCGACCTCCACCACCCTTGGGGGCCGTCCTACTACGTGGGCTCCCGGCAGCTGTCAAGCGCAGCGCCATACCACCCGACCATCTCAGCCAGACAGGACTCGCATGCGCCAGCGCGCGGGAATGCACCCCGAGCTGGTACGTATCCGGCGACCCGCAGGCGGGCATCGGAGGTTAGGCTCATTGCAACACCCGCCGATCGAAGGGAGCGGCATGACACGTCCGATGACTGCGCGTGTGCTCGGGCCGAAGGACGGAAAGGCCGGAATGTTGGGGTCGATGGGTGTGCGGTTCATGATCGCTGGCGAGGAGACGGGTACGGGATTCTCGCTTGTCGAGCATCCGATCCCTCCGCGTGCACTGGCCGCGCCGCTCCACCGGCACAGCCGTGAGGACGAGTACAGCTTCGTCGTAGAAGGACGCGTCGGCGCACTTCTCGGGGATGAAGTCGTGTATGGCGAGGCGGGCGATCTAATTTTCAAGCCCCGGGGCCAATGGCATACCTTCTGGAACGACGGCACGGAGCCGGCCCGCATTCTCGAGATGATCTCACCGGCGGGCTTCGAACGCTACTTCGCTGAGATGGTCGAGCTTCTACAGCGACCCGGTTCCCCCGAGCCAAGCGCTCTAGCAGCCATCGCCGAGCGGTACGGGCTCGAGGTCGATCGCGAGAGCATCCCTTTCCTAACCGAGAAATACCGCTTGCACTTCGGGCCACCGGCTCCATAAGCTCGGCCAGCCGGAGACCCAGGTGACATCTCGCTTGCTTGGGCCGGCGTCCGCGAATGGCCCCCCGAGCTAACGCCTCGGGTTCGATCGGCCCGTGGTGCGCCCAGCCCCAAGTAACGCGCGTGGCGACGAAGTCATCGTCGAGACATGGGCGCAGTTCGCGCGTTGACCGGCGGCAGAGCGTTTGTCAGCTGAATCGACGGGAGCGACACGGACCGTGCAGCAACTCGCTACCTACGCGATCCGAGGATCGAGGCGGACCTCTCGACGGGCCTGGGGGCGCTCCGGGGTAGGGGCACCGGACGGCTGCTCGATGATGGTCGGTTCGGCTGCGGCAACGATGGCTTGCAGAGCCATCAGGTGCCCGCGTAACGCCGTGCGCCCTGGTTCGGTGAGCGTGACCTGCCGCCGCGAACGTGAATCCGCCCGCACACGGGAAACCTCCACGTACCCGGCCTCGGCGAGCGCTGACAGGTGCTTGCTCAGAACCGAATCGGAGATTTCCAGGCTGTCGCGTATGTCGGAGAACGGCAACCACCGCACCGGCGAGAGCATCGCGCATATTTGTAGGCGCAAGGGCGCGTGGATCAGCTGGTCGAATACCGCTTCGCTCACCGTTGCCATGCCCGAGACGCGCGACGCCGATAGGAAGCCTTCGCGGCGAAAAGGCAGGCGGCAACGATCACAGTCACGGCTCCACCAAGTCCCCTACTCACGAGAGCCGTATTGCCGTGGCTGGCGAGCAGATGGGGGCCGACCACGCCGCCGACAAGCACCGCGACAGAGATGAGCGCCACTTCGGTGAGACCCCAGTTTGGCTTCGGCCACGAACGCAACGGACGCCACTGGTTACGAGCGGCCATCCTCAGTAGTTCAGCAAGGAACCATACGAGCGCGATGATGGAGACCACGTTTCCCGGCCCCTTGTAGGCGGGCGCGACCGTCTGCGCTCCGCAGACGACACTCGACGCGAGGATGAACCCCGCTGGGAGCATTGCACGACGGACCGATGCGTCGTGTTTCTGGCGGGCGTCCCGTAGCTGCTCTCGGGCCGCGCTGGGAGGGACCGAACCCGACGACTGATTTTCCATACCGGAAAGTTAGCACAACTTGCCGATACGGAAAGTCACGCAGCTCGAAAGGCCGCGGCCCGCTCGCTCCAAATCCCGCACAGGCGATGACTGTCGCCTGCGCCAGGGCCCTTACGCCTGACCGGAAATCGATGCTAGGCCTAAGCCGAGCGTAGGCGGCGATGCTCGTCGAGCTTCACCCCTTCGGTGCTGCCGATGTCGTAGATCAGGTCGGGCTCCTCGTCGAAGACGGTCGTCTGTACCGCGCTCGAGAGGCCGCCGCCGCCGATATGGAAGGGCTCTCGCGCGACGAAGCCGTGGTGGCTGAGCGGCGGCAGGATGATCGACTGGCCGGCGCTCACAACGACCTCTTCGCCGTCGATCTTGAAGAGGGCGCTGCCCTCGAGGACGACGATGACCTCCTCGACCCCCTCGGGATGGCTGTGCTGCGGTGCGCCCGTTCTGGGCTCGAACCACTGCTCGCCCGTCGTCATGTGCTCGGCGCCGAGCGCCTGCGAACAGTGGCGCATCGTCTGGTTCCCGGGCCGCCACGAGACGAGCGGCTGTTCCTTGTGGTCGACGATCAGCACGATTCGCTCCCTCCAGTCGTCCGGTTTCGACGGGCTCGGCGGTTCCGATTGCGCGTCGCCGACATCCGGCTAGACTACCGCCTTCCCGATTGTCAGACGTTGGAAAGAGGAGACGCGTGGCCAATCCGCAACCCGAACCACAAGCCCAACACAACAGCTCCGTCGGTGTTTCGATTCGTGGTGTGTCGAAGGTGTATGAGACGCGGGGGGATCCGATTTTGGCGTTGCAGGATTGTTCGTTGGAGATGGGTGCGGGTGAGTTTGTGTCGGTGGTTGGTCCGTCTGGGTGTGGGAAGTCGACGTTGATGTTGATGGTGGCGGGGTTGATTTCGTCGAGTTCGGGGTCGATTGAGATCGGGTCGAGTGGTGTGCGGGGGCCGTATACGGATTTGGGGATCGTGTTTCAGGAGCCTGTGTTGTTGGATTGGCGGAAGGTGCTTGGGAATGTGTTGTTGCAGGTTGAGCTCAGGAAGGGCTACGACAAGCGGAAATATCGGGCGCGGGCGTTGGAGTTGCTTGATTTGGTGGGGTTGAAGGGGTTCGAGGATCGGTATCCGTTTGAGTTGTCGGGTGGGATGCGGCAGCGGGTCTCGATTTGTCGGGCGCTTTTGCATGATCCGCCGCTCTTGTTGATGGATGAGCCGTTTGGGGCGTTGGATGCGTTGAGTCGGGATCAGCTGAACCTTGATTTGCAGAGTTTGTGGTTGAAGTCGAAGAAGACGGTGATGTTTGTGACGCACTCGATCAGTGAGGCGGTGTTTCTCGGGGATCGGGTGGTGGTGTTTTCGGGGAGGCCGGGTCGGGTGGTCGAGGTGCTCGACATCGATTTGCCGCGGCCGAGGCATCTCTCGGTGCGCGAGACCCCCGAGTTCGGACGGTACGCCGGCGAGATCCGCCGCGTCTTCTCCTCACTCGGCGTCCTCCGCGAAGAACCACTCGAGACCGGCGCGTCGCATCCCGAGCTCGCGAACGAGGCGCCCGCCGCGCCCGCGCAATGAGCGCCACGACCGACGTCAAAGGACATGCCGCAGAGCTCCACAGCCGCGCGCTGATCATCAACGGCCTCGGCGGGGGCAAGGTCGCCACCCCCGAGAGCCGCGAGGCCGAGTTCCTGCTCCCCGAGATCATGCGTAAAGGAGGCATCACCTCGGTCAACCTCACCGTCTCCTACAAGGACGGCTTCGAGGTGACCGTCAAGAACCTCTCGCTGATCCTCCAGGCGATCGACCGAAGCGACGGGATCTCCGTCGCGCGAACGGTCGCCGACATCGACGAGGCCAAGCGCGCGGGCAACGTCACCGTCCTCCTCGGCTTCCAGAACTCCGACCCGATCGAGGGCAGCCTCGAGAAGCTCGACCTGTTCCACCGCCTCGGCCTCCGCATCGTCCAGCTGACCTACCAGCGGCGAAACCTCGTCGCCGACGGCTGCGGCGAGCCGGCGAACGGGGGCCTCAGCGTGTTCGGGCGCGAGCTCGTCGGCGAGCTGAACCGACTCGGGATCCTGATCGACCTCTCGCACACGGGCATCCGCTCGACCCTCGAGACGATCGAGCTTTCGAGCGTCCCCGTGGCGTTCACGCACGGGAACCTGCACGCGAAGAATCCGGTGCCGCGAAACACCACCGACGAGGAGATCGAGGCGCTCGCAGCGCGCGGCGGCGTGATGGGCATCAACAGCATCGCCCGCCTCGTCTCGCCCCACGGCAAGGAGCGCGGCGCCACGGTTGCCGAGTTCGTCGACCAGATCGACTACGTCGCAGACCTGGTCGGGATCGACCACGTCGGGATCGGGCTCGACATCAGCGAGGGCATGACCGCCGAGGACTTCGAGGGGCGCAAGGTCAGCTTCCTCGGCAAGTTCCCCGAGCTCGGCGGCGGCGACTTCGCGTTCGAGCACTACTACCTCACGGGACTCGACTCGATGGCCAAGGCGGGCCTGATCACCGAGGCTCTCGTCGAGCGCGGCTACTCCGACGACGACGTGCTCAAGATCCTCGGCGGCAACTTCAGGCGCCTCCTCGAGCAGGTCTTCGTAGCCTCCTGAGCGGCGAGCCGATAGCGGCGATCGTCGGGGTTGCCGAGTCCGACCTCGGGCTCACGGCACTGACCCCGTTGCAGCTGAACGCGCAGGCAATACGACGCGCCCTGGACGACTCCGGCCTCGAGCTCGACGCGGTCGACGGGATCGCAACCACCGGGCTCTCCCGCTTTTCGGCGACCCTGCTCGGCGAATACCTGGGCCTCCAGCCGGTCTGGACCGACAGCACCATGGCCGGCGGCAGCTCCTTCGACCTCCACGTCGCCCGAGCGGCCCGCGCGATCCGCGAAGGGCTCTGCGAGGTCGCCGTCGTCTCGTACGGCTCGAACCAGCGCTCGGCGAAGACGCGTCGACTCGAGGGCGTGATCGAGACCGGCGTCCCGACGACCGAGTTCGAGGTGCCCTACGCCCCGCTCCGGCCGATCTCGCTCTACGCGATGGCCGCCGAACGGCACATGTTCGAGTTCGGGACGACACCCGAGCAGCTCGCCGAGGTCGCCGTCGCGGCGCGCGAGTGGGCGCTGCTCAACCCGGTCGCCTTCCAGCACGATGCCGGGCCGCTCGCGCTCGAGGACGTGCTCGCCTCGCCGCTGATCAGCTCGCCGCTCCACCGCCTCGACTGCTGCCTCCAGACGGACGGCGGCGGTGCCGTCGTGCTCACCTCCCTCGAGCGCGCCCGCCACCTGCCGCGCCCACCAGTCGTCGTCCTCGGACACGGCGAGGCGAGCACGCACATGGGCGCGATGTCGATCCCCGACCTGACCGCCACCGGAGCGTACGTCTCGGCCCCCAAGGCACTGGCGATGGCCGGCGTGAGGGCCGAGGAGGTCGACGTCGTCGAGGTCTACGACTCGTTCACGATCACCGTGCTCCTGACGCTCGAAGGCCTCGGCTTCTGCAAGCGAGGCGAGGCCGGCGCGTTCGTCGCCGACGGCCGCACGCGTCCCGGCGGCGTGTTCCCGCTCAACACCTCCGGTGGCGGGCTCTCCTACTGCCACCCGGGGATGTTCGGGCTCTTCCTCGTGATCGAGGCCGTGCGGCAGCTCCGCGGAGAGGCGGGAGCACGCCAGGTCGAAGACGCCGAGCTCGCGCTCTGCCACGGAACGGGCGGCGAGCTCTCGACCCACGTCACCGTCGTCCTCGGGCAGGACCGGTGAGCGAACTCCGCTCTCTTGCCGAGCCGGGGCCCGAATGGGCCGACTGGTGGGAGGCGACCCGCGAGCAGCGGCTCCTGATCCAGCGCTGCGAGCACTGCGGCCGCCACCAGCACTACCCGCGCGCGCTCTGCATCCACTGCGGCTCGAACCGGCTCGCCTGGGACGAGGCACAGGGAACCGGCGTCGTCTACTCCTGCACCACGGTCCACCGGTCGCCGGCCCCGGTGCCGGCGGCGCCGTACGTGGTTGCCCTCGTCCGCATCGCTGAAGGGCCCGTCCTCCTGACGAACATCGTCGGCTGCGATCCGGCCGACGTCCGCTGCGACCTGCCGGTGACGCTGACCTGGGAGCCGGTCGAGGACGGCCGCAACCTGCCGCTCTTCCGGCTCCTTGACGCCGGTCCCCCGACTCCCTAATGTCAGACGTCCGCATGCGCTTCGGCCTCTACCTCTCGCTCCAGCATCCGGTCGAGCGCGACGTGCGCGAGGTGATGGACGAGCGGATCGAGCTCATCCACCTGATCCGCGACCTCGGCTTCGACTCGGTCGTCTGCGGGCAGCACTTCCTCGTCCCGCCCGACGTCTTCATGCTGCAACCGGTGCCGGTACTCGGGCGGATCATCGCCGAGGCCGGGGACATGCAGGTCGGGACGAGCATCCTCCTCGCGACGCTCGTGAACCCAGTCGAGCTCGTCGAGAACGTCCTGACGCTCGCGGCCATGACCACGCAGCCGTTCATGGTCGGCGTCGGCGCCGGCTACCGGCCCGAGGAGGACATCGCCTTCGGCGTCCCGGCGGGGAAGCGCATCCGGCACTACACCGAGAAGCTCGCCGTGATCCGGAAGCTGCTCGACGGCGAGCCCGTCACCGCGGAAGGGCCGGGCTACCGGCTCGAGGACGCCGTGATCTCGATGCGCGTCGATCCCAAGCCGCAGTTGCACGTCGCGGCCACCGGCGAGCCGGGCGTGCGCCGGGCCGGCCGCTTCGGCGATGCCTGGGTGGCGAGCACGACCGTGACCCTCGCCGACATCCAGCGCCTCGTGCCGGTCTTCGCCGAGGAGCACGGCGGCTCCGGAGTCGAGCTGCCGGCGCTCCGGGATGTCGTGTGCCGCGCAACCGACGAGCAGGCCCGCGCGCTCGCGAAGCCCTTCCTCGAGCCGGCACCCGCGCCCGTAGGCAGCACGCCGGCGTTCCGGCCGGACGTGGACACCGAGGGTGCCTACCTGATCGGGAGCCCCGAGACCGTGATCCGCCGGCTGCGCGAGCACGCCGACGCCGGCGTCACCCACTGCGTCTTCAGGCCCCAGCGGCCGGGTCTCTCGCTCGCCGATGCCAAGGAGACGCTCGGCATCCTCGCGCGCGAGGTCATGCCGGCGTTTCGCTAGTTTCCCGGCGCGGGCCGGTCGTTTTCAGCCATGCTCCTCGCGGCCGTGCCGAGTGCCGTTTCGTCACACTTTCGTGGCAGTACCTGACCCCGGTCTTTCGCCTGCTGAGCGAACGAAATCGGGGTACCTCCGACCGTCGTTTCAGGCGTTACCTGACCCCGCTTTTCGCACCCTCTCGGCGAGCGACCCCGCCCCGAAGAGGCTCGAAGCGCCGAGCCGGCCGCTAGAGCGACTGCACGGCCGGCAGGACCTCTTTGCCGAGGAGTTCGATCGTGCGCAGGTTCGCCTCGTGCCCCATGCCGTCGACGCGCAGGATCCACTCGTCGGCGCCCATCGAGCGGAGCTTCTGTGCCCGTTCGACGAAGAACTCGGGGGTGCCGATCGAGATGTACGGCGTGGCCTCGACCAGGTAGTCGAGGTCGTGGAGCTTGTCCTCGAGCTTGCGGATGTTCCCGAGGTAGGCGTAATCGGGTGCCTTCTCGGCGAGGATCGTGTACAGCTCCATCATCGCCTCCATCCAGCGATGGGCGACCGGCGCGGCGTCTGCGAACGCCTCCTCCCGCGTCGCCGCGCAGGCGACAGCGGTGCTGATCATCCCCAGCGAGTCGTTCACCCAAGGGCCGATCGGTTCCGGGTCCGCGATCGCCGTCCGGTAGGCATCGGCGCACTCCTGGGCGTATTCCCAGCCCGCGCTCGTATTGCCCATCATCACCGCGATCCCCATCCGCCCCGCCTCCGTGTGCGACTCGACGCCCGTGGCCGAGATCGCGATCGGCGGGTGCGGCTTCTGCACCGGCCGGGGAACGAGCCGGCGCGCCGGGATGTCGTAGTAGTCGCCGTGGAACTCGAACGTCTCCTCTGAGAGCGCGTTGATGATCACCTTCAGCGTCTCGTTGCGGTACGAGCGCGTGTTCTCGGCCTTGATCCCGAAAGCCTCGAGTGTCCACGGGTTGTTCGACCTCGCCCCGCCGAGCTCGGCCCGGCCGTTGGAGAGCACGTCGATCGCCGCCAGCTGCTCGGCGATCCGGACGGGGTGGTTGAACGGAATCAGGTTGACCGACATCGGCCTGAGGCGGATCCGACTCGTGCGAGCGGCGATGAACGAATGCATCACCTCAGGGGTCGACGAGGTGGCCATCTCGTGCCCGTCGACGATCATCCCGCCGAAGTGCTGCTCGCCGACCCCGAAGAAGTCGAACCCGAGCTCGTCCGCCAGAACCGCCTCGGCGGCGACCTCGTGCATGCGCTCGTGGACCGTCCCGCCGGTCGGCACATGCTGCTCCGAGAAGAGCCCGATCCTCATGCCGCGACCTCCAGCGACGCTGCCCGTCGGAGCCATGTGAAGAGGCGCTGCATCTCCTCGGCCGCGGCGGGAAGGACGTGGTCGAGCTGGGCGAACGAGTGGTCCGCCCCCTGGACGACCGAGAGCGTGAACGGAACGTCCTGGACCCACAGCGTGTGCGCCAGCGAGAGCGACTGGCCGAGGAACGAGTCCTCGGCGCCGCAGGTGACGTAAGTCGGCGGAAAACCCGACACGTCGGCGAGCGCCGGGCTGACGAGCGGATCCCGATGCACCTCGAGGTAATGCGGACCGAGGTAGGCCTGGTTGCCCATCACCTCGATCGAGCCGACGTTCGAGAAGGGCTCCTGCATCAGCAGCGGGAAGTCGAAGATCCCGTAGACGAGCACCGCGCCGCTCAGGGCCACCTCCGCACCGGCGAGGTCGCCCTCGTCGAGCTCACGGCTCTTGTTGCCGGTCAGGAAGGCCATCGAGGCGGCGGAGAGGTTCGCGCCCGCCGAGTCGCCCGCCACGAACAGCCGCTCCGGGTCGCCGCCGAAGGTGGCCGCGTTCGCCGCCGCCCAGCGCAGGCCGTAGACGCAGTCCTCGACCGCCCACGGGAACGGCCGCTCAGGTGCGAGCGCGTAGTCGAGGACGAAGACGCAAAAGCCCTGCTCGCAGTAGCGGCGTGCGAGCTTACGGAAGTCCCACGAGCTCGCCAGGCAGAACATCGAGCCGTGCAGGTAGACGAGCGCCGGGAAGGGCCCCTCCCCGTGCGGCACATAGACGTCGAAGGTGAGCGTCGAGCCGTCGCGGCGCTCGCGGATCCGCACGTCGCGGTGAACCTCGGCGACGTCGGGAAGCGGATCGGCGTTCACGATCGAGAAGTCGAACTTCTCGCGACGGGCCGGAATGTCGTCCGGCGAGGTCGGGCGCTCGAGCTTCACCGGCCGCCCGACGAGCATCGACATCCAGTTCGAGTTGTCGGGATGGGGCACGCATCCTCCTTGCGGACGGAGTGTCCAGATCGAGCCGCGCACCGTTTGCACGACTCGGTGTCAGACAATAGACTAGAACCAACTTCGGCTCGGGGAGACCATCGAATGAAGCTCGTGAACTGGGGTGAGACCCCGAAGGCGCAGTGGCGGCCCGGCAACGAGACGACGCTGCACGCTGCGGGGTCGACCGGCACGGAGCGGCTCTGCGTCGGCGAGCAGTGGTTCGATCCGGGCGTCGGCGCACCGGCCCACCATCACCCCGAAGACGTCGAGGAGGTGATCTCGGTGCTGGCCGGGCAGATGGACTTCCACATCGACGGCGAGCAGGCCGTGCTCTCGGCCGGCCAGGCGGTGATCATCCCGGGCGGCGCCGTGCACGGGTTCGTCGCCGCCGGGGACGAACGCCTGCACATCTGGGGCGCCTTCTCATCTGCCGCACCGAAGACCTACTTCGTGGAGCAGGAGGGCGAAGTGGTCGAGATCGGCGGTACCGAGGGCGAGCGGCTCGACGGGACGCGGACGCGGACGAAGCATGCCGTCTAGCCGGGGCTGACCGTGGCGAGACGCGAGAAGGTGATCGTCAGCTGCGCGGTGACGGGCTCGATCCACGTGCCCTCGCTCGACGCCGCACCTGCCGATCACCCCGGCCGAGATCGCCGAGGGCGCGATCGGCGCCGCCCAGGCGGGAGCGGCGATCGTGCACCTGCACGCCCGTGATCCCGAAACGGGCCGCCCCACTCCCGATCCGGACGTCTTCGCCCGGTTCCTGCCGGAGATCAGGTCGGGCTGTGATGCGATCATCAACATCACGACGGGCGGCGGCCACGGAATGACGCTCGAGGAGCGCACGCAGGCGGCCCGCCGGTTCGAGCCGGAGCTGTGCTCGATCAACATGGGCAGCATGAACTTCGGTCTCTTCCCCATGCTCGACCGAATCCAGAGCTTCGAGCACCCGTGGGAGCCGGAATACCTCGAGATGACGCGCGACTTCATCTTCCGCAACACCTTCCTCGACATCGAGCGCCTCGTCACCGAGCTCGGCGCCAACGGAACGCGGTTCGAGTTCGAGTGCTACGACGTCGGCCACCTCTACAACCTCGCCCATTTCGTCGAACGCGGGATCGTGAAGCCGCCGCTCTTCGTCCAGACGATCTTCGGGATCCTGGGCGGCATCGGCCCGGATGCCGAGAACCTGATGCACATGAAGACGATCGCCGACCGGCTCTTCGGGGACGACTATGTCTGGTCCGTGCTCGGCGCCGGGCGCCACCAGACGGCACTCGTGACGATGGGCGCGATCCTCGGCGGCAGCGTCCGTGTCGGCCTCGAGGACAGCATCTACCTGGGCAAAGGCGAGCTCGCCGAGTCGAACGCCGCGCAGGTCGAGAAGATCGTCCGCATCCTCGGCGATCTCTCGCTCGAGGTCGCGACGCCCGACCAGGCCCGCAGCATCCTCGGCCTGAAGGGTGCGAACGCAACAGCGATCCCCCTGACAGCAGTGGAGGTCTGACTTGGAGCTCGAAGACCGGATAGTGCTCGTGACCGGCGGCTCGGGCGGGATCGGCTCTGCCGCCTGCCAGGCGTTCGCGCGCGAGGGCGCCGTCGTCGTCGTCCATTACTCCCACGGCCGCGAGCGGGCCGACGAGGTCGTCGCCGCGATCGAGGCGGCCGGCGGCCGGGCCCGGTCGGCGCAGGCCGACATCACGAGCGAGGCAGACGTCAGGCGCCTGATGGCGGAGGTCGCCGACTTCGCCGGGAAGCCGCAGCTCGACGTGCTCTTCAACAACGCGGGGATCTTTCCGCGCGCTCCCGTCGCGGAGATCTCGGTCGAGGACTGGGACGAGGTGATGGCGGTCAACCTCCGCGGCTCGTTCCTCTGCGTTCGCGAGGCGCTGCCGCTGCTCAAGGTTTCGGCGAGCGCCCGGGTGATCAACATCTCGTCGAACACGGCGGAGCGTGGGACGCCCGGGACGCTGCACTACGTCACGACCAAGGCGGGGCTCGTCGGTTTCACGCGCGCGCTCGCCCGCGAGCTCGCTCCCGACGGGATCACCGTCAACTGCGTGACCCCGAGCCTCGTCGCAACCGAGACGGCCGACGTCGCCTACGCCCATTCGATCGACTTCGTCGTCGCGGCGCAGTCGATCCAGCGGCGCCAGGTGCCGGACGACCTTGTCGGGCTCCTCGTCTTCCTCGCATCGGACGGGAGCGCGTTCATCACCGGCCAGACGATCAATGTCGACGGCGGGCTGGTGTTCCGTTGATCGGCGGACCGTCCCGGTTCGGGGCGATGCTCCCCAACCTCGGCGGGTTTCCGAACCGGGAGGCGATCGAAGGCTTCGCCCTCCGGCTCGAGGAGCTCGGCTACCAGTACCTGCTCGCGGGCGACCACGTCGCTTTGCCGGTCGTTCCCGAGAGCCGCTACGTCGGAAGTTCAACCGGCGTCGCCGAGTTCACCGCCGACACGGACATCTACGAGGCGCTCACGCTGATCACCTACCTCGCCGGCGTCACGCGACGCGTCCGGCTCGGGATCGCGGTGCAGATCCTCCCCTACCGCAACCCGGTGCTGAACGCGAAGATGTTGACCACGCTCGACGTCCTGAGCGGGGGCCGGATCATCGTCGGGGTCGGCGTCGGCTGGTGCGTCGAGGAGTTCGAGGCGCTCGGCGGGTCCTTCGAGCACCGCGGCAGCGTCACGAACGAGCACATCGAGATCTTCAAGCAGGCCACCTCCGGCGAGGAGATCGCCTTCAGCGGCAAGCACTACCAGGTCAACGGCACGAAGCTCCTGCCGCGCCCGGTCCAGCGCCCCCACCCACCGCTCTGGCTCGGCGGGATCAGCAGCGTCGCGAGGCGCCGCGCCGCGTTGCGCGGCGACGGCTGGTACCCGATCAGGATGCAGCCGCCCCAGATCGCCGAGGGGCTCGCCGAGATCCTCGAGCTCCGCTCGCAAAAAGGGCTGCCGACCGACAACTACACGGTCACGATCGGGATCCCTGTCCATTTCGGGCCCGAGCCGCTGCCGCCGGCGTTCAAGAGCGCGATCCAGGGCAGCCCGGACGAGATGGCCGAGCGGATCGGCGCCTATCGCGAGGCGGGCGTCGACATCTTCGCGGTGCGCTCGAGCTCGAACGAGTTCGAGAAGACCCGCGAGGACATGGAGAGCTTCGCCGAGCTCGTTCCGAAGCTCGAGAGCTGATGGGCAACTACCGCGTCATCGAGAACGAAGCCCAGCCGGTGCTCGAGTCCGGCCCGGGCAGCCGCAGCCGCGTGCTGGCCGGCGCAGGCAACGGCACGACGTGCATGGCCGTCGTCGAGCGCTGGCTCGACCCCGGCGCCGAGGTCCCCGAGCACCGTCATCCCGAGGGAATCGAAGAGGTGATCTGGATCCGCGCCGGCCGGGGCGCGTTCACGGTCGAGGGCGAGCAGGCCGAGCTCGGCGCGGACACGACGCTCGTGATCCCGCCGCTTGCCCGGCATTCGTTCCGCTCGACGGGCGAGGAGCCGCTCTCGCTCTTCACCCGCTACTCCGCCTCCGTGCCGACGACGCTCGCCGACGACGGCGGCGACGCCGGCCCGGAAGTCCCCGGCATCCTCTAGGCGACAGGCTCCTCGGTCACCGGGGTCGGCGCCCAGTCGAGGGTCTCGGGGGCGTAGATCTCCTCGATCCCGACCTTGCGGTCGGAGAGACCCTGCTCATAGGAGTACTCGAGCAGTGTCTCGAGCACGTGTCGGTTGGGGCCGACGCCGTAGGCGAACGGGTCGCCGCCGAACTTCGCGAACGGTTCCTTCAGCTCGTCGAGCTCGGCCGCGATCCAAGGGTGCATCACCGCAAGCGTGTCGAGGTCGCGGAGCCGTTCCCGCCCGAGCTCCTTCGAGTGGTTGAAGGCCTCGAGCAAGGCCAGCGCGACGCCGGGATTCTCCTCGTAGATCGCCCGCTGGACGACCATCGTGTGCATGATCGGGAAGAAGCCCGTCCGCCGCAGGTAGTCCTCCTCGACTGCCCGGTAATCAGGGAACAGACGGCGCACCGTGCCCGAGCCGTTCACGAAACCCGTCGGCTGGCGCGCCGTCGTGAGCGCGTCGAGCTCGCCCGACTCGAGCATCCCGTACAGCGTCTTGCCCTCCGGGATCAGGTCGATCGTCACACCGGGCGGAGTGTCGTGATGCAGCCGCTCCTGATATACGGGCGTATCGATCCCGCCGGTGAACCACTTGACCGCGGAGGGCGGCACGCCGTAGTCGTGCTCGAGGAACGCCCGGATCCACACCGCAGCGGTCATCTGGTACTCGGGCACGCCCACGCGGCGGCCGGCAAGGTCCTCCGGCTTCTGGATGTCGCTTCCGGCGTGGACGTAGACCTGGCTGTGGCGGAAGGCCTTCGAGGGGAAGACGGGAATCCCGACGAGACGGTGGTCGCCGCGGCTCGTCATCATCGTCAAGGTCGAGAAGGACATCTCGGCGGCGTCGAACGAGGTCGGATCCTGCGCCATCACGCGGAAGAGCTCGCCGACATGCTCGAACTGGATGTACTCGAGCTCGATCCCCTCCGGAGAGAGCTCGCCTCGCTCGAGGGCACGCGTCTTGTCGTAGTACGAGACTCCCGCGTAGCGCAGCTTCAGATCCGGCATCGTGCTCCCTCCCGGTTAGTGATTGTCCGACATCGGCGCGTACGCTACCGTCGGCGCCGTCACCTGGTCGAATGGTTCGCTCGGCGCGAGACGTGCCAGGGAATGGCGAGCCGCTCGGCGAACGCGACGACGCTGAACATGCCGATCCCCATCAGGGTCAGGTAGCCGATCGCGGCGAACACGATCGGCGTGTTCAGGTTGCCCTCGGCCTCGATCATCACGTAGCCGAGCCCGGAGGTCGCGCCGACGAGCTCGCTCACGACCGCGCCGATCACGCAGAAGGTGGCGGCGAGCTTGAGCCCCGAGAAGAGGCTCGGCAGCGCGTTTGGGAGCCGGATCTTGAAGAACGTCTGCACGGATCCCGCCCCCATCGAGCGGGCCAGGTAGAGCTTCTCGAACTCGATCGAGCGCAGACCGATCACCGCGTCGATCACGATCGGGAAGAACGCGAGCAAGGCCACGATCAGGATCTTCGGCGTCGTGCCGTAGCCGAGCCAGATCAGGAAGAGCGGGGCCAGCGCGACCTTCGGCACGACCTGCGAGGTCACGAGCAGCGGGTAGATGCACTTCTCGAAAAACGGCCACGCGACGATCGCCACCGCGAGCGGGAGGGCCACGGCGATGCTCAGCGTGAAGCCGAGGATCACCTCCTTGAAGGTCTCCCACGTCTCCGGCAGGAGCAGCGAGTACTGGCTGATCATCGTGCTGATCGCCTTGGACGGCGGCGGCATCAGGTACTCCTTGATGTGCAGGTAGCGCACGATGAGCTCGATGCCGCCGAGCACGAACATGAAGGTGACGAGCGGGTAGACGAACGCCGGCACCGGGGCACGCTTCTTGGTGCTTCGCGTAACCGGGGGCGGGGTCGTCCCGACCGAGGGAGCAGCTTCGGCTACCACGCGAGTCCCATCGAGACCGTCAACGGTAGCGCCGAAGCGCACTCGAGGGAAGGCAGGCGGTCACGACCTCCTGCGAGGCCGTGACCGCCGTTCCATGTCCTTCCGAGCTTGCTCATTGCTGCGTTGTCCATCCCCCGGATTCGCTTCGCTCGGGCTAGCAGTTCCCCACGAACTGATTCGTGAAGAGCTGGCTCGAGGGCACCACCTTCGGGACGTTCCCGCCCGCCTGGAGGTTCTTCTCCATCGCAGTCCAGAGCGCCGAGCTCGAGCAGCCGAGCGGCGTGCCCTTCGTGTCGGAGGTCTGGCCGACGATGTCCTTGTGCAGCGCCGCGAAGCCCTGGAGATTGACGCTGTTCGGGAAGAGGGCCGTCAGCTCGGCCTTCGTCGCCATCTTCGCCATGATGTTCAGTGCCTGCTGCGGATGAGCGAACGTCCAGTTCCAGGCACGAACCGTCGCCTGCACGAAGCCCTTCACCGCGGCCGGGTCCTTCGAGATCTCGCTGTTCGAGGTGATCAGCCCGAAGCCGAGCACCTTGACGCCGTCAGAGGCGAACGAGATGCACTTCGACGGGAGGCCCTGGTGGTCGGCGATCAGCACCTCGCCGTAGTCGAAGCCGCCGATCGAGTCGAACTTCTTCTGCAGGTAGCCGGGAATGATCGCCGTGTAGCTGGCCGGAACGAGCTTGATCGAGCCCGACGGCAGCCCGGCGTTCTTCTCGAGCTCGGGGAGGAGTGAGGTCGTCAGCCCGCCGGGAGCACTCGCGTAGCTCTTGCCGGCGAGATCCTTGATCGTGTTGAGACCGGAGTTGGCGGGAACGACGGCACAGAGCCCCGCGTTCGAGACGAGCTGCGCGACGTTCTTGATGCTCTCGCCGTGCGCAACCGCTCTCGCGACCGCGTCGGAGCCGGCAAGGCCGAAGGTCTCGCGACCCGCAGAAACCTGGGCCGCGGTGTTGTCGGAACCGGTGCCTGTGGCATAGGTGACGTTGAGTCCGGCGTCCTTGTACCAGCCCTTTTCCATCGCGACGAAGAACGGAGCGTGGTAGAAGGCGAGGAAGTAGTCGGCCATCACGCTGACGTTCGTGAGACCCGACGAGCGCGACGAGTTCTTCGCCGAGACTCCGACGCTGAGCGCGAGCGCCATGACCGCCGCTGCCACGACCGCGGCCGCGATGCGTCTATTGAAAACCTGGTTCATGTGTCCTCCGAGCCTGAGGTGGGTGACATACCCGAGCTTGTTGAGAAATCCGTGCGTGGTCCTCTGCACGTGCCACAGCGAGCGATGAAGGTGAACTCAGCTCCCCGTCCGGCCCCGTCGCCGATCGTCTTCGTCACCTGCACCTTCGGTTTCGACAAGTGAGGAAGCTGATGATCACTGAAAGTCCGACATTCGTCAAGAATGGTCAGTTCGCGCAGTCGAGATCCGGTTTGGCGAGCGTGATTCAGGCCCGCGAGAGCTTCTGGAGCTCGGGGAGAACCTCTTCGCCGAGCAGCCGCAACGTCCGGATGTGGGCCTCGTGGTTCATTCCGTCGACGCGGAGGATCCATTCGTCGGCCCCCATCTCGTGGAGCCGCTTGCCGCGTTCGATGAACTCCTCGGGCGTGCCCATCGTCACGTAGGGCGAGCAGTCGATCAGGTAGTCGATGTCATGGATCCGGTCCTCGACCTGCTTGATGTTCGCGAGGTAGGCGTAGTCGTCGGACTTCTCCGATAGCCGCGTGTAGATCTTCACCATCAGCTCCATCCACTCGAAGGCGACATGCTGTGCCTCCCGCTTGGCCTCCTCGCGGGTGGCGGCACAGCAGACAGCCGTCGAGAACATCCCGAGCGAGTCGTTGACGTGCCCCGTGATCGGCTCGGCCTCGGCGACCGCCTTCTTGTAGGCGTCGACGCAGGCCTGGGCGTAGTCCCAGCCGGCGCTCGTGTTACCGGTCATCACCCCGATCCCGATCCGGCCTGCGTCCCGGTGGGAGTCGATCCCGGTGGCGCTGATCGCGATCGGCGGGTGCGGCTTCTGGACAGGCCGGGGGACGAGCGTCCGTTCGGCGGCGATCTTCCAGGTCTCGCCGTCGAAGCTGAACACCTCCTGGGTCCAGGCCGTTGCGATCAGCCGTAGCGCCTCGTCGCGGTAGCCCTTCGTCGCGCCCGCGTCGATGTCAAACGCCTCGAGCGTCCACGCGTTGTTCGAGCGTGCACCGCCGAGCTCGGCCCGGCCGCCCGAGAGCACGTCGAGCGAGGCGATCTGCTCGGCGATCCGGATCGGGTGGTTGTAGGGCAGGAGGTTCACGGACATCGGGCGGAAGCGGATCCGCTCGGTACGCGCAGCGAGGTAGCCGTGCATCACCTCCGGGCTCGAGAAGGTCGCCTCGCCCTTGAGGAAATGCTGCTCCCCGGTGCCCCAGAAATCGAAGCCGACCTCCTCGGCGACGAGCGCCTCGGCGACCACCTCGTGCCAGCGCTGCCCGAGCGTCTGGCCGGCGGTCTGGGACCCCTCGTTCAGCAGACCGATGCGCACGGGCTAGGCGGCCGCGACGGGCTCGTGGGCCGACAGCTTGTGGACCTCGGGAACGACCTCTTCGCCGATCATCCGGATCGCGCGCATGTTCTGCTCGTGGCCCATCCCGTCGAGACGGAGAAGCCACTGGTCGGCGCCCATGGCGTGGATCTGCTGCGCCCGCTCGACGAAGAACTCGGGGGTACCGACCGTCATGTAGGGCGCACTGTCGACCAGGTACTCGAGGTCGTACATCCGGTCCTTGAGGAGCTGGATGCGCCCGAGGTAGGCGTAGTCGGCGGACTGCTCCGAGAGCTTCGTGTAGATGCCCATGATCGACTCCATCCAGTTCGCGGCCACGGGACGCGCCGCCTCCATCGCCTTCTCGCGGGTGACGTCGCAGTTGACCGCGGTCGAGAGCATCCCGAGGCAGTTGTTCACGTAGCCCGCGACCGGCTCGGCGTTCTTGATCTCCGACTTGTAGAGGTCGACGCACTCCTGCGCGTACTCCCAGCCGGCACTCGTGTTGCCGGTCATCACGCCGATCCCGAAGTGGGCGGCGTCGCGGTGGGAGTCGATGCTCGTCGCCGAAAGGTGGAGCGGCGGGTGCGGCACCTGCAGCGGCTTCGGCGCGACGCTGCGCTCCGGGATGTCGTAGCGGGCGCCGTGATGCTCGAAGGACTCCTGCGAGAGCGCCTTGCCCATGATCTGGAGTGCCTCGTCGCGATAGGCCTTCGTGTCGGTCGCCTGCACCCCGAAGCCTTCCATCGTGTACGGGTTGTTCGAGCGGGCCATCCCGAGCTCGGCGCGGCCGCCCGAGAGCACGTCGAGAGCGTTCAGCTGCTCGACGACCCGGATCGGGTGGTTGAACGGCAGCAGGTTGCTCGACATCGGCCGGAAGCGGATCTGGCTCGTCCGCGCCGCGATGTAGGCGTGGTTGACCTCGGGGGTCGAGATGCATGCCGAGAAGCGGGCGAAGTGCTGTTCGCCTTGGCCGTAGACGTCGTAGCCGAGCTCGTCGGCGAGAATCGCCTCCTCGGTCATCTCGAGCATGCGCTGGTGGATCGAGACTCCCTCGGGGCGGGCGCCCTCCTGCATCAGGATGACCTGCATCAGCTTGCCTCCTCGAGCACGGGAACCTTCTCTTCGAGCCAGGCGAACGTCCGCTCGACCTCGCGCATCGCGGCCTCGTTCGTCCACGACTTCGCGTAGCCGTGGTCGAGCCCCTCGGGAATCGACACGGTCGCCCTCGCCCCGGCCGCATGGAGCGCCTTCGTCAGCTCGAGCGTGTGCGAGAGGAACGAGTCGTCGTGCCCGCAGGAGAGATAGACGGGCGGGAACAGGTCGAGGTTCGGCGCGTAGACCATGCTCGCAAGCGGATGGCGGATCTTGGTCGTGAAGTGCGGCCCAAGGTAGGCGCGGTTCCAGAGCTCGGCCGATCCGACGTTCGAGCCGGGCTCGAGCAGGAGCAGCGGGAAGCTGAACATCCCGTAGAAGAGGATCGCGGCCTCGATGTTGAGCTCGACATCGGCGAGGTCTCCCTGGTCGAGCTCGTCTGCGAGCCCGTTCACCGCCACGATCGTCGCCGCCGTGAGCCCGCCGCCGGCCGAGCCGCCTTCGATCACGAGCCGGGAGGGATCGCCTTTGTACTCGGCCGCGTTCTTCGTGAACCAGCGGGCCGTGTACAGGCAGTCCTCGATCGCCCACGGGAAGGGGTGCTCCGGCGCGAGGCCGTACTCGGGGCTGATCACCGTGAACCCGCGCTCGGCCACGCGCATCCCCCACTTCCGGTCGTTTTGGGCCTTCGAGACGCAGTAGCCGCCGCCGTGGATGTGCATGAAGAGCGGGTAGGGGCCCGGCCCCTCGGGAACGTAGATCTCGGCGGTCAGCTTCGTGTCGCCGCGGTCCCAGAGCTCGACGTCCTCGTGGACCTCGATCCCCTCCGGCAGGTCGTCCAGGTCGGCGAGGGAGTCCCAGAACGGGCGCGAATCGGCGAGATCGCTCAGCTCCTCGCGCCGGGGTGCTCCGACGCTCTTCCCTGCCAGCTCGGACAGCCAGGTGGCGTTGGTTTTCTGGGTCATTTCGACTCCCTTCTCGGTCTGGGGCGCAGCCTAGCTCAGCTCAGCAAAGGTATGACATTGGAGGCCAGAAGCTCGATCGTCCGCAGCGCATCGCGGTGAGAGATGCCCGGTCGCTGGACGCGAAAGATCACGTGATCGACCCCGGCGGCCTGCAGTGCCTCGAGCTCGCGGGCCGCCTGTTCCGGGCCGCCGACGATGTAGCGCCCGGGCTCGAGCGAGACGCGGCCCGCAGACGAGGTGCCGCGCGGTTCGAGGAACGGCCCGGCGAGCGCCGCCGCCTCGACGTCGGTCGCCGCCACGACGGCCTCACGGAGGGCGGGCAGCTCGCGCGGCTCGGAGCCCAGATAGCCGCAGAGCAGCTCACGCTTGCGCCGGATCTCCGCGACGCTCGTCGAGGGGGCGATCAGCCACGCGTCGCCGAGCTCCGCGGCCCGTTTGACCCCGGCGTCGGCGGTCGCCGCGACCCAGAGCTCCGGTCGCTCGGGCGGCTGCAGCGTGAGCCGGGCCCCTTCGAGGCTGTACCCCGGGCCGCTCGCCGTCACCTCCTCGCCGGCGAGCAGCCGGCGGATCACCGAGAGCTTCTCCTCGAAGGCACGGATGCGCGAATCCGCGATTCCGAAGGCCGCGTCCTCCTCGGGCCGGTAGCCGGCGCCCACGCCGAGCACGAAACGGCCGGGCGCGATCGCCGCGAGCGTGGCAGCGTTCTCGGCCACCTCGACGGGATTCAGCAGCGTCGTGATCAGGATGCCGGTGCCGAGCGTCATCGTCCCCGCCTCGGCGGCGACCCGGCCGAGCATCGGCACGGGCTGGAGCATCTGCACGTCCGGGGGAACGAGGAAGTGCTGGCCGGCGAAGATCGAGTCGAAGCCGGCGTCGCGGACGAGGCGCACGAGCTCGAGCCGCTCGGCGACGAGCTCCCGCGGGTCGCGCTCGGCGGGGTGCTGGAGGGAGAGGTAGAGACCGAACCGGCTCAACGGAAAGCCGCTCGACCGCTCAGGCGGTCTTCGCCGGCTGCTCCTGGCCGCTCTGCCACCAGCGCATCGTCTCGAGCGCGTTCCCGTCCTCGTCGACGAAGAAGCTCTCGTTCACCGGCCAGTTCGTGGCGCCGCAGATGTGCAGCGGCGCGTCGCCGACGTTCCGGAACCCGTGCACCTTCTGCGGTAGGAAGACGACGGTGGCCGGCGCCTCGAGCACCTGCAGCTCGCCGTCGTAGAGCACCTCGGCCTTCCCCTCGAGGAAGGTCACGTGCTCCTCGTAATAGTGCCAGTGCGGCGGGGCTCCGGTCCCAGGCTCGAAGTACTGCTCGCCCATGTGCAGCGAGATCGCCCCGGCCGAGGCGCCCGACCACATGCGCGTGGTGACGCCGGGGCGCCACGTGTGCCACGGCTGCTCGTCGTGCTTGACGAAGATCAGCGCGGGCCTCTTCCGAAGTCTGACATTGAGACGACTCTAGGGGGACCACGCCTACCCGTCAAGGACGCTCGGCAGGCAACCGGAGCGGCTGTTCCGTTCAGTCAGTCCGAAACGGCGACTGATCGCGCGAGAGGGTCTCGTACGTCGGCCGCAGGTACTCGAGGTGCGAGTGCATCAGCTCACCGGCCGTATCGCTGTCGCCGGCCTCGATCGCGCCCGCGATCTCGTGGTGCTGGTCGCGGATCGTCTGGAAGAACCGGCTCGTGAGGGAGGTGCGGGTGAAGCCCGTCCGGAGCACCATGAAGATCGGCTGTGCCGCGATCTCGAGCAGGGTGTTGCCGCACGTCTCGAGGATGATGCCGTGGAAATCGGTGTTGTAGGCGAACTCGACGTCGGCGTCTCCCCCCTCGCCCTCGTTCAGGATCGCATGCCGCAGGCGTTCGACATCGACCTCGCTGCGCCTTGCCGCTGCGAGCCGTGCGGCGGGAACCTCGAGCAGCTCCCGCGCTTCGAGCAGTTCCTCGACCGAGACGTACTCGGCCGAGCTCAGGAGGTTGATGCTCGTCTGGAGTGAGTCCGAGATGTGCTGCACACTCGGAACCTGGACATAGCTACCGCCGCCCGTCCCTTTGGCGGTGCGGATCAGATCGCGGGCCGTGAGCGCCCGCAGGGCCTCGCGCACCGTCGCGCGGCTCACACCGAACTCGTTCGCGAGCACCATCTCGCTCGGGAGCCGTTCGCCGTTCGCGCGCTCGCCCTGGGCGATCTGCTCGATCAGCATCTGCGCGACCTCTTCGTAGGCCTTCTTCCTGCGCACCGGTTTCTCCGCCGTCTTGTGATTCCCCGTGGTGTTGTGATTCCCGGCGATGCTCATCCGTCGCTCACACTAGTCGAAGGGCCGGGGGAATTAAACACGCCGCCCACAGATCGAAAACAATTGGCACGCATGCGCCAATGTCCGACATCAGTCATACTGTGCGCGTGATCACGGTCGCCGCCCGGAAAATTGCCGGATTCGCCGAGTCGCTCGAGCTCGGAGCCATCCCGGCGGAGGTGCTCGAGGCAACCAAGTTGCATCTCCTCGACGTCCTCGGCTGCGGCCTCGCGGCCGACTCCCTCGGCCTCGGTGGACAGGGACGCGCGACGATGGCGGAGCTCGGCGAGGGCTCGGCCACGGTGATCGGACTCGAGCACGGGCTGCCGGCCCCGAATGCCGCGTTCGCAAACGCGATGCTCGTCCACGCCCTCGATTTCGACGATACGCACGCAGCCTCGGTCTGCCACATCTCGGCAGTGGTCGTGCCGGCGGCGGTCGCGGTGGCCGAGTCCACCGCGGCGCCCGGCAGCGAGCTCCTGGCGGCGATCGTCGCCGGCACGGAGACCGTGGCCCGGATCGGGATGGCGGCGAGCGGAGGCTTCCATGCCCGCGGCTTTCACCCGACCTCGGCCTGCGGCGTGTTCGGCGCCGCCGCCGCCGCGTCGCGCCTCGGCCGGCTCGAGCTCGAGCCGATGGTGCGCGCACTCGGGATCGCGGGGAGCATGTCCTCCGGCCTGCTCGCGTTCCTGAACGAAGGCGTGCAGACGAAGCCGATCCATCCGGCCTGGGCAGCCCACGGCGGCCTGATCGCGGCTCGGCTCGCCGCCCACGGCGCGGAGGGCCCCGCGGACGTGCTCGACGGCCGTTTTGGCCTCTTCGATGCTTTCATCGGCGATCGCAGCGGCGTCGCCAAGCAGTTCGCCGACTTCGGCCGGCGCTGGGAGACCCTCGAGATCTCCTACAAGCCCTTTCCCGCCTGCCATTACATGCACGGCTCGCTCACCGCGACGACCGCGCTGCTCGACCGCGTGAGTCTCGAGGAGATCGAGCGGATCTGGGTCACGGTGCCCGAGTCGGCGGTCGCGGTCGTCTGCGAGCCCGCACTCGAAAAGACGACACCGCGCAGTGACTACGAGGGGAAGTTCAGCGTGCAGTACTCGACGGCCTCGCTACTCGTGCACGGTCGGCTGAACCTCTCGACCTACACCGCCGAGAGCCGGGCAGATCCGGTCGTCCAGGAGCTGGCGCGCAAGATCGCCTACGAGGTCAAGCCCTACGACGCGGGCGGCTCGTTCCCCGGCGGGACGCGGATCCTGACCACGGACGGGCGCGTGCTCGAGGCCGACTCGCCCTACCAGCTCGGAGCGCCGGAGAACCCGATGAGCGCAGAGCAGGTGCGGTCGAAGTTCCGCGACAACGCCTCGGGTGCGCTCGATGCCGCCACGGTCGACGAGCTCGAGGAGCGGATCTGCTCGCTCGAGCTGCAGGACGACCTCGAGAGCGTCTTCTCGCTCCTCTCGAAGCGGGCGGTGGCCGTCTGATGGCCACGGTGCTCTCTATCGAACAGCGCGAGATCGTGGCGACCGTCCGCGAGTTCGTCGAGAAGGAGGTGATGCCGGTCGCCTCCGAGTACGAGCACGCCGACGAGTACCCGACCCCGCTCGTCGAGCAGATGAAGGAGCTCGGGCTGTTCGGCGTGACGATCCCGACCGAGTACGACGGGCTCGGGCTCGACCTCACCACGTACGCGCTGATCCAGGTCGAGCTCTCGCGGGGCTGGATGTCGCTCTCGGGCGTCCTGAACACCCATTTCATCTCGGCCTGGATGATCAAGACCTACGGCACCGAGGAGCAGCGTCAGCAGTACCTGCCGCGCATGGCAACCGGCGAGCTGCATGCGGCCTACTCGATGACCGAGCCCCAGGCCGGCTCGGACGTGCAGGCGATCCGCACCCACGCCGTGCGCGACGGTGACGAGTACGCGATCACCGGCCAGAAGATGTGGGCGACGAACGGCTTCGAGTCGAGCCTCGTGATGCTGCTCACGAAGACCGACCTGAACGCGGAGCCCCGGCATCGCGGAATGACGGCCTTCCTGATCGAGAAGGAGCCGCGGGTCTCCGAGCAGCCCGGCCTGACGATCCCGCCGAAGCTGAAGAAACTCGGCTACAAGGGCGTCGAGTCGGTCGAGCTCGTCTTCGACGGCTTCCGGACACCGGCGTCGAGCATTCTCGGCGGCGAGGCCGGGATCGGCCAGGGCTTCAAGCAGTTCATGGGCGGCGTCGAGCTCGGCCGGGTCAACATCGCCGCCCGCGCGATCGGGATCGCGACCGCGGCGTTCGAGGCGTCGATCCGCTACGCGCAGGAGCGCGAGGCGTTCGGGAAGCCGATCGCCCAGCACCAGTCGATCCAGGTCAAGCTCGCGCAGATGGCGACGAAGCTCGAGGCCTCGCGGCTCTTGATGATGCACGCCGCCGAGAAGAAGGACGCCGGCGAGCGCGCCGACCTCGAGTCCGGGATGGCCAAGCTGTTTGCGACCGAGATGGCCGAGGAGGTCGCGATCGAGGCAATGCGGATCCACGGCGGGTACGGGTACTCCACCGAATTCGTCGTCGAGCGAATCTACCGCGACGCACCGGTCCTGATCCTCGGCGAGGGCTCGAACGAGATCCAGCACCTCGTGATCGCCCGGCGCCTGCTCGAGCAGTACAAGCTCTAGACGTCGGCTAGATTCGCGCAATGCCCACCGCCGTCGAGAACCGCCTGGCAGAGCTCGGGCTCGAGCTCCCGCCCCCGCTGCCGGCGCCGCGCTCGCGCATGAAGCGCGCCAACCGTTCGGGCAGCCTTGTTTACCTTTCTGGCAACGGACCTTTCCGCGGCACCGAGCTCGTCTACAAGGGAAAGCTCGGCGCCCAGCTCACCGTGGAGCAGGGCCGCGAGGCGGCGGCGCTGACCGCGCTCAACATGGTTCGCGTCCTGCTCGAGGAGGGATACGACCTCGACAGGCTCCGTTGGATCAAGGTGCTCGGCATGGTGAGCAGCGATCCGTCGTTCGTCGACCAGGCCCAGGTGATGAACGGCTTCTCCGAGCTGATCGTCGAGCTCTTCGGCGAGGAACGTGGACTGCACGCCCGTTCTGCCTGCGGGATGGCCGTGATGCCGTGGGACATGGCCGTCGAGATCGAGGCGATCTGCGAGCTCGTCTGAGCTCGCCGGCTACGAGATGCGCGTCGACCGAGACCTGATGATCCCGATGCGGGACGGGGTTCGCCTCGCGCTCGACGTCTTCCGCCCGGATACCGACACGCCGGTTCCCGCGCTGCTTGCGCTCTCGCCGTACGGCAAAGGCAAGCAGGCGATCCAGGAGCTCGCGCAGCCTCCGGGTAGCCCGCTCTGGGACGGCGGAGTCGAGGCGGGCGATCCGCGCTTCCTCACCGAGAACGGTTACGTCCACGTGATCGCCGACTGCCGCGGCGTCAACAAGTCGGAGGGCGACTACCGCGGGTGGATGTCCAAGCAGGAGGCCGAGGACGGCTACGACCTCGTCGAATGGATCGCCGCCCAGCCGTGGTGCGACGGCAACGTCGGGATGGTCGGGATCTCCTACTTCGGCACGATCCAGCTCCACGTCGCGGCGGAGCGGCCGCCGCACCTCAAGGCGATCATGCCCTGGAACGGCGTCGCGGACTTCTACCGCGAGGCAACCCACCACGGCGGGATCATCCAGACCTTCTTCTACGAGCTGTACACCCGCTCGACGCTCGGCAACCGGATCTCGGTGACCGCGGAGTCGCTCGCCCCAGACGAGCTTGCGGCGCTCGTCGAGCAGGTCAAGGCCGACCCCGACCTGCGGATGTACACGACGCTCTGGAACATCGTGGACAACCCGGTGACGAACCCGTCGTTCTTCGACGTGCTCGTGCATCCGTTCGACGACGAGTTCTACAAGGAGCGCTCGGCCTACACGCGCTTCGACCGGGTCGAGGTGCCCTTCTATGTCCGCTCCGGCTGGTGGGCCTATGCCCATATGCACCTGACCGGCACGTTCCGGAGCTTCAACGGGATCGACGCGCCGAAGAAGCTCGAGATCGACCGCCCGCTCGATGAGGAGCGTCCGCTCGCGCGGAGCTACGACGAGGAGGTGGTGCGCTGGTACGACCATTGGCTGAAGGGAATCGACACCGGCGTGATGGACGACCCGCCCGTCCGGCTCTTCGTGATGGGCTCGAACACCTGGCGCGACGAACACGAGTGGCCGCTTGCCCGCACGGATTGGCAGACCTTCTACCTCCACGCCTGGGGCGGCCTCAGCCGGACGCCGGATCCGCTCGAGAGCTCGAGCGATGCCTTCGTCCAGCAGCCGCTCTCCCAGACGCGCGAGGTCGCCGGGCTCGCCTACGAGACCGCCCCTTTTGCCGAGGAGACCGAGGTGATCGGACCGCTCGCGCTCCGGCTCCACGCCGCAATCGACCAGCCCGACACCTCCTGGATCGTCGCGATCGACGACGTCGATCCCGCGGGCTCGGCACGTGAGCTCACCCGCGGCTACCTCAAGGCCTCACACCGCGAGCTCGACCCGGAGCAGTCGACGCCGTGGGAGCCCTACCACCCGCACACGAGTGCCGACCCGGTGACGCCGGGCGAGATCGTGGAGTACGCGATCGCGCTCTCACCGACGGCAAACCTCTTCCGCCGCGGCCACCGGCTTCGCCTGCGGATCATGTCGCTCGACTTCCGCGGCAACCCGCGCCCCGCACCCGGGGTCTCACAGGTTCACTACCCGTGGCACGTGTGCTCGGCGGCGACGACGGTGCACACGATCCACCACGATCGCGTCCGGCCCTCGGCGCTGCTCGTGCCCGTTATCCCGCGCGACTGATTACTGCGAGGTTTCGAGCGCAGCTGCGGCTGCGGCATCGAGGACGTCGAGCATCCAGTCCGAGAGCGACCGTTGGTGAGCGATCGCCGCGGCCTGCCAGCGCTCGTGCCTCGACTCCTCGACCTGGAGGGCGATACCGATCGGCATCACCTCGGCGCGGTTCTCGCGGCGAAGGCGGCTCCGAAGCTCGTTTCGCGACCACCGGTGCGCGATCGCCCGGAGGAGCCACTCCTCCTGCTCCTCCTCGGGAAGCGAGGCGACCTCGGCGTGATGGCCGAAGCTCAGGTTGTCCCGCCGGCGGTACAGCTCGAACTGCGCTGCGACCCAGGCGTAGTTGCGGAGGGTCTGGTAGCTGAACCCGGTCGCGTCGATCGCGCTCCGGTACCGATCCGGGAAGGCCTTCTGCCCGAAGATCAGCCAGTCGCCGATCCACCAGGCCGAAGCGTCGGCGAGTCTGCCGACCTGGACGCCAATGCGTGTCCACCCGTCGAAGTCGAAGCCGTCCCTGAACTGAAGGCCCGTCCGTCCCGCCCGTGTCCGGGTGGTGAAGAGCGCGTCCGGGCGGCCGTTGCGGAACGCCTCGGCGCCGGCCAGGGGCTCTGCGGCGCCGAAGCCGGCACCGGAACTCGAGGGGGAAAAGGTCTTCCGAGCCAACTGGTCTGACATGTATATCACTCTCATGTCAGACATTGCGATTCAACCGCCGGGATGCTCCCGGGTCTCGGCCGCAAAGAGCTCGCTTATCTCGATTCGCCGCTCCAGGAGGCCCTGCTCCGCCGCGTAGCCGGCCGCCGCCTCGAGCACGTGGCGGTTGGGCTCGAGCCCGTAGGGGAACGGATCGCCCCCGAAGGCCCGCTCGAGCTCCTCGAGCCGGGTCGACCACCACGGGTCTGCGAGGGCGCCGGCCCGACGCAGCAAGGCGTGACCGTGCCGCTTGGCCTCGATGAACGCCTCGAGTAGCGCCACCGCGAGCGACGGGGTCGCCTCGTAGCGCTCCCGCGAGAGGACGACGAGGTGCATGATCGGGAAGAGGCCGGTGCGTCGGAAGTAATCGCGCTCCACCTCGGCGTAGTCCGGGAAGAGCCTGCAGACCGTGGAGCCCGGCCCGAAGACGGCGGGCGCCCGCGGTGCGATCACCGCGTCGAGGTCGCCCGAGGCGAGCAGCTCTCCGATGGAGCGGCCGGGGGGCGCATCCTCGAGCTCGACCCCGGCCGGCGGCGGCAGCCCGAGCTGCTCGAAGCTCCCCGGCCGGTCGAGCCCGCCGCGCACCCACGTGAACGACTCGGGCGCGACGCCGTAGTCGTGGAGCAGGAAGCCGCGGGCCCACAGCGCCGCCGTCTGGTGGTAGTCGGGAACCCCGACCCGGCGGCCCCGGAGATCCTCCGGGCGCTCGATCCCCGCCCCGCGCCGTACGTAGAGCTGGCGGTGGCGGAAGTATCGGGCCGGGAAGATCGGCAGGCCGACGAACCGCCTGTCACCTGCGGCCACGAGCGCCATGTAGGAGGCGAGCGACAGCTCCGAGGCGTCGAACTCGCGGTGACGCACCATCCGTCCGAAGGCGTCGGGAACGGGCAGCGTGAGGTAGTTGAGGTCGAAGCCTGCAGGCGCCACCTCGCCGGACTCGAGCGCGAGCGTCCGCGCGAAGTGCGAGACGCCGGCGTAGACGATCCTCGGTCTCGGGCCGGCGGCGACGGGAGGCCCTCTAGGACTCGTCGTGCAGCGGCAGCCAGGTCTCCGACGTGCTCGGGCCCGAGCCCCGGGCGGCCGAGAGCTTCTGGACCAGCGGGCCCGCTTCCGCGCGGAACGCGGCCCGGGCCTCCTCGCTCCCCCACTCGTCGATGTCCATGATCTCGCCTTCGCGATAGACGCGCCGGTGCGAGAGCAGGCCGTGCGAGCGTGCGAGCTCGATGATCTCCTCGTAGAGACCCGGATGCGCAGCCTCGGCGCGTGCCACCTGCTCGAGCGTGGCCGGGATCCGGACGGTGACGACGATCGTCATCCGGCCGGAGCGGTCGAGGCATGGAGCCGGAGCCAACCGAGCATCCGCTCGAGCTCCGGCCCGGCAGAGGGCAGGAGGTGCGTGAGGTTCAGGAACGCGTGGTCGCAGCCTTCGATCACAGACAGTGTCGTCGGCACGTTCGCCCGGGTGAGCGCGCGCGTCATCGAGAGCGATTGCGGCATCAGCGAGTCTTCGTCGCCGACGCCGAGGTAGGTGGCCGGGAACCGGTCGAGGTTCGGGGCGTAGACCGGGCTGACCAGCGGGTCGAGATGCCGGGAGAGGTAGTGCGGGCCGAGATAGGCCGCGTTCCACATCCACTCGACCGCGCCGATGTTCGAACCGGGCTCGGCCATGAGTAGCGGGAAGTCGAAGATGCCGTAGGCGAGGAGCGCCGCCGAGAACGAGACCGGGACGTCGCGGAGATCGCCTTCGTCGAGCTCCGCCTCGATGCCGCCGAGGAGATAGGCGATCGCGGCCGCGCTCAGGTTCGCGCCTGCCGACTCGCCGGCGAGCGCGATCGGCCCGGAATCGCCGCCGTAGCGCTCGCCGTTTCGGGCGAGCCAGCGGGCGGCGTAGATCGTGTCCTCGACGGCCCACGGGAAGGGATGCTCCGGCGCCAGCCCGTAGTCGAGGTTGAGGACGAGATAGCCGCGTGAGGCGATCGTGACCGCGGGAAAGCGCGCATCTGCCGCCGAGCGCCTGCACCACCCGCCGCCGTGCAGGTAGATCAGGGCCGGAAACGGCGGCTCTCCCTGGGGAACGTAGAGCTCCGCGGTCAGCACCAGCCCGTCGCGCTCGCGCAGAAGGACGCCCTCGTGCCGCTCCGCGACCTCGGGCAGCGCCAGTTGTGGCCTCGAGGCCTTGCCGCGGCCTTCGACGACCTCCTCGACCGAGGTGTAGCGGGTCGGCGTCACCGGCTTGCCGGCGAGCATCGACATCCAGCCCGAGTTGTCGGGGTGCGGCATCGCTAGGTGTCGAGAGTCTCGGGGGCAAACAGCTCTTCGGGGTCGAGCTTGCGGGCCGAGAGGCCCTGCTCGAAGGAGTACTGGGTCATCGCCTCGAGCGTCGCCCGGTTGGCCGCGAAGCCGTAGGGGAACGGATCGCCGCGAAAGAGCGCGTCGACGGCGTCGAGCTCGGGCTCCCACCAGGGATCGGAGACGGCGAGCACGTCCAGGTCGTGCGTCAGCCGGCGCCCGGCCGCCTTGGCCTCGTCGAACGCGCGAAGGAGGCTGGTCGCAAGCCAGCGGTTTGCCTCGTAGACGTCACGGCGGATGACCACGGTGTGCATGATCGGGAAGAAGCCCGTGCGGCGGAAGTAGTCCTCCTCGACCGGCCGGTAGTCGGGGAAGAGGCGGCGAAGCGCCCCCTCGCGGAAGAGTCGTGGGGCGTGGGTGACGGCGAGTGCGTCGAGCTCGCCCGCCACGATGAGATCCGAGAGCGAACGGTCGGCGGGAATCCGCTCGAGCCTGACCCCGGGCGGGGCGGGATGCTCGAGCCGCTCGGCCCAGTAGGGCGTCTCGACCCCTCCGTAGAACCAGTCGATGCTCTCAGGTGCGACGCCGTAGTCATGCTGAAGGAAGGCCCGGATCCAGAGCGCGGCGGTGATCTGGTACTCGCGCAGGCCGATCCGCTTCCCGGCCAGATCCTCCGGCTTCTCGAGCTCGCTGTCGGCGCGGACGTAGAGCTGGCGCTGCCGGAACGCACGGGCGGGGAACACCGGGATCGCGACGAAGCGGTCGTCGCCCTGCGAGTGCATGACGATCGTCGTCGACAGCGAGAGCTCGGCGGCCTCGAACTCGGCATGGCGGCACATCCGCCGGAAGAGCTCGGAGATCGCCATCGACTGGAAGTTGAGCTCGACTCCGAGCGGCGAGACCTCGCCGGTCGCGAGCGCATGCGTGCGGTCGAGGTAGTCGATCCCGCCGTAGGCGAGCGGCAACCGCAACGGGGTTAGCCCCGGAGCTCGGGCAGGACATGCTTGCCGAGCAACTCGATCGTCTGCATGTGCAGCTCGTGATCGAGTCCCTCGATCTCGAGGATCACCTCGTCGACGCCCATCCGCTCGAGCCTCCGGAAGCGTTCGACGAAGAACTCGGGAGTGCCGACGCTGAAGTACGGCGACCGGTCGACGAGGTGGTCGAGATCGTCGCGGTTTTGCTCGATCTCGTCGAAGCCCTTGACCTGGTAGGCGTAGTCGGCCGAGCTCGGCGCGAGGGCGCGGCGCCTCGCGATCGTCGACTCGAGGAAGCGCAGCACCCTGGGCCGCGCCTCCTCCTGGGCCTGTTCCTTGCTCGGAGCACAGTGGACGACGAGCATCGCCGCCCCGAAGAACGGCTTCGTGGTCGTGATCGGCGTCCCCTTCGCGAGGCAGTCGCGGTAGATCGCGATCGACTCCTCGACTCCCTCCCAGCCGCCGACGAGGCTGTTCCCGGAGATCACGGGCAGCCCTTTCTCGCCCGCGATCCGATGCGTCTCGATACTCGTCGCCGAGGCGAAGAGCGGCGGATGCGGTGTCTGCACAGGCCTCGGCGAGAGGCTCCGCTCCGGGATCGTCCAGTAGGTGCCGGAGTGCTCGAAGCGCTCCTGCGTCAGCGCCTTGACGATCACGTCGAGCGACTCCGACCACTGCGCACGCGTCTCCGTCGGGTCGATGCCGAAGCCCTCGATCGTCGCGGGATGCTGGGAGCGCGCCGTCGAGGCCTCGATCCGGCCTCCGGTGATCACGTCGAGCGTCGCCAGCTGCTCCGCGACGCGTACCGGGTGGTTGTAGGCGAGGAGGACGACCGAGAGGTACCGGACCCGTATGCTCGACGTCCGGGCGCCGACCGCCGCCAGGAACACCTCGGGCGAGGAGACGCCGCGGCCTTCGAGGAAGTGCCGCTCGGAGACGCCGTAGCTGTCGAACCCCATCTGCTCGGCGAACTCGGCCTCCACGAACATCTCGGGGTACCGCTCGTGCGGGTCCCGTTCGGCCTCCTGGAGGATCCCAAAGCGCATGGCGCGCTACGTTACCGCCCCTCCCCCCGGCGGCTCTTCCCCGGCGCCGTGGGCCCACGACTTCCAGAGGGCGAGCTCGAAGATCTCGACCGAGACGGCGTCGAGCATCTGGGTGGCGGCCAGGCAGACGTCGCCGGCAGTCGGCACCGTCTCGCCTGTAGCGGCGCCGAAGGGCGGGATCCAGCCGTCCTGGGCGACCTTGCGCCCGTAGAGGACGACCGCCGCGCCGAGGAGGCGCTGCAACGTCACCGGATCGGCCGCGGCTCCCCAGGCGGGATCGGCCAGCGCCCGCTGCAGCGCCGCGACTGCCGCGTCGAGCTCCACCGCCGAGCCGTCAGCGGCCATCGCGCTCAACCCGCCGGTGCGTCGAGATGGAAGAGGCGGCAGGCGTTCCCGCCGAGGATGTTGCGCTTGGCCTGCTCGGTCAGGAACGGCAGGTCGTAGATCACGCTCGGCAGGTCGAAGTCCCAGTGCGGGTAATCGGACGCGTAGAGGAGCTGGGTCTCGGCGTTGATCATCGAGAACGTCTTCGCGAGCAGCTCGTGGTCGTCGGGACGCTCGAGCGGCTGGGAGGTGAAGAACATCTCGCGGATGTACTCGCTCGGCGGCCGCTCGAGGAGCGGAGCCTCGGACGACCGCATCGCGTACTCGTGATCGAGGCGCTGCATCATGAACGGCAGCCAGGCAAGCCCGCCCTCGATCCAGATCACGTTCAGACGTGGGAACCTGACCGGCATCCCGTTCACGACCCAGTTCGTGAGGTGGACCATCAGCGAGAACGGGAAGCCGAGCGCGTGTACCGAGAGGAACTTGTTCAGCGACTCCATCGAGCGGTCACCGCCCTGCCAGCGATACCCGCCGTGGAAGCCAATCGGCATCCCGCGCTCCTCGAGCGCCCGGTAGAGCGGCGCATAGGCGTTCGAGTGCACGGCCCGGAAGCGCGTGCCGGTGACCATGAAGCCGACGACGCCGGGCATGTCGCCGAAGTCCTCGACCAGCTTCACACAGGCCTCGGGATCGTTGAACGGCAGGTACAGCATCGACTTGATCCGGGGGTTGCCGGCCAGGATCCGCTCGCCGAGCCACCGCGCATAGGCCCGCGCAACCGCGACCTCGACGCCCGTCACCGGGTGGAGGCCGAGACTCAGCATCGGCGTCGGGAATACGACCTGGTAGTCGATGCCCATCGCCTCCATCGCGCGCCGGACGATCAGCGTCTCCCGCTCGGCGCCGTGCAGCTCCGGGGCCTCGAGCTTGCGGAGAGGCTGGCGGAGGATCCGACCCGAGATGTCCTGGTTGCCGATCCCTCCGATCAGCAGCGCCGTGCCGCCGACGATCGCCATCGAGCCGCCGCCCGTTGCCTCGTAGCGGATGATCGGATCCTCGATGTACTGGACGATCTCCGCCCAGGACTCGGTCTCGTAGTGATGCGCATCCGCGTCGACGATCGTGAACCGGTCGTACCCACGGGCGGCCGCCTGTTCGGTCGCGTTCCGGAGCGCCTCCCGGGTATCGAAGCGCTCGCCGATCCGGACGTCGCGCAGGTCGGGCGGGAGCTCAGGCGACAACGTAGACCTCGTCGCCGCGCCGCACGACCTCGTAGCTCCGGAGCCGTCGTTGCGGATCGGCGGCGAGGACTCCGGTGCGAAGGTCGTACTCGAAGCCGTGCCAGGGGCAGACGAGATGGACGTGGGCCTCCGAGAACCGCTGCTCGACGAGCTCGCCGCCGCTCCCGACGACCTCTTCGACCCGGTTGACGATCAGTCCCTCGCAGACGGGACCTCCCTGATGGAGGCACCGGTTCTCATAGGCGAAGAACTGCCCGCCGTGCGTGCGAACCCCGATCTCCCGCCCGCCGGCGGCGACGAGCCGGCAGGTTCCGGCGTCGAAGTCGCTCGCCTTTCCGACGAAGATCTCACCACGCGCAGGCTTGGGCGGAGGGCCGCTCATCGCCGCCCGAGTGTAGTGAGCCGGTTGCGCCGCCATCGATTTCGTGCGACCGTCGTCGCAGTGGGAGACCATTCATCGAGAGAGATAGAGGCCCGACTCGACCGTGTTACAGTCGATCGAGTCGAGTGTCCGACGTTGGCAGCTCGCGTTCGCGATGCGGCGAGTTCAAGCGACCGACTCATAACCAGAGGAGAGATTCCTGCAATGAAAACTGCGATCACCCGGACGAAGTCGCGTTGGCTCGTCGGACTGTTCGGCGCCTTCCTCGTGCTGGCGCTGATCCCGGCCGCGAGCGGGACAACGCGGACCCATGCGCTCGACACCGTCTCCTTCATGGATGACTTTACGACGAACGGCACGGACGCCGGCTACATCGTCGCCGAGGAGCCGAACGGGTACTACAACAAGCAGGGCATCCAGCTCAACTACTCCCCAGGAACGGGATCGCCGGCGACGGCCCAGGCGGTCGCAACCGGACAGGTCCAGTTCGGAGAGATCGCGACCAGCGCTCTCGTGACCGCAGTTGCGGCCGGGGAGCCGATCAAGGCCATCGGCGTGATGGAGGGCCAGGACGGCTTCGGGATCGTCACGGTGCCGAGTATCACCTCGCCCGCAGGCCTCTCCGGCAAGACGATCGCCACGGGTAACAGCCTGCTCGTCCCGATCTTCCAGGCCTACCTGAAGGACAAGGGCATCACCGGCGTCAATCTCGTCACCGTCGCGCCGTCGGCACTCGACACGTCGGTCACATCGGGCGCCGCCGACGGCTGTCTCTGCGTCTCCTATTCGGACAGGCTCCGGATCAACGCCGGGATCAGCGGTGGCAAGACGAACTTCTACCCGTTCTCCGAGGTCGGTCTCGGCTTCACCGGCAACGTCGTGATCGCCAACACGAACACGATCCAGAGCAACCCGGACCTCGTGAAACGGTTCATGAAGGCGACCATGCAGGGATGGAACTTCGCCTACGACAACCCAAACCTCGCGGCCGGCGATCTCCAGGGCCTGATCGCGAACCAGTCGCCGCTCGCGACGGCGAAGACGAACGTCGCGACGCTCAAGACGATGAAGAAGGTTCGCTACACGAAGGCCGAGCTCGGCCATCCGCCCGGATGGATGGCCGTCGCGGACTGGGGACGCGCGGTCTCGCAGCTCAAGCTCGAGGGCGTCCTCACGGTGGCGGCCCCGTCGGCGACCTCGCTCTTCACGAACCAGTTCATCCCGGCCGGTCCGCCGAGCAAGTAGCGGCGTTCACGAAACCTCCTAGCTCCGTCCGGATCTCCCCGACGACACGTCGGGGAGGCCGGGCGGCGCTTGCCGTTTCAGCCCTGTTCGTGCTGCTTGCAGCGGGCTGCGGCGGCTCCTCGCCGGGCGGCGGCGAGGCGACGATCACCCTCTACAACGGGGGCGATCGAGCTCGTCGCACGGAGCGCCGGCCCGGGCGAGCTGGCGGTCGGAGCCGAGGTGTCGCTCGGACTTATTGGGCCTGTGTTCGTGTGGCCGGCCAGGTCCGCCTAGCGCGCCGCGAGCCGGGGCGGTTCCGCTGCGAGGGGTGCCACGCGACTGCGATCCGCTCCACCCGGGACACGGCCCCGAACAGCAGGAAGCCGAGCGCCCCGAGGCAGATGATCGCGGCATAGAGCAGTGAGGTCTCGAGCTCTGCGCCGGCGGGGATGATCGTCGCGCCGAGCCCCTTGGCGGGAGTGATGTACTCGGCCACGATCGCCCCGGTGACCGAGAGCGTCGCTGCGATCTTCACGCCGGTCATCATCAGCGGCAGGGCGTTCGGGAGGCGGATCTTGACCATGATCGTGAGCCAGCCGGCACCGCAGCTGCGGGCGAGATAGACCTTCTCGAGCTGCAGGCTCCGCAGCCCGAGGATCGTGTCGAGCACGATCGGGAACACCCCGAGCAGGAAGGCGAGCACGATCTTCGGCTCGGTCCCGAACCCGAACAGGGCCAGGAAGATCGGCGCGAGCGCGACCTTGGGCGTCACCTGGCCCGCGACGAGCAGCGGCCGGACGCTCCGGTCGAGCCAGCGGAAGCTCGCGAGGGCGACACCGAGCGGAATGCCGATCAGGATGCTCAGCGCGAAGCCCGTCAGCGCCTCCTTGAGCGTGACGAGGCTCTGCTTCCAGAGCAGCTGGCGGTTGTCCCAGAGGGCCTTCATCACCGAGGTGAACGTCGGAAGGATCTCCGACTGCACCCGGCCGGACATCGCGAGCAACTGCCAGAGGACGATGAAGCCGACGACTCCTCCGATCGCGTAGCGCACCCCGTAGGCCCAGTCGGCGAGACGGGCAGGCGCGCGCCGGAGAAAGCCGCTCACCGCTCGTCCTTCATCAGCTCGAGCCGCTGCGATTCGTGCCAGGGGATCGCGAGCCGCTCGATGCCGGAGATCGTGGCGTAGAGCAGGAGGCCCATCGCGACCAGGTAGAGGATCCCGGCAGTCGCCGACGCCGGGTCGGGAAGGCCGCCTTCGTAGGTGATGTAGTGCCCCAGGCCGCGCTGCGAGGCGACGAACTCGCCGACGACCGCGCCCGTCAGCGCCAGCATCGAGGCGAGCTTGATCCCGATGAACATGCTCGGCAGCGCGTGCGGCAGCTTCACCTTCGTGTACACCTGGAACCGATTGGCGCCGATCGAGGCGAACAGGAGCTTCTTCTCGGGCTGGAGCGACTTCAGCCCGGCCACGCACTCGATCGTCACGAGGAAGGTGCCGAGCAGCGCGACGATCAGCACCTTCGGGGTCAGCCCGAAGCCGAACCAGACGATGATGATCGGCGCGAACGCGACGACCGGCATCACCTGGGAAGCGACGAGGAACGGCCAGAGCATCTGCTCGATCCGCCACGAGGAGTCGATCAGGAGCGCGAGCAGGATGCCGACGACGATCGCGACCGCAAAGCCGAGCAGCGCCTCGTAGAGCGTCACCCATGCCTGGGAGAGCAGGTTCGTGCGCGCGTGGAACGCGACCTGGGCCACGGTCGAGAACGGCGCCATGATGTAGCGCGGGACGTGGTCGAACCTGACCCACGCCTCCCAGGCGGCGAGCGCCAGGGCGAGCGCGAAGAGCGGCAGCAGCACGCCGGCCGCCCCGTCCCCGTAGCGGTGCCAGGCACCACGGGCTCCGTGCGCCGCCACAGGCTGCTCGACCTGCGGCGTTTCGATCACCCCCGCCATCGCTCCACCCGGCTCGCTCTAGGCGGTCGTGGCCACGGGCTCGCGGTCGAACGCCGGCAGCACGTGCTTCCCGAGCATGTCGATCGCGCGGAGGTTTTCCTCGTGGGACATCCCCTCGATCCCGAGCAGGAGCTCGGTGTAGCCCATCGCCTCCATCCGCTTGAACTTCTCGATCAGGAAGTCCGGCGTGCCGAAGAGCACGTAGGGGGAACGATCCATCAGGTAGTCGAGGTCGTGCATGTGGTCCTGCATCTCCTTGATGTTCGCGAGATAGCCGTAGTCGGGCGAGGTCGGTGCGAGCTGCTCGTAGCGGCCGCCCGGGCCGATGTTCAGGTCGATGAAGTTCAGCGCCGTCTTCTCGATCCCGGCGCGCGCCTCCTCGGTCGTGTCGGCGCAGTTGACCCGGGTCACGAACATGCCGAGCGAGTGGTTCACGGTCGAGCCGGTCAGCGGCGTCGCGTTCGGGATCGCCTCGACGTAGGCGGTAGCAGCCTCCTCGACGTACTGCCAGCCGACGATGCTGCCGCCGGTCATCCCGCCGAGTCCGAGCTCGGCGGCGCCGCGGTGCGTGGCGACGCTCGAGGCCGAGACGAAGATCGGCGGGTGCGGCTTCTGGACGGGCTTCGGCGTCAGCGTCCTAGGCTCCGGCCACTGCCACCACTGCCCTTCGTGGGTGAAGGGATCCTCCGTGAAGGCCTTCACGATCACCTCGAGCGACTCGCGCCAGATCTCCTTGGTGTCCTTCGGGTGCACTCCGAAGGCCTGAATCGTGCTCAGGTTGTTGGAGCGGGCCGTGCCGAGGTCGACGCGCCCGTTCGTGAGCACGTCGAGCGTCGCAATCCATTCGGCAACTCGCACCGGGTGGTTGAAGGTGAGCAGGACGACCGAGGTCGGTCGCAGCCGGATCCGCTCGGTGCGGGCGGCGACGAACGAGAGAAACGACTCCGGCGAGGCGAGCGAACCGCTCTTCTGGACGTGGAACTTGTCGGCGCGATCGACGTAGTACGACTCCGAGAAGCCGAAGTGCTGCTCGGAGGTGCAGTAGAAGTCGAAGCCGGCCTCCTCCGCCGCGACCGCCTCGTCGACCATGTCGAGATAGCGCTCCGCGAGCGTCATGCCGGGCCGGAAATACGCTTCCTGAACGACGCCGAATCTCATGCGTTCGATTATCCCGGATCCACTGAGGCGCGTGATCGCGGGGCGTTCGGCTTGGCCGTCAGGACGGGGCGCGGACGAGCCGGGCGGGCCAAGGCCCGTTCGGCTTGTCTGTGACCCGGAGCGCACCGGTCGGGCGCAGGCCCCGAAGGGGCCGGAGGTCGGCCGGGGAGCGGCCCGGCGAGCCCAGACGGACGCACCGCCCGCGCGAATCGGTGGATCCGGGATCAAGTCAGCCGGGTTCTCGAATCCCTCTGTGACATCCTTCGGGCATGACGGTCGTACGCAAGGGAGACAAGAGTGAGGCGAGCTGGCGGCCCGGCAAGCGGGGGATCCTCCACGCGGCTGCGTCGGTCGGCGGCACGACCAAGCTGATCGTCAACGAGTCGTGGAACGACCCCGGCATCGGAGCGCCGACCCACACCCATCCGGACGGGCTCGAGGAGATCATCATGGTGCTCGAGGGAACGGCCGAGTTCTGGGTCGACGGCGAGCACACGATGCTCGAGGCCGGTGATCTGATGATCCTGCCGCCGTACTCGCATCACGGCTTCAAGAACGTCGGCACCGAAACGCTGCACGTGCTCGCCGTCTTCTCCTCCGCGAGCGCCCCGACGATCTTCGACGACGAGCCCGACAAGCTCGTCCATATCGGCGGCACGACCGGCGAGCGGCTCGACAACCAGCGCACGGTCGAGCAGGTCTGACGCCGCGGCTGTCCCGCCGGCGGGACAGCTGTCGCCGCTCTACTCGCCCTTTGCCGCAGAAGCGGCGATCGCGCGGATCGCGATCACGTGGTCGGCCATCGCCTTGCGCGCAGCGTCCGGATCGCCCGCGACGACGGCGTCGACGATGCGCTGATGCTCGTCGACCGACTTCGGCGGCCGGCCGGGAGTCGAGAAGGCGAACTGGCGCGCCTCGGCCAGGTAGGTCTGGAGGTCGAAGAGCAGGTCGTAGAGCAGGCGGATCCCGCTTGCCTCGGCGACCGCGAGATGGAAGTCGATGTCCCGAAGCATCAGCGTCTCGACGGGGGCGCCGTCGGCGATCGCGTCCCGCAGTGCCTCGTTGGCGGCGGTCAGCTTCGCGATCCCGGGCTCGTCACGGCGCTCGGCCGCCGACTCGGCTGCGAGCTCGTCGAGTGCGCCCCGGACGCGGTGGAGCTCGAAGATCTCGTCCTGATGGGCCAGGAGCCAGCGGGAGAGCGGCTCACCGAACCCAGAGCGGCGCTTGCTGACGAAGGCGCCTCGGCCATGCTGGACGTCGATCACGCCGAGCGCCTCGAGCGAGCGGATCGCCTCGCGGACGCTGACCCGGCTGACCCCGAACGTCTGCACGAGCTCGCGCTCCGAGGGCAGGCGGTCTCCCGGCCCGAACTCGCCGTTTCGGATCGCGTCCTCGAGCTGGATCCGGACCTGCGTCGTCCGCTGCGTCCTGACGATCGTCGTCAGCGACCCGGAGCCCGGCTCGCCCCCTGCCGTCATCCCCAGACCTCGCCGAAGAGACGCAGGAAGTTGCCGCCGAGGATCTTCCGGACGTCGTCGTCGGAGTAGTCGTGCGCGACGAGTGCGTCGGTGATCAGGCGGATATTCGTCATGCTCGTGAGGCCAAAGGCGTAGTAGTGCTCGAACGGGAAATCGCCCCCCATCCGCAGCTCCGGGAACTCGGTCAGGAAGCCCCTGCGGCGCTGCTCGAAGAGCTCCGGCGTCAGGCCTTCGTTGATGTCGAGGCCGATGCCGATGTGGTCGATGCCGATCAGGTCGACGAGGTAGTCGATCTGGTCGACGAACTGCTCAACGGTTGCCCCCACCTGCCGCCCGGTCGGCGAGATCAGACGTGCGATCGCGTTCATCCCGAACACGCCGCCCTTCGCGGCGAGCGCCTTGACCTCCTCGTCGGTCGCGTTCCGCGCGACCGGGTTGAACCGTTGCAGGCAGGAGTGGGTGATCGAGACCGGCGCGGTCGACGCCTCGATCGCCTCGAGCGTGCTCGTGACGCCGGTGTGCGAGAGGTCGATCAGGATCCCGAGTCGGTTCAGCTCGGTGACGAGCTCGCGCCCGAACACGCTCAGCCCGGCATCGGCCGTCTCGCCGCCGCCGTCGGCCGCGAGGTTTCGGCGCTGGTAGGTCAGCTGGACGATGCGGAGGCCCAGGCGGTGGAAGAGATCGAGAAACGCGAGATTGCCCTCGATCGGGTCGGAGTTCTGGAAGCCGATGACGATCGCGGCGCCTCCCTCGCGCTTCGCCGCGGCGATGTCCTCGACCGATCGGGCAACGCGCGTCCCCTCGGCGTCCTGCCGCTCGATCGCCTGGAGCAGGTAGGAGAGCTTCGTGCAGGTCGCCTTGTAGGCATCCGAGACCGAGACGGTCAGGTTCACCGCGGTCACGCCGCCCGCGCGCATGACGGCGGGCAGGTCGAACGGGGCATCCGCCGAGCCCGGAAGGGCCATCGAGCCACAGAGGCCGTTGACGATGGTCGCGCTCAAATGGAGCTCTGCGGCCCGTTCGCCGGTCGTCTCGCGGGCGCTCATGTCGCGTGGCTCTCTTGACCGAGCTCGAGTGGTTCTTCGCGGAGGACGCCGAGTGAGGAGAAGACGCGGCGGATCTCGCCGGCGTACCGTCCGAACTCGGGGGTCTCGCGCACCGAGAGATGCCTCGGCCGCGGCAAATCGATGTCGAGCACCTCGACCACCCGACCCGGCCTCCCCGAAAACACCACCACCCGATCCCCGAGAAACACCGCCTCACTGATCGAGTGCGTCACAAACATCACCGTCTTCTTCGACTTCAACCACAAACTCTGCAAATCAAGGTTCAGCTGATCCCGACTCAACGCATCCAACGCCCCAAACGGCTCATCCATCAACAAGAGCGGCGGATCATGCAAAAGCGCCCGACAAATCGAGACCCGCTGCCGCATCCCACCCGACAACTCAAACGGATACCGATCCTCGAACCCCTTCAACCCCACCAAATCAAGCAACTCCAACGCCCGCGCCCGATATTTCCGCTTGTCGTAGCCCTTCCTGAGCTCAACCTGCAACAACACATTCCCAAGCACCTTCCGCCAATCCAACAACACAGGCTCCTGAAACACGATCCCCAAATCCGTATACGGCCCCCGCACACCACTCGACCCGATCTCAATCGACCCCGAACTCGACGAAATCAACCCCGCCACCATCAACATCAACGTCGACTTCCCACACCCAGACGGACCAACCACCGACACAAACTCACCCGCACCCATCTCCAACGAACAATCCTGCAACGCCAAAATCGGATCCCCCCGCGTCTCATACACCTTCGACACACCACGAATCGAAACACCGACCTGAGTCTGTGCCGCCGCGTCCGAGGCTGCGGGTGCCGTCTGCTCGCTCACGCGTCCAACTCTACGAGAATGCCCGCTCGTGAACGTCCGGCTGCTCCTGTTCGGGTTCTTCGTCCTCTTCGTCAACACGACACTGCTCGTGCCCGTTCTGCCCGCCGTGGTCGCGCAGACGGGCGGCTCGAGCGTCGCCGGGCTCGTGACGGGAGCCTTCTACTTCGCCGCGGTCGCGACGCAGCTTCGGATGCCGCAGGTGCTGCGGCGCTACGGGGCCCGGCGGCTGCTCGTCACCGCGTTTCTGCTGCTCGGGCTGCCGTGCTTCGTCTACGTGCCGGCGAAGAGCGACCTCGGGGTAGTGCTCGTCGCGACTGCGCTGCGGGGGCTCGGTTTCGGGATCGCGACCGTGACCTCGGGGACCTTGATCGCGGAGCTCACGGCGCCGGAGCGAAGGGGCCGTGTCCTCGGGTACGCCGGGCTCGCGGCCGGGGTGCCGCCCGTCTTCGCGCCGGCCTTCGGGGTCTACCTGCTGCACAACTCGGGGGCCGACACGGCGTTCGTCGTCGCCGGCGCGCTCGGACTCGTCGGAGTCGCGATCTCCGCAGGCCTCCAACCGGTGCATGCCGAGCCGCGGCCCCGGCCGCCGGGGCTGCTGCGAGCACTCGTCTCCCCGGCGTTCGGCTGGCCGTTCTCCTGGTTTCTCTTGATCAGCCTCAGCCGCGGTGCGGCGATCAGCTTCGTCCCGCTCTGGCTGCTCGGTGACGGGCTCGCCTCGGCCTCGAGCTTCCTGCTGTGCTTCGGCACGCTCGCCTACCTGACACGCTGGCTCGGGGGGCATGTCCTCGACCGGACGGGCCCGCGGGCCCTCGTCGTGCCCGGAGCGCTGCTCTCGCTCGTCGGCCTGATCCTGCTCGCCTCGGGCAGCGGGCCCGGGATCGTCGTCGTCTCGGCCGGCGTGCTCTTCGGCGCCGGCTACGGCCTGCTCGCAACCTCCTCGCAGCTCGACATGCTCGCCCGCGCGGGCCCGGCGGGCTTCGCGGTGCCGACGACGCTCTGGAACATCGCAATCGACTGCGGCGTCGGCCTGGGCGGCGTCATCCTCGGCCTCGTCGCATCGCTCACCGACTACCAGACGGCGTTCTGGGTCCTGCCCGGGGTGATCGGCGTCGCGCTGCTCCTCATCCTGCTCGAGCCGGAGGCCGCTCCGGCGGCTGTCACGCCGTGAGCGAGGCCCACTGCTCGACGAGCCGATCGGCCGTACGCCAGGCAAGCGCCTGGATCGTGGCCGTCGGCGCGTAGCCGCCCGAGGTCGGGAAGCTCGAGGCGCCGACGATCGCGAGGTTCGGCACCTCATGCGAGAAGCAGAAGCGGTCGACGACGCTCGACGCCGGATCGTCGCCCATCCGTGTCGCCCCGAAGACGCTCTGGAACGGCGCCGCCGGGAGCTTCGGGAAGGAGCTCCATGTCTCCCCCGCCCCGGCCTCGTGCAGGAGCTCGGTCATCCGCGCGTGGAGGTAGTCGTACCGCCGCTCCTCCTGCTCGTGCAGGCGGTAGGTGATGCGGACGACGGGAACGCCCTGCGGATCGACCACCGAGGGATCGAGGTCGAGGAACGAATCCTCGTACGAAAGACTCTCGGCCGTCGCGATCATCCGGCCCACCGAGTTGCCGTTCTTCGTGAGCCAGGCTTTCCACGCCGAGCCCCAGCGAGGCACCGACGGGGGCGTCGAGAGAGCGGTGCCGATCGGCTTCGCCTCCTGCACCGCATTCATGCACGCGCCGCCGACGAACCCCAGTCCTGTGTGATCGAAGTTGTCAGCGTTGAAATCGTCGAGCGAGGTGCATTGCGGAAAAGTGCCGCCGTAACGGTTCAGTGTCAGGCCCGGGAAGACGGCATCGACCCCGACGTAGATGTGACTCATCGCGTTGCGACCAACCTGGCCGTTCGCGTTCGCAAGCCCGTCGGGGAAGTCCGCCGACCGGGACAGCAGGAGCAGCCGGGTGTTCTCGAACGTGTGCGCGCAGAGCACGACGGCCGCTGCCGGCTGGACGAACGTTCGCCCGCCGCGCGTGTAGAGCGCGCCGGCTGCCCGGCCGTGGCCGTCGACCGGGAGCGAGAGGACGCGCGCGCCGTCGACGACCTCCAGATTGCCCGTCGCCTCCGCCCGCGGGATCACGTTCAAGTAGGTCGACCCCTTCGCGTCGGCATGGCAGCCGTTGAAGTTGCAGAAGCCGCAGTAGGTGCACGCGGGCTGCCCGCGGTAGGGCTCCGACAGGATCGCCGCGGGGCCCGCGAACGGGTGGAGCCCGCGCCGCCGTGCTGCCTCCGCGACGAGCTCCGTCCAGCCCGTGCGCCGGAGCGGCCCGAGCGGGAAGTCGCGCGTCCGCGGGCCCTCGAAGACGTTCTCCCCGCCGCGGCCCGAGACCCCGAGCTCCTCCTCGATCGCGTCGTAGTAGGGCGCCAGCTCGGCGTATCCGATCGGCCAGTCGGTCACGGTCGAATAGGCCGGAAGCGACCCTGGGCCGTACCGGGCAAGGCTCTCGCTCCTGACCGCGAAATGCCACGGCGCGAAACGGTGGTGCGCCCCGGCGTAGTGGATCGAGCCGCCGCCGACGCCGTTCGACATCAGGCTGACGATGCGGCCGGCACGGCTTGTCGTCGCCTCGAGCTCCGGCGTCGGACGCCACGTCGGCACCTCGCTGTTGATCTTCGGATCACCGAGGACGTTGCGGATGTCGTTCGCGATCTCGTCGAAGACGAACGACTCTTTCGCCACGCGCGGCCCGGCTTCGAGAGCGACCACGCGCAGCCCTTGCCCGGCGAGCTGGTTGGCGACGATGCCGCCGGCCGCACCGAGCCCGACCACGACGACGTCGACCGGGGCCAGCCGGTCCGGCATCTCAGTCATCGGCCCACACCGGCGAGACCTCGGTCCCGGCCTGCTGGTCGGCGTCGGTGAACGTCCCGAGCGGCCCCGGGAAGCCGATCAGCTTCCAGCCGGCATAGCCGGCGTTTCCGCCGTGGGAAGGGTCACCGAACATTCCCTCGATCGCGTGCACCCGGACGAGGTCGAAGAACACCCGCGAGGACGGATCGAACCCGGGCGCCGAGCCGTCCTCGAGCGCGCCGAGCACGGCGTCTTGCTGCTCGGCGCCGAGAGCGGAAAAGACCTCGCCGTGGAGGGTTTGCGCGTAGGCGTCGACCGCCGGCAGGTTCGCGCGATAGCTCGCGCGAAGCACTGCGAGCGGGCCCGCGAGCGCGAGGTCGATGTAGTCGATCACGCGCGCCTCCTCGGCGCCGGGACCGTTCTCGTCGGCCGGGATCAGCCGGGCGAGGATCGCCGACAGGACGGCGGTTTCGGCTTCGGTCAGGCTAGTAGACAACGTGTGCGTCCTCCCAGGCGGTCAGCTGCTCGCGGCTATGTCCTAGCAGCCCGCAGATGAGCTCCTCGTTGTCGGCGCCGAGTGGAGAGGCACACCGGTAGGGCCGGGTCGGAGCTTCGGCGAAGCGCAGCGGCAGCCCCGCCACGGTCACCGTCTCGAGCGTCGGGTGGCTCACCGTCTTCACGAACTCGCGCGCGGCGAGGTGTGAGTCCGCGGCGAGATCCGCGCCGCTCTGCACGACGCCTGAGGCCACACCGGCGGCCTGGAGCCGCTCCATCGCCTCGAAGGCCTCGAGCCCGGCGCTCCAGCGGGCGACCTCGGCGTCGCGGTCGGACGCTGCGAGCGAGCAACCGGACTCGTCGCAGAAGGCAGCCCACTCGGACTCGTCCTCGCAGACGATCACGCACCACCGGTCGTCGCCGCGGCTCGGGTAGCAGCCGTGCAGCGCCCGCGAGGGGTCGGTGTTGCCGGCGGGTTCCGGGTCGGCGCCGTTCACCGAGGCGGCGAGATAGCTGGTGCCGAGGACGTAGGCCGCGGCCTCGACCTGGGCGAGGTCGAGCTCTGCCCCCTCGCCCGTCCGCGAGCGCCGGAGCAGGGCCGCGGTCACGATCAGCGGTGCGAGCAGGCCGGCGAGGTAGTCGGGCAGCACACCCTGCGAGCCGACCGGCTCGGGCTCGTCCGGATGGTTCCAGAGATAGGTGAGGCCGGAGAACGCCGAAAGCGTCGGGCCCCAGGTGCCGTAGAGCCGGCGCGGGCCCGTCGTCCCGAGGCCGGGCATGCGGGCGAGGATGATGTCCTCGCGGACGGCCCGGAGCGCCTCGTAGCCGAGCCCGAGCCGCGGCAGGACGTCGGGGCGAAAGTTCTCGAGTACGACGTCGGACTCCGCCACGAGCTCCTTGAAAAGGGCGACGCCGGCAGGCTCCTTCAGGTTCAGGGTCACCGAGCTGACGCCGAGGTTCGTCTCGAGGAACCGCGGCGACGCATCGAGATCGCTCCCGAAGAAGCGAAACGCGTCGAGGCCGCCTTCACGGGACTCGACCTTGATCACCTCGGCGCCGAAGTTCGCCAGGTAGCGGGCGGCATTCGGCCCGGCGATTCCGGTGGTGAGGGTCACCACGCGCACGCCCTCGAGCGGCGGTCCCGCCTCGCCACCCGTGGCCGGCTCGGCGCGCGGCGCCGGCTCACCCCGGTTCGCCCCGAGCAACGGCGGCGGGCCGCTCGGCAGGCGCTTCCCGTCGACGGTCACCGGCAGCCTCGGGCAGCGATACGTCCCGAGCGTCTCGGTCTCGACGTCGGCGAAGAAGTCGCGCTCGACCGCTTGGGGGTCGTCCATGAACTCCGAGGGCTTCGAGACGGGGAGGCAGGGAATCCCGGCCTCCTGCAGGAGCTCGGTCAGCTCGAGCTTCGCGTATGGCCGCGTGAAGCGTTCGACCTCCTCGTTGATCCGCCCCGCATGCTCGCGCCGGAAGACGGGCGAGCCCCAGTCGCCGCCGTCGAACTCAGGCGGGTGGCCGGTCCACAGGTCGAGGAACCGTTGCCAGTGGATCGAGGAGACAAACAGGAAGACGTGCCCGTCCCGGCACGGGAAGATCCGGGCCGGCGAGACGTGCTTGTGTTGGCTCCCTTCGCGCCGGACGGGGTGGCCCGAGACGGCCTCGCGGATCAGGTGCTCCTGGGTCGCCACCGCCTCCTGGATCGACACGTCGACGTGGTCGCCGCGCCCGGTCAGCTCCCGCCGCCGAAGGGCGAGCACGACCCCGAGCGCGGCCGCCACGGAGCCGTAGTAGAAGGCCTGTGTCTCGGGCGCGCAGACGGGTGGGCGCGCGGGGTCGCCCGAGATGTACATCAGACCGCCCATCGCGAGCGCGACGATCTCAGGTGCCCGGAAGCCCGCATGCGGCCCCGTCTGGCCGAAGCCCGTGACCGAGGCGACGATCACGCCCGGGCTCGCGGCCCGCATCTTCTCGACCGGGAACACGCCGGGTGGGCCGCTCTCGAGCACGACGTCGACCTGGGTCGCGAGCCGGAAGATCTCGTCGGGCGCTTCGGCGAGGATGCTCTCCTTGCCGCCGTTCAGGAAGGCGAAGCGAAGGCTCCCTTCGAGGTGGGCAATTCCGCCTGCGAACGGCCCGACGCGTCGGACGGGATCGCCGCCGGGAGGCTCGGCCTTGAGCACCCGCATCCCGAGATCGGCGAGCAGCTTGCCGGCGAGTTGGCCCTCGAGGCCCGTCAAGTCGAGCGCGGTATAGCCCTCGAGCATCAGGGACGAGCGCGGATCAGATTCCGCGCGAGCCGCCAGCGCATCACCTCGGTCGCGCCCTCGGTGATCCTGATCGAGCGCATCTGGCGGAACCAGCGCTCGAGCGGCAGCTCGGTGGTGAGCCCGACCGAGCCGTGGATCTGGATCGCCCGGTCGACGACGCGGTTCACCATCTCGGCGCAGTAGACCTTCACCATGTAGGACTCGTCGCGGGTGTCGAGCCCCTGGTCGTAGCGTGACGCGCACCGCTGCACCATCAGGCGCGCGGCGTGGATCTCGATCGCCGAGTCGGCGATCATGAACTGGATCGCCTGGCGCTCCGAGAGCGGCTGGCCGAAGGTGACGCGCGTCTTCGAGTAGTCGATCGCGAGCTCGAGCGCCCGCTGCGCGACACCCACCGGATGTGCGCCGTGGCCGAGCACGCGGCCCACGGTGAGAAATCCCTGGCCGAGCGCGAACCCGCCACCCTGCTCGCCGACGAGATTCGCCCCGGGGATGCGGACGTCCTGGAAGCCGAGCTCCCAGGGCGCATCGCCCATCATCGTCGGCTGCGGCCGCAGGAGCTCGACGCCCGGGCTCGCGAGGTCGACGAGGAAGCAGCTGATCGTGCGGCCGCGCGGAGCCTCGGGATCGGTCACCGCGAGCACGGTCGCGAAGTCCGAGTGGTTCGCAAGCGTGATGAACCGCTTCGAGCCGTTCATGATCCAGTCGTCCCCGTCGCTGACCGCGGTCGTCCGCATCGAGGAGGGGTCGGCGCCCGCCTCGGCCTCGGTCTGGGCGAAGCAGGCGCGCTTCTCGCCGCGGAGCACCGGGTAGACATAGCGCTCGAACTGGTCCTCGTTGCAGGCCCTGAGGATCGGGCTCAGGTGCGGGCCGAAGAGCGGGTTGCCGCGGAAGGGCATCGCGACCGTGCGCGCGACCTCTTCGACGATCACCGACTGCGCGAGCAGGCTCAGCCCGGCGCCGCCGAGCTCCTCCGGCACGTCGATCATCCAGAGCCCGAGCTCCTTCGCCTTCGCCTGGAGCGGAGCAAGCAGCTCGGGCGGCACCCATTCGCCGTCGGGAAAGCTCATCTCGATCGGGATCAGCTCGCGCTCGACGAACTCGCGGACCGTCGCCTGCAGCAGCCGCAGCTCCTCCGGAAGCTCCCAATCCATGCGGCGACTCTAACAACGTCGGCTTTTGTCCGACATTGGAGCGGCGCCCGTATAATCGCGCCGTGCCGGCCTACGAGACAGTGCTCGTCGAGCGCGAGAACGGCGTTGCCTGGGTGACGCTCAACCGCCCGGAGAAGCGCAACGCGATGAACCCGACGATGCACTACGAGATGCTCGAAGTGCTCGACGAGCTGGAGTTCGACCCCGAAGTCCGGGTGCTCGTGCTTACGGGCGCCGGCGAGGCCTGGTGCGCCGGCCAGGATCTCAAGGAGTCGTTCAAGGACCTCTGGGACAAACCGCGCGAGCTGAAGCGCGCGGGTGCGGCGGCGCAGGAGTGGCGCTGGCGCCGGCTCTACCACTTCCCCAAGCCGACGATCGCGATGGTCAACGGCTACTGCTTCGGCGGCGGCTTCACCCAGCTGATCGCGTGCGACATCGCGCTCGCGGCCGAGGAGGCGACCTTCGGCCTCAGCGAGGTGAACTGGGGCACGTTCCCCGCCGGCCTCGTCAGCCGCGTGCTCGCCGACGCGATCAGCTACCGCGACGCGATGTACTACGTCTTGACCGGCGAGACCTTCGACGGGAAGACCGCCGAGCGAATGCGCCTCGTCACCTTCGCCCACCCGCTTGCCGAGCTCCGGGAACGGACGAGCGCCCTCGCCCAGAAGCTGATCGAGAAGAACCCGCACACGCTGACCGCCTGCAAGGACGCGGTCAAGAACTCGGCGAAGATGGACTACGCCCTCGCCGAGCAGTACTTCGCCGCCCGCACGAAAGCGCTCGGCGCGTCCGACCCGACCGGGCGTCAGCAGGGGATCCAGCAGTTCCTCGACGGCAAGTACAAGCCGGCCTTCGACGCCTACGACCGCGAAGACTGAACTGTTTCCAGGGCTTTTGCGTGCCGGGTTGCATCCCGGCGGCGTGCGGCGTAGGTTCCCTCTTTTCCAATGTCTGACATGCGCGAGCGACCGCGCACCCGCGACGAAACGGAGGCGAGTTGGCGAAGCAGCTGCGTATCTACACGATGAAGCCCGGGAAGCTCGACGACTGGGTCGACCTCTTCAAGCGGGGCACCTCCCGCCTCCGCATCGATAACGGGTTCGAGCTCGAGGCCTGGACGGCGCCCGCGACGAACCAGTTCGTCTGGCTCGTCAGCCGCGAGGGCACGAGCGAGGAGTTCGAGGCCGCCGACAAGGCCTACTACGAGCTTCCCGCGCACAAGCCGCTCCACGAGGAGGCGCTCCTCTACCTCGAGAAGGGCGAGAGCTTCTTCCTCGAGCCGGTGGATTTCTAGTGTCGGACCCCTCGCGCGACGACTTCGACTTCTGCCTGAACTTCCTCACCGACCTGCCGCTGCCCAGCCTGCTCGACATCTGGCAGCGCTGTGAGGCCGCGGGGATCGAGCAGGTCGGCGTCGCCGACTCGCCGATGCTCGTCAACGACACGATGGTCACGGCGGCGCTCGGCGCCGCGAACACGAAGGAGCTTGGCCTGCTGACCGCGGTCACGAACCCGGTCTCGCGCGATCCGTCGGTGATGGCGGGGGCGCTCTTCACGCTCGACTCGATCGCGCCGGGCCGGATCGGATGCGGGATCGGCACCGGCGACAGTGCCCTCTGGACGGTCGGCCTCCAACCCGCCAAGGTGGCGCGGATCGCCGAGTACGTCACCGCGGTGAAGACGATCCTCCGCGGCGAGCCGGCGAGCTTCGAGGGGCGGACGCTCAGGGCCGACTGGAAGACGTGGACGAAGCCGGTCGACGTCCCGTTCTACATCGCCTGCGCGGGCCCCAAGGTGCTTCGCACCGCCGCACACGTCGCCGACGGGATGATCATCTTCATGGGCTTCTCCGAAGAGAATCTCGCGTTCGTCGAGAAGACGATCGAGCGCGCGTGCGCCGAGATCGACCGCGATCCGGCGACCCTGAAGATCTGGTGGCAGACGACGATCAACTTCGCCCCCACCATCGAGGAGGCGATGGAGCGGAGCGTCGGGGTGAACACGAGTTGGATGACGATGGGCTCGCTCGAGGGCAAGCAAATCCCGCCCGAACTCGTCGCCCCTTTGAAGGTCTTCAACGCCGACATGGAGGACGTCTCGGCGACCTACGTCGCGACCGACCGCGGCAAGGTTCTCGTCGAGCGCGCCAAGAAGCTCGGGCTCTACGACTGGCTGATCTCGATGGCCCCGGGCTTCTGGGGGCCGCCCGAGAACGTCGCCCGGCGGCTGCTCGAGTTCCGGGAGCGAGGGATGACGAACTGGATGTTCTACGTCGCCCAGTTCCACGGCGACCGCTACGAGTACCTCGACCGCTTCGCGAACGGCGTCCTGCCGCTCCTCGGGCCCTCCGCCGCCGGCTGAGGCCCGGGAACCGCGTTGCGCTTCGGGCTCTTCCTGCTCTGGCAAGACCGGCCCGAGGCAGATCCGCGGCGCGTCGGCGCCGACCTGCTCGAACAGGTGCGTTTCGTCCGCGACGGGTTCGACCTCGTCCTGACAGGCCAGCATTTCCTCTCGGAGCCGTGGCAGATGGCCCAGCCGATCCCCTGGCTCGGGCGGATCGCAGCCGAGGCCGGCGAGATGAGGATCGGCGCGGGCGTGCTCGTCGTGACGCTGCTCAACCCCGTCGAGGTGGCCGAGAACGTCGCCACCCTCGACGCTATCTGCGGCGGCCGCTTCATCCTCGGCGTCGCGCTCGGCTACCGCAGCGAGGAGAACGCCGCCTTCGGGCTGCCCGAGCGCCGCCTGCGGGTGTTCACCGAGAAGCTCGACGTGATCCGGCGGCTGCTCGAGGGCGAAGAGGTCACCGCCTCCGGCCACGGCTACCGGCTCGACGGCGCCCGCATCGGGATCAGGCCTGTCCAGCGGCCGCGCCCGCCGATCTGGCTCGGCGCGGATGCCGACTCGGCCGTCCGGCGGGCAGCCCACATCGCCGATACGTGGCTGATCAACCCGCACTCGACCGTCACCGAGCTCGAACGGCAGCTCGCGTTGCTCGTCGAGGAGCGCGGCTCGAGGCCCGCAGTCATTCCGGCGATCCGAGAGCTCTGCGTGCGTCCGACCGACGAGGAGGCGATCGAGGTCGCACGCCCCTACCTCGACCGGAAGTACCAGTCCTACGTGTCGTGGGGCCAGAGCGAGGCATTGCCGCCGACCGACACGCTCCGCCGCGAGTGGGACGAGCTCCGGCGCGACCGCTTCATCCTCGGGAGCCCCGAGACCGTGATCGAGGAGCTCCGCGGCCTCGAACGGCGGCTCGGCGTCACCGACCTCTGCCTCCGCGTCCAATGGCCCGGGATGCCGCACGCCGAGGCGATGCGGACGCTCGACCTGTTCCGGTCGGAGGTCGCGCCCGCGTTCGTGTTATATGTCAGACATCGGAGCCCGACTGGAGGCCGCGCCAGATGACCCAGCCGCTCGCAGACATCCGCGTCGTCGCCGTCGAGCAGTACGGGGCGGGCCCCTGGGCGACGCTGCAGCTGGCCGACCTGGGCGCCGAGGTGATCAAGATCGAGGATCCCACCTCCGGCGGCGATGTCGGCCGCTACGTGCCGCCGTTTGCCGAGGGCGAGGACTCGCTCTTCTTCGAGACCTTCAACCGCAACAAGAAGAGCGTCTCGCTCGATCTCCGCCATCCGCAGGGGCGCGGCGTCTTCCTCGACCTCGTCGCGAACTCGAACGTCGTCTTCTCGAACCTGCGCGGCGACCAGCCGAAGCGGCTCGGCCTGCTGTACGACGACCTGAAGGAGACGAACCCCCGGATCGTCTGCTGCTCGCTCTCCGGGTTCGGGATGACCGGCCCGCGCGCGGCGGAGGGCGGCTACGACTACATGATGCAGGGCCTCGCGGGCTGGATGAGCCTGACGGGCGCCCCCGACGAGCCGCCGACGAAGAGCGGCCTCTCCCTCGTCGACCTCTCCGGCGGCTACGTCGCCGCTGTCGCGATCCTAGCCGGCCTCTGGCGCGCCCAACGCGACGGCGTCGGCTGCGACTGCGACATCTCGCTCTTCGAGACGGCGATGGCGGAACTGATGTACGTCGGCACCTGGGCCGCCACCAAGGGATACGTCCCGGAGCGCAAGGCGAACTCGGCGCATCCGTCGATCGTCCCGTTCCAGAACTTCGCCACCTCGGACGGCTGGATCGTCGTCTCGTGCCCGAAGCCGAAGTTCTGGGAGCGGCTCTGCAACGTCGTGGGCCGGCCCGAGCTGGCCAACGACCCGCGCTTCGCGAACTTCGCCGCGCGCGGCCTGAATCGCGGTGACCTGCTCGCGATCCTCGATGCGGAGTTTGCGAAGCGCTCGACCGTCGACTGGCTCGAGGCGCTCGCAGCGAGCGGGGTGCCGAGCTCGGCGGTGAACGACGTGACCCAGGCGCTCGTCGATCCCCAGGTCGAGGCGAGAGGCGGCATCGTCGAGATCGAGCATCCGAGGCTCGGTACGGTCCGCCAGCTCGCGAGCCCGCTCCGGGTCGGCGAGGAGCCGAGGCCGCTCCGGCCCGGGCCCGCCCGCGGCGCGGACACGATCGACGTCCTCGAGGAGCTCTGCGGCTATCCGCGCACGCGAATCGACGAGCTCGCAGCCGCCGGTGTGTTCGGAGCGGCCGAGTGATCCGCGAGCTCGACGTCCCGGTGCCGATGCGTGACGGCGTGCCGGTGACGGTCGACGTCTTCCGCCCCGAAGGCGAGGCGCCGGTTCCGGCGCTGCTCGGAATCTCGCCCTACGGCAAGGAGATGCAGACTCTGCCGCTGCCGCCCCAGCCGTACTGGTCGCCCGTCTACCACCGCGGGATCGAGGCCGGCGACCCGGCGTACCTGACCGACCACGGCTACGCACACGTCATCGCCGACAGCCGCGGAACCGGGAGCTCCGGTGGCGAATACCGCGGTTGGATGTCGAGCGAGGAGGCCGACGACGGCTACGACCTGGTCGAGTGGATCGCGGCCCAGCCCTGGTGCGACGGGAACGTCGGGATGGTCGGCGTCTCGTACTTCGGGACGATCCAGCTCCACGTCGCCGCGACCCAGCCGCCGCATCTGAAGGCGATCATGCCGATGAACGCTCCCGCCGACTACTACCGCGAGGCGACCCACCACGGCGGGATCCTCCAGACATTCTTCTGGCTCCTCTACAACACGATCGCGGGCCGCCAGGTCTCGATCAGCGCCGAGGAGCTCGATCCCGACGAGCTCGCGGAGCGCGTCGCCGCGCTCGCGGAGTCGGAGCTGCGCCTCTACCCCCCGCTCTACAACGCGCTCGTCAACCCGGATCGGCTCCCCGCCTGGCGGGACGTGCTCCTGCATCCCGAGGACGGACCGTTCTACTGGGAGCGCTCCGCGCACGCGCTCTACGACAAGATCAAGATCCCGAGCTACTGCTCGTCGGGCTGGTGGGCCTACGCGCACATGCACCTGCGCGGCGCGTTCCGGAACTACAACGGGATCGACGCGCCCAAGAAGCTCTTCATCGAGGACATGTGGGCGATCGAGGCACCGATGCCGGAGGACTACAACGCCGAGGTCGTGCGCTGGTACGACCACTGGCTGAAGGGCATCGGCAACGGGATCATGGACGAGCCGCCGATCCGGCTCTACGTGATGGGCGAGAACCGCTGGCGGTTCGAGCACGAATGGCCGCTCGCGCGGACGGACTGGACCGAGCTGCATCTTCGCCGCTGGGGTGCGCTCGTATCCGAGCCCGAGCAGACGCCCGAGAAGCCGGACTGGTTCGTGCAGCAGCCGGTCGACGAGACGGCAACGATCGCCTCGCTGGCCTACGCGACGACGCCGCTCACCGAGGAGATGGAGCTCACCGGCCCGATCTCCGCAACCCTTTTTGCCGCGATCGACGGCGCCGACGACACGAACTGGATCCTCGCGCTCGCCGCGGTCTCCCCCGACGGCACGGAACGCGAGCTCTCGCGCGGGTTTCTCAAGGCCTCGCATCGCGCCGTCGACGAGGAGCGCTCGGAGCCGTGGCTTCCCTACCACACCCACCGCGACCCCCAGCCGGTCACGCCGGGCGAGGTGACGGAGTACCGGATCGAGCTTTCACCGACCTCGGTCGTCCTGCCTCGAGGCTCGAGGGTGAAGCTCACGATCACCTCACTCGACCACGCGCTCGCCCCGGGCCAGAAGCTCGTCCTCGGGCCTGGGCACATGCCGTGGCACATCTGCTCGCAGGACACGGTCGTCCACCGGATCTACCACGACCTCGAGCGTCCCTCCCGCCTCCTGCTGCCGGTCGTGCCGCGGTGAGAGCGGTGCCCTACACTGTCGCCTTCCGCAGGCCGCACATCATCCGGAACCGATGAGCGACACAGCCCTCGAGGTCGGCCTCACACAGGCCCCGCGCACGCCGAGCCGCGGCACGCATCGCGCCGTCCGCGTCTTCGCCCCGCTCCTCGTCGGGTTCGGTCTGATCGTGGTCTGGGAGTTGTATGTCAAGCTCGCCCACGTCAATCACTTCCTGCTGCCGACGCCGACGGCGGTGTTCGGCAACGTCTTCAGCGAGGCCCACCTGATCCTGCCTGCGTCCTGGATCACCGTGAAGGAGATCCTCGAGGGGTACGCGATCGCCGCAGTCGGCGGTGTCGTGCTCGCGATCCTGATCGTCGCGTTCAGGCCGGTCGAGCTGACGATCTACCCGATTCTCGTCGGCTCGCAGGTGATTCCGAAGCTCGCACTCGCGCCGGTGATCCTGATCCTCTTCGGCGAGGGTCACACCTCGCGGATCATCATCATCGTCTCGCTGGCGTTCTTTCCGGTCGTGATCTCGACCGTCGTCGGCCTGAAATCGGTCGAGCAGAACAAGTTCCACCTCGCGAACTCGATCGGCGCGAACGCGGTCCAGAAGTTCGTGAAGATCCGGATCCCGCAGTCGACGCCGGACATGTTCGGCGGACTCAAGCTCGCCGCGACCCGCGCGGTCGGCGGCGCGCTCGTCGCGGAGTTCATCACGCCGGGGAACGGGCTCGGGCGGCTCATCCAGATCACCTCGAGCGAGCTCCGCCCCGATATCTCGATCGCGTGCATCGTCTACCTCGTGCTCTTCGGCGTGCTGCTGTTCTTCACCGTTTCCGGGGCCGAACGGCTGCTCACGCCGTGGCACGTGTCGAACAGGCGCGGGGCGAGCTCGTGAGCTCGTTGGAGGAGCTCGGGCAGGCCCGCAGTCGTTCCCGGCTGCCGATGCCGAACTGGCTGGAGGTGATCGCGCCGTTCTGTGTCATCGTCGCCCTGCTCGTCGGCTGGGAGCTCTGGGTCTCGGTCGGACACGTGCCGGAATACCTCTGGCCGACGATTCCCGAGGTGTGGAACAAGCTCATCGGCTCGGGTGAGCTACTGAGCTCGGCGTGGGCGACGTTGAAGCTGATCCTGACCGGGCTCTTTCTGGCGATCCTGCTCGGGATCACGCTCGCCGGCCTCGTCGTCTCGCTGAAACCGGTCGAGATCGGCTTCTACCCGATCGTCGTCTCGACGCAGTTCGTCCCGCTGATCGCGCTTGCCCCGCTCTTCGTGATCTGGTTCGGCTTCGGCGACACGCCGCAGATCCTGATCATCATGTTGTTCAGCTACTTCCCGATCTTCGTCTCGACCTTGAACGGGCTGCGGACGCTCGAGACCGAGAAGATCTACCTTGCGCGGGCGGCCGGGGCGGGACGGTTGCGGACGTTCGTCTCGATCCGATTCCCGCAGGCGCTCCCGCAGGTCTTCGCCGGGCTCAAGATCGGCTGCACGTCGGCCGTGATCGGGGCGGTCGTCGCCGAGTTCACGATCGGCTCCCGCGGCATCGGCGCGATCATCCTGCGCGCCGGCGGCTTCGGCGACTCGACGACGCTCGTGGCCGGGGTGATCTACCTGGGTCTGCTCGGGACCGTCCTCTACGCGGGCGTGTCGCTCGCCGAGCGGCTCATGATCCCGTGGAGTGCAGCGCAGCGGTCGGCCCGCAGCCGCGGCGGCTGATCGGGCCGCGACCGATCAAGCCGCGACTGCTCAGGCCGCAATCTCGACCATGACCTTGATCGCGCGGCGCTCGTCCATCGCCCGGTAGCCGTCGGCGATGTCGTCGAGGTCGACCGTCAGGTCGAGCAGCCGTGAGCCGTCGAGCCGCCCGGCCTCGACCTCCGGCAGGAGCTCGCCCAGGTACCGGCGTGCGGGCGCCATCCCGCCCGTGACCCTCACGTTCTTCTTGTAGACCGCAAACCAGTCGACCTTGTCGAAGAACGGGACTCCGACCCACCCCACGGCGCCTCCGGGCCGGGCAACCGCGAACGCGAGGTTCAGGCTGTCGTTCGACCCCACGGCCTCGACGACAGACTGCGCGCCGCCGGAGGTCAGCTCGACGATCTCTGCCGCGACATCCGGGCTATGCGAATCGACGAGGTCCGTGGCGCCGAAGCTCCGGGCGACCTCGAGCCGGTCGGGATGGTGCCCGACCGCGATGATCCGTTCGGCCCCGAGTCGCTTCGCGGCGAGGACGCCACACAGACCAACTGCCCCGTCGCCGATCACGACCGCGGTCACTCCCGGCCGAGTCTCGGCACACACCGCACCGTGGTTCCCGGTCGACATCACGTCGGTGAGGAGCAGCGCGGTCTTGAGCTTCGCCTCGTCGGAGGCGACCGACGCGGGGAGCTTGACGAGCGTCCCGTCGGCCTGGGGAACGCGGATCGCCTCGCCCTGGCCGCCGTCGCCGGTTCGCGCCCATACCCCGCCGCTCGCGCACGCGGAATGGATTCCGGCCAGGCAGTACTCGCACGTCCCGTCCGCGTAGATGTCCGGAGCGGCGACGAGGTCGCCGGGGCGGACGGTGCGCACCTCGCTGCCGACCTCCTCGACGATCCCGATGAACTCGTGGCCGACGCGGTAGCCGGGCTCGTAGATTCGCGAGCGCCCGCGGAAGAACAGGAGATCCGACCCGCAGATCGCGGCGCGCGTGACGCGAACGAGCGCGTCGGTCGGCTCGACCAGCCGTGCGTCGGGTACCTCGTCGACGCGGACGTCGCCGGGAGCGTGATAGACGGCGGCCTTCACCGTTCGATCCTAACCCAATCTCCCGGGCGTCTCCGGAACGGCCCGGCTCTCGGGCGCCCGACTCCAACGGCCGTGCCAGAAGAAGATCGCCACGGCTCCTGCGAGAGCGGGCAGCGCCATCACGAAGGCCGCCTCGCGCAGCCCGATCCACGAGGCGATCGCCCCGTCGATCAGGCTGCCGATCGGTCGGATCCCGAGGAAGGCGATGCTCCAGAGGCCCATGATCCGGCCGCGATGCTCGGCTGCGACGTCGAGCTGGAGCCGCGTGGTCGCGCCGGTGTTCGTGGCGAGATAGGCGTAGCCCATGACGAACAGGGCCACGAGCGCGAACCAGAGCCCGGGTGCGAGCGCGTAGCCGACGAGCCCTGCGCCGATCGCGCCGAGCGAGGCCGCGATCCCGTGCCGCGAGCCACTGAGCCGGTGGGAGATCGTGAACGCGCAGACGACGGCGCCGATCCCGAAAGCCCCGATCAGCACGCCGGCGATCGACGGCGAGTGGTTCAGCACCTGCGACATGTACGCGGGGCCGAGCGTGGCGGGCGGATCAGTCGCGAGGTTTGCGGCGGCGATCACGTAGAGCAGCGCGGCGAGGCGCTTGTCGTCGATCACGAGCTTGATGCTCTGCCGCAGCAGGGGCCGGCTCGCCGGGCGCTTCTGCGGCGTCAGGGGATGGACGAGGAGCATGCCGATGATCAGCGCGAGATACGAGAACGCGTTGATCCCGAATGCCCAGGTCGTGCCGAGGGTCGCGACGACCGCAGCAGCGCAGATCGGGCCGACCGAGCGGCCGATGTTGAAGGTCACCGAGTTGAGCGCGAGCGCCGTCGAGAGATAGCGCGGCTCGACGAGGCTCGGGACGAACGCCATCATCGCCGGCGTCGAGAACGCGCTCGTCACGCCGAGCAGCGCCGCGAACACGATCACGATCGGCGTCGTCAGGGTGCCGAAGGCCGCAACGAGCGTCAGGATCGTCGTCACGACCATCGCCACGATCTGGCTCACGATCACGATGCGGCGGCGATCGAAGCGGTCCGCGGCGGGGCCCGTCCAGGGCGCGAGCACGAAGACCGCGGCGAACTGCGAGAACCCGACGACTCCCAGCAGGAACGCCGACTGCGTGAGCTGGTAGACGACGAGCGCCTGGGCGACCGTTTGGAACCACGCTCCGGTGCTCGAAAGCAGGTTCCCGATCAGGTAGGGCCGGAAGTTCCGGTTCCGCAGGACGAGGACTGTCTGGCTCGCCCCCGCATCCGTGCCCGTGCCGAGCATCAACGGGCGGCGAAGCTCGAGGCGGCTCCGGGCGGCGGCGGCACCCGGAAGAGCGCGAGCTGGACGGCAAGGATCCCGTAGTAGCCGACGAGCGTCGTCAGCTCGACGAGCCGGCCCTCGCCGAGGACCGCCTGTGCACGCGCATAGGACTCGTCGCCGAGCTCCCCGCCGGCAACGACCGCCCGCGCCACGTCGGTCGCCGTCTGCAGGGTCTCGTCGGCGAGGACGGGGCGCTCACCGCGGCGGATCGCCTCGATCGCCTCGGGCGGCACCCCTAGCTCGGCCGCGATCCCGGCATGAGCGTGCCACTCGAGGTCGGCGCGATGCGCGGCGGCGACGACCAGGATCGCGAGCTCTCGCGCCGCCGGCGGCAGTGAGCCCCGGTAGCGGAGCGCGGCCCCGAGCCGATAGAGCGGCGAGCCGATCGCGGGGTTGTGGAGAAACGCGTTGAAGGGGCCGCCGAGGCTGCCGTCCTCCTGCACGTGCACCGGCCCGCGCGGGCCGCCGTTGACCGCGTCGTAGAGCGCCCGCTGCTCCGCGCTGAAGCCGGGAGGACGAAGTGCCTTCAGTCGCATGAGCTCCTTCCGAGCCTGACCCACCGGATCGCACTATATGTCAGACATCCGTGGGCTCGATCGGCTAGGGTCGGAGGGTGCGGTTCGTACTCCTCCAAGAGGCGCACTTCCCGCAGGGAGTCTCGCTCGGGAGGCGCTACGCGGAGATGGTCGATGAGGCAATCCTCGCCGAGGAGTCGGGCTTCACCGCCTACGCCCTCTCCGAGCAGCATTTCGGCTACTCCCCGAACTGGCCCCCGGAGCGCGTCGGCCCCGTCTCGCGCGCGGCCGTCTCGGCACCCGAGGTCTTCCTGGCCTACGTCGCCGCGCGCACCAAGCGCATCAGGCTGCGCACGGCGTCCACCGTCCTCCTGAACTTCAACCATCCCGTCCGCATCGCCGAGCGGCTGAACACGCTCGACGTCCTTTCGGGCGGCCGCGCGGAACTCGGGACGGCGCGCTCCAACAACGTCGCGACGATGGAGGCTTTCGGCGTCGACCCGACCGAGACGCGCGAGCAGTGGACGGAGTCGCTGGAGCTGATCGTGAACGCGCTCTCGAAGGATCCGTTTTCCCACGAGGGCCGCTTCTGGCAGATGGGCGAGCGCACGCTGACGCCCGCCTCCACCCAGCAGCCCTATCCGCCGATCTATGTCTCTGCCTCCGGCCCGGAGACCCACGCGATCGCTGGCGAGGTCGGGATCGGCGCGATGACCGGGGCGAGCGTTCTCGGCTGGCCGCACGTGGAGAAATGCGTGGCGGCCTACCGTGAGGCAATCGCGGCGCCGACCAGGCCGGCCGGCCCACTGATCGTCGACTCGCTCGGCTTCACGGTGTTGATCGCCCACTGCGCCGAGACGATGGCCGAGGCCGAAGCGGAGGTCGGCGTGTTCGCGCACGACTTCCTCGAGCGGATGCTCGGGCCGGGCGGGATCTACGAGCGTCTCGTCCAGGCCTCACCCGACTACGGCTACCTGGCCGAGATGGAGGCGATCAAGGAACGGCGCCACGATCTCGAGTTCGTACAGCAGCACGCGCCGTACGCGTCGTTCGGGACGCCGGACATGCTGATCGAGCGGTTCCGGCAGGTGGCGGCACTCGGCTACGACGAGATCCTGCTCCGGATCGACGGGATGCCGCACGACGTCGTCTGCCGTTCGATCGAGCTGATCGGGCGCTACGTCATCCCGGCGCTCAACTCGGAGCCGAGCAGCTCGACGAGCCGTAGCGTCTCGCCGTAGAACGCGCCGCCGTAGAAGAGCCAGTTCGTCTGCCCTTCCGCACCGAGCTCGCGCAACCGGTGCCGGATGTCGTCGTCGGTTCCCCAGAGCCTCGGCGCCCGGCTGACCAGCCAGTCGTAGACGCCGAGGGCCTGCGCGCGCTGCACGAGCAGCTCGCCCCGGTTCTGCGTCTCGTAGACCGCACCGAGGTCGTAGATGTCACGGGTCAACTCTCGGAGAGGCGGACGTAGCTCTTCGGGGACGCCGTTGCCGTCCATCGGGCCCATCGCGATCCAGGACGGGTTCACACCGAGGCTCCTCGACATCGCATCCTCGATGCTCGTGCCGAAGGTGATCGAGGTCTGCCACCAGAGCTCGAAGTCGTCGCGCTCGCCGATCGCCTCGGCGACGGTCTCGAGGGTCATCGCGCCATAGGCGACGATCGCCCCGTCCGCGACCTCGGCGGCCATCCGCAGCGACCTCGGGCCGGCGCAGGCGACGTAGACCGGGATCTCGGTCGGGGGCGTCCAGCGCTTCCAGGCGCCTCGCAGCTCGCGCCCCCGGTAGGCGACGGTCTCGCCGGCGAGGAGCCCGCGTACCGCGAGGATGTACTCGCGGAGCTCCTCGACCCGGGCCGGCTTGATCCCCACGCCCCAGGCGGCGCTGTCCCCCGTCGCGATTCCCAGGCGCACCCGCCCCGGGGCGAGCTCGTCGAGCGTGACGAGCGCCGAGGCCGTGATCGTCGGGTCGCGGGTGAGCGGGTTCGTCACAGCCGAGAGCACGCTGATCCGCTCGGTGCTCAGAGCGCACAAGGTCATGTAGACGTAGAGCTCCCGCGCGATCGGCGAGTCCGACAGGCCGATCACCTCGAGCCCTGCCTCATCGCAGGCACGCCAACGCTCGAGAACCTCCTCGAGCGGTGCGTCCTGGATGCCGTTCACGCCGAATCGCAATGTCTTACATCTATTATCCCTCAGTGCGATTCGGTCTGCTCCAGGAAGGGCATTTCGATCCGCAGACCGGGACGCTCGCAGCCAGGTACCGCGAGATGGTCGAGGAAGCCGTCGCCGCCGAGCGGTGCGGGTTCGACTTCTACGCGAACTCCGAGCAGCACTTCGGCTTCGTGCGGCGCGAGAACGTACGGCGCGGCGGCGCCATCTCGGCCCCGGAGATCTTCCTTCCGTTCGTCGCCGCCCAGACCTCGACGCTGCGCCTCCGGACGACCTCGACGGTGCTCCTGTCGTTCAACCATCCCGTGCGGGTGGCCGAGCGCGTCGCCACCCTCGACGTCCTCTCGGGCGGGCGCGCCGAGCTCGGCACCGCCCGGTCGAACAACGTCGACACGATGAAGGGGTTCGGCGTCGACCCGGAGCAGACCCGGGCTCTCTGGACGGAGTCGATCGAGGTGATCGTCAAGGCCTTCACCCAGGATCCCTTCTCGCACTCGGGCGAGTTCTGGCAGATCGGCGAGCGCTCGCTGACTCCCGCCCCGCAGCAACGGCCACATCCCCCGCTCTACGTCTCCGCGTCCGGGCCCGAGTCGCACGAGATCGCCGGCGAGCTCGGGATCGGGGCAATGACGGGCGCGACGATTCTCGGCTGGTCGCATGCCGAGCGGTGCGCAGCGGCCTACACGGTCGCGATCGAGCAGCCGTCCCGGCCGATCTCGAGCGCCGTCAACAACTCGCTCGGCCTCGCCGTCCTGTGTGCCCACTGCGCCGAGACGACCGAGCAGGCCTGGCGCGAGGCCGGTCCTGTCGCACACAACATCGTCGAGCGGATGCTCGGCCCCGGCGGGCGCTACGAGCAGCTCGCTCAGGCCTCACCGGACTTCGGCTACCTGGCCGATATCGAAGAGGTGCAGCGCCGGCGCCACGATCTCGAGTTCGTCCACGAGCTCGCCCCGTACCTCTCGATCGGGACGCCCGAGTTCCTGATCGAGCGCTTCCGGCGCGCGGAGTCGCTCGGCTACGACGAGGTGATCCTCCGCATCGACGGCTTCGGCCATGACGCGGTGATGCGCTCGATCGAGCTCTTCGGGAGCGACGTCCTACCGGCCTTCCAGCTGTAAGGCTTCCCGTGGTGGGCCCGTGAGGGGCCCACCACGGAGAGCAACGTGCCTACTACTTCTTCTTCTTGACCGGCGTACAGGGAACCTTCTTCGTCGACACCTGTCCCTTTGTGCAAGCGGGCGGGTAGACGAGGTTCACGTACTCGTTCGTGAACAGCGACGAGGCCGGTGGAACGTTCTGGGTCGCCCCGAACACGGTCGGATTGCTCGTCAGGATCTTGACGGTGCCCTGCCAGTCCTTCAGAGACATCCAGCCGAGCGGGTGGCCCTTCGAGTTCGGCGTGTGCTCGTAGCTGCACACGAGGTTCCAGAGTGCGACGCCTTGTGCGATCGAGAGGGTCGTCGTGTAGTGCTGTCGCGCCATCGTGACCGCCTGCACCGGGTTACCGCATGCCCAGTTCCAGGCCTTCAGGTACCCGGTGACGAACTCGCGGATCACGCCCGGCTCGGCATGGAGCTGCCGGGTGTTGACGACGACCACGAAGCTGAGCGGGTCGATCCCGTAGTCCGAGTAGCGGAACACCTTCGGGCTGACGCCGTTGACCGGCGGAACCGTGAGGACTTGCGTCACCGTCCCGGTGATCGCGTCGGCCTGATGGGCGGCAAAGAGCGCCATCCCGGCCGTCGGATCGAGTGACTGGTAGTTCATCCCGGACAGGTTCCAGCCGCCGGAGTTCTGAGCGAACAGCGGCAGCAGCGTGTCGACGAAGCCCCCCGCGGCTCCGATGTACGTCTTCCCGACGAGGTCGGACGGCTTCGAGATCCCCGTGTCCGGCCAGTAGACGATTCCGCCGTCGAAGAGCTGCCGCGTCGAAGCGATCGCAGTGACGTCGGCCCCCTTGACGACCTGCTGGGCCATCGAGAACGCGTTGGCGTAGCCGAAGGTCGAGTTACCCGACGCGACCTGCTGGACGGTCGTAACCGATCCCTGGCCGGGCGAGATCGTGACGTTGAGCCCTTCTGCCGCGTAGAACCCCTTGTCGATGCCCGCATAGAGACCGGCGTGGGCATCGGTGTCGGAGAAGTCCTCGGTGAACGTGACATTCGTCAATGCCCGGTGAGTCTGCTTCTGACTCTGGACGGGCCGCGACGACGCCGGGAGTGCAACAACCGCAACTGCGATTGCAGAAATGCTCAAAGCTAGAAAAAATGCTCCCTTCCGAGAGCTAAACATCCTCATACCTACCTCCTCACGCTTGGGGTGGAAGGCCATTGTCAGACACAAGACTCCCACCTTGGCCGACACCTGTCAAATGGGACCCGCCTTCCCACCAATCGATGCGGAGCGAGTATCCCGGTGCTGCAGCGGCCGGCCGTTCGGTACGTGCCAGACTGTCCGGGTGCTTCGGAGCTCAATCGGTGCGTTCGGCGTTGTCGTCGTCGCAGCGGTACTGGCCGGCTCCGCCCTTGGCGCAACGAGCGCCGGCGCCGTCCGCGTGTCCGGACAGGCCCCGGCGACACGGGCCTCGACCGACTGCGGAGATCCGAGAGACGACGTGCGGTGCCTCAGGGTCTCCGTCCCCCTCGACTGGAGCCACGCGAGGCCCGGCAACGTCTCACTGCGCGTCGAGGAGTACGTCGCGCCGAAGCCGCGAGGGGTCATGTTCCTGCTCGCGGGAGGCCCGGGGCAAGCCTCGACCGAGTTCTTCTATCTCGGCCGCGGCGGCTTCTGGCAGAGGACGTTCCCCGGGTACACGCTGGTCGCGTTCGACCCGCGTGGTACCGGCGGGTCGAACCCGCTTCGGTGCCGGCCGCCCGGTGCGGCCCTTGCCGATGTCTCGCAGATCTTCGCCGCGTGCGCGAAGCAGCTCGGCACGGCCCGTGACTATTACCGGACGGTCGACAACGCGATGGACATCGACGCGGTGCGCCGCGCGCTCAGATTCGAGCGGATCGGACTGTACGGCGCCTCGTACGGAACGGATCTCGCCGTCCGCTACGCGCGGATGTTCCCGGCGCGGGCTCGACGCCTCGTGCTCGATTCGGTTGCGGCGCCGTTCAACTCGCCGACGCTCGTGAGCGCGATCGTCAAGGCGATCCCTCAGACCCTGAGGGCACTGTGCGCGCATGCCTGCATCGGAGGAACGAGGAACTACGCGCTCGAGGCGGTTGGGCTCGCCAACGCGCTCGCGCGCAAGCCGCTCCGCGGACGCGTGCTCGAGGTCGACGGCAAGCGGCGGTTCGAGCAGCTGAACGCCTCCGAGTTCCTCAATCTCGTCGTCGAGTCCGATCTCGACCCGGGCTTTGCAGCGGAGCTGCCGGCCGCCGTCGAGGCGGCGCGCGACGGGCACCCGGCGCCGCTTCTGCGGCTTCAGCAGTTCCTGCAGCCGCAGGGGGCGAGCCGGTCGATCGACCCCGTCTACATGGCGACGGTCTGCGACGACGGCCCCTTCCCGTGGCAGCCGGATACGCCGATCGCCGAGCGCGCGGCCCTCCTCTCGAGCGCGCTCGCGAGCCTCCCGCCGGGCTCCTACGGGCCGTTCGGATCGTGGGCGGCGACGCTCAGCGCCGACTCGGCGTGCACCGGCTGGCCGGCGACCTCGTTGGCTGCGCCCCCGATCCCGGCCTCCTACCCGAACATCCCGGTGCTCGCGGTTGCCGGCGATCTCGACCTGCGGGCCCCCACCTTCGAGGCGCGCGCAGTGCTCGCGCACTTTCCACGGGCACAGCTCCTGACCGTGCCGAACACGGGCCACGCACCGCTCGCCGACCTCGCGTCCGGCTGCCTTTCTGCAGCCGTGCGGCAGTGGCTGGCCGGCCGCCCGGCGCCCCGCACCTGTCCGACCGCGCTGGCCCTTCCCCCACTTCCGCCTTTCGCGGCCGCACAGGCGACGAAGCCCGCGGAAGCTCTCGCACTCGTCAACGAGACGCTTCATGAGGCCGAGGCGGTCTGGCAGCTCACCGCGGACGGCGGTGATGCCCCGGGGATCGAGGCCGGAGTGCTCACGGACCGCGACTCGGGATTCGCGCTCCGCGGATACGAGCTGACGGGCGGCGTCGCCCTGAGCGGTGAGGTGGCGGCGAGCACCGACTCCTCGCCGTGGCAGTTCGCAGGGGTGATCCGGATCAAGGGCCGCGAGGGGATGGTCGGCTCGCTCGCCCTGAACGGCGACGGGCTCACCGGGAACCTCGACGGCAAGGTCGTTGTCGCCGGCCGCCTCTCCGGGACTGCGCTCCCGTCGGGAAGCCCGAGGCCGTCGAACCCAACCGACCTGAGCTGGGCCGGCTGGATTCCACCCGCGGGGCCGACCGGAGCGGTCACGAGCGCGATCGCGCGCCACGTCGCGAGCACCTACCTGCTCGATTCGTCGGGCAAGCAGCTCCTCGGCGTGAGGAGCGCGCCGGCCGACTCCACACGCGAGCAGCTCGGGCGGCCGCTCTCCGCGATCGCGGTTCGAGGCCGGTTCGAGCCCGGAGCTCTCGGCGACTACCACCTCTTCGAGACCTCGAGCACCTGGACGTACTCGATGTGCGGAGGCGGTCCGGACTGCTCGATCACGACGGGCACGCCTACCCGCGAGCGGTTCCGCCTCGTCGCGCGCGAAGGTCTCGAGCTCGCGCTCTACACCTTCCGGTTCGACCCCGGCGTGAGCTCGGTCGTCATCTACTTCCCGCCGCCGCAGGGCTACCAGTTCGACACCCGGGTCTTCTACTACCTCAGGAGCGAGCTGACCCATCAGCTGTCCGAGCCGCTCGCGAAGACCCTCCCGCTCACCGTTCCGCCGCTCCCGAACGCTCCCGACGCGGTCGAGCGCGCGAAGATCGACCGGCTCACACTTCCCCGGCTCTTCGCCTATTCGATGACGAAGCTCTCCGACGGCACCTCGGAGCTTTCGCTCAACTCCGACGCGTAGGGCTGAGCGCAGGCATCTAGGCTACGGCGCGATGGCAGGCCGGTCTTGAGCGCGCGCATCGTCGTCCTCGGTGCCGGCTTCGGCGGGCTCGAGCTCTGCGCGAGCCTGTCGGACTCCCTCGGCGACGAGGTCGACGTCACGTTGATCGACAAGCGCGACGCGTTCGTCTTCGGCTTCTCCAAGCTCGACCTGATGTTCGGACGGGAGACGCTCGAGGCCGTCTCGGTGCCCTACCGCGAGCTCTCGCGGGCGGGCGTGCGCTTCGTCCAGGAGACGGTCACGGCGATCGATCCGGAAGCGCGGCGCGTCACGACCGAGGCTTCCGTGTACGAGGCCGACTACCTCGTGATCGCGCTGGGTGCCGACTACGATCTCGCCGCGACGCCCGGGCTCGCCGACGGCGTCAACGAGTTCTACTCGGTGGCAGGCGCTGCGGCGATGCGCGAGGTGCTCCCGACGTTCACCGAGGGACGCGCCGTGATCGGAGTGTGCGGTGCCCCGTTCAAGTGCCCGCCCGCGCCGAGCGAGTGCGCGCTGCTCCTCCACGACTACCTGTCCCAGCGGGGGCTCCGCGAGGCCTGCGACCTGAAGATCGTGATCCCGTTCGGGAGTCCCGTGCCGCCCTCGCCCGATACGTCGAGCGCGCTCGTCGATGCCTTTGCGGAGCGCGACATCGAGTTCATCCCGAACCGGCGCGTCAGCTCGCTCGATCATGCACGGAAGGTGGCCGTGCTCGACGACGGGAGCGAGCTCCCGTTCGAGCGGTTCCTCGGGGTGCCCCGGCATCGCGCGCCCGACGTCGTGATCGAAAGCGGGATGACCGTCGGCGGTTTCATCCCCGTCGACTTGCGAACGCTCGCGACTCGGTTCGATGGCGTCTGGGCGGTCGGCGACGTCGCGACAGTCGGCGTGCCGAAGGCCGGCGTCTTCGCCGAACGGCAGGCCGCCACTGTTGCCCGGGCGCTGATCGCGAGGCTCAGCGGCGGCGGTGAGACCGACGGCTACGACGGTCGCGGGTCGTGCTACATCGAGTTCGGCGAAGGCCGTGTCGGCCGGGTCGACGTCGACTTCCTCTCGGGCCCGAAGCCGACCGGCACGTTTCAGGAGCCCTCGCTGGCACTCGTCGAGGAGAAGGAGCAGTTCGGCTCGAGCCGACGGCGCCGCTGGCTACGCGCCGACTGACCGTTGCGCGCTACCGGACGACGACCGAGAAGGCGATCTTGCCCCCGCGGGGCGCAAACGACCATTTCCCGGCCGTGAGATCGACCGAGCCGGAGCGCTTCCCGGTGAAGGCCGCGCTCGTGACGCTCAGCGATTTGTGCGCGCTCCGCTGCAGCATGAACCCGTTCGTCGAGCTCCGGTCGGTGACTGCGATCTTGTAGCGGCCCGGCATCAGGGTCGTCACGCTCTTGCCCTGGAAGGCGAGCGTGAGCTTCCCGGCGGCGCTGACGCCTCCCGTGAGCGTGCCGCGGAACGGCACGATCTGCGAGCCGACGATGTCGCTGTTTCCCGAGGCCTTGTTGTTCGACCCCCCCGAGCTGACGTTCGTCTGCGCGGACTGGGTGCCGAGCACGGTGGACGAGGTGGTGAAGGTGTAGACGACCGACTTGTTGTAGTCGTTGCGCCAGGTGTAGGTGGAGTTCGGTTGCAGGTTCGCCGGATCGGTCGCGCTTGTCACCTCGCCGCCCGAGAGGTTGCTCACGATGTTCACGCCGGGCCCCTGCAGCTCGAACAGCGGCACCTGCACGCAGCCCGGCTGCTCGAACGCGAGCGTGTAGTAGCCCGCCGGGATCACGGTCGGCGCTCCGTTCGCGGTGCCGACCGGCGTTCCGTCCGCGAGCCTGACCGAGATGTCGTTCGTGAAGTCGAAGTACACATAGAGCGTCAGGCTGACCGAGCTCCGGCTTTGCGCACCCGGCGCCGTGACGAGGAACCCGGCGACGAGCGCGGCGAGCGCCAGCAGACGGACGCCCTGATGAAGAGCCGAGCGCCTCTGACTTGGGCCTCTCTCAACGCCTACGATCGTCACTTCCGACGACTGCATCACGAACGCACCTCCGGTCCAAGGATAGCGCGGAGGCATACCGGTGACCAGGCCGCCGAGCTCAGCTAGAACCAGCCGCGACGCTTGAACATGACGACCAGCCCGATGACGGCGGCGAGCTCTGCGCCGAGCGCGAAGATCAGGAACGGCCCCGGCCCGGCGATGTTGCGGACGAGGTAGCTGAAGTTCTGGCCGAAGAAGCCGGTGATCCAGGTCAGCGGCAGGAAGATGGTCGCGATGATCGCGAGCTGCTTCATCACGGTGTTCAGCCGGTTCGAGACCGTCGAGAGATAGACGTCCATCGCGCCCGAGAGCAGGTCGCGGTAGCTGTCGATCAGGTCGCTGATCCGGATCAAGTGGTCGTAGACGTCCCGGAAGTAGTGCTCGTCTGCGTCCTGGAGCCCGGGGAGGTCGTCGATCGAGCCCATGAGCCTCGCGAATGCGTCCCGCTGCGGCGAGATCGCCTTGCGCATTCCGACGAGCAGGCGCTTCATCCCGAAGATCTCCTGGAGCTGGCGGTCGTCGGCCCTGATGAAGATGGCGTTCTCGAGCGCGTCGATCCTGTCGTCGAACTCGGCGAGGATCGGGAAGAAGCTGTCCACGAGTGCGTCGACGATCCCGTAGAGGAGCCGCGCGGGATGGCCGACCGGGGCGGCGCGCTTCTTGTAGCGCTCGCGGATCTCGGCGAACGCCGGGCAGTCGTCGCGGTGCACGGTCACGAGGAACCGCTCCGAGTAGAAGCAGTGCACCTCGACGAGGCGGTCTTCGTCGGGGGCGGCGCCGAACACGACGATGAAGGTGAAGTCGTCGTAGCCCTCGATCTTGGCGCGCTGCCCGAAGTTCTCGGAGTCCTCGACCGCGAGCGGGTGGAACCTGAAGACGTCCTTGAGGATCTCGAAGTCCGCCGCCTGGGGCTTCTCGACGTCGACCCAGAAGAACTTCCCGTCGTCGAGCAGCCGTTCGATCGTCTCGCGGTCGAAGTGGACGCGTCCTGTCCCGTCGGGGTGGTAGACGTGGCAGAGGGACGCGGGGGCTGCCTCGCCCGCCGGCGCCTCGGCGACCGTCGGCACCGAAGCTGAGCCGTGCTCGTCGGCGTCGGCGTCCACGTGAGCGATCCTACTGCGCGAGCTGGACCTGACCGGGGCGGCCGCGGAGGGCCGCCCCGGGGGTCGATCGCTCAGGCCGTGGCCTCCACTCTTGCGTCCCAGTGGACGAGCAGGGCGTACAGCATGATCACGGTCAGCGTCAGGATCGTCAGCGACCACAACGTGTACTGCGAGGCGCCGAGGAAACCGAGCTGCGTGAAGAAGTTGACGATGCCCACGATGATCGTGAACCACCGTGCCCAGCCGGCTCCTGCGAGAAGCCCGAGCCCGGCGAGCGCGATGATGATCCCCCAGATGATCATGATCCAGCCCCAGGTCTTGACGTCGAACACGATGATCTGGCTCGAGGTGAGCACGTAGTACTGGCCCCGGATCACCGCGATCAGCCCTTCGATGAAGGTGGCCAGCCCGATTACGAGCACAAGGCAGCCCGCGAAGCCGATCCAGCCGCTCCAGGTACTGCTTTTCATGCCGATCTCCCTTCGTCTTGGATTTTCGGCTCTACTCTGTCGAAGTACTCCCTTTGAGGCAACACCCCTGCTCGCATCGCGCTTCACCTGCTCAATAAACTGCGCCGATGGATGGGATCCGCTCACTTCCCGGCCCCGGCGGGCGCACGCTGACAGTGCGCGAGGCCGGAGACCGCGGCGGAGTGCCGGTGCTGATTCACCACGGGACCCCGTCCTCGAGCCTCCTCTACGAACCGCATGTCCGCGACGCAGCCGAGCGGGGAATCCGGCTCATCGCCTACGACCGCCCGGGATACGGCGGTTCCACGCGCGACCCCGGACGTGCCGTCGCGGACTGCGCCGCCGATGTCGCCGCGATCTGCGATGCGCTCAGGATCGAGCGATTCTGCACCTGGGGCGTCTCGGGTGGGGGGCCACACGTCCTCGCGACCGCTGCCCTCATCCCCGACCGCGTCGCGGCCGCGGCGTCGCTCGCCTCGATCGCGCCGATCGACGCCGAGGGGTTCGAGTTCACCGAGGGGATGGGCGAGTTGAACGTCGAAGGGTTCAATGCGGCCCGAGCCGGCGAGGAGCAGCACCGCATCCAACACGAGCTCGAGCTTGCGAGCGTGAAAGACGTAACTCCGGCGGAGTTCCTCGAGGCGTTGGCCTCGATCCTCGGCCCGGCGGATCGCGAGGTGCTCACCGAGGGCTTCGTGGACTTCGGCCTCGAGAGCATCGCCGCCGGCCTCGAACCGAGCTCGGACGGCTGGTTTGACGACGGCCTCGTCTTCGTCAAGCCCTGGGGCTTCGACCTCGCCTCGATCGAGGTGCCGGTGCTCGTGTGGCACGGCGAGCAGGACAAGTTCGTTCCGTTCGCCCACGGCGTCTGGCTCGCCGCGCACATCCCCGACGCCGAGGCCCGGCTGACGGCCGACGACGGCCATCTCACGATCCTCGAGCGCCGCATCGGCGAGATCCACGAGTGGCTGCTCGCGCGCTTTAACGACTGAAAGCCGCTCGCGCGGCTCTCAGTCCTTGTAGGGATCGACCACGTCGCGCCCGGCCATCGCCACGCCCAGCGGGCGAAGCGTGTGCCTGACGCGAATCGTGTCGCCGTGGGCGGCGAGCACCTCCGGCAGGCGCTTGTACACCTCCGGCGCCTCGTCCGCGCCGCCGCCGACGAGCACGATTCCCTGCTCGCGCAGGCGTGCCTGTACGGCGGGCCAGTCGACGATACCGGGCGAGATCTGCTCCTCGACCCAGACCTTCCGCACGCGTCCGGTCGGGTGGTCCGGGCAGGCCTGCTCGGTCTCGAAGACGCGGTCGCAGTCGCGGTTCGTGCACGTCCAGCGCTTGCGGCGACGCACGCGGCCTGCGGCCTTCGTCCGGCTCATCACCCGGCCGGCGCCGTGCACGGTCGAGTGCAACGACTGGTCGGCATCGACGCTCTCGCAGCCCTCGAGGATCACCGACTCGTCGCCCATCGAGCCGCCGACGAAGCCCTCCTGACCGGGGCGCGCCGGCGTGCAGCCCTTGCGCACGACCCAGTAGGTGCGGCCGAAGTGAGTCTCCCTGAACGCGAAGTTGTGGTGGTTGTGCACCTCGTCCACCGCCTCCGCGCCGAGGATCTCGAGCACCTTCGCAACGACGATGTCTCGGCCGGCGTAGGCGTACTCGCCGGCCAGCTCCATCGCCTGGATGTAGGCCTCGCCGAGCTCGGAGCCGACCTCGAAGAGCACCGGCGCGGAGTCCATCTCACCGTCGACGGCCCGGCCGTCGAACGGGAGGCCCTGCGCGAGTGCGAGGAAGCCCGAGGCGGTCTTGTGACCGAAGCCACGCGAGCCGAAGTGCACGCCGACCCAGATGTGACCGTCCTCGTCCTCCATCACGTTCACGTAGTGGTTGCCCGAGCCGACCGTGCCGAGCTGCACGTGCGCGGCCTGCACCAGTCGTCGCTGCGGCGCGAACTCCGCGTTCTGGATCCGGTCGATCACCGGGTGATCCGACCGCTCCGCGGCCGGAACGCCCATGCCGAACGAGATCCGGCGAGTGATCTCGCCCATCACGCGCTCGATCCCGCCGAGCCCATCGATGTCCGCGCGAGTCAGTTCCGTCCGAGCCGCCTTGTTGCCACACCCGATGTCGTAGCCGACGCCCGAGGGCGAGACGTACCCCTCGTAGGCGATCGCGCCGCCGATCGGCTGGCTGTAGCCGACGTGATGGTCCGCGCAGAGCACGCCGAAGTCGGCGTCGCCTGCCGCCATGCAGCGCTCGAGCTGCGCGAGGCTCCGTGCGTCCACCTCGCCGAACGTCTTGATCGTGCTCATCTGAACCTCCTTTCGTGATTGTCACGCACGTGGGTAGAGACACCCGGCGGAGTCGAACCGCCCTGAACGCGCTTTGCAGACGCGTGCCTCGCCGCTCGGCCACGGTGTCATCGGCCGGCCGGACGCAGAGCCCCGGCCGGCAGGCCCGGCTTCAGCTAGGCCCGGAGCACCTGGTGCTCCTCGTGCCGCCTGTCGTACGACTCGAACTCCGCGACGAGGGCCTCCCGAAAGAGGCGCACCGCCGACAGGAGCGTGTCGAGCTTGTGCAACGAGTTCTCGCGTCCCTCGGGCGTGTCGATGTCGAACTCGAGCGTGATCCGGCGGCTGCAGTCGGCAATCTCCAGGATCGTGCGGGGCTCGAAGTTTCGCGGACAGCAAGTGCAGTCCGCGTTGCACGCCTCGTTGCGCAGCGGTGGCCGCTCGGAGGTGTCCTCGACGTACACGTAGACGAACGCGGCCTCGTGGAAGCCGGGCAGGTTGAGCAGCGTGCGCTCGTTGATGCGAGCGCGGTAGGGCATGCCCATCCCACTCCTTTCGTGATCGGCCGCCGCGTGTGCTGCGGCAGGGTTTCAGGTCGTGTGGCCGATCACGGCGTGGGAGCCTTCCTTCAGGCCGATCCCAACTGCGCCGCGACCGGAGCGTTGATCGCGCTCATCGCGTTCTCCTTTCTCGTTATCTCGAGAGGCCCCCGAGAGGATTCGAACCTCTGACAGCCCGGGGTCGAAGCCCGGTGCTCTGTCCGCTGAGCTACGGAGGCAGGGAAGGAACCTCACGGCTCCCTGAAGTGGTCGTCGGTTAGAAGTGCGGATGGAGGGAGTCGAACCCTCACGGATCGCCCCACCGGTTTCTGAGACCGGCGCGTCTGCCAATTCCGCCACATCCGCTCGCGGTGACTCACGGCACGAGGCCGTGAGTCACCGGCTTTCGTTTTCGTTCAGGCAGCCCGCGGCCGGTCTGGTGCCGGCTGCGGCCGCCGTCGGTCTGCCCGTGCCTGCCGGCGAACCTCCAGGGAGATCACCTTCGCGGGCCGCTGGTAGTCCTGCGGCCGTGGCGCGGACCGGACCAGGTACAGGCGGTACATGGTTCGCTCCTTCCGTTGAGGGGTGCGCTCGCGGCGCACCCCTCTCAGAGAGCGCCGCGAGCGAAGTCCGAGATCAGCTGCGGCGTCGCCGTGTCGAAGCCGACGACGTCGAGCATCCCGGGGTCCTGCGGGGCCGCGATCGAGAAGCCGTTCGAGACCATGCCGACCACGACGAGCCGTGCCTCGATCCCCGAGGCTCGGCGGTACTCGTCCAGTGCGTGAACCGGGTGGATGTCGCCCGCCCACGTCTCGTTGTCGGTGAGGATCACGAACACGTCCACCTCGCGGTCGTGCGCGAGCGCGTACAGCATCGGCAGCGCGCAATCGGTGCCGCCGAACGGGAGGTCGGAGACCTTCCGGATGGCGTCGTCGAGCCGCTGTCGCGGGCTGATCGCAAGCGGCGTGATGCCGTCCTGCCGGCCACGAAACCGCTGCGACCGGCCGGTGAAGCCGCTCGTACCGGCGAAGAAGCCGACCGTCTCGTAGCGGGTCTCGGTCGCCGCCGTCACGAGGGCGAGCGCCGCCGAGGCGTCACGAGGCGTCAGGCCCGGCACACCGGCGACCATTCCACCGGTCATCGACCCCGAGACGTCGAGGGCGAGCAGGAACCGCTTGCCCGTCGAATCGACGTTCTCGAAGGCCGTGTAGAACGCGGCGTCCAGCGCGTCGACGAGCTGCGGCACCGCGGTCCACGTGTTCCGGCCGCGGACGCTGCGGCCGGCCGCGTAAGTCCGCAGCGCGTCGAGGAGCGCGATCGGATGAACGCGCGCCTTCCGGATCCGGTCTCGGTCGCCGAGCTGCGCGACCGCCTTCGCGGTGCCGGCCGAGCCCGGCGCCAGCACGCCGACGCGGGTCATCGTCGCGAGGTTGCGGACGAGCGCCGTCATCGGCATGTCGTCGAGCAGCGCCTCCCAGACCTCCGGCGAGGTCAGGCACTCGCTGGGGAGCGCCTCACGCGGGAGGCCGTACTCGCGAACGAGCTCGGCCACGCGTGCCGGGCTCTCAGCCGCCTGAGCGGCCGCGAAGCCCTCGACGATCCGGGGCAGGCCGTCGGACGTGCCGCCGCGGACGATCCACTCGAACAGGCGACGATGCTCGTCGGTCAGCTCGAGCGTCGGGTTGCCCGCGCCGACCCGGCCCGCCGGGTGGGCGAGCCGCAGCAGGTCGCGGTGGGTCATGCCCTCCCGCTGGCGGTACTTCACCGCCTGGTAGGCGAGCGACTCGGGCGAGCGGACGACGTACCAACCGCCGACCGCACGCCGGAGCGAGCGGCCCCAGCCGCGGAAGCCCTCGACGAACGCCGCGAACTGGAACAGGTGCGTCGAGATCCGGGCAACACGCGGCAGCGCCTCGAGCGCGGCCTTCCGCGTTGCCTCGTCGGCGCTTCCTGCCGCCATCGCGAGCGCGAAGAGCGCCGGGTCGTTCTTCGGAGCCCGGCCGGCCTCGCTCACCGCGACGATCTCGGCGACCGTGCGAGGCCCGTCCTCGGCGAGGCACAGCTCGACCGCGTGCGCGTTCTCCCGGGTGAGGTTCCACTCACCTGCGTAGAACGTGCCGCCCTCGGAGCCGAGGATCAGGAAGCGACGGAGCCGCGTCCACTCGTCGATCGCCCAGGCGAAGCCGCTTGCACTGTTTCGAACCTGCTTGGAGCCCGGGATCGGCGCCGACTGAGGTGCGCGCCGCTTGGCCATGCGGTTGAGATAGGTCATCGTGAAACCTCCTTTCCGGGATGGGTATTGCTGTCGGTGATCCCACGGTCGTTGGTGACGAAATGGCGTGTTGCGCTGAGCTACGACCGCCCTACTTCCGGCGGCGGCAGGCTTCGAACCTGCGACCTCCCGGCCGCAGCCGGGCGCTCTTACCCGAGGACCATCTCGATCCGGCCCGTGGAGCCGTATGTGCTGCGGTCATGGGAATGACGGCCGGACTGCTCTGCCACTGAGCTACCGGAGCATGGGAGCACTCCGGGCAGGATTCGAACCTGCGCCCGTCGATGAGGTTCGATAACGGCACGTCGCCGGCCCGCAGCCGGGTACTGAAGTCGCGGTCGTGGAGTGCGGTCGAAGCGGAGTCGAACCGCGCGCATGCATGGGAGACATGCGTTCACCCAGAGATAACCGAGCCGCTCCGGCCCGCGACGTAGTCGTTCCAGCAGGCTTGCCAGGATTCGCACCCGGACCCGCGAGGTTGGAGCTCGCGATGCTCCTCTTACACCACAAGCCTGTGAAGCTTCGAGCCGAGCCTCCGGCAGGAGTTGAACCCGCACCTCGGCCGTACAAAGGGCGCGTGCTTGCCGTTGACACTACGGAGGCATTCTCACCAGACGAAACCGACCTTCCGGCGGGCGGGAAGCTCGACTCCGGCCGACCACGCGCACAGCGAGGCGAGCGTGCCCGTCTTGGCCGAGCCGTCACCGCCGTGCCGCTCGACCCACGCCTGCGCCTCCGCCGGGGTGAACGGGACGAACTCGACGCGCGATGCGCACCGGCCCGCCGCGCGACCGCCGGATGGAGCCGCCAGAGCGCCTCGTTCGTCGTCACCAGCGCAAGGATCCGCAGTCCCTGGCCGAGCAGGCCGTCGACGACGTTCAGGAGCCTCGAGAGGCCCTGGGCCTCTCGATGTCAGATGTCTCGCCGAGGCCGGGCGAGAATGGAGAAGGGGGGAGTCGAACCCCCGTCTGCCGCTTGCAAGGCGGGCGCTCTGCCGGTTGAGCTACATCCCCGAAAAAACAAGTGCGGACGGGTGGAGTCGAACCACCACAGTGCGAGGCGGCGGCTTTACAGGCCGCGGAGCTCACCGGGTGCTCAGCGTCCGCAGGTACGGCGTCCCACAGGGCGGCCGACCGGATTCGAACCGGCTCCGCGAGGCTCACGACCTCGGATGCTGCCGTTACACCACAGCCACCATGCACTGAACGGGGACGACCGGACTCGAACCGGCGCCGTCTCGCTCGACAGGCGAGCGCTCTTCCTCTGAGCTACGCCCCCGAAATGGCGCGGGTGGGATTCGAACCCACGGTCTCGAGCTCATGAGGCTCGCGAGGACAACCACTCCTCTACCGCGCTAAGTCCCGTAGGGGAACCAGAACCGTGGGGGAACCAAACAAGGTTCCCCCACGAGCCCCCTCCTCCGGCCGCACCCAAGAGCCCGCTCAGCCTCCCGCCGGGCAAGCCCGGCTCCGGCGCCCAGCACAACGGCGCGACAACGGAAACGCCAACAGCAAGATCGAATGAAAGGTCTGGCCGGCAGGAGTCGAACCTGCAACCCTCCGCTCAAGAGGCTGCAGCTCTGCCGATTGAGCTACGAAGCCGAGGTGTGACCGGCAGGGATCGAACCTGCGGCGCCCCGCGTTTCAAGCGAGCGCTCTACCGCTGAGCTACGGCCACGTGACGAGAAAGTGGGCAGAGCTGGAATCGAACCAGCTACCTCCTGTTTGTGAGACAGGCGCTCTCCCGGTTGAGCTATCGGCCCGGGATCTCCACGACGTGGAGGTACGTCAACGGTGACGTAGGAATAGCTCGACGTCAGATTCCGGGATAAGGACTCGAACCTCGGTCTCCGCGTTCAGAGCGCGGTGTCCTGCCGGTTAGACGATCCCGGATCGCGAGAGCTGCGTTCGCCCTCCGTCCACCTCCGCGCTCGGAGGTCGACGCAGTGGCGCTCGTGCCCGCGGTTGGTCGTCTGTCGCGTCCAACGGCTCCTGCCGCGAACGGTCTTGTCTATGCCTCTCGCCTGCTCTTCGACCCTGGATCGCCGATCGCAGCTGCGCGGCTGCGAGTTCAGTCGTCCTACGTGGAGGAGCTTTGGAGCCGGGCGCTCTTGTTCCAGATCGATAACTGCAGGCAAAAGCCGACCCGCTAATGCGGTGACGTCTTTCTCTACACCTGGCACAGAGGAACCTTTCTCTCTCAGGCGGGGCCTCGAATCGAACGTGTCTTTCTCAAGCTGGGCATCACCTCTCTGGTCTTCGGGAATGAGTTGCGAAACGACGAAGGCGACCTTTCGGTCGCCCTCGCTTCGAGTCGCATGTCGCTCACGTAGAGCTAGATGCGGCCCCCTGCGAGGGCGGACCTGTCGGTGCGGCCGACGTTGACGAACGCCGTCTTCGGACAGCGCCGACCGAGCATGGTCGGGACGGCGGCTTCGACGGTGAACTGATGGGTGGGGTTGGCTTCGCGCATAGGTGTTCCTTGCTTCTCGGCGGAACCATAGACGAAGATTCCGGTCTGCGCAATGGTCGCGAGCGAACTATTCGCAAAGATCCGGCGAGTATGGAGTGCACTCCCAACGAAAAACCGAATCGGAATACGACTTGCGCCGGAGGAATATCGGCCACGACGGAAGCGTTTTAGTTGATGTGAAACAAGAGAGAGGAACACGCATGAAGACCGGGATCCACCCCACCCAGCACGAGGCGCAGATGACCTGCGGGACCTGCGGGACGAGCTTCGCGGTCATGACGACCGCGGGCGGGCTGACGCTCGAGACCTGCTCCAACTGCCACCCCGCCTACACGGGTCGCGCGGCGCGCACGCTCGGCGGCAGCCGGATCGAGCGCTTCGAGCGCCGCTACAGCCGTTCGCTGTAGCGGCCTCGCCGCCGCAAGGGAATGCTAGCGGCACTTCAATAGTTGAAGCTACTATGTTCGACATAGCTTCTATAGAGAGGGTGATCGCACCGTGAGCTCATTGCTCCTCGTTCCGCTGGACGACCTCGTCGTCTTCCCGAACATGAACGTCACGATCGCCGTCGACGTCGGCAACGAGGAGCAGGTTCTGCTCGTGCCGAGGCACGACGGCGAGTACGCCAAGGTGGGCACGGTCGCCGAGGTCGGCGAGCGCGTCCGCATGCCGGGCGGCGGCAGGGCCGTGAACCTCGTCGGCCTTCACCGCGCCGAGCTCGGCGCTGCCCACACCGACCCGCAGGGGAACCTCCGCGTCGAGATCACCGAGCGGCCCGACGAGGAGCCGCCCGGGATCCAGACCCGGGAGCTCGAGACCGAGTACCGCGCAACCGTCGAGGAGATCCTCGAGCTGCGCGGTGACGACGGGCGCATCTCGTCCTTCGTCCGCGCGATCCGGGAGACCGGAGCGCTCGCCGACACGGTCGCCTACGCGCCCGACCTGCGCTTCGACCAGAAGATCGAGCTGCTCGAGACGGTCGACGTCGTCGAGCGGCTGAAGCTCGCCCTGAGCCTTCAGCGCGAGCGGCTTGCCGAGCTCCAGGTTCGCCGGCGCATCCGCGAAGACGTCGAGGAAGGCGCCGCCAAACAGCAGCGCGAGTACGTGCTGCGCAAGCAGATGGAATCGATCCGCAAGGAGCTCGGCGAGGACGATGCGTCGGTCTCCGAGGACTACCGCGCGAAGATCGCCGAGGCCGGGATGCCGGACGCCGTCCGCGAGCAGGCCGAACGCGAGGCTGCACGCCTCGAGCGCATCGGCGACCCGACGGGCGAGTCCTCGATGATCCGCACCTACCTCGACTGGCTGCTCGCGATCCCGTGGAACGAGCGTTCCGAGGAGCGGCTCGACCCGATCCACGCCCGGGAAGTGCTCGACTCGGACCACGCTGGGCTCGAAGACGTCAAGGACCGGATCGTCGAGTACCTGGCCGTCCGCAAGCTCCGCCAGGAGCGCGGGATCGCCGAAGACAAGCGGTCCGGCGCGATCCTGACGCTGATCGGGCCTCCCGGCACCGGCAAGACGTCCGTCGGCGAGTCGATCGCCCGCGCGCTCAACCGGGAGTTCGTGCGGATGTCGCTCGGCGGCGTCCGCGACGAGGCGGAGATCCGCGGCCATCGCCGCACCTACATCGGCGCCCTGCCGGGACGGCTCGTCCGTGCCCTGCGCGACGCCGGGACGATGAACCCGGTGATCCTGCTCGACGAGGTCGACAAGGTCGGCGCCGACTGGCGCGGCGACCCCTCGGCCGCCCTGCTCGAGGTCCTCGACCCGGCGCAGAACCACTCGTTCCGCGACCACTACCTCGATGTCGAGCTCGATCTGTCCGAGGTCATCTTCATCGCGACCGCAAACGTCGCGGAGACGATCCCCGGCCCGCTGCTCGACCGGATGGAAGTCATCCGCTTCGACGGCTACACGACCGACGAGAAGGTCGCGATCGCCCGTGGGTACCTCTGGCCGCGCCAGCGCGACCGGAACGGGCTGCTCGCCGACGAGGTCGCGATCGACGACCCGAGCCTCGAGCTGATCGTCTCGCAGTACACCCGCGAGGCGGGCGTCCGGCAGCTCGAGCGCGAGCTCGGCAAGCTGCTGCGGAAGACGGCGACGAAGCTCACGACCGGAGCGGTCACGCCTCCGCTCGCGATCGACGAGCCGGCGCTCCGCGACGCCCTCGGCAAGCAGCGGTTCTACCAGGAGGCAGCCGAGCGCACCGCGGTCGCCGGAGTCGCCACGGGCCTCGCGGTCACGGGCACCGGCGGCGATGTCCTCTTCATCGAGGCGACGCGGATGCAGGGCAAAGAAGGCCTCGTCCTGACCGGGCAGCTCGGCGACGTGATGAAGGAGTCGGCGCGGATCGCGCTCTCCTACATCCATTCGCACGCAGGCGAGCTCGGACTCGACGAGGACTCCTTCGACGGCTGGAGCTTCCACGTCCACGTCCCGGCGGGCGCGATCCCGAAGGACGGGCCGAGCGCAGGGATCACGATGACGACGGCACTCGCCTCGCTGCTCACGGGGCGGCCGGTGAAGCATACGGTCGGGATGACCGGCGAGGTCACGCTCCAGGGCCGCGTCCTGCCGATCGGCGGACTCAAGCAGAAGGCGCTCGCCGCCCACGCTGCCGGGCTCACCGACGTCATCATCCCCGAGCGCAACCGTGCCGACCTCGACGACATCCCCGCGGATGTCCGCTCGGAGCTCACGTTCCACCCCGTGATGACGTTGGGCGAGGTGCTCGAGCTCGCCCTCGAGCCGGCCCGCCATGCGGTGTCGTAGCTGCACTCCGCTCCCCGAGGAGGTCCGCCGCACGGCGGACCTCCTCGAGCGGCGCTGGACGATGTCGATCCTCGTGGCGTCGTTCGCCGGTGCCGTCCGCTTCAATGAATTCCTCCAGATGCTCGGCTCCGTCCCGCCCGCGACGCTCACGAGCAGGCTCGTCGAGCTCGAGGATGCCGGGGTGCTGATGCGGGTGGTCGTCGATGCGCGCCCGCCGCGCGTCGAGTACCGCTTGACCGCAAGGGGCGAGCGACTGGGAACCGTCGTGGTCGCGCTGCAGCACTACGCGCTCGATACCGAGTAAATCCGTGCCGGCCTTCGCGGCCGTAGCTCCGGGGGATGGGCCTCACTCGCAGCCGCTTCGTCCGGGCTGCCGCCGCCGCCACCGTCGGTACCCGCTATAACGGGCTCGCCGATGCCCTGGCTGCGCCGGCTCGTCCGGCCGGGATTCCCGGCCACTTCCCGGAGCAGCACATCATCCAGGACCTCCACGTCGTCACGAGCGAGGGCGTGATCATCTTCGAGCCGCCGCGCTACAGCGAGGTGGTGACCGCGAAGCTTCGCCTCGCTCCGACCCCGAGGGCCGTCGCAGAGGCACGCGCCGACCTCGAGCGACGCCTCCGACAGCTCGACGACCGCTACCCCTCGACGCCGGCCGGGCTCGCCGCAATGGCCGCCTACGGTCTCCCCTACTTCGAACGGTTCGTCCCGGGCCAGTGGCGCCGGAACGAGCCGCGCGACCTGCGTGCAACCTCGGCGAACGGCCGGCCGGTGGCCGCGCTCGCACCGGCCGAGCGCTTCCCGAGCGACCCGCACGGGCTGCTACTCGAAGCGAACGACGTCGCAGTCCTGCTCCGGAGCGACTCGACCGACCGGATGGAGGACGGCTACACCACGATCTTCTCCGGCGCCGACTACCTCGAGGTCACGAGCCGCCGGAAGGGCTTCGCCGGCGGCGGCTTCGACGGCGGCCCCGGGCTCCCGAAGCTGATGGCGACCGCCGCCGGCGTCCCCGGCGCGAGCTCGATCCCGCACGGCTCGGAGCTGTTCCTCGGCTTCACCTCGACACCGAAGGAAAAGTCGGGGCGCGAGCGGATCGTCAACCTCGAGACACTCGGCTACGTCGACCTCGGGCCGCACCGGTACTTCCGGCACGGGACCCACATGCACCTCTCGCATCTCTACGAGGATCTCGAGGCCTGGTATGGCCGCTCCTCACACGCGGGACGGGTCGCCTCGATGTTCAGGCCCGGGCTGAAGGTCGCCGAGGGCAGGCAGACGCTCGCCGAAGGGCCGGCCCAGACCGAGAGCGCGGCCGATGTCGTCCAGGACGCCCACCACCACGGCCTCGTCGGGCACATCGGCTCGATCCAGCCGGCGTCGCGGCTTCAGCATCCCGTTCTCGGCCCTGACGGCGTCCTCTACGGCAAGGGAACGCCGATCGCGCACCGCGCGGACTTCAACACGCTCGACCACCCGTTCGCGTTCAGCTCGGAGCCCGGTCTCGACGGGATGAAGCCCGGGGCGTCGGCCGGCCTCCACTTCGTCGTCTTCAATCCGACGAGCGACGACTTCCGCCGAAACCGCCTCGCGATGGACGGCCGGCTTCCGGGCCGCCCCGCCCTCCCGCTCGGCGCCCGCTCGTCACACATGGGCATCAACCACGTGATCCGTGCGACCCACCGGCAGAACTTCCTCGTGCCGCCGCGCATTCACCGGTCGTTCCCGCTCTCCGAGCTCTCGGCCTGAGCGGAGCCGGCGGGCAAACCGTTATCGTCCGGTCGTGGCCGTAGCGACCGGACACCAGGAGCAGCTTCTCATCGGTGGCCGGTGGGTGGACGCAGACGAGGGCGGCCGGTTCGACGTGACGAACCCGGCAACCGGCGAGCTCGTCGGCACGGTTCCCGACGCGCGACAGGCCGACATCGAAGCCGCGATCGACGCGGCGGCGGCAGCGCTCGATGGATGGCGCTCGCTGGCGGCGATCGAGCGGGCGCGGATCCTCCGACGGGCCGCCGACCTCGTGCGCGAGCGCAAGGAGGAGATCGCCACGGTGATGACCGCCGAGCAGGGCAAGCCGCTCGCCGAGGCCGTGGGCGAGGTCGACTACGCCGCGGGATTCTTCGAGTGGTTCGCCGGCGAGGCCGAGCGTGTCTACGGTCAGGTCGTCCCGGCTGCCAATCCCGCGAATCGCGTGCTGGTGCTCCGCCAGCCTGTGGGCGTGACCGCCGCGATCACCCCCTGGAACTTCCCCGCTGCGATGATGGCCCGCAAGCTCGGCCCCGCAATGGCTGCCGGCTGCACGAGCGTCGTCAAGCCCGCGAGCGCAACACCGCTGACCGCCGCGCTCGTCCTGCGCGCGATCGAAGATGCGGGCGCACCTCCCGGCGTCGTGAACCTCGTCACCTCGCGTTCGGCCGGGATGGTCGCCGAGACCCTCTTCAGCGACCGGCGCGTCCGCAAAGTGTCGTTCACCGGGTCGACCGAGATCGGCAAGGAGCTGATCCGGATGTCCGCCGGCCAGGTCAAGCGGCTCTCGCTCGAGCTCGGCGGCCACGCGCCGTACATCATCTTCGACGATGCGCCGCTCGAGGAAGCGGTCGACGGCCTCGTCGCCTCGAAGTTCCGCAACGCCGGCCAGACGTGCGTCTGCGCCAACCGGGCCTTCGTCCAGCGCGGCGTCTATGACCAGGTGGTCGAGATGCTCACCGAGAAGACGAAGGCGCTGAAGGTCGGCCCCGGGACCGAGGCCGGTGTCTCGATCGGGCCGCTGATCGACGAGCGCGCCGTGGACAAGGTCGAGGAGCATGTCCGCGATGCGGTGGGCCGCGGGGCGCGGCTGACGACCGGCGGCGCGAGGCCGTCGGGCAACGGCTTCGAGGGCGGCGCCTTCTACGAGCCGACCGTCCTCGCGGACGTGACGCGCGAGATGTTGATCTCCTACGAGGAGACGTTCGGCCCGGTCGCGGCCGTGGCGCCGTTCGACACCGAGGACGACGCGATCAGGCTCGCCAACGACACCGAGTTCGGGCTTGCCGCCTACTTCCACACCCGTGACTACGCTCGCCTGCTCCGTGTCGCCGAACGGCTCGAGTACGGGATCGTCGGCGCCAACTCGGGGATGATCAGCTCGCCCAACGTCCCCTTCGGCGGCGTCAAGGAGTCGGGTTACGGACGCGAGGGCGGCGACTTCGGGATCGACGAGTACCTGGACGTGAAGTACGTCCTCGTCGCCGGCGTCGGCACCTGACTAACGAAACCGAAGCAGGATCGGGAGGTCGTGGGCGTAGTCCGTGGCCTTGAAACCCTGCGCGTAGACGACGTGCGCGCGGTCATCCGGGCTGTAGACGAAGAGAATGCTCGAGTGCTCGACCTGGTAGTCGGGACTGCCCTGGCTCTTGACCGGAATCGCTGTGGGCACGCCGGCTTCGTGCTCGACGACGCCGATCTGCCGCAGCGAGCCGGTGAGGCCGACGAAGGAGCGGCTGTAGTGGTCGAGCCAGGTGCGCAGCACGGGGCCCGTGTCGCGTCGCGGATCGACGGTCACGAACACCACCTGCACCCGGCTCCGCACCGAGGCGGGCTGCAGCCGAAGCGCGTAGGAGAGGTAGCTCATCGTCGCGGGGCAGGCGTCCGGGCAGTGCGTGTACCCGAAGAAGAGATAGGTCAGCTTCCCGCGCGTCGCGGCGGTGAACTCGTACGGGCGGCCCGAGGTGTCTCGCAGCGTGAAGCTCGGCTTGACCGGAAGCGGCGTCGGGATCAGCCCGTGCAGAGCCTCCGCGGCGCGGGTGGGACTCGCGGCAGGCTTCGGCGGGGCAGCGTGGTGCGTCGAACCGCAGGCCGCGGCCAGGACGACGAGCACGAACAACCCAGCCAAGCGCGACCGCTTCATCGGTTCACCTGCCGTCAAGCCTACTAGGCGTACTATTGGCCTGATGTCGGTCTCCGTCACGACGGAGGGCGAGGCCGGGTCGCCGGGAGGCCGGCGACGGCGAATCGGGATTCTCGCCGCGCCGTTCGCCGCGTTCGCACTCCTCGGCTTCGCAGGTCTCCTGGCCGGCGCGTCGTGGTCACACGCCGCGGTCTCCTCGACGCTCTACGCGGGCTTCGACGCCGACGGGAACATCCACCTCGCCTACACCGACGGGACGATGATCGGGACGCCGAATGCCCCGGGAAGCCTCGTCCCCGCCGGCACCTACTCGATCGTCGTCAACAACAACGGCGTCGACGACCTGGGCGAGTACCACTACTTCCAGCTGACCGGTCCCGGCGTCAACCTCTCGGTGGGAACGAATCTGTACGACACGACCACCTGGACGGCGACGTTCCAGCCGAGCTCGACCTACGTCTACTCGGACACCAACAATCCGACGACCATCCGGGAGTTCTTCGGCACCCCCGGCTCGGGTGCCGGCTCGGCGACCTCGACCTCGGCGGCGGTTACCACCACTCCGGGGAGCCCGACGGGAACGACGTCAAAGCCGAAGCTGACCTCGAACAACCCGCTCGTCGGGACGGGCGTCGTGCCTTTCCGCGGCGACCTCACGGGCACGGTCAGCGCGAGCGGCGTCCTCCGCCTCGAGCTGAAGGGCAAGAACGTCGCGTCGCTCGTGGCCGGGCGATACAAGGTGAGCGTCGTCGACCACTCGGCGCGGAGCGGCTTCAACCTCCAGGAGATCCGGAAGAGCGCGACAACCGTGACGGGAACGACGTTCGTCGGGAAGCGCTCCGTGACGGTCGCGCTGAAGGCCGGTCAGTGGTTCTACTACCCGACCTTCATCGGCAAGAAGACGTACTTCATCGTCGTCGCGCACTAGTCCGGCAATTCACCCGTTCGAGCGATGGATTCATTCGGTGAGAAACCGATGCCAGTTTCATGTTCCGCCGCCTCCGGCCGCTCGTCGGCATGCTCGCAGTCCTTTGTTCCTTCGCGGCCTTTGCGGTCACGAGCGCAGGGGCGGCGCGGAGTGCTCATAGCGCGCACAGCGTCCGCGCGGTGGCCGAGAGCGCGTCGGAGTACGTCGACATCGGCATCCTCGGGCAGCTGAACCAGATCAGGACGAGGCATCACCTCGCGCCGCTGCGCCTCAATCCGAACCTCAGCGCCGCCGCCAGGCATCACTCGCGCGACATGCTCCATCACGGCTACTTCGCCCACACCTCGGCCGACGGGCAGGTGTTCTGGAAGCGCATCGCGGGGTTCTATTCCGCGAACCGCTTCGGCTACTGGTCCGTGGGCGAGAACCTGTTCTGGACGACCGGCTCCGCCTCCGCCACGAGCAGCGTCAGGGCCTGGATGGAGAGCCCGCCGCACCGCGCGAACATTCTCGACCCGGCCTGGCGGCAGATCGGCATCTCGTCGATCACCTCCTCGGATGCGCCCGGCACCTTCGGAAACAGCGACGCCACGGTGATCACGACCGACTTCGGCGTGCGCCGGTAGCGGCTCCGTCGGTCCGCAAAAACGCACCGAGCACGGCGGCGCTTTCGTCCACCGCCTCCACTGACCTTCGGCTCGTGCCTTGCGGCCTTCGCCTCGTGCCCCTGGAGTCAGCTTCGACCTACTCGCGCGCTCCGTGCTCGGTGCAGGCGGCACACTAGCCCGCCGGGACAGTCTCGCCAAGACCGCGAAACCGAAATTGATGCTCGGAGCGCGAAAAACTGCGTGAACGGGCGCAGGCCGAAATCTGCGCTCTAGGCGAGGTTTGCCGTCCGGCGGACCCGGGAACCTCTTAGCTTGCTCTAAGCTCCCGGGCGCAGACTCCCGGGGTTCACCTGTACCGGGACAACGAGGGAGAGATGATGCTTCGGATCTGTGACCACCCAGACTGCGCCACCCTCACACTTGGAACGTTCTGTGTCAGCCACGAGCCGCACGTCACCGTGCGGTTCCCGCGCGGCCGGCCGTTCCCGCCCCGCCAGAGCCGCGCCCTTCCGGGCAACGCTGCCCGCGGCGCGTTCGTTACCGATCCCGTGCAGGTAGGAGCGGCCGGGGCCGTATCCTTGGGAGGTGGCACGGCGCTCTAGAGAAGGGGTCGCTGCCGCTCTCACGGGCGCGGCGTTGACGGCCGTCATGCTGCTTGCCCCCGCGAGCGGCGCCGCCGAGGGCGCAGCCTCCGGCCCGGTTATAACCTCGGCGCCGAGCGTGATCGGCACGGCCGCCGCCGGAAAGCGCCTCACCGGCCTCTCCGGCAGCTGGGGAGGTTTCGGCCAGATCACCTACCACTTCAAGTGGTATCGGTGCAACGCCGCAGGAGCGAGCTGTCTCTCCATTCAAGGGGCGACCTCGCCGACCTTCGCGCTCGGCGTCCGGGATGTCGGAAAGACACTCGGGCTCACGGTCTCTGCGACCGACTCGACCGGCTCGGCGTCCGCCTATGCGAGCCTCGTCGGTCCGATCGCACCCAAGCGCCCGCTGCTCGAGTCCACCGCGCAGCCGGTCGTGACCGGGCCGCCGGTCGAGGGCAAGTCGGTCGAGGCAACGACCGGAACCTGGAGCCCGGTGCCGGCGAACCTCACCTACGCCTGGGAGCGATGCAATTCGAACGGCCGCGCGTGTGCGGCGATCCCCCACGCGGGCTCGAGCGTCTACACGATCGGCAGCGCCGATCTCGGCCACGCGCTCCTCGCGGTAGTGCAGGCCTCGAACGGCTCGACGATCCAGAACGCGTTCAGCACGGCGACCCCGGCCGTCGTCGACGCGTCGGTAAAAGGGCCCACCTCGACGATCGGGCCGTCGGTCGCGGGGCTCGCCGCTGTCGGCCAGCCGCTGGCCGCGACGACCGGTATCTGGTCGGGGGTCGGGCCGCTCCTCTTCACCTACCGCTGGTACCGCTGCGACGTGACCGGCGGGCACTGCACGCTGATCTCCGGCGCGAGCGCGCAGACCTACACGGCTGCCGCCAAGGACGCCGGTGACACGATCGGGCTGACGCTCGGGGTCGGCGACTCGACCGGATCGGCGGTCACCTATGCGAGCCTCGTCGGGCCGGTCGCCGGCGCAGCCTCGCCCTTTGTCGCGACCTCGGCTCCGACGATCTCCGGGACTGCCCGCGTGGGCGGTGCCCTCGCCGTCGACGACGGGCAGTGGTCGACGCGCCCGTCAGGCTACGCCTACAGCTGGCTCCGGTGCAACGCGAACGGCCGGATCTGCGCGGCGATCGCGGGTGCGATCGGCGCAAGCTACAAGCCGCGGCCGGCAGACATGGGGCACGCGCTCGTGGCCGAGGTCGTCGCTACCGGCGCCGGGACGACGCAGGCGGCGTTGACCGCCGCGACCGATCCGATCACCTGACCTGTGGTTTCGAGGTCAGACGCCGACGGAAGCCGGCCGGTAGCGGCGAGGCTTGCACTGACGGCGCTCTGCGCCGTCCTCTTCCTGACCTTTCTCGACAACACGATCGTCAGCGTCGCGCTGGCGAACATGCAGAAGTCTCTCCTCGCCGGGGTGTCGAGCCTCCAGTGGATCGTCGACGGCTACATGCTCGCCTTCGCGGGCCTGCTGCTCGTCGGGGGCACGCTCGGGGACATCCTCGGGCGCAAGAGGGTGATGCTCTCGGGCGTCGTCCTCTTCTGCGGCGGCTCGCTCCTCGGCGCGCTCGCACACAACTCGGGGACGCTGATCGCGGGGCGCGTGGTGATGGGGGTCGGCGCGGCGGCGTGCGAGCCGGGAACGCTCTCCCTGATCCGTCAGATCTACCCGGACGGCCGCAAGCGGGCGCGCGCGCTCGGGATCTGGACGTCGGTCTCGGGGATCTCACTGGCCGCGGGCCCGGTGCTCGGTGGGCTGCTCGTCGCGTGGGCCGGCTGGCGCGGGATCTTCTGGTTCAACCTCGGCTTCGGGCTCGTGGCGCTGGCGGCGGCCGCGTGGACTCTTCCGGAGAGCTCCGATCCGGCGGGGCGCTCGATCGACGTTCCGGGGCTTGTGACCGGCGTCGTCGCGATCACCGCACTCACCTTTGCCGTGATCGAAGGCGAGAACGCCGGCTTCGGGACGGCGTGGATCGACGGGCTGTTCGTGCTCGCCGCGCTCGCGGCCGTCCTGTTCGTCGTGATCGAGCGCCGGGCCAAGGATCCCGTCCTCCGGCTCGAGTACTTCAAGATCCCCGCCTATTCGAGCGCCAACGCGGTCGCGTTTGCAACGAGCTTCGGCCTGTTTGCGGTGTTCTTCTTCACCGCGCTCTACCTCCAGGTCGAGGCGCACTTCTCGGGCACCGGCATCGCCGGGCAGTTCGCGGGAATGGCGGTCGCCATGGTCGTGGCCGGCCTGCTTTCGGGGCGCTGGACCTCGGCGCGCGGGCCGCGCTGGCCGATGGCGATTGGCTGCCTGCTCTCGGGCGCCGGCATCCTGCTCGTCGACCGGATCCTCGCTCCGAGCGTCTCGAAGCCCGAGCTCGCGGCGGCGCTCGCCCTCGTCGGCTTCGGGCTCGGCCTCGCGCTCGTCGCGGTCACCTCGGCGGTGCTGACGATCGTGCCCGCCGAGCGCTCGGGCATGGCCGCCTCGACCGTCAACACGAGCCGCGAGCTCGGCGGCGTGCTCGCGGTCGCGATCCTCGGGGCGGTGATCAACGGGCGGCTCGTGAGCGAGCTGACCGGCAAGCTCGCGGGGCTCGGCGTCACCCCCGATCTCCAGCAGCTCGTCGTCCACGCCGTGACCCACGGCGGCCTCCCGGCCGACGCGACGCTGGCGATCCTCGCGAACCCGGTCGTCGCCGCGCACCCGAGCGTGATCCCGAAGATCCTCGACGCGGCCGAGACGGCCTTCGGGCATGCGCTGCACTCCGGGCTCGTCGTCGCCGCGGCCATCCTCTTCGCCGGCGCGGCGATCTCGGTCTTCGGCGTCCGTAAGGTGGTCGTGACCCCGCTCGCCGCGCTAGGCGACTGAAGCGGCCATCCGGCGAACGGCCTCCTCGAGCAGGCCCTGCGAGGTGCCGATGTTCAGCCGCGCGAACCCACGTCCCGGCTCGCCGAAGTCGGGACCCGAGCTGAGCGCGACCCTCCCCCGCTCCAGGAACACGGCCGCAGGATCGTCGCCGAGCTCGAGCGCCCGGCAGTCGAGCCAGGCCAGATAGCCCGCTTGCGGCTCGACGTAGCCGACCTGAGGGAGGTGCTCGGCGAGGAGCGTCGACAGCGTGCGCCGGTTGCGATCGAGGTGATGGACGAGCGCGTCGAGCCACTCGTCCCCGTGCTCGAACGCGGCCAGCGAGGCGAGGACGCCGAAATGGCCCGCGTGGTAGGGCAGGTGCTTCGGGAGCCGCTCGACGAGCCGCTCGTGCATCTCGTCGGAGCCCGAGACGATCACGGCCGTCTTGAGCCCGGCGACGTTGAAGGCCTTCGAGGCCGAGGAGATCACGATCCCGTGGGCGGCGGCCGCGTCGCCGAGCGAGACGTAGGGGATGTGCCCGGCGCCAGGCATCGTCATCGGCGCGTGGACCTCGTCGGAGATGACGGTCACCCCGTAGCTGTCGGCAAGAGCGGCCACGGCGGTCAGCTCGTCGCGGCTGTAGGAGCGACCCGTCGGGTTGTGGGGGTGGCAGAGGAGATAGATCGAGGCACCGGCGGCGAATGCCGCCTCGACCGCGTCGAGATCGAGGCGCCAGGCCTGGTTGCCGCCGAGAAGCGGCGCCCCGACGACCTGACGGCTCACCTCGGCTGCGACACCGAGAAACGGTGGATAGACGGGCGGGTTGACGACGAAGCCCTCGTCGGGCCCGACGAGGGCGCGCAGGAGCTCGGCGACCGCCGACATCACGTCGGGCGCAAGCAAGACGCGCGTCGGCTCGACCTCCCAGCCGAAGCGCGCAGCGGCGAAGCGCGCGAACGCCGCGCCGAGCCTCGATGCGTCGGCGTAGCCGGTGTCGTCGCGCGACACGGCCTCGAGCAGCGTCTCGCGGATCGGCAGCGCGAGCGCAAAGTCCATCTCTGCGACCCAGGCGGGAAGGACGTCGCTCGGGTACTTCGTCCACTTCGCGCTCCGGCGCAGGCGCAGCAACCCGAGCGAGACGTCGTCGAACGGATCGAGCTCGGCCGGAGGCTCAGACACGCGCGGTGATCGTGATACCGCCGCGCGCCTTCTGCTCGAGCGCGATCCGCACTCGGTCGGCGGCAACCTCGAGCGCGGAAACGACGTCGTCGCGGATCTGGACGGCGAGCGCCTCGCAGAAGACGCCGTCGTTGCGGAAGGCGTTCAGGTAGAGCTTGAGCGACTTCGATTCGAGGCAGAGCCGGTCCGGCCGGTAGCCGATCGTGACCCGGTAAAGATCGGGCTGGCCCGTGATCGGGCAGACGGCGGTCAGCTCATCGCTTGTCAGCTCGACGTCGGCGACGCCCGGGTTCTCGAAGGTCTCGAGCCCGGCGTAGCGCTCGTTGCCGGGATGGCCGAGCGCGACGAATTCGGTCGAGCGCTCTTGCGCGTTGGCACCGGGGGTGGCAGCCACGCCGACAGAGTAGATGAGCGGCACACGGCTACCATGGCACGATGAGGCTCCTGGCGGTCGTCGCCTCCTCCCTGATGCTCGCGGCCGGAGCCTCCGCCGCAGCTCCCGTCGCCCGGCATACGAGCGCGGGGACGAGCGCCGCGAAGGCATCGCTCCTCACGTTGGCGAATCTCGGCAAGGGCTGGACCGAGGGTAAGCCGGGTAGGGCGGGCCTCGTGCTCTCGTGCCCCGGCTGGGCGCCGAGCGGCAAGGGCGTCGTCGAAACGGGTATCGCCCAGACGGGGAGCCTGAGCGCCGGGACGATCGGCCCGTTCGTCTCGCAGTCGACCAGTGTGTATGGCTCTCCGAAGGAGGCCTCGACCTACTGGACTCGGGCAGTCAAACCGGGTCTCGTCACCTGCGTCGCCCAGACGGTCGAGGCGATCAGCGCACAGGGGCTGAAGGTCGCGATCACCCACCAGGGCGGCCTGCCGCTCGGGAAGGTGGCCGACCTGGTCGCCGGCTACCGGGTCGTCGCCAGGCTCACCTCCCCCAAGACCAGCTACAAGCGCACGCTCTACTTCGACGTTCTCCTCGTCGGACACGGCGCGACGCTCACCGAGATCACGCTGAGCTCATTCGCCTCCGCGGTCCCCTCGAAGGTCGAGACCGCCCTCGCGACGGTCGTCGCCCGCAAGCTCGGCGTCCAGAGCGCCTAGCGGCGATCTCGGCGTTCCGGGCAGGTCTCAGCCCCGCGCAGTCTCGGCCCGCAGCACGGTGCTACCGTTTTGGTATGTCGTTGAGCGGTTACGGGAACTATTCGCTTCCGCCCACGGCCATCTGCCCGGGATGCGGGGCGATGGTCACACTGCCCGCCGAACCGCTGTATCCGGACTCCCCGCCCGCGATCTGCGCGAGCTGCGACACCGAGGTCCCCGACTACCGGCGCGAGTCGTACACGCCGAACGCCGGTCTGCCGTCCGCCCCACCCGGGCAGGCCGCGCCGGTCGTGGCAACCACGCCGACGGAGCCCGCCCACTTCTTTCAGGGCATCGACCTCGAGCACCGGAAGGTGTCCCGCGGCGGCCTCTTCAAGTCGCTCGGCGGCCTCCTTGCGGAGCGGGCCGAGGACGCGGTCGAGAACGCGAAGGACCGCTTCACCAGCTCGACCGGCCAGACCGGTCAGTAGTCGTACCCGCCGCTTCCGTCACTCGAGCTGCCGGAGCTCGAACTCGACCCGGAGGTGGAGCTGCTGGACGTGTTGCCGGCTGACGTGATGGCCGTCGAGGCAGCCGGCAGCGACTTCACGAGCGCACCGGTGGGGGCGATCGCATACCACTGCTTCTCGAGCCCCTGGCCGTTCACCTGGCCGGGCTTCTTGTCGCCAGCAAAGCGGTAGAGCGCGTAGCCGTTGTAGGTCACCTGCATCGTCCCGTCGGGACGCTTGACCGTGCCGAGCTTGGATCCCGTGATCCCGGTTCCGGCGACAGGCTTTGCCGTCTTCGCGACCAGCACCGGCGGCCACTGCACGGCACAGGCGCCGCTGCAGGTGACAATCCTCCCGTGATCGCCCGTGTAGTGGTAGAGCGTCAGTCCGCTGGCACCGACGAGGATCTTCCCGAGGCCCGCGTTGCTCGTCGCGCTGACCGTGGCCTTCGTCACCGACCCGGTCGCGCCGATCGCGAGCACCCCGGCGCCCACAATCGCGATGACTGCCGCCATGACCTGATTTCTGCGCCTCGATCTCATGTCGCCTCCTCGCTCTGGGTTCGTCAGGACTACGGCAGGAGGCGTCGCGGCGGTTTTTCGCGGCTCAGTCCATGAGCCCCGCCGCGGCCTCGGGCTCGAACGGCTGCCCGGCTGCGATCAGCTCGGTCGCCTGGCCGACCTTGCCCCACACGTCGACGAGCAGGAAGCCGCGCGGCCGGCGCTCGCCGTCGAGGTAGGCGACGACACCCTTCCGGAACGGCTCGGCCCACAGGGCGACGGTTTCCTTGCGCGAGTCGACCTCGCCGACCGCCTCGTATCCGAGCTCGAACAGATCGGAGTAGAAGAACGGGAGATGGGTGTAGGGCTCTTGCGCCCCGGCCATGTTCGCGCCGACCGCGCGGCCGTGGCTGTTCGCCTGGTCCTCGTGCTCGACGCGGATCTCCGTTCCGAGCACGGCCGCCGGGAACCGCGCAACGTCGCCTGCGGCCCACACGTCCCCGGTGTCGCCGGCACGACCGTACTCGTCGACGACGATCCCGTCGGAGACCGTCAACCCCGCCGCCTCGGCGAGCTCGGTTGCGGGCTCGACCCCGAGCCCGGCGACGACGGTGTCCGCCTCGAGGGTGCGGCCGCTCTCGAGTCTGATCGAGTAGCCCTCGCCGTCGGCGTCGATTCCTGCGACCAGCTCTCCCGGCCGCACGTCGACGCCGTGGGCGCGGTAGAGCTCGTTGACCGACGCCGCGAGGTCGGCCGGGAAGAGCCTGGCGCCGATTCCTTCCTCCGGGAAGACGAGCGCCACCGACGAGGCCGTCCCGGCCAGCGCCGCGGCGACCTCGGAGCCGATGAAGCCGCCGCCGAGGACGACGAAGGACCCACCCGCCCGCGCGTGAACCTTCCGGAAGTCGCCGACGCTCCTGAAGTAGACGACACCGTCGGCTGTTTCGCCACGCAAGCGGCGCGGTCGTCCGCCGGTCGCGAGCAGCACCTGTTGGTAGCCGTAGCTCTCGCCCTCGGAGTCCATGACCCGGCGGGCGGCGCGGTCGAGCGTGACGGCGCGGCGGCCGAGATGCAGCTCGACGCCGAGCTCTGCGGTCCCGCGCCAGATCGTCGCCTCGTCCTTGCCCTGCCACAGGGCCTTCGAGAGCGGCGGGCGGCTGTAGGGCGGGTCGTGCTCCTCGCCGATCAGGCCGATCGAGCCGTCGGAGTCCCGGTCACGGATTCCCCGGCACGCTGCGTCGGCCGTCATTCCGCCTCCCACGATCAGATACCGGTAATCAGGCATTCCTGGACCTCGCTTTCGGTGACGTTCGGACGGACTCTGGACGCGGTTGGCGCGGCGCCTCGCCCTATAGCTTCGCAGCGCGGATGCCGACAAGGTGAACGATGCATTTCACACGCGGAGAACGGCTTGCGCCCGTGCTCGCGCTCGGCGCGGCGGCGGCGCTCGCGCCCGGGGTGAGCGAGTGGGGCTTCGGGCATACCTCCGTGAAGATCCCGCCGGTGGTCCACTTCTACGCGGTCGGGATGACCGCGCTCGGAACCGCGGTTGCCTCGCTCGTCCTCACCGGCATCGGCGCCCGTTTCGGGGATACGCGCACCGTGCTGATCGGCACCGCGTTCGGGGTGATGGCCGCGCTGCTCGCACTGCACGGCATCTCCACTCCGGGCTACCTCTTCCCCTCGACCGGCTACGGCGAGGTGATGCTGACGGGCGGCGCGACGCTGCCGGCAGGCGCACTGATCCTTGCTCTGTCGGCGTTCAGGCTCCCGTTCGTACGGCGTGTCCGGCCGCTGCTCGTACTCCAAGCCGTCCTGATCGTCGGGATCGTGTCGCTCGGCGTGCTCGGCCTCGTCGACCCGAAGGTGCTGCCCGAGGTACCGGCGGCCGACAGCCCGACTGCCGTCGCCGTCCTCGTCTCGGGGCTCGCGCTGTTCGCCGTGCTCGGCTGGCGCGCGCTGCGCACCTATCTCCTGACGCGCCGGCTCGCCGACCTGCTCGTGGCGATCGGGATCGTCTGGCTCGGCACGGCACTCGTGGCGGCGCTGACGCTGACCTACTCCGACCTCGGCTGGTGGCTCGGTCACATGTTCGAGCTCGACGGGATCATGATCGTCGCCGTCCCCGTTGCTCTCGACCTCGCCCACACCGCCCAGGCGCGGCCGCTCGCGGGCGACCTCAGCGCCGCCGATCTCGTCTCCTCGGAGGAGGTCTTCCTCGGCTCCCATGTCAGGGCGATCACCCTGCGGCTGGCCGAGAAGGACGCCTACACCGAGCAGCACACCCGGCGGGTCGCGCTGCGCGCCGTCCAGGTCGGCGAGCAGCTCGGACTCTCGCGCCGGCGGCTGCGCGCGCTCGCGATCGGCGGGCTCGTCCACGACATCGGCAAGCTCTCCGTGCCGGACTCGATCCTCAAGAAGCCGGGCCCGCTCGACGACCGCGAGTACGAGGTGATCAAGCGCCATCCCGAGTGGGGCGCGAAGCTGCTCGACGAGCTCGGGGGCTTCTCGAGCGCCGTCAAGCGCCTCGTTCGGGACCACCACGAGCGGCTCGACGGCGGCGGCTACCCGGCCGGCCTCGCCGGCGAGGAGCTCGCGCTCGACATCCGGATCCTCACGGCCTGCGACGTCTACGACGCCCTGATCTCGCCCCGTGTCTACCGGGCGGCGTGGACACACGAAGCGGCGATGACGCTGCTCGAGTCCGAAATCGGAACCGCCTACGATCGCCGGTGCGTCGCTGCGCTCGGCGAGCTCTATTCGCGCGGCGCGGCCGCGCCGTCCGAGCGTGGCGCCGAGCCCATGCCCACCCCCCGGATCCCCACTCCGGCTTGGCGATGACAAGCGGCAACCTGTCCCGCGCCCGCACGGCGATCACGCTGACGGGGGTCGACGCGCTCAACGCGTCCGACGACGTCTTCCGCCTGCTCGCTGCGAGCACGCCGATCGGGATCTTCGTCGCGTCGAACACGGGGCACTACGAATACGTGAACGAGAGCTGGTGCGAACTGGCCGGCCTCTCCGCCGAACAGGCGCTCGGCGACGGATGGGCCTCTGCGCTCCACCCCGAGGACGCGGACCGGGTGCTCGCGAGCTGGGACATCTCGGTCGCGGCCGCGGCCGACGGCGGCGAGGAGTATCGGTTCCTCAAGGCCGACGGCTCGGTCTCGCGCGTCGAGAGCCACGTGACGGCGATGCGCGACGATGACGGGGCGCTGATCGGCTGGGTCGGAACCTGCCTCGACCTGACGATGGAGCCGAGCGGCGAGCTGGACACCGCCGAGACCGACCGCTACAAGATCGCGTTCGAGCACGCACCGATCGGCATGGGGCTCGTCACGCCGGACGGCACCTGGCTGCAGGTGAACGACGCGTTCTGCCGCCTGCTCGGATACACCGAGGAGGAGCTGGTCTCCCTGAAGCTCGCCGAGCTCACGGTGCCCGGCGACGTGAGCGTCCAGGTCGACGAGGTCGCCGAGCCGCGACACGAGACTCGATACCTGCGCGCCGACGGCACGCCGATCTGGGTCGCGGCCTCGACGACGCTCGTCCGCAGCGACAAGGGCGAGCCCCTCTACTACGTCCTCCAGGTCGAGGACATCGGCGACCGCAAGCAGACCGAACGCGAGTTGCGGCGCCTCGCCGACCACGATTCGCTGACGGGACTCCTCAACCGGCGCGGCTTCATGGACGGCCTTCGCCGGGAGCTCAGGCGGATGGAGCGCAAGGGCGAGTACGGCGCGCTGCTGCTGCTCGATCTCGACAACTTCAAGCTCGTGAACGACAACGCGGGCCATCTCGCAGGCGACCAGGTGCTCCGGACGACGGCGGACGTGTTGCGGCGGCGCCTGCGGGCCACGGATGTGATCGGCCGTCTCGGCGGCGACGAGTTCGCGGCGCTCGTCCTGAACGTGACTCCCCGCCAGGCGGGCGAGATCGCGGCCGAGACGACCGAGACGCTGCGGGCGATGACGGTGACGGCCGGCGACGTCACGATCGAGGTCGCCGCGAGCATCGGCGTGGTCGCGATCGACGAGCTGCGCGGCGAGAACGAGGAAGAGCTGCTCGCAGCCGCGGACCGCGCGATGTACCGCGTGAAGAGCCTGCGGCGCGACGGGTAGCGATGACGCCGTCCGGGCTCGCCTCGGCCTGGGATCCGGAGCCGCTCGTACTCGCAGCGGCGGCGGTGGCCGCGCTGCTCTTCGCCCGCGCGTTCGTGCGTCTCCGCCGCCGCGGCCGCTCGGACCATGCCGATTGGGGCCGCGCCGTGCTGTTCGCCAGCGGGCTCGCGCTGATGACACTCCCGCTCGTATCCCCACTCGATGCTGCGGGCGACCGGTTCCTGCTCTCCGCCCACATGCTCGAGCACGTCCTGATCGGCGACGCCGGACCTGCGCTGATCCTGCTCGCCGTGCGCGGCCCGCTGCTCGCCTTCATCCTGCCGGCCGCCGCGATCCGCTTTGCGAACCACGGCCCTGGCGTGAGCCGGCTGCTCTCGTTGTTGAATCGTCCGGCGGTCGCCGTCGGCGTCTGGGCGGTCGCACTCGCAGCCTGGCACGTACCCGACGCCTACGACGCCGCGCTCCACCACCCGTGGCTCCACGAGCTCGAGCACACGACGTTCGTCGCCGCGGGCTTCCTCGTGTGGGCGCAGCTGATCGACCCGGCCCGCCGCGGCCGCCTCTCCGCGGGAGGGCGCGCTGCACTCGCCGGGACCGTCTTCATGCTCGGCCAGGCGATGGCAGGCGTCCTGCTCCTGAGCCCGGCCGCCCTGTATCCGTTCTATGCCGGCCGGCCGACCCGTTTGTTCGGCATCGCCCCGCTCGCAGACCAGCAGTACGCGGCCCTGCTGATGATGGCCGAACAGTTCCTGACCCTCGGAACGTTCCTCATCATCCTTGGTGCCTCGGTGCTGCGCGCCACGGAACCCCGCCGCCTCACCACGGCACTGTAGCCGCAACGAAGTTCCCGCATATTGCGCCGAACCCGTCCGGCAGGATCCTTGTGCTCCCGCCCTTCCGGACGTAATCTGCGGCTCTCACCGAGCACGGAGCGCGAGTAAGTCGATGTCGCCCCCGGAGACCGACCGCGGAAGGCCGCAAGGCCCAGGACGGACGATCAGCGGGGACGGCGGATGAAAGCGCCACCGGCTCGGTGTTCCTTTTCCCTTACGGCGCCCTCAACTTGGGCCGTGCGAAGCGCTTATCCGGTACTTCCAGGGCGCTCCTGGGCTGAGGCGATTCGGATACTGGCCCCAAAGGCGGGTCGACATCCGGCCGTCACCGCGCGGGTCGTTCACCTTCGAGATACGGCCGCCGATCCGCCGCGGGTGCTCGAGCGGTTCGGACGTTTGCGCCAACCGGTCGCTTGATGCGAGCACCTCGACGATCGCGTCAGGCGAAGCGGGGTGTTAGGGTCGGACCGGCACCCCGCAGCCGGCTACCCGGCCCGAGCGATCACAGGAGGAGCTAGAGATGGACGCGAGCGGAATTCCGACGACCCGTCTAGCGAGGAGGCTCGTCGCAACGTTCGCCGCGGTGGTTCTCGCGGGCGCCGCGTTTGCGACTGTTGCTTCTGCGCGGGGCATCGGGCTCCCGAACCCGTGCAAGATCCTCGCCTCGGCGCACGCCCAGAGCGTGACTGCCAAGCCGACCGCGACGGTTTCTCCGGGCAAGCTCAAGACGTACGGCGCGGGCAAGTCCGAGCAGGTGACCTGCGACGAGACCGTCGGGATGATCTCCGTCTATCTCTCGTACTACTTGAACGTGGGCGGCTCAGGCGGCGTCCGCATCATCAGCCAGTCGCACCCGGCGGGCTTCGGCGGCAGCGCTACGCTCACCATCGGTACGGGTGCCGGGAACAACGCTCCCGTCGACTACATCGTCTTCCGCAAGGGGACGCTCTACGCCGACCTCTCCGCCAACGGGGCCGAGCCCTCGAAGCTCACGACGCTTGGGCAGGAGGTCTACAAACTGACCCCCTGAGCCGCGCGGCCCGGGTTCCAGAGTCGCCGATGTCGAGATCCCCCGATGAGTCAGCCAGATCGGCCGGTCTAGCAGGACGAACCCATCGACCACCGACTGGAGGCGAACCATGACCGATCCTGCACACGCCGGCCGCATGCCGTTCGTCAACATTCCCGTAGCGGACCTCGAGCGCAGCAAGGCCTTCAGCATCCGCGTCACCGTCTTGACCTGATCGGGCGCGACGTGTTCCTGCCCGTCGACCTCGAGATCGGCCTGGACCTCGACCTTCTGCTCGCGACCGCCGCCGGACACCGGTGAGTACCGTCGGGCTCATCTTCGCAGTCGGCTGGGCCGTGTTCTGGCTCTACTGGCTCGTCGCGGCGTTCTCGACGAAGCGCGGCCGGGTTCCCTGGTCCCGCGAGCTTCGGATCAGGGCGGTGATCGTCGTCGTCGTGATCATCCTCGTTCGCGTGGGTGCGTTTCGGGGCCATCGCCATGACACCGATCCGTGGCTCGAGGGCCTCGGACTGGTGCTCTTCTCCCTGGGGCTGGGATTCGCGGTCTGGGCCCGCATCCATCTCGGGCGAAACTGGGGCAGCCCGATGTCGCAGAAGAACGAGCCCGAGCTTGTCACGAGCGGCCCGTATCGCTGGGTCCGCCACCCGATCTACTCGGGCATCCTGCTCGCGGGCGTCGGCACCGCTGTCGCGCTCGATTGGCTCTGGCTGACCGCCGTCGTCCTGGCCGGGATCTACTTCCTCTACAGCGCGACAGTCGAGGAGCGCTTCCTCACAGCTCAGTTTCCCGACGACTACCCGGAATACAAGCGCTCGACCAAGATGCTCGTGCCGTTCGTCTTCTGACCCGCCCGCGGACGACCGATGATCCCGAGCAGCGCGTCGGACGCGAGCCCAGAGCTCCATCCGGTCGCCGTAGCCGCCGGCGCAGGTGCCCGGCGTGAGCTCGAGGCCTTGGACGAGGCCGCGGAGAGCGGCGATCGTGGCGAGCGGCTGCCGTGGGACGGCGCGATCGCGTGGCCGCGAGCGCTCCGGCTTCGGATCCGCCCACCCCGACGGACAGCCCGAGGTCGAGCGAACCCTCAGCTCACGAGCTCGGCCTGGAGCGTGATCTCGGGCACCGCCGCCAGCGCCTTCGACACCGGGCACCCCTCCTTGGCTGCCTGAGCGGCGCTCTCGAACCCGGCCGAGTCGATGCCGGGAACCCGGCCGCGGACGGTCAACGCGATCTTCGTGATCCCCTCTCCCGGCTGGAAGGTCACCGTGGCGGAGGTCTTCAGCTCGTCCGCGGGCGTGCCCGCGCCGGCGAGCTCGTTCGAGAGCGCCATCGCGAAGCATCCTGCATGCGCCGCCGCGATCAAATCCTCCGGGCTCGTTCCGGCCGGATTGTCCTCGGCGCGGTGGCGCCACGTCAGTTCCTGGCCCTTGAGCAGGCCGCTCGTCGTCGAGTCGATCCGGCCGCTCCCCTCGAACAGCGAGCCCTTCCACGTCACCTCTGCATGACGGTCGGTAGCCATTGCCTCCCCCTCTGTCGGTCGCCGGACGGCGACGTCTCGATCATCGAACGCTAGCCGGGACCGGTACCCTCGCAGGGCAGCGATGCCCGGCACGAATCGCAACTTCAGGGATTGGAACTGGCGGAAGATCGCCTACTTCAGCCTGCTCGGACTGCTCGTACCGCTGATCATCTCGGGCACGTCGATCTTCGCCACCTTCATCGCGATCATCTGGATCGCTGCCTCGCGAAGCCGGCGTATCGCTGCCTGGCTCGAGGCCGGCGCCGACGAACGCCAAGTTCGCGACTGACCGACGGCCTACGTGGGGTCGGCGAGGGGGAACCCGGCCGTCGAGAGCGACGATCCGTCGGCGAGGATGCAGAAGGCCTCGTAGGGCCGAAGCGACGCCGTCCACCCCGGCCCCTGCTCGCCCATCGCGAACGCCGCGGTGGCGTACGCGTCGGCGGTGCCGAGATCGGCGCCCGTGATCGTCACCGAGAGAAGGCCTTCCGGCGGAAGCGCGGTGTGCGGATCGAGGATGTGCCGCCCGCGGGCGTACTCGCCCGAGGTGGCGACCGCGAGATCCGTTCCCTCGACGACGGCCGCGATCCGGTCGAGGAACTCGGGGTGCTGGATCCCCGTTCGCCACACGGTTTCCGGGAGCGCGCCGCCGCGCGTGCGAATGTCGCCGGCGGCGTTGATCGAGTAGTTCCCCACGCCCCCCGCCTCGAGCAACTCGCCGGCCCGGTCGACCGACCAGCCCTTCACGAGCCCAGAGGGATCGACCGAGAGGAGCGACTCGTAGCGGGCGTCGAAGAAGCCGCCGGTCTGCTCGCGCAGCTCGTCGCAGCGGGCCAGGATGAGGCGCACGTCCGGGTGGCAGTCGCGAACGGCCAACTCGCCGCGGTTGAGGCGGCTGATCTCGCTTCCCTCGTTGTAGGTGCTGAACCGATCGTCGACCTCGCGGAACCAGTCGAAGACCTGGTCGAGAAGCTCGTCCGAGACCGCGTCGCGGACGTCGACGACGATCGGCATCCCCATGATCTGCTCAACCCGGCGTTGACCGGGAAGCCCGTTCACGAGGAGAAGATTACGGAGTGAGTGCCTTGGCGAGCGCGCCCTGCAGGGACGCCTTCCACGAAACCGTGGTGTTGCTCGCACCCGAGATGTTCTCGAGCTTCGTTCCCGACGAGGCCTGAAGCTGGAGCGTCTCGCCCTGGAGCAGCGGGAGCGCCTGCGCGTTGATGTACTTCGACTTCGGCGTGTGATCCGGGTAGGTCGGCCAGCTGATGCCGGTGATCTTGATCGAGACCGACGGCTTGCCCGAGGCGCTCGTGATCTCGGTCTTCACGACCTTCAACTGCACGACCATGAAGCCCCACTGGTGGCATTTGATCGAAGGGCCGGTGACCGTCTCTGTGGTCACGACCTTCTTCTTGATCGACGTGCCCGCCTTCGTGCTCCTCGCGGCGGCAAGGGCGTTACCGACCATGCTGAAGAGCACGGCGGCACAGAAAACGACTGTCAGTGACCTGCGAAGCACAGCAAGAAAAAGGTTACAGGGAGAACCGTTCGACGTGGAGGTGGTTCCGCTCAACATTTGCATTTCGCAAACTTGGAACGATGCTGTCGATCATCCCGACCGGGCCGCAAATGAAGACATCGCGCTCGGTGATGTCGGGCACGAGCTCCCTCAGATGACGCGGTGAGAGCAGGTTGCGGCCTTGCTCGGAGGCGTGGTCGCCGATCACGTAGTCGACTCTCGCGCCGCGCTCGGCTGCGATCCGGTCGAGCTCGTCCGAGAAGACGACGTCGGTCGGCGAGACGACCCGGTAGAGGGCGACGATGTCGCCGCCCATGTTCTCGAGGAGCGCCCGAACCGGCGTGATCCCGATCCCGCCGGCGATCAGGAGTGACTTGCCGAGCGTGCGGCTGTCGTCGGTGAAGACCCCGAAGGGCCCCTCGGCGAAGACACGCGTCCCGACCGGGATCTGGGCGAACTTCGCGCTGTGGTCGCCGAGGTTCTTGACCGTGATCCGGAAGGACTTGCCGTCTGGCGCCTCCGAGATCGAGAACGGGTGCTGGGTGTACCAGAAGCCCTTCGTGAAGAACCGCCAGAAGAAGAACTGCCCGGCCTTCGTGCCGAGCCGGTCGAGGCGCCGGCCGGAGATGCGCAGCGAGATCACGCCGGGTGCCTCCTCGATCACCTCGGCGACCCGCATGTCGTAACGGAGCGTGTGGATCACCGGCAGGATCAGCCGGTACCAGAGGACGAGCGCCAGCGCGACGATGTAGAGCAGTCGCCAGTAGTTCGTCGCGGTAATGATGGCCGAGGCGCTCCAGCTCCAGGACTTGTCGACCGCGACGAGCTCGTTGCCGTCCGGGATCTGGTGGAACCAGGCGAGGGCGATCCCGGCGTAGGCCGTGAAATGGATCGCATACCACCACTCGTAGGAGAGCTTTCGGCGCACGATCACGAGCGAGGTGACGAGCACGACGAGGAGCAGGGCTGTGCCGATCGTGGCGGTGATGATCCCCGGATAGGGCGAGGTGGTCGGCGGCCCGAGGTTGATGCTGAGGGAGGGCGGGGTCGAGCCGCCGCCGATCGCTCCGCCCGTGCCCGAGCCGGGTGCCGCCGGCTGGGGCAGCGTCAACCAGTTCCAGTACTCCTGGAAGAAGTTCACCCCGTCCTGCTTCGCATAGCCCCAGACCGTGCAGACGACGTGGGCGAGCACCAGGTAGATGACGGCGTGGCCGGTCCAGCGATGCCAGATCGTCAGCTTGTCGAAGCCGACGATCCGCTCGAGGAACGGCAGCCGTGCCAGCAACAAGACCACGATCAGCGCCAGGTAGCCGGCGAGGAACGCCGTCAGCCGCCCCATTCCGAGCAGGAAGTTGTCGAACGAGTTCCAGTGGTAGCCGAGCGCGTCGCCGTAGCCGGAGAGCAGCGTGATCCAGAGGACGATCCCGAGGTTGCCGAGAACGAGCACCCAGAGCACGAGCGAAGCGATCCGCCGGTGCAGCCTGCGGCGCCGCTGGAACGCCGCGCGGTCTTCCGGGACGGCGGGCGCCGACGGGTGAGAGCTGAGATCGGTCATGACGAGCGGTATCCCGTTCGGGCACGGGAGGGACAGGGAAGCATAGTTCTGTCTCCCCTGCCGGGCCGATTGCCGCGAAGATGCTGTGAATGAGCCATGAGGAGCCCTACGGTCCGCTCCGCCGCGACGTCCGCATGCTGGGGTCGCTGCTCGGCCGCGTGCTCGTCGAGCAGGAGGGCGCGGAGTTTCTCGCGGCCGAGGAGCGGATCCGCGCAAGCGCCCGCCGGTCCCGCGAGATCGGCGATCCCTCGGCGGTCAGGGACGCGCTCCGCGAGCTACCGCCGCAGGAGCAATCGCGGATGCTCAGGGCCTTTGCGCTCTATTTCCAGCTTGCGAACACGGCCGAGCAGCATCACAGGATCCGCCGGCGCAGGGCTTACGCGGTCGAGGACCAAGCGCCGCGCGAATCGCTCGCCGAGGCCTTCGCGCGCCTCGCCGTCGTGCCGGAGGCCGAGCTTCAGCGCCGCCTCGCCGACGTCTCGCTCGAACTCGTGCTCACCGCCCACCCGACCGAGGCGACCCGGCGGACGCTGCTGCGTGCGCACGTCCGGATCGCCGGACTCCTCACCCGCCAGGACGACCCCGATCTGACGGTCGCCGAGCGCGCCGAGATCGAGGACGCGCTGACGGAGGAGATCACGATCCTCTGGCAGACCGACGAGGTACGGGCCGACAGGCCCCGGGTCGGCGACGAGATCCGCCACGGCCTCTGGTTCTTCGAGGAGAGCCTGTTCGACGCCGGCGAGCGGCTCCTGCGCGAGTACCGGCGGCTCGCCCCGGGCGGCCGCCCGCCGTTCTCGTTCGGGACCTGGATCGGCGGCGACACCGACGGCAACCCCGAGGTGAACGGGCTGACGATCACCGCCGCGCTCGAGCGGGCCCGCGAGTCGGCGCTTTCGCGCTACCGCACCGACGTCCGCGCGCTCTCGATCGCGATCTCGTCCAGCCGGTCGCTCGTGGGCGTCTCCGCGGAGCTCGAGTACTCGCTCCGTCGAGACGCCGAGGAGTGCACGCGCTACCACGACGACGTCGTGCAGATGATGGCGAGCGAGCTCTACCGGCGGAAGCTCTCCTACATGTGGTGGCGCCTCGGGAACAACGGCTACTCCGGGCCGGAAGGGCTGCTTGCGGACATCGCAATCGTGCGGCGGAGCCTCGAGGAGAACCGAGGCCACCGGATCGCGCAGGGGGCGCTCGCGGCACTCGAGCGGCGCGTCGAGCTCTTCGGCTTCCATCTCGCCAAGCTCGACGTCCGGCTGCACGCGAGCGAGGTTCGGAACCCGACGGCGCGGACACGCGACGTGTTCCAGGCGGTCGCCGACGCCCGGGCCCGTCATGGGGCAAAGGCGCTCGACACGGTGATCGTCTCGGCGACCGAGAGTCCGGCCGACGTGCTCGGCGTGCTCGACCTCACAGACGAGCCGGTCGCGATCGTCCCGCTGTTCGAGACGATCGCCGACCTGGAGTCGGCCGCCGGCACTGTCACCGAGCTCCTGGCCGACAGCCGCTACGGCGCGCGCGTCGCCGAGCGCGGGAACCGCCTGGAGGTGATGGTCGGCTACTCGGACTCGGGCAAGGACGGCGGCTACCTCGCCTCGCAGTGGGGCACCTACCGAGCGCAGGAGGCGCTCGCCGAGGTGGCCCGGGCGGCGGGGATCGAGTTGACGATCTTCCACGGTCGCGGGGGCAGCGCCGGCCGCGGCGGCGGGCCGACCCACGCGGCCATCCTCGGCCAGGCCCCGGGCCGTCCGCCGGGGCGGTTGAAGCTCACCGAGCAGGGCGAGACGATCTCGGCGAAGTACGGGCTGCCCGGGATCGCCTACCGGAGCCTCGAGGCGGCGCTCGCCGGTACCGTGCTGAGCGCCTTCCCGGACTTCGTCGGGCGCACGCCCGAGGCCGCCGAGCGCGTGCTCCTCGACCGCCTGGCACGCACGGCTGAGATCGCCTATCGCTCGCTCGTCTGGGAGACGCCCGGGTTCGTCGACTTCTTCCGTGCCTTCACGCCGGTGGACGAGCTTGCGCTACTCGCGATCGGGTCGCGGCCCGCTCGCAGGCCCGACGGCCACGACTATCTCGCGACGCTACGCGCGATCCCGTGGGTGTTCGCCTGGACGCAGAACCGGACGCTGCTTCCGGCGTGGTACGGCTGCGGCACGGCGCTCGCGGAAGCCGATCCGGGCGAGCTCAGCCGCATGTACCGCGAGCTGCCGTTCTTCACCTCGCTCGTCGACAACCTCGAGATGACGCTCGCGAAGTCGAGCCTCGAGGTCGCCTACGAGTACCTCGAGCTCGTTCCGGAGAGCCTCGGGCCGGCCGGCTTCTTCGAGCGGATCGCCGGCGAGCACAGCCGGACCGTCGCCGCGGTGCTCGCGATCGTCGGCGAGGACCGCCTGCTCGACCGAAGCCCGGTCGTCCGCCGCTCGATCGGGATCCGGAACCCCTACGTCGACCCGATGAACGCGATTCAAGTGGAGCTGCTACGCCGCCACCGCGCCGGCGACGAGACGGCTGCGCTACCGCTCGGCCGCTCGATCGCAGGGATCGCGGCGGCGCTGCGCAACACGGGCTAGCGAACCGTAATCGTGACGCTCTCGACGATCGTCGGGCCGGCGCGCAGATCGGCGCGTTCGACTGGATCGAGCTCGTCACCTTGGGCCCGCTCGGCTTCTTCGCCGAGCCGAGGAGCTTGCCGTTCGGCATGAACCACGAGATCGTGAGCGGCCTCTTCGACGTCGGCTGAGCGCCGAAGTCGAAGGTGACGAAGGTCTCCTTGCTCCGGTGGAGCGCGCCGACCGGAGGGCCGTTCGGTGAAGCGCTCGCGAACGCCCGCTCGACCACGCCTCCCACCGGTGCCGGCAGCGTGAGCGTCTTCACCCGAGGCGGCACGCTGAGCTTGCCGCTCTTGCCGCTGATCGTCACGACGAACCCACCGGGCAGCAGCCCGAGGCCCGGACCGAGCTTCAGCGCGAGGCTGAACGAGCCGGCGGGCAGCGAGAGCGCTCAGAGACGAGCTTCTGGCCGCCGGAACCCGTCACCGCAGTCGCGCGACGATACGCCCCGAGCGAGGCAAGATCAACGCCCCCGCCTCAGGTGTAGGGCGGGTGCAGCGGCAGGATCATCGGCTTCCTGGGCGTCTGCGAGAAGTCGAACTCGGAGGCGAGGTTGCCGAGGATCCGCTCGTTCTCGCGGACGTCCGGGCGCGGGTCGGGGCGGCCGTCGGTCTTCGGGTCGATCCGGGCGCCGCCGAGGAAGTCGTCCTCGATGAACTTGAGGTAGGCATCGAAGCTGAGCGTCTGGTGGTCGATGTAGCCCTGCCGTGCATACGGGCTGATCAAGAGGCCGGGCACCCGCAGCCCGTAGCCCTGCGCATCGACAGTGGGCGGGGCGACGTTGTCGTAGAAGCCGCCCCAGTCGTCCCAGGCCAGGAAGATCGCGGTCGAGCTCCAGTCGGGGCTCCGCATGATCCGGTCGATCAGGCCTGTGACGTAGGTCTGGCCATCCGAGATCAGCGCCGGCGGATGGTCGCTCACCTTCTGGGTGGGCGTGATCCACGAGACCGACGGCAGCGTTCCGGCCTTCGCCTCGGCCAGGAAGTTCCGGAACGGCTGGACGTTCTTGAGCTGCCCGTCCTGACGCACCGTGTCGAACCAGAGGAGCGGATTCCAGATCCCGGGGGTCTTGGCGTTCTGCTTGACCGCCTTGCAGAACATGGCGTTGTCGTCGCAGTCGGGCTGGGTGCCGTTGAAGACGTAGTACCCCCAGCTCACGTGATGGCGGTGGAGCAGGTAGGTGAGATCCGTCCAGGCGTAGTCGGGCACCGTCCCGGTCGGGTTCTGGGGGCTGTCGGGCGGCGAGCCCGGCGCCTGGACGGCGGCGCGGCAGCTCATCGGGTCTCCCTTCTTCGAGCAGCGCGCCGACCAGCCCGACACGAGGTACAGGTGCGCGGGGAGGCTCCAGGACGTGTCCGACTCGAACATGTGATCCTGGAGCACGAACGACTTGGCCCACGCCCAGTAGTTCGGGATCTCCCGGTAGTCGTGGTAGCCCATCACCGACTGTGCGTCGGCGGGCGCCAGCGAGCACGTCGGCGCCTGCACGTAGGCGGCGCATGCGAGCTTGCGGCCGGAATGCGCCTGCCGGATGAAGCCGTCCATCTTGCCGCCGTCGATGTCGCTCAGCGCGTCGACGTGGTCGTGCGGGCCGCCGGCGCTGCGGTCGGCCGAGGTGTGGAACGGACGCACGCAGGTGTGCGCGTACGGGTCGGGGACGCAAACCGTCGGCACGCCGTTTTTCATCGGGATTCCGTCGGCACCCGGAAACGTCCCGAAGAACGAGTCGAACGAGCGGTTCTCCTGCATGATGATCACGACGTGCTGGATCTTGTGGATCCCGGTCAGCGGGATCGCGCCGTGCGCCGTCGCGACCACACGACGAACCGGGGTCGGGCCCAGCCCGAGGGCAACCGCAACGAGCGCAGCGGCAACGAGCCCGGCGGCTCCAAGGCGAATCGCGCTGCCCATCCGGAGCAACGGTAGGGCGAGTCATGTTGAGCGTCCGTTAGCTCCGTGTAGTGCTCATGCGGCCGCCCAGCCGACCCGGACCGGGGAGAATGCGCGGATGGCCGACACCGCAGCGCTGCCCGAAGCCCCGGAGATCTTGGCCCGGGCCTCCGGCGAGAACTTCTCCGTTGCCTCGGTGGTGCTCGGCCGCACCGCACGCCGCCACCTGCTCGCGATCTACGGCTTCGCCCGACTCGTCGACCAGATCGGCGATGCCGTCGCGGGCGACCGGCTCGCGGCCCTCGAGAGCTTCGAGGCCGACTTCGACCGGATCTTCACGGGCGGCGAGCCGTCGCACCCCGTCCTGCGCCGCCTCGCGCCGACCGTGTGCGAGCTCGACCTGCCGCGCGACCCGTTCGCCCGGTTGATCGAGGCGAACCGCCGCGACCAGGAGACGGTCGTCTACGCAACCTACGACGAGCTGCTCGGCTACTGCGACCTCTCCGCGAACCCCGTCGGCGAGCTCGTTCTCCACGTCTTCGGAGCTGCGACACCCGAGCGGATCGTCCTTTCCAATCGGGTGTGTTCGGCGCTTCAGCTGGCCGAGCACTGGCAGGACGTCGCCGAGGACAGGGCCGCGGGCCGCATCTACCTGCCGACGGAGGATCTCGCCCGGTTCGAGGTCGCAGACACGGAGCTCGACGCGGCCACGACGGGCCGGCCGCTCCGCAGGCTCATCGCCTTCGAGGTCGACCGTGCGCGCGAGCTCCTCGACTCGGGCGCGCCACTCGTCGGGCGGCTGCGCGGACGGGCGCGGATCGCAGTTGCGGGTTACGTCGGTGGCGGACGCGCGGCGCTCGACGCGATCGCGGCCTCGGACTACGACGTCCTCGCCGGGGCGCCGCGGGCCCGGCGCACCAGCCGAGCGTGGTCGAGCCTGCTGCTCCTGGCCCGGGGAGCCTGATCGTGCCGAGCGTGGCGCTTGCCTACGAGCACTGCCGCGGCATCGCGCGCGACTCCGGATCGAGCTTCTATGCGGGCATGCGCCTGCTCGCGCCCGAGCGCCGTGGCGCGCTCTTTGCCGTCTACGCCCTTGCACGGCAGATCGACGACATCGCCGACGGCGAGCGCGCACAGGACGAGAAGCTGTCCGAGCTCGAAGGCGTGCGCGGCCGGCTGCGCCGCCTCGAAGAAGCCGACGGGCCGGTCCTGATCGCCCTCGCCGACGCGGCCCGGCGGTTCCCGATTCCGCTGGCGGCCTTCGACGACCTCGTGGACGGCGCAGAGCTGGATGTGCGCGGGACCGAGTTCGCGACGTTTGCGGAGCTCGAACGGTATTGCCGCTGCGTCGCGGGCTCGATCGGGCGGCTATCACTCGGCGTCTTCGACTGCACCGACCGCGAGCGGGGAAGCGGGCTCGCCGACGAGCTCGGCGTCGGCCTCCAGATCGGAAACGTGCTTCGGGACATCAGGGAGGACGCCGCGAACGGGCGCGTCTACCTTCCGGCCGAGGATCTCGAACGGTTCGGCTGCGAGGCCCGCGACGGCACCTTCTTCGGCCCGATCGAGCAGGTGATCGCCTTCGAGGCCGAGCGGGGACTCTGCCGCATCGGCGAGGGGCTCGAGCTCGTCGCGCTCCTCGACCGCCGAAGTGCGGCGTGCGTGCGCGCGATGGCGGGCGCCTACCGGCGCCTTCTCGAGCGGATCGCCGCGGAACCGGGAGTCGTCCTGCGCGGCCGCCTCTCGTTGCGGCCGTGGGAGAAGGGGCTCGTACTCGCCCGAAGCCTCGCCGGGGCCGGAGCGTGAGGCCGCGGATCGGGATCGTCGGGGGAGGGCTCGCAGGGCTCTCCGCCGCCATCGCCTGCGCCGATGCCGGGGCCTCGGTTCGCCTCTACGAGGCGCGGTCGCGCCTCGGCGGCGCCACCTTCTCGTTCGAGCGAAACGGCCTCGAGCTCGACAACGGCCAGCACGTCGCGCTCCGCTGCTGTACCGCCTACCTCGCGTTCCTGCGGCGCCTCGGCGTCGAGCAGCTGCTGCCGCTCCAGCGGCGGCTCCACGTGCCGGTGCTCCGGGAGGGTCGCGAGCCCGCTCTGCTCTCGCGTACGGCGCTTCCGCCGCCGCTCCACCTGGCCTCGACCCTGCTCCGCTACAGCCCGCTCGGCTACCGGGAACGGCTCGCCGCCGCCCGGGCCGCAGCGGCGCTCCAGAAGCTCGACCCCGAGGATCCGGCCCTCGACGAGGAGACCTTTGCCGCGTGGCTGCGGGCCCACTACCAGTCGGAGAACGCGATCACCGGGCTCTGGGATCTGATCGCCCTCCCCACGCTGAACCTCCCGGCCCAGGAGGCCTCGCTCGCGGCCGCGGTCAGGGTCTTCCGGACAGGACTGCTCGACTCGGCAGGCGGCTGCGACATCGGCGTCCCGGCCGTTCCGTTCCGGCGGCTCCACGCCGAGCCGGCCGCAGCCGCGATCGAGAAAGGCGGAGGCACCATCGAGCTCTCGTCGCGAGTCACCTCCGTCTCGGCGCGGGCGGTCGAGACCGAGAGCGGCGCCGAGGAGGTCGACGCAGTCATCCTCGCCGTCCCACACGAGCTCGTGCCGGAGCTCGCTCCGCCGGGCACGGTCGATGCCGACGCGCTCGGCCGGCTCGGCACGAGCCCGATCGTGAACCTGCACGTCCACTACGACCGGCGGGTGCTCGACGAGCCGCTCGCCGCGGCGCTCGACTCGTCCGTCCAGTGGCTCTTCGATCGGACGGCCGCATCGGGCGCGACCGAGGGCCAACTCGTCGCCGTCTCGCTCTCGCACGCGACGGCGGAGATCGGAGCGTCGGTCGTAGAGCTCCGCGACCGGTTCCTGCCGGCCCTCGCAGCGCTCCTGCCGGCTGCCCACGACGCCGAGGTGCTCGACTTCGCCGCGACGCACGAGCCGCGGGCGACCTTCCGCGTGGCGCCGGGAACGCGCCGGCTCCGCCCGGGGCCGGTCACGCCGACGGCCGGGATCTACCTGGCCGGTTCCTGGACCGACACGAGCTGGCCGGCAACGATGGAGAGCGCCGTCCGTAGCGGGCTTGCGGCCGCGAGCGCGGCGATGACCGGCGGACTCAATGGCACGGCGAGACCGACGGCCGCGTGAGCGCGAAGCCGTAGACCGCCGAGCCCTGGGTCAGGATCGAGGTGACCGCATCGCGCGTCGTCAGCGTCGACGAGGCGCTGTAGCCCGTGCAGCTCCGCCACCGGCTGCCCGGCTTCGTCGGGTTGTCGAGGATCTGCCCCACCCTGATCCCGGTCTCCGTATGCCAGCCAGCGGGACTCCCGAGCGTGAAGACGGCCACCACACGGCCCTGTGAGAACTGGACGCCTGCTCCCTGCGGGTCCGCGGGCGGTGGGTACCAGTAGAACCATATCGCCGGTTCGCAGGAGCCGCAGCGGGTGAACCGGCCGCCCCAGAGCGCCTTCACCTTCGCCATCGAGTCCCCGAGCTCGACGCCGGCGAGGCTCATGCCGCTGACGAGGACTCCCCGCTGCGGCAGGGTCGCGACGTGGCGGGCGACCGCGACTCGCGGCGCCGGCGCCGAAGCGCGCTGCGCGACCGGAGACGACGCGACGAAGGCATCGATCCCGGCGAAGAGGACAGTGCCGATCGCCGCCGCGCCCACGAGTGCGGCGCCGAGCGTGGCCGCGTGCCTCCGCGCGCCCGCGGCCACCCGCCCCACGGGAGCGCGCCTGCGCGCCCGGTGTGGCTCGAGGAGCTCGGCGACCACGGCCTCGACCGGACGGAATCGCGCCTCGGCGTCGAAGGAGTCGACGAACGCAAAGCTCGGCAGGTGGGGCGTATCGGCGAAATGCGCACCACAGGCGGCGCCACGGTCGCTGTCGAACCACACGGGATCGAAGCCGGCCTGCTGCAGCCGGTAGACCTGGTCGAGCTGCCCGGGCGGCCCAGCGGCCCAGGTGATCACAAGCCTTTCCCCGGCCGCTGTGTCCTCGAGCCGCTCGCGGAGCCCGGCGTCGGTGGTGTCGAGGTACAGCGACCGCGTCTCGTCGTCTCCGAAGTCGAGATGCACGAACCCGGCCGTCTGCACGAGGTAGTGCGCAACCGGCCTTTTGCCGGTGCCCGGGGTGCCGATCAGGAGCAGGTTCCCCCGGACACCATGCCGCCGGAAGGGAGTCCCGGGATTCGGTCGCGTGCTCGCCATTCCGAACGCCTTCAGACGGTACCAACACCGACCCGAGAAAAACCAGCCAATCGCCGCCGGACCAGTCACAATCGTGGCGGCATGGCAAACGAGTTCTCGGATCCGGCGTGGTGGCCGACCCCCCCGCCCAAGCCGCCGAAGCCGATCTCGACCGCAAAGGTCGTCTTCGGCACGCTCCTGCCGGTCGGAATCGGCATCCTGGCCGTCTTCGTGATCATCAAGCAGAAGGACCATCACGTCGCGGTCCCGACGCGCTCGTTCGCCGCCTTCCAGTCGTGCGTCAAGGCCCAGGGCGGCGATACGCCGGCGGCGAGATCGAACACGCGGCTCCTGCAGCAGGCGGTGGACGCCTGTAGCGCCCATCTCCCGGCCGGGACCCGGCTGCCCTCGTTCGGGCCGCCGACCGCGAGGCAGGAGGCCGAGCAGCAGGCCTTCCAGCGCTGCATGGCCGCCGCGACCGCGAACATCCACCCCGGCGTCCCGGGCATCTTCGGCGGCTCCTCGGCCCGCCGCGCATTCGAGAAAGCCGCGGCGCTCTGCCGGGCCGTCTCGGCTCCCAGCCGCGGAACGGGCACGCCGCCGGCAACGACGACGAGCGAACCGACCTAGCCGCTCCCACCAAGTTCTCTCACCGCAACGCGAACCCGATCGAACCGATCGAGGTTCGTGGACGAACGAAGCGGCGTCAACCCCCATTCGAGGGGTCACGAGAGGAGCTTCCATATGAACACAGTCAGCCGGCGTTCGTTCCTCAAGACGGCCGGCGTCGCGACGGGTGCAGCGGCCATCGCCGCGTCACCGGCAGCCGCGACGGCGATTCAGCCGAGCGCCATCGAGACGATGCCCAGCGGCCCGCTCCCCCACGAGCCGATCGTCGCCATCATCCGCAACGCGGATCTTGGCGAGGTGACCGTGCTCTCGGGACGGACCGAGAAGACCTACCGGGACAAGGTGCTCGTCCGGCGGCTGCTCAAGGCCGCGGACCAGAACCACCGCCCGAACGGAAAGCCTGAGGTCGCATAAATGTCATCGCATCGCGAAGCCCCCGAGATCAGCAAGGACCCGGTCGCCGACAACGCCGACGTCTACGCGTTCGTCAGTCCGGACAACCCGAGCACCGTGACGATCATCACCAACTTCGTGCCCCTCCAGGGCCCGGCAGGCGGCCCGAACTTCTACGAGTTCGGAGATGACGTCCTGTACTCGATCTACATCGACAACGACGGTGACGCACAGCCCGAGATCGAGTACCAGTTCCAGTTCACCTCGACCCGGCAGAGCGACAACACGTTCCTCTACAACACGGGTCCGATCACCTCGCTCAGCGACCCGCACTGGAACTCGCGTCAGCTCTACTCGGTCACGAGGATCGACGCCGGCAATCCGCACGGCAAGGGGACGGGCAACTCGAACGGGAACGGCGGCAACCAGGGGGGCCCGGCGTTCTCGGCCCCGAACAGCGCCACGGTTCTCGGCACCAACCTGCCGTGCCCGCCGTGCAACATCGGGCCGCTCTCGACCCCGAACTACGAGTCGGCGCTCGCCGTGCCGGCGATCAACATGCTCGCCGGCGGCGAGATGGTGTTCTGCGGGCAGCGGGCCGACCCGTTCTACGTCGACCTCGGCTCGATCTTCGACCTCGCCAACCTGCGGCCGTTCCAGGAGGCGCATGCCGGGGGCAGCATCTTCCCCGGGCCCATGGCCGGCGTCAACGGCACCGGGCAGCTGAACATCCACACGATCGCGATCCAGGTTCCGATCGCGATGCTGACGAGTAGCGGCACGACCCCCTCCAGCGCGACCAGCCCGGGCGCAGTGCTCGGCATCTGGAGCGGCGCCAGCCGGCGCAAGGTGAGGATGCTCGACGACAACGGCCAGACCTCGTCGTCGGGCCCATGGGTCCAGGTCTCGCGGCTCGGCAACCCGCTGTTCAACGAGGTGATCGTCCCGCTCGGCAAGAAGGACGAGTGGAACAGCGACAACCCGGTGGGCGACTCCGAGTACCTGTCGGACGTCCAGAAGCCCGAGCTCGGCGGACTGCTCAACGTCCTGTATCCAGGCGTCTTCCCGAACCTCGCGACGCTGAGCGCATCGCCCGCCACCAGGGCGGACCTCGTCGCGATCCTGCTCACCGGCATCCCGGCAGGAGTGGTCTCGCCGGCGTACACGACCTTCACCGGTACGACCTATGCCGACATGCTGCGGCTGAACGTCGGGATCAAGCCGTCGGCCTCCCCGAGCATCCTCGGGATCCTCGGTGGGGACGTCGCGGGCTTCCCCAACGGGCGACGCGTCTTCGACGACGTCGTCACGATCGAGCTCCGCGCGATCGCCGGCGTCACCTACCCGCTCGTCGCTCCGGGATACAGCCCTGACCCCGCCGCAAACGCGGTCACCGACGGGCTGACTCCCGCGAGTGTGCCGAGCGGCTACCTGCCCACGTTCCCCTACGTCGGGGTTCCGTACGACGGCTACCACACGCCGAGCTGAGAAACGAGCGACCGAGGGCCGGCGGTGAGCTCGCCGCCGGCCCTCGACCGATTGGAGGCGCAATGCACGACCACGACCATCGACACGACCACGACCACCCGCACAGCCACGGCGACGGGCCGGACCACGTGCATCACGCCGCAGACGAGGCCCGCGTCCGGCCGGTGGTACTCGACCTCGGCGAGGGTGTCGGGGCACTGATCGTCCACACCGATCCCGAGCTGCTCGGGCTCGAGGTCGAGATCAGCCCCGCCGGCGCCGACGACGACCGCCAGCACAAGGAAGTGCTCCAGCGGCTGCTCGGCCCCTCCACCGTGACGGTGCTCGTCTTCGACAACCTGCGGGAGGGCGAGTACACCCTGTGGATCGACGACGTCGCCACGGCAAGAGGCGTCCGGGTCGACGGCGGCTCGGTCGCCGAGCTCGACTGGCGCCGCTCCACGCAGCCCGCCCTCGCGTCGAGCTGAGGGCGGAGGGGAGCAGTGTCCGGGCGAGCCGCTGCGGTGGGCTCGTCCGGAACGCTCCCTTCCCTCTACTTCATCAGTCCTCGCGGATCCAGCCGAGGCGCCGCGCGAGCGCCCGGCGCTCCTCGAGCGTGAGCGTCCAGTCGGGAAGCACGGCCCATACCTCGGCCGGCCGCGACCCGCGGGACCAGGTGCGCACGCGGTGCTCGTCGGCGAGCGCCGCCGCCCGGATCGCCTTGCGCCACGCAGCGTGCTGAGCGGGGGCGAGCCGGCGCATCACCGAGCCGCGGCGGAGGAGGTCGCGGTAGTCGGAGGCGATGTCCGCGTCCTCGAAGCTGCCGTACATGGCGGCAATCTATGCCGGAAGATCGATCAGCGCATCGACCCAGCGGCGAGTCCGGCGGGATCCCGGCCGACCTCGGCTTGCCCGGAGCACCCCCGGCCGGGTTTGCCGATGCGTCGCTTGCCGAGCTCGCCCGCTCGCGCCGCACGGAGATCGCGTGCGAGGGTTGGAGGCGCTCAGACGGCGAGCGGAACGAGCTCGAACCGCTCGACGTCGACGAGCCCGCGATCGGTGATCTTGAGCGCCGGGACGACCGAGAGCGACAGGAATGCCAGCATCTGCACCGGCTGAGGGAACGTGACCCCGAGCGAGCGCACGGCACCCGCCAGCTCGCGGCTCGCGTCGAGCACCTCGGCCAGGGGCCGGTCGGACAGCAGTCCCGCCACCGGCAGCGGCAGCTCGGCGAGCACGCGGTCACCGTCGGTGACGACAAGCCCGCCGCCGAGCTCGCGCAGGCGCCGGGCCGCGGTGAGCATCGAGCCGTCGTCGGCGCCGACGACGCTCATGTTGTGCCCGTCGTGTGCGACCGTCGACCCGAACGCACCGCGGCCGAGGCCGAACCCGCGGACGAACCCGAGACCGACCCGGCCGGTCTGGAGATGGCGCTCGAAGACGGCGATCTTGGCGAGATCGCGCGCCGGATCGGCCACCGCGAGCCCGTCGACCGCCGTGAGCTCGTCCTCGAGCGCGGCGGTGATGATCTGATCCGGCAGCAGGCCGATCACCCGCGCCCGGCCGCCGCGCCACGGGACGGCCAGGTCGCGAGCCTCGATCGCACCGACGTGGACCGTGCGCTTGACCCACTCCGGCACGGCCGTCGGCGGCACGTCCCGCACCGGGCGCCCGCGCTTGAGCACGAGGTCGGGGACGAAGGTCTCGAGCTCGGGCAGGACGAGGATGTCTGCTCGGCGGCCCGGTGCGATCGCGCCGAGGTGCGTCAGGCCGTGATAGGTGGCCGGATTCAGCGAAGCCATCACGATCGCGTCCTCGGGAGCGGCGCCGAGCGCAACCGCGTCGCGGACGATCGCGTTGATGTGCCCGTCGTCGGCGATGTGCTCGGGCTCGCGGTCGTCGGTGCAGAAGGCGATTCGATGCGGGCCGTATTCGAGTGCGAGCGGCAGCAGCGCACGGAGGTTGCGGGCGCTCGAGGCCTCGCGAATCAGCAGCCAGAGGCCGGCCCGGAGCCGCTCGCGACCCTCCTCGGCGGTCGCCGCCTCGTGGTCGGACTCGATCCCGGCGGCCGCGTACGCGTTGAGCGCATGACCGGTCAGACCCGGCGCGTGGCCGTCGATGTGGCCGGCAAGCGCGAGCTTCTCGAGCTCCGACGGGGCGCCCGAGACGACGCCCGGGAAGTTCATCATCTCCGCGAGCCCGAGCACGTGGCGGCGGCGCAGCAGCCCCTCGAGATCGCCCGTGGTGAGCTCGCGGCGCGGGGACTCGAAGCTCGAAGCCGGCACACACGAGGACGCCATGAAGTAGACGTCGAGCGGTAGCCCCGCCGCCGCGTCGAGGAGCCAGTGGACGCCGTCGGTGCCGAGGACGTTCGCGATCTCGTGCGGATCGGCCACGATCGCGGTCGTGCCGAGCGGGAGCACGAGCCGCGAGAACTCGTCGAGGAGGAGCTTCGACGACTCGATGTGCAGATGCGGGTCGATGAAGCCCGGCACGAGCAGGCGCCCGGCGGCGTCGAGCGTCTCCTCGCCCTCGTAGACGCCGAGCCCGGCAACGACGCCGTCCACGATCGCGACGTCCATGTCGAGCCATTCGCGGGTGAAGGCGCAGAAGACGCGGCCCCCGCGGATCACGAGCTCCGCAGGCTCATCACCACGGGCGACCGCCAGCCGCCTGCCCAGCTCAACCGCCACGCCTCGATGATCGCACGTCCACCGCTATCGTTGCCCGCTTCCATGGCCTCCCCGAGCCGGCGCGATCGTTGCACCTTCGCCTAGAGCGCCGCCTCGACCAGCCCAGATGGCTCACGGTGGCCGTGCCGGCCGCCTCGATCGTCTTCGCGTTCCTGCTCGCGGGAATCGTCCTGCTCGTCACCGGGCACAACCCGCTCACGACCTACCGCCAGCTCTTCGATGCCGCCTTCGTCCAGGCGGGCGCGCTCGACCAGACGCTGATCACGACGACGCCGCTGATCTTCACGGGCCTCGCAGCGGCGGCGGCGTTCCGCATGCGTCTCTTCAACATCGGAGCCGAAGGGCAGCTGTACCTGGGCGCGACCTTCGCCTCGGCGACCGGGCTCTACCTCGGCGGCCCTGGCGCCTCGTCGTGGCCGGTCGTGGTCGCGATGATCGTCGCGGGCTGCCTGGGCGGTGCGCTCTGGGCGCTGATCCCGGGAATCCTGCGGGCGTTCTTCAAGACGAACGAGATCATCACCTCGCTGATGCTCAACTACGTCGCCGGGTACCTGATCACGTACCTGATCTTCCAGAGCGAGTCCTACTGGCGCGACACCTCGGGCTTCAACGCCTCGGTCTTCCCCACCTCGAAGACACTCCCGAGCTCGGCCACGTGGCCCTCGTGGACGATCGCGACGCAGGGTCAGATCGTGATCCCGCTCGGCCTCGTGCTCGGCATCCTGACCGCGGTCGTCGTCTGGGTGCTCTACACGCGCACGCGGTTCGGCTTCGAGGTGCAGGTGCTCGGCGACTCGGAGCGCGCGGCCCGGTACGGCGGCGTCAGGGTGCGGCGGAAGATCCTGGCCGTGATGGCGCTCTCCGGGGCGATCGCGGGCCTCGGCGGGGCCAGCCAGATCGGCGACTTCAGCCATTCGCTCGACGGCGACCCGAACGGCCTGCAGAAGCTCGGCTACGGCTACACGGGGATCGTGATCGCCGCACTGGCCCGCTACAACCCCTTCGCGGTCTGCGTCATCGCCTTCCTGATCGGCGGGCTCGAGAACGCGGGCAACACGCTGCAGGGCCCGAACTTCCCGGCGGGCCTCGTCGGCGTGATCCAGGGGATCATCCTCTTCTGCGCGCTCGGCGGCGAGGTGCTCGTCCGGCACCGGCTCCGCCTCGTGCGGGACGCGAAGCCCACCGCCGCGGCTGAGCCGGCGATCACGGAGCCCGCATGAATTCGAGCCTGCTCGTGGTCGTGGTCGCCGCCGGGATCGCCTACGGCACGCCGCTCCTCTTCGCCTCGCTCGGAGAGCTGCTCGCCGAGCGCTCGGGCGTGCTGAACCTCGGCGTCGAGGGGATGATGCTCGTCGGCGCCGTGATGGGCTTCTGGTCGGTTCAGCGCTTCCACCCGACCTCGGCGATCGCGCTCGCCGCCGGAATCCTCGTCGCGGCGCTCGCGGGAGCGCTGATGGCGCTGATCCACGCCTTCGTCGTGATCACGCTCCGGGCGAGCCAGATCGTCTCGGGACTTGCGCTGACGATCTTCGCGGGCGCCGTGGGGCTTTCGTCCTACCTCGGCAACGACCTGAACCTCGCCGATCAGCCCGCGGCTCATTCCTTCGGCCACGTCTTCCCGGCGGGGATGCGCAACCTGGCCGTCGTCGGCCCGATCGTCTTCGGCCAGAACCTCCTGGTCTACATCTCGTGGGCGCTCGTGATCGTGATCGCCTGGTACCTGAACCGCACACGGTACGGCCTCAACGTCCGCGCCGTCGGCGAGTCGCCCGCCGCCGCCGACGCGATGGGGATCGACGTCGCGCGCTACCGCTACGTGCATACGCTCGCCGGCGGTGCGCTCGCCGGCGTGGCCGGGGCTACCTTCACCCTGGCGATCACGCCGTCATGGACGAGCAACGTCACCGGCGGCGCCGGCTGGATCGCGATCGCGCTCGTGATCTTCGCCTTCTGGCGCCCCGAGCTGTGCCTGATCGGCGCCTACGTCTTCGGCGGCCTGCAGGCGCTCGCGCCCGAGCTCCAGGCCCGCCAGATCAGCCTCGGCCCGACCGTGCTCTGGACGAGCGCGCTGCCCTACATCGCGACGATCGTCGTGCTCGTGATCGTCTCTGCCGGGAACGCCAGACGCCGACTTGGCGCCCCGGCGGCGCTCGGCCGCCCCTACACGCGCGAAGAACGTTGATGAGTAGTTCCACGATCGCGCGTGTCCGGATGCACGATCTGGACAGCCTGGGCCGCTCCGGCCTCGCGGAAGCCGATGAAGCCGGCTCCCGTGAGGTCTGCGCTTCACCGCGGCGGCGCCTCACCGGTACGTCTTGTATCGGCGAGGCACCGCCGCGGCGCCCCAGGCCGCCCAGCTCGCGCCCCGAAGCAGACGATCTCGTGGAACGACTCATCTAGAACGGAGGCCCGGAATGGAGAACCAATCGATCGGCAGCTGGCTCTCGGAGCTCGCCTCCCCCGCCCCAGCGCCGGGCGGCGGCGCCGCCGCGGCGCTCGAGGCCGCGATGGGGGCGGCGCTCGTCGAGATGCTCTGCAACCTCACGATCGGCAAGCCCGCCTACGCCGAGCACGAGCAGACGGCCATGTCCGTCCGCGACCGCGCCGCGGTCATCCGGCACGAGGCGACGACGCTCGCCGACGAGGACGCGGCCGCCTTCACCGCGGTGATCGAGGCCTACCGTCTGCCGAAGGAGACCGACGAGGAGACCCGGGCGCGGACCGAGGCGATCCAGGCTGCACTCGTGGTGGCGGCGGATGTGCCGCGGCGCACGGCTGCGGCCGCCTCGGAGGTTCTCGACCTGGCCGAACGGATCGTGCCCGTCGGCAACATCAACGTGATCTCGGACGGCGCCGCCGCGGCGGGGGCCGCGCGCGGGGCGCTGCAGACGGCGCTCCTCAACATCGACGCCAACCGCGCTTCGATCACCGACGAGTCGCTGCGGGCTGAGCTCGCAGCAGTGGCCGAGGCGATCGAGGCCGACCTGGTCCGCGCCGATTCGGTGGTTGCCACCGTGCGCAGGCGGTCTGCGGGATGACCCTGCTCGAAGGACGCGCGCTGGCGGCGGAGATCCGCGAGCGCGCCGCCACCGGCGCAGCGGCCGGCCGGCCACCCGTGCTGGCGGCCGTCATCGCCACCGACGACCCGGCAACGGACTGGTACATCGGCTCGATCGCCAAGGCCGCGACGGCGACCGGGATCGAGGTGCGCGAAGAGCGCCTGGGAAACGACGACGTCGCGGGCGTGCTCGCGCGGCTCGAGACGGTGTCGGCCGATCCGGCGGTCGACGCGATCATCTGCCTGACCCCGCTCCCCCCGGGCTCACGCTGTCCGAGGCCGGTGAGCGGATCGCTCCGGCCAAGGACGTCGACGGCGCGAGCCCGCTCAGCCTCGGACGCCTGGCGGCGGGACTGGAGGCCTACGCGCCGGCGACCGCCCAGGCGGTGATCGAGCTGATCCGCGCCTCCGGAACGAGCCTCGAGGGTGCCCACACCGTCGTCGTCGGCCGCTCGACCGTCGTCGGCAAGCCGCTCGCGATGCTGCTTCTGGCCGAGCAGGCGACCGTCACGATCTGCCACACGCGCACGCGCGACCTCGCCGCCGAGACGCGCCGCGCCGACGTGCTCGTCGCCGCCGCCGGCCGCGCCCACCTGATCGGGGCGGGTCATGTCTCACCCGGCGCGCTCGTGATCGACGTCGGCACGAACGAGCTGCCTGACGGGAGCATGGCAGGCGACGTCGACACCGCGGCCGTCGAGCCCATCGCCTCGGCCGTGACTCCGGTGCCGGGAGGCGTCGGGCCCGTGACGACGGCGATCCTGCTCGCGAACGTCGTCGCCGCCGCCCGTTCCTAACGCCGTGCCCCGGCTACTCTCTGAGTGTGGCGAGCGCTGTCCGGCCGATCCTGCTTCCGTGTCACGGCGCCTCGAGCCTTGACGTCGAGGCGGCGGAGGTCGCGGCCAGGCTCGAGCTCCACGGGCTCGCCGAGATCGTCGAGGACATCGAGCAGATCGTCGCAGCGGCTCGCGAGGGCCGTGAGGTGATCGCCCTCGACGCCTGTGCCGCGAGCTGCCAGGCGCGCCTGCTCGACGCGCGCGGGGTGGCGACGCTCCGGGCGCTGAACCTGTCCGACGACGGCACCTCCGGCCACGACGTCGGCGAAGCGACCTCGGTCGGCGAGCTCGAGGCGGCGACGAGCCCGGTGAAGCGGGTGCGGCGGTCGGTCGCCGTTCCGACGGGAGGGCTGAGCTCGCGGCGCACGCATTCGCACGAGGACTACCTGCTCGCGCTCGACACGCTCACGTCTCCGGTCGTCGAATGCGGCGCGGTCGTCGACGCGCCGACCCTCTCGGCGCACGTCGCGCAGATCCTCGGGATCTCGCGCCCTGCCGCCGGCGAAACGCTCGCCCGTCTCGAAGAGGACGGCTACATCCGGCGCGGCGTCCACAAGGACGTGCTGCTGACGGTCGAAGGGCGCGCCCGCGCAGACCGGATCCTGCGCAAGCAGCGCATCCTCGAGTGCTTCGCCGCCCAGACGCTCGGGTACACGGTCGACGAATGCTTCGAGCGCGCGCGGGAGATCGCGCCCGGGTTCGGCGTCGAAGCCCTCGACCGTGTGTGGGAGGCGCTCGGCCGCCCGGAGCGCTGCCCTCACGGCTGGCCGGTCGATCCCGAGCGTTCGCGGCGCGAGACGCGCGGGCTCCTCGCACTCTCGTCGGTCGCGGCGGAAGGAGAGGTTGCGGTCGAGCGGCTCGACGAGACGAGTGGCGAACGGCTCCGTGCGCTGCTCGCCGCCGGGATCGAACCCGGCGGCGCGCTCGCGCGGGTGAGCGTCAACCCGGCAGCCGGCATGGTCGCGTTCGAGGCCGCAGGCGAAGAGCGCGGGATCAGCCTGGTACTCGCCGGCTCCGTGCTCGTTCGCGCCGCCTAGCTCGTTGGCCGGCGGCCGGAAGCTCTGGGAGCCGACGGCAGCCCAGATCGATCGCACCCGACTCGCTGCCTACACGCGCTGGCTCGAGGGCGAGACCGGCCGCACCTTCGGCTCCTACGCCGAGCTCTGGGCCTGGTCGGTGGACGAGCTCGAGGCCTTCTGGGCCTCCCTCTGGCGGTATCTGGGCGTGCGGGGCTCCCAGCCCTACAACGCCGTGTGTCCCGACCGGACGATGCCCGGAACCCGGTGGTTCCCGGGCGCCAGACTGAACTACGCCGAGCACATGTTCGCCGGGAAGAGCGGCGAGGCGGTCGCGCTCGTGCACGCCTCGGAGCTGCGTCCCCTTCGCGAGACGACCTGGGCCAAGCTCGGCGCGGAGACCGCCGCCACGGCCGCCGGACTGCGGGCGCTGGGCGTCGAGCCGGGCGATCGAGTGGTCGCCTACCTCCCGAACATCGAGGAGGCGGTGACGGGCCTCCTCGCCTGCGCGAGCATCGGCGCGGTGTGGTCATCCTGCTCGCCCGACTTCGGCGTCAGGGCCGTCGTCGACCGCTTTTCGCAGATCGACCCGAAGGTGCTGCTCGCGGTCGACGGCTACCGGTACGGCGGCCGGGACCACGACCGGCGCGAGGTCGTTGCGCGAATCCGCAGCGCGCTCCCGACGCTCGAGCATACGGTCGTCCTTCCCTACCTCGACGAGCACGCCGTGCTCGACGACACACTCACCTGGAGCGAGCTCCTCGCCGGCGGCGAGGGTGCCGAGCTGCGCTTCGAGCAAGTGCCGTTCGAGCATCCGCTCTGGGTGCTCCACTCGTCGGGCACGACCGGATTGCCGAAGCCGATCGTCCAGAGCCAGGGCGGGATCCTGCTCGAGCATCTGAAGATGCTCCACCTCCACTTCGACGCGCAGCCCGGCGACCGCCTCTTCTGGTTCACGACGACGGGGTGGATGATGTGGAACCTCCTCGTCGGCGGGCTCCTCACCGACGCGCCGATCGTGCTCTACGACGGCAGCCCGGCCCAGCCGAGTCTCGACGTGCTCTGGCAGCTCGCCGCAGACGCCGGGATCACCTGCTTCGGGACGAGCGCCGCCTACCTCGCGAGCTGCCTGAAGGCCGGAGTCGAGCCGGCCGAGAACCGCGACCTCTCCCGGCTCCGGAGCGTCGGGTCGACCGGGTCGCCGCTTTCGCCAGAGGCGTTCCGCTGGGTGTACGACCATGTCGGCCGGGACACCTGGCTCTTCTCGATGAGCGGTGGAACCGATGTCTGCACCGCGTTCGTCGGCGGCGTGCCCACCCTGCCCGTGCACGAAGGGGAGCTGCAGGCGCGCGCGCTCGGCGCGAAGGTCGAGGCCTTCGACGAGGACGGCCACCCGCTCCTCGACCACGTCGGCGAGCTCGTGCTCACGGAACCGCTGCCCTCGATGCCGATCGGCTTCTGGGGCGACGAGGACGGCTCGCGCTACCGCGAGGCCTACTTCGAGATGTACCCGGGTGTCTGGCGCCACGGCGACTGGATCGAGATCACCGCCCGCGGAGCCGCGATCATCTCCGGCCGCTCGGACTCGACGATCAACCGCGGGGGCGTCCGGATCGGTACGAGCGAGCTCTATCGTTCGGTGGCCGCGCTGCCCGACGTCGTCGACGCGCTCGTGGTCGATCTCCCCCGCGCCGACACGGCGGGGTGGATCGTCCTCTTCGTCGTGCTCCGGGACGGCCTCACGCTCGACGACGCGCTGACGAGCCGGATCGTCGGCCAGATCCGCGAGGACTGCTCCCCGCGCCACGCGCCCGACGAGGTGCGGCAGATCGAGGCGGCACCGCGCACGATCTCCGGCAAGCTCGTCGAGGTTCCGGTCAAGCGGATCCTGATGGGAGCCGATCCCGCGACCGCGCTCAGCCGGGAGTCGCTGGCCGACCCGGGTGCCCTTGACTACTTCCTCGAGCTGGCCCGAAGCGGCGAGCCGTTCCGTGGGGTGTGAATGAAGCCTCGCCTAAGATCCGCGCCGTGGACACGATCTCGTTCGCGGGCGACGGGCTCGCCGCAGAGCTGATTCCGTCCGCCGAGCTCGCCGACTGCACAGGGACGGCGATCGATCAGGACGGCGCCCGGATCCTCTCGTATGGAACGGGGGCCGGCTACACCCCGCTGCGCGAGCTGATCGCCGAGCAGTTCGGCGTCCACCCGTTCCGGGTGCTGATCACGAACGGCTGGCTGCAGGGCCTGGCCCTGATCGCCGAGCAGCGCGCCCGCGGCAATCCCGTCGTGGTCGAGTTCCCAACCTACGACGGCGCACTTCGGCTCCTGCTGCGCGCTTCCGCGACGCTGATCTACGTCGACTGGACGGACGACGGCCTCGACGTCGAGGCCTTTGCATCGCTGCTCCGCACGAGTGGGAAGCCCACGCTCGCCTACCTGATGCCGACCTTCCAGAACCCGACCGGGATGACGATGACCGAGGACGAGCGCTGGGCGCTCAGGGTGCTCTTCGCCCGCACCGGCACACCCATTCTCGAGGACGACACCTACGGGCTCCTGCGCTTCGAGGGCGAGCCGCTGCGAACGCTCTTCGAGTTCTCGGACCGGACGAGCATTTACAGCTCGTCGTTCTCGGCGACGATCGCGCCCGGGCTCCGCGTCGGCTTCTTCATCCTGCCGGAGGAGCTGGCAGGGCAGCTCACGGCGAACGCCAACTCGACCTACATCTCGCCCGCGCTGCTCGGGCAGGCGACGGTGTTCGAGTTCATGCGCCGCGGGAGCTTCGAGCCGCATCTCGAGCGGCTCCGGGCCCGCCTGCTGGAGCGGCGAGATCTGACGCTCGCGGCGCTCGAGAAGCACCTGCCCGAGGCGACCTGGTCGCGGCCGCTCGGGGGGATCTACCTGTTTCTGCGGCTCCCGCTCGGCACGGACGGCGTCCGGCTGGTCGAGCGTGCCGAGGGCGTGACCGCGCTCGCAGCCCAGCCGGGGCTCGGGCTTCCGAACACGCTGCGGCTCAACTATGCAGAGCCGGGCCTCGACGAGATCGAGCCCGGGATCGAGCGGCTCGCTGCCGCGTTCCATGCGCCTACGGATTGACGAGCCGGCGGCGGCTCAGCTCGCGCCGAGCGCACGGGCGATCACGAGGCGCTGGATCTCGTCGGTTCCCTCGCCGATCGTGAGGATCTTCGCGTCGCGGTAGAACCGGCAGACCGGGTATTCCTCGATGTAGCCGTACCCGCCGTGGATCTGCACCGCCTCGTCGGCGGCCTTGCACCGCGACGAGGCCCGACTTGAGCTTCGCCTGGGCCGCCGCGAGCGCGAACGGGCGGCCGGCGTCCTTCAGCCAGCGCCGCCTTGTAGGTGAGCAGCCGGGCGGCCTCGATCTCGGTCGACATGTCCGCCAGCTTCGCCCGGATCGCCTGGAAGCTTCGCGATCGGCTGCCCGAACGCATGACGCTCCTTCGCGTAGGCGAGCGCCTGGTCGAACGCCCCCTGCGCGAGCCCGACACCCATCGCCGCCACGCCGATCCGGCCGATGTCCAGCACCTCGAAGAACTGCTTCAGGCCGTTGCCGCGCGCTCCGAGCAGGTTCGCCTCGGGGACGCGGCAGGCGGTGAACGAGAGCGGCCGCGTGTCGGAGGCGTTCCAGCCCATCTTCCGGTAGGGCTCCCCCACCTCGAAGCCCGGGCGTGCCGTTCGGGACGAGCAGGTTCGAGATCTCGCGGCGCCCGTCGCTCTCGCCCGTCACCGCGGTGATCGAGATCGACGCCCGAGATCTCCGTGCCTGCGTTCGTGATGAACTGCTTCGCGCCGTCGATCACCCACTCGCCGTCCTCGAGCACGGCGCGGGTGCGCGTGTTCCCGGCGTCCGAGCCGGCCTCGGGCTCGGTGAGGCCGAAGGCGCCGAGCCGCGCGCCCGAGGTGAGACGCGGCAGCCATTCGCGCTTCTGCTCCTCGGTGCCGAACAGGTAGATCGGCTGGGTGCCGAGCGAGGTATGCGCGCAGAGCGTGATCGCGACCGACGAATCGACCCGCGCGAGCTCCTCGACCGCAAGCGCGTAGGCGAGCGTGTCCGCTCCGGCGCCGCCGTACTCCTCGGGAAACGGGATGCCCATCCAGCCCGAGCTCGCCGAGCTTCTTGACGAGCTCGTACGGGAACGCCTTCGTGCGGTCGAGCTCGGCGGCGACCGGCGCGATCTCGCGCTCGGCGAAGTCGCGGACGGTGGCGCGAAGCGCTTCGTGCTCTTCGGACAGGTCGAAGTTCACTGCGACCCGTGGTCGATCCAGGCGGCCGGGCGCCCTTCGAGGAACGCGGCGAGCCCCTCCTGGGCCTCATCCCGCGTCCGGAGCTCGGCGATCAGGGACTCGGTCTCGCCCGCCCCGAGCGGCGCCCGGGCGATCAGCTTGGCGATACGCGCCGCCTTCGGCCCGGCTGCGAGCAGATCGTCGACGACTCTCTCGACCGCGGCCGGGACGTCGTCGGCGAGTTCGCTGACGAGCCCGATCGCCAGCGCGCGCTCGGCACCGAACCGTTCGCCGGTGACGAAGAGCGCACGGGCAGCGCCGGGGCCGATGCGGGCGACCACGAACGGCGAGATCACAGCCGGCGCGATACCCACCTTCACCTCGCTGAAGCCGAAGACGGCGTCGCGGCCCGCGATCACGATGTCGCAGCACGCGAGGATCCCGCAGGCACCGGCGAGCGCGGGCCCGTCGACGGCGGCGACGACCGGTGCCGGACAGCCGTCGACGGCCTCGAGCATGGCCCGCCAGCCCCGTGCCTCGTCGAGGTTCTGCTCGGCGGTCGCGATTGCTGCGGCGCGCATCTCGCCGAGGTCCGCCCCGGCCGAGAACGCCGATCCCTCGGCTGCGAGGACGACCGCGCGGGCGTCACCCGCCAGCGCGAAGGCCTCGGTGAGCGCCGAGATCATGGCGCCGTCGAGCGCGTTGCGCCGGTGCGGCCGGGCAAGCGTCAGCCGCAGGACCGGCCCATCCCTGTCGACGCGCAGACAGCTCACCGCCGTCACTCTTCCAGTTCCACGAGCATCGTGCCGCGGGCGACGACGTCCCCCTCCGCGACATGGACGGCGCTCACCGTCGCCGCCCGCGGTGCGGTGAGCGGCATCTCCATCTTCATCGCCTCGACGACCACCAGCGTCGCACGCGCCTCGACCCGGTCGCCGGGGGCAACGAGAACGCGGATGACGGTGCCCGGCATCGGCGCGGTGAGCTCGTCGGAGGCATCGGCTCCGTCGGCTGCGTGCACGGCGGCGTCGAGATCGGGCGGCGCGGCCGCGGGCGGCGCGGGAAGGTTGAGCCGGAACGGCGCGCCCCACGGAGCCGGCGGCAGCCGCGGCGCCGGACTGAGCGGCGGGTAGCGCGTCAAGAAGTCGGTCGTCGTCTCACCCGCGGCGAACGCCGGATGGGCGACGAGCCAGCGCAGGAACGGCAGGTTCGTGACGACACCCTCGACCTCGGTCTCGGCCAGGGCCTCGCGCAGCTTTGCGATCGCGTCGTCCCGCGTCTCGCCGTGCGCGATCACCTTCGCGATCATCGGGTCGTACCCCGTGCCGATCGTGTCGCCCGCCTCGACACCCGCATCGACGCGCACCTTCGAGGGCAGCTCCGAGCCGCCCGACCCGTCCGGCCTGCGGCAGGAAGCTCCGCGGATCCTCGGCATAGAGGCGCACCTCGATCGCGTGGCCGTGAGTCGGCGGCCGCGCGGAGAGCTCGCCACCCTCCGCGATCCGGATCTGCTCGGCGACGAGATCCATGCCCGTCACCGCCTCGGTGACCGGGTGCTCGACCTGGATCCGCGCATTCAGCTCGAGGAAGAAGAACTCGTCCCCGGCGACTATGAACTCCGCCGTTCCGGCGCTCTCGTAGCCGATCGCATCGGCGAAGCGAACGGCCGCGTCGCAGAGGCTCGCCCGAAGGGCGATGCCGACTACGGGCGACGGCGACTCCTCGAGCACCTTCTGATGCCGCCGCTGGATCGAGCACTCGCGCTCGCCGAGCGCACGGGCAGCGCCGTGCGAGTCGGCGCAGCAGCTGCACCTCGATGTGCCGGGCGGACTCGAGGTAGCGTTCGAAGAAGACCGTCCCGTCGCCGAAGGCCGCCATCGCCTCGCGCTCGGCCGCCTCGCGCGCGCTCTCGAGCTCGGCTTCGTCGCGGACGACCCGCATCCCGCGTCCGCCGCCGCCCGCTGCGGCCTTGACGAGGAGCGGGTAGTCGAGCTCGCCGGGATCGCCCGTCTCGAGCACGGGCACCCCTGCAGCAGCGGCGATCCGCTTGGCCTCGAGCTTGTCGCCGCCCGAACGGAGAGCCGAGGGCGGCGGGCCGATCCAGACGAGCCCCGCCGCCTCGACCGCCTCGGCGAGCTCGGCGCTCTCTGAGAGGAAGCCGTAGCCGGGATGGACGGCATCGGCTCCGGATCGCCGCGCTGCGCGCACGTGCTCGGCCGCGTCGAGGTAGCTCGCGATCACGACGGTCTCACCTGCGACACGGGTGTGGAGCGCTCCGGCGTCGTCGGGAGCCGCGACCGCCACGGTCTCGATCCCGAGCTCGCGACATGTCCGAAAGACGCGGACGGCGATCTCGCCGCGGTTCGCGACGAGCAGCTTGCGAATCTGCGTGTCCCGCTCACATGCGGAAGATCCCGAACTTCGTCTCGGGGATCGGCGCCTCGAGCGCGGCCGAGATCCCGAGCGCCAGCACCTGCCGCGTGTCGAGCGGGTCGATGATCCCGTCGTCCCAGAGCCGCGCGGTCGAGTAGTAGGGGCTGCCTTCCTCCTCGTACTTGGCGCGGATCTCGTCGGGGTCGGCGTCGCCGATCGTCGTCAGCACGGTCGCCGCCTGCTCGCCGCCCATCACCGAGATGCGGGCGTTCGGCCACATCCAGAGCTGGCGCGGGCTGTAAGCGCGGCCGCACATCGCGTAGTTGCCGGCGCCGAACGAGCCGCCGACGACGACGGTGAACTTCGGCACCTCGGCGCAGGCGACCGCCATCACGAGCTTTGCGCCGTCCCGTGCGATCCCTCCTGCCTCGTACTCCTTGCCGACCATGAACCCGGTGATGTTCTGCAGGAAGAGCAGCGGCACGCGGCGCGCGCAGGCGAGCTCGATGAAGTGGGCGCCCTTCTGCGACGACTCGGCGAAGAGGACGCCGTTGTTCGCCAGGATCGCGACCGGATAGCCCTCGATCGCCGCCCAGCCGCAGACGAGCGTCTCGCCGTAGCGCTCCTTGAACTCGTCGAGCCTCGAGCCGTCGACGATGCGGGCGATGAGCTCGCGCGGGTCGATCTGCGTGCGGTGGTCGTCGGGGATCAGGCCGTAAAGCTCCGAGGGGTCCGCGGCCGGCGGCTCGGGTACGGCGAGCTCCCAGGGCGGCGGTCGGCGGTTCGGCCCTGAAGGTTCCGGACGATCCGGCGGGCGATCGCGAGCGCGTGCTCGTCCGAGGTTGCGTAGTGGTCGGCGACGCCCGACTGGCGCGTGTGCACCTCGGCGCCGCCCAGCTCCTCGACGCTCACCTCCTCCCCGGTCGCCGCCTTCACGAGCGCCGGGCCGCCGATGAAGATCGAGCCCGTGCCGCGGACGATCACCGTCTCGTCGGCCATCGCCGGGACGTAGGCGCCGCCGGCGGCGCAGAAGCCCATCACGACGGCGATCTGGGGAATGCCCTGCGATGACATGCGCGCCTGGTTGTAGAAGAGCCGCCCGAAATGCTCGCGGTCGGGGAAGACGTCGGCCTGGAGCGGCAGGAACGCGCCGCCCGAGTCGACGAGGTAGACGCACGGGAGCCGGTTCTGCTCGGCGATCTCCTGGAGCGCGCAGGTGCTTCTTCACCGTGAGCGGCAGGTAGGCCGCCGCCCTTGACGGTGGCGTCGTTGGCGAAGACCGCGCACTGCCGCCCTTCGACGACGCCGATCCCGGTGACGATCCCGGCCGACGGGCGCCTCGCCGTCGTAGACGCCCCATGCAGCGAGCGCGCCGATCTCGAGAAACGCGGTGCCCGGATCGAGCAGCCGGTCGACCCGCTCGCGGGCGGTCATCTTCCCGCGCGAGCGATGACGCTCGACGGCGGCCCGGCTGCCGCCCAGCGAGACGAGCGCCGTCCGCTCGCGCAGCTCGGCGACGAGCGCCTCCATCCGGGCCCGGCGCCGGCCGAACTCCTCGGCGCGGGTGTCGACCTGTGAGTCGAGCATCGCCATTGCGCTACCTGACCGTATACCCGCAGGCGTAGGCTTGAGCCGAGATGCACAGCGGAGGTTTTTCCGCGCGCGGGTGCGGATTCGCGAGGTCGGGCCGCGCGACGGGTTCCAGAACGAGCCCGAGGTGGTCCCGACCGCGGACAAGATCCGGCTGATCGATCTGCTCGGACGGACCGGCCTGCAGCGGATCGAGGTGACCTCGTTCGTCCGGCCCGACGTGATCCCCCAGCTCGCGGACTGCGTCGAGGTGCTCGCGAGGGTCGCCCTTCCGCCGACGTCGAGGCTGCGGTGCTCGTGCCGAACGAGCGCGGGCTCGACCGCGCGCTCGAGCACCGCGACCGGTTCAGCACGTGAGCGGCTTCGTCTCGGCGTCCGAGACGCACAACCGGATGAACGTCGGGCGCGCGGTCGAGGATTCGGTCGCCGAGCTCGAGCGGGTGATACGCCGTGCCCGCGGAGAGGGCCTCCGGGCCGGCGGGGTGATCAGCGTCAGCTTCGGCTGCCCGTACGAGGGCCGGGTCGAACCGACGGCGGTGTTCGAGATCGCGCGGCGCCTGATCGCGGCGGGCGCCGAGGAGATCGGCTTCGGCGACACGACCGGGATGGCCAACCCGCTCCAGGTTCGCTCGTTCTTCCCGGCGGCGCGCGAGGCGCTCGGCGAGAAGGTGGAGCTCACCGCGCACTTCCACAACACGCGCGGGCAGGGCCTCGCCAACGTCCTCGCCGCTCTCGAGGCAGGCTGCGACTCGTTCGAGTCGAGCTTCGGCGAGATCGGCGGCTGCCCCGTCCCGGCCGGCGCCACCGGCAACATCGCGACCGAGGATCTCGTCTCGATGCTGCACGAGATGGGTGTCGCGACCGGCATCGACCTCGACGCGCTCCTCGACGCCTCCCGCGAGCTCGCCGGTGTCCTCGGTCGCCCGCTCGGCTCGCACACCCTGGCCGCCGGCCCGATCGCCTGGGCGCCCGGCCGGCCCGCCTGAGCCTCGGCATGAGCTTCGGGATCCTCGCGGTGATCGTGCTGGCCGGGCTTGGGGGGCCGCTGCTCTCGGCGAGCGATCGGGTGCTCGTGCCGGTGATCGTCGGGGAGCTCCTCGCGGGGCTGATCGTCGGTCGATCGGGTTTCCGCTGGATCCATCCGGCTGATCCGACCACGGCGTTCCTCGCCCTGGTCGGGTTCGCGATGCTGATGTTCACCGCCGGCATGCACATTCCGGTGCGACAGCCGGAGCTCACGAGGCGGCTCGGTCGGGGCGCGATCGCCGCCGGGATCGCCGCGGTGCTCGCGGTCGGCGCCGGAATCGCGACGGCGAAGATCGCGGGCGTCTCCCACCCTGCGATCTACGTCGTGATCCTCGCGAGCGGCTCCGCGGCGGTGGTCGTTCCCTCACTCCACGAGGCCGGCATCCTCGAGCGAGCAGAAGGGCTCGTCGTCGCCGCGCAGGTCGCGGTCGCCGACGTTGCGGCGATCGTCGCCGTGCCGCTCGTGCTCCGGCCCTCCCGCGCCACGCATGCGCTCCTCGGCGCGCTCGCCGTGAGCGTCTGCGCCCTCGCGCTCTACTTCACGATTCGCGCCCTGCACGGCACCGCCTGGATCAGGCGCGTCCGCTCGCTCTCGAAGGAACGCAGCTGGGCGCTCGACCTCCGGTTGTCGCTACTCGTGCTGTTCGGGCTCGCCTGGCTCGCGACCCGTACCGGCACGAGCATCCTCGTCGCCGGGTTCGCGGTCGGGCTCGTCGCGGCCGCGATTGGCGGCCCCAAGCGGTTCTCGCGCCAGGTGACGGGAGTCGCGCAGGGCTTCTTCGTCCCGCTCTTCTTCGTCGTCCTCGGCGCCCAGATCGACCTGCGGGCGTTCGGCACGCACGAATCGCTCGTCGAGCTTGCGGTGCTGCTGATCGTGTTCAACGTCGCCCTGAGCCTCGGTGCGGCCAAGGTGACGCGACAGCCCGCCGCCGCCGGTCTCGCCGCCACGGTCGCCCTCGGCGTGCCGGCGGCGATCGTGACACTCGGCCTGCGGGAAAACGTGATCTCCCCGGGCATCGGCGCCGCGATCATGGTCGCCGCCCTCGCGAGCATCGGCTTCAGCGGGGCTGGAGTCGCCCTGCTCCAGCGCTCGCTGCGCGCCCCCGCTACGGCGTCCGACGGTGAAGTGTCGCCGCCGCAAGGGCAAGCGCCAGCACCACCGATCCGAGCGTGACCGCGACGTCGAGGACGAACCTCGGCCCGTATGGACCGCCCGATGCCACCCGCGCGAGCGCGTCGTAGGCATAGGTCAGCGGTAGCAGCGCCGAGAGCCACTGCAACCACGTCGCCATCTCGTCGCGCGGAACGAAGAGCCCGCAGAGCAGCAACTGCGGCAGCACGATCGCCGGCATGAACTGCACGGCCTGGAACTCCGTGTTCGCGAACGCGCTCACGAGCAGGCCGAGTGCCATCCCAAGCGTGGCATTGGCGACCGCGAGCAGGATGACGGCCCACTCAGGGCCCGCGACGTTCAGACCGAGGAGCCCGAAGGCGAGCAGCGAGACGAGCGTCGCCTGGACGACCGCCAGGAGCCCGAAGCCCACGCCGTAGCCGCCGAGCAGGTCGAGCTTCGAGATCGGCATCGTCATCAGGCGCTCGAGCGTCCCCGACGTGCGCTCGCGCAGCATCGTCACCGAGGTGACGAGGAACATCGCGATGAAGGGGAACAGGCCGAGCAGCGGCGCACCGACATGCTGGAAGACGAGCGGCCGACCCGCGAAGAGCTCCTTGAGGAGCGTCTCGAGCACGCACGGGACGACGAGGATGAGCGCGATCGTCCGTGGGTCCCGGCGCAGCTGCGTGAGCACGCGAACCGCGGTCGCCCACGTCGCCGCGACGCTCACTGGGCGACGGTGCCGGTCGAGACCAGGCGCAGGAAGACGTCGTCCATGCTCGCCTCACCGGTCTGCTCGTGCAGCGCGGCCGGGGTGCCGGAGGCGATCAGCCGGCCGTCGCGAAGCAGCAGGAGCTCGTCGCAGCGCTCGGCCTCGTCCATCACGTGACTGGAGACGATCAGCGTCGCACCCTCCTCGGCGAGCCCGTGGAAAAGCTGCCAGAGGTCCCGGCGCAGCAGCGGATCGAGCCCGACGGTCGGTTCGTCGAGCACGAGCAGCTCGGGCCGCCCGAGGAGGGCTGTCGCGAGCGAGACCCGGGCCCGCTGGCCGCCCGAGAGCCGCGCGACGACCCTGCCTGCGAACGCGCCGAGCGCCACCGTCTCGATCAGCTCGTCGACGCGGCCGGGTTCCTCGCGCTGGAGTCGCGCGAAGTAGGCCAGGTTCTCGCGTACCGAGAGATCGGCATAGACCGAAGGGGCCTGCGTCAGGTACCCGATCCGCCGTCGCAGGGACGGTGAACCGGCCACCTCGCCGAACACCTGACGCGGCCGCCCGCGACCTCCTGGACACCGACGATCGCGCGCATGAGCGTCGACTTGCCACCGCCGCTCGGCCCCATCAGCCCGGTGACCGTCCCCGCTGTGACCTCCAGCGAGAGGCCGTCGAGCACCGGAACCCCACCCCGGACGACGCGAAGCTGCTCGACCTCGACGGCCGAGGTCAAGAACGTTCGAGCTCGGGCGTGTAGCGGCCGCTCCGCGCGGCGCCGTTCAGCTCCGCACGGTGGCGATACGCGGCCTGGGCCGCCTCGACGTTCTCGGGCCGACCGACCCAGGTGTGGAGCGCCCCGGTCTGGAGAGCCCGTCCGAACGAGAACGAGAGCGGCCAGGGATGAGGGCCGCGCCGGTTCATCGCGTTCAGGTGGGCGGTGGCGTCCTCGTCGCTCTGCCCGCCGGAGAGGAACACGATCCCGGGCACGGAGGCGGGCACGTGCCGCAGGAGCACCTCGAGCGTCCGATCCGCGACCTCGTCCACCCCCGCCCGCGACGAGGCCTCGTAGCCTGACAGGACCATGTTCGGCTTGAGCAGCGTGCCGCGGAGGTCGACACGCTGGTCGTGAAGCTCGGTGTAGAGGGCCTGGAGCACCCGGCCGGTCACCTTTACGCTCTCCTCGATGGTGTGGTCGCCGTCCATCAGCACCTCGGGCTCGACGATCGGCACGATTCCCGCCTCCTGCGCGAGCGCCGCATACCGCGCGAGCGCGTGGGCATTCACCCACACCGCATACTCGCTCGGGCGACCCTCGCCGATCGAGTAGGTGCCACGCCACTTGGCGAAGCGCGCCCCGAGCGTGCGGTACTCGGCGAAGCGCTCGCGCAGCCCGTCGAGCCCCTCCGTGACCGTCTCGCCGGGCGCCAGGGCAAGCGGCTTGGTGCCGCGGTCGACCTTGATTCCCGGAATCACACCGCGGGCTGCGAGCAGCTCCGGGAACGGCGTCCCGTCGGCCGCCCGCTGACGGATCGTCTCGTCGAAGAGGATCACCCCGCTGATGGAGCCCTCGGCGTCCGGCGTCGTGAAGAGCAGGTCACGGTAGGCGCGCCGGGTCTCCTCGCTCGATTCGACACCGATCGCCGCGAACCGCTTGGCGATCGTCCCCGTGCTCTCGTCGGCGGCGAGAATCCCCTTCCCCTCGGCAACGAGGGCGCGCGCAGTCTCCTGAAGCTCGGTCACGGCTGCTGCGTACCGTAGCGCTGCGAGCGGTAGTTTGTGTCGTTCCGAACCGGAGAGAGAAAGGAAGCTTCGATGGGAACGATCGTCGTGGGTGTGGACGGCTCAGGGGCCTCGATCAAGGCATTGCGCTACGCGGTCGACGAGGCGAAGAAGACGCCGGGCACCGATGTCCGAGCCGTGAGCGCCTGGCACATTCCCGCCGGCGTCTACGGCAGCGGCTGGGCACCGAGCGACGTCGACCTCGACGAGTTCCGGAAGCTCGCGCAGACCGCCCTCGACGAAGGCGTCGCGGCAGCTGCGGTCGGGGACTCCGGCGTCACGGTCACGCCCGTCCTGCGTGAGGGGCAGCCCGCCGACATCCTCTGCGACGAGGCCGAGGGCGCCGATCTGCTCGTCGTCGGCACCCGGGGGCTCGGTGGCTTCCACGGGCTGCTCGTCGGCTCGGTGAGCCAGCAGTGCGTCCATCACGCCCCCTGCCCCGTCGTCGTGATCCGGCCGGACAAGGACGCGAAGCACTAGCACCATCAATCCGCAGGCTCCCGCTCGGGCGTACCCCTCTCGAAGGGATCGTGTCAGCTCACGAGGGAGGGCTTTACATGGCAGCAAGAACGGTTTCACTCCGGGCCTGGGCGCTTGGCCTTGGCCTAGTCGCGGCGCTCGTCATCGGCGCCGCCGGGGCTTCGGCCCGCACCACGGCGCTCGTCGCCTACAACATGTACCCGCTCGTCTCCGACGGCCCACAGGTGAGCGCTCCGCTCGCCGATTCGGGACTTGTGAACGGCTGGGGGCTCAGCGCAACCGCGACCTCGCCGTGGTGGGTGTCGAACAACAAGACGAATACCTCGACGCTCTACACCGGTGTCGGCTCGAAGAACGCGACGGTCGTTGCGGTCGCGGGCGGCCCGACCGGCACGGTCGCGAACCCCGGCGCCGTCGACTTCGTTATCAGCCAGAACGGCACAAGCGGCGCAGCGAGGTTCCTGTTCGACACGCTCGGCGGTCAGATCCTCGGCTGGTCCCCGACGGTGAATGCGACGAACGCCGTGGTCGCGGTCGACAACTCGGCGAAAAGCGCCGAGTACACCGGGCTCGCGACGGCGGATGACCGCCTCTATGCCGCGGACTTCCACAATGGCCGCATCGACTCGTTCGACGCGTCGTTCAAGCCGCTGACGCTGGCGTTCGCAGACCCGAATCTTCCGAAGGGCTGGGCGCCGTTCGGGATCCAGGCGCTTGGAACGAACATCTTCGTCACCTACGCCCAGCAGGACTCGGCGAAGAAGAACTCGCGTAGTGGGCGGCGGGCTCGGCTACGTCGACGAGTTCACACCCGACGGCGCCCTCGTCGCCCGGATCGCGTCGAAGGGGAACAAGAACGCTCCGTTGAACGCGCCGTGGGGGCTCGCGATGGCGCCCTCGAACTTCGGCGCCTACAGCGGCGACCTGCTGGTGGGGAACTTCGGCAACGGCCGGATCAGCGCCTACCTGCCCACGTCAGCGACGAAGTGGGTCTACAAGGGCCAGGTCAGGGTCGCGAGCGGCGCGCCGATCGTGATCGACGGGCTCTGGGCGATCGCCTTCGGGAACGGCGCGTCCGCCGGCCCGACGAACAACCTGTACTTCGCCGCGGGCCCGACCGGGCAGCAGCACGGGCTGTTCGGGTTCATCGCGGCCGGTTAGACCGATCTCGCCGGGGGCGCGGCAGCCGCCGCGTCCCCGGCCTCGCCTAGCGCGTCTTCGCGAACCGCTCGACCGCCTCGAGGAGCTCTGCTGCCTTCGCCGCGGCGTCGGCTTCGTCTCCCGTGGCAAACGCGTCCGCGACGCAGTGGCGGACGTGCCCGTCGAGCACGCGGAGCGCGAGCGAATCGAGCGCCGTCCGCACCGCCGAGATCTGCGTGAGGACGTCGATGCAGTACCTGTCCTCGTCGATCATCCTCTCGATGCCGCGCACCTGGCCCTCGATGCGGTGGAGGCGCTTGGCGAGCGCCACCTTGTCGTCGTGGTACCCGGGCGCCTTGCCGCTCACCGGATGCTCCTGAAGCGGCGCAGCCGGAGGCTGTTGCCGACGACGAACAGGCTGGAACAGGCCATGGCCCCCGCGGCGACGATCGGGCTGAGCAGCCCCGCGACCGCGAGCGGCAGCGCGGCCACGTTGTAGGCAAACGCCCAGAAGAGGTTCCCCTCGATCGTGCGGAGCGTGCGGCGCGCGAGCCTGACCGCGTCGGCGACGGCGCGCAGATCGCCCGAGACGAGCGTGATCTCCGACGCCTCGATCGCGACGTCGGTGCCCGTGCTGAGGGCGATCCCGAGATCCGACTGCGCGAGCGCCGGGGCGTCGTTGACGCCGTCGCCGACCATGGCGACGACCCGACCTTCGCGCTGGAGTCTCTCGATCGCCACCGCCTTCCCGGCCGGATCGACGCCCGCGACCACGTGCTCGATTCCGACCTCGGCTCCCACCCGCTCGGCCGTTTCGGCGCTGTCCCCGGTGAGCAGCACCGGCTCGAGCCCGAGCCCGCGGAGCTGGCGCACGGCTTCGGCGCTCGTCGGCTTGACCACGTCGCGGAAGGTGAGCCGCGCCCGCGTTGCGCCGTCCCAGGCGACCTCGGTCTCCGTCCCCTCGAGTCCCACCGTGACCTGACGGCCCTCGACCGAGCCGACGACGCCGAGCCCGGGCGTGCTCCGGAAGCCCGCGACCGGCGGAAGCTCGCCGAGCTCCTCGACGGCTCTGCGGACGACCGCCGCTGCGACCGGATGCTCCGATGCCGCCTCGACCGCCCCGGCGAGCCGGAGCACCTCGGCACGGGTGGCGCCGTTCTGGAGCGAGATCCCGGCGAGCTCGAGCCTTCCCTCGGTCACCGTGCCTGTCTTGTCGAGCACGACCGTGTCGACGTGCCGTGTCTGCTCCAGTACCTGCGGTCCGCGGATCAGCACTCCAAGCTGCGCGCCGCGGCCCGTTCCGACCATCAACGCCAGGGGTGTCGCGAGACCGAGTGCACACGGGCACGCGACGATCAGCACCGACACCGCCGCCGTGAACGCTTCGCCGGCGCTGCCGCCGAAGGCGAGCCACCCGGTAAGGGTCACGAGCGAGAGCACGATCACGACCGGAACGAAGACGCCCGAGACGCGGTCTGCGAGCCTCTGCACCGGCGCCTTGCCCGACTGGGCCTCTTCGACGAGCCGCGCAATCTGCGCGAGCGTGGTGTCGGCCCCCACCCTCGTCGCCCGGACGAGGAGCCGGCCCGAGCCGTTCGCCGCCGCCCCGTCGACCCGGCTGCCGACGGCGACCTCCACCGGAACCGACTCGCCGGTCAGCAACGAGCGGTCGACCGCTGAGGCGCCGTCGACGACGACCCCGTCAGTCGCGATCTTCTCGCCGGGGCGAACGACGAAGACCTCGCCGACGGCGAGCTCCGCAACGTGAACAGGCACCTCGACGCCGTCCCTGACGACGAGCGCATCCCTGACGCCGAGCTCGAGCAGGCTCCGGATCGCCTCCGACGCACGGCCCCTCGACCGCACCTCGAGGTAGCGCCCGAGCAGGATCAGCGTCGTCACGGTCGCCGCGACCTCGAAGTAGGTGCCGGTCGCGAGTCCGGCCGCGAGGACGACCACCGACCATGTCCAGGCGGAGAGCGTGCCGAGCGAGATCAGCGTGTCCATGCCGGCGTTGCCGTGGCGCGTACCCCGCAGCGCGGCCCGGTGGAAGCCGATGCCGCTGACGAAGACGACAGGCGTCGAGAGTGCGAGCGCCACCCACTCCCAGTCCGAGAAGCGGAGCGAGGGAATCATCGCGAGCGCGATCACCGGGACCGTGAGAACGGCGGCAAGCCTGAGCCGCCGCGCGAGAACCCCAAGCGGCTCGTCGTGGTCGTGCTCGCCGCGAGCCGGGCCCGCGGCACGCGCGCCGTAGCCGATCGACTCCACCGCCGTGACGAGCTCCTCGACCGGCACCTCCGGAGCGCAGCGAATGGTCGCCTGCTGGGTCGCGAGGTTCACGGTCGCATCGACGCCGTCGAGCGAGTTCAGCCGCCGCTCGATCGCGGCGGCGCACGAGGCGCACGTCATTCCTTCGAGCTCGAGCCTCACCGTCGCCGAACCGACTGCAGCCATCTCTCGATTATACCCCGTCGGGGTATAGCAACCTATCCGAACGGATGCGCGCCGGCGCCCCGGGCTCCCTCGGCCTCGAGCTCGGACTTGACCCGTGCAAGCTGGCGCCTGACCTCCTCGGCGACAACCGGGTACTGAGGATCGATCCCGGCCAGCGCGTCCACGATCACGGCAGAGGCTGCGGCCCGTGCGAACCACTTGCGGTCGGCGGGGATCACATACCAGGGGGCCCACTCGGTGCTCGTGTGGGAAAGCATCTCCGAGAACGCGTGCTGGTAGTCGTCCCAGCGTCCGCGCTCGGCGACGTCGGCCGGCGAGAACTTCCAGTTCTTCTCCGGCACCTCGATCCGCTTCAGGAAGCGGGCACGCTGCTCGTCCTTCGACACATTCAGGAAGAGCTTGACCACCTTGATCCCGTTGTCTTGGAGGTAGCGCTCCCAGTCGTTGATCTCGCGGTAGCGGCGTTTCCAGACGTCTGCCCCCTTTGCCGTCTCCGGCACCCTCTGGCGGTCGAGGTTCTCGGGGTGAACCCGCACGACGAGGACCTCTTCGTAGTGGGAGCGGTTGAAGATCCCGATCTGGCCTCGCGCAGGCAGCTGCTTCCCGTACCGCCAGAGGTAGTCGTGGTCGAGCTCCTCGGTCGAGGGCACCTTGAAGCTCGAGACCTTCACTCCCTGCGGATTCACGCCGCTCATCACGTGGCGGATCGTCCCGTCCTTGCCGGCGGCGTCGAGCGCCTGGAGAACGACGAGCAACCCCCAGGTGTTCTGTGCCGCGAGCCGATCCTGGAGCGACGACAGGAGCGCGATTCCCTCCTCGACGAAAGCGCGGCCGTTCGCCTTTCCCGCAAGACCGTCCTGGTAGCGTGGGTCGAAGTCCTCGGCGAGCGTGACCGTGCGGCCCGGCGCGACCCGGAACGGCTCGATGAACTTCGCGATCCGCATTGCCTGGTCGTCGCTCGTCAGTCCGCCACCTCCCAACCTCAGCCTAACCGTCGCTCGTTCCGCAACGCGCGATAATCAGCTTGTGGCGACGGCAGCCGGAGACGACTCCGCGGCCCGCCCGGGCCCGCTCGAGCACCGGACGGTCGCCGAGCGCGCCGCCTTCGGCAAGGAAAGCCGGACGTCGTGCCCCCGCAAGGGCCATGGCGACCTTGTGGTGGATGACCGCGATCCGGTCGCACTGCTGCAGGAGCAGTCGGCGAATCGCATCCCGCAGCTCGTTCCGATCCGGTACGGGCGCATGCTCGTTTCGCCGTTTGCGTTCTTCCGGGGCGCAGCTGTACTGATGGCTCACGATCTTGCGCCGCTCCCGCGAACGGAGCTCCGCGTACAGCTCAGCGGCGATGCGCACCTCGGAAACTTCGGGGCGTTCGGCTCTCCCGAACGCAATCTCGTCTTCGACCTGAACGACTTCGACGAGACCCTCCCCGGGCCGTTCGAGTGGGACGTGAAGCGGCTCTCGACGAGCGTCGAGATTGCCGGGCGCGCCCGCCGGGTCCCCGCGGCCGGTTGCCGCGAGGCGGTGCTCGCGACCCTGCACGCCTACAACTCGGCGATGCACGAGTTCGCAGGCAAGGGGAACCTGGAGGTCTGGTATGCACGCGTCAGCATCGACGGACTGGCGTCGAAGCTCATCACCGAGCGCCTCGAACAGGAGGCCTCCTCGCTCGTCCGTTCGGGCGCGAAGGCCCGCGCCCACGACCACCTGAGGGCGTTCGAGAAGCTCACGACGATGGTGGACGGGCAGCCGCGAATTCGCTCGGACCCACCGCTCGTGATCCCGATCGACGAGCTACTGGACGGCGTCCTCGATCCCGCCGAGATCGAGGTGCTCGTCCGCTCGATCCTGAACGGGTTCGCGCACACGCTTCAGGGCGATCGGCGGCGCCTGCTCGAGTCGTATGAGATCGTCGATGTCGCACACAAGGTCGTCGGCGTCGGCAGCGTCGGCACGCGGTGCTGGATCGTCCTCATGCTCGGCCGGGACACGCACGATCCGATGTTCGTCCAGGTCAAGGAGGCTCAAACCTCCGTGCTCGAGGCCCATCTCGGGCGCTCGGGGTTCGCGACGCACGGCCAGCGGGTCGTGGAGGGCCAGCGCCTGATGCAGGCGACGAGCGACCTCTTCCTCGGCTGGCACCGCATGATCGAGCCGGGCGGCGGCGAGCGCGACTACTACTGCCGCCAGCTCTGGGACTGGAAGGGGTCGGCCAACCTCGAGACGCTCGACGCGGGCTCGCTCGCCGAATACGGCCGGCTCTGCGGCTGGACGCTCGCTCGGGCTCACGCGCGTTCCGGCGACCGGATCGCGATCGCGTCCTACCTCGGCAAGCCCGGCGTCTTCGACGAGTCGATCGCGACGTTCGCATCGGCCTATGCCGACCAGAACGAGCGGGACTACGAGGCGCTCGAGCGGGCCGCCCGCGAGGGGCGGATCGAGGTCGAGTCGGGGCTGTAGGAGGCTCTCAGGTAGAGGAGCCGGCGAGCGCGGCTTTCTTCGCCTGCTCGAACTCGTCCTGGGTGAGCGCGCCCTTGTCGCGGAGCGCGACCAGCCGGTCGAGCTCCGCGGCGGTCGACACGACTGCCGCCGCCGTCGCCGGCTTCGGCTGGGCCAGCTTGCGGGCCGAGGACACGACGCGCGTCGTCACCGACTCGTCGCCGCCGTCGGTCCCCGCGGCCGGGAACTCGACGAGCGTCTGACGCCGGAGCGCCCAGACACCGCCACCGAGCAGCGCTGCGAGCAGCAGGATCCCCCACCAGGTGCGGAGCGCGTGGGTCGGCCCCCAGAGGATCAGCAGCAGCCACACGACGGCCGTGCCGCCCCAGGTGATTCCGGGACGGACGTTCAGCACGGGCGCAAGCTCACGGCGGATCGACCGTGCAATCGGGGTCGGACCGGCAAGCAGTGAACCGAGCACCGTGACGAGGCCGTACATGATCATCGCCCAACCGATCTGGCCGAGGATCGTCGTCTCGATCAGCCAGAGGCGCCGCACGGGCTCGTGGTTCTCGGGTTGGGAGAGGGAGTTGACGACGTAGTTGCCGAGGAAGTGGCGGGCCACCAGCGTGACCAGGCCGACGAGGACGAGGCCCCAGCCGATGTGGGCGATCGTCTTTCGGCGCTCGCCGGCCGCGAGGTACACGGCGAGGACGTAGAGCAAGAGGACGAGAACCGTCGACCACACGCTCACGATCCGGACCGCGCTCACAGCCTTCTGGGCCGCTGCGAGCTGATCCGAGCGCATGACCGTGATCATTCCGACGTCGGGCGGGAGCTTGGCGATCACGGACGCCGGGACGCCGAGCTGGGTCGCGACCTCGCGCAGCAGCTCGCCGATGTCGATCGTGACGACGCCGCTTCCGGTGGAAATACCGAAGCCGCTCTTGTTCTCGAGGACCTCGACGAGCTGCTTCTGTGCGGCCGAGCTCGCCGCGACGAAGAGCTTCTGGAACCTCGGCTGGGCGAGCAGGAGCTCGACGCCCTGCGTCGCCGGCTCGCGCAGGGCTGCTGCGGCGGGGCCGGCGAGCGGCTTGAAGTTCTTCGGCAGCTCCGTCTGCAGCTGCTGCGCGATGTTCACGTTGTCGTAGAGCTGGTTCACGAGCTGCGTCGCGATCGAGGCGCGGATCTTCGGATCCTGGATCGCCTTCTGGCTCGCCGCCGTCCAGGCCTTGTTGTCGAGCACCTGGCGGTGGACCCAGGTCGTCAGCACCGCGAGCACCGCGATCACCGACGCGAGCACCACGAGGACCCACACGGTCGTCCGCCGGCCGCGGCTCAGCTTCCCCGGTACGGCGGAGGGCGAGATCGAGGCGGCTGGTTCGACGGCGGTTTCGGTCATTGCGCGAGCATACTCGGACGCGGGATGTGAGTCATGGGGTCGTTGGCCGGCGGGAAAAGAAGCGATCGGGCGCCCCCAACACGGGCGCCCGATCCGCTTCGAGTCGCAGTTGCGCGAGAGACCGTCGCGCCTGCAGCTCGCGAGCCTTCGCCGTCGGCCGGAGTCGCGCTAACCGAGCGCCTTGGCCTTGAGCGTGTCGAACTCCGCCTGGGTGATCGTGCCGGCATCCAGGAGCTGCTTCGCCTTCGCGATCTGCTCCGTGGGATCGCCCGTAGCCGCGACCGACTTGATGTAGCTGTCCATGTCGGTCTGCGCCTGCTGCACCTGCTTCATCTGGCGCTGGGCCATGCCGTCGCCGTTTGCGATGTAGTAGGCGAAGAGCCCGATGAACGGGAACACGATCAGGAAGAACACCCACAACGCCTTCTTCCCACCCGACGCGTCGTGGCGCGAGAAGAGATCGACGATGACGTGGAACAGCAGGATGAAGAAGATGACCATGAAGAAGATCACGATCAGTGACCACAGGAAGGTCAGAAAGGTTGTCGCGAGCATGCTCCTCCTTAGATGTCGGTTGGCCCTAGGCCGGCGGGCGAACAGATCATCCACCAAGCGCCGGCCGGGCGCAACCTAGCGAACGTTGCCTTCTCCGGCGGCGGCTTCTCGGCCTGCAGGACCGCCCGCTCCTGTATATCTCGCTTGGCGCCGATGGCTCCGCCAATGCCAGCGAGCACGAACGGCTCGGATGTCCCGGAGCCGAACGCACGTCGGAGCCTGCGACGGCGGTTCTTGGTCGCAGCGGTCGCAGCGGCAGTGGCGGTCGCGTTCGCCGACTCGTCGATCGTCGTGCTCGCACTGCCGGACGTCTACCGGGCATTCGACACGAGCATCGTCGGCGTCTCGTGGGTGATCACCGCCTACAACCTCGTGGTCGCGGTCGTCGCTTTCGCGCTCGTCCCGCTCGTCCGCCGCATCGACATCGGCCGCCTCAGCCGGGTCGGCCTGCTCCTGTTCTTCGCCGGATCCGTCGGCTCGGCCGCCTCCTGGAACCTGCCCGCGCTGATCGCGTTCCGGTGCCTCCAGGGAGTCGGCGCGGCGATGCTGCTGGCGGGCGCGCTCGCCCTGCTCTCGGCGCTGACCGGCTCGGCCGTTCGCGGGGTGGCGATCTGGACGGCGGCGGGCACGTTCGGGGCGGCCGCCGGGCCTGCGCTCGGCGGGCTCCTGACCGAGGTCTTCGAGTGGCGCGCGATCTTCGCCTTCCAGGCCCCCGTCGCCCTCGCCGCCCTGATCGCGGCGTTCGAATCCCATCTGCATCCGCACGTCGAGAACGACCGGCGCAGCAGCGTGTCCGCAAACCTCGGCCTGGCCCTGCTCTTCGGGGCGCTCGTCGGGGCACTGTTCCTCGCGGTGCTGCTCGTGATCACCGTCTGGGGTCTCTCGCCGATCGCCGGCGCGGCCGTCGTCAGTGCGCTGCCACTCGCAGCCGTGGCCTCGCATCCGCTCCAGCGCGAGCTCTCGCCCCGGCTCGCCGCTGCTTCCGGGGCCGCGCTGCTTGCGGCCGGGCTCGTCGCGCTCGCGCTGCTGCCGGCGACGAACGAGGCGATCGTGGCGGTCGCACTCGCACTTTGCGGCATCGGCCTCGGCCTGGCCGTTCCGGTGCTGACGCATGCCGCCGTCCCCCCGGGGCGGGGCGTGGTGCGCAGCGCGACCGCCACGATCGGCTCCCGCCACGCCGGGCTCGTGATGGCGCTGCTGTTGATCGCGCCGCTTCTCTCACACGAGCTCGACCGGGGCAGCCGCCAGGCGCTCCTCGGGGGGACGAAGGTGATCCTCGACGGCAGCGTCCCGCTGAGCCAGAAGGTGCCGATTGCGCTCGACCTCCGCACGGCGCTCGAGCAGGCACCGAAGGGCGTCGTGCCCGATCTCGCCGAGCCGTTCGACAGCCGTGGCGCGGCCCACGACCCGAACCTCCGCCACGTAAGGGACTCGCTGATCGGGGCGCTCGAGGGCGCAGCGACTCGGAGCTTCCGCAGCTCGTTTGCCCTGGCAGCGTTGTTCGCGCTGCTTGCGCTCATCCCGATCCTCTCCATGCGCAAGGCCTCGGGACCGTGACCAGTCGCCGGGGCAAGCTGATCCTCGGCGCGCTCGCCGCCGTCGCCGCCGTGCTGATCGCGGTCGAGCTGGCGCTCGGGGCGCTCTCGTTCGGGACACCGAAGCTCGCCGATCCCTGCACCGCGAAGCCCGCGCTGCAGGGCGGCGGCATCGACGGCGCCGTGCAGCGCCTCGCGCTCTCTGGGGTCGACGGCGCCGCCTGCCAGCTCGGCACGAGCCGCGAGGAGCTCGTCCTCTCGTTCTCACCAGCCGCCGGGGCGAAGATCCGCTGGAGCCGGGCGACGATCGACTCCGCTCTTCGCGCGGGCCTCAACCGCGCCGCGACGGACACGGCAGGCAGCGGCTTCGCCGGCACGGTGCTGGCGTTCCTGCTGCGCGAGATCGTGGCTCAGCCGGTCGAGTGGTACCTGGGCGACCGGTAGCTACGACGCAGGGAGCGGTACGGCGTCTGCGCCCTGCAGCTCGCGCCGCCAGCCGGCCAGCACCGTGTGGACCGAGGCGGCGCCGACGATCGGTTCGGCCGGGGCGGCGAGGGCCCGCGGGTACAGGATGAACGGCCGGGTCTGCGGGCCGCCGAGGCCGCCGTGGAACGAAATCAGCTCCTCGAAGGCACAGCCCTCGTCGAGATCCGGGTCGTAGAAGCTCCCGACCATGATGTCGGCAACGTGGGCGAAGCCGTCGGTGCGCAGGAGGTGGTCGGGTGCGTACGGCGAGAAGTTCGCGAGCGGGTCAGTACCCTCGACGGTCCCGTCGGCGAGGTTCCTGGTGCCGTCGGGCCCGAGCGCGAGGGCCCCGTGCTCACCGGAGCGAACGAGCAGCCAGCCGACGTGCGGCTCCGCCCGGAGGGCCGGGATCAGCCTCGGGTGCCGCTCCTCGATCTCTTCGAGCGTCAGCCGCCGCGGCTCCTCCATCAGGTAGACGAGCCCGAGATTGCCCGAACCGAGCACGACCGCCCGATCCTTGTCGAGCCCCGCTTCCTTTCCGTCCTTCTCTCCCTTCGCCCCGGTCGCCTCGCGGAGGGCGAGCCCGGCCATCGCCGACTGCTCGTCGCCCCCGGCGATCGCGGTCACCTCGGTCGCCTCGAGCGAGCGGCCGACGAGCTCCTGCAGCGAGTAGCCGTTGCGCTGCTTGAAGGTCGCACCCTGCGTCTGCCCGTGGTCGGAGAGAACGACGATGTGGTAAGGACGCGGCGCGAAGCGGCGGGCCCGCTCGATGCGCCCGAACTGTTGATCGAGCTTCCGCAGCGCCTCGAGCGTGTCGGCGCGCTCGAGCCCCGAGTGGTGAGCGACCTCGTCGTAGCTCGAGAACGTCGCATAGACGGCAGGACGGCCGCGCATCATGTCCGTGAGCACGCCGTAGACGATCAGATCGCGGACGATGACGCACATCGTCGCCCTGATCAGTGGGTAGACACCGCCGCGGTGCCCCCGCGGCCGGACGTCGCGCCGGGCCGATCGGAGCGCCGCCGTCCATTCGAGCGAGAGCTCCCAGCCGAAGAGGACGAGCGTCCGCGTGACGTTGAAGCCGTTCGAGAAGAAGGCCCGGTAGCCCGGATTGGCCTTCTTCTCGGCGCTCATCCGGCTGACGGTGAGGATCACCTCGTCGGCCTCGCCCGAGAGCAGGTTGCCGCGGCTCGCGCCGCCGTTGACAAGCAGTCCGACACCGGTCGCGTGCTCGCGCTCGATCTGCTCGCAGTCGGCAGGCCCGGAGCACGCGATCGTCCTCGCCGGACGCCTTGTCGACCCAGCGGAACGCGGGGATGTCCTCGTTCGATCCGAGCAGGATCCCCGCCTGGCTCGCGCCGGTCTGCGACGAGAGGTCCGGCTCCCACTCGACCACGTGGTGGGAGCCGTCCGCGAGCCAGGCGGCCATCGTCGAGGCGTTTCCGTCGCGCATGGCGCGGCGAAGCACGGGAAGCGCGAGCCCGTCGATCTCGAGAAACAGGATCCCGGGCACGTCGGTGGCGGTCACGTCACCGTGGCGCCGAGCGATCCGCTGGACGACCCGCACCGTGTAGGTGTCGTCGTCGTTCGTGCCGAAGATAACGTCCAGCACGACCCCGACCGCGGAGGCGACGAGCGCCGTGAGCAGCGCCCACCCGAAGGAGCCCACCTCGAGCACGTGCGAGTCGAGCCCCGAGACCGCGAGCAGCATCAGGGCGTCCGCGACGAGCACCAGCAGGAAGCCGAGCAGCGCCATGAACGGCAGCCGCAACGCAGCGATCAGCGGCGGCACGATCGCGTTCAGGATCGCGATCGCGAGTGACGCGATGATCGCGCCGCCGAAGCCGTTGACGACCACGTGGGGAACGAGCAGCGCCGCCACGAGCAGCGAGACGGCCGAGAGCAGCCACGAGACGACGACGCGCAGCGGATGGAAGCGAGGCCGGGCGGGCCGCCAGACGACCTGTTCTCCGTATGAAGCTTCGCCCGCCATCCCGGCCGCAGAACCTAACAACTCCCCGTCCAGATGAGCGCCGGGCCCCGGCAGGTCACCTACCTCGGGCATGCGAGCACGCTCGTCGAACTCGACGGCGTCTCGCTCCTGACCGACCCCGTGCTGCGGCCCCGCGTCGCCCATCTCCTGCGCGCGGGCCTGGCTCCGGAGGTCGAGCCGCCCGATGCCGTGCTCATCTCCCACGGGCACCTCGACCACCTCGACCTCGGCACACTCGAGCGGCTCCCGCGAGCAACGCGGTTTCTCGTTCCACACGGGCTCGGCGAGCTCGTCGCCTCGCGCGGATTCACGGCGGTGCGTGAGGTCGAGGAGGGTGACGAGATCGCCGTCGGAGCGGTGACGGTGCGCGTGACGCATGCCGACCACGCTGGACGTCCCGCACCGGGCCGGGCGGGGGCCGCGGTTGGCTACGCCTTGACGGGCACGGGCAGCGTGTACTTCGCAGGAGACACCGACCTGTTCGAGGGGATGGAGGGACTCGTCCCCGAGCTCGACGTGGCGCTCATCCCGATCTGGGGCTGGGGCCCGACGATCGGCCCGGGGCACCTCGATCCGGGCCGGGCCGCAGAGGCGCTCGCGCTGCTCCGCCCGCGGCTCGCCGTGCCGATCCACTGGGGGACCCTGCGGCCGTTCTACCGCAGTCCACGCGCCCCGTTCCTGAGCGAACCGCTCGAGGCCTTCCTGGCCGCGGCCTCTACGCGGGCGCCAGACGTCGAGATCCGCGTCCTCGAAGCCGGCGAGGCAACGAGCTTCTGAAGACAGGCAATTCCATTGACTGTCAATATCGTTGACGGTATGCTCACCGCGTGACTCCGCTCCCGAACGCCGAGGAGATCGTCATCCCGGCCCTGCTTCGCGCCTCGCGGGGCGCCTACGGCCAGGCCGTCCGGGCGAACCTCGCCCGCGGCGGCTTCGACGACCTGCCGGCAAACGGGCCCTTCATCCTCGGCGGGATCGCGAACCACGGCGGTACCGCCGGCGGGCTCGTGCGGGAGCTCGGGGTGAGCAAGCAGGCGGCGAGCCAGCTGATCGACACGCTCGTCCTGCGCGGGTACCTCGAGCGCCATGCGGATCCCGAGGATCGCAGGCGGATGACGATCGAGCTCACCGAGCGCGGCCGTGCAGCGGCAGCGGCCGTGCGCGAGGGCGTCGAGGCGATCGACGCCGAGCTCGCCGGGAAGCTCTCGCCCGCGGAGCTCGACGGACTCATCGCGGGGCTCGTCGCTCTCTGCGAGATCCGAGAGCGCATGGAAGACCTCAGCCGTCAGCCAACGACCAGCTGAACCGCGTCAGCGTCCGGTCCGGGGCTAGTCCGCCCGGCCGCAGCCCGGCGCGGACGAACAGCACGGGCACCTGAGCGCGTTCGGCGAGCGCCCGCCGGGTCGGGTCGAGCTCGCCCTGGGGCAGCGAGGCGACGATCGCCGCGCCCCGCTGACCGAGGATGCCGGCGGCACCGGCGGCGACGATCGCGGTCTCGGCCTCGATCGCGGCAAAACGCTGGAGCGCGAGGGAGGCACTCGCGAGCATCCGGCTCGCATCGCGCCGCCCGTCGCCCGCGTCCGCCCCGAGCAGTCGCAGCGGCAATCCGTGCGCGCGGGCAAGCCAGGCGCCGAGCTCGAGCGCCGCCCATTCCTCGCGCCCACCGCCGAACGGCACGAGCACCGGCCCGTCCGGCACGAACAGCTCGGGGCCGACCATCACCGCGACGTCACAGGGCGCCGCCGCGAGAAAGCCGTCGGGGAGCCCGCGCGCGACGACGAGCTCGGCCTCCTGCTCGGCCGCAAGGCGCGCCAGATCGGCGCCGCGGTCGGACGAGGTGAAGCACGCCGTCCGAACCCGTCCCTCGATGCCCGCCCGCGCCTCGCCGAGCCTCGCGGCCGCCGCGGCGAGCTCCGCGGCCGCCTTCACGAGCTCGACGAGGAGCAGCTCACGCCCATCGGCTGCGAGCGGCGCCACGAGCGCCAGCGGGCCCGTTCCGAAGCAGACGATCGGCCCGCGGGCCGATCGCTCCGGCTCGGTCGTGACGTCATGGCGGAGGATTGCGCGTTCGAGCTCCTGCAGCGCGGGGCTCGGTTCGATCCCGAGCTCGTCGACGAGCAGCCGGCGTCCCTCGCGGTAACAGGCAAGGGCTTCCGCCTGGCGGCCCGAGCGGTAGAGGGCGAGCATCAGCTGCCGGCGGGGCTGCTCGCGAAGCGGCTCCTGGGCAACGAGGGCGACGAGCTCACCGACGAGGCGCTTGTGCTCCCCGAGCGAGAGCCCCGCCTCGATCCGCGCCCCGAGCGCATCGAGCCGCAGTTCCTCGAGCCGGCGCGCGGCAAGCGCGAACGGCTCGCCCCGGAACTCACCGAGCGCTCGGCCCCGCCAGAGCTCGAGCGCCTGCGTGTAGAGCCTCACCGCCTTCGCGGGACTCTGCTCCAGCCGGGCCGATTCGGTCAGCTCCTCGAACCGCGCGAGGTCCGCGGCGGCGCCGGCCACGCGGTACCCGGGCGCCTGCGTCTCGATCGCGTCCGCCCCGAGCACCTTCCGTAGCTGCGAAATGTGCGCCTGGAGCACCTTGGGCGCGCTGGCCGGTGGGCGATGGCCCCAGACCGCGTCGATGAGGGCTTCTGCAGAGACGATGCGTCCCTCCTCGAGCAGCAGCCGGCCCAGCACCGCCCGGGGCCTCCCACCCGGGAGCGTCACTGCGACTCCGTCGACGCGGGCGACGAGCGGCCCGAGCAGCAGGTAGTCGCTCATGCCCGCACGGGGATACTCTCGGCGTGACCGGTACTCCGACGATCCGGGTCGGCCGCTACGAGCTCGTCCAGCTGCTCGGTGAGGGTGCGACGGGCGCAGTCCATCGCGCCCGCGACGACGACGGAGCCGAGGTGGCGATCAAGCTCCTGCGTGCCGAATACGCGAACGAGGCCGTCGTGCGCGCGCGCTTCCAGCGCGAGGCGCGGATCACGGGAGAGATCGGCTCGCCGCACGTCGTCCCGGTGCTCGAGGCCGGCGACGACGGCGAGACCGCCTATCTCGTGCTGCCGCTTTATCGCGGCGGCTCCCTCGCCCACCGGCTGCTCGAGGGGCCGGTGAGCCTCGACGAGACGCTGGACCTCGCCGCGCAACTCGGCAAGGGACTCGACGTCCTTCACGACCGCGGGATCCTGCATCGCGACGTTAAGCCGTCGAACGTGCTGCTCGACGGCGAAGGCCTCGCCGCGCTGACGGACTTCGGCCTCGCCCGCGCGGTCGGGTCGACACGGCTGACCCGTGACGGCCAGCTGCTCGGGACCGTCGCCTACCTCGCGCCGGAGCTGATCGAGGGCGACGAGGCGACGCGGGCCAGCGACGTGTACGCGCTCGGCTGCGTGCTGTACGAATGCCTGGCGGGTGAGCCCCCGTTCGTCGGGGCGACGGACGCCGAGATCGGCTTCGCGCATCTGGTCGAGGCTCCGCGGGAACTGCCGGGGCGCAGCGAGGAGCTCTCCTTCGCATTGCTCACTGCCCTTGCGAAGAGCCCGTCTGAGCGCCCGACGAGTGGGACGGCCCTGGCCCGGATGCTCCACCTCGGGCGCACTGCTCCGCCGCGGTGATCCGCGGATCGATGTCGATCGCGTTCGCCGCCGGCTCGAGCGTCAGCGAGCGTCGAAGGTAGGGCAGCGCCTCCGCGCAGCGGCCCAGGTTGTAGAGCGCGTAGCCGGTATTGAACGTCGCGTAGCCGAGCGTCTTCGTGCCGTGCTTCGCGCGGTTCATCGCCTTCTCCGCGAACGGCAGCGCCTCGGTGTACTCGCCCGCGTTGATGTAGGCGAAGGCGGCGTCGTTCAGGGTCTGCGGGTCCTTGCTCTCGAAGAGCAGGGTCTCGAGCGTCGGGCCGGCCGGCCGCACCCGCACCGTGGTCGTCGACGTGACCGTCGAAGAGGCCGCGCTCGAGAAGCCGAACTGGTCGACCGCGAGCGCCACGACCGCACCGACGAGCGCCGCCAACCCGAGCAGGGCGAGCGAGATCGCGAGCCGGCCGTGCGAGACCCGAGGCGCCGCTACGGCCGCACGTGCCTCTGCCACGAGCTCGCCGCAGCTCGCATACCGGTCGAGCGGCGACTTCGAGAGCGCCTTTGCGAGCACCGGCTCGAGCGCCGGCGGCAGGTCGGGCGCAGCCTTCGAGAGCTTCGGCGGCGGGGCGTGCAGGTGGGCGTTCAGGATCGCGACGTCGGAGGAGCGATGGAAGGGCGGCGTCCCGACGAGGCACTCGTAGAGCACGCAGGCAAGGGCGTAGACATCGGCGCGGGCATCGACGTCACGGCCTTCGATCTGCTCCGGGGCGCAGTAGTCGATCGTGCCGACGAACGACCCGGTGCGCGTCGTCCCGACCTCGGCCACCTCCTTCACCACCCCGAAGTCAGAGAGGTAGGCGCGATCGCCCTCGCCGACGAGGATGTTCGCGGGCTTCACGTCCCGGTGAACGAGGCCGCGGGCGTGGGCGGCGTCGAGCGCCGCGGCGATCTGGCCGACGATCCGGAGCGCGCGGCGAGGCGGCAGCGGACCGTCCTTCACGAGCAGCGTCTTCAGGTCGCTGCCCTCGATGCAGGCCATCGCGATGTAGAGGAGCCCGTTCTCTTCGCCGGCGTCGTAGACGGGAACGATGTTCGGGTGGTCGAGCGAGGCCGCCAGCTTCGACTCCCGTAGGAAGCGCTCGTGGCGGCTGTCCGACTCGCCGAGCGCCGGCGCGAGCAGCTTCAGCGCCGCGGTCCGGCCGAGACGCACGTGCTCTGCCCGGTAGACGACGCTCGTCCCACCCCGCCCGAGCGGCTCGACGAGCCGGTAGCCCCCCACCACCGTCTGGAGGCGCCGGTCGATACCGTGGTCGACCGTCATCGCCCTGAGTTCTAGCGCTCCCGCCGAGTCAGGGGCGGCCGTCTGGAGGTCCACGCCGGGCATGGGCGCGACGCTAGGCGTTCCGGGTGGAGAATCGGTTCAGCGCCGGTTCAGCGCCGGTTCAAGACGCGATCGCGTAGGCGGCGAGCGCGATGCAGAGCATCACCACGAAGATCGAGCCCAGGAAGAAGATCAGCCCGAGGATCGCGATGTAGGGCGTCTCCGCGCTCTCGCCTGTCCGCTCGACCTCGTGGAGATGTTGCGCTTCGTGCTCGACTCCCTTCACCGGCCGCACCACCCGGCGATAGGTCTTTCCATACAGGCCGCCCGCGTGCTTGACCGCTTCCTTGCCTGTTGCCATGCGTCTTCCCCGCTTTCTGCCTGCCTTCGGACCTAGCTTACGCCCTGCGCCGATGAGACAATTCCGCCCGCTTCCGCCTCCTGCTGGACGCCGCGGCGCAGGCCCACGAAGGCGACGACCGCGGCCGCAGCCATCACGATCGCGATCGCGTAGAGGACCGAGCGCGTCGCATCCGCGAAGTCGAGGCGCACGAAGTGCGGGATCACACCGGTCCCGCTGTGCGACTGCGAGATCGTCTTCGCCTCCGCGGATGCCGCCGCAGGCGGGAGCCCGTGCGCGACGAGCGAGGAGGTGACGTGCGTCTTCATCTGCGACACGAGCAGGCTCCCAAGGACGGCGATCCCGAGGCTCGCCGCGTAGTTGCGGACGGTCTGGGTGATCCCGGTTGCCTCGCCGTAGGAAAGCCGCGAGGCGCGGTTGACGGCATCCGTGCTCGAGGGGCCGAGCATGAAGCCCATGCCGGCGCCGGCGACGACGATGCACCAGATCTGGCTGCCGAGGCTGAGGTCCGTGACCTGCTGCCCCCAGAACCAGTAGCCGACCGCCGCGAGCGCGCAGCCGAGGACGACGGGGCGCTTGGCTCCCGCTCGGTCGAGCATCCGCCCGCCGATCTGGGCCGCGATCACGAAGCCGACGAAGAAATAAAGCAGTACGAGGCTTGCCGAGGACGCCGACTTCCCGAGCGAGAGCTGGGCGTACTCGCTCGCGAAGAAGAACGTGGGGATGAAGGCGATGTTCGAGATCCCGAGCACGAGGTTCTGCACCGCGAAGGGCCGGATCTTGAAGATGTTCACGTCCAGCAGCGGTGAGCTCGTTCCCCGCTCGACCAGCACGAAGCCGACCAGGATCAGCGCTCCGATCACGATGCACCCGATCGTCTTCGGGTCGCTCCAACCCCACGTCGCCGATTGCTGGAAGCCGAGGATGCTCAACGTGACGCCCGAGGCGATCAGGACGAGGCCCCGGTAGTCCATCCGGGCCGGCCTGTGATCGGTGACCGGCTTCGAGATCACGATCAGGACGAGCGCGATCACCGCGACGGGGATGTTCACCCAGAAGATCGCGCGCCACGTCCATTGCGTGAGGAAGCCGCCGAGCGCCGGCCCGATCGCCGTGAGGCCGCCTGCGATCCCGAAGAAGAGGGCGAGCGCCTTGCCTCGCTGATGAAGCGGGAAGGTCTGCACGACGATCGCGAGCGCCGCGGGGAACATGATCGCCCCGCCCGCGCCCTGAACGACCCGGAAGGTGACGAGCCAGGCCTCGGCCACGCTTCCCTTGGGCGTCAGGCCGCACATCGCCGATGCCCCGGCGAAGATGATCACGCCGAGGGTGACCATCCTCCGGTGCCCGACCGTGTCGGCGAGCCTGCCGCCGAAGGCGAAGAGGGCCGCGAGCGAGAGCAGGTAGGCGTTGACGACCCACTGCACCCCGGTGCTCGTGAGCCCGAGCTCGCGCTGGATGTTCGGCGCCGCGATCGACACGATCGTCTGGTCGATGAACGTCATCGAGACGGCGAAGATCATCGCCGCGAGCACGAGGTTCCTCGAGCCGGTGCCCCCGCCGGTCGTCATGCCGCGCACTCTACAAACGGTCGGACGCCGACTCAAGCGCGGCGACGCCGATCCGGAGACGGGTACCCTTGACCGAGGGAGTTCGCACCGCTTCGACGTTCTCTCTGCAGAAACGTGTCTCAGCCCGATCGCCCAGCAACTTCGACCGGATGGACAGGGCGGTCGCTCACACGGGCCGGGCTGCTTGTCGGCGCTGCCGGCCTCGCGGCAGGAGTTGCCGCCGACCGCCTCCTCGACGCCGGTCACGCGCTCGCCCATGCCGAGAACCCGGATCCGCACGCTGTCAGTCACTACGTCACGCGACCGGACCTACTCCCGCCGAAGATCACGGTGCTCCGCCGATCGGTGGGAACCGCGCCCGGCCTGCTCTTCCTGGCCCCGTCCTCGGGCCCCGGCCAACGCGGCGCAATGATCGTCGACGACACCGGCGAGCCCGTCTGGTTCAAGCCCACAGTCCCCGAGACCGTGATGAATCTCCGCGCCGCGATCTACAAGGGCGAGCCGGTGCTCACCTGGTGGGAGGGGAAGACGAAGCACGGGCTCGGCGTCGGCGAGCACGTGATCGTCGATCGCACCTATCACGAGCTCGCCCGCTTTCCGACCGGAGACGGCCGCGGCTCGGACCTGCACGAGCTGATCCTCACCCCGACCGGCACGGCGCTGGTCACCGCCTACGACATTCCGACGGTCGACCGGTCGAGCGTGTCGCACGGCAGCGGCCGGGTGATCGAGGGGATCGTGCAGGAGCTGGAGGTGCCGAGCGCCCGCGTGCTCTTCGAGTGGCGAAGCCTCGACCACGTCGCGCTGACCGAGTCGTATTCCAAGGTCGCCCCCGCCTTCGACTACTTCCACATCAACTCGGTCGATCTCGCCGCCGACGGAAACCTGATCGTCTCGGCACGCAACACCTGGACCGTCTACAAGGTCGATCACGGGACCGGAAAGGTCATCTGGCGCCTTGGTGGCAAGAAGAGCGATTTCGCGATGGGCCCGGGAACGCGGTTTGCCTGGCAACACGACGCGCGCGCTCATGGCACGACCGACCTGCTCACGCTCTTCGACAACGAGGACGGCCCCCAGGTCGGGCCGCAATCGCGCGGTCTCGCACTCAGCCTCGACACCACCCGCATGCACGCGACGCTCGTGCAGAGCTACGTCCACCATCCCGCGCTGCTCGCCCACGCTTTCGGGAGCGTCCAGACGCAGCCGAACGGGAACGTCCTCGTCGGCTGGGCGACCACGCCGTGGTACACCGAGTACACCGCCGACGGGCGAGTGCTCCTCGACGCGAAGCTGCCCGACGGCGGGCAGAACTACCGGACGCTTCGGTTCCCCTGGTCGACCATCCCCACCGAGCCGCCCCGGGTCGTTGCGCGCCCGAGCGCCTCGGGCCACCTGGTCTATGTGAGCTGGAACGGCGCGACAGGCGTGCACCGCTGGCAGGCACTCACCGGGCCGAACCCCGACGCGCTGAGCCCGCGCTCGACCGTTCCGCGAAGCGGCTTCGAGACCGAGCTCCACCTCCCCGCCGGCTCGGGGCGCTATGCGGCTGTGGTCGCGCTCGACTCGGCCGGCAAGCCTCTTCGCCGCTCCGCCGTCGTCTCGCTGGCCTAGCCGCACCCCGACTCCGACTGGCGCGGTCGCTATCGTCGCCCCGCGTCATGGGGGGCCGCCGGTCGTTCCGACGCCTCGACCCTTGACGCGTACCGTCCATCTCCGCCACTGGCAGAAGACCGCCCTCGACCTCTTCGTCGCCTCGCCGAAGCCGGACTTCCTCGCGGTCGCGACCCCGGGGGCCGGGAAGACGACCTTCGCGCTGACGGCGGCGAGGCATGAGCTCGGCCGCCGGCCTGCACGCCTCGTCGTCGTCGCGCCGACCGCTCATCTCAAGCACCAGTGGGCCCGCGCCGCAGCGTCGTTCTCGCTCCATCTCGACCCGTCCTGGACGCCCTCGGACGGGGCGCTGCCTGCCGACATGCACGGGATCGTCACCTCCTACCACCAGGTCGCGACCAATGCCCCGCTCTTCGGCCGGCTCGCGCGCGATGCCTTCGTCGTGCTCGACGAGCTCCACCATGCGGGCGAGGATCGGGCCTGGGGCGAGGCGATCCAGGAGGCCTTCGCTCCCGCCGGAAGGCGGCTCGCGCTGTCGGGCACGCCGTTTCGCTCGGATACGTGCGCGATCCCCTTCGTCAGCTACGTGGGCGATCGAGCCGTGCCGGACTTCGAGTACGGCTACGGCGACGCGCTCGCCGACCGGCGCGTCGTCAGGCCGGTCTTCTTTCCGGCGACGAACGGGCACATGGAGTGGTCGGCGCCGGACGGCTCTGTGCAGTCGGCGACGTTCGACGACCGGCTCGACGCGACCCGAACGGGACAGCGGCTGAGGACTGCCCTCTCGCTCGAGGGCGACTGGCTGCCCGAGGTGCTCGGCGCGGCGAACCGGCGGCTTCAGGAAGTCAGGCGCGAGCAGCCCGACGCGGGTGGGCTCGTGATCGCCACGGACCGCGAGCATGCGCGCGGGATCGCCGCGCTGCTGCGGGGCCGCTTCGGGACCTCGGCGAGGCTCGTGACCTCCGACGATCCCGGCGCCTCGGCCGAGATCGCCCGGTTCGCCTCCTCGTCCGATCCGTGGCTCGTCGCCGTGCGGATGGTCTCGGAGGGCGTCGACATCCCGAGGCTCCGGGTCGGCGTCTACGCGACGACGACGGCGACGGAGCTCTTCTTCCGCCAGGCCGTCGGCCGCCTCGTCCGCTGGACACGCGGGATCACGCGGCAGCGGGCCTGGCTCTTCATTCCCGACGACCCGCGGCTCCGGGCTTTCGCCGCCGGCATCGCCGAGCAGCGCCGCCACTCGCTCCGCCGCGACGACCGTGACCGCGACGCGCGTCCTGAGGACGAGCAGCCCGACGCGGTCGAGCCCGGCGACGAGCAGATGTCGCTGTTCGCCGTGATCTCGGCGGTCGCGACCTCGGGGGCAGAGCCGGCCGACGACGAGGTCTTCGACGAGCCGGCCGACGAGGCCGAGGACGGCTTCGAGCTCACGCTCGCCCCACCGCCCCCGCTCCGCGGCGAAGGCCCGGGTGCGCCCACCGCCACGCTCTCCCGGCGTGAGGAGAAGAAGGAGCTGCGCGACGCGAACACCCGCAACGCCCGCGAGCTCGCGCGCCGCACGGGCCTGACGCACGCCGAGGTCAACGCCGAGCTCAACCGCCGCTCCGGCGTCCGGCGCGTCTCCGAGGCGACCCTCGAGCAGCTCGACGGCCGCCTCGCGGCGGCCGAAAAATGGCTCCTTACGGCCTAGGGGCCGGGATCGCGAGCTCGATCGTCGGAAAGACGTGGTCCTCGCCGATCGCCGCGAGCACACCGGTGCGGCGTGCGAGCTCGAGGACGGGCTGCCGTACCTCCGCGAGCGCGAAGTCGATACCGCCCGAACGCAGCGTCTTCACCAGCTCCTCGAGGTTCTCCGAGCTCGTGATGTCGAGGCTCGAGTTCGGGCTCAGATCGAGGATCACGGCCTTCGGCGGCGGGTCGCTTGCGCCGGCGAGCCGCTTGACCGTGTCGCAGACGAGCGAGGCGTTGGCGTAGAACATCGGCGCCTCGAGCCTGAGCACGAGCAGGCCGGGGATCGCCTCGTAGTCGGGGTGGCGCGCGACATCGCCGTATGCATCGCGCACACCCGGCACCCGTCCCAGCACCGAGACATGGGGCCTGCTTGCGTGGTAGACGACGAAGAGGACCATCGCGACGACGCCGAAGACCAGGCCGGGAAGCACGTCGACCGTGATCACACCCACGCCGGTCCCGATCCCGACCCAGAACTCGAGCGGGCGCTCCCGCCGGTAGCGGCGGAACTCCGCGACCTTCCAGAGGTGGGAGACGGCATGGATGATCAGAGCGGCGAGCACCGCCTCGGGCAGATCGGTGAAGAGCGGCGTGAGCGCGAGCACCGTGACGAGGGCGAGCACCGTCGCGACGAGCGGCGAGACCTCCGACCGTGCGCCGGCGCCCTCGTTGACCGCCGACTGCGAGAGGCTGCCGCCGGCCCCGATCCCGCCCACGACGCCCGAGGCGACGTTCGTGACTCCGAGGGCGAGCAGCTCCTGGTTCGCGTCGATCGCGTAGCCGTACTTGGTCGCGAAGGTCTGGGCCGCGCCGAGCGACTCGCTGAAGATGACGAGGAGCATCCCGGCCGCGCCCGCAACGAGCGGGACGATGTCCGCAGCGGGCGGATGCGGAACGGCGAGCGACGGGAGGCCGCCCGGCACCTTGCCGACGACCTCGACCCCGTGGCTCGAGAGGTCGAAGGCCGCGCTGATCCCGATCCCGAGCAGGAGCGCGACGAGTCCGCCGGGCACCTTCGGGAAGAAGCGCTCGCCGGCGAACAGGAGCACGAGGGCGCCGGCCCCGATCGCCAGCGTGATGCCGTGCGCGTCGTCGAGATGTGCGATCACGTACCCGAGCTGGCGGATCGTGTCACCCTCCCCGCCCGCGATCCCGAACAGCTTCGGCAGCTGCTTCACGGTGACGAAGATCGCGAGCCCGAAGACGAAGCCCTCGATCACGGGCTTGGAGAGGAACTGGGCGATGAAGCCGAGCCGCAGCAGGCCGGCGAGCAGGAAGAGCAGGCCCGTGATGCAGACGAGCGCAGCTGCGTCGGTGAAGTAGGCAGCAGACCCGGCCGGGTGGAGCGCGATCACCGTCGAGGCGAGCAGCACCGCGGCAGCCGAGGTGCCGGCCGCGACGAGGTGCCGGCTCGTCCCGAAGATCGCGTAGGCGGCGAGCGTGACGAGCAGCGTGTAGAGGCCCGCTTGCGGCGGCAGGCCCGCGAGCCCCGCATACGCGATCATCTCCGGGACGAGCAGGCCCCAGATCGTGGCGCCCGCGATCGCGTCGAACCGCAGGTAGCTGCGGTCATAGGCAGGCAGCCAGGTGAGGATCGGCACGTACCTGCGTATCCCGGAAGGCGGCGGCGCCGCCCAGGCCCGCGGATCGATTTCGGCCATCTAACGCTGCGCGGCGCTTGCCGCCCGGTCCGTGCCCGGCCCCATGGCGACATCCTTGCTGACCCCCGCCTGTCGGGAAGGATGGGCTGCCCGCCGGCAGTCCCATCCTTCGGCACGGTCGTGCCGATTAGGCTTGCGGTGCCTCGGCGAGCTCGGCGAGATTGATCTCGAGGGCGAGCGCGCGTACCATCTTCCCCGCGGCCGACGCGATCCTCGCGGAGCCGACGATCGGCGCGATCGCAGCAAGCATCCCCTGAACCTGCTCTGCGTCGATGTCGACGGCTCCGGCCATTTTCATGTTCAGGACGTAGGAGATGGGCGGTGCATCGATCGCGACGAGGGCGGCGAGCCGCACGAGCATCAGCTGCTCCCCGTCGAGGCTCGAGGCCTCGATGCCCTGGAGGTTCATCCCTGCGAGCAGATCGAGGATCGGTGAGTCGGTGAGATCTGACATGGCAACTCCTTCTCTGGAAGACATTCGTGCCTTTCCGGGGGCAGCCTAGACGATCCGTGAGCGCGTTCTTCCACGCCGGGGCGCCCGAGGATGTACTACTCGGTCCGTGATCTCCCTGCTCTCCGACGCGTGCCGGTGACCGCCCGATGAGCTCGTGGTCGCTCGCGGTGATCGCGGTGATCGTGATCGCGTACACCGCGGTCTCGCGCCGGCTCGACGAGACGCCGGTCACGGGGGCGATCTTCTTCCTGACAATGGGCATCATCGTCGGGCCGAAGGTGCTCGGCTGGCTGACGCTCAGCCCGCATAGCGAGCAGATCCGCCTGCTGGCCGAGGTCACGCTGACCCTTGTCCTGTTCGCCGACGCCTCGCGGATCGACTTCAAGGCGCTCCGGCGCGAGTACGCGGTGCCGTCGCGGCTGCTCGGCATCGGGCTGCCCTTGACGATTCTCGCCGGCTGGGCGGTCGCGGCGGGTCTCTTCAGCTCGTTCGTCGGCGCGGAGCTCGTCGTCCTCGCAGTCATCCTCGCGCCGACCGACGCCGCGCTCGGCCAGGCGGTCGTGACCGACTCGCGCCTCCCGTCGCGTATCCGGCAGGGGCTGAACGTCGAGTCGGGCCTGAACGACGGCATCTGCGTTCCATTGCTCCTGATCGCACTCGCGACCTCCGAGGCCGAGGACGGCTCCACGACAGCCCACACAGCCGTGAAGCTCGTGCTCGAGGCCATCGGGTACGGCGTGCTGTTCGGCCTGGTCGCAGGAGCGTCCGGGGCATTCGTGCTTCGGTTCGCGCGGGCTCGCGGCCTGATGGGCCCCGGCGGCCGCCAGATCCTGACCGTCGCAACCGCCGCGCTCGCCTACGGACTCGCCGCGCCGCTCGGTGGCAGCGGCTTCATCGCCGCCTTCGTCGCCGGCGCGGCATTCGGCGCGATCTCGAGGCGTGACGCGCACGAAGGCGACGTCCCGGCCACGCGCCTCGTCGACGAGCTCGGCGAGATCACGAATGCAGGGCTGTTCATCGTCTTCGGAGCGGCGCTGATCGGCCCGGTGTTCGCGAACCTCACCTGGGAAGAGGCCCTCTACGCCGTTCTCAGCCTCACGGTCGTCCGGATGCTGCCCGTTTGGATCTCGCTACTCGGCACGGGCGCGAGACGTCCGACGGTCGCCTTCGTCGGGTGGTTCGGACCACGCGGCCTCGCGTCGATCGTCTTCGCGGTCGTCGTGCTCGAAGACGGCAACCTCCCGTACGCGCAGACGATCGTGGCGGCGGTCGGCTTTACGATCGTCCTCTCTGTCTACGCGCACGGCCTGAGCGCGCGACCACTCACGAGCCTGTACGCGAGGTGGTACGCATCCCACCCGACGGACGAGCTCCCGGCGATGGAGAGCGTGCACGCACCCGCCCACCCCTGGCGGCGACGGCGCGGCCCTGCGGTCACGAGCGACGTCTAGGAAGTTCTGCCCTAGGAGGAGCTACTCAGCGCCGCGGCGCGCTCGCCGACTGCCGGTTCGCTCCCGGCCGGGCGCCGCCAGACGACGCCACCCGTGAGTTGCACGCGCTCGGCATCACCCGCGGCCTGCAGGCGCACGAGGGCCGCCTCGGTCGCCTTCGCGTCGGGCACGTAGTCCGGGCCGGCCGCGAGCAGCGACGCAACTTCGGTCGTCGTGAGCCCGTCGGCGAACGCGTCGAGGAGCGGAGCCGGCGTGTCGGGCACCGGGCGTCGGGTGAGGGTCGGGTCGAGATTTGCGATGCACAGGTCGTAGGCGAGCTCGGGCTGCCAGCCACCCGCGACGAGGCGGCGCCCGTCGTGCTCGAAGATGATCGAGGGCGCCGTGTAGCGAACGACGCCCGTCTCGGAGGTCGATGCCTTTCCCTGCGCCTCGATCGGCGTCCCGGCCGCACTGCGCGCCTCGGCCTTGTCACGAGCGTATGCCTCCTCGACGTCCTCGTCGTCGAGCCGGTCGACGATCTCGTCTGCGTCGATCCCGCGGAGAAGCCGCAGCGTCTCGCGGAGTCCGTCGTCGTCGTCGAGGAGGAGCGGCGTCGTGAAGTTCGCGAGCTGCAGCGCCCGCATCACGCGAAACTCGCTTCCGGGGCTGACGAGGCGCGCGGCGACGATCGCCCTGCATGCTCGGCCCGTCGCCGCGGGGCGGCTCTTCGGCTGGAGCGCGAACGGCATCCCGTACCGGTCGCGGAAGACCATCTGCCGGACGGCCGAGACCGAGGGATCGAAGTTCTCCCGCGCCGCAGGTGCGACCTCGTCGCGCAGGCCGATGACGACGAGGCGCCACTCGAGCTGGCTTCCGTAGCGCCATTCGAGCACTCTCAGGGCGGGAAGCGCCGAATACCCCCACGGGCAGGCCGGGTCGTTGAAGAGCGTCGCACGGATCATCGGGAGCAGGGTTCCATCACGACGACCCGGACATTCTCGATACCCATCTCGACCCCCCCCGGAAGCGACAACAGCAGCCGTGTCAACTCTAGCCGGAGGGCACCGCCCGACCGCGATGCCGGCCGGTCGCCGGACGTCGTCCGCTCTCCGGCGCTAGCGTGTCGCGGCCATGACGACCACCAGCTACCGCTACGAGCTCCGCCAGCGCGAGGCGATCACCGCCACCGGGCACATCACCTACGACACCCCACTCGAGGTCGGAGCAGAGGTCAGGATCGGGAGGGCCCGCGGGGTCGTCCGTGAGATCGGGCCGCGATTGCCGGAAGGCGAGTTCCGGCTCGTCGTGCAACTCGTCGCCGACGAAGCCGCAGCGAGCTCGCCCTTCCGCGGCGGCTGAGGACTACGAGGTCCGCCCCTCGCCGATGACCCGGACGACGCGCCGGTCGGGGACGACCCAGATGACCGCCACGGCAACGAAGAGCCCGATCGAGACCCAGGGCACGAAGAACGAGAAGGCGAGTGCGGCGAGGTAGAGGACGATCGAGAGCTTGCCCTTACGGTCGCGACCGATCGCCTGCGCGAGCTGCGACTGCGTGTCGTGAAGCGCGAGCAGCGCCAACGTCAGCAGCGTGTAGGCGAACGCGCAGCCGAGGAGCACGATCGCGTAGGCGGCGGCCGGCCCCGACTGGGCACCGGACTGGCCGAGCCACGCGGTCGCGATCGGCGTCAGCGACAGCCAGAAGAGCAGGTGGATGTTCGCCCAGAGGGTGCGTCCGTCGATCCGCTCGACGACGAGCATCAGATGGTGGTGGTTGACCCAGTAGATCGCGACGAAGACGAAGCTGAGCACGTAGGCGAGGAGCTTGCTCTTCTCGTCGAGGATGTCGGACAGCTTGTCACCCGCAGGCGGACGCAGCTCGAGGACGAGGATCGTGATCAGGATCGCGATCACGCCGTCGGTGAACGCGTTCATCCGCTCGGGCTTCACCCGCGAAACTCTGTCACACGACCTCCTCCGGATCGGAGAGTTCGTTCCGTGTGCAGGACTACGTCTAGGCTGCGAGACCGGCGAGCTCGCGGAGCGCGGCCAGCCGAGACATCGCCTGGCGCTCGAGCTGGCGTACACGCTCACGCGTCAGGTCGAGCTCGACCCCGATCGCGTCGAGCGTCTGCGGCTCACCGTCGAACCCGAAGCGCAGCTCCAGGATCCGCCGCTCGCGGCCCGGAAGCACGTCGAGCGCCTTGCGGATGGCCTGGCTCCGTAGCGACTGCTCCGCCTGATCGAACGGATCGGGTGCCTCGCGGTCGGCGAAGAGGTCACCGAGCTCGCCCCCGTCGTCCACGCCGATCGTCTGGTTGAGCGAAACCGAGGCGGTGGCGGCGGAGAGGGCATCGGCGACGTGCTGGACGGCAATGCCGGTTGCCTTCGCGAGCTCTTCGTTCGTGGCCTCGCGGCCGAGCTCGACCTCGAGCCGCCGAGCGGCCTGAGCGAGCTTCTGCCTGCGCTCCCCGACGTGCACAGGAAGGCGGATCGTGTTCGCGTGGTTGGCGACCGCGCGCTGTGCGGCCTGGCGGATCCACCAGGTCGCGTAGGTCGAGAACTTGTATCCGCGCCGGTAGTCGAACTTCACGACAGCTCTGTCGAGGCCGAAGGTCGCCTCCTGGATCAGGTCGAGGAAGGGGACGCCGAGCCCGCGGTAGCGCTTGGCGATCGAGACGACGAGCCGGAGGTTCGACTCGATCATCTCGTGCTTCGCGGCGATGTCTCCTCGCTCGATCCTCTTCGCGAGAGCGACCTCCTGCGCGGCGGTCAGGAGCTTGTGGCGGCCGATTGCCGCCAGGAAGAGCTGGACGCCGTCGCCCACTCCCGAGGACGCGTCGGCCTCGTAGACGGCTTCCGCGGCCTCCGTGCGGCCCTTCTCCTCGGGTGGCCCTTCGCGCACCTCGAGCCCGTGCCGCTCGAGCTCACGGGTGAGCTCCTCGAGATCGGTGTCGGCGAGCTCGTGCTCGACCCCAAAGGCCTCGAGCTCGGACGGCTCGATCCAGCCGCGCTCCTCGCCTGTCTCGAGCATCGTCTTCGCGGCTTCGCTCTCGAGCAACTCCGCCAACTGGTTCTGCAACACGGCTGCCTGCACCCTCTGATCACGTGGTCGTGACCTGTCGTGGACGACCCGAACGTTCGACGCTGGATCTCCTGCGCCGAACGGCGCGTCGATCGTGGTGGGCCTCAGCCGGCGTCCTGGCACGCAAGAACCAGAGCACCCATCCTACCCTGCCTAGAGCCAGCCTGACGTTCGAACGCGAAAACGGTGCACCGTGAGCGGCACGCAGACGACGAGAATCGCCAGCGTCCAGGCGAGGCTGTAGACGAGCGGGTAGCTGAGCGGCCAGGCCGGATCGTGCGGGGTTGCGGTCGGATTGCCGAACTCGCTTCGGCCGGCGGCGGCGATCGAGCTGATCGGGTTCCACTCGGCGAACTGCCGCAAACCGGCGGGCAGGCCCCCGAGCGGCACGAAGGTGCTCGCGACGAACGTCAGCGGAAAGATCACGTGAAGCCGAGTCCCATCACGGTCGCCCTCACCCTCGCTCCCACCCGCTTCGACCGCGGCCTCGGACTGCTGCTCGACGGGATCGGGCTGCACATCTGCGGGCGGCCTCGCGGCGTTAGTTCTTGCCGGCGGCGTTCAGGGCTACGGCGGCGCGAAGAAGCGCCGTCAGCGCCTTCTCGTCGATCTCGTCGCCCTCGTGGAAATCGATCGCCCGCCGGACGTTGCCTTCGAGGCTCGAGTTGAACAGCCCGGCGGGGTCGTCGAGCGAAGCGCCCTTGGCGAAGGTCATCTTCACGACGCTCTTGTAGGTCTCACCCGTGCAGATGATCCCGTCGTGGTACCACGTGGGCACCCCTCGCCACTTCCACTCCTCGACCACCTCGGGGTCGGCCTGCTTGACGAGCCCGCGCAGCCGGGCGAGCGTCTCGCCGCGCCAGTCGTCGAGCTCCCGGATCCGCCCGTCGATCAACTCGGAGGGTGACGGCGCCTTCTCTGGAGCGGTGTCGTTCACGGCATCTCTCTTATCAGATCGGTGTTCCGGGAACGCCGGGCTCCGAGCTTCCCCGATCCCCCCGCCGATACGTATAGTCGGCGGCGACCACGACGGAAGGACAGTTCTCATGAGCAGGACTCCAGTGTTCGTTGCCGCGCTCCTAGCGGTCGCAGCCCTCGCAGTAGTGCCCGCAGCGATCGCTCAGACCAAAGCGATGGCCGTGTCAAACGTCACCGTTACTGCCGGCAAGCCGGCCGAGTTCGGCTTCATCGTGACTCCGCGCACCGTGAAGCACGGGGTGATCGTCTTCAAGGTCACGAACAAGGGTGCGATACCGCACAGCTTCAAGCTGTGCTCGAAGCGCAACCAGCCACTCGCGAACTCCTGTGCCGGACGAGCGACGCGGCAGATCAGCCCCGGCCAGTCGACGACCCTCCGGGTCACCGTCCTGCTCAAGGGCACCTACGAGTATCTCTGCACCGTCCCCGGCCACGCCGCCGGCGGAATGAAGGGATTCCTCAAGGTCACCTGATCGCGGGAAGCGGCGCCAGCCGGCACGTCCGGGGTGTCCTTCCGTCTTCGTTCTGACGCAGGGGCCTTCGGGCCCCTTCGTCGTGCGTCGTCGCGATCGAGGCTCCTCTTCGTGGTGTAGGGGAGCCGGATCGAGGGAACCACCAAAGGGACACAGCGATCGAAGGGGGTCTCATGACGAACACCGATGAAGCCAAGGGCCGTGTGAAGGAAGCCGCCGGAGTCTTGAAGGGCGATCCCGATCTGAAGCGCGAGGGCAAGGTCGATCAGGCCGCGGGCAAGGCCAAGGACTCGATCGACAAGGCCTCCGCGAAGGTGAAGGACGCGCTGAAGAACTGAGCGGGTGGTCGGAGCATCGGCCACCCGGTTGGGAGGTCGGTGCTCCGCCCTGGACGTGGCTGTCCTCGGCGCGGGAATGCCGAGACCGAGAGAGCTACCGCTCCCGCACCGCGTAGGTCAGGTGGGTCACCCGCTCCGTCGGCTCCGCGTCGACCTGCTCCAGGGCCACCCGGCCGGCGTCAACGCCCTCGAACAGACGGATTCCCGAGCCGAACAGCACCGGTGAGAGCGCGATCGTGAACTCGTCGATCAGGCCGGCGTTCAGGTACTCCAGGATCGTTTCGCCGCCGCCCGCGATCCGGACGTCCCGGCCGCCGGCAGCCTCGCGGGCCCGATCGAGTGCGGGTTCGATGCCGTCGTTCACGAACTGAAAGGTCGTACCACCCGGTCGCTCCCAGGAATCCCGCTGCGCATGCGTCACGACGAAGACCGGCGTGTGGAACGGCGCTTCCTCCGGCCAAGCCTGCTCGCCGAGATCGAACATGCGCTTGCCCATCACGTTCGCGCCGGTGCGCTCGAACGTCTCCCGCATGATGTCGTTGTCGCGGCCTTCCTCACCGCCCTCGCCGAGCTTCAGGCCCTCCCGGAAGAACCGCTGCGGGTAGATCCACTGCTGCAGTTCCATCCACTGCGCCGTCCAGTCCGGGTCACCCATGCGCCCCTCGGGCGCGACGAACCCGTCCAGCGACATCGACACGCTGAAGAACACCTTCCCCGCCATCAGTCCTCAACCCCTTTCCGAACGATCTTGGTGACGTAGGTAGCCAGATTGCTCAGCGTCTGCTGCCCGCCCTCGATCGCGTGGTAGCGCTCGACCGCCTCGTCGCGCAGCTCCCTGGTGGGGAACACCGTGCGCATCTCGATCCGGGTCGCCGCACCCTCGGGCGCGAATGTGATCACCGACTCGAAGGCGTTCGGGTCGCCCCGGAACTCACCGTGCAGCAGCGCGATCCGTTCCCGCGGGACGATCTCGTTGAAGGAGATCCATTCCTGGTAGTCCGTCCCGTCCGGCGCGTGCATTTCGAAGTCCCACTCCCCACCGACGCAGAACTCGAATGCCCTCGTGGTGGTGGTGAACCCGTCCGGCCCCCACCACCGCGACAGGTGTTGCACCTCGGTGAACACCTCGAACACGTGCTCCTGCGAGGCACCGATCACCGCAGAGATCACGATCTCGCGGTCGGCCGTCGAGCTCATCGGCTACCCCTCCCGCCTTCCCTGCTCGAGGTCCTGTACGTACTCGTCCAGTCGGTCGAAGCTCTCGTTCCAGAACCGCTCGAACCCGCCGGTCCACTCGTGAACCGGTCGCAGACCGCGGACGTCGAGGGCATACAGGCGCTGCTTGCCTGCCCTGCGATCCCGGACGAGCCCGACCTCCCTGAGCACCCGCAGGTGCTTGGACGCCCCCGGCTGGGCCATCCCCAGCTCCCGGGCCAGCTCGGTGACCGGCCGCTCACCCGTCCGCAGGAGCACGAGGATCTCCCGGCGCTGCGGCTCGGCGATCGCGTTGAAGACGTCGGATGTCGTCGCTGCTCGTGCCATCGGCACTATCATATGCCGTTATCGGCATACGTCAAGCTGGAACTCCGGCGTGGTCGCTTCGCGGCTGGGTTTGCCGAACCCATGGCATTTGAGGGGGCGATCTCGTCGCCGAGGCGCAGGGGCAGCACGGAGCTCATCGCCGCCTCGAGGACACCGCCCGCCGCGCGGGCGGACGGAGTTCGGGGCTAGCCTTGATCAATGGATGACGACACCCGCTATGAGGTTCGTTTCCCCAACGGCCGGCGCGAGATCGCCGATTCTCTCTGGGGAGCCCACCATCTCGTCGCCCGCCGCGCCGCGTTCGATACCGATCCGCTTCGACCGACGAACGTGCTGCCCGCAAGGATCTTCAGGCTCGGCCCGCAGTACTTCGGAGGCTCGGTGTTCGCCGAGGAGATCCTGAGCGTGAGCGAGCTCTCTCCGACGCCCCCACCCGAGTCCGCATCGTGACAGCCAGTGCCGGTGGGGGACGCTAGATGGTGCTCTTCCCGATCGCCTTGCTCTGGGTCGCGGTCGTTCTCGTCTACGTAATCCGGCGCAGCGAACAGGAACCGATCGATCCCCCCGAGCCCGGCCCCGGACCGCCGGGACGGCCGCCCCGGCAACCCGCCGACAGACCCCGGCGACTGGCTCCGCGCCCGCACGATCGTGGCCGTCCCGAGCGTCGAGATGTTCCGTCCAAGACGCTCTAAGGCACCGACCAACAAGCCCGGCGCTCAACTCGGAATCCCGTTTCATGCCGTACTCTTCGCACCTCCTTCCCTCGAGGTATCGGAGCGGCCGCCAGGCGGGATGCCGTCTTCGGGATGCGCAGACACCGCGGCAACGGCGGGTGTTCGTCGCCCTGGCGCTGAACCAGGTTCCTGTCGACGTTCTCGGGGAGCGCCTCGGAATTTCACGCGGGGCGCTCTACAAGTGAACGGTGTCCCGATCGACATTCTCGCCGAGCGCTTGAACACCACCCGCGGCGCAGGCCGCGCTCCGACCCAGCTCAGTCGAGCAGGAGGCTGCGGCTGGTCGCTGTCATCCACTCCTCGATGCGGTCGAGAGGCCAGCCGTAGCTCTCGCGTAAGACGAGACCGAACCGGAAGTCCGTGATCGCCGCCAGAGTCTCCGACGTTGCAGCGGAGTCGGCAGTCGCGGCGAGCGCGTTCATGTCCTGAAGGAGTCGAACGACCGTCCTGGCACCCTCGAGGTGCCGGCGGTGGCCCTCATCGAGCACGGCCTGGATCTCCGGCTCGGCAGCCGCCCCGGTCACGACCGCCCGAATGATGTCTCCGCAGTTCTCGAGCATCGATCGCGTGATCCGGGCCGACAGGGCAGCCACCTGCTGCGGATCGCGCGAAGCTGCGATCGGCCCGACGATGGCGCCGATGCCGGCCTCGGAGTCGATCAGGTCGTTGAGCCTGGCCACCACCGCCTGCTTCGAGCCGATGCTGTTGTAGACGGTCTGGGTAGAGACTCCGGCAGCCTTCGCGATGTCGCGCACGCCCGTCCGAGCGAAGCCGCGTTCGGCGAACAGGCGACGCGCGGCCAGGAGGATCTCGCTCCTGCTCAACTCCGCCTGCCGCTCGCGCATCGTCGGCTGCTCGGAAGGCATGGCTTCGTTGTATCACTTGACATTGGTTCTGATTAGTGGAATATAGTTCCAACCACTTGATCATCGTTCCAATCGAGTCAGGAGATCCCACCATGTCGCAGGCCACCCACCTCGAGGCCCAGATCGAGAATCGCGCTCCCAGCACGTACCGCGAGTCGAGGACCGCCGACCTCAGTACCCGAGCAGCTGGCTGGGGAGCGCTGACCTTCGCCTTTGTCGTCATCGCCCAGAACGTCATTCGCGGAGCTACCGCACCTGGCAACGGCGCCTCCGCCGCCCGGGTGCTGTCGCACTACTCCGGCGACGGGGCGATCTCGATCGTCTTGGACGCGACCTACGTCCTCAGCGCCATCGGCCTGACCCTTTTCCTCGGCGGCATCACCCGACACCTCCTCGCCACCAGCCGTCGAGGCTGGGCAATCTTCGGCCTCGTAGGAGCCCTCGGCATCTACACCGTGTTCGCCCTTGTCGTGGCGGGCGAGCAGGCACTCTCCGTCGCCGCACACATGGACAACCCCAGTCTCGGAGCGATCCAGGCGCTGTGGGCCCTGCACAACAGCATCTTCACCGTCCTGGACGTCTCCATCGCGTTCGCGCTGCTAGGCCTGTCACGGGCCGCGATCGCCGCCCGCATGACCCCAAGGCCCTTCACCTGGCTTGCCCCTGCCGGTGCCGCCTTGCTGATCGTCGGCACCATCGCCGGGCCGACCATCGCGGAAGGTCGCACCATGGCTCTCTTCGGAGTCGCCGGGCTGGGCTTCCTCGTCTGGCTCGCATTCCTGATCGCCACCGGAATCCGCTTGATCCGAACCCCCGAGCCGGCCTGACAGCCCACGCGCCACCGAGGACGAACTGGCATGAGCGGTCGGTTCACGAAGCGCGAGGGCATCAGGAATCCGCCCTGGCGGCGCGCCCCACGCGGTTCCTACTCGACGGACAACGCCAGTCCAGTGAGTCGACTCACATCTGAGACCGTAGACGTGCAGACGAGTATGTCATCCGAGCCAAGCTGTCGCACGCGAGCCCTCAGGACGGTTCGAGCCTAGTCTGTTCATACGAGCGACCGG
>CAVYAR010000001.1:0-855843 GCA_963766575.1 uncultured Actinomycetota bacterium | reverse complement strand
AGCAGACCGCGGTGACGGGCTCGCCGAGGAGCAACGCTCCGTAGATGATCGCGATGCCAGGGATCAGGTAGGTGACGAGGATCGACCGCGACGCCCCGGCGCTCCGGATCAGCGCGAACAGGATCATGTAGGCGATTCCCGTCCCAACGATCCCGAGAACGGCCACCGATGCGCATTCCTTCCAGCCTGGCACTGCCGCCGGGAGATGCGTCACTCCGAACGGCGCGACCACGAGTGTCGCCACCACGGTCGAGCCGGCCGCGATCACAAGTGGCTCGGTGCCTCCGAGAGCACGTGAGCTGATCGTCGAGCCGGTTGCGTAGCAGAGAGCGGCCAGGACGACCGCGAAGCAGGCGAGCGTCTCGCCGGGGCCGGGGGTGCCGACGAGGAGCGCCACCCCGGCGAAGCCCGCGACGAATCCGAGCCAGCGGATCCCACTCACCCGCTCGTGCAGCACGCCGACTGCGATCAGAACCGTGAACATCGGTGCGGCCGCCTGGAGGATCGCGGCGAGGCTCGAGTCGATCCTCGTCTCGGCCCAGGCGAAGCAGAGGAACGGGATTGCCGTGTTGATCAGCCCGACGAGGACGATCGGAAACCAGTTCGCCCGCGTCTGCGCCCACACCGTGCGGCTGCCGGCACGCGCCAGCGCGACCGGGACGAGAACGAGGGCGCCGAGCCCGACTCGGAAGAGCACGAGTGCGGCCGGATTGAACTGCCGATCGGCGACCCGGATGAACATGAACGACGCGCCCCAGATCAGGGACAACGCGACGATCATCGTGATCTCTCGGCGGTTCATTCAGGAGTTCTAACGTCGCAGACGCTCCGCGCGTGAGATCTGCGATGTTTCGAGGTCACGCGGGAAGGTTCAGGCCAGCCGGTAGCGGCCCGAACGGAAGACGTAGCGATCGACGCTTCGGTCGTCCGGGCTGCGGCCTGCGTTCTCGAACCGGGCGGTGACGGTGCCGTGTCCGAGCGTCACGCGGTCGCCCGGGATCGCTGCGAGCCGCTCGAGCCGGTTGCCCTCGATGCGGTAGACGTAGGTGGTGGCGCCGATCGAGGGAGTGGCCCAGAGCATGAAGGCGACCTCGCGGTGGCGCCCGTCCGAGAATCGGCCTGCGCGTACCCACGCCAGGGTGTTCCCGCACATCGCACCGCCGAGGCGCTGCGCCGACGCCGTCGTCGGTGCCGACTGGGGCGTCGGCGTCCGGACGAGGGCGATCCACCAGGAGGCGCCGTCGAGACCGCACCAACCGCCGCCCTTGCCTTCGACGTAGACCGCGAACCAGTTCGGCGGACTCCGTGTCCAGCCGACGATCCGCCCGTGGACGGCCGAGACCACCGGCTCCGGCACCGTGTCGGCACGCGTGGAGGATGCGAGCGCGAGGCCGACCGAAACGATCGCGACGGCTGCGAAAAACGACCTGCGGGCTGCCATTTCCCGATCGTAGATGACGGCCCCTGCGACGAGGCCGAGCCTCTACCGAGGCCGAACCTCCCTCGAACGAGGCAGCTCCATCGGGGGAGACTCGACCTCAGTTCGAGGGATCAGCGTCAGGTGGCCGGAGGCCGATGCAGGCCGGGACAGCATTCGTCCCTGTTCCGGAGGCCTCCAGATGCGCCGCTCGATTCCCGTCCTCGCCACTCTCTTCCTCATTTTCCTCGTCGCTTCGCCGGCCGAGGGAGGCAGCACGCAGGCCACGGGATGCGGCGTGCAGACCTTCGCGTACGCGGGACTCGAGGCGAATACCAAGGCGCACGGCGTCGCGGCGACGCTCGACCCGACGATCGACCCGGCCGTCACGGACGGCCACGTCGGCGGCTGGATCGGCCTCGGGGGCGTCAACGACGGGCCCGGTGGCGCAGCCGAATGGCTCCAGGCAGGCTTCGCAGCTTTCCCGTCGGACGACAGCAGTCAGATGTACTACGAGGTGACCGTCGCGGGATCGACGCCGCAGTATGTCGAGCTCTCTTCGAACGTCCCCGCAGGCCAGTCGCATCACTTCGCCGTCCTCGAGATGGCGAACCGGAGCTCCTGGTGGCGCGTCTGGGTCGACGGCAAGCCCGTCAGCCCGCCGATCCATCTTCCGGGCAGCCACGACGCGTGGTACCCACAGGCGGTGGCCGAGAACTGGAACGGCGGCACCGGCGCCTGCAACACCTACGCCTACCGCTTCTCGGACGTCTCGCTCGCCCAGAACGACGGCGGAGTCTGGCGGCCGCTCAAGGCGGGCTACACCTTCCAGGACGCCGGCTACCACGTCGTCCCGATCTCGCAGACACCGCGCACCTTCCTGGCCGCGAGCCTCGCCGCGTAACGCTCGGCGCAGCGTTCCGCGCGGCGAGGCCGCCATCCGTCCTGCGCGAAGTCCCTCTTCTTTGCTGCCGGTCCTTGCGGAGGACGCACGATCAAGCGCGGTCGGCGCGCGGAATTTGAAGCGGGGCTTCTAGGTGACGGTGAGCGGGCTACCGACGGTGATCAGTTTCGCCAGCTTGAGGATCTGGCTATTGACGAGGCGGATGCAGCCGTGCGAGATATAGCCCGGAATCAGCCCTGGCTCGTCTGTCCCGTGGATGCCGATGAAGCCGCCGCCGGGCCACTCGGTCAGCACCGCAGACCTGGCGCTCGTTCCGAACGCGATGGGTCCGTAGAACGGGTCGTGGAAGTTCGTGAGCTTGTCCCGGATGTAGTACTGGCCGGCCGGCGTGGGGCCCCATCCCGGAGCGGTTTTTCCGACACCGACGCGTGTCGTGAAGATCGTCTTCCCGTCACGCTTCAGCGTGAGAGTCTGGGTCTTGCGGTTGACGTAGATATGCGTGTGCACCAGGTAGATGTTTCCGAGCGCGCTCCGCGGAACCCAACCGGTGGAGTTGTTCGGCAGGATCGGCAGCCGCACCTTGTACCAGACCTGGGACGGGCTCAAATCCTCCTCGCTGAGGATCAGGACGAGATTCTGGGTGCCGTCGCTGGTGGTGAGTGAGAGCGGCGTGACGATGTGCGCATTGATATTCGGCTTCGTGCGCGCGCCGATCGGGCGAACGACGACCGCCCAGTGGCCGATCTTCGAGTTCGTGAGCGTCGAGAAATGCGGGAACGTCTCTTTTGCCTTGCTCGTCGGAGCCGCGACCCTCGAGTGCGAGGCATTTGCGGCTGGCAGAGCCAGAAGGGCTGCTGCGACACCAAGCGTGAGCAGTCCCGCCGCTCGGCTCAGGCGAGGACGAATATTTCGAAAAGAGTGGGACACGAGGACCTCTCGTTCGCTGGCTTCAGGAAAATCCCTGCTCACAACCATGCTCGAAATTCGACTGACTCAAGAGGATGGTTATCGCCCGCCGTCTGCCGCGCTTGACTGCGTGTTGGCCGAGCCCGTTCCCCCCACTGCACGTTCGTTCGAGTGCCGCTCGCTTCAATCTGAGTGTACCGCCGAGTGCGAGATTCGGAGGCCTAGGTTGACCTGGCCGAAGGGCGAAGCCGCTACCCCGGCGCGGCACAGGTCCGTGCAAACGACGCTCGCGCCGCATTGCAGGCGCCAGAGGTCGGTGCTCCCACGGCGCTGCTCGACCCGACCTCCGGCCGGCGACGCTCGCCACGCTCGGCGCGTCGTCACGGCCTCGGGCTTGTCGCATCCGGGTACGCGGGTGGGCGTGGGGTCGCTTCGTTCGCCCCGGCGACGTCGGTGCCGTACGATCCCCGGCGATGGGCCGCTTCCTGCACACGATGTACCGGATCACCGATCCGGACGCGAGCCGCCGGTTCTACGAGGCGCTCGGGCTCGAGTTCCGGCGTGAGCTGCCGATCGTCCGTGACGGTGAGCTCGAGGCGACGAACTTCTTCTACGGGGCGCCCGGGCAGGACGAGGAGCTCGAGCTGACCTTCAACCACGACGGTCGTGCCTACGACCTCGGTACCGGGTATGGACACATTGCGATCGGGGTCGCGGATCTCGCGGCGACGCTCGAGCAGCTCGCGGGTGAGGGCATCCTCCCCGAGCGGCCGCCGTACAGCGTCCGCGAGGGAGGATCTCTGCTGTGCTTCGTGCGGGACCCCGACGACTACCGGATCGAGCTGATCGAGCGCGGCCAGTAGCTGGGCGGGGCCGTGCTCCTGTACGACAGTCCGATCTCGGGCAACTGCTACAAGGTCAGGCTGCTCCTCGCCCATCTCGGGCTGCCGTACGAGCGCGAGTCACTCGACGTCGTCGATCGCTCCAACCGGCCGGAGGTCCTCGGAGGATTGAACCCGGCGTTGCGCGTGCCGACGCTCGTACTCGACGACGGTCGCTCGCTCGGAGAGTCGGGCGCGATCCTCTGGTACTTCGGCGAGGGCACGAGGTTCGTTCCGGCCGGTCGTTTCGAGCGTGCCCAGGTCCTGCAGTGGATGTTCTTCGAGCAGTACGACCACGAGCCGGCGATCGCCGTCGTCCGCTTCTGGGTGGCGTTCTCCGGCCGGCCCGAGGCGTTCGCCGACCGCCTCGACGAACGGCGGGCCGCCGGGTACCGCGCGCTCGATGCGATGGAGCGTCACATCGCCGGCCGCGACTTCTTCGTCGGCGGGTCGCCGTCGCTCGCCGACATCGTGCTCTACGCCTATACGCATGTCGCGCCCGAGGGTGGCTTCGAGCTCGACGGGTATCCCGGGATCCGCGGCTGGCTCGAGCGGGTGGCGGCGATGCCCGGTCACGTTCCGATCGACGCATAGCACGGGGTCTCGGCGGCGTGGGTCATGACGCCGCGGGCGTGTAACGCATCTGTCTCGAAGTTGTCTCACGGGCGTTACGTTTCCGTCGCTACGTTGTCTTCCATGACGACAAAGACCGAACGCGGTACGACTCAACAGGGGAAAGCGGAGAGCAGCAAGGCGGAGGCGCGCGTGTCGAAGCGCGCGGCGGCAACGCCCTGGGGAGAGGCGGCGGTGGTCGAAGAGGCGAAGGTCGCGCAGCGTGTGGGCGAGAAGCGCTTTGCGACGATCGTCCAGTTGCTCGAGACGCCGGCGGGCGAGCAGCTCGTCCGGATCGCGTACACGACCGACGGGATCGTGCGCCGCGGCCCGGTGACCCTGCGGGCGCGCGACCTCGAACGCCTCCAGGCTGCCGTCGCCGGGCGTCCCGGGCTGGCCGCCGCAATGGGGATTTCGGGAGGGGGCGCCTAGACGAGTGCCGCGGCCGACGATCGAGCGGCATCGACGAGCGACCCGAGGATCAGGGCCCCGTCGGTGGAGCCGAGCAGCGGGTCGACCGCGTGCTCCGGATGCGGCATCAGGCCGAAGACGTTGCCTGCCTCGTTGCAGACGCCTGCGACGTCGGCCACCGAGCCGTTCGGGTTCTCGCCGGGCTCGTAGCGGAGGAGCAGCTGTCCGGCGGACTCGAGCTCCTCGACCGCCTCCGGGTCGGCGAACCAGCAGCCGTCGCCGTGCTTGACGGGGATGGTCAGGCTCTGCTCCGGAGCGCCGCGTGTCGTGAAGGGGCTGTCGCTCCGGGCGACCGTGAGGCCGACGTCTCGGCAGACGAACGCCAGTGACGCGTTGGGGCGGAGCGTGCCCGGAAGCAGCCCAGCCTCGGTGAGGATCTGGAAGCCGTTGCAGATGCCGAGGACGAGTCCGCCTTCGCGGGCGAACTGGACCACGGGTTCCATGACCGGCGAGAAGCGGGCGATCGCTCCGCAGCGCAGGTAGTCGCCGTACGAGAAGCCTCCCGGCAGGACGACGGCGGCGGTGCCCGGCGGAAGCGCGGCCTCGGTGTGCCAGACCCGCCGGGCGTCCGCGCCGAGACGGTTCAGGGCGAGCTCCGCGTCGCGGTCGTCGTTCGAGCCCGGGAAGACCGCGACGGCGACGACCGGCTTCGGTTCGGCGGTGCTCACGCGCCGGTGTTTGGCTCGCCGGAGTCGAGTCCAGCGGCGTGGAGCTCGATCTCGTAGCTTTCGATCAGCGGGTTCGCGAGGAGCTGTTCGCACATCCGCTCGACCTGGGAGCGCGCCTCGCGCTCATCGCTCGTCGCGAGCTCGAGCTCGACGATCCGGCCGAGCTTCGCGTCGTCCACCGCGAATCCGAGGTGCCGCAGGCTGCTCTCGACCGCCTGCCCCTGCGGGTCGAGGATGCCTGCCTTCGGCCGCACGAGCACGGTCGCCTTCATCCGAGCACCACGTCGGGATCGGCCAGATAGCCGGCGAAGTCGATTCCGGTCAGGAGCTCGAACGCCTCGACGTACCGGCCGCGGGTTCCGTCGACGACCTCGGCGGGCAGCTCCGGGCCGGGGGAGGTCTTGCCCCAGCCGAGCGACTCGCAGTAGTCGCGCACGAACTGCTTGTCGAACGAGGGCTGTGGGCCGCCGGGCTTGTATTCGTCGGCGGGCCAGAAGCGCGAGGAATCGGGCGTGAACGCCTCGTCGCCGAGAACGAGCCTGCCGTCGGCGTCGACCCCGAACTCGAGCTTCGTGTCGGCGAGGATGATTCCGCGCTGGAGCGCGCGCTCCGAGACGAAGCGGTAGAGCTCGAGCGTCAGACGCTCGGCCTCGTCGTAGCGCTCCTCGCCGACGAGCGCGACCGCGGCGGCGCGGTCGATGTTCTCGTCATGGCCGGAGGTGGCCTTGGTCGCCGGGGTGAAGATCGGCTCGGGGAGCCGATCGGACTCGACGAGCCCGGAAGGCAGCTCGTGTCCGCAGACGGCGCCGTTTGCGAGGTAGTCCTTCCAGCCGGAGCCGGCGAGGTACCCCCGCACCACGCACTCGATTGGGAGCATCTCCAGCCGGCGGCACTCGGTGGAGCGGCCGTCGGAGCCCAGCGCGAGCAGGTGATTGGGCACGATCGAGCCGGTCTGGGCGAACCAGAAGCCGGAGAGGCCGGTGAGCACCCGGCCCTTGTCGGGGATCTCGGTTGGCAAGACGACGTCGAACGTGGAGATCCGGTCGCTCGCGACGAGCAGGAGGCGCTCGTCGTCGAGCGCGTAGATCTCGCGGACCTTTCCGCTCGCGACGTGGCTCAGCGCTTCAGACATTGACGGGGTCCTCCTTTCGGTTGAGGGTGCGTACCCGGTCGAACACCGTGTCGGCGTGCCGGACAGAGGCCGTGAGGTCGAAAACAGTGTCGAGCGCACCCGCGTCGAGTCGAGCCGAGATCTCGGGGTCGGCCGTGACGAGGGTTCGGAAGTCGCGCTCCTCGTCCCAGGCCCGCATTGCGTTCCGCTGGACGAGCCGATAGGCCTCGTTTCGCGGGAGGCCCGAATCGACGAGCGCCAGCAGGAGCGTGTGGGAGAAGACGAGCCCGTGCGAAGCCGAGAGGTTCCGGAGCATCCGCTCGGGATAGACGACGAGGCCGTCGACGATCCAGATGAACCGGTCGAGCATGTAGTCGAGCGCGAGGAACGCATCCGGCACGACGATTCGCTCGGCCGACGATTGGGAAATGTCGCGTTCGTGCCAGAGCACGACGTTCTCGAGGCCGACGGTCGCTGCCGCGCGAACGACGCGTGCGAGCCCGCAGATCCGCTCGGCGACCTTGGGGTTGCGCTTGTGCGGCATCGCAGATGAACCCTTCATTCCCGTCGCGAACGGCTCCTCGAGCTCGCGCACCTCCGTCCGCGCGAGGTGGCGGATCTCGGTCGCGAAGCGCTCGAGCGAGGTCGCGACGAGCGCCAGCGTCGAGAGCAGGTCCGCGTGGCGGTCGCGGGCGATCACCTGGGTCGAGAGCGGATCCGGTTCGAGTCCGAGCCGTTCGCAGGCGATGCGCTCCACTTCGGGATCGAGGCTGCCGTAGCTTCCGACCGTGCCCGAGAGTTGGCCGACGCGATTCGACTCGAGCGCGCGTACGAGGCGGGTTCGGTCCCGATCGAGCTCGAAGGCCCATCCGGCGAGCTTCCACCCGAACGTGGTCGGCTCCGCATGGATGCCGTGAGTCCTTCCGATGCAGATCGAGCCACGGTGCTCCTCGGCTCGGCGCACGACCGCCGCAATCGCTCGGTCGAGCTCGGCCAGGATCAGCCGGCCCGCATCCTGGATCTGAAGCGCGAGCGCGGTGTCGACGACGTCGGACGAGGTGAGCCCGTGATGAAGCCAGCGGCCTTCCGGCCCGAGCTGCTCGGTGACCGCATCGATGAACGCGGCCGTATCGTGATCCGTGACCAGCTCGATCTCGGCAACGCGCTCGGCGCTCGGAGTCCTGGCCGCGGCGCGAATCGCCGCAACGTCCTCCGCGGAGATCGTCCCGACCTCGGCCCAGCCGTCGAGCGCTGCGAGCTCGACCTCGAGCCACCGTGCGAGTTTGCCCTCCTCCGACCAGATCCTGTTCATCTCGGGCCGGGAGTAGCGGGCGATCACGAAGACAGTCTAGAGACGGGTCCCGCGGGCATCGACGTTAGAGCTCAGATCAGCGCGAGGATCCGGGCGGCGAGCACCGCAGCGTTCTTCGCGTTGTCGACTCCGACCGTGGCCACGGGGACACCCGGCGGCATCTGCACGATCGAGAGCAGCGCGTCGAGGCCGTCGAGCACGCTCATCGACGACCGGAGCGGCACCCCGATCACGGGAAGCTCCGTGTGCGCGGCCACCACGCCGGGGAGTGCCGCGGCGAGGCCCGCGCCGCAGATGAGCACACGAAGCCCGCGGTCGGCAGCGGTCTTGGCGTATTCGGCGACCGCATCGGGCGTTCTATGAGCGGATCGCACGTCGAACTCCCAGGCGATACCGCGCGCATCGAGCTCGTCGAATGCCGCTTTCATCCGCTCGCGATCGGATTCGGAGCCAACGAGGATGCCGACCAGGGGTTCGCTCATCGCGACGCGATGTTAGTCACCGCGAACGCGACGTCGGCCCGGTACCGCACGCCTTCGAAATCGATCGCAGCGGCCCCCGCATAGGCCCGGTCGCGGGCCGCCGGTACATCGGGTCCGACACCGGTGACAGATAGGATCCTGCCCCCGTTGGTCACGAGCTCCTCGCCCCTCGTCGCCGTGCCTCCGTGGAAGACGAGTGCACCGCGGGCCTCTGCCTCCTCGACGCCCGAGATCGCCGCACCGGTGTAGTCGCTCCGAGCGGGATAGTCGGGCCCGGCGAGCACGACGGTGACGGCTGCCTGCGAGCCGAACCGGATCGGCTCGGCGCTACCGTCGGCGGCCGCGGCGAGGGCCTGCAGCAGGTCGCCTTCGAGCCGGGGAATCAGCACCTGTGTTTCCGGATCGCCGAACCGCGCATTGAACTCGAGCACCCGGGGCCCTTCCGGGGTGAGCATCAGCCCCGCGAACAGGCAGCCGACGAACGGCGCCCCGCGCCTCGTCAGCTCGTCGATCACCGGCTGGTGGATCTGGGCGACGAGCTCGGCCGTGTCGAGGTGGAGCGGCATCGGCGAGAACGCGCCCATGCCGCCGGTATTCGGACCCTGGTCCCCGTCGAATGCGCGCTTGAAATCCTGCGCGTTGCCGAACGGAACCGCGCGTGTCCCGTCGCAGATGGCAAACAGCGAAACCTCCGGGCCCTCCAGGAGCTCTTCGACGACGATCTCGGCGCCGAGCGCGGCGGCGTCGCGAAGTCCGGCCGCGACCTCCTCGTCCGTCCGGCAGACGAACACACCCTTTCCAGCGGCAAGCCCGTCCGCCTTGATCACGCACGGCGCCCGTGCCTCGTCGAGCTCCCGGGCCGCGAAGACGCCCGCCGCAGACATGATGTCCTTCGCGAAGAGCTTCGACCCCTCGATCCGCGCGGCGGCGGCACCTGGGCCGAAGACGGAGACGCCGGCGCGGCGAAGCTCGTCGGCGAGCCCTGCGACGAGCGGAACCTCGGGGCCGACGACCGCCAGGTCGACAGCGAGCGAGCGGGCGAGGCCGACGATTCCCTCGGTGTCTTCCGTGCGAATCGGATGGCAGTACCCGAGACGGGCGATCCCCGGGTTTCCCGGCGCGGCATGGAGCTCGGTCGAGGATGAGCTCATCGCGAGCCGCCAAGCCAGCGCATGCTCACGCGCACCCGAACCGACAAGAAGGACTTTCACGCCCGACGAGTCTACGTTCGCGGGCCGCCGAACCCTGAATTTGCAGGCCATGCGACTTAACAGCCAGGAACGGCCGAACGGGTGCAATGCACGAATCGGCGAATTCACGTCTACGCTCAGTCGGTAGTCGTTTACGCTGTGTCTTGCTCGGTTACATCATGTTGCAAACGCTGACGGAAAAGGAAGGTCGACGATGGCAAAGACGTCAAACCGCGACGTCCGTGCGCTGATCGAGTCGGAGCACCAGCGTGTCCTCGACGAGCTCGGGGCGCTGGCGCGGAAGGAAGCGGCAGCGCGCGAGAAGGAGCTGAACCGCAGGCGCAAGTTCAAGCTCAGGACAACCGCCCTCCTGATCGACGGCAAGGCGCTCGGCCTGGCGGTGACCGACATGGCCCACGCGGCCGGCGTCACGCGCCAGATGGCACACCACTGGCTTCGCGACGAGGGATGACGTCTCCCGACTAGTCCGGAAGCAGGCCTTCGCGGTAGGGCGTCGGTTCCGCTTTGGGAAAGCGTGCGTAGGCGACGGCCGAGTCGGTCGTCTCGTGTTCGACGCCCGCTCCGTGGCGAAGCGCGACCTGCTCGACCGTGTAGGCGCCCCAAGCGCCGGCCTGGTGCTCACGGGCGCCGACGGCGAGTACCGTGCAGCCGTGGGCGCCGCCACCGAGAATCATGTGCTCCGTCCGCGGCGGGCAGTGCACGAAGTCCCACCGGCGCAGCGGCCGTTCCTCGCCCTCGACGAGCAGGAGTGCGTCGCCGGACAGGACCAGGAAGTCCTCCTGGTCCGCCTCCCAGTGGTACATCCCGATCGGCTCGCCCGGTCCCAGCACGATCACGGCGACGCCGAGCTGCGGGAAGTACGTCTCCGCTTCGAGGTCCGTCCAGCCGGTGAAGGGCACGTTGACCCCTCGGCCCTCGCGACGGATCCAGCGCGCCTCGCGTGCATTCAGGACAAACCAGCCATCGCCCGCCGGAACAAGGCCGGCATCGGTCTGCTCGAGCGGTGCCTCAGGAACCATCGCCCGGCCGGTCCCGGTTACGGATCTCGTCCTCGAGCAACGCGATGACGGCGTTCGCCCAGTTCCCGACGTCGTCGAGCGGCTCCTGGTCGCGGATCATCATGAATCCGGAGAGCAGCCGGTCGAGCTCCGCCCCGCTCAGGGCGCGCGCGCTCTCGGTCTCCGCCGGTGTGTCCGTCTTGCCGAGATCCGCTTCGTTCTCGAGAGCCTGGGCGAACCCGATCAGTTCCGGTCGGCCCCCGGCCGCCTCGGCAAGCAGTTCGAGCAACTCATCGACCCGGGCACGGCCCTCGGGCGTCAGCGCCGCGACTGTCTGTGCGAGGTATTCGCTGTGGTGGTCTTCCACGGGCACGACTCTAGCCATCGGGAAGCTCAGCGGCTCGGGCGGCCCCAGATCGACGCGCGCAATCCCACGGATAGGATCGCCCGGCGATGGCAACTGCCGTTGACGATCTGCAGCGCGTCCCGCTGTTTGCGGAGCTGAGCGGCCGGCAGCTCCGGAAGCTCGCGTCCAGATTTCGCGAGCGCACGTTCAAGGCGGGCAGCATCGTCCTGCGCGAGGGCTCGATGAGCGGGATGGGCTTCTTCGTCGTCACGGCCGGCGAAGCGGAGGTCGGCATCGCCGGCCGGGAGGTCTACACGCTGCTGCCGGGAGACCATTTCGGCGAGCTCGCGCTGATCACGAAGACCGAGCGGACCGCGACAGTCACCGCGCGCACCGAGCTTCGCTGCCTCGAGATCGCCTTCTCAGACTTTCGCGACTTCGCGCACGCAAATCCGGACGTCACCTGGAAGCTCCTCCAGCACGTCGTCGCGATCCTCCAGCGCGAGGAATCGAGCGCGCCCGCGGGTCCGGTGGCGCCGGGCGGTGCTGGATAGCTTTCGCCGCCGGCGGTTCCACGGAACCGCGCTGGAGTGTGACCCGACCGGGCGAACGTGTTGTCGTTCGCCTCAGATGACGATGCGCAACTGTGTCGGAACGGGCGGACCACACGCATGTGCGAAGGCATCCGACCTCGGCTCGCGACGCTACTCGGAGTTCAGCGTGTTCGAGCGCGCTCGTCCGAGCGGCGCCATCGCTCGCTCATTTACGATCTCCATGCTCGCGCCGGCCGCGGCCTCGTCCCGATCGCGCATTCCACCGGGGACGAGTATGTCGGGTGGCCGGCCGATTTTCTCCATGTCGCCCGCGAGCGTCGGGCTTCTGGCGCCCGATGCCTCTTGCGGACACTTTCGCTCGATCGTCGCTTCGATCGCGGCTCGCCTGGCACGAGAGGAGGCCGCGAACGGATGTATGCGCGGCTGGACGGAACCTGCACCGACGGAGATCTCGTCTAGTACGAGCCCCTGAGACGAGAGCTCAACGACCGCTGCGAAGGGCGGCCGAGCCAAGACCCTCGGCCGCCCTTGCACCCCAGGAGCGAGGTGGGTCAGCTCAACCAGCCGGCGACGGTGCCGGAGATCGAGAACGTGTCCCCCGCTGGATCGGTCTGCGAGCCGCTGAGCGTGCACGTCGTCTGTGTCTTGCCGGTCTGGCGAGCGTCGACCTGCTGGAAGCTCTGCGGCTCGCCACCGCCTGCAGGCGTGAAGGTGAACGTCAGATTGAAGACCGTCGGGTGGAACACCGAGCTGCTCCCGACGACGTGGGCAGGCGTCCACTCGGCGGTGTTGTTGTCCTGACTTCCCGCTCCCTGACCGTTGGCGCTGTTGACGACGATCGGCACCGACATCCCGTTGTCGCAGGTCGCCCAAGCGTTGAATGCGTTCTTCGCGCCTGTCGGATCGGCCGATGCGACCGCCGCACTGAGAAGACCGACAAGGCACACGGCAGTTATCACGGCAAGCTTGCGCATTGTGTTCCCTCCATACGTTGAGACCCGGCGGTCGTCGTAGCCGCCGCGCTCCTCGCACGTTCTCAGGGGCCGCTTAAGAACTGCTTATGACGGAAGACCATGCCGTCGAATCCACACCGCCGGGCCCATCCCGGCGGCAACCCGCGCGAATCTACGAACCGTCGACGCGCAACCTTGCCGAGATCAGGCAGGAGCATCCGCCGTGCCGGTGCGTGGCGGCAAGGCTGGGGGAGCGTTGTCTTCGACCGGCGGTTCGATCGTGATCCTCGGGAGCGCCCGGTCGAGCCAGCGAGGGATGTACCACGTCCGCTCACGCAGGAGCGTCAGGAGGGCCGGGACGAGCGTCAGCCGCATCAGGAACGCGTCGGTCAAGATGGCGACGCCGAGGAGCAGGCCGAACTCCTTCGACACGCGATCCGGCGCGAGCAGGAAGGAGAAGAAGACGCACGACATGATCAATGCCGCGGCGGCGATCACCCGGCCGACGCCTGCGATGCCGTCCTTCACTGCCTTGACCGTAGGGCTCCCGTGGACGTGCTCTTCGCGGATCCGGCTCATCAGGAACACCTCGTAGTCCATCGACAGGCCGAAGAGGATCGCGAATGCGATCGGGGGCACGAAGCTTTCGATCGGCCCGGTGCGGTCGAGGCCGACGAGCTGAATGCCGTGGCCGAGTTGCACGACGAGCGTCAACACGCCGAAGCCGACGAGCGCCGAGACGAGTGTGGTCAGAGCTGCTTTGACCGCGACGACTACTGAACGGAACGCCATCGTGAGGAGAAGGAAGGTGACCCCGATGATGTAGAGCAGGAACCAGGGAGCGTGCGAGAAGATCTGATTCCCGATGTCGGTGAAGGCTGCGTTCGACCCGGACACGTACGCGTGCGCGGCAGAGCCTGCAAGTACCTGCGGGATCACCGTGTGGCGCAGCTTCGAGACGAGATCGTCGGTCTGAACGTCCTGGGGCTTGAACTTGCCGTAGGTATTGATGATCGCGACGGACGCCTTCTCGGGCGTCTTCGCGTTGTAGATCGGCGCGTCGACTTGTGCGATGCCCGGGGTCGCACGAAGTGCCGCCTCGAGCCGCTTCGCAGCCGTGTGATCCGACTGCATGTCGACGACGATCGGGATCGGCTCGGTGAAGCCCGGTCCGAAGCCCTTCGACAGCAGGTCGTAGGCCTGACGCGTCGTCTGGTCTTTCGGCGCGGTGCCGGCGTCGGCGAGGCCGAGTCGTACCGCGAGCACGGGCGAGGCGAGCAGCAGGAGCACGACGCAGACCACCGGGAGCACGATCTTCGCGTTGCGGGAAACGAAGCGGCCCCACGCCGCGATCGGGGTTCGCTGCTGGCCTTCGCGCGACTCGTCGACGGGACGCATCCCGAGGCGGCCGCTATTGATCCGTGGGCCGAGCAACGAGAGGACGGCGGGCAGCAGCGAGTTGGCGAGCAGTACCGCCGTCAGCACGCCGAGGGCGCTCCCGATGCCGAGCTTCGTGATGAAGTCGAGCCCGATCAACGCGAGGCCGGTGATCGAGATTGCCACGGTGACACCCGCGAAGATCACCGCTCGACCCGCTGTCGCTCCGGCCGCCGCGGCAGCGTCCTGGGGCGAGAGCCCGTCGTGTAGGAACTGTCGGAACCGGGTGACGATGAAGAGCGTGTAGTCGATGCCCACGCCCAGCCCGATCATCGGGACGAGGATCTCCGTGACCGTGTTGAAGTGCGTGACGCGGGCGGCCAGGAACAGCAGCAGGAATGCCCCGAGAACCGCGACGATCGCGAACAGGAGTGGGATCACAGTGGGCACGAGCGCCCGGAACAGGACCATCAGGATCACGAACGCCGCGAGCAGCCCGATGAGGTCGCTGATTCCCTGCGTCGGCGCGGCATTCTCCGCCTCGCCGGTGAACTCGACCTGGATGCCGGCGGGCTCGCCGATCGCGCGGAGCTGATTCTCGACCGCGACGATGCCCGAGCGCGGCAACTCGAAGCCGGTGCGGTCGTACTGCACGTCGAAGAAGGCGATCTGACCGCTGTCCGACAGCTGTTTCGTGCCTCCTGCCGCCAACGGGCTCGTGACCTTGGAGATGTCGTTCGGGTCGATCGCCAGCGAGCGCTGCGATGCCTGCGACGCGACGAGCATCTTCTCGAGCGCTGCCAGGCGCTGTGGCGTGTCGAGCCGCTCACCATCGGGGGCGGCAAGCACGACGCGCAGGGCAGCGCCCTTCTGGCCACCGAACTTCGCGTTGATCAGGTCGGTGGCCTTCTGCGTGTCCGAGCCCGGGATCTTGAAGTCGTTGATCAGCTTGCCGTGGAACGCCGCGTTGAGGCCGATCAGCAACACGAACACCGACACCCAGCCGATGATCACGCGTCGCGGATGCCGCGCACACGCGCCGGCAAGGGCTGCCAGCCCGCCGGAGTGGGCGATCCGCTCCTCTTCCTTCACCAGCTCTGGATCCACCGGCTCGACGGCTCTTGGTTCCGACATCGGCCCAACACTAGCCGCGAGGCAACGGTCGGCGGCGCGACCCAGGACGAGCAATTCCCGCCCAACCCCGTAGAGCCGGGGTATGGCGAACGAGGCGAAGGCGGTCAGTCGCATCCATGTCGACCCCAGTCAGATTCTGATCCTCGACGCGGCGCGACTGACAGCAAGCCTGCCGGAGTGGTCAGGGATGGCGCCTGTGCCCACCGCTCGAGATGAGACGGCGTGCAACAGCCGTGACTCCACGGCTGACGGCATCGAGGGCAACCACGCCCGCCAGCACGAGCGTCAGAACGACGGCGGGAGCGCCACCCTCCCGGTCGCCTTGGGCGCGTACGAACAGGATTTCTGCGACGCCGAGGAGAATTGCGACGGTGAAGAGCGCTCGGCCGGGTTGAGAGAGGCGAAGCCAAGATCCGAGCCACCGCCAATAGCGTCGCAGCAAAGCCACGAGCGGATTCTAGGTCAGACGGACGAGCACCTCGGCGTGATCAACGCTCTTCTGGGCCGAGGCCCTTAGGCCAGAACGTGTTCGCGGCCGGCGCCGACGCCGACCAGTTCCACCGGGACCTTGAGCTCGCGTTCCACGAACTCGACATAGCTGCGCGCGGACTCGGGAAGCTCGTCACGGCTTCCGGCCCCCGCGAGGGGCTGCTGCCAGCCGGGCATCAGTTCCCAGATCGGGCTTGCGTGGTGGAAGTCGCTCTGGTGCGCGGGAAAGTTCGGGGTTTCGGAGCCGTCGCGCTGGCGGTAGCGGACGCAGACGGGGAGCTCGGCGAAGTCGGAGAGGACATCGAGCTTCGTCAGAGCCAGGGAGGTGATCCCGTTGACGCGGACGGCATAGCGGAGGGCGACGAGGTCGAGCCAGCCGCAGCGGCGGACGCGGCCGGTGACGGTGCCGAACTCGCCGCCGAGGTCGCGGAGGCGCTCCTGATCCGGGCCTTCGATCTCCGACGGGAACGGGCCTTCGCCGACGCGCGTGACATAGGCCTTGGCCACGCCGAGGACGCGGTCGATGCGCGTGGGCCCGATCCCGATCCCGGTGGCGGCGCCCGAGGCGATCGGGTTCGAGGAGGTGACGAACGGATAGGTGCCGTGGTCGAGATCGAGCAGGGTCGCCTGCGCTCCCTCGAACAGGACGTCCTTGCCGGCGTCGAGCGCCTCCGAGACGAGCAGCGACGCGTCGCCGACGATCGGGCGGAGGCGTTTCGCGTAGCCCTCGTAGCGGGTTGCGACCTCGTCGAGGTCGAAGCCCTCGACCTCGTAGACGCGCTCGAGCCAGACGTTCTTCTCGGCGAGCGCGACCTCGATCTTCTGGCGGAGGATCTTCGGGTCGAGAACGTCCTGGACGCGGATGCCGATCCGCGAGGCCTTGTCGGCATAACACGGGCCGATGCCACGGCGCGTCGTTCCGATCTGGAGCTTGCCGAGCCGCCGCTCCGACGCCTGGTCGATCGCGATGTGCCACGGCATGATCAGGTGCGCGTTCCCCGAGAGCACGACGACCGACGTGTCGATCCCGCGCGACTCGAGGTCGTCGAGCTCGGCGATCAGCACCTCCGGGTCGACGACGCAGCCGCCGCCGATCACCGAGACCTTCCCCGAGATCACTCCGCTCGGGGTCGCCCGGATCTTGAACGTCTCGTCGCCGACGACGATTGTGTGCCCTGCGTTGGGCCCGCCCTGGTAACGGCAGACCACATCAGCTTGCTGCGCAAGCAGGTCGACGATCTTGCCCTTGCCCTCGTCACCCCACTGTGCGCCGACGACGACGGTCGCTGGCACGGACCGAAGTCTGCCTGAGCGCGGCCGTCCGGCGCGGAACGATGCGTCCCGGGCGATCGGCGGAAGGTCAGTGGAGCGCTGCGGGCTCGCGGCCGACGCGGCGAACGACGATCCGATGGCCGCGCCGGCAGGTGGTGAAACCCACGTCTGCGTCGGGGCGGAGCGTGCCGGCGATCACGACCGAGTCGACCGAGAGCGACCACGCATAGGTATCCGACCAGCCGCTTCGTCGCGCCAGGCACGCCTCGCAGGGGACCTCGAAGCTCGTCGCTTCGGGGCCCACCCAGACATGCTGGCGGTCGACGCTCACAGTGGCGCGCGCGACCTCATGCGAGCTGGAGCTGCCTCGAATCGTGGTGTCCTAGCGCCGCCGGCGGGTCGTTACGCCGAACGACGACCTCGTGGCCGACGCGGCAACGGACGAACGCGACATCGGTGTCGAGCGCGAGCTCGCCACGGACGGACGCGATCCGGACGGCGTCGAGGAAGTGGGCACCCCGTGCCTGAGGGCCGTCGAGGCAGCGTTCGCACAGACATGCGAAGTGGGTTGCGCTCGGGGCGATCCACACCGTGTTCTGGTGGGTCGCGGGGTTTGCAGCACTCACGCCGCCGCCCGGGCGTCGTGCCTCGCGGCGAGGTCGGAGAATTTGGCGAACCGCTTGAGGAATGCGAGCTTCTCGGTTCCGATCGGCCCGTTGCGGTGCTTGGCGAGAATCACCTCGGCGAGGCCCTGATCCTCAGACTGATCGTTGTAGTACTCGTCGCGATAGAGGAACATCACCAGGTCGGCGTCCTGCTCGATGCTCCCCGAGTCTCTGAGGTCGGAGAGGAGCGGGCGCTTGTCGGTGCGGCCCTCGACTGCGCGGGAGAGCTGCGAGAGGGCGACGACCGGCACCTCGAGGTCGCCGGCGAGCACCTTGAGCGAGCGCGAGATCTGCGAGACCTCCTGAACGCGGTTCTCGATGTTCATTCCGGAGCTCATCAGCTGGATGTAGTCGACCATGATCAGTCCGAGGTCCGGCTCGCGCGCCTTGAGGCGGCGGGCCTTGCCGCGGATCTCGAGCATCGAGGTGAGCCTCGTGTCGTCGACGTAGATCGGCGCCTTCGTGAGCGCGTCGCAGGCCTTGACCAGGCGCGGCCAATCATCCGGGGTGAGGCGGCCGGTGCGGAGCTTTTGCAGCTCGACCTTGCCCTCGGCGCAGAGCAGCCGGTGAGCGACCTCGGTCTTCGACATCTCGAGCGTGAAGATCGCGACCGGGATCTCGTGATGGAGTGCGAGGTTCGCGGCACAGCCGAGCGCGAACGCCGACTTGCCCATGCTGGGGCGGCCGGCGATGATCACCAGGTTCCCGGGCTGGAGCCCGGAGGTGAGGTTGTCGATGTCGCGGAAGCCGGTCGGTGTTCCGGTCATCTCCTCGCCGGCCTCGTACATCGCCGTGATCTGCTCGAAGCTCTGCCGGACGAGTACCTCGATGTGCTCGAAGCTGCCGCGGATCCGGTGCTGTGCGAGGTCGAAGACCATCTGCTCGGCGCGGTCGACGAGCTCAGGGGTCGGGCCTGGGCGCTCCCAGCCGAGTTGCTGAATGCTCTCGCCGACGACCGTCAACCCGCGCAGCGTTGCCATCTCCCGGACGATCCGGGCGTGGTGGCCGGCATTCGAGGTGGCCGGAACGAGGGTGGCGATCTCGCGGATCCGCTCGGGCCCACCGATCTCGGCGAGCTCGCCCGTCTCGTCGAGCTTGTCGGCGACGGTGATCGCGTCGACGGGATGGCCGTGCTGGAAGAGGTCGAGCGCAACGCGGTAGATCTTCGAGTGCGACTCGCGGTAGAAGTCGCCCGCATCGATGATTTCGCTGACAGCCTCGATCGCGTGCGCAGAGAGCATCATCGCCCCGAGGACGTATTCCTCGGCTTCGAGGTTCTGCGGCGGAAGGGGTGCGGTCCCGCTCGGGATCGAACCAGCCGCCGCACCGTTCCGCTCACCTCTGTTCCGAGGCGTGCCCGACGCGGCCCCGCCTTGGAAGGACGAGCCTGAGAAAGACGAGGCCATCAGGGGCAAGTGAATCTGTCACGGCCGGAAGGCGCAACCGTGTGGAAACCGGCCTGTGGAGACAGGGGATTCGCTTGATGTGCAGGCATGACAGAACGTATGTTCGCAGCTGGAGCGGACGGCGCGGTGGACGAATCGGCCGCTCGGAGCGAGAAGTTCCGTCCGCAATCCACACCCGGTGGACGAAGTGTGGACAACCCGGCTACCGCCTTTCCACAGGCATGTGGACAAGCGGCGGTCGAGCCGCTTGGCTAGGCGGGTCTGATCGAAGCGCGGCTGTGGGCGAATCCGGCCGCTACGCGGCTGGAACGTCGTCTTCGGCGGCGACCGGCTCGTCGGCCTCGGCCGCCGGAGCCTCTGCTTCCGCCTCTGGTTCGGCAGGGCTCGCAGCCTCCTCCGGAGCAGCCTCTTCGTCCTCGGCAGCTGCGGGTTCGGCCGCTTCGGGTTCAACAGCTTCGGGTTCAACAGCTTCGGGTTCGACGGCGGCGGGCTCGACGGCGGCGGGCTCCGAGACTTCGGGTTCGACGGCCTTGGGCTCAGCCGTCCCGGCCTCGGCAGCTTCTGCAGCCTGGAGCTCCTCCTCGGGCGGGAGCTCGCCGCCCTCGGGGACGACGAGCAGCCTCAGTTCGGCCGTCACGTCGCCGAACACGGCGACCGGGACGGTGTACCGGCCGATTCGCTTGATCGTTCCGACCTCGACCTTCCTGCGGTCGACCCGGATCTTGAGCTCGTCCCAGAGCTTGTCGACGATGTTCGTCGCGGTGACCGATCCGAACAGCGAGCCGGTCGGGCCGGCCTTGACGTCGATCCGGAGCTCGGCTGCCTCGAGGCGCGTCACGATCGACTTCGCCTCGTCGCTCGTCTGGGCCTCGTGCCGAGCCCGGATCGCGTCTCGCCGTTCGAGCTCCTTCACGAGGCCCGGGGTTGCGAGCTCGGCCATTCCGCGGGGCAGCAGGTAGTTGCGCGCATACCCGCGCGCTACATTCACGACCTCGCCGCGGAGCCCGAGGCTCTCGACATCCTCACGAAGAACAACTTGCATCGTCGCTACCGCTCTCCGCGGTCGCCGCGATCGCGCCGGCCTCCGCCGCCCTCGCGGTCGTCGCGGCCCTCTGCGACGTAGGGCAAAAGTGCCATCTCGCGGGCGCGCTTGACCGCCACCGCGACCTGCCGCTGGTGGCGGCGGCACGCGCCGCTGATCCGGCGTGAGCGGATCTTGCCCTTCTCGGAGATGTAGCGCCGGAGCTCGCCGACGTTCTTGTAGTCGATGTCGTCGACCTTCGACTTGCAGAAGAAGCACGACTTGCGCCGGCCTCCGGTCAGCGGCGGCAGGCGCTTCCTGCTGCGGGTGTCGTTGTTCTTTCCTGCCACCTGAACCTCCTAGAAAACGATCAGAACGGAATGTCGTCGTCGGCCGGGGAGCCGCTGAAATCTGCATCCGAGCCGCCGCCGACGGCTGCGGGCACGAACTGGTTGCCGCCGCCGCCGGAACTCTCGCCCGGCCCGCTGTCGCGGCCGCCGAGGAACTGCACGCTCTCGGCGATGATCTCCACCTTCTGGCGCTTGGTGCCGTCCTGCGCCTCCCACTCCTGCCAGTCGAGCCGGCCGTCGATCGCAACGGGGCGACCCTTCGTCAGGTACTGGTTGCAGCTCTCGCCCTGGTTCCCGAAGACGGTGACGTCGAAGTAGTTCGGCTTCTCCGTCCACTCGCCCGTCGCTCCGTCCTTGCGGCGCGTGTTGACGGCGATGCGGAGGCCGCACACGGCGGTGCCGCTCGGGGTGTGCCGTAGCTCGGGGTCGCGGGTGAGGTTCCCCACCAGCACGACGCGGTTGATATTGGCCATGGTCTTCGCTCCTTCCCGGTGTGAAGAGCCCAGGCTACTCCGCAGCCCCGTCGGCGTCATCGGCGGGTGCGGACACTGCCGCTATCGGCGCCGGCGCCTTCGTGTGGCCGCCCTTGACGCGTCTTACGGCGAGGTGCCGCATGACGCCGTCGGTGATCTTGAGCACGCGCGCGATCTCGGCGAGCGTTGCCGGAGGCGCGGTGAAGAGGAGCAGGTGGTAGACCCCGTCGGGCTTGTGATCGATCTCGTAGGCGAGCTTGCGCCGGCCCCACGGCTCGTGGCCGTCCCACTTCCCGCCGTCGCCCTCGACGCTCGTCCGGATGCGCGCGATGATCTCCTCGCCGCGCTCTTCGGCGAGCTCGGGATCGAGCATCAGCAAAATCTCGTATTCGTTCACGGTCCGAGCCTTTCTGGAACCCGATGTATTGGAACCCAATGCCATTCCGAGGACTTCCCATGGACTGAATCGGCCTCGTCTCCTTGGCGCCGTATCGGGTTGACGGCGCGACAGACGTGGCGAGAAGTTGCGTCAGTGTAGCAGCGAGGCCTATAGGATCGGCTTCGTGAGACGGATGGCGATGGCAGTCGTTGGAGCGCTGGGGCTCACCGCGCTCTGGCGCCGACGCCGGCACCGCCGGCCGGGGGAGCTTCCCGCCGCTGCCGATCCGGATCCGGCCGAGGAGCTGCGCGCGAAGCTCGCTGCCACGAAAGCTTCCGAGTCCGAGGGCGCGACGGAGCCCGGCGTCGAGGAGCCGGTCGCGCGCGAGAGCGACGGCTCACCGATGGATCCCGAGGTTCGCCGGCGCTCGGTGCACGAGCGCGCGAGGGCCTCGATGGACGACCTGAAGTGATTGACACCTAGCGACGCTAGGTATAGGCTCCGGGGGTGCGAGCCGAGACGCTGAAGGGTCATCTGGACGGGCTCGTGCTCGCGATTCTGCGCGAGCCGGCTCACGGCTACGCCGTGATCGAGGAGCTGAAGCGCCGGAGCGGCGGCGAGTTCGCCTTGCCGGAGGGCACGGTCTATCCGGTGCTGCACCGGCTCGAGGCAGACGGCCTGCTCGAGAGCTCGTGGTCGGCGGCCTCGGGGCGGCGGCGACGCGTCTACCGCCTGACGCGGAGGGGACGCTCTGCGCTCGCCGAGCAGGAGGGTGCGTGGCGCCGGTTCGTGGTCGCGGTCGAGGGGGTGTTCGCGTGACCTGGCTCGAGGAGCTCCACGCCGAGCTCGGCCGAGCGGGTATTCGCGGCGGCACGAGACGCAGAATCGAGCTCGAGCTCGCGGACCATCTCGCGTCCGATCCGGAGTCCGAGGCACGGCTCGGTTCGCCCCGCGACCTCGCCGACCAGTTCGCGGCGGGCCTCCGCTGGCCGCGGACGCGGCGGGCCGTGGTCGTATCGATCTGCGCGCTTGCGCTGGCCGCGTTCGGGCTGCTCGCGACGTCCCGTGCCTATGTCGCGGCGGGCGGCTGGCCGACGGTGAATGGAGCGCGCGGGGTGCTCGTGACGTTCGCCGGGCTCACGATCCTCTGCTCCTGCCAGGTGGCGTTCGTCGCCGGGGTGCTCGGGCTGACCCGGGCATGGAACGCCGGTCGGGCCCACGGGCCGGCGCCGGAGCTCGCTCTCGTCCAGCGCCGGCTGAACGTCGCGCTCGTCGCGGCCGCGGTCACGGCGGCCGGGCTCCTCGTCCACGCTGTCGCGCTCTGGAGTCTGATGCCGTCGTGGTGGGACGCCGTGGCGCTTCTTTCGGCCCTCGTGCCGCTGGCCGTGCTTGCCCTCGCCGGCGCGACGGTGCGCTCCGCAGGCGCCGTCATACCCGCCGGTGGTCCGCCTCCGGCGGGCCTCGCGGCGGATGCCCCGTACTGGCTCGCGCCGTACAGCGACAGGTTGCTCGGGAGGTCGTGGCTCTTCGCGGGGCTCGTCGGCGCCGTCGTGTGCGTGCTGATGCTCACCGGCGGCGCTGTCGCCGAGGGCTCCTTCGTCGAGGGCGTCGTTCGGGCTGTCCTCGAAGGGATGTTCTTCGTCGGCTGCTTCGTCCTGCTCGGACGCCGGCTCGGTATCAGGGCTTGAGCGCGTAGGCGCCGATCACGAGCTCGGCGGCGGCAACAGGGTCGTCGGTGAGGTGGATCAGGTCGAGGTCGCGGGCGGCGATCGTGCCGGCACCGACGAGCGTGGCGCGGATCCAGTCGAGCAGACCGTCCCAGAACGACGAGCCGAAGAGGACGACCGGGAACGTCGCGGCCTTCCCGGTCTGGATCAGCGTCAGCGCCTCGAAGGTCTCGTCGAGCGTGCCGAATCCGCCCGGAAGCACGACGTACCCCTCCGCCGGCTTCACGAAGCAGACCTTGCGGGCATAGAAGTGCTCGAAGGTGAACGAGAGATCGAGGTAGGGATTGAGTCCCTGCTCGTGGGGAAGCTCGATCCCCAGGCCCACCGAAAGTCCGCCTGCCTCCTTCGCCCCGCGGTTCGCCGCCTCCATCACCCCGGGCCCGCCGCCGGTGATCACCGCCCAGCCGCGCCTCGCGAACTCGCGGCCGATCGCCCGGGCCGACGCGTAGGCCGGGTCGCCCTCGCCGATCCGCGCCGAGCCGAAGACGACGACCGCGGGCCGGTCGATCTGCGCGACGAGTGCGAAGCCGCGGTCGAACTCGTCGTGGATCCGCGCCAGCGCTCCCGCGGTCGCGACCTCGTTCGAGTCGAGCAGGTGGCGATCGTCCATCTACAAGCGGTGCTGAGGGACGTAGGCGGTGAGCGTGCCGAGCAGGAGCAGCGCGGCGGTGCCCGCGAAGAGCACGCCCGACACGATCGCCTTGTCCCGTCCGCCTCCGAGCCAGAGCCAGCGAGTCGACCGCCAGACCGCGCCGCCGTCGAGGATCCCGACCGGGATCAGGTTCACCAGGTTGATCAGGAAACCGAAGTACGCGAGGGCGATCAGCAGGGTCGAGTCGTCGGCGCGACCGACGAGGTAGCACGCGAGCGCCGCGACGCCGCCGAGGATCGGGCCGGCGATCGCGACGCGCGCCGTCTGCCACGGATTGCCGCGCGTGTATCGCACGTACGCCCCGAGAAATGGGATGAACACCGGCCAGGAGGGGTGAAGGCCTTCGCGGCGTGCCTCGAGCCAGTGGCCCATCTCGTGGACGAAGATGAGCAGGACGACGCCGAGGCCGAAGCGCCAGCCCCAGATCAGGGCGTAGCCGCCGAACGCGATGAACACGAACCCGAACTTCGCGAACGTGCCGAGCTTGGCCAACAGGCCGAAGAGCAGCACGAACGGCGCCCCGAGCTTCCGGAAGATCCCGCGCCAGTCCGTTCCGCGCGGCTGGACGGGCTCGTACTCGCGGTCGGGGCGCGGCTCCATCCGCTTCAAGTTGTACCGGTGCGGGTCGCAGACTCCACCGCGCCGGCGATCAGGAGACACCGTTCACGAACCGCGGCCGATCCACTCCTCGCCGCCTTCGTAGACCTCTTTCTTCCAGAGAGGCACGTCGGTCTTCAAGATGTCGATCGCGTCCTTGCAGGCTGCGAGGGCATCGGCGCGGTGGGACGCGCTCACGGCGATCACGACCGACGGCTCGCCGAGCTCGACGCGCCCGACGCGATGGTGGATCGCGATCTCGTGCAGGTCGTAGCGCTCGCGCAGCGCGGCGGCGAGCTTGGCCATCATCTCCTCGGCCATTCCCTCGTAGCCCTCGTAGTCGAGATAGCGCACGACGCGTCCGCGCGAATGGCGCCGCGCGGTGCCGGAGAACGTGGCGATTGCGCCCGCCTCGTCGGTCGCAACCTCGGCGACGACGGCGTCGAGGGAGACGGGCTCCTCGGTGAGGACGAACGCGCCGCCCGAGACCGGCGGGATCAGCGCGACGATGTCGCCTTCGGCGAGTTCCTGGTCGAGTGGCGCGTACTCCTTGTTGACGGCGTAGAGCAGGCCCTCGGGCTCCTGCCCGAGGTCGAGAGCGGCCCACACCTCGCCGACGCGGCCTGCGTCGATCTCGCGCGTCGACCAGCCGGCCCGCTCGCGTAATCCGGCGAAGAGCCTCACCGTCACTCGCACGCCGAGTAGCCTACTCCCGATGACGGCGACCGATCAGCGCCAGACCGAGTCGGGCATCGTCGTCGAGCCGGTCTACACCCCGGGCGACACGCCGCCTCCGGCCGAGTTGCCGGGCACGCCGCCCTTCACCCGCGGCATCTACGAGGACATGTACCGCGGCCGTCCGTGGACGATCCGCCAGTACGCGGGCTTCGCCTCGGCCGAGGAATCGAACGCCCGCTACCGCTACCTGCTCGACCAGGGCCAGGCGGGCCTCTCGGTTGCGTTCGACCTGCCGACCCAGCTCGGGCTCGACTCCGATGACCCGCGCGCCGAGGGCGAGGTCGGCCGCACCGGCGTCGCGATCGACTCGCTCGCCGACATGGAGATCCTGTTCGCCGGGATCCCGCTCGATCGCGTCTCGACCTCGATGACGATCAACGCGCCCGCGGCGATCCTCCTGCTCCTCTACGAGCTCGTGGGAGAGCAGCAGGGCATCGACCCGGCGGCGCTCAAGGGCACGGTGCAGAACGACATCCTCAAGGAGTACGTCGCCCGCGGGAACTACATCTTCCCGCCGCGGCCCTCGATGCGGTTGACGACCGATCTTTTCGCCTACTGCGCCGAGCGGATTCCGTCGTGGAACACGATCTCGATCTCCGGATACCACATCCGGGAGGCGGGCTCGACCGCTGTTCAGGAGCTCGCGTTCACCGTCGCGAACGGGATCGCCTACTGCGAGGCGGCCGTCGCGGCCGGGCTCACCCCGGACGTGTTCGGCGAACGGCTCTCTTTCTTCTTCAACGCGCACAACGACTTCTTCCAGGAGGTCGCGAAGTTCCGCGCAGCGCGGCGCCTGTGGGCGACGACCATGGCCGAGCGCTTCGGCGTGACGAATCCGCGCGCCCTCGCGCTGCGGTTCCACGCGCAGACCGGCGGCTCGACGTTGACCGCGCAGCAGCCCGAGTCGAACATCGTCCGCGTCGCGATTCAGGCGCTCTCGGCGGTCTGTGGGGGTGCGCAGTCGCTGCACACGAACTCGTTCGACGAAGCCCTCGCCCTGCCGAGCGAACATGCGGCGACGCTCGCGCTCCGCACCCAGCAGGTGATCGCGAGCGAGACGGGGGTGACGAACACGGCCGATCCGCTCGGCGGCTCCTACTTCGTCGAGGCGCTCACCGCCGAGCTCGAGAGCCGCGCACTCGAGCTGATCGAGCGGATCGACGAGCTCGGAGGGGCGGTCGCGGCGATCGAGGCGGGGTGGATCCAGGGCGAGATCGAGGCCTCCGCGTTCGAGTGGACGGCTGCTGTCGAGGCGGGGACCCGGACGATCGTCGGCGTGAATGCGTTCGTGGAGTCGGGCGAGGAGCGGATCGAGCTCCACCGCCTCGATCCGGCGGTCGAACGCCGGCAGGTCGAGCGAACCCGCCGGGTGCGGGCAGAGCGCGACGCCGAGCGGGCCGCCGCCGCACTCGGCGCCGTCCGCGAGGCGGCCACCGGCAGCGAGAACCTGCTGCCGCCGATCCGGGCAGCGCTCGCCGCGAACTGCACGGTCGGCGAGGTCTGCGGGACGCTTCGCGAGGTCTGGGGCACCTATGACGGGCGGCACTGAGCGGCAGTGAAGCGCGTCCTTCGCTTCTTGAAGCGCCCGGCGAAGATCCTCGGCCTTTGGGTCGGTGCGCTCGTCGCAGCCGGACTCGGATACGCGCTGCTCGAGGGCAAGGGCGTGCAGAAAGCAGTCGCGTACTCGCTGTTCATCGGCGGGGTCGTGGTCATCATCTTCGGCGCCATGGCCGGCGGAGGTGCGCGGGGTCAGATCGGTCGCGCCTATTCGGGACGCGCTGAGCCGGCCGAGATGCCGTTCGGCACCATCCTGATCGGCGCGATCGTCTTCGCGCTCGGCCTCGCCGTCCTCAAGCTCTGAGCGCGATAGCGTGGCGAGCCGATGCGCATCCTGCTCGTCTCGCAGCTCTACCCGGGGGCGTCCGACCCCGATCTCGGCGTGTTCGTGCGGCAGCTCGAGCTGGCGCTACGGGAGCGCGGACACGAGATCGAGCTCGCGGTGCTCGACCGCCGCGGAGGCGGGAAGCGGCGGTTCCTGGAGCTGCGGCGTAAGGTCGCAGCGGCACAACGGCCCGATGTCGTGTGGGCGCACTTCCTCGTCCCCTCGGGGCTGATCGCCTCGTCGGTCGACGCGCCGCTCGTCGTGACGGCGCACGGTCGGGACGTGCGCAACATCGGCGCGATGCCGGGGGTGGCGCGGCTCACGCGGCGTGTCGTCGAGCGGGCGAGCACGGTAATCGCGGTGTCCGAATACCTCCGCCGCGAGCTCGAGTTGAAGCTCCCCGAGGCGCGCGGGAAGACCGAGGTCATCGACTCGGGGGTCGACCTCACCCGGTTCGCCCCGACCGACGCATCGGTCGGCGCCGAGCATCCGGCGTTCGTCGCGGTCGGCAGCCTGACCGAGCGGAAGAACCCGGTGCGGCTGGCGGATGCGTTCGCGACCCTGGGCCGCGGCAGCCTCGTCTTCGTCGGCGACGGTCCGCTGCGGGGCCGGCTCGAGGGGCGCGAGCGCGTGACGCTCGCCGGGCGTGTCTCCCACGACGCAGTGCCCGGCTACCTCGCCGCCGCCGACGTGATCTGCGCGCCGTCCCTGCTCGAGCCGTTCGGCCAGTCGATTCTGGAGGCGATGGCGGCCGGGAAGACCGTGGTCGCGACGCGCGTCGGCGGGCCGCCCGAGTTCGTGACGCCCGAGTCGGGCGTCCTCGTCGATCCGCTCGACGAGCGTGCGCTGGCCCTGGCGCTCGAGACCGCGGCGGGGTTCCCCGTGCCGAACCTCGCCGCCCGTGAGGCCGCCGCGGGCCACGACGTCAGGATTCAGGCAGAACGGGTGGAGGAGATTCTGCTTCGAGCTTGTCGAGGTCGGCGAGCCTGAGCTCGACGAGCGGCCGGACGTCCGCGTCGAGGCCGGCCTCGACCGCCAGAGCGAGCGCGTGTTCGTAGCTCTCGCGCACCTTGTCGAGCTCGACACCCTGCTTGAGGCGATTATCTCCCGCGAGGAGGGCCTTTCGGATACGAATACGCGGGTCGTCCTCCACCGGCCCCCAACTGTAGTTCGATTGCCCTGTTGACGCCGGTTCGGGTCCTGATCTGCGACGACGAACGCCTTTTCGCCGACGCACTGGCTTTGATCCTCGAGACGGACGACCGGATCGAGGTTCTCGGCCGTGCGCTGGACGGCACTCAGGCGGTCGCGATGGCGCACGAGTTCGACCCGGACGTGGTCGTGATCGACCTCAGCATGCCCGGGCTCGACGGTTTCGCAGCGATCGCCGCGATGGTGGCCGACGACCCCTCACGCCGCGTCGTGGTCCTCAGCGGCTCGGCCGATCCCGACGACATGGCCAAGGCGAACGCCGCCGGCGCGTGTGACTATCTGACCAAGGAGCGGATCGCAGACGAGCTCGTGCCTGCCGTTGTCGCTGCGGCGGCAGGCTGAGCTAGGATTGAGTCGATGGTCCTCGGGTTCTTCGCCGTCCTCCACGTGCTGATCTCGGCAGCGCTCGTCACGCTCATCCTGATGCACTCGGGTCGGGACGCAGGATTCGGCGGGCTCGGCTTCACGCCCTCGTCGCAGGGAGGCACGCATATCGTCGAGCGGAACCTGACCCGCGTCACCCTCGTGGTGGCGATCCTGTTCTTCACGAACACGATCATCCTGTACCGCCTGCTCGCCTAATCAGCCGTGGCGCTCAGTGAGCTTCACCACGTGACGTGCGTGTGCAGCGATGCGCAGCGGACGACCGACTTCTATCGCGACGAGCTCGGCTTCTCGCTGGTCAAGAAGACGGTGAACTTCGACGATCCGCACAGCTACCACCTGTACTTCGGCGACGAGACGGGCTCGCCGGGAAGCCTGATGACGTTCTTCGAGTGGCCGCGCGCAGAGCGCGGCCGGCTCGGCCGCGGAACGATGGAGTCGATCGGGCTCGTCTCCCCGGCCGTATCGTCGGAGGTCGAGCTCGAGGATCCCGACGGGCTCCAGCTCCGCGTCGTCCCGGGCGGGCGAGCGCGGCTCCTCGACGTGGTCGCGTTCGGCAACCCCGATCTGTACGCAGGGCTCGTCGACGAGAACGCCCCGATTCGGTTCGCGCCGCCGGTCGAGGAGACGGCTCTGATCGGCGCGGGGATCACGCACCACATCGCCTGGCGCGCGGTCGACGACGACGAGCAGGCCGCGTGGGCGGAGCGCCTCTCGGAGCTCGGGCTGCGCCCGACGGCGCAGCAGGAGCGCAAGTACTTCCGCTCGATCTACTTCCGGATGCCCGACGCGATCCTGCTCGAGATCGCGACCGACGGCCCCGGCTTCCTCGTCGACGAGTCGCCGACGCGGCTCGGGCAGATCCTGGCGCTGCCGCCGTGGCTCGAGCCCGAGCGCGAGACGCTCGAGCGCGAGCTCGTCCCGATCGTCTGAGAAAACGAAGGGGAGCATGTGCTCCCCCGTCGTTCGCAATGCGCTGGAGAGACGTCGAAGCGCCCTGCTAATAGCGTTTTTTGCCGATCGATGACAGCACGGAGTACAGCACGCGACGCGCACGGCTGACACGGCTCAACTCGCGACGGGGAGCGTCGGCGTAGTCCAACTCGCGCTCGTCGAGCAGGACGTGCGTGTAGGTGTTCGTGGTCACCGAGAGGTCACGCTGTCCGACGAACTCGCCGATGCGTGCCCACGGCTCCCCGCGTAGATGGAGCAGTGAGATCCGGCGGTGCCGGAGGTCGTGCGCTGAGAAGAGCGGGATGCCGAGCGCCTTGCAGTTCTTCGCGATCGACGTCCTGGGTGCGTCGGCACCGCCGTCGAAGAGACGCGCTTCAAGGTCACGATCCTCGCGCGGGCCTAGCCTCGCCTCGATCGCGTCGGCGAGCGCTGGGTGTAGGTCGATCCACAAGCCACGGCGGGACTTCGTCGTCGCAGCTCGCAGACGCACGCGACGTCGGCTCTCGTCGTAGTCAGCTGGTCGAACTCGGCTTCGACCTCGCTGCCTCGCACGAGGTCGAGACAGGCGTCGCGCATCCGGTCATACGCTTCCTCCAACGACCGTGAGGTGACCCACTAGGCGTCAAGTTCCGCCTTTAAGGCGGCGTCAATCGCGCCCTTGAGTCGGATCACGCCGCGTTCCCTGAGTTGCATCCGAAGAAGCGGTCGCAGCGCCTCGACAAGCCAAAAGGAACTGCATGAGCAAGAAGTCGAAGACCCCGTCAAGCGTGACGACGCCGTAGGCGCAGCGGCTCGTGATCGTCAACACGAACTCGAGGGGGATGATCCACGAGTTGTCGTGCCGCTGGCTCAACCCCGCATTTATGAGTGGAACCGTCCCGCCGTACAGCCTGAGTCCTGCCGACCGCTTCCCTGATAAAGCGCACTGCTTGCACTGCGGCTGAGACGAGCGAGAGACGCCTGACGCTCTACGGGCGACGTCGAGTGCGGCTCGCCTCGTCTCGCGGGCTGCGCCCCGTCGCTCGCGCCGGAACGATGGCGATCCGAGCAGACGACAACGAGCGAACGCCTACGGTCACGAGTTGACCCATTTGTGTCCTATCCGGACACCTACGCCGACCATACCCTGGAAGACAGAGAAGCCCAAGGCCCCGACGTGAACGTCGGACTCAACCTAGCGGGCTTCGATCAACCCGAATGATTTGGAGGCAATACCCTTGAAGAAGATCATCCTCGCGGTTGCCATCGCGGCACTCGCATCCGTCTCGGTCATCGCGTTCGCGTCGGCTGGCGTTCAGCGCAACCAGCCCACCGGGACGCTGACCGTGACACTCCCGGGCATTCCGGGCAACGTCCACACCTACACCCTCAACACGAACTGCGACGGCTCGTTCACCGGCACCGGCTCCGGAACCTGGCAGGCTGGTTCACCGACCGAGACGATCACAGGGTCGCTCGTGGACGGCAATCTGACGTTCAAGGCGACCTACTTCGGGGCATTCGCTCCCGGCTACTTCTACTCGTATGACGGGCCGCTGACCGGCGGTAACGCGACCGACTCGATCGGTCAGACGCTCCCGATCACGGCCACGTTCGCCGCGATCACGACCTACGCGAACCACGGTGCCTACGTCTCCGCGAACCACAACGTTGACGACGCCGCGCACTCCTGCATCGGGATGCCGATCGGCGCGTAACAGCAGCACCACCGCACCACCGGGAGGGGAGCCTGCACACGGAGGCTCCCCTTCCACGTTCTGCGGCCGGACGTGGCCGTCGAGGTTCGGCGCAGGTGGAGCGACAGTCTGCCGATTGTGCCGCATGCCGAGCGTTGTCAGCGGCGACGAGATTCCATTACAGCACGGAGTACAGCACGGCGCGTACAAGCCTGTCACTGACGACACGCCGGACCCGCATAACCAAGCGATTATCGCTCAGCTATGCGGGTCCGTATGCGCTGGAGAGGACTTGAACCTCCACGCCCCAAGGGGCACAAGGCCCTCAACCTTGCGCGTCTACCAATTCCGCCACCAGCGCGTGGAGCCGCATTCTACTTGGGCGTACTAAGCTCGGGTGGTGGAGCCTGATTGGTTGTTCGAGGGGGGTCTCGCCGAGCTGCACACGCATCTCGGCGGCTCGGTGGCGAGCGACATCATGTGGAGCCTCGCCCACGAGCAGGGGATCGCGCTTCCGACCCGCGATTACTGGGAGTTCGACCGGATGGTCACGGTGTCCGATCCGCGCGGGGTTCCCGACCTCGACTCGCTCGACCGGATCTACCACCTGACGGAGCTGATCCAATCCTCGCCGCTCGCGGTCGAGCGGTCGGTGCACGCGGCGATCGGCGGTGCCTATCGCTCGCAGGGGATTACGACGCTCGAGCTGCGGTTCAACCCGATGAAGCGGAACCGCGGCGGCGAGCGCGACCTGGACCACATCATCCTCGCCGCGATCCGCGGGCTCGATCTGGCCTCGCTCGAATATCCGCAGGTCCGGGCGGGGCTGATCCTGATGATGGACAGGACGTTCACGCCGCAGCAGAACCTCGTGATCGTCGAGAAGGCGATGCGCTACGCGCCGCGCGGGATCGTCGGGATCGACATCGCCGGCCCGCGCCCGGGCGGCGAGCGCTACGACTACACGCGGATCGCCCCGCACGTCGAGGCGGCACGGGCGGCCGGGCTCGGCGTGACGATCCACGTCGGTGAGGAGGGCGGGGAGCACGGCCTCGCCGAGATCCGCGAGGTGGTCGAGGTGCTCCGCCCCGAGCGCATCGGCCACGGCATCCTCGCCGCTCGCGACCTGGCGCTGATGGCGACGCTGCGCGAAGCCGGAATCGTGCTCGAGATCTGCCCCACCTCGAACCTGCTGACGAAGGCCCTTTCGGGCGAGGACGAGGTGCGCGAGACGTTCCGCACGTTCGTCGAGCACGGCGTCCAGTTCTCGATCGCAACGGACGGGCCGGAGATGATGCGGACGCACCTGCGCGACGAGTTCGAGCTGCTGCTACGGATTGGTGCGCTCGATCTGGATGAAGCTGAAGCCGCGAACGCGCGTGGGCATGGGGCGGCGTTCGGGGCAGCGCACTAGCCTCGTCGTCAGGAATACACCCTTCGGCGAATGTACGCCCGAGCGATGGGCATTTACCGTCCTGGCCATGGAGGCACTCAGAGATCCATCGTCGATCACCCCGCGACAGAAGCAGGTCATCCAGTTGATCGCGGCGGGTCGTTCGAACGAAGAGGTCGGCCAGGAACTCGGAATCTCGCCGAGAACGGCGAAGGCGCACTGCGACACGCTGCGGTTGAAGCTCGGTGTGCCTCGTCGGCGTCAGATCCCGCTGGCATATCGCATCCTCACCGGCGACGACCCAATGGCAAGCAGCCTCGAGTCGGGCAAGCCCGACAACGGGGGCTAACGGCTCCGCGCCCGCGACGGTTCGCCGTCGCGGGCGCGGATAGTTCGGTAGTTGCTTCTCTTTGATTTGCAGGGCATATTAGTGGCCTTCCCGGCAAACAAGTCGTCGCCATTCTGGCAATGGATGGGAACGGCGGCGGGTTGGGAGGCAGGCAATCAACGTTCTCGCTGGCAAATCGAGTTCGCCTTCCGTTTACGAACGCCGAATCGTTCGTCGTACCCGCCTGCTCGACATTCTCGACACGGTCGAAGCACGAACGATCCTGCTTGTCGCACCCGCCGGCTACGGCAAGACAACACTCGCCCGGCAGTGGCTCGAACACGCCGGTGGGGCTTGGGTGACGGTGACGGGGGCGAGTTCCGATGTCACCGTGTTTGCCCGTGATCTTGCGGCCGGGATCAGTTCTGTGACCGGTCTCGATACGAATCGGATTGAACTTGCGCTCGCAGCGGGACGAACGCCAGCCGAACAGGCGACGGCCGTTTCACGGACGATTCTCGGCGAAGTCGATGAGCCGGTCACGCGATGGATCGTGGTCGACGACTGCCAGCTATTGGGTTCGGCCACGCCTTCCGATGTGCTACTGGCTCGGCTAGAGCGCAGCGGCCGATTCAAGCTGCTGATCACCTCGCGAGAACGTCCGCGATGGGCGACACCGCGGCGCAGGGTCTACCTGGAAACCTTCGAGCTTGGTGCATCTGAGCTGGCGCTTGATGAGGCTGAGGTGTCACAACTTCTGCCGCCTAACCGGCAGACGGTTGCGCTGAGGCGACAAGCGCGAGGTTGGCCCGCCGTGATCGGGCTAGCTGCTCATTCACGGCTGTCAGATGTACCACTGAGTCCAGACACGCTGTCAGCCACGCTCTACGATTATTTAGCCGACGAGTTGTTCGAGAGCGCCCCCGTCGAGGTACAGCGCTGCCTTGCTTCCGTCGCGGCGCTTCCGCCGCTTGAGTCCTCTGAGCTCTCGCGGTTCTTGTCGGTGAGAGATGCAGCCGGTCGGATGATTGCAACGGGGCTCGCCTACGAATCGAACGGCTATGTCGAGGTCCATCCCCTTGCGCGCGAGTTCTTGCTCGCTAAGTTGAAGGAGCGTTCCGACGCATTCGAAGTCGTCGGAGCCGCGTTCGATCTCGCTCTGGAAGGAGGCTTCTACGACGAGGCGTTCGAACTGATCCAAGAGTTTCTCTTAGAAGGGTCTCTCGAGCGGCTCATCGTCACGTCTTATCCGCAGCTTATTGAGACCGGTCGGCTCGGAACGCTTGAACGGTTCGCGCGGTTTGCAGGCGCATACGGCGGCGTTACGACCCCTGTTCTTGACCTGGTTGACGCGGACGTTGCGTTGATGCGTGGTGACGCTGAGCGAGCACGCACCATTGCCGGCCTGGCCGCGAATGCTTTGCTTGACATGCATCCGCTCAAGGCCCGCGCCTACTTTGTCGCGGGTCGTGCCGCCCATCTTGTGCGGCGATACGACGAAGCGCTCCAGTTGCATTCGACGGCGGCTGGCTATGCTGCGACGCCCAGCGACATCAGTGACTCGGCCTGGGGTGTGTTTCTCGCGGTCTACAACCTCGAGGACAATCGGGCCGCGGAAGCCTTTCGGGCGCTCGAGTCGCTTCCGAACATGAGGGCCAGCGACCGGCTCAGGCTCGATACAGCTCGGACGCACCGGTCCTTTGGTTGGGACATGGGAGAGCTCACACGCGAGGATCCCGACGCAGCTGCATTGTTGCCCCGGGTCACAGATCCGTTCGTCCGGAGCGGTTGGGCGTACGTCCGTGGGACAGCATTTGTGGTCCGCGGCCGGTACAGCGAGGGCGTGACGCTCCTCCGCGCGTCGCTGGCAGAACTCGGTGACTTCGGTCTCGCGTTCGCGATGCCGCACGTCGCCTGGTCGCTCGCTGCCGCGGAGTTGGGGCTGCGGCACTTCGGCCGTTCGGAAGCGCTGCTTCGAAAGATCGAACGCCAGGCGCCATACGGCCGCGATTTGCACATGCAGGTCAACGTCGGAGCGCTCCGAGCGCGTCTGGATCTCGCCCAACAACGGGTGCCGGAGGCGCTGGCGGCGGTCGCTGATGATTTCAGCGTCCCCATGAGAGAGCGCGTCGGTCGGGCCATGTACGGCGAATATCTCGCCACGCGAGCGCTCGCGCTGGCGGTTGCCGGCGATAAAGCCGGCGCCCTGGCAGTAGCTCAGAGAGCAAAGGACACGACCCAGGCGGGCGACACGCGCGTTCTGTCGGAAGCGGCTCGGGCAATCGGCCAGCTTGATGCAAGCTCGGGGTCAGGTCATGTTGTCAAGTCACTCCTTGATACTGCATCTCGCCTCGACATTTGGGACGGAGTCGTCTGTGCTGTGCGCGCAGCGCCGGCTCTTTTGAGCCAACTCGTCTTGTTTCCCGAACACAAGGCACAGTTGCGCGAGGTTCTGCTTCGTTCTAACGACCTAACGCTCGCGAAGTCCGCGGGTCTCGTGACGCGCTCGACCGGCGTCACCGGCGTGCTTTCACGACGTGAGCGCGAGATCATGGAACACGTAAGGCAGGGCAAGAAGAACGCAGAAATTGCCTCCAGTCTCTTCATCGCCACGGCCACGGTAAAACGGCATCTTGATCACGTCTACGACAAGCTCGGTGCGCGGACGCGCGTCGAAGCGATCGCGCGTTACGCCGAAATCGAGACCGGCGAGATCGATGACGGCTTCGACTCGTAGTCTGCGGCTGAGCTATACCCGTCAGATTCCTGCTGTTGCCACTCGAAACTAAACTCGGGCGACCGCGCCATGCGGTATGGCTCGGTCGCCATGGCGAGTACGGCTTCGAATGCGGCTACGACGGAGGTATCGAACTGAGATTCGACCGCTTGCGCGAGCCGAAGCCTGGCGACTCGGCTCGGCATCGCGTCGCGGTACGGACGGTCGGATGTCATGGCGTTGTAGGCGTCCGCGACTGCGATGATGCGAGACAGAAGCGGTATCTGCTTCATCAGTCAAACCGTCGGGGTAGCCGCCGCCGTCGACCCTCTCGTGGTGATGGCGAACGATCGAGGCGATTTCGGCGTAGCTCGCAACCTTGTTGAGGATCCGCTCGCCAATCTCTGAATGGCGTTGCATTTCTCGGCGTTCCTCAAGCGTGAGAGCGCCTGGCTTCTCGAGTACGCCGGCTGAAAGGCCGATCTTGCCGACGTCGTGAACCAGACCGGCGAGATGAGCCTTGCCTGACTCCTCGTCGGGAAACCCCATGCGTACGGCGATGTCGCGCGCATAGATCGCCACTGCGGCCGAATGTCCAGCCGTGTATCTGTCCCGTGCATCAAGCGTTGTCACAAGAGCGGTTGCGAAAGAGAGATTGGCGTTTTCGAGGTCAATGTTGGCGTCGACCAGTTGCGCCGTAAGTTGACGCTGCTGTTGATAGAGACCAAAGAGCCGCTGCGCTGCGAGGGCCGGGATAAAGAAGAGCGGGAGCGTCCATGGGGACACACGCGTGTAGGCGATTGTGAGAGCCGCGACGATGGGCGTGTAAAGGCACACCGAAAGCGTGTACATCGGCGCGCACATTCGGAAGAACGCAAAGCTTGGTTGCGCCGGATCCAGAGCGTCAACACCGTGAACGCCAGATCCAACGAGCTCGGCAACAAGGGCTGCGGTCGCGGTAGCGACTATGATTGTGCCGTCGCATCTGGGCGAGGGGAGCCATAGCAACGGCAGCGAAGCCCGCTGCAGCACCATAGATCGCTCGGCGCAGGTAAAGATTCCCCACTTGATCGCAGGCGGACGCCCGGGATCCCCACCAGGCGGGTCGGCGGAGGCGCTCGATGGTGCGTCTCCGATGAGGGAGGCCGCCGAAACCACCATCCGGCGAGCGGCCCGAAAACTGCCGCCGCGAATACGGTCGGCAGAATCGAGATCGAAACCTCCGTCCTGCTATCTAGTCTCACTCGCCCTCGTTCTGCCACCGCGGCGACCGCGGCGAGGCCAACGACCGCGAGTGGGCTACCAAGGCCCCGAGGGAAGCGCGAGGGCAAAGAACAGCAAGCGCAATCCCAGCGAGACAGGCCTGGTAACCGAGGAGTATTTTGGCGCTCACTTGTTTCGCTGCTCGTTGCTACTGGTGCTCCACGACTTGCAATTCCCCCAAAAGGGTCATAAGATTGCCCCTGCCGTCAGTTCCCAACATCGATGGGAGAATTCCTCATGCGCAAGATCGCTGCCTCTTGCAACCCGCGCGACACTCGCGGGTGGCGCATATGCCTGGTAGTTCCACCGACTGAGTATCAGCGTTTCGCCTGTCCCTGACATCACCCTTCTGGTGATTGTCCACAGGGACCGAAATACCTGCTTAGAAGGTTAAGTCAGGAGCCCACGCCGGAAGCCAACAGCAACGGCGTGGGCTCTTGACCGTGCCTGCAGTTTGGCAAGCAGGTGGCGGATGTGACTCTTCACCGTCTCCTCCGAGAGGTAGAGACGGTCGCCGATCTCGCGGTTGACGAGTCCTTCCGAGACGAGCTGGAGGACTTCGATCTCGCGGGCGGTGGGCAGGTGCTCGGGCTCAGGGCCCGGGGGGCGCTGGGGAAACTCGATCAGGTCGGTCGCCGGCGTCCGGCGGGCGGCCACCGTTTGAAAACGGCGGGAATGCTCGCGGTACCTGGTCAGAATCTCCTCACGCTGTGCTGCGTCCACGTGCCCGGTATCGGCTCTGCGTCGAATCGGCTTTAGACGCATCCCTCAATCGGGTCTCAACAATTGCATCCTGCGGACGAAGCGGCGGCGTGCGAGGAGTTCCACAGGCTCCCGCTCCTCGACCACGCCGAGGCTCTCGCGGGCGGTCGAATGGAGGATCCGCCCGTGGCCGAGCCAGAAGGCGATGTGGTCTGCCCGCAGGCCCTCGCCGTAGGTCACGAGATCCCCTGGACGCTCCCTGCCGGCCCCGACCGGCGCCGCGGCTGCCTCCTGCTGCCAGGAGTCGCGCGGCACGAGCCGCCCACACAGCCGGTGGGCGAGATGGACGAGGCCCGAGCAGTCGATTCCCTGCTCTGACAGGCCGCCCCACTCGTACGGCGTCCCGACGAATTCCCGCGCGACTGCGAGCGGCAGCAGAGCCGAGGGTCCGGGCAGCGTTCCCTCGCCGTCCTCGAGCGCCTCCTCGGCCACCCAGCCGGGGTAGCCGTAGGCTGTCACGATCCTCGCCCAGCCGTCGCGGCGCGCCTCCACCTCGAGCGGTTCGTGCAAGAGCGCCTGGGTGACCTGCTCCGCGTCGCTCCGCGGCTCGCTCCTGACCGGCGCGGTCGGCAGCCGGGATCTCACGCCTTCAGCTCGAGCCTCCACAACAGGCGCGCCTTCGCCTCCGGCCAGTCGTCCTCGGTGATCGCGTACCACGCCGAGTCGCGCGGGCCCGTCGGCAGCATCATGTGTTTGCGGGCGATCCCCTCGAACTGCGCGCCGAGCGCCAGCAGCGAGCCGCGCGTGCGCTCGTTGCGGCGATCCGTCTTGAACTCGACCCGCTGAAGCCCGAGCTGCTCGAACGCGCGCTCGCAGAGCAGGAGCTTCGCTTCGACGTTCGCCCCGGTGCCCCGCGCCGAGGGGCGCAGCCACGTCCAGCCGATCTCCACGCGACGGTGGTACGGCTCGAAGTTGAGGTAGCGCGTCGAGCCCACCTCGCGGCCGTCGGCAACGACCGCGAACGCGACGTCGTCCGGCGCCCCGAGCGCCTCGTCGAACCAGACGTCGAAGTCACCGGGGTAGGCCATGTAGCGGAAGACCTCCGGATCGTCGCCGGCCGCCTCGCGCAGGCCCTCGCGATGGCGCTCCTCGAGCGGCTCCACTCTGACGAGCGGTCCCACCAGCGGGCCGTCGGGGCGAAGCGGGTGGGGGCTCGCAGCGTCGATCCGGAGAGGATACGGCCGCCCCTCGGTCCGAGCCCGCGGAGGCGGCTCTCGGCCGCGAAAGTTCTTGGCAATCTTATCGAAACTTATCGGGAACGGATAAGAGCTGATGGTACAGGGGGCTCTTAGCGACTCTTATCGACATCCGATAAAAGAGATAAGCTCGTGCCGTGAACCCTCGCGAGAACCCGTACACGCCGAATGCAGGCGCCCGGCCACCGGCGCTCGTCGGCCGCGACGCGGAGCTCGAGGGGTTCGAGATCCTCCTCGACCGACTGCAGCACGGCCGTAGCGAGCAGTCGATGCTGATCACGGGCCTGCGGGGCGTGGGCAAGACCGTGCTGCTCGGCGCGTTCGAGAGCCGCGCGCTCAACAGCGGCTGGGTGACGGTGCCGACCGAGATCACGAAGCACCAGGAGTTCGGGCCGCGCATGGGGAACCTCGTGCGCCGCGCCCTCTTCCAGCTCGCGCCGAAGGCGAGCTGGGGCGAGCGGATGCGCCGCGCCGCGGGCGTCCTCAAGTCGTTCTCGCTCACGGTCTCCACCGACGGTTCGGTCACCGCCGGGATCGATGCCGACCCGGTCGAGGGGCTCGCCGACGCCGGGAACTTGAGCGAGGACCTCACCGACCTGCTCGTCGCCCTCGGCGAGGCGGCCGCCGAGCGGGAGACGGGCGTCGCGTTCCTGATCGACGAGGTCCAGTTCCTGCAGGCGCATGAGTTCGAGGCGCTGATCGCCGGCCTGCACCGGACAGTGCAGCTGCAGCTTCCGATCACACTCGTCGGCGCCGGGCTGCCCCAGCTGCCCCGGCTCGCCGGGGAGGCAAAGTCGTATGCCGAGCGGCTGTTCAAGTTCCCGCGGATCGGACGGCTCTCGGCGCCGCAGGCAGAGGTCGCGCTGGCCGAGCCGGCCGCCGACCTCGGCGTCAGCTTCGAGCCGGGTGCGATCGACGTGATCGTCGGCTACACCGAGGGATACCCGTACTTCCTGCAGGAGTACGGGAAGATCGTCTGGGACCTCGCGCCCGACGACGTCCCGATCACCGAGCTCGTCGCCGAGGCGGCGCAGCGCGTCGTCGAGCAGAAGCTGGACGAGTCGTTCTTCCGCGTCCGGGCCGAGCGCACCACGGACCTCGAGCTCCGCTACCTCCGGGCGATGGCCGAGCTCGGCCCAGACGAGCAGACCGCCGGCGACGTCGCGGTGGTGCTCGGCCGCAGCTCCGAACAGCTCGGCCCGACCCGGGCCAGGCTGATCGACAAGGGCCTGCTCTATACGACCGGCCGCGGGCGCGGCGCGTTCACTGTCCCGCAGTTCGACCGGTATCTCCGACGGACGTACGAGCTGCGTTAGCCGTCAGGCCGCGAGGCCTGCCAGCTCGCGCAGCGCCGCGAGCCGCGAGAGCGCCTGACCCTCGAGCTGCCGTACGCGCTCGCGGGTGAGGTCGAGCTCGTGGCCGATGGCCTCGAGTGTCCAGGGCTCGCCCTCGAAGCCGAAGCGAAGCTCGAGGATGCGCCGTTCGCGCTCCGGCAGGGCGTCGAGCGCCTTGCGGATGTTCTGCCGGCGAAGCGATTCCTCGGCCTCGTCGAACGGGTCCGGAGCCTCCCGGTCGGCGAAGAGATCGCCGAGCTCGCCCTCGTCGTCGGCGCCGACCGTCTGGTTCAGCGAGACCGACGCAGAGGCGGCCGAAAGGGCCTCGTCGACGTGCTGGATCGGGAGGCCGGTGGCCTCGGCGAGCTCTTCCTTCGTCGGCTCGCGGCCGAGCTCGACCTCGAGCCGGCGGGCGGCGCGCGACAGCTTCTGCTGCCGCTCGACCACATGGACCGGGACCCGGATCGTGCGCGCGTGGTTCGCAACCGCGCGCTGCACCGACTGGCGGATCCACCAGGTCGCGTACGTCGAGAACTTGTAGCCACGGCGCCAATCGAACTTCTCGACGGCGCGGTTCAGGCCCAGCGTGCCCTCCTGGATCAGGTCGAGGAACGGGACGCCGAGACCGCGGTAGCCCTTGGCGATCGAGACGACGAGACGCAGGTTCGACTCGATCATCTGGCGCTTGGCGATCAGGTCGCCGCGCTCGATCTTCTTCGCGAGGATGACCTCCTGGGCAGCCGTGAGCAGCTTGTGACGACCGACGTCTGCGAGGAACAGCTGAAGCGAGTCGCCCGCGCCCGAAGGCTGGTCGGCCTCGTATACGACCTCCTCGGTCTTCGAGGCCTTCTCCTCCGGCTTGGCCTCGCGTACCTCGAGCCCGATGCGCTCGAGCTCGCGGGTCAGATCCTCGACATCTGCGTCGACAAGCTCGTGCTCGACCGCGAAGGCCTCGAGCTCGGCCGGCTCGATCCAGCCGCGCTCCTCGCCCCGCTCGAGCATCGACTTGGCGCCTTCAGTCTCCAGCAGCTCCGTCAGTTGGTTCTGAGTCACGTGTGTCCCTAGGCCTTTCTCCGCCGTGTCTGTCACCGAGGTGCCGCATCCGCACCGTATGGTATTTGTCCATCGAATTCCAGTGGAATCGAAGGATTCTTAGGTTTCTCGCCCCGTTTCGCCCGAGCTTCCACCTCGCTCGCTCCCCCCATAACGGTAGCGCACGAGCGGCATCACGGGCCACCCGGACGCAGTATCGCCGATCCTGCGGCAAGTAGCCAGGGGCAAACGTTTGTAAAATGTGAACTCTCGGGCGCTAGGAGCGGCGTTTGCGCCCGGCGGGCGCGGCCGGGCCCCGCTCGCGGCGCGCGGTCATCAGCTCGACGGCCCTGTCGAAGCTCAGCGTCTCGACCGCGTCGCTCGATCGGAGGCTCGCGTTCGTCTCGCCGTCAGTGACATAGGGGCCGAAACGGCCGTTCTTGACGACGAGCGGCTTGCCGCTCACCGGATCGTTCCCGAGCTCCTTCAGCGGCTCCCCGGTCGGCCGGCGCCTGCTTTGCTTGGGCTGCGCGAGCACGGCCAGCGCCTCGTCTAGCGAGATCGTCAGCAGCTGCTCCTCGGTCTCGAGCGACCGGGTATCAGCGCCGCGCTTGACGAACGGGCCGTAGCGGCCGTTCGAGACGACGACGTCCTCCTCGGTGCCGGGATCGGTGCCGACGGTTCGCGGAAGCGCGAGCAGCGGCAGGACGTCGTCGAGCGTCACCGACTCGGGCGACATCGCCTTGAAGAGCGAGGCCGTGCGCGGCTTCTCGCCCTCGTCGGCCTCTTCGGTCACGTACGGGCCATAGCGGCCGGTCTTCACGAGGACGGCGCGGCCGGTTTCGGGGTTGACGCCGAGCTCGCGCTGATCGGAGGCCTGCGAGAGGAGCTCCTCCGCCTTCTCCACCGTGAGCTCGTCCGGGGAGATCTCGTCGGAGATCGTCACCCGCTCGCCGTCGCGCTCGATGTAGGGGCCGTAGCGGCCGACGCGAAGCTCGATCCCGGCGCCGATCTCGATCGTGTTGATCTGGCGCGCGTCGATGTCACCGAGGTCGGAGACGAGCGCCTTCAGCCCCTCGTCACCCGGGTTTCCGCCGAAGTAGAAACGCTGCAGCCACGCCGTGCGCTCCTCGTCGCCCGAGGCGATCCGGTCGAGGTCGTCTTCCATCAACGCCGTGAACTCGTAGTTCACGAGCCGGCTGAAGTGTTGCTCGAGCAGGTTCGTCACCGCGAACGCGAGGAAGGTTGGCACGAGCGCCTGGCCGACCTTGCGGATGTAGCCGCGGTCGAGGATCGTGCCCAGGATCGAGGCGTAGGTGGACGGCCGGCCTATGCCGCGCTCCTCGAGCGCCCGCACGAGCGTGGCCTCGGTGAAGCGGGCGGGCGGGGTGGTCGAGTGCGTCTCGGGCTCGAGCGCGGTTGCCTTCAGCTTGTCGCCCTCGCTGAGCGCGGGCAGGCGGCGCTCCTCCTCGTCTGCGGCAACCGCCTCGTCGCGGCCCTCCTCGTAGGCGAGCATGAAGCCCCGGAAGGTGATCACCGTGCCGGCGGTGCCGAACTCGGCGTCCCGGCCATCGGACGCGATCGCGCCGAGCTTGACCGAGACGGTCTCGCCGCGGGCGTCGGCCATCTGTGAGGCCACCGTGCGCTTCCAGATCAGATCGTAGAGAGCGGCCTCGTCGCGCTCGACCCCGGCGCGGACCGCGTCGGGTGCCCGGAAGCTGTCGCCGGCCGGGCGGATCGCCTCGTGGGCCTCCTGGGCGTTCTTCACCTTGCGGCTGTACTGCCTCGGGGCCTCCGGGATCGAGTCGGCCCCATAGAGCGTCGTTGCGGCAGAGCGCGCGGCCACGACCGCGCTCTCCGCGAGCGAGGTCGAGTCGGTGCGCATGTAGGTGATGTAGCCGTTCTCGTAGAGCCGCTGCGCGACGCGCATCGTGTGCTGCGCGGTGAAACGGAGCTTGCGACTCGCCTCCTGCTGCAGGGTCGAGGTGATGAACGGGGCGGCGGGGCGGCGGGTGTACGGCTTTCGCTCGACGGACCGCACGGCGTACTCCACACCCTCGAGCGCTGCTGCAAGCGAGCGCACCGCTTCCTCGTCGAGCTGAACGGCGCCGTCCGTCTGGAGCGTGCCGTTGCGGGCGAAGTCGCGGCCCTGGGCGACCCTGCGGCCGTCGACCGCGCTGAGCCTCGCGTCGAACGCACCCGGGTCGAACGTGCCGACGATGTCCCAGTACTCGGCGGCGCGGAACTCGATCCGCTCGCGCTCGCGCTCCACGACGAGGCGCGTCGCAACCGACTGCACGCGGCCGGCCGAGAGGCCCTTCATCACCTTCCGCCAGAGGACAGGGGAGACCTCGTAGCCGTAGAGTCGGTCGAGGATGCGGCGCGTCTCCTGGGCGTTCACGAGCCGGTCGTCGATGTCGCGGGTCTCCCCGAGCGCCCGCTCGATCGCGGGCTTCGTGATCTCGTGGAAGACCATCCGCTTCACCGGCACCTTGGGTTGCAGCACCTCGACGAGGTGCCAGGCGATCGCCTCGCCTTCGCGGTCTTCGTCTGTCGCGAGCAGGAGCTCGTCGGCGTTCTTGAGTTTTGCCTTCAGGTCGCTGACGACCGACCTCTTCTTCGGGTCGACGACGTAGAGCGGCTCGAAGTCATGGTCGACGTCGACGCCGAGCCGCGCCCAGGGCTCTTGCTTCTGGGCGGCCGGAACCTCGGCGGCGCTATGCGGCAGGTCGCGAATGTGGCCGATCGACGACTCGACCATGTAGTCGCTGCCGAGGTAGCCCGCGATGGTTTTGGCCTTCGCGGGGGACTCGACGATCACCAGGCGGCGACCGTTCGCCTTCCCCGGCTTGGCTGTTTTCACTGTTTGAGCCATTTCGGTGCGCCACTGTAGCCGCGGCGTCGGGGTAAGCGATACTCGCCCGTGATGGCAAGTCCTTCCCGGCCGGGCGTTTTGCTTGCGATCGACGGCGACTCGCTGGCCCACCGCGCCTACCACGCTCTGCCCAAATCGATCCGTGGCGAGGGCGGCCGGCCGGCGAACGCCCTCGTCGGGTTCGGCAACTTCCTGCTGCGGTTGTGGGAGTCCGAGCAGCCGGTCTCGGTCGTCGTCGGCTGGGATTCGCTCGACTCGCCGACCTACCGTAACGAGGCGCTGCCCGAATATCAGACAGGGCGTGTCTTCGAGGACGCGATCGTCGAGCAGCTGGCAGCGCTCCCGGCTCTCGTCGAGTCGTTCGGGTTCGCCGTCGGGAAGGCCGCGGGGTACGAGGCCGACGACTTCCTGGCAGCCGCGGTTGCCGGCTGGGCGGGACCGGTGCTCGTCGCGACCTCCGACCGTGACGCGTTCCAGCTCGTGTCGGATCACGTCACCGTGCTGCAGCCGGTCAAAGGGGTGAGCGAGCTCGCCCGCATCGGCCCCGCCGAGGTACGCGAGCGCTACGGCGTCGACCCGGAGCAGGTGCCGGACTTCATAGCCCTTCGCGGCGACTCGTCGGACCGGATCCCGGGCGCTCCCGGGATCGGCCCGAAGTCGGCGGCCAAGATCCTGGGGACGTTCGGGACGCTCGAGGCCGCACTCGAGGCCGGGAAGTTCGAGTCGCTCGCTGACGACCTGCGGCTCTACCGGCGGATCGCGACGATGGATTCCGCGGCTCCGTTGCCGGTGTTGGTCGAGACGCCGCCCGATTGGGTCCGCGCCGAGGCGTTTGCTCGTGGGCTCGGCGTGAACGGCCTCGCGCGTCGCATCGCCGAGCGCTCGTAGAGGTGGAACTCGTCAGCCATCGCGACTTCGCGTGCCTCCATCCAACGGGTGGACACCCCGAGTCCCAGGCCCGCATCGAGGTGCTGCACGAGCAGTTCGCGTTCGCCGAATGCGCGCCGGCGAGCGAACAGGACATCCTCCGCTGCCACACGGGTGCGCTCGTCGAGCGGATCCGCTCGGCGCCCGGATTCATCGACTCGGACACGATCTGCACGGCGACGACGTATGACGCCGCACTGCTCGCGGCCGGTGCGGCGATCGAGGCGGTCCGGCTCGGAGGCTTTGCACTCGCACGCCCGCCGGGCCATCATGCCGAGCCCGGGCGCGCGATGGGGTTCTGTATCTTCGACTCGGTGGCGATCGCCGCGCGATGGGCACAGGCCGAGCTCGGGATCGGCCGGGTCGCGATCCTCGACTGGGACGTTCACCACGGGAACGGGACGCAGGCGATCGTCGGCGACGATCCGACGATCCTCTTCGTCTCGTTGCACCAGTGGCCGTTCTATCCGGGAACGGGCGGGCCCCGCGAGCAGGGCGAGACCCTCGTCAACCTGCCGCTCGCCGCCGGCACCGGCGACGAGGGCTACCTCGAGGCGTTCGCGCTGGCCGAGCAGGCGGTCGAGGCCTTCGAGCCCGAGCTGCTGCTCGTGTCGGCCGGGTTCGACGCACACCGCGAAGACCCACTGGCCGAGCTCGAGCTCTCGACGGAGATCTTCGAGGAGCTGGCCCGGCGTGCCTCGGGGCTTGCGCCTCGCGTCGCCGCGGTGCTCGAAGGCGGCTACAACCTCGAGACGCTGCCTGAGCTCGTCGGCTCGGCGCTCGCTGGGTTCGGCTAGCAACCTGGCCGTACCGGTGCGCTGCGTCCTCCAGTCGCCAGACCGGGGTCAGGTAACGCCTGAAAACGGCACGTGGAGAAAGCCCGAATTGTCGTGCCCAGCAGGTGGAAAGCGGGGGACAGGTACTGAAACGAGAGTGTGACGAAATGACCCCGGCGTCGCCTTCCGCCGACATGGCTGAAAACGATGACCGTTCGGGCGGGCACGCGGCGGCTGGCTAGCCGCGCGCCTTCGCCAGCTTGTCGAGCGCCTCGCGGCGCGATGAGACGCCGAGCTTGGCGAGCAGGTTCTTCACGTGCGAGCGCACCGTGTGCTCCGAGATGAAGAGCCGCTGGGCGATCTCGTCGGTGCCGAGGTGCTGGTCGAGCAGGAGCAGGACCTCGAGCTCCCGGGCCGAGAGGCGCTCAGCGATCGACTCGGGTACGACGCCGTGCTGGAGGCTCCCGTCGCGCACCTGCTCGAGCAGCCGTCGCGCCACAGCGCCCGACAGGGCCGCCTCGCCGTGGGCGACGCCGCGCAGGAACTCGACGATCCGCTCCGGCGGCTCGTTCTTGAGCAGGTAGCCGGCCGCTCCGAGCCGGATCGCCGTCAGCAGGTTCGTGTCGTCCTCGGCCGCCGTCAGGACGACCACGGAGCTCTCGGGCGACGCCTCGCGCAGCTTCGGCAGCGCGGTGAGACCGTCCATGTCGGGCATCGTCAGGTCGAGGACGACGACATCCGGCCGCAGCTCGCCGGCGCTGGCGATCGCCTCGAGGCCGCCCGAGGCCTGCGCGACGACCTCGAAGCCGTTCGCGGCCAGCAGGCCGGCGAGCGCCTCCCGCGTAAGCGGGTGGTCGTCGGCGATGAGCACCCGGATGGTCATGACCCTCGGCCAGTGTGCCGATACCACGAGCGATGCGCCAAAGGGCACGCAGAGATGCGTTCGAGACGTTCCTGTCGGGCGAGGTGGTGCTCGTCTCGCTGCTCGGGGCCGCGCTTGCTCTCTTCCTGACGAAGTCGAGCCTCCGCGCGCCCTACGACCTGCCCCAGTTGCGAGTCGTACTCACGTCGCTCTACGCGGTTGGAGCCGGACTGCTCGCGCTCCTGACCGCGATCCGATTCACGGTCGAGGAGCGGAGGTTCGACCTGATCCTGAGCTGCGGCTTTTCGCTGATCTCGCTGTCGTGGATCGTCTTCGCCGTCTGGCCGGCCGTGGCGCAGAGGACGGAAGCCGGGATTGAACCCTGGGGCTGCCTCGGCGGCGTGCTCTGCGGCTGGGCGCTGATCGCCTGCGCGCCGTTCGTCCGCGGCGGTGCCGAACGCGACCGGGGCCGATCTGATCGAGGCGCTGTTCGCCGTGGTCGTCGGGCTGTTCGCGATCTGGTGGCTCACCCACCGGCTCGGGCTGATCAATCTCGGCGACTCGCGTTCGGCCCGGGGCATCGCACTCGCGGTCACCGCGTTGCTCAATCTCGCGGCCGTGGCCGGGTTCGCCGACCGCTTCCGGCGGCGCGGTGAAGATCTCGACCGCTGGCTCGCACTCGGGGCGACGCTGACGCTCTTCGCCTCGATCGACCTGCTCTTCGAGCCCGTCGAGGCCGTGAGGTACGTCACGCAGGGCGACTTCCTGCGCCTCTTCGCCTACGCGATCCTGGTCGTCGGTGTCTGCCGGGCGATCCTGGCCTCCGAGCTCGGACGCGCTGTCGCGGAGGAGCGAGGCCGCGTCGCCCGCGAGATCCACGACGGCCTCTCCCAGTATCTGTTTGCGATCTCGACGCACGCCGCGATGATCGAGGCGGGCGCCGATGTGAAGGAGACCGTTCCCAAGCTCCGCGACGCCGTGCAGGCCGCGCAAACCGAGGCGCGCTTTGCCGTCCTCGCGCTCTCCTCGGCCTCGGGCAACGCCCCGTTCGACGCCGCGCTTCGCCGGTACGTCGACTTCCTCACCGCCGACGGCATGCTCGAGGTGGAGCTCGAGATCGACGGCGTGGTCGCCCTTGCGCCCGACGAGCAGATCGAGGTGTTTCGGATCGTCCAGGAGGGGCTCGCGAACGTGCGCCGGCATGCGCGCGCGGGCAAGGCCTGGGTGACGATCGGCCTTCGTGGGACAGAGCGGCTCGTCGTCGTCCGCGACGACGGGACGGGGTTCATGCCGCCGACCGACGCCGCGACCCAGGGAATCGCGAACATGCGCGGCCGGGCGGCAGCGATCGGAGGTGCGATGTCGCTGCGCTCCGTACCGGGCCGCGGAACCGCGGTCGAGGTCGTCCTCCGTTCCTAGAGCGGAACGGACTCGCGGGCCTCGGCGAACCGCTCGACCGCGAAGTCGAGGTCGGCCAGCGTGTGGGCCGCGGACATCTGGGTACGGATCCGCGCCGTCCCGCGCGGGACGACCGGGAACGAGAAACTGACCGCGTAGATCCCGAGCTCGGCGAGCTTCTCGGCGAAGCGGGCGGCGGTGAGCTCGTCGCCGATCATCACGGGCACGATCGGGTGCTCGCCGCGCAGGATCTCGAAGTCGAGCACGGACATGCGGCTTCGGAAGTGCGCCGTGTTCTCGCGCAGGCGATCGCGGAGCTCGTGGGAGCCTTCGATCAGGTCGAGCGCTGCGAGGCTCGCGGCCACGACCGGCGGCGCCAGGCTGTTCGAGAAGAGATACGGCCGGGCGCGCTGGCGCAGCAGTTCGACGATCTCGCGCCGGCCCGAGACGTACCCGCCGCTCGCCCCGCCGACCGCCTTGCCGAGAGTGCCGGTGAGGATGTCGACCCGCTCGCTCACGCCGTGGTGCTCCGGCGTCCCGCGGCCGCCGGGGCCGACGACGCCGACGGCATGCGAGTCGTCGACCATGACGAGCGCGTCGTGGCGCTCGGCGAGGTCGCAGATCGTGTCGAGATGTGCGAGGTAGCCATCCATCGAGAAGACTCCGTCGGTCGCGATCAGCCGCCGGCGCGCGCCCTTTGCCTCGACGAGCCGGGCCTCGAGCTCGTCCATGTCCCCGTTCGCATACCGCAGCCGCTGCGCCTTGCAGAGCCGGATCCCGTCGATGATCGAGGCGTGGTTGAGCGCGTCCGAGATCACCGCGTCCTCGTCGCTGAGGAGCGCTTCGAAGAGGCCGCCGTTCGCGTCGAAGCACGACGAGAAGAGGATCGTGTCCTCGGTGCCGAGGAAGGCCGAGAGCGCTGCTCGAGCTCGCGGTGCAGCTCTTGCGTTCCGCAGATGAAGCGCACCGAGGCCATCCCGTAGCCCCACCGGTCGAGCGCGTCGCGCGCCGCGTCGACGACCGCGGGGTGATTGGCGAGCCCGAGGTAGTTGTTCGCGCAGAGGTTCAGCAGCTCGCCGCGCCCCTCGACCTCGACGTGCGCCCCCTGGGGCGTCGTCATCACGAGCTCGGACTTGTAGGTCCCCGCCTCGCGCAGGCTCGCGAGGGTCTCGGTGAGCTCGTCGCGGAGGTTCCCGTACATTCCGCGTGAAGCCTACGTCTCCGTCCAGTCGAGGATGACCTTCCCCGACTGCCCCGATCGGGCGACGGCGAAGGCTTCCTCGAAATCCCGGTAGCCGAAGCGGTGCGTGATCACCGGGCTGATGTCGAGGCCCGACTCGATCATCACGCTCATCTGGTACCAGGTCTCGTACATCTCTCGGCCGTAGATGCCCTTCACGGTCAGCATGTTGAAGATCAGCGGATTCAGGTCGAGCGTCATCGGCTCGGATGGGATCCCGAGCAGGGCGATGCGGCCGCCGTGCGCCATGTTCGCGAGCATCGTGCGGAGCGCCTCGGGGCTGCCCGACATCTCGAGGCCCACGTCGAAGCCCTCGGTCATGCCGAGCTCGGCCTGAACCTCGGCGAGGTCGCGCTCGCGCGGGTCGACGGCGATGGTGGCGCCCATTCGCCGCGCGAGCTCGAGGCGGTAGGGGTTCAGGTCGGTGACGACGACGTGCCGGGCGCCGGCGTGCCTGACGACGGCGACCGCCATGCAGCCGATCGGGCCCGCGCCCGTGACGAGCACGTCCTCGCCGAGCACTGTGAAGGAGAGCGCCGTGTGCACGGCATTCCCGAAGGGGTCGAAGATCGCGGCGACCTCCTCGTCGATCCCGGGCCAGTGATGCCAGATGTTCGTCATCGGCAGCGAGACGAGCTCGGCGAACGCGCCCGGCCGGTTGACGCCGAGGCCGATCGAGTAGGCGCAGAGATGCCGCCGCCCGGCCATGCAGTTTCGGCACCGGCCGCAGACGACGTGGCCCTCGCCGCTCACCAGGTCGCCGACTGCGAAGTCACTCACGTTCGAGCCGAACGCGACCACTTCGCCGACGAACTCGTGCCCGACGACCATCGGCACCGGGATCGTCTTCGCGGCCCAGTCGTCCCACTCGTAGATGTGGAGGTCGGTGCCGCAGATCCCGGTCTTGTGCACGCGAATCAGGACGTCGTTGATCCCGATCTCCGGCTCGGGAACATCCTCGAGGCGTAGCCCTTCGGCGGGCTCTGCTTTCACCAGCGCGCGCATCGGGGTCACGGTACATCGCCGTGTCACGCCGCTTGGTATGTTCGCTGCAGTGACCGCCCGGCCTGGCCTTGGGACGGTGGCGCTCGAGTTGGCGCGGATCGGGTGCATCGGCTTCGGTGGGCCGCCCGCGCACATAGCGCTCCTGCGGCGCCTCTGTGTGGAAGACCGGCGCTGGATCGAGCCCAAGGAGTTCGAGGACGCGATCGCCGCCTGCAACCTGCTGCCGGGCCCCGCCTCGACGCAGCTTGCGATCTTCTGCGCCTGGCGCGTCCGTGGGCGGCCCGGCGCCCTCATCGGCGGCCTTTGCTTCATCGTCCCGGGCCTCGTCGTGATCCTGGCGCTGGCGGCGCTCTTCCTTTCCGGGGCGCCGCCGCGGTGGGTTCGCGGAGCCGGGGCCGGGGCCGGGGCCGCGGTCGCGGCGGTCGCGGTCTGGGCGGGCTGGAGTCTCGTTCCCGAGAGCCGGCGGCGCGCCGCGAGCGGCGCCCGGTGGATCGTCTACCTGCTCGCGGGCGGGGCAGCGAGCGCGACGCTCGGGCCGTGGGTGGTACTCGTCCTGCTCGGGTGCGGGCTCGTCGAGCTCGTGATCCGGCGGCGCGTCTCGGTTCCCACGCTCGCGGTGCTTGCGCCCGTGGCCGGCGCGAGTGGCGGCCTGCTCGCGCTCGCGTGGGTCGCGTTCAAGGTGGGCGCGCTCTCCTACGGCGGGGGCTTCGTGATCATCCCGATCATGCAGGCCGACGCCGTCAACCACTACCACTGGATGACCTCCGGCCAGTTCCTGAATGCCGTGGCGCTCGGTCAGGTGACACCGGGCCCCGTCGTGTTGACGGTCGCGGTCGTCGGCTACGCGGCAGCGGGCATCGGCGGCGGCCTCCTCGCTGCCGTCGTCGCCTTCTCACCGTCGTTCGCGTTCGTGCTGCTCGGCGCCGGCCGCTTCGACCGCCTGCGTGCGAACCGAAGCGCCGCCGCCTTCCTGGCCGGTGCGGGGCCGGCCGCGATCGGCGCGATCCTCGGCGCGGCGATTCCGCTCGCCGGTGCCCTCTCGGTGCCGTGGCAATACGCAGTGCTCGCCGCCGCCGCCGTCCTGATGCTCGTCTTCCGGCGAGGTCCGGTAGCGACGCTTCTCCTTGCCGGGGTGGTCGGTGTGATCGTGGGTCTCGCCGGCGGCCGTCTTCCCGTCTGACGGGGTAGAGTCGCGCCGTGTCGTGGGTCCTGATCGTGGCGATCGTCTTGATCGTGCTGCTCGGCCTCTGGGTCGTGGCGCTCTACAACGGTCTGATCCGGAAGCGAAACCGGGTCGACAACGCCTGGGCGCAGGTCGAGGTTCAGCTCAAGCGACGCCACGACCTGGTGCCGAACCTCGTGGCAACGGTGCAGGGGTATGCGGCGCACGAGCGCGGCACGTTCGACTCGGTCACCCAGGCGCGGGCGGCGGCCACCTCGGCGAACGGTCCCGCACAGGCCGGTGCGGCCGAGGGGATTCTCGGCCAGGCGATCGGGCGGCTGTTCGCGGTGGCCGAGGCCTATCCGGAGCTGAAGGCGAACCAGAACTTCCTCGACCTGCAGGCCCAACTGAAGGACACGGAGGACAAGATCGCAGTCTCGCGGCAGGTCTACAACGACACGGTGCTGACCTACAACAACGGCATCCAGACGTTCCCGGCGGTGGTGCTCGCAGGCATGCTCGGGTTCTCGAAGCGGGATTCGTTCCAGATCGACGACGGCGACAGCGCGGTGCCGACCGCCAGCTTCCCGCCCGCTGCCACCTCACCGGCCCCCGAGGCGCCTGCCACGGAGACAGCCGGTGACGCGCCGAGCGCGTAGCGGCCTCGTCCTCCTCGCCGCGGCCGCGGCAGCGCTCGTGCTCTCCGGGGCGGCCGGGGCGAAGTCGTACAGGCTGCCCCAGGCAGCCGTCTTCGTGCAGATGGCCTCGAACGGCGTACTTCACGTCGACGAGCACATCGAGTACTCGTTCGACGGGCCGTTCTCCGGGGGATACCGCGAGATCCCCGTGACGAGCGGTGAGGAAATCTCCCGCGTGCTCGTGCTCGAGAACGGCAAGCCTTACCGGCCCGGTGGCTGCACCGATCTCGGCTGCACGGATGCGCCGGGCACCTTCGGGGTCGCGCAACTCGACGGGAAGGTTCGGGTCGTCTGGCACTACAGCGCGCTCGACGAGAACCGGACGTTCGAGATCCGCTACACGCTGAGCGGACTCGCCGTCGCCTACAGGGACGTCGTCGACGTCAACCTCGATGTCTGGGGGAGCGAGTGGGGCGTCGGGCTCGATCAGCTCACCGCCACGCTCAGCTCGCCGGGAAAGATCGTCCGTGCCTGGGGCAATCCGGTGTACGTGAGGGGCGACGTCCGGCTCGCCGGGAAGAAGGCGTTGCTGCGCGCGGAAAGCATCCCCGCCCATCAGTTCGTCGCGCTCCGAGCCCTGATCCGCCGCTCGGCGTTCATCTCGACCTCCGGGATGCAGGTGGCCTCGGGCAGCGGCTTGAAGAAGGTCGTCGGCGAGGAGACCGCGAGCGCCGCTGCACTCGAGCGCGACCACGCGAAGGTCGAGCACGCGCTCCACCATCCGCTGCGCTACGTGCTCTACCTCCTCGTGCTCGGCATCGTTCCGGCACTCCTCGTCGTGCTGCTCGTCTACTGGTTCTTCGGCCGCGAGCCGCGTACGGGCTACGACCGCGAGTACGAGCAGGAGCCGCCGACCGACACCCAGCCGGCGCTCGTGCCGACGCTCCTGCGACAGGGCGGCGAGGCGGGGTCGTTCGAGTTCACCGCCACGCTCTTCGACCTGATCCGCCGCGGCGTCTACATCTCGAAGCCGGTGACGACCGAGCGCTCCACCTGGGGTGGGCTCCGCAAGGAGGAGCTGTCCGACCTCGAGATCTCGGCCGGGAAGCCCGACGCGATGACCAACTACGAGCAGGACGTCGCCGCCGTCGTGAACGGCGTGATCGGCAGCGGCTCCGAGCGGCTTTCGAACTTCCGCGAGCAGATCACGGCGCACCGGACCTCGATGAGCCCGCGCTTCACCTCGTTCAAGGCCGACGTGGCAAGTGAGGTCAAGAGCCGACGCTGGTTCCTCGGCGGCGGAGTGGTGCCGCTCGTATTCGTGGGGCTCCTGTTCGTCGCGCTCTCGATCGTCTGCTGGCTCGTCGCCGCGTCGCGCTGGCGTCCTGTGTACGTGCGTTGGAGCGACGTCGTTCTGATCGGCCTCGGGATCTCGGCCACGATCAACGTCGTGATCGTGGTGGTCGCCATCGGTCACCGGCGACTCTGGCGCCGCTGTACCTCGACCGCCGCCTCCGAGGCCCAGCGCTGGGAGGCCTTCCGCCGCTACCTCACCGACTTCCCGAGGCTGAAGGATGCGCCCCCGGCAACGCTCGCGCTCTGGGAGAGCTACCTGGTCTACGGGATCACCTTCGGGATCGCCGAGCGCGTGCTCCAGGCCGCCCATGTGGCGATGCCAGAGGCGATGGCGCAGCAGTCGTCGATCTTCTGGATCTCTCCGGGCGGCAACCTCGGCGGCGGCGCCACCTCTCTCGGGATCGGAGATCTCGCCTCGGGGTTCGGCTCGGCCCTCGCGCCGCCGTCCTCCGGCTCCGGCGGCTTCGGTGGAGGCTTCTCCGGAGGCGGAGGAGGCGGCGGCGGGGGCGGCGGCGGCGCCTGGTAGTCGCGCCCTACGGGGCGATGTTGTGGTTGTGGTGGAAGACGTTCTCCGGGTCGAAGCGGCGCTTGAGCTCGACCAGACGGTCGTAGTTCGGGCCGTAGGCGCCGCGGACGGCATCGACGCCCTGGTCGTCTGCGAGGTAGTTCAGCCAGCGCCGCTCGTCGAGGTGCGGAGCGAGCGCGGCATGCGTCTCGCGTGTCCAGGCGATGTTCGCATCGTTCTCCGTGGGATCGGGCCAGATCGAGGGCAGGAGCAGGTTCCAGCCCTCCTCGCGGTGCGGCACGGCGGTGTCGGTCTGCCCGACCCGGCACACCGCACCGTGGAAGTGCTCGAGCAGGACGGCGCTCATCGGCGAGGGAACCCGGGCGAACGCCTCGACCGCGGTCTCGATCAGGCCGTCCGACAGGCCGGTCGTGAAGCTCGAGAGCCAGTAGTTGCAGAGCCCGTCGGGGTAGGCAGCATCGAGGATCGTGTTCATCACCGGGTAGGGCATCGGCCCGACCTCGGTGACGATCGGGGAGCCGAAGCCGAGGAACGGCGCGAGCTCGTGCTGCGCCTCCTCGGGCGTGCCGGTGTGGAAGACGATCATCGCCGCGATCTGATGGCCCGATCCATCCGGCGCATGCGCGAGCACGCAGAACACGGTGAGATCGTCGGAGGCGCCGGCAACCGCCTCGCGGTAGAACCGCAGCACCTCGGGCGCAGCCGCGATCGGGTGCGCGATCAGCCCGCCCGTCACCACCGAGAGCGGGTGCAGGCGGAACTCGAGCGAGGCGGCGATGCCGTAGTTCCCACCACCGCCGCGAAGAGCCCAGATGCAGGTCGCGATCGGAGTCCTCCGTGACGTTGACGACGCTGCCGTCGGCCGTGACGAGCTCGACGCCGATCAGGTTGTCGGCGGCGAGGCCGTACTTCGCCATCAGCCAACCGAGCCCGCCGCCGAGCGTGAGCCCCGCGACGCCGGTCGTCGAGATCGCGCCGCCCGTCGTCGCGAGTCCGTGCACGGCCGTCTCGCGGTTGAACTCGCGCCAGAGCGTACCGCCCTGCGCGCGCGCCGTCTTGCGGGCCGGGTCGACGTAGATGCCCTTCATCGGCGAGAGGTCGATCATCAGCGCATCGTCGGCGACGGCGCGCCCGGCGACGTTGTGGCCGCCGCCGCGAACCGAGATGTCGAGGCCCTCCGCGCGAGCGAAGCGGACCGCGTCGGAGACGTCCGAGGTGTTCCGGCAGCGCGCGATCAGCGCCGGCCGCCGGTCGATCATCCCGTTGTGGATACGTCGCGCGTCGTCGTACTCGGCGTGTCCGGGGTCGAGGACGCTCCCGGAAAACGCCTCGCGAAGGGTGTCGAGGCTCTCGCCGGTGCCTGCCGTGGTTGCCACAAATTACCTCCTCGATAGTTGTCGGCCGTGAGTGTAATCGCCCAAAATCTCGGCTCCGGGCCGATAGGCTTCGACTGTGGCCGGCGACGGCGATCCGGGTCAGGTTCGGCTGGCAGAGCTGGTGGCGGCGCTCTCGCTTGGGGTCGACCTCGGCTTCGGCCAGCCGATGGAGCACGTTCTGCGCCAGTGCCTGATCGCGCTGCGGCTCGGCGAGCGGATCGGGCTCGACGAGGAGGAGCGGGCGGTCGTCTACTACACGGCGCTGCTCGTCAACGTCGGCTGCCACTCAGACGCGCACGAGCAGGCGAAGTGGTTCGGCGACGACATCGCGATCAAGTCGTCGAAGTACGACCACGAGTACCGGAGCATGCGCGCGGCGATGGCTGCGATGCGACTGATCGGAGCCGGCAATACGCCTCTGCACCGGTTCCGGGTCGCGATCGAATTCGCGATCTCCGGTCACCACGAGCTCGACGGGATGATCGAGCACCATGCCGAGATGGCGCGGCTCCTCGCCGAGCAGCTCGGCCTTTCGCCGGGGTGCTCGAAGCGCTCGGGTCCGCCTACGAGCAATGGGACGGTCGCGGCTGGCCAGGCAGGCTCGAAGGCGCAGACGTACCGCTCGCGGCGCGGCTCGCCGGGCTCGCCGAGTTCGTCGAGGTGGCCCACCGCGTGGGCGGTGTCGAGGCTGCGGAAGTGCTCGCACTGTCGCGTGCCGGCACGCAGTTCGACCCGGAGCTCGCCGGGTATGTCTCGTCCGAGGGCGAGCTGCTGCTCTCCGATCTCGACACGGTCGGCACCTGGGACGCGGTGATCGACGCGGAGCCCGCGCTTGCCGTCGTACTCACCGGCCAGCGGATCGACGACGCGCTGCTCGCGATCGCGAACTTCGTCGACCTGAAGTCGCCGTACACGCTCGGTCACGCGGCAGCGGTGGCCGGCCTCGCGGCGGCCGCCGGGGCGCAGGCCGGTCTCGGCGCGGTGGAGGTCTCGACGCTTCGCCGTGCGGGCCTCGTGCACGATCTCGGCCGGCTCGGCGTCTCGAACGCGATCTGGGACAAGGCCGGCCCGCTCGGGGCCGGCGAGTGGGAGCGCATCCGGCTCCACCCCTACCTCACCGAGCGCATGCTGCATTCCTCGACAACCCTCGCTCCGCTCGGCGCGATCGCCGTGCAGCATCGGGAGCGCCTCGACGGCTCCGGCTACCCGCGAGGCCTGACGGGCGCGGCGATCTCCCGGTCGGCACGAATGCTCGGCGCCGCCGACGCCTATCAGGCGATGCGCGAGCCGCGGCCCTACCGACCGGAGCGGAGCCGCGACGAGGCGGCCGCCGAGCTCCGGGCCGACGTGAAGGCCGGGCGGCTCGACGCGGAGGCGGTCGACGCCGTGCTGGCCGCCGCGGGGCATCGGGTGAGCCGGCGCCGCGAGGGACCGGCCGGGTTGACCGCCCGGGAGATCGAGGTGCTCAGGCTGCTGGCGCGCGGGCTCTCGAACAAGCAGATCGCTTCACGGCTCGTGATCGCTCCGAAGACCGTCGGGAACCACGTCGAGCACATCTACGGGAAGATCGGCGCCTCGACCCGGGCCGGCGCGAGCCTGTACGCCATGCAGCACGGGCTCCTTCCCGACGAGGAGTTCGTCACGGCGTGAAAGATGAGGCGAACGCCTCATGCCGTTTCGACGTACCCGCCCTAGCCTGGAGCCTCCGACCAAAGGAGGCGAGATGCCAGGACTTTCGAGAGAGAGCGCGGCCAACGTCGAGCAGCACGGACCCGTCCAGGACAGGCACGAAGACATCGGCGATACGACGGTCAACTTCCTGAGCTTCGGGATCGACATGGACGCAACGCCGCTGATGAAGGGCCTGCCGGGCGACCGCTGCCCGTGCCCGCACTGGGGCTACGTCACGAAGGGCAGGATCACGTACCGCTTCGCCGACCACGAGGAGACCTTCGTTGCGGGCGAGGCGTTCTCGATTCCGCCCGGTCACATCCCGGTCGTCGAGGCGGGAACGGAGTTCGTGCAGTTCAGTCCCAAGGACGAGCTCAAGGGCGTCGGCGAGGTAATGGAGCGAAACGCGCGGGCCTTGCAGCTGATCTAGCTCGCGTCCACGATCACGTTCCCGCGGTGCCCATCGGACAGGAGGAATGCGAGCAGCCGATTCGCTTCTGCGGCGACGGCTGTGGCGTCGTCGTCCGGAAGCGGTGTGGAGGGCGTCACGCGAAGCTCGGTGGTCTCTTCGTCCAGGGTGCCGAGCTTCCAACGTGCTCGCATGAAACCGTCGATCAGCACAGTGCCTTCGCGGGCGCCGTTGCCCGGTGGGATCGGCGGCTTGCGGACGCCCTCGATCACGCGCGTGCGGTCGGCGTGGGAGAGCAGGATATTGTCGTACTCGCCGAGGAAGCGCGGGGGCGCCGGCGTCTCCGGATCGGGCAGCTGCCCGTCCTCGAGGTCGAAGAGCTCGCGGCCGTTCTCGTCGCTGAAGGTGCGGAGCTGTGGGCGGAGCTGCGCGAACAGTGCTCTGGTTCCGGTGAGGCCCGACCATTTGCCGAAATCGAGGGCCGAGGCAGGGCCGAAGGCGCCCAGGTAGCGGAGCACGAGCGACTCGGGTGACGCCGGCGGTTCGCGGGCGCCGGAGAGCCAGGGATCGAGGCCGACCCACGTCGCCTGCGCGCGCTCCCCCCAGATTCCCCGCGGCGGTACCTGAACGGCCGGAACGAGAGTCGTCACCGCGTAGGCGAGCGACAGTGGATCCATATCCGGCCATCGTTCGCCGAGCCGGCGGCCGAGGTCGGCTCGGGTGAGCGGCTCGGCGAGCTGCACGCCGGCGAGCGCGAGCAGCTCCTCGAGCTCGATCCCGGCCAGGTTGCGCGCCCAGGGGCTCGACGCGAACGCGCGCTCGAGGACGGGTTGGAGCGCCGGGCGGATCGCGAGCGCATCTCCCCGCGTTACGAGATGGAGGGTGCAGCGCATGAGCGGCATCCGCACGGCGCTGCGCTCGGGGAGAAGCTCCGCGAGCGCGCCCGGCTCGAAGTCTCGCAGTCGTGACCAGAGCGCGACGTAGGGCGCGTCCGGGGCCTGTCCCTGCAGACCCACCAGGTGCTCGAGTGCGTCGCTCACCGGCAGCTCCGTGCGGTCCAGGAGGAGCTGCCGAGCCAGCAGGGCGCGGTTCAGGGCTTGGGCGGCGAGGACAGCCACCGCCCCATCCAACACCTTTGGCGCGGCTACCGCGTCGGGTCGGTCGGGCGGGCGAATGGACATGGTCGGGGGTCAGGCTCGGATCGTGCAGGACCAGAGCGCCACCGCATCCGAGGCGATCGCGGTCGCCTCGGAGGTGCCGGAGCCGCGCAGGTAGGTGCCGTCGAGGCTCGCCGCTGTTCCCACCTTGACTCCGACGATAAGATCCGACGCGAAAGCGGGCCGGGCTAGTCGCCGGTACGACGGTCAATAGAAAGAGCCCCGTTCAGCGTTTCCGCTTCCTGGGGCTCTTCCCGTAGCAGGCCTGTAAGCCGGATTCTGTCTTGGATGACCATCCCTCTTGGCAGCTACCCGGGCCCTGGGCGGGTCGCCTCATGCGGGCCCTGTTCGCCTTGCACCGGACGGGGTTTAGCTAGCCGCCGCGTCGCCGCGGTCGCTGGTGGGCTCTTACCCCACCTTTTCACCCTTACCTCGACGGTTTTCAGAGACTCCTGAAGGCTCCGGAGAACCTACGCCGGGGCGGTTTGTTTTCTGTGCCACTTTCCGTCGGCTTTCGCCTCCTGGCTTGCGCCAGCGTCCCACCCTGCGGTGTCCGGACTTTCCTCGAATCCCGCTTGCGCGAGATCCGCGGTCACCCGGCCTGCGCTCCCAATTCTAGCGGCGAATCCTCGGTACTAGCGAGATCCATTGCCGATTCCGTGCCGGCGGTGGCGCCGCATTCGGGGCAGAAGACGACGCCTGCGCGGGCGTGCATCACGAACTCGCCGCAGACGAGGCACTCCAGCGAGGCGCCGCGGAGCAGGGCCGTGAGCTCCTGTTCGAGGGTGCGCGCAAAGGGCTGGACGTTGCCGGCGGTGGTCACGGCTAGAGCTCCCTGAACACCCCGACGACGCGCCCGAGGATCTGGACGTAGTCGGCGTAGATCGGCTCGAGGGACGCGTTCTCGGGCTGGAGCCGGATACGGCCCTCCTCGCGGTAGAACGTCTTGACGGTCGCCTCGTCGGCGGACTCGTCGGTGCCGGCGAGCGCCACGACGATCTCGCCGTTCCGGGCATCCTTCGCCTGCTGCACGATCACGAGGTCGCCGTCGAGGATGCCGGCCTCGATCATCGACTCGCCCCGGACGCGGAGCAGGAAGTCGCCCCGCGTCGAGCGCGGGAAGCTGAGGTACTCCTCGATGTTCTCGCTGGCAAGCAGCGGAGCGCCCGCGGCGATGTCGCCGACGAGCGGCAGGCTGATCGACGTGTCCGACTCCGAGGCGTTGGGGGCAGACGTGGCCGGTCTCGGCTCTGCGCGCTCGCGGCCGAGCAGCTCGAGCGCCCGCGGCTTCGTGGGGTCGCGGCGAAGCAGGCCGGCGCGCTCGAGGTTCGCGAGATGCGCGTGCACCGTCGAGGGTGAGGCGAGTCCGACCTCCTCGCCGATCTCGCGCACGGTCGGCGGGTAGCCGTGCTGGTCGACGTAGACGACGAGGAAGTTCCAGATCTGCTGTTGGCGGTCGGTGAGCATGGTCCTCCGTCGTTGGCGAGTCGCTTGGTGGGCGGGGTGGGAAGAACGTATGGTGACGAACGTGTGTTCGACCTACAAGGTAGAGAGTCCTGCGGACGGCGTCAACTGGGCGTGGATCCCCGCCATCGGCGTCGGCGCGTACGATCGGGCGGGTGGCGAGTCCAGGCCCACCGAGGCGACCGCGCCCTCGCAGGCTCGAGCGGTTGCCCGAGCAGTTCTTCGGTGCGCTCGTCGCGCGTGTCAGTGCGGCGGCGGCGGAGGGTGGCCTGCCGATCGTCGATCTCGGCCGCGGCAACCCGGAGCTCGGACCTCCCGAGCACGTCGTCCAGGCGCTCGCGGAATCGGCCGCTCACCCCGACGCTCACGGCTATGCACCGTTCCGCGGGCTGCCGGACCTTCGCCGCGCGATCGCCGATCGCTACCGCCGCCACTACGACGTCGAGCTCGACCCCGACCGCGAGGTAGCCGTCGTCCCGGGCACGAAGACGGCGATCGTCGAGCTCGTGCTCGCGCTCGGGGAGCGCGGCGACCGGGTGCTGCTTCCGGATCCGCACTACCCCGACTACCCGTCGGGAATCGCGCTCGTCGGCGCCGAGACGGGTCTCGTTCCGCTCGACCCGGCCGCCGGCTGGCAGCCCGACTTCGAGCATGCGCCGCCCGCCGCGGCGCTGTTTCTCAACTTCCCGTCCAACCCGTGCGCCGTGTGCGCCGCGCCCGGAACCTTCGAGGCGGCCGTTGCGTTCGCCGAGCAGACGGGTACCGCAATCATTCATGACGCCGCCTACATGGATCTCGTCTTCGACGGGCGAAAGCCCGAGAGCTTTCTCGCGACGCCGGGCGCGAAGGACGTCGGCGTCGAGCTGTGGTCGATGTCAAAAACCTACGGGATGGCGGGCTGGCGGATCGGTTTCGTGCTCGGGAACGCCGAGATCGTCGAGCGGATCAACCTGCTGAACGACCACGCCCGGGTCGGGATCTTCGCGCCGCTCCAGCACGCCGCGATCGCCGCGCTCGACGGCCCGCAGGAGAGCGTCGAGCTCCGCCGCGCGAACTACGAGCGGCGCCGCGACCGCGTCGCTGCGGCGCTTCCCGAGCCGCCGCTCGCCGAAGGCACCTTCTTTGTCTGGGTGAGGCTGCGCGAGGGGCTGACGGCCGAGCGCCTGCTCGTCGAGCACCGGGTCGCGGTCGGTCCCGGCGAGGGGTTCGGGCCCTCCGGCCGGGGTTGGGCGCGCCTCTCGCTCTCGGTGACCGACGAGACGCTCGACGAGGGGATCGCGCGCCTCGCACCCGTCTTCGCGGGGGCCCGGGCGTGAAGATCGGGATCGTCGTCCCGTTCTCCTGGTCGTACTGGGGCGGAGTCGTGGAGCACGCCGAAAACCAGGCCGTCGCGCTCCGTGCCAGAGGTCACGACGTCCAGATTCTGATGGGGCACGACCCGCCCGGGCTCAAGACCCGGCTCCTCCATCCGCGCACGGGGCGGCACGGCGACCTGCCGGCAGGGATCATCCCGCTCGGCCGGTCCGTCGTCGTGCCGGCGAACGGCTCGCTGCCAAACGTCGTCCTTTCGCCCCGGGCGATGCTCCGGGTTCGCGACACGCTGCGCGAGGAGCAGTTCGAGCTGCTGCACCTGCACGAGCCGCTCACTCCGGTGATCTGCGTCACTTCGCTCGCCTGGGCCCAGTGCCCGGTCGTCGCGACATGGCATGCAGCCGGCGACCTCGCCTGGATGCGGGCCGGGTTGAAGGCCTGGGGATTCCTCGTCGACCGGATCGATGCGCGGATCGCCGTGTCGCGCAGTGCCGCCGACTCGGCCGGACGCTGGCTGCAAACCGACTTCGAGATCGTCCCGAACGGGGTCGTCGTCCCGGAGAGCTCCGACGCGGAGAACCGGCTCCACCAGATCGTCTTCATCGGGCGCCACGACGCCCGCAAGGGGCTGCCGGTTCTGCTCGAGGCATGGCCGGAGATCCGGCGGCGCACCGGCGCGCGCCTGCGCCTGATCGGGACCGACCCGCTCCAGTACCGTCTGCTCCACTCCCGGATGCGCTTCGACGAAGATGGCATCGACGTGCTCGGCATCGTCCCGAACGAGGTGCGCGACCGCGAGCTCGCGAACGCGAAGGCGTTCGTCTCGCCTGCTCTCGGGGGTGAGAGCTTCGGGATGGTGCTCGTCGAGGCCTTCGCGACGGCGACGCCTGTCGTTGCGTCGAACATCCCGGGGTTCGCCGACGTGGCAGGCCGGGACGCGGCGACGCTCGTCCCGCCCGGGGACGTAGGCGCCCTCACGGATGCCGTCGTCGAGCTGCTCGAAGACGAGCCGCGGCGCGTCGCGATGGGCCGCGCCGGCCGGGCTCTCGCCGAGGAGCACTACGCGTGGCCCGACGTCGCGCGGCGGCTCGACGAGATCTACGAACGGGTGACGGCATGAAGAGCGGCCGCTGGCGCCTCCTCGTGCCGTTCGGCCTGCTCGCGCTCGCGATCTCGCTGATCTGGTGGCGCGGGCCCGACTGGCACCTCGTACGGCACACCTTCTCCTCCGTCAGCTGGCCGTGGGTCGTCTTCGCCGTCGTGCTCAACCTCGTCTCCGTCGTCGCCCGCGCGGCAGCCTGGAACACGGTGATCCACGAGGCGGTGCTGCCGCCGCGACCGAGGTTCAGGTACGTCTTTTCGGCCTTCTGCGTAGGGCTCTTCGCCAATGCCGTGCTGCCCGGCCGTGTCGGCGAAGTCGGACGCGTCGCCGTCCTCGCCAGGCGGCTCCCGGGGCGGAAGGGCATCTTCGCGACGCTCGTCGGCACCGTCTTCGCCCACCGGATGTTCGACCTCCCGCCCACGATCCTGCTCGTCGTCTGGGTGGTCAACTACGCCCACCTGCCGCACTGGGCCGTGATGACGATCGTCGTCGTCGTCGGGATCGGGATGGCGCTCTTCGCGTTCGCGATCCTGGGTGCGCGCGGCCTCCAGGGGACGATGCTCGACGACGGGATCGGCCGCATCCGCTCGCTGATCGTCCGGGCGAGAATCGGGCTCGCGGTCATGTACCGGCCGCTGCCGGCGGCGCTCGCCGCGAGCCTCCAGTTCGCCGGCTGGATCTGCCAGCTCCTCGCCGTCTACGTCGCGATGCGGGCCTTCGGGATCGACGAGCCGCTCGTCGCGGCGGGGCTCGTGCTGCTGATGATGAACGTCGTCACGGTGATCCCGTTCTGGCCGGGAAACATCGGGCTCGTCCAGGCCGCCGTCGCGGTCTCGCTCGCCCAGTACGGCGTCCCCTACGCCCAGGGCTTCGCCTTCGGGATCGGGCTCCAGCTGATCGAGGCGTCGGTCGGGATCGGGGTCGGGACGATCTTCCTGGCACGCGAGGGGCTCTCGTTCGCCTCGCTTCGCGAGATGGAGACCGAGGCCGAGGAGGAGATCGAGGAGACCGCCGAGGAGCCCGCACTCGCCTCGGCGCGCACTCCCCAGTAGCAGTCCCAGTAGCGGAGTCTTGCCGACCCGGGGTGCCGGCCCCATACTCCAGTGATGCGTACAGCCGAGCGCGCTTCGGAGCACTCGCACAACTGTGGCTGCCCGGGCTGCTGCGGAGGCGGCCATGTCTCGGCCGGCCAATCGCAATCCACCGGCGTCGCGGAGCTAGAGGGGCCCGAGGGCCTTCCCGTCGGGATGATGGGGATGCTCCAGCGGAGCGTTGGCAACGCGGCGGTTGCGGCGCTGATCCGAGGACAGGGCGGCGTGCTCGCGAGGCGCGGTTTCTTCGGAGGCGCCGAGAACGACCAGGAAGAGTACGAGGACGCGATCGACGCGAAGCGCGACTTCCTCTCGAGCCCGAAGGGGCCGGAGAACTTCCGCTCCTCGACCGGGATCGGCGGGTTCAACGTCGGCTACGACCCGCAGAGCTGGGTGATGAACGTGATCCTCCGGGGAGCCGTCTCGTTCATCGACGGGATCGAGCTGCAGGGCGGGATCGCGATCGCGCACCAGCCGGCGGCCAACGTCGCTGCGGCGGCGAACGCGATCAACAGCCTTCCGCCCGAGCAGCGCGCCGCGGCCGTCGCCGACTGGCAGTGGGGCGATGGGGGCCGCGCGACCTTCCTTGCCAAGTTCCAGGAGGTCGTGATGAAGATCTGGAGCGGGCAGCACATGTTCCACTGCTCGCGCAAGTACTGGGAGGACGTCGGGGCGATCCCCTCGGTGAGCGCGGAGGTGCACGCCGGCGAGAAGACCGACGACGACCACATGGCGATGACGGTCTACAAGGTGCCGACGACGTTCATCGCACCGGTCGGCGTCGTCAACTCGGGCTCCGGCGGGCTCTTCGGCCGCGGCGCCTCGCAGGACAACACGATGACCTTGAACTCCGTGGACGTCGAGGAGCGGCGCGACTCGGTCCTCAACGTCTCGATGGACTTCGCGCCCGAGACGACCACGATCCCCGCCGCCTCGACGGCCCAGCTGACGCAGTTCGCGATCCGCTTCAAGTCAGGCGGCCCGGTCTGCAGTCTCTGCGGCAACAGGATCGAGCAGGTCGGCGGCGTCGCGATCAGCGTCACGGTCAAGGGCGACGGCACCGATCCGGAGGCCACGGCCAAGGCCAGGTTCGACGCGATCTGCACGGCGCTCGCCGCCGCGGGGCTCACCGACGCCGCCACGCGCCTGCAGTACTCCTACGGCGGGCCGGGAGGGGTCGACGCGAAGCTCCAGGTCGGCGACGGGGTCGCCCAGATCGTCGCCGCGCACGAGGCCGGGCACATGTTCGGCCTCGGCGACCGCTACGCGACGACCAAGGGAAGCGGAATCGGCGGCACGGGCCCCTCGGCCGGCCTGCCGTCAAAGCATGACGAGCTCGCGAAGGACGAAGGTCTCGGGGGCGCGAAGGCGGCAAACGACGACGGGATCATGTCGTGGGGAAGCCAGGTCCGTCCGGCGGACTACGCGACGTTCATGGAGGCGCTCAAGGACGTCAGCGGCGTCGACGAGTGGGCCTTCGGCCCGACGCAGGCGGTCGTGGCCCCGGGGACGGCCGCGCCGGGCGGTGGCGGAAGCGGTGGCCCTAGCGGTCCCGGAGATTTCCCGACGCCGGCGCCGGGCGCGCCGGCCCCGACGACTGCCGTGGTCTGATGTCCGCCGAGGAGGTCTCCGAGCCCGGAGCTGCCCTCGTGGAACAGCTGATCCAGCGCGGGACCGGCGATCCGTACCGCAAGCGGGTCACGACGAGCGGCGAGATCCTGGAGGAGACCTCCACGGCGGCGCGCTTCGATGGGAACGAATGGCATTTCGATCCCCAGCCGCTTGGCTGGCGGCGCCTCGGGCAGCTCGATCCCGACGAGGTCAGCGAGCTCCGGGACGCGGTCGCCGGCTCCGGCTTCATGGATCTCCCGGCGGAGCACCGGCCCCAGGGCACCTCGATCGGCGGCTCGAACATCACCTGGACCGTCTCCGACGCGGGCCGCATCCACGCCGTCACCCTCTTCGGCGCGCCCGACGTGCGCGTGCCGGAGGTGGGTGCGCTCGCGGCCGTGTTCGAGCGCGTGATCGGTCAGGCGCTCGACCGCGCGAGCCGCGCGTGACCTACATGTTCGGGACGATGTAGAACCACTTCGAGCGCTTCGGCGCGCCCTCCCAGGCCATCTCGCCGCCCGGCTCGACGGTGAAGGTCGAGCCCGTCGGGGCTTCGCTGCGCAGGCGATCGGCAAGGGCGTTCGCATCGTCCTCGTTGTCGGCGCCCACGATCAGGTGCTTCCAGCGCCGCGTGATCGGAAGGCCTTCGGACTCGAGCCGCTCGGCGAGCTCGACGGCGTAACCGTGGCTCGGGAGCGCAACCTGAACCTCCCATTCCGCATAGCCGGAGGCGGCCGTGTCCGCGGCGTCCTGCTCCTCGAGCTTCTCGTGCTCTGCCGCGAGCTCCTCGGCGGTCTTCGGCATCGGCGCGTCGGCCGGCTCCCACTCCTCCTCGGCCGAATGCCATCGCTCGAACGCGACGGTGGGCTTCGGCTCCTCCGAGAGGACGGCGTCGAGCACGCCGAGCGCGCCCTCGGCCGCCTCATGCGTGTCGGCGTAGAGGAAGACCTTCGGGCCGTCGACCGAGACGCTGATGCCGGAGCCGAGCTGCTTGCGCGCCGTGTCCTCGAGCTCGTGCTCGTGCAGCTTCGCGGTGAGCTGGTCACCGGAGCCGTCCGCGAACGTCACCGTGATCCTGAAGTCCTCTGCCATGGCTACTGGATCGGCGGCCCGCCGACCGCCGCCGGGATCTCGGGTTTCCAGCCCTGGAGGGTCGGTTCGCGGGAGAGCGCCAGGTCGGCGAGCTTGGAGCACACGCCCACGAAAGCCTCGACCGCGTCGGACGCGGTCGCGAAGTGCTTCTCGGCGAGCTCGTACACCTGCTCCTGGATCGTGTACGGGCGGCCCGAGACCCGGGTCTTGAACCGCACGGCGACCTCGCCGGCCACGTCCCAGGCGTCGGTCGACATCATCATCGGCGGCCTGCCGGGCTGCCACGGATGGTCCTCGTCGCCGTAGAAGTTGCCGGGGCGGAGCTCGGCGCTGAAGGTGACCGCACCCTTCGCGTCCTCGACGATGACCTTGATCATCGACTGCCCGGAGAGCTCGGTCTCGAGCACGACTCCGTCGGAGTGGAAGCCGTTGCCGCCTCGCTCGTTCAATGTCTCGACGATTCCCGTGAGCTTGCCGTCTGCCGTCGCGAGCTTTGCCGTGAGCTCCGCGGACTCGTCGCCGAGCTCACCGAGGACGGGGGCGAGGTCGGGTTGCTCGGTCGAGATGCGGACGGTGGCCACGGCCACATTCTTCCTGATTCACGCGGGTCCGTCGCCGAGGCGCTTCGCGAGCTCCTCGATCTTCCCCTGAGCGCCCGAGAGCTGCTCGGCGCAGCGGCGGTAGAGCTCCTCGCCGCGCTCCCAGAGGCGGCTCAGCTCCTCGAGCTCGACATCGCCCCGCTCGAGCCGCTCCACGATCCGCTCGAGCTCGGCCTGGCTCTGCTCGAAGGTCGGCTCTGCGTTCACCCGGCGACGGCTCCGAATACGCCGCCGGCGACCTCGACCTCGAGGCCCGTGCCCACCGCCGGCGGATCGCGCACGAGCGCCTCCCCGGCGCGGACGATGGCGTATCCCCGCTCGAGCGTCGCCCGCGGCGAGAGCGCCCGCAGACGGCCGTGGGTGGCCTCGAGCCTCGCCGCCCGGCGTTCCAGTGCGAGCAGCGGTGCCCGGCGGAGACGCGCGTGTGTCGCGCCGAGACGTTCGCTGCGGCGCTCGACGATCAGGCGCGCGCCGCGACCGAGAGCGGCGTGGGAACGGTCGAGGGCGGAGCGGAGCTCGACGATGTCCGGCACGACGAGTCGCCCCGCGACCGACGGCGTGGAGGCGCGGACGTCTGCGGCCAGGTCGACGAGGGGTGTGTCCTGTTCGTGCCCGACCGCGGTGACGACCGGCACCTTGCAAGCGGCGACCGCCCGCACCAGGCGCTCGTCCGAGAAGGGAAGGAGATCCTCGAAGCTGCCGCCACCGCGCGCGACGATCACGACGTCGGCTCCTCGGCGGCAGAGCTCCGTGATCGCGGCCGCGATGCCGGCGGCGGCGAGCGGCCCCTGGACGAGCGTCTCGGCGACGACGACGTGTGCCGGCGGGAACCGCGTCGTGATCGCGGTGAGGACGTCGCGCTTGGCCGCGGCGTCGTTTCCGGTGACGAGGCCTATCAGCCGGGGGATGTGCGGCAGCGGTCGTTTCCGCTCGGTCGCGAACAGCCCCTCGGCCGCGAGCTTCGTCTTCAGCCGCTCGAGCTCGGCCAGGTGGGCGCCGATCCCGTAGCGCTCGATCGTCAGCGCCCGCAGGTGGAAGTCGCCGCGCTGCTCGTAGAGCTCGGGGCGGCCGTACACGTGCACGCGCTCGCCGTCTGCCAGCGAGAGCCTCAACCCGTCGAACTGGCCGCGGTTCATCTGCACCGGGAGCACGGCGCCGCTCTCCGGATCCTTCATCGTGAAGAAGACCGAGGCCCAGCGCTCCTGGCGGCGAAGCTCGGTGATCTCCCCTTCGACCCAAACCGTCGGCAGCCGCTCGAGCCACGAGCCGATCCCCTGGTTGAAGGCTCTGACGGAGAAGACCTTGCGGCCGTCGACCACGGTTGACTCGACCTTCATCGGCCGATCGTAGTCCGAGCCGGTTGACTGCTAGAGCAGGATCTCGGCGGCCGTCTCGTGCGAGCAGCCGGCGGTGATCAGTTCGACCGCATGGTGGAGGTCGGCCTCCGAGTTTGCGATCTGCTTGGCGAGCTCAGGCGGGTATCCGGCTTCGATGAGCACGTGAAGGCGCCACGAAACAACCTTTTCGTGCTCTGACGGTGGGATCTCAGTCGTCTGTGGCATCGTGTCGGGTGGTTCGCTTCAACAGAGACGAACCCTGCCTCCGAAAGTTGGTGCCGGGGCCGCGCTCCTCACTCTAACCCGAATTGTCAGCTTCGGGTCGAGAGAGAGTCCAGCCGGCGCGTGAGCTCGGCCAGGCGGGCCTCTGCCGAGCGAAGCACCGAATCGACCCGTTCGGCGAGAACTGTCTCGGCCTCGCGCGAGAACCGCTCGACCGAGAGCTCGAGCTCTCGGGCAAGCCTGCGGGCCGCATCCTCCCGTGCCGCGCGGATCGTGCCGTCGAAATGCGTTCCCGCGGCCTCGGTTGCGTGCTGGGCCTCGCGTGCGACGGCGCGGCGCACCTGTTCGACTTGCCGGCGCTCGACCTCGGCGAGCTGGCCTGCGACCCGCTGGGTCGCCTCGGCATGCTCGCGGTCGATCTGCTCCTGGAGATCGAGCTCGCGCTTTCGCAGCCGCTCGGCGACCTCGTGCAGCGCCTTGCGGCGCTCGGCGGCGTGGCTTTCGAGCTCGGCGTTGACGGCGCCGGCCACCTCCTGCATCGCGCGCTCGAGGTCGGCACGCACCCGGGCGACGCGGTTCCGATGCTCGTCGAATGCGGATTCGAGCCGTTCGGCCTCCTTGGTGAGGTTCGTCTCGAGGCCGGCAATCAGCTGCTGCTGGCGGTTGCCGACGCGTTCGAGCTCCGTCGTCAGCGCCTGCTGGAGCGAGGTGAGCTGAGAGCCCCAGTCGGAGAACCGCGCCTCGACCGAGCGCTGCGCTTCGGTGAGCGCGGCGACGAGCTTGACGGTGGCCTCGCGCTCGCGCTCGACGACCTCGCGCCGGCGCTCCTCGGAGATCCGGCGCTCCTCGTCGGCGAGCTGCGAGATCGCGTTCGAGCGGGTGAGGGCAAGCGTTTCCGCGAGCTCCGCGGCGCGCAACTCGGCTTCGCGAGCGATCACCTCTTCGAAGAGCGCCTTGCCGCGCTCGAGCTCGCGGTCGAGTGCTCCGGCCTCGGCGCGCGTTCGTCTGAGCGCCACGACGGCGACCGCTGCGGCCGCGCACGCGGCGACGGCGGCGAGAATGGCGACGATGGCTGCGATGGACATCGATACCTAGGTTAGGCGCGCGGTCACGAGCGCGGCGGCGAGCATGACGTTCGCCCAGGGAAGGACACGGAGCGCGTATTCCATCGGCTCGACGCCCTCGAGGCTCCCGACCGTGCGGCGGGCGTGCCGGACGGGCGTCGACAGCGCCCGCTGGACGAGGATCAGCGCGGAGGCGAACCCGGCAGCGAAGACGGCATCGACCCGTAGCGTCCCTGCCTGCGCGTAGTAGGCAGTGAGCACGGGGAACGCGCCCCAGGCGAGCGCGAGCCCCCAGCGGTTGTGGAGCCTGCCCCCGAACCACTCCAAGTTGTAGGCGGGGACGAGAAACGCGCCCACCGCGACGAAGGCGAGCAACCCCCAGCCCCAGCTCGCCGCGGCCCAGATGCCGATCGTGCAGGCGCCGGCGAGCGCACCAACCGCGAGCCCGACGAGCATCCCGCTCGGGATCCTCGTCTGGAGCGGCCGGCCGTTGAGCTCGTCGAGCGTGTGCGCTGCGACCCCGAGGGCGAGGGCGAAGGCAACCATCGTCCAGACCATGCGATCGGTGTGGAACACCGATGCCAGCGACGCGCCGAGCGCGACATAGGCGAGGTTCCACGCCGTGTACGGGAGATGCAGGACCGTCACGTAGTCGCGCCAGCCGCCCGCCCGTAGCGCGTAGAAGCTTGGCCTTACTTCTTCCGTCCCCACGTCACCATCCCCGCACCGAAGGACATCGGAAGCGCGGCCACCTCGGTGAGCCCCACCTCGCGCCACGCTTCGAGCTGGCGCTCGAGCGGCCAGCGCGCATAGTGGGCGCGGATCGACGGCCCGAGGAACGAGCCGGCCTCGTGCCAGCCGCGGCGGTAGGCGCGCCCCGAGAGCGGGAGCACCGCCCGCACGTGAACCTCCCACGGCAGCCGCCAGACGCCCCCGGGCAGCCCGAACTCGAGACCCGCCACCATTCGGCCCGGCTTGACGACCCGGACTAGCTCCCGGAGGGTCGCCACGGGATCGTCGACGTAGCGCAGGAGATAGGTGAAGGTGAGGCCGTCGAACTCGGCGTCGGCGAAGGGCAGCCGCTCGGCGCTCGCCTGGACGAGCTCGATCCGGCCGTCGGCGCGCCGGTGGGCCTCGGCGAGCATCTCGGGGCTCTGGTCGACGCCGACGACGGCGCAGGCCTTCTGGCGGACGAGCTCACGCGCGACCGCGCCCGTCCCCGTCGCGACGTCGAGCACGCGATCGCCCGGTGCGGCCTCGATCCGCGACACGAGAAACCGCCGCCAGCGTGGATCCTGGCCGTAGGAGAGCGCGGCGGCGTAGCGCTCGTAGGTCGGTCCGAGCGGGGCAAAGAGCTCCCGCGCGTGCTCGGTCCGCTCCGGCGTGACGACCATGTGGAGCGAGTGTACGGTGGCGCGCGATGACGCTCGCAGACGAGCTCGAGCGCGCGGCCGCGGCGGCGGCCGCCTACGGCGAGGTGAGCGCGGTGCTCGCGGCCGACCCCGCGCCCGGACGGCGTGCCTACGTCGTCGCGCTCGGCGGCGAAGAGGATCGCCGCTGGCTCGTTCTCGACGCCGAGCTGCGGCCGGCCGAGGAGCGCGATCGCGTCCGGGAAGCCGCCTCGATCGTCGTCCTCTCCGAGCTCGCCGGCGAGCTCGCCGGGGGTGGGCAGCTCGAGGAGCTCCGGGAGCAGCTCGCGCAGGTCAGGATCACCGAGCAGCCACCCGGGATCGAGGAGGCCGAGGAGGCCGCGCTCGCACTGGAGCGCGCGATCGGGGCCCCGCCGATCGTCGCCTCCCCGATCTACCTCGATGACGTGGGGATCGCAGCGGGCACGCTCGAGCGCGCGCTCGGCGACCACGCCTCGCCGTTTGCAAACGCTCTTGCCTCCTCGGCCGGAACCGTCGAGGCCTTCGTCGCCGAGGTGGAGGGGCGGCACGTAGTGCCGCTGCGCTAGGGTCAGGGGATGGAAGGCGGTGGCAGCTTTGGCTTCCCGTTCGGCGGCGATCCAGAGGATCTCCTGCGCCGGCTGAGCGAGTTCGCCGAGCAGCAGGCCGAGTCGGTTCAGGAGGCCCAGCGTGAGCAGTTCGCGACGCTGACGCTGAACACGGCGGTGGAGCTCACCTCGGCTGCGCTCTCCCAGGTCAACGTCGCCGGGACGCCTGACGAGCAGGCGATCGCACTTCGTGACGCGATGCGCGTGCTCTTTCCGGAGGCAGTCGCGCTCGTGAGCGCAGCCCGGCAGGGTTTCATGCGCGAACATCCCTGATCGACCTGCCCGGCGTGAAGCGCCTCGACTCGACGATCTCCCGGCTCCTTCCGGCCGTCCCGCGACCGATCGTCCGCCGTCTTGCCGCGCCCTACATCGCGGGGCCGGCCCTCGACGATGCCGTCCGGGTCGTTCGCCGGCTGAACTCGGAGGGCAAGCTTGCGACCGTCGACGTGCTCGGCGAGGAGGTATCGAGTGCGGAGGAGGCCGGTCGGATCACCGCCGCCTACCACGAGGCGCTCGAGCGGATCGAGACCGAGCGGCTCGACGCGAACATCTCGGTGAAGCTGACCGGGCTCGGCCTCGAGCTGGGCGAGGGGGTCGGCGGCGGGAATCTCCGCTCGCTCGTCGCCGACGCCCGGGCGCGCAGCAACTTCGTCCGAATCGACATGGAGGACTCCTCGACGACGGACGCGACGCTCGACCTCTACCGCTCCCTCCGGGCGGAGGGGCTAGACAACGTCGGCGTCGTGCTGCAGGCCTGCATGCGTCGCACGGCGGGCGACCTCGTGGGTCTCGAGAACGTGCGGCTCTGCAAGGGGATCTACCTGGAGCCGGTCGCCGTTGCCTTCCAGGATCCCGACGAGATTCGCGGCAGCTACCTCGCCGCGCTCGACGCGCTGCTCGACCAGGGTGCTTACGTCGGGATCGCCACGCACGACGAGCAGTTGCTCGTCGAGGCGCTTCGGCGCGTGGGGGCCCGCGGGCTCGATCGGGAGAGCTACGAGTTCCAGATGCTGCTCGGCGTGCGCGCCGCGCGCGGGGACGAGCTCGTGCGAGCGGGGCACCGGCTTCGGGTGTACGTCCCGTTTGGCACACACTGGTACGAGTACTCGATCCGGCGCCTGCAGGAAAACCCGAAGCTCGCGGGTTATGCAGCGGGCGACACCTTGCGACGTCTCCGCCCGCGCCGCCGGCGCCGGCAGTAGCTCCCGCGCTTCGGTCGTCGTTTTCAGGCTTGCGGCTTGGGGCCGTGCGCGCGGGCGCTTCGTTCCACTTTCGTTCCAGTACCTGACCCCGATGTTCTGCCTGCAGAGCGAGGTAATTCGGACTTTACCCTCCTGTCGTTTTCAGGCTTTATCTGACCCCGGTTTTGGCGCCTCCCGGCCGCGCTCGCGTTCCTATCGAGCCCGGCTAGTTCGGGACCGTTTTCGCCGGCCGGTGGTAGTAGCGCCAGAGGATCCCGTTGCGGCAGCCGTCCGCTCCGACTGCGGTCTCCGGGGCCGTCTCGTAGAGCAGGTAGACGGCGCGCTTCGAGAGTTTGTTCGCCGCTTGCTGCGGCGTCATCCCGGCCCTGACCGGGATGTGGAGCTGTCCCGAGATCGCATTCAGCGGAAGCCGCCAGCAGGCGCTCCACTCCGTCATCCAGATCGCCTTCGCGTCGCTCGTGTACTTGCCGGGCGGGCGGTCGCTGCCCTTGTCGATCCCGGCGGCGAAGGCGGCTCCCGCGCCGATCAGCACGCACGCGCACACCACCGACATGACGACCGCCCCGACCCTCACGGAGATCCAGTATGCCGTGCTTCGCAGGCGATCGCCGAGTATTTCGGCGAGGACTCCTCGTCCTATGCAGGGAGGGAGAAGCCGCCGTCGACCACGAGCACGTGGCCGCGGATCATCTCGGCATCCGGCGAGCAGAGGAACGCGACGGCGGCGGCGACATCCTCCGGCGCGACGAGCCGGGCCGCCGGATTCGAGCGGCCGGCGACGAGCATCTCCTCGCGGTTTGGGAAGTGCTCGAGCGCGCCGGTCTCGACGACGCCCGCCGAGACGGCGTTCACGCGGATCCCCGACGGCGCCAGCTCGACCGCGAGGTAGCGGACGAGCGCCTCGAGCGCGGCCTTCGAGACGCCGATCAGCGTGTACCCGGCAAGGACCCGCTGCGCTCCGAGCGAGGAGATCCCGACGATCGAAGAGCCCGCCGGCATCTGCGGCGCCGCGGCCTTCGCGAGCTCGAGCAGGGCGCGTGCGTTGGCGCCGAGCGTCCAGTCCCAGTGCTTCTCGTCGGTGTCGAGCGCGTCCCGCACGACGCCCGAGGCCGCGTTGTGCACGAGGACATCGAGTGGGCCGAGCGCGGCCACCTCGTCGAGTACCCGGCTCGAGGTGATGTTGCCGCGGACGAGGATCGGCTCGGCTCCCGCCGCCTGCAGCTCCTCGGCGGTCTCCTCGGCTGCGCGGTCGTTGCGCATGTAGCCGATCGCGACCCGGGAGGCGCCGTTGCGCGCGAAGCGGAGCGCGATCGCCCGGCCGATCCCGCGCGAGCCGCCCGTGACGAGGACGTTCACTTCTTCGCGGGCGCCGGTGCGGAACTCCGCGGAAGCGGGTGATCCGCCGGCGCCGCGCTGGGAATGCCACCCCACCCGGGCCTCGAAGGAGACTCGCGCGGGCCCTCCTCGGCCTTCGACGAGGCGTATCCCAGCCGATCGAGCAGCTCGAGCTTCTGTTCGGCGTACCGGCGGACCTCGTGAGTCTTCGGCAGGCCGGCGACGAGCTCTTCGACGCGGGCGCGGAGCTGGTAGGCGAAGTGCGGGGTCGCCGGGCCGACGAGCGCATCGACGTCCGCGCGGGTGGGTTCGCCGTTCATCCGGCGAAATCTATCCCGTCGGTAGTGTCGAGCCGGTGAGGAGGGTCTCGGCGGTCGATGTGATGCTCCTCTCGACCGTCCTCCTGTGGGCGCTCAACATCACGGTCACCCGCTATGTCGTCACCAACGACTTCCACCCGCTGGCCTACGCGACGATCCGTTATTTCGCGGCGATCGCGCTCTTCTGGGCGTTCACGTGGTGGCGTGAGCGCTCGTTCCGGATCGCGCTTCGCGACATGCGGCTCGTCGTCCTCGCCGCGGTGCTGATCTTCCTGAACCAGATCTCGTTCGTCTCGGCGGTTCACCTCACGAGTGCCTCGACGGTCGGCCTCGTGCTCGGCACGACCCCGATCTTCGTCGGGATCATCGCCACGGTCGTCGGGCTCGAACGGCTCGGCCTGGCGTTCTGGATCGCGGCCGCAGTGTCCTTCGCCGGAGTCGGGCTGATCGCCGCGGGTGCGAGCGGCGGCCTTTCGGGCAGTCTGCTCGGCGACGGGCTCGCGGTCGCGACCGCGGCCACCTGGGGGGCCTACTCCGTCGCGGTCGCGCCGTTGATGAAGCGGTACTCGCCGTTCAGGATCAGCGCGCTCGTCCTCGCGATCGGCTGGGTGCCGCTCGCGCTCGTCAGCGTTCCCCAGATCACGTCCCAGAGCGTCTCCGGCTTCGGCTGGACGATGGCGTTCGCATTCGCGTTCGCCGTGGTCGGGCCGCTCTTCCTGACGAACCTGCTCTGGTTCACGGCGATCGGACGAGTCGGCCCTTCGCGCGCCTCGCTGTTTGCGAACCTCGAGCCGTTCTTCGCCGTGCTGTTCGCGGTGCTGCTCCTCTCCGAGCACCTGAACCGGTGGGAGATCGCAGGCGGCGTCGCGATCGGGATCGGGATCCTGATCGAGCGGCAGGGACAGCCCGAGGGCGATGCGGTGGTCGTGCTCGCCGAGTAGCGGCCGTGGCTTCGGGGACAATCAGCCGGTGAGACGCGCGAGGCTCCACGCATGAGCATCCAGCGGCGGACGGCGATCGGCTCGATCGTCGCGGCGGTCGCGCTGCTCGTGCTCAAGCTCACGGTCGGCCTCGCCTCGCACAGCCTCGGGCTCGTGTCCGAGGCGGTGCATTCGGGGACGGACCTCGTCGCCGCGCTGCTCACGTTCTTCGCCCTCGGGGTCTCGGGCCGGCCGGCCGACGTCGCGCATCAGTACGGCCACGGGAAGGCCGAGCATCTCGCGGCGCTCGCCGAGGCGTCGTTCCTCTCCCTGGCGAGCCTGTTCATCGGTTTTCGCGCGATCGAGCGGTTAACGGGCTCGAACCCGGCGACCGTGCACACGGGGCCGGTCGTCTTCATCACGATCGGGATCGTGATCGTCGTCGACGCGGCGCGAGCGGTTCTCTCCCGGCGCGTCTCGCGGAGCACCGGCAGCGCCGCACTGGCGTCGAATGCACTGCACTTCGCGAGCGACCTCGTCGGCTCAGTGGCTGTCCTGATCGGCCTCTTGCTCGTGCGGGCCGGGCATCCCGACGGCGACCCTGTGGCAGCGCTCTTCGTCGCCGTGCTCGTCCTCGCCGGCGCCGCCAGGCTGATCCGCGCCAACGTAGACGTCCTGATGGACGTCGCCTCGCCCGGAGCGGAGGCCTCGGCGCGCGAAGCGATCGCCGCGCTCGGCCCCGGCGTCGAGCTGCGCCGGCTGCGGATGCGGCAGGCCGGAGGGCGCCAGTTCGCCGACGTGGTAATCGGCGTCGCGCCCTCGGCCGGCGTCGGGCAGGGTCATGCGGCGGCGGATGCGGTGGAGGAGGCCGTTCAGCGAGCTCTGCCCGGCAGCGACGTCGTGGTGCACGTCGAGCCGGGCTCCGAGGCAGACGTCCGGGAGCTCGTCCACGCTGCGGCCGCCGCCGTGCCCGCCGTCCGCGAGATCCACAACGTGAGCCTCGTCGAGGTCGACGGCCGCAACGAGCTGTCTCTGCACGTGAAGCTGCCGGGCGGGATGACGCTCGCCGAGGCGCACGACGCCGCCGAAGAGCTCGAGGCGGCGATTCGTGCGAAGGTGCCGCTCGTGGACGACATCCAGACGCACCTCGAGCCGCTGACCGAGCCCACGGAGGGCACGGAGGTGGAGGGAGATGCCGAGGTCGTCCGGCAGATCGTGCTCGACGAGACGGGCCACGAGCCGCGCCGCGTGCGCTTCCTTCGCACCGACTCCGGACTCGTCGCCTACCTCACACTGGCGCTCGAGCCGACGACAAGCCTCGACGAGGCGCATTCCCGCGCCAGCGAGATCGAGGCCCGGTTGCGGCTCGAGGCTCCGGAGATCGCTGACGTCGTCGTGCACACCGAACCGGCCGGGCAGCCGGAAGCCGCCCCGTCGTGAAGCTCTGCATGTTCAGTCCGAAGGGAATGGAGCTGGAGCGCGGGTGGCCCGGGCGGATCGCCGGCGACCGGATCGTCCAGCTCGCGGCCCAGACGCTGCAGGCGTTCTTCACCGGGGGCGGCGGGGCGCGGGAACATGCCGAGTTCGCGCTCGCCGACTGCGACCTCCGCCCGCCGGTGCTCCACCCGCCGGCGGCCCGTGTCTTCTCGCCGTTCGAGCGCGATGAGACGCCGTTCTTCTCGTTCCGCAGCCCGTTCCCGGTGCTCGGTCCCGAGCAGGAGCTCGTCTACCCCGAGGGGACGAAGGAGCTGGACTTCGGGCTCGCGCTTGCGGCCTGCATCGGCCTCGGCGGTCAGATCGGCGGCTTCACGCTCGCGAACGACTGGACGGCCCGCGATCTCGCCCGCGCCGAACGTGCGGCGGGCGCCGGCCCGTCGAAGAGCACCGACTTCGCGCTCTCGCTCGGCCCCGTGCTCGTCACGCTCGACGAGGACTATGGCGACAGGCTCGTCGCGAGGGTGAACGGCGAGGAGCGCTGCGGCGCCGACCTTCGCGAGCTGGTGCATCCCTGGTCGGAGCTCGTCGCCCACGCGGCCCGCAACACGGTCCTGCGGCCGGGCGACCTGCTGATTGCGCGAGCGCTCGGGCCCGGTTCCGGCGCGCCGCTCGAGCCCGGGGACGTCGTCGAGCTCGAGGCCGACGGGATCGGCGTTCTGCGGACGCGAATCGTCCAGTAGCTAGGCGAGCTGCTTTTGATCGGAGCCGTCTGCGTTCATCACGAACACCTGCGTCCCGTTGTTCCGCTGGCTCAGGAACGCGATCTTCTTGCCGTCAGGCGACCAACTCGGGTCGGTGTTGTCGGCGGCCACGTTCGTGAGCTGATGCTGCCCGGAACCGTCGGCGTTTGCGACGAAGATCTCGAAGTTGGTCCCGACCTGCTCCTCGAATACGATCTGCTTGCCGCTCGGTGACCAGCGCGGCTCCTCGGCGTCGGTTGCGGAATGCGTGATCCGGCGCTGGGCTCCGCCGGTCGAGTTCATCACGTAGATCTGGTACCGGCGCGAGCGGTTCGACTGGAATGCGATCTTCGAGCCGTCGGGCGACCAGGCCGAGCCGGTGTCGTCAGCGGGGCTCTCGGTCAGGCGCTTCTGGTTCGTGCCGTCGGAGTTCATCACCCAGATGTCGCCGAAGGCGCTCGCGCCGGTGCGGTCGAAGGCGATCTTCGAACCGTCCGGCGACCAGACCGCCCAGTAGTCGTCGTCGCTCGCGTTCGGGGTCAGCCGCTTGGGATCGGCCCCGGAGGACTTCATCGTGTAGATCGCGCTGAGCCCGTTCGTGATCCGGTCGAAGGCGAGCATCGTTCCGTCGGGCGACCAGTTGAAGAGCTCGTCGTCGCTGCCGGCACTCGTCGTGAGCCGCTTCAGGCTTCCGCCGGACGCGTTCATCACGTAGACGTGGCCCGTCGTGAGCTCCTGGCCGCCTGCGACCTTCGAGAACGCGATCTGCTTGCCGCTCGGCGACCATTCGAGGTCTTCGCTGTCGAACGTGCCGTTCGTGAGTAGGTGCCGGCCGCCGCCGGTCGCGCTCACCGTGTAGATCTGCCAGTGACCCGAGGCGCGGCTCGAATAGGCGATCGTCTGGCCGTTGGGAGACCAGGCGGGTGCCGAGTCCTGCACGGGCGTGGCGCCGGCCGAGGCCGCGCGAGCCTGCCGAGTGGCGCCGATCGCAAGCGCGAGAACGGCGAGAGCCGCGAGCGCGGCGGCACGCGAAAGCGGGATGTTGGTCGGTCGCGTCAAGGGGCTCGATGATCGGCGCGGGCGAAGGCCTGCTGCCATCGTAGACGCTCGGCAACTCCGCTCGCATCCCTAATTCCAGAGCTTCCCGGTGTACTACCGTGCGCACGATGGTGCTCGTGCTCGACTGGGACGGGACCTGCACCGTTGCCGACAGCCTCGTCGAGGCCACGAAGCGGTTCGGCGATCCCGGGGTCTACGACAGGACGTTTCGCTCCTACGGCGAGGCGCTCGCCGGGGAGGTCGCGACGATCCGGGCGAGCGAGGCCAAGGTGTCGGCCTGGGCGGTCGAGAACGTCCGCCTGCGCGCCGGCCTGCACGACCTCGTCCGCCGTTACCGCCCGGTGATCGTCTCGAGCGGCCTGCCCCAGTTGATCGCGCCGGTCCTCGAGCGTGAGGGTTTCGAGCTCGAGCTTCGCTGCAACGGCGCCGAACCGCATCCGGACGGTTGGCGGCTCGTGTTCCGCGACGAAGGGCCGTGCTCCGTCTGCGGGGACATGTGCAAGCGCCGGTCGCTCCCCGCGGCCCGTCCACTCATCTACGTGGGCGACGGGGCAAACGACCGCTGCGCGTCGCTCGTCGCAGACAGGGTGTTCGCTCGGGACCGGCTAGCGGTCGAGCTCGATCGCTCGGGTGTTCCCTATGAATCCTTCGAGACCATGGACGAGATTGCTGCTGCGCTTGCCTGATCCCTACAGCTTCGAGCTGTCGACCGAGCGCTTTCGCGTCTTCGGCCCGGATCTCGCGAACCGCTGGCACGACGGCGGGCTGTACCGGGCGGTCGGCGGCCGCGAGGTCAGGATCGAAGCCGCGCCCGGCGGCGTCGAGGTCGCCCCGCTCGACGCCGAGACCCGCCCGGTCGTCGAGAAGCTGCTCGGCCTCGAGTTCGAGCTCGACCCGTTCACCGAGTGGGCGGCCGGGCGGCCCGTGATCGGCGAGCTCGTCGAGCGGCTCGCCGGCTTCCGGCCGCCGCTCTCACCCGATGCGTTCGAGAGCCTCGTGACCTCGATCACGGCGCAGCAGATCTCACTCCACGCAGCCTTCGCGATCCGCAGCCGCTTCATCGCGAGCCTCGGGACGCGGGTGGGCTTCGCCTACGCCTTCCCGACACGGGAGCGCGTCGCCGCCGCAACCGAAGCGGAGCTCGTCGCGCTCGGTTTCTCCCGGGCGAAAGCCGACTACGTGATCGGGCTCGCGCGGGACGAGGTCGACCTCGAGGTGCTCGAGTCGCTCCCCGACGACGAGGTCAGAGCGAGGCTCACGGCGGTCCGTGGAATCGGGGCGTGGACGGCCGAATGGTTCCTCGGACGGCACCTCGCGAGGCCCCGTGCATGGCCTGTCGGAGACATCGCTCTGCAACGAGCAGTCAATCTCTTCTACGGTTCACCCGTGGAAGTCGTCGGCCCCCAACTCGATCCGTTCCAGAATCTCTCGGCTCACTACCTGCTCACCGGGGCGCGAACGCCGTGAACATCCGGTCCGCCACGATGAACGACGAGCAGGCGCTGCGCGAGCTTTGGGAGGAGTTCGAGGCCGAGGTGCCCGAGCCCGCGGGGTGGCAGCCCGAGACCTGGGAGCAGGAGTGGGCCGAGCTCGAGGCGGCAATCTCAGCCGGCTCGGTCTTCGTCGCCGAGGATGCCGACGGCGCCGCCGGGATGCTCGAGGCGCGCGCCGCCGAGCCGGGCCGCTGGCACGTCGAGACCATTCAGGTCCGCGAGCGCGCACGCCGCCAGGGCGCGGCGAAGGCGCTGCTCCACGCCTGCTCGGCGGCCGCAAGAGGCGCCGGGGCGACTCACCTTTCGATCGGCGTGCTCGTCACGAACACGCTGGCGGAGACGGTGTGGCAGCGGCTCGGGTTCGAGCCGGTCGAGCTCGTGCTGGCGCAGGAGCTGGACGCGCTCGACGAGCGGCTCGGGAACGCCCCGGCGGGCCCGTCGCACGGCTCGATCCACGCGAGAACCGACGACCGGGTTTCGGTCGACCGGGCGGTGGCGGAGGTCGTCCCCCGGCTCGACGATCCGGCTGTCTCGAACGAGACGGGCGGCTGGATCCGGATTGCGCACGAGCGGCTCGACTCCGACCGCGACGCCCAGATGGCGCTCGCTGCGGACATTTCGGACCGGCTCGGCGCCGTTGTCGTGGGGCTTGCGGTGGAGCACGGGGCGGTCGTCCGCTACCGGCTCTACGAGCGCGGCCTGATGCTCGACGAGTACCTCTCGGTGCCCACCTATTACGAGGCGCTCGAGGTCGCGGATGCACTCGCGTTCCATGCGAACCCGACGCTCGTCGCCCGGCTGACCGGCGCCGACCGCGATGCCGTCCACCGTGTCGCGAAGACGGCGGCGTCCCCGGCGGAGCTGCCCGCCGCCGAGGAGCTGTACATCGAGATCGCACAGCTGATGGGGTTGACGCCTTGACCGACATCGATACGACGGAGCTCGCGGCCCGCCTCGGCGAGGTTCGGATCGTGGACGTCCGGCGGCCCGAGGAGTACGACGGCAGCCTCGGGAACCCGTGCGACCCGCGGCAGGGGCACGTTCCGGGGGCCTCCAACCTTCCGATCGAGGAGCTCCTCTTCCTCTCCCCCGACGACGTCCGTGACCGGCTCGAGCTCGCAGAAGGCGCGGAGGTCGTCGCCTACTGCCACAGCGGCTCCCGTTCGGCGACCGCGGTGCAGATGCTCCTGAGCCTCGGTTACGATGCTCGCAACTACTCGGGCTCGTGGCACGAGTGGTCGAGAACCGATCTTCCGCTCGAAACGTAGAACACACCTGATGCGAGGCAAGTCCGGCGCTCTCCTGCTCGTTCTGGTCGCGGCGCTGACCGCCAGTTCGGTCGCGGCTGCCCGCGCCCCGACACGAGCACAGAAGGCCGCGATCCTGGCGGCGTTCCGCAGCCAGCAGGGCAACGTGGCGATCCAGAAGATCCTGATCTCCTCGGCCGATCCCGGCTACGCGGTGATGAGCTGGGGCTTCGCAACGGGGGGAATCACCGCCCTGCACAACAGCCTGCTCGTCCGCTCCGGCCGCACGTGGAAGGTGCTCTGGACGCGCGACATCGAGGAGCCCGCCAACGGTGCGTGCGTATACGTTCCCGCGCCCGTGGCTCGCGATCTGCTCGACGTGAGTTGCCCGTCGCCGGCCAAGCTCCGGGCCCGCGCGGCGAGCGCTGCCGAGCGCCGACAGCTCGCTGCCTCCTTCCGGTCGAGCCCGCTCACCCCGTATGCGAAGAGCGCGACGAGCCTTGGCCACCTCTGCGTGTCGAAGGCCCAGCCGGCGTGGGCGGCCGGAGTCGCGAGCTTCCCGTCGGGCGATTCGGTCTACGTCTTCTTCCGGCATGCGAAGCGGTGGGCGCCGGCGTTCGAGTCCGTGCTTCAGCAGGGCGCCCCGCCGCCCGAGGGAGTCGTGCTCTCGCTCGCCTCGTGCGTCGGCTACAACCCGGCCGACTACGAGGCTTAAGACCTCAGCCGCGCTCGGAGCGCTTGCCGTGGCGGTGCTCTGGCCGGCGGCTGCCCTGCCCGCGGCAGGCGGCGCGTGTGCGGCTCCGCGGGCGAGCCCGGCTTACACGGCAAAGGTCGTGGGGGCGCTCGAGTCCGGCCGCGACCTGTGGGGCGATCAACTGCTGCACGCGCCGGGTGGGCCGACCTTCCTCGGCGCGAGCGGCCGGCTGGCGCCGATCCTCTATGCGCGCTCCGCCAAGGGTCGCCCGCTCACTCCTTCCGGCGTCTACTACCTTCCCTTCTCCGAGCCGGGCGGCCCGCTCGGGTCGAGCACCGCGGCGCTCCACGTCGCCGATGGAAGCGAGATCATCTCCGGGCGCGTCGGCGGGCCGGCGCTACGGGTGAGCGTGGCGGGCGGGGCCTACGGAGCCTGCGTCTCGAAGCTCGCTCCGGCGCGGCTTGCGTCGGGTTGGCTGCCGATTCTCGAGACGCGCTACCGCGGCTACTCCGAGGAATCCTTCGCGGCGCGGATCCCCGAGACCGGCTCGCTCGTGAGCTTCCTCTCCGTCTCGGGGCCCGGGCCGATCCGGCTGACCCCGACCGTCGAGGGGCTGCACCGGGACGGCAACCGGCTGGTTCGCGGCTCGCGTACCTATCTCGTCTTCGGAGCCGGCGCGCGCTGGGACCGGAGCTCGCTCCTCTTCGCGAACGGTAGGGCCCTTGCCGCCTGGATCGTCCAGCCCGGACGGGTGGCGCCGTTCGCGCTCGACGCGGCCGCCTACGACGCGGCGCGCTCGTCGGTCGGGATCTACTGGCGCGCGCGCCTTGCGGAAGGTGCGAGCTTCGTCGTTCCGGAGACGCGCGTGCTGAACGCCGAGCGGGCACTGCTCGTCCAGAACCTCCAGCTTTCGTGGCGCTACAGCCTCGGCAACGCCTACCAGGAGTTCTCCTTCCCCGAGAGCATCGACGGCGCGCAAGTGATGACCGAGCTCGGCTTCGGGACGGTCGGACGCTCGATCCTCCGCGTCTCGCTGACCCGCCGCGCCACCCCGTATCCCGGTTGGACGATGGGCGAGAAGCTCCTGGGCGCCGCCATCTATGTCCGGCTCACCGGCGATACCGCGTTCCTCTCTTTCGCCGACTCGAAACTTGCCGGATACGTCGAGGCGCTCGCGCGCCGGCAGGAGCGAAGCGGCCTGCTCGAGCCCGAGCACTTCTCCTCCGACATCGTCGCCCCGGTGCAGGGGCTGCACGCCCAGGCAATCGTCTGGCAGGGGCTCGACTCGATGGCGGCGGTGTGGCGGGCAGCGGGACAGCCGAAGCTGGCCGCCCGTTCCTCGCTGATCGCGTCACGGCTGGAGGCGGGGCTCGGGCACGCGGCGCGCCGATCCGAGCGACGGCTTCCGGACGGCTCGCTCTTCCTGCCGATGCGGCTCGACGCGGGTGAGCGGCCCTATGCCTCCGTGACCGAGTCGCGCGAGGGGAGCTACTGGAACCTCGTCGCGCCCTACGCGCTCGCCTCCGGGTTCTTCCCGCCTGCAGGAGCACAGGCGAGGGGCGCGCTTGCCTATCTCCTCGACCACGGCTCCCGCCTGCTCGGACTGGTACGCGCCGGCGGTTACGCGCTCTACGGCCCCGGCGCGACGACGGGGCTCTCGGGAACCGACCAGGTGTACGGCGTGAACGCGGCCCGGTTCATGGCCGCGATGGACGAGCCCGACCAGCTCGTCCTGAGCCTCTACGGCCAGCTGGCGGACGGGATGACGCCGAACACGTTCGTCGCCGGCGAGGCCGCGAGCGTCGCTCCGCTCGACGGACTCCGCTACAGGGCGATGTACCTGCCGCCGAACAGCGTCTCGAACGACGCGTTCCTCGAGACGCTGCGGCTGATGCTCGTCCAGGACTCCGCGAGCGGTCTGCGCCTTGGGTTCGCGACGCCGCGAGCCTGGCTCCGGGCCGGGAAGCGGATCGTGGTCACCGGCGCGCCGACGCGCTTTGGCCCGATCTCCTACACGCTCTCGGCCTCGGCGCACGAGGTGCACGTGCAGCTCGCGCCGGTCGCGAGGCGTCCGCGGTGGATCCTGCTGCGACTCCGCCTGCCGGCAGGCGAGCGGATCGTCTCGGTGTCGCCGTCGCGGCACTTCGACCGAGCGACGGGAACGATCGATATTCCCGTAAAGAGCGGCTCCCTCGACCTGGTCGTCAAGACGGCGTAGAGTCCGCTGCGTGCGGCGGGGGGTCTGGGTTCTCATCGTCGGCGCCGCCGCGGCGACGCTTGTCGTCGGTGCGTCCGCGCAGACCGACAGAACGAGCTCCGTCGTCGTCGGCAAGGTACGGATCTGGAAGATCGCCTACCGCGCCCACAACGGCGACCGGCGCGACGCCTACGTGGTGCTGCCGGTTTCCTACCGCCCCGGTCATGCGCCGGCGATCCCGCTCGTGATCTCTCCGCACGGCCGCGGGGTCACGGGTCGAGCGAACGTGAAGCTCTGGGGTCAGCTACCCGCGGTCGGCGGGTTCGCGGTCGTCAGTCCCGACGGGCAGGGCCGACGTCTCGACAACTACTCGTGGGGCTCGGCCGGACAGATCGCCGATCTCGCCCGGATGCCGGAGATCGTCCGGCTCACGCTGCCCTGGGTGCACATCGCGTCGCGTCGGGTCTATGCCTTCGGAGGCAGCATGGGCGGCCAGGAGACGCTGCTCCTGCTCGCGCGCTACCCGCACCTCCTGGCCGGCGCCGCAGCATTCGATCCGGTCGTGGATCTGGCGCTCCAGTACCACGAGTTCCCGAAGCTCGCGTGTGCCGCCTCCTGCCAGAAGACCTGGAAGGGCCCGTTCGGCCGCTCGCTGCAGGCGCTCGCCCGGATCGAGCTCGGCGGCTCGCCCACGAAAGATCCCTATGCCTACGAGTTGAGAAGCCCGATCACCTACGTCCGCGCGATCGCTTTCTCGCACGTGCCACTCCAGGTCTGGTGGAGCCCCCACGACCAGATCGTGCTCGACCAGCGGCGCCAGTCGGGGCGACTCGTGAAGGCGATCCGGGCGATCAACCCGCTGGCACCGCTGATCGGCTTCACCGGCGGCTGGCGACACTCGGCCGAGATGCGGGCAAAGACACGGCTGCCGCTGGCGCTCGCGGTCTTCGGGCTGCTGCCGGAACGGTATGCGTTGTACCGCGGGCTTCGGGTTCTGGGCTAGCGCGCAGCGGCGAGGAACGCGAGGCAGAGCTCGCGGCCGCGGCGGTGCCAGCCGTCGATCTTCGCCTCGAGCTCGCGCTCGATCTCGGCGAGCGGCGCGGGGAGGCTCTCCTCGTCCTCCTCCTCGAACCAGCGGAGGACCTGCCCTCTGCGCGCTTCCGGGTGGAACTGCACGGCCCACGCGCGCTCGCCGATCCGGTAGGCCTGTGGCTGGACCTCCGACTCCGCGAGCAGCACGCCGGCTGCGGGAACCTCGAAGCGATAGCCGTTTCCGACGAGCGCCTCGAAGCGCGGCGGCAGGACGCCGAGCACCGGGTCGCGCCTGCCCTCGTCGCTCAGCCAGGTCTCGACGAATCCGGCCTGCTGGGCGGGCAGCTTCGAGACCCGCCCCGCGAACGCGTGCGCGAGCGCCTGCGCGCCGAGGCAGATCGCGAACAGCGGCGTGTCGGCCGCGACGAGCTCCCGCAGCAGGTCGTACTCCGTCTCGAGCCAGGGGTGCTCGGCCTCCTCGCCGACGTTCATGGCACCGCCGAGCACGAGCACCGCGTCGAACATCGCTGCGGGCCGAGGCTCGCTCGCGATCCTCCATTCGACGAGCTCGTGCCCTTCGCCGAGGATCACCTCGCCGAAGAGCTCGGGCCGAACGAGCGCCCCGTGGGTCACAGCCAGCACCCGCATCGCGCCAACCTACCTTGGGCTCACGTCTTGACATTCGCATATTTGGCGTGGTGGGCAGCGCTTCAGATCAGCCGATGGCCCTCGGATCCGTGATCGCAAGACGTGACCCCGGTTTTTGCCTTTGGTTCACTCCTTTTCGGGGCGCGCGACCTCCGTGTAGAGCGCACCCTGCGCGGCACCCGATCCGGACTTGCCTCCGCCCTGTCCGCGCAGGACCCAGGCGATGCCCACTGCGAGCGCTGCGCCCACGAGCGGCCCCGCGACGTAGACCCAGTAGCCGGTGAATGTGGTGCTTGCGAGGTCGGGCCCGAAGGTGCGGGCCGGGTTCATCGAGGCGCCCGAGATCGGGCTGCCCCAGAGGCCCGCGAGCGCGATGTACGCGCCGACCCCGAGGGCGCCGAAGACGCCGAGGTTCTGAGCGCCGGAGGCGGTGCCGAGGATCACGCTGACGAGCCCGAGTGTGAGGATTGCTTCCATCAGGAACGCTCGCCAGTCGGAAAAGCCCGGTGCGGGGTAGTTCGACCCGTACTTCGAGGACACGTCGATCACGGCGTGCAGGAACAGCGCCGCAAGCGTTGCCCCGATCAGCTGAACCACGATGTACCCGGGGACGCGGCGCCAGGGGAAGTCGCCGCGGAGCGAGAACGCCACCGTGACGGCGGGATTCAGGTGTGCGCCGGAGACCTTGCCCATGAAGAGGATGATCGCCAGCACCATCAGGCCCGGCGCGACGACGGCGGCAGTGCGGGTGATCGTGTCCGGAAACGCCTGACCCATCATCCCGCCGCCCGCCGCGACGAGGACGAGGAAGAACGTCCCGAGTAGCTCCGAGAACAGCCGACGCCACTCCTGCTTCGGATCCTGGAAGTTCGTCAGCGTCTCGACGACCTCGCTATCGAGGTACCCCAGTAGACGTGACTGCGGCTGCTGCGGCTGCTCCATGTCGCTCTCCTTTTGCCTTGGACATCGGGCGCGGCCGAGGAGACCGCGACGGGACTGACGGTGGTAGCTGTCTGGTGAACAGCGACATGATGGACAGTCGCTCGGGCGTCACGATCACCCCGATCGGATGAAGTGGGTGTAACGGCCGTCAGGTCGAGCCCGGCCAGTCCCACGGCCTCAGGCCACGGGGACGTCGTCCTCGCTGAGCAGGCGGCGCAGCAGCTCGGCTCCCGCGGGTGCCTGAGCGACGCCGTCTGTCTGGTTGTTGTTGTTGAAGAAGGCGAAGGTCTGTTCGGCTGCCGAGCTGAGCTCTCGAAGCGGCTCGACCCAGCCGGCGAGCTCTTCGGCGCCGTAGGTGTAGTCGAAGCGCTCGGCCGCGCCGCCGCCGCGCTTGTTCCAGGTCGCGGCGTTCCGGCCGTGGAAGCGGACGTAGGCGATCGGGCCGGTGACGGCCAGGAGGGTCTGCGGGACGTTCGCCGCGTCGAGGCGCGGCGCGTCGACTGTGACGAGGGACATGCGCCGCTCCTCGAGCCAGCCGAGGAGCTCGGCGCGGAGATCCTCTGCGAACCAGTCGCGGTGGCGGAACTCGACGAGCATCTCGTCGCCTCCGAGCTGGTCGCGGGCCCATTCGAGGTAGGCGAACGACGAGGGCTTCGGGACGATGTAGGGCGGCATCTGGAACAGGATCCCGCCGAGCTTGCCTGCGGCGCGAAGCGGCTCGAGGGCGCCGAGGAACTCCCTGAAGACAATGGCGCGCTGCTCGGGCTCGGGCCGGTCGACCCGCCCGCGCGCGTCGAGGGGCATCCCGTCGCGCAAATCGGGCGGTAGCTGCTCGAGCTTCACCGGATGCCGCGTCATCAGCCCGAAGGCCTTCACGTGCATCACGAAGCCGGCCGGCGTGCGGTCGGCCCAGTTCTGCACCATCGGCTCGTCGGGAACGCGGTAGAAGGTCGAGTCGACCTCGACCGTCGAGAATCGCTCCGCGTACCAGGCCAGGCGCTCCCTGGCCGGCAGGCCCTTCGGGTACCAGTGCTTGTTGAGCGCGTCGTCGGCCCACGAGCATGTCCCGATCCGCACGGGCTCCATCTGCCCAAGCATAGGCAGCAGGTCGCAACCGTAGAATCGCCGCGATGGATGCGAGACCGATCGGCGTGTTCGACTCCGGGGTGGGCGGGCTGACCGTCCTGCACGAATGTCTCGTGACGATGCCGAACGAGGACTTCGTCTACCTCGGCGACCACGCGCGTCTGCCGTACGGCCCGCGGCCGCTCGCCGAGATCGCCCGCTTCGCGCAGGAGATCGCGCACTACCTCGAGAGTCACGGCGTGAAGCTGATCGTCGTCGCCTGCAACGCCGCCACCTCGGCCGCGCTGCCCGCGCTCCAGGCCTCGCTATCCGTTCCGGTCGTCGGCGTGATCGCGCCCGAGGCCGCCGCCGCGGTGCGCGCGACGCGCAACCGGCGCATCGGCCTGCTCGCGACCCAGGCGACCGTCACCGCGGGCCGCTACCGCGAGCTCGTGCTGACCCTCGATGCCGGCGTGCGCTTCACCGCGGTCGCCTGCCCCGAGCTCGTGCCGCTGATCGAGTCCGGCGGGCAGACGGTGGACGCGGTTCGCACCTACGCCGCACCGCTCAAGCAGGCAGCCTGCGACACGGTGATTCTCGGCTGCACCCACTATCCACTGATCCGCCCCGTGCTCCAGCGCGTGTTCGGGCGGGAGGTCACGCTCGTCTTCTCGGCCGAGGAGACCGCGCGGGAGGTCGACGAGACGCTTCGCCGCAAGGGCTGGGAGAACGCGCCCGGGCGCGAAGGTGCCTACCGCTTCCTGACCACGGGTGACCCGGCGGCGTTCAGGTCGCTCGGCGAGCGGTTCCTGCAGCTTCCGCTCGGCGAGGTCACGGGCGTGTCGGTGGCCGAGCTGGAGAAGGCCGCATGACGAGGGCAGACGGACGGCGCCCGGATGAGCTCCGGGCGATCATGGCGGATCCGGCGTTCCTGGAGCAGCCGCACGGCATGGTGCTCTGGAGCCAAGGAAAGACGCGCGTTCTGTGCACCGCGAGCGTCGTCGAGAACGTTCCGCGCTGGCTCTACCGCAGCGGGCGCGGCTGGGTCACGGCCGAGTATTCGCTGCTCCCCGCCTCGACCGGCGATCGCACGGACCGCGAGGCGGCCCGAGGCAAGCAGGGTGGACGCACCGTCGAGATCCAGCGGCTGATCGGCCGCGCCGTCCGCGGCGTGATCGACTTCGAGGCGCTCGGCGAGCGCACCGTTCATCTCGACTGCGACGTGCTCCAGGCCGACGGCGGCACCCGCTGCGCCTCGATCTGCGGCGCCCAGGTCGCACTCGCCCGGGCGCTCGATCGCTTCGGCCTCTCGAAGGCGCTGACAGGCTCCGTCGCCGCGGTGTCGGTCGGGGTCGTCGACGGCGAGTCGCTGCTCGATCTCGAGTACACGGAGGACTCGTCGGCCGACGTCGACCTGAACGTGGTCATGACCGGCGACGGCCTCTTCGTCGAGGTCCAGGCAACCGCCGAGCGCGTCCCGTTCGACCGCGGCCGGCTCGACGAGCTGCTCGATCTCGCCGCCGGCGGCATCGAGGAGCTCGCCGCGCTCCAGCAGGCAGCAATCGCCGTCCCACGTGACTAGAGCCGTCCTCGCCTCGGCGAACCGGCACAAGCTGGACGAGCTGCGCGAGGCGCTCCCTGGCTGGGAGATCGAACCGCTCGAGGCTGCCGACTGGCCAGAGGAGACGGGGGAGACCTACTACGAGAACGCGCTCCTCAAGGCGCGCTTCGGACGGAAGCTCGTCTCCGACGACCGGTGGGTGCTCGGCGAGGACTCCGGGATCGAAGCCGACGCGCTCGGCGGCGCCCCCGGGCTGCACTCTGCCCGCTGGGCGGCCGGGCGGGACCAGGCGGACGCGCTGCTCGACCGGCTCGCAGGCGAGCCGGAGCGAGGGGCGCGGATGGTCACCGAACTCGTTGCGCTCGCACCCGACGGCCGGGAGCTTTGCGGCTCGGGCGTCCTCGAGGGTGAGCTTGCGACCGAGCGCCGCGGCGCGGGTGGATTCGGCTACGACCCGATCTTCATCCCGGCCGGCGACACGCGAACCGTGGCCGAGATCGGCGACGCGTGGAAGCGCCGCAACTCACACCGCGCCCGAGCCGCCCAGGCCCTCGAAGCTGCGATCGCCGGTCTCGGCTGAGACCATGCGCGAGCGCAGGTGGAGGTTCACCTCCGCGCCGAGCACGATCACGTTCGACATCACGTAGAGCCAGACGAGCAGCACGACCGGCCCCGAGAGCGCCTGCAGCACCGGGTTGTGCTTGGAGATGCGGACGAAGAGCGGAAGGAACTGGAACGTCGCCTCGAGGACGGCAGCCGCGAACGCCGCGCCGGGCACGACCTCGCGCCAGCTGAGCCGCAGGTTCGTGAGCACGACATAGGCGGAGGTGAGGAACACGAACACGCCGACGAGCGAGACCGTCACGGTGAGCACATAGGCGAGCACGACGTTGTCGGAGAGCCCGGTGTAGCGCTTGAGCAGCTCCACCCCGATCGTCCCGATCACGAGCGAGCTGAACAGGAACGCGAGCGACACGATCATCATCGCGCTCGCGAGTGCCTTCCCGCGCAGGAAGGGCCGGTTCGGCCGGTCGTAGACGATGTTGAACGCGCTCTCGAGCACGCTGAACAGCGACAGCGACGACCAGAGCAGGAACGCCGCGCCGACGATCCCGAGCGGAGCCGAGTTGTGCTGGATCGCCCGCACCGTCGTGAGGATCGAGTCGAGCGACGTGCTCGGAAAGGTCCGGTGCAGCTCGCGCACGAAGAACGAATGGGAATCGTCGTCGTTCGTCGTTCCGAGCAGCGCCAGCGCCAGGAAGAGCAGCGGCACGAACGAGAGCAGCGCGAAGTACGCGATCATCGCCGCGAGGTGTGTGCCGCGGTCGGCGAAGAACTTCCGCAGGATCGCAGCCATGGGCGGCAGTATGCTCAGCGTCGTGGATGCCGCCCAGGCTCTCGCCGATCTCACAGAGATCTCCTCGCAGGTCGCCCAGGTCGCGATCCTCGATCGCGACGGCTCGATCCTGGCGACGACGGCTCGCGACCCCGGCCGCGCCGAGCGTTTCGTCGGCGCCGCCCGCCGGCTGCTCGAGGAGGCCGACCGCCTCGCGATCGCCCGCGGCCTGCCGGAGCTCTCTCAGCTCGAGGCCTCGACGCTCGACGGCAGCGTCTTCGCCGTCCGGCGCGACGGCCGGCTGATCGTCGCGACCACGCGCTCCGACCCGACGGTCGGCCTGATCTTCTACGACCTGAAGCACTGCCTCGGCGGAATAGACGATGCGCCGGCGGACGCTTCGGGAGCTGCGGCCGATGCCCCGGCGAACGGCTCCGCCGATCCCGGCGACTCGAGGCGCCCGCGCAGGAAGGCAGACACCTCTGCGTAGGTCGCTGACGATCCTGGTCCTGCTGATCGGCTCGATCGCGGGCTCGATCCTCTACCGCCGCCGCTCCGCGAGGCGGATCGAGCGCGTCGAGCTGTACGCGGGCGACGGTTCGATGGTCTCGCTGCCCGACGGCTCGGTCGAGGCGGAGGAGATGCTCGCGCTCGCCCGTGACGTTCTCTCCCTTCCGGGCTGATGTCCGAGCTCGCAGCGTCCATCCGCGAGGCGGCACTGCTCGAGGGCGACTTCCTGCTGCGGTCCGGCAGGCGCAGCAACTACTACCTCGACAAGTACCGCTTCTCGACCCGGCCCGACCTGCTCGGCGCGCTCGGCGCCGCCATCGCCGCCGCGGTTGCCGAGCACGAGCCGGACGCCGTCCGTCTGGCCGCCCCCGAGCTCGGCGCCGTTCCGCTCGCCGCGGCCGCGTCGCTGGCCGGCGGGCTGCCGTTCGTGATCGTGCGGAACGCGCCGAAGGATCACGGCACCGGTAACCGGCTGGAGGGGGTCTTCGAGCCCGGCGAGCTCGTCTGCCTCGTCGAGGACGTCGTCACCGCAGGGGGTGCGGCGCTCGAGGCCGTCGAGGCGCTCCGCGAGTCAGGCCTTCAGGTCTCGACCGTGATCTGCGTCGTCGACCGCGAGGAAGGGGGCGCCGACGCCCTCGCTCGGGCCGCCGTCCGGCTCCGTCCGCTGATGCTCGCTTCGGAGGTTCGCGACGCCTGACCGAGGCGCATGGTTGAGCGATATCCGATCGCCTTGTTAGGGTTCCGGCTCAAGGTCTGACTAATCGGCACCCCAACCAGGAGGAAGGCTTTGACGAAGCAGGATTTCATCCAGAAGGTCGCTGCCAAGAGTGGCCTGTCGAACCGCGACGCCGGGAAGGCCGTCGATGCCTTCATGGAGTCTGTTACCGAAGCACTGAAGGCTGGAGACTCGGTCAACTTCACGGGTTTCGGCAAGTTCTCGGCCGCTGCTCGGGCAGCCCGTATGGGTGTCAACCCGCGGACGGGCGAGCGGGTCCAGATCGCCGCGACCACCGTGCCGAAGTTCAGCGCCGGGAGCCAGCTGAAGGCAGCGCTCAAGAGCTGAGGCTGCACCATCTGAAGCTCCACGGCCTGAGACTCCACGGCCTGGCGCTGGACGGTTTCAGACGAACGCTCCAGGAGCTGCACTGCTCCGGAGCCGGAAACGGGCCCAGGACTGCACCAAGTGCCGTCCGTGGGAGGGACGGCAACCAGGAACGCAAGCAAGCAAATCGAGATGTCGTGACGAGGGCCGCCGTGTGCGGCCCTCGCGCGTTTCCGGCGCGCGTCGCCTCCCGGCTTCGAGATCCCGCGCATCGCGCCCGCGTCGGGTCGCTTCTCTAAGCTTCGACTCGATGGCTGTCGCGACGCTCACCTTCGGCGACCGGGTCGCTGTCGAGGTCGAGCGGAAGCGCAGCCAGATCGTGGTCGGACTCGACCCGCGGCCCGACCTCCTTCCGGTCGAGCTCCGCGGCGACGTGACGCGGTTCTGCTGCGGGATCATCGACGCGGTCGCCCCGCACGTGGTCGCGGTGAAGCCGCAGCTCGCGTTCTTCGAGGCGCTCGGCCCGCCCGGCTTCGCCGCCTTCTTCGAGACCTGCGCCTATGCGCGGCGCGCCGGGCTGCTCGTGATCGCCGACGGGAAGCGCGGCGACGTCGGCTCCACCGCCCGCGCGTACTCCGCCGCCTACCTCGACGGTCACGACTCGGCCGCCGACGCGCTCACCGTGAACCCGTGGCTCGGGCGCGAGTCGATCGAGTCCTACCTCGCGGCCTCACGGCGCTTCGGCAAGGGCATCTTCTGCATCGTCAAGACCTCGAACGCCGGCGGCGACGTTCAGGACCTGACGCTCTCGGACGGTCGCCCGGTCTGGCAGGGCGTCGCCTCGATTGTCGCCGACTGGGGCTCCGACCTCGTCGGCGAGCGGGGGCTTTCGTCGGTCGGCGCCGTGATCGGCGCCACGCATGCCCGCGCCGTCGGTGAGGCGCGGAAGCTGATGCCGCAGTCGATTCTCCTCCTGCCCGGAGTGGGTGCCCAGGGCGCGAGCCCCGGCGATCTCGAGCGGGCATTCACGAGCGGCCCTGCGAGCGCGCTCGTCGCTGCCTCCCGGTCGGTCATCTATGCGTTTCGCGAGGGCGGAGATGACTTCCGTGCCGCCGCCGGCGCCGAGGCCGCGCGGCTGAAGCAGGAGACGTGGACCGTCTCGGGCTGGTAGCCAGGGCCGGCGACCGGACGTGGCGGGCCTATGCCGCTCCGGCCGCGCTCCTGCTCGCCGCCACCGTTGCGATCGCCTTCATTCGCGGTGAGCTGCGCGGCAACTCTCACCCCGCCGCCGCACTCACCCCGCCCGTCGTTCACATCCACGTGACCCACCACCATGCCGCGAAGGCGCACACCCTCTACGTCGTGCGCGCGGGTGACACGATCGAGGGGATCTCCGTGAAGACCGGCGTGCCGCAGACCCAGATCCGGTCGCTCAATCCGAACGTCACGCCGACGGCACTCTTCATCGGCGAGAAGCTCCGCCTGCGATGAGGGCGCTGCTCGTCGCCGCAGCGATCGCGGCGGCCTGCTACCTCGGAGGCTCCGCGAGGGCCGCCGCGCCCGCGACCCTCAAAGCAGCGAACGTCGCGGCGCCGGCGATCGATGCCCGTGCCTGGCTCGTCATGGACCCGGTCACCGGAGAGGTACTGACCGAGCACGACGACCGCTACCAGGTCCCGATCGCGTCGATCACGAAGCTGATGACGATGATCGTCGTGCTCGGCCACCTCAAGCTGACCGATGTCGTGCACGTCGATCCGCGCGCGGCCGCGGTCGGGCAGGAGTCGATCTACCTGCGCGCCGGCCAGGCGATCACCGTGGCCGACCTCGTCAAGGGCTCGCTGATCCAGTCGGCAAACGACGCCGCCGACGCGCTCGCGCTGGCGACCGCCCCGAGCTATCCGGCGTTCGCGGCGCTGATGAACGCCAAGGCCAAGGAGCTCGGCCTGACCGACTCGCATTTCGTCCGGCCCGACGGGCTCGACGCTCCCGGCGAGTACTCGAGCGCCCGCGATGTCACCCGGCTGGCGCTCGACGCGATGACGCTCGCACCCGTCCGCGAGGCCGTCGACGAGGTGAGCGCGACGATCGCCGACGGCCAGACGCTCCACACCTGGGACGACCTGCTCGGCGTCTTCCCCGGCGTCTTCGGGGTCAAGACCGGCCACACGGACGGTGCACGCTGGGGCCAGGTGTCGGCCGCGCGGGGCGGTGGGACGACGATCTACGCCACGATTCTCGGCAGCCCCTCGCGGGCGCGCCGCGACGCCGATCTCGAGAAGCTGCTCGCCTACGGGATCGCGCAGTACCGGCAGGTGAATCCCGTGCTCGCCGGGCGCGGGTATGCGACGGTTGCGCTGCCCTACGGCCGCGCGCCACTTCGGCTCGTCGCCCGCACCAAGGTGCATGCGGTCGTCCGCATCGGCGAGCCTCTCACCGAGCGCGTCTTCGCGACCGCGGTTGCGTCGCTTCCTGTCCGCCGCGGGCAGGTACTCGGGCACGTCCAGATCTGGTCGCGCGGCCGGCTCCTCGCCGTGCGACCCCTCGTCGCCTCCCGCGCGGTGGCGAAGCCGGGCCTGATCGGCCGCACGGAGTGGTACGCGGGGCGTACAGTCCGAAACGTCGTCGATCTGTTCAAGCCATGATCGTCACGGTCACTCTCAACGCCGCGTTTGCGCGCACGATCACCGTCCCGAACTTCCAACGCGGGCAGCGTCATCGCGCGAGCGCCGGGCTGCCGCTCGCGGGCGGCAAGGGCATCAACGTGGCCCGGGCCCTGAAGGCACTGGGCGTACCGGTCGTCGCGACCGGGCTCGCCGGCGGGCAGGCGGGGCTGCGGATCGTCGAGCGCCTGACCGGCGAGGCGATCCTCAACGACTTCGTGCGGATCGAGGACGAGTCGCGCACGACGACCGCGGTCGTCGATCCGACGAACTCGAGCTACACCGAGATCAACGAGTGGGGCCCGGTCATCCGGCCCGAGGAGCTCGAGCTGTTCGACGGGAAGCTGCGTTACCTCTCGCAGGGCGCAAGCCTCGTCGTCTTCGCCGGCTCGCTCCCTCGCGACGTCCCCGAGGACTTCTACGCCGAGGCGGTCCGCGAGCTGCACCGGCTCCACATTCCCTCCGCGCTCGACTGCGAAGGCGAGTCACTGCGGATCGGCGTCGAGGCCGAGCCATTCCTCGTCACGCCCAACCAGGCCGAGGCCGAGGCGCTCGTCGGCCAGGAGTTCCACGACGACGAAGACTTCGTGCTCGGTCTCGACGGGATCGCAGACCGCGGCGCGCGCAACGTGATCATCACGACCGAGGGCGGCTGTTACGCCCTCCTGCGCGAGGAGCGCACCGTGCATCGCTACCGCGTCGAGGCGCCGCGCCTCGAGCCGATCTCGCGGGTCGGCGCCGGCGATGTCCTGCTCGCGGCCTTCGTCGCCGCCTGGGCGGCCGGCCGGGGGCATGAGGAATGCCTGCGCGAGGCGGTTTCCGCCGGCGCGGCCTCGGTGCTCGAGCTCGGCGCCGGCCGCTTCGATCCGCGCGAGGCGCACCGGCTCCACGCGGCTGTGACGGTCGCGGAGCTCACCGAAGTCGCAGCCCTGTAGCGCCGCCCGCCGTCATCGGTATCGTTGGGCAATGGAGATCGGGAGAGTCGAGCGCCTCGGGGATTCTGGCCTCGATCGGTCCGACAAGTTCGCCAAAGAAGGCCTCACGTTCGACGACGTGCTGCTCGTTCCGGCCGAGTCGGCGGTGCTCCCGAACGCCGTCTCGACAGCCACGCGGCTGACGCGGACGATCGCGCTCGAGATCCCGATCGTGTCGGCTGCGATGGACACCGTGACCGAGGCGAGGATGGCGATCGCCCTCGCCCGCGAGGGCGGGATCGGGATCGTCCACCGCAACCTCTCGATCCTCGATCAGGTCGCGGAGGTGGACAAGGTGAAGCGCTCGGAGTCGGGCATGATCGTCGAGCCACTCACGCTGCCCCCCGACGCCCGGGTCGCCGACGCGCTCGAACTGATGGAGCACTACCACGTTTCCGGCGTGCCGATCACCTCCGAAGGCGGCCGCCTCGTCGGGATCCTGACGAACCGTGACCTCCGCTTCGAGAAGGACACCCGGCAGCCGGTCTCGGCGCTGATGACCTCGGAAGGGCTCGTCACCGCTCCGGTCGGCACGACGCTAGGCGAGGCCGAGAGTCTGCTCCACCGTCACCGGATCGAGAAGCTTCCCGTGGTCGACGAACACGGCATCCTCCGCGGGCTGATCACCGTAAAGGACATCTCCAAGCGCATCGAGTTCCCCAACTCGACCAAGGACCCGCACGGCCGGCTTCGTGTCGGGGCGGCGGTCGGCGTCGGCCCCGATGCGATCGACCGTGCTCAGGCGCTGATCGAGGCGGGCGTGGATGTGCTTGTCGTCGACACAGCCCACGGCCATTCGCGCGGCGTGATCGAGATGGTCGCGAGGATCAAAGGGCTCTCGGGCGAGTTCGAGATCGTCGCCGGGAACATCGCTACCGGGGAGGCCGCCGAGGCGCTCATCGACGCCGGCGCGGATGCGGTCAAGGCTGGGATCGGAGCGGGTGCAATTTGCACCACCCGGATCGTTGCGGGGGTCGGGGTTCCGCAGCTCACGGCCGTCAACGACGTGGTCGAGGTCGCCGCTGCGCACGGGGTTCCCGTCATCTGCGACGGCGGCATGGTCTCCTCCGGCGACGTCGCAAAGGCGATCGCCGCCGGTGCAGACACCGTCATGCTCGGTGGGATGCTCGCCGGGAGCGACGAGGCGCCGGGCGATGTCGTCTTCTCGCACGGCGAGCGGTACAAGGAGTACCGCGGCATGGGATCGATGGGCGCCATGCGCGCGCGCGGCTACTCCAAGGACAGGTATTTCCAGGGCGACGTCGAAGACGTCGACAAGCTCGTGCCCGAGGGGATCGAAGGGCGAGTCCCGTACAAAGGCGGACTCAACAGCCTCGTCCATCAGATCGTCGGCGGCGTGCGCCAGGCGATGGGTTACTGCGGCGCGCCGACGATCGAGGCGATGAAGCAGGCCCGGTTCGTCCGCATCACCGGCGCCGGATTGCGCGAGTCGCACCCCCACGACATCACGATCACCAAGGACGCGCCCAATTACCGCCGGAGCTGAGGTCGTCGAGCTCCGGCCGGAGCCGCTTCCCGAAGAGCGGCCGGTCCTCGTCATCGATCTCGGCGGGCAGTACGCGCAGCTGATCGCGCGACGTGTCCGCGAGGCCCGTGTCTACTCCGAGGTCGTCTCGCACCGCAAGACGGCGGCGGAGCTTCGCGCCAGGCGGCCGGCGGCGCTGATCCTCTCCGGCGGCGGCGCCTCGGTGTACGCCGACGGCTCGCCGCACATCGATCCGGCGATCTACGAGCTCGGGATCCCGACACTCGGGATCTGTTACGGGATGCAGCTCATGGCGCTCGACCTCGGCGGCCGGGTCGACCGCACGGGCAGCTCCGAGTTCGGGAAGACAGAGCTGAAGGCCACAGGCGGCCGGCTCTTCGGCGATCTGCCGGCAGAGCAGACGGTGTGGATGTCGCACGGAGACTCGGTCGTCGCACCGCCGGCCGGGGCCCAGGTCGTCGCGGGCTCGCCGGCGACGCCGATCGCCGCCTTCGAGAACGACGCGCGCAAGCTGTACGGCGTCCAGTTCCACCCAGAGGTCGTCCACACCCCGCACGGCCAGCAGGTGCTGAAGAACTTCCTCTACGAGATCGCGGGGATCACGCCGTCGTGGACACCGGCCGCCGTGATCGAGGAGCAGGTCGACCGGATCCGGGCGACCATTGGGCGCGATCGGGTTCTCTGCGGCCTCTCGGGCGGCGTCGACAGCGCCGTCGCAGCGCTCCTCGTCCACAAGGCCGTCGGCGACCAGCTGACCTGTGTCTTCGTCGACCACGGATTCATGCGCAAGGGCGAAGCCGAACAGGTCGTCGAGGCCTTCGACGGTCATTTCCACGTACCCCTCGTTCACGTCCGGGCGCAGGATCGCTTCCTGGCGAAGCTCGCGGGCGTCAGCGATCCCGAGGACAAGCGCAGGCGGATCGGCGAGGCGTTCATCCGCGTCTTCGAAGAGGAGGCCCGCAAGCTCGGCACGACGCCCTGGCTCGTCCAGGGAACCCTCTACTCCGACGTGATCGAGTCGGGCGGGACCGACGGCGTCGCGGAGACGATCAAGAGCCACCACAACGTGGGCGGGCTTCCCGCCGACATGGAGATGAAGCTCGTCGAGCCGCTGCGGATGCTCTTCAAGGACGAGGTGCGTCGCGTCGGCGAAGAGCTCGGGATGCCCGAGCGCATGGTTTGGCGCCAGCCGTTCCCGGGCCCCGGGCTCGCGATCAGGATCATCGGCGAGGTCACCGTCGAGCGGCTCGAGACGCTGCGCGAAGCCGACTCGATCCTCCAGGAGGAGGTGCGCCGCGCCGGGCTCTACCGCGACCTCTGGCAGTCGTTCGCCGTCCTGCCCGCAATTCGGTCGGTGGGCGTCCAGGGCGACTCGCGCACGTACGGTTATCCGATAGTGATTCGCGCAGTGACCTCCGACGACGCCATGACTGCCGACTGGGCCCGGCTGCCCTACGACCTCGTGGAGCTCGTGGCCTCGCGGATCGTCAACGAGATCCCGGCGGTCAACCGTGTCGTCCTCGACGTCACGTCGAAGCCGCCCGCGACGATCGAGTGGGAATGAGAGCCCTCGCCGTCACGCCGGTGCTGCTCGCACTCGTCCTCGCCGGGGCGGCCGGCGCCGCCACCCAGACGATCCGGGTCACCTCGGTCACGATCAAGGAGACGACGCATGACGTCGCGCCGAAGGGTGCAAGCAAGGGCGACACCGTCGTCTACCGCGACCGGCTCGTGAACGCCGCCGTCCAGTTCGGGCGGACGAAGGGCAGCCAGGTCGGTACCGACACGGGCACGCTCACCTTCACGGGTCCGCACACCGCCCGGTTCACCGGCCACGCCACGCTTCCCGGCGGCACGATCGTCCTCTCCGGCACCGTCGTCAGCGGCCCGGACGGCGGCATCGTCGTGCCGGTCGTCGGCGGCACCGGAAAGTACGCGAACGTCAAGGGAACGCTGACCGTCGGCTCGGGCAAGACCAGGGTCCTGAACACCTACCGTCTCACCCGTACTACCGCGCCCGTCGCCTGACCCGGCCCACGCCGGCCCAAGAGAGACCCGGGCGGTCCTTTGGCTTTCTTCGGCGATGCGGCAGAATGCCTGGATGCGTATTCCGCTAGGTGCCGTCGCGCTGGGCTTCCTCGCCCTGCTCGTCGCCGCGAACGCGCAGGCACAGCGCGTGAGGATCGCGGTGACCTCCCTCACCACCCAGGCGAAGGCCACCGACCTGCCGCCGAAGGGCAAGCCCAACAAGGGCGACGCCATCGCCTTCAAGGATCTCCTCGTCAACCGGACGAGCCAGTTCGGCAAGCCCAAGGGCAAGGCCGTCGCCTACGACACCGGCACGCTCCGCTACACGAGCTCGACCGAGACGACGATGAAGGTGACAGCCATCTTCCCCGGCGTCGGGACGATCTTCTACGGGGGCCCGTTCAGGACGAAACACGGCGTCACGGTGCTCCCGATCACCGGTGGCACCGGCGCCTTCAAGGGGGCGACGGGCACGGTCACGATCGGCTCGGGCGCGACCAGTGCGCCGAACATCTACGTGGTCAGCGTGCCGCACGCGCTCGACCTCGGCGCGACCGGCGTCGCCTAGGCACGGGCGCGCCGCGCCCGGTGAACGGGCGGTGACACTCTCGTGAAGCGCAGACTGCCGGCTGGATGCGAGCTCCAGGCCGACGGCTACAACGTGATCGCACCGCAGTTCCCGTTGACCGGTTCCCTTGACCTCGCGACGCCGAAGGGAGGGAGCGGCTCGGGGTAGCGCGCGACTCGCGGGGAGCCAAAAGCCGGGGTCAGGTAACGCCTGAAACGGACAATCTGGAGAAAGCCGAATTCCCGCACCTAGCAGGCGGAAGACCGGGGACAGGTACTGGAACGAACGTGTGACGGAATGCCCCGGGGATACGGCCCCGACCGGCAGGCCTGAAAACGACGACCGATGCGTGCAGCCAGGCCTACTAGGCGATCGGGGCGCGATGGTGACTCGGGATTCGCCGGGCGATTCCCTCCGCCACCGTGACCTCCACCGCCTGGATCTCCGCCTCGGCTGCCGCCAGGGCCTTCTGCCCCTGGTCGACCGGCCCGAGCGAGGCGCTCGTGACCACGAGCAGCCGTACCCGGCCGGCCGAGATCAGGATCGTGTCGTAGGCGATCCGGTCTCCGTTCGGAAGATCGAGGAGGGCGCGGTACTCGGTGGCGAACGAGCCGATGGCCGGTACCTCCACCCGTCTGACCGACGAGGGCATAGCGCCTCCATTGCGGATCGCGCTCTCGAGGCAGCGCGTGAATCCGGGCACGGCCCACCGCTTCCAGCCGACGAGCGCCATGCGCTCGGTCTTCATCACCTGGACCTGGCTGTCGAACGAGATGCCCTCGAGCTCGTATCTCGTCTCCGCAACGCCGGTGGCCACGATGTCCGACTGCTTCGGGTCGAAGACCGACGGTGCGCACGGGGGACTCAGCGGGATGTGCGGGGCGAGGGGGCCGCCGCTCCAGTTCTTGTTGGTCGCGAAGTCCGAGCGCCGGAGGACGATCGCGTTCGCGAGTTTCGTGTCGCCCCGGCTGAAGGACATCTGCTCGTCGTCTGTCCGTGCGGCAGACGCAGTTGCCGCCGCGAGAAGCGTCGCCAGGAGGACGACCGAGACAGCACACCGGCCCACCGCCTCCTCTTGTACCTGCTCGGGGTCGCGCCTGCCGATCGGCGCGACCCCGAGCAGCGTGGGTTCAGGCTGCTGCGCCTGCCGAGACGGGCGCCGGGGCGCTCGAGTCGCCGACCGGCACGCTCTGGATCGTCTGCAGGATCCGTCCGGCGATCTGGTAGGGATCGCCGAGCGAGTTCGGGCGGCGATCTTCGAGGTAGCCGCGATAGCCGTTGTTGACGAAGCTGTGCGGGACGCGGATCGAGGCGCCGCGGTTCGCGACGCCGTAGTTGAACTTGTCGATGGACTGCGTCTCGTGGAGCCCGGTGAGCCGCATGTGGTTGTCGGGGCCGTAGACCGCGATGTGGTCGTCTTTGGCCTCGTCGAAGGCGGTCATCAGCGTCTCGAAGTACTCCTTGCCGCCGACCTCGCGCATGTACTGGGTCGAGAAGTTCGCGTGCATCCCCGAGCCGTTCCAGTCGTGCTCGATCCCGAGCGGCTTCGGGTGGAAGTTCACGTCGACGCGATACTTCTCGCAGAGGCGCAGGAGCATGTAGCGGGCGATCCATACCTCGTCGGCGGCGCGCTTGGAGCCCTTGCCGAAGATCTGGAACTCCCACTGGCCCTTCGCGACCTCGGCGTTGATCCCCTCGTGGTTGATGCCGGCGGCGAGGCAGAGGTCGAGGTGCTTGTCGACGATCTCACGCGCGATCTCGCCGACGTTCTTGTAGCCGACGCCCGTGTAGTACTCGCCCTGTGGGAGCGGGAAGCCGTCGCGCGGGAACCCGAGCGGCCGGCCGTCGCGGTACAGGAAGTACTCCTGCTCGAACCCGAACCACGTGCCCGGGTCGTCGGGGATCGTCGCGCGGCTGTTGCTCGGATGCGGCGTCTCGTCCGGCAGGAGCACCTCGCACATCACGAGCACGGCGTTCTCCCTGGCCGGGTCGGGGAACGCGGCGACCGGCTTCAGCGTGCAGTCCGAATCGCCGCCGTCGGCCTGGCGCGTCGAGCTGCCGTCGAAGCCCCAGAGCGGAAGCTGCTCGAGGGTCGGGAACGTGTCGTACTCCTTGACCTGCGTCTTGCCGCGGAGGTTCGGAACGGGCTCGTAACCGTCGAGCCAGATGTATTCGAGTTTGTACTTGCTCATTGGGCCGCTCCTCCTGGGCTGGAAAACGAAAGAGTCTGAGAAAAGACAAAAGGCCTGAAGACCCCTCCAAAAAGGTCCTCAGGCCTCATCGCCTAGCACCATCCATGGGGACGATGCGACTCTAAGGGTAGCCAGCTCGTCGTGGCGGCGTCAAACGGGAACGCGACGGCTACGGCAGCGCCAGCGGCCCGTATCGGCCCCTCACGCCGTCGACGAACGCGGCGAGGCGGTCGGCGAGGTCGGGGTCTTCGATCTCGAGGACGTTCTCGGCATTGCGCTCGCCCGACCGCGAGAGATTGAACGACCCTGCGAACACGGTGTCGTCCGCGATCGTCAGCTTCGCGTGCATGAAGTCGTGGACATCGCCGGCCCCGTAGGGCGTGCTCAGCTTGGCGGTGAAGACGGGGGCGATGCGGTGGAGCAGCGAGACCTTCCAGCGTCCGGCTCCGGCCAGCCACTGGCGGGCGACATCGTGCATCTGCGTGCCGTCCATGCAGCCGCGGACGTCGACCTTCGCGGTGACCACGGCGACCGCGAGTGCGCCGAGGACGGGCGGTGTCGTCAGCACCGGAGAGCAGATGCGCACACGCCGGCGTGCCTGGGCGATCGTCTGTCCGATCCGGTGAGAGAGAGCCTCGCCGTGCGCCGGTGTGAACCACACGCGGACGCCGTCGTGCCACATCGGCTCGACCGAGCCGGTGCCGACCGAGGTGCCGCGCTCGATCAGCTGGGTGAAGTCGCGGCGGAACTCGGCGGCGAGCTCCGTCGAGTCCGCGACCACGATCACGTTCTCCTGCCGGGTCCAGGCATCGTCCGTCCAGTTCGTCGAGCCGGTCCAGACCGACGCGTTGTCGCGGATCACGTACTTGTGGTGCATCAGGTCGGGGACACCTGCGATCGGGAACGCCTCGAGCGGGAGCGCGTCGATCAGCGACTCGTCGGGGGATGCGGGCGGCGGAACCGGGACCGGATTGGCGTGGTCGACGTTGTAGGCCATCCGCACGCGGACGCCCCGGGCGGCAGCACGACGGATCGCGCCGCCGACGACCGCCGCGGACTCCGGGCTGAGGTCGAAGTCGTACTGCGCCAGGTCGAGGGTCCGTTCGGCGCCGTCGAGGAACGCGGCGATCGCGGCCGCCACGTCGGCGGCGGGCTGACCGCCGTCGGTCAGAGTATGGATCGTGATCGACGGTTTCATCGAGCGGCTTGGCGCCGCCCGGATCGGGGCGACCTTCAACTTCTACCGTGACGGCGACCGCGCCGCTCTGCTGCGGGAGAGGCTCTCCGCCTACCTCGACGCGCGGGCCTGCGCAACGATCCTCCTCGTCGCTGAGGCACCCGGCTATCGCGGCACCCGGGTGTCCGGGATCCCGCTCACCTCCGAGCGCCAGCTGGTGGGCTCGGGGCCGGCCGAGGCGACCGCCACCGTCGTCCACGCCGCCCTCGCGGAGCTCGAGATCGCCGACGACGTCCTGCTCTGGAACGTCGTCCCGACCCACCCCGGGGGCGAGCGGTCGAACCGCCGGCCGAGCCGAGCCGAGATCGAGGCCGGCCTGCCGTTCGCGCGCGTGCTCGCGTCCCGGCGGCGCGTCGTCCCGGTGGGCCGGATCGCCCACGCAGCGCTCGGCGGGAGCTATCTTCGGCATCCGGCTCACGGCGGTGGGGCCGAGTTCCGCCGCGGACTTGCCGCCCTCCTCTGACCGGCAACGATCCTGGTACTCTTGACGCGCAGCGGGCGATCGCCTGCTCCTGTACGACAAGACCTCTTGATGAAGACCTACAGCGCCAAGCCCGGCGAGATCACACGCGACTGGTACGTCGTCGACGCCGACGGGCAGACCCTCGGTCGTCTCGCGACGCAGATCGCCGACCGCCTGCGCGGCAAGAACAAGCCGCAGTTCACCCCGCACGTCGACACCGGCGACTTCGTCGTCGTCGTCAACTGCGAGAAGATCGTGGTCACGGGCAACAAGCTCGACCAGAAGATCTACTACCGCCACTCGGGCTTTCCCGGCGGGCTCCGGTCGCGGCCTCTGCGCGAGCAGCTGCAGCGCCGCCCGACCGAGGTGCTCCGCAAGGCGGTCAAGGGCATGCTGCCCCGCAACAAGCTCGGCGCCCAGCAGCTCACGAAGCTGAAGATCTACGCCGGCCCCGATCATCCGCATACCGCTCAGGAGCCGAAGCCGTTCTGACGGCTCGTGCTTTCCGAGAGATAGGGTGACGTAATGGCGACTGCGCAGTACATGGGAACCGGCAAGCGGAAGACCTCCGTTGCACGGGTGATCCTCCGTCCGGGTAGCGGGGCCACCTGGATCAACGGGAAGGTGATCGACGACTACTTCCCGCGCCTCGCCCACCGCAAGGCGATCATGTCGCCGCTCGATACGACCGAGCTCTCAGGCCAGTACGACCTCCGCGTGCGTGTGCACGGCGGCGGCGCCTCAGGTCAGGCCGGCGCGATCCGCCACGGCATCGCCCGCGCGCTCGTCGAGATCAACCCGGACTTCCGCGTGATGCTCAAGCGCCACGGCTACCTCACCCGGGATGCCCGCCAGGTCGAGCGCAAGAAGGCCGGCCTGCACAAGGCGCGCAAGGCGCCTCAGTTCTCGAAGCGCTAGCCCGTCGAGCCATCGAAGCGTCGGGGCACGAGGCCCGGCTCGACTAACCTCCCGCCGATGCGCCGGCGGTACTTCGGGACTGATGGCGTTCGCGGGATCGTCGGCGAGTTCTTGACCTCCGATCTCGTCGAGCGGCTCGGGCGGGCGGCGACGCTCTGGAGCGGGGCCGAGCGCGTGTTCGTGGGTCGCGACACGCGGGCCTCCGGGATCGAGCTCGAGGCGGCGGTCGCGAGCGGGATCGTCTCGGCGGGTGGCACTGCGGTCATCGGCGGGGTCCTGCCGAGTGCGGCGGTGGCGCTCGGAGCGCTCGACCTCGGAATCATGATCACGGCCTCGCACAACCCGGCCGAGTACAACGGTGTCAAGTTCTTCACCGGCGAGGGGCGCAAGCTGACCGACGCCGAGGAGGAGACGATCGAGGCGCTCCTCGACGCCAAGCCGGCGGCGGAGCCCGGGACCGTCGAGGCGCTCCTCGACGCCGACAGCTCCTACATCGACTACGTCGTCGAGCGTTTCGGCTCCGACCTCAGCGGGCTCGACCTCGTCGTCGATTGCGCAAACGGCGCCTGTGCCGGGCTCGCGCCGGAGGCATTCGAGCGGCTCGGCGCAACCGTGTACGCGATCGGAAACGCACCCGACGGGATGAACATCAACGCCGGCTGCGGCGCGACCGACACGGCATTGCTCCAGCGAACCGTCACCGAGCGGGGCGCCGCGCTCGGGCTCGCGTTCGACGGCGACGGCGACCGGCTCATGGCCGTCGACGAACACGGGGAGGTGGTCGACGGCGACGGGATCGTGGCCGTGCTCGCCCTCGACCTCGGCATCGACCTCGTCGCGGTCACGCAGATGACGAACCTCGGCTTTCACACCCTGATGGCCGAGCGCGGGATCCGCGTCGTCACCACCGATGTCGGCGACCGCTACGTGCTCGAAGCGCTCGAGCGCGAGGGCGGCGTGCTCGGCGGGGAGCAGTCCGGACATGTGATCTACCTCAGAGACCACGTCACGGGCGACGGCCTCGCCGCAGGACTGCTCCTCTGCGCCTCGCTCCGCGGCCGCACGCTCGGTGAGGCGACCGCCGTGCTCCCGCACTTCACCCAGTGCAAGGAGAACGTGCGGGTCTCGTCGAAGGAGCTCACTCAGCCCGTGCGGGCTGCGGTCGATCGCGTCAACGTCGAGCTTGGCGAAACGGGACGCGTGCTCGTCCGTCCATCCGGGACGGAGCCCATCATCCGAGTCCTCGTGGAGGCCCGAGACGGTGATCTGGCAAAAGAGGCCTGTGGTAGGATTGCAGCGCTTGTCGAGAGCGAGCTCGGCTGAATCGCACCCGCAAAATCCACGTTTTTTCGTGGACGCGACCGCGACGAAGGCCGGGCTCTCTGACATTTTAAAGGCGTGACATTTTAAAGGCGTGACATTTAAGGGCATGTGGTTCTAGAGGCCTTCGATCTCGAGGCGGCGTTGCATTTCAGCAGGCGAACACGAATGACCGAAGCCCTCCACGCGGCCGGCTCGGGCTAGAGAGAGGAGTCGAGCATGTGCGGGATCATCGGTTACGTCGGAAGCCGTGCCTCCAAGGATCTGCTGATCACCGGGCTCGAGCGGCTCGAGTTCCGCGGGTACGACTCGGCGGGGATCGCCCTGCTCGAGGAAGACGGGCTCGCCTACGTCCGCGCGGTCGGCAATCTCGGGAACCTCAAGGAGATCGCGGGGCCGAACGGCTCACACGCGACGACGGGCGTCGGGCACACTCGCTGGGCCACCCACGGCGGCGTGAACGAGGACAATGCCCATCCGCTCACCGGCTGCGAGGACAGCAAGCTCGCGATCGTCCTGAACGGGATCGTCGAGAACTACCGGGAGCTCAAGCGCGAGCTCGAGGACGGCGGCCACGCGTTCAGCTCCGAGACCGACGCCGAGGTCGTCGCGCACCTGCTCGAGACCGTCTACGACGGCGACCTGCTCGAGGCCGTGCGCGCGGTCTACGCCAGGCTCGAGGGGCACTTCACCTTCGTCGTGATCCACCACGACGAGCCGAACCGCCTCGTCGGCGTCCGCCACGAGACACCGATGGTGATCGGCCTCGGCGACGGCGAGAACTTCCTTGCGTCGAACCTCTCGGCGTTCCTGGCCGAGACGCGCCGTGTGATGTACCCCGGCGACGGTGACATCGTCGAGGTCACCCCGGGCGGCGTTCGGGTCATCCGCGCCTCCGACGGCAGCCCGGTTGAGCTCGAGGAGATCAAGATCGACTGGGACGAAGAGGTCGCCGAGCGCGAGGGCTTCGAGACGTTCATGCTCAAGGAGATCTACGAGCAGCCCTACGGCTTCGAGGTTACGATCGGCGACCGCGTTCGCCACGGTCATCTCGTCCAGGACGGCCTGGGCATGAACGCGGACGAGCTACGTGCGCTGCGGCGCATCGTCATCGTCGCGTGCGGCACCGCCTATCACGCCGGCGTCGTCGGTCGCTACGTGATCGAGGAATGGGGCCGCATTCCGGTCGAGCCGGACATCGCGAGCGAGTGGATCTACCGGAACCCGGTGATCGGCCCCGACACGCTCGTGATCGGGATCTCGCAGTCGGGCGAGACCCGCGACACGATCCAGGCGATGAAGCTCGCGAGGGAGCTCGGCGCGCGGACCGTCGCGATCACGAACCAGATGGGCTCCCAGATCACCCGCGAGGTCGACTCGGTGCTCTACACGCGCACCGGGCTCGAGGTCGGCGTCGCCGCCTCCAAGACCTTCTCGGCCCAGCTCGGGCTGATGTACCTGATCGGCCTCGAGCTCGCCCGGGTCCGAAGGACGCTACCGCCGGACGAGATCGAGTTCATCCTCGACGAGCTCTACCGGATGCCCCAGAAGATGCGGACGTTCCTCGAGGGAGACCATCCGGTCGACGACATCGCCCGGCGGTTCTACGACCAGCCCTTCTTCCTGTTCCTCGGCCGCCACATCGGCCTGCCCGTCGCGCTGGAAGGCGCGCTGAAGCTCAAGGAGATCTCTTACATCCCGACCGAGGCCTACTCGGCCGGCGAGATGAAGCATGGACCGATCGCGCTCCTCGAGGAGGGAACGCCGGTCGTCGTCGTCGCGACGCGGATGAACATCGTCTACGACAAGGTCGTCTCGAACATCCAGGAGACCCGCGCCCGCGGGGCGCACGTGATCGCGATCGCGACCGAGGGCAACGAGGAGATCCAGCACTACGCCGACGACGTGATCTTCGTTCCCCGCTCTCCCGCGTTTCTCCAGGCCGCCCTCGCGACGCTGCCGCTCCAGTTGCTCGCCTATCGGATCGCCCGGCTTCGCGGCCTGAACGTGGACCAGCCGCGGAACCTCGCCAAGACCGTCACCGTCGAGTAGCGGCCGCGGGCTCCCTCGACCGAGGGACGCAAAAATGATCCCTCGATGGAGTGAACTTCGCCGGGACCTCGCCGGCTACCCCAGAAGGGGTACGAGTCGTCGTGACCTGCTCCCTAGGGTGAGCGAGTCGCTCGAAGACATCACGACGTCCGTCGCACGGGGAGTCACACAATGCCGACGCTGGCAGAGATCACGAACAGAGAGTGCGAGACCCGCCGTCCGAGGCGCGGGCGTTTCGCCGGCCGCGTCACCACCGCCCTCGCCGCTGTGGCGCTGGCGTTGTTCACGGCGCTTTCGGCGAGTGCGTCCGGTTACGACCCGTCGAGCGACGGCTACTCGATGGCCAACCTGACCTCGCAGCTGGGAGCCGCTGCCTGGTGGGACGCCGGTTACACCGGAGCAGGGATCGACGTCGCCGTGATCGACACCGGGGTAACGCCCGTCCCGGCGCTGAGCGGTTCCGACAAGGTCGTGTACGGCCCCGATCTCTCGCTCGACTCGCAGAACCCCGGCCTCCGGAATCTCGACGGCTACGGCCACGGGACATTCATGGCCGGCCTGATCGCCGGGCACGATCCCTCTCTCTCGGCTCCCTACTCGGCGTCGCCCGCCTCTTCCTATCGCGGGATCGCACCCGACGCGCGGATCATCAGCGTCAAGGTCGGAGCAAGCGACGGGGAGGTGGATGTCTCCCAGGTGATCGCTGCGATCGACTGGGTCGTCCAGCATGCCCACGACCCGGGATTCAACATCCGGGTGATCAACCTCTCGTACGGCACCAACTCGAACCAGTCCTATACCGTCGATCCGCTCGCCTACGCCGCCGAGCAGGCCTGGAAGGCAGGGATCACGGTCGTCGCTGCCGCCGGGAATACCGGATTCCAGCGCGGTGACAACGCCCCGGGGCTCGCAGACCCCGCCTACGATCCGTACATCATCGGTGTCGGCGGCGTTGACACGATGGGGACGCCGTCGCTCGGCGACGACGCGCTCGGCGACTACTCGGCCGGCGCGAACACCGGGAATGCGAAGGCGCCCGATTTCGTGGCGCCCGGCTCCCATCTCCAGGGACTTCGGGTTCCCGGCTCCTATATCGACGACTCGGCTCCGCCGGGCATCCTCGACACCGAGTACATGCGCGGCTCGGGAACCTCTGAGGCGGCCGCCGTCACCTCCGGGGCGATCGCGCTGATCCTGCAGCGCTATCCGGGGCTCTCGCCCGACCAGGTGAAGCAGTTCATCGAGCAGAACGCGCAGCGCGTGCGCGGCGGCAAGGGCCACGCCGAAGGCGCTGGCGAGCTCGATCTCACGCCGATGCTCTCGGCCACGCCTCCGGGGGCACCGGCACCGTTCGTGCCTGGAGCGAAGAACGGCAAGAAGGCCGCGTTCTTCTCCCAGCCCCCCTACCCGAGCTCGACCGGCACGGGCTCGCTCGAGGCAGCCCGCGGGACCGACCATCTCACCCAGAACGGCGTGACCCTGAGCGGCGAGATCGACATCTTCGGCCAGCCGTTCGACGCGACCGCGACTGCGGTCGCGGAGGCCTCCGGGACGAGCTGGTCCGGGGGAATCTGGAACGGCAACACCTGGTCGGGCAACACCTGGTCGGGCAACACGTGGAGTGGCGACACGTGGTCGGGCAACACGTGGTCGGGCAACACGTGGAGTGGCAACACCTGGAGTGGCAACACCTGGAGTGGCAACACCTGGTCCGGGAACACGTGGAGTAGTTCGGGCTGGGCCTCGAGCAAGTGGGACTAGGGATCGTTCGCAATACGGTCGATAGGGGAACAATGATGATCGCGGCGAACGTGGACGAGCCGGCGGTCGGGCTCGGGCGGCTCGCTCGGGCGGCTCCGATCTGGATCTACAACCTCATCCTGGTCGCGGCGGCGGTCGCGATCTGGGACGTGGTCCTGCGCGTGCTCCCGGTCACGCCGGTCGTCCCGGTCAAGGCCCCGTGGTGGACCCTCGCGCTCGTCTTCTATCTCGCCGAGGCCTACGTCGTCCACATCCAGTTCAGGCGGCAGGCGCACACGATTTCCCTCAGCGAGGTCGGGCTCGTCATCGGCCTCTACGTCCTCTCGCCCGAGCAACTTCTCGCCGTCACGCTGCTCGGGGCGGCTGGGGCGCTGATCTTCGTTCGGCGGCAGCGTGCGGCAAAGCTCGTCTTCAACCTCGCTCAGCTGGCGCTCACGACCTCGCTCGCGGTCATCGTCTTCGCCGGGGTCGAGTCGCGCGGTGATCCGTTCGGCCCCGTCGGCTGGGCGGCCGTCCTGCTCGCGACGGTCACCGCCTGCCTGTTCGGCATCTTGCTCGTGACGATCGCGATCGCGATCGCGGAGCGCTCGCTCTCATTGCGCCAGCTGCCCATGACCGCCGGCATCTCGCTGATCGCGACGGTCGGGATCACGAACCTCGTGCTGATCGGGATCGAGCTCGCAAAATCCGCCAGCGGCACGATCGTCCTGCTCGTCGTGCCGGCCGCGATCGCGGTCGCCGCGCTCCGCGCCTTCGCCGCCCAGGCCCGACGCCACGAGCACCTCGAGTTCCTCTACGAATCGATGAAGGCCACGCAGGGTGCACCCGAGTTCAGCCTCGCGGTCGGCCAGCTCCTCCTCACCGTTCGTCAGCTCGTCCGGGCCGAGTACGCCGAGATCTTCCTCTTCCCGGCCGGCACCGAGAGCGGACTGCGAAGCACGGTCGGCCGCTCCGAGGGGATGACCGCCCAGTCCGGTCCGGCCGAGCTCTCCGACACGCGGACGCTCGAGCTGCTCGAGGAAGGCGTCGGCTCGGTCGTCCTGCCGGCAGCTCGTCCGCCACACGAGCTCGACTCCTACCTGTCTGCGCGGTTTCTGACCGACGGGATCATCGCGACGCTCCGCGGCGAGCGGGGGCCGATCGGCCTGCTCGTCGTCGGTGACCGTGCCGGCGACGTCGAATCCTTCAACTCGGACGACAGGCGGCTGCTCGAGACCTTCGTCGGGCACGCGAGCATGATCCTCGAGAACGGCCGCCTCGAACGCTCACTCGCCCAGGTCAACGACCTGAAGGAGCGCTTGAGGCACCAGGCCTACCACGATCTGCTGACCGGACTGCCGAACCGGGCGCTCTTCATCGAGCGTGTACAGGCAGCACTGGCACACAGCTCGGGTGGGGTCGCGGTTCTCTTCGTCGACCTCGACGACTTCAAGGCGATCAACGACACCCTCGGTCATGCAGTCGGCGACGAGGTGCTCGTCGAGGTCGGACGCCGCGTCGAGCGCTCGGTGAGGCAGGGCGACACGGCCGCGCGCCTCGCCGGTGACGAGTTCGCCGTCCTGCTCGAGTCGACCGAGATCGACGGCGCGGACATCGTCGCCACGTGCATGCTCGAGTCGATCCAGCGGCCGATCATGCTCCACGGCCGCGAGACGCGGCTCAATTGCAGCATCGGCATCGCGCTCTCGAGCCAGGGAATCTCCGCCGACGAGCTCCTGCTCAATGCGGATGTCGCGATGTACTCGGCGAAGCAGTCAGGCAAGCATCGCTCTGCCCGCTACGCGCCCGAGATGCACGCTCAGGTGCGCCGCCGGCACGAGTTCGCCGTCGAGCTCCAGCGCGGTCTCGAACGCGACGAGTTCGGTGTCGTCTTCGAACCGATCGTCGACCTCCGCGACGGCAAGATCGTGGCGTTCGAGGCGCTCGCGCGCTGGTATTCGCCAGAACGTGGTCTCATCAATCCGGGCGAGTTCATCCCGGTCGCGGAGGAGATCGGCCTGATGCACGAGCTGGGCCACCAGGTGCTTCGAAAGGCGTGCGAGGCGGCAGGGGGCTGGCAGCGGGCGCATCCCATGTACAGCGACGTCGCCGTCTCGGTGAACGTGTCTCCGAGCGAGCTCGGGAGCGAGACGCTCATTCGCGACGTCGCCCGCGCCCTCCGCGACGCGAAGCTGCGACCGGAGAGCCTGATGCTCGAGATCACCGAAAGCGAGGTCATGCGCGATCTCGATACGGCGCATGCCCGAATCGCAGAGCTCCGCGACCTCGGGGTGCGCCTCGTCCTCGACGACTTCGGGACGGGACGGTCATCGCTCGAGCGGCTCGATTCGTTCCCGCTCGACGCGCTCAAGATCGCGAAGCCGTTCGTCGACCGGCTCCTCGACCCCGGAGCGGAATCGAGCTTCATCGATACCTTCGTGCGGCTGACCCAGTCGCTCGAGATCGAATGCATCGCCGAGGGGATCGAGTACGCCTCGCAGGCGAGGACGTTGCTCTCGCGCGGGTGCGTGCTCGGTCAGGGCTTCCACTTCGCCCAGTCGATGACCGGAGACGAGCTCGAGGAGTTCCTCGGGCTTCCTACCGTGCCGCTGACCTCAGCCGGCTAGCTGCGTCCCCCGGCCAGGGCCGGGGCCGCCGTCTCCGCCGTCTCCGCGCCGACCTCGAGGGCCGTCGCGACGAACGCGCGAGAGGCGGGGGAGTGGTAGCGGTCCCTGTGGCGGGTGATCCCGATCTGCCGTCGCGGGATCCTCGGGCTGAGCGTTGTGATCCGGACCGAGTCGTCGTTCGGGTCGATCGCGAGCCGCGGGATCACGGCGACGCCGATTCCGGCGCCCGCGAGGCCCTGGACGACGCCGTTCTCGTCCGAGCGGAAGACGAAGTGCGGCTCGCGGCCGGTCGAGCGCAGCTGGTCGACGACGATCTCCGTGGCCCGGCAGTTGCGGTAGCCGATCAGCGGCTGCTCGGCGATCTCGCGGAGGGTCGGGACATGCCCGTCCGCGGCGAACTCCGAGTCGGCGGCGCTCAACAGCACGTAGTCGTCCTGGAGCACGAGGCTCGTCTCGAGCCACGGGTTCTCGAGTGGCAGCTGGACGAACGAGAGGTCGAGCTCGCCGCGCTCTACGAGATCGGCCAGAAAGCCGTCGGAATGGGACTCACGGAGCTCGACGTCGACCGCCGGCCAGGCGCGCGTGAAGCGGCGCATGACCTCGGGCAGGATCCTCGCGCCGACGCTCTGGAAGATGCCGACGTGAAGGGAGCCTGCCTCGCCGGCCGACAGGGCGCCGAGATCGGCCTGCGCCGCCTGCAGCCGCGCCACGATCGCCCGTGCGTGGCGCAGGAGCAGCCGTCCCGCTTCCGTGAGCGCAACGGGGCGAGGGCCGCCCGGACGCTCGATCAGCCGCTCGCCGACGATTCGCTCGAGGGTCGCGATCTGCTGGCTGATCGCAGACTGCGTGTAGCCGAGCTTCGTCGCGGCGCGGCCGAACGAACCCTCGGTGTCGACGGCATCGAGCGCGGCGAGATGGCGGATCTCGACGCCGAGCCAGGAGTCCGGAACAGGTGTCTGGTTGATCGCGTTCACTGATCGTTAGCAGTCATAATTCGACTTGATCTAATGGTACACCTCGCCGATACTAGAGGCATGTTCGCTCTTCTCTTCCTGCTCGGCATCGTCGCCGTCTGCGTGCTCGCCGCCTTCTTCGGCGCCGACTCGCGCCACGACGAGTCCGTCCATCACCGCTCGACGCTGCTCTAGCTAGTCGTCGCCGCTCGGAGGCCGCCTGGTCTCCTTGCGCTCGCCCTGCCGGCGCTTCTCGTCGAGCCGGCGCTCGCGTGAGGCGCCCGTGGGCTTCGTGGGCCGGCGCCGCCGCCGCACCTTTGCGGCCTCGGCCACCTGCTCGACGATCCGCTCGGTCGCGAGCTCTCGATTGCGGAGCTGCGAGCGCTCGTCCTGCGAGATCGCCCGCACCGTCGGCCCGAGCTTGGCGATCACCCGCAGCCGTTCGGCCTCGCTGAGCCCGGCCGATGACTCGACGTCGAAGAGCGCCTCGACCCGCGTCGAGCTCTTCTGCGCGTGCTGGCCGCCGGGACCGCTCGACCGTGAGTAGCGGAACCGGAGTTCCGACCGAATAGACTCGGCGTCCATGCCTGCGATTCTGCTCGACGTGGACGGGGTGCTGCATGTCTCCGGCGAGCCGATCCCCGGTGCAGTCGACGCCGTCCGCCGCCTGCGCAGCGACGGCCACCGTCTGCGCTTCGTCACCAACTCGACGACGATGTCGCGCAGCGAGCTCGCCGGACGGCTGCGCAGCATGGGCTTCGTGGTCGACGACGACGAGCTGCAGACGACCGGCGGCGTCGCTTCCAAGGTGCTCGCGGGCAAACGGGTGCTTGCGCTCACCATGCCGGGAATCCTGGACGACCTCGACGGGATCGAGCTGATCGGGATGAACGCCGACGCCGTACTGATGGGCGGCGCCGACGAAAGCGACGAGCCCGGTCGGATCTTCTCGTACCTCAATCTCAACCGGGCGTTTCTCGAGCTGCTTGCGGGCGCCGAGCTCTACTGCCTGCACAAGAACCGCTGGTGGCAGACGACGGTCGGCCCGCGCCTGGACTCGGGCGCTCTCGTCGCGGGCCTCGAGTACGCGGCGGGGATCGAGGCGATCGTGCTCGGCAAGCCGAGCCCCGCGTACTTCGGAGCCGCAATCGAGGCGCTCGACGCCGACGCGGAGATGACCTGGATGGTCGGCGACGACATCGACGGCGACATCGTCGGTGCGCAAGGTGTGGGAATGCGGACGGTGCTCGTGCGCACGGGGAAGTTCCGGCCCGACGAGCTCGAGCAGGCCCGCGTGCTACCCGACGGCATCGTCTCTTCGATCGCCCATCTCCCTGAATGGCTCGAGGCGAACGGATGACCCCGCTCCGGGTCGGGGTCGACCTGATCGAGATCGACCGCGTGCGACGGGCGCTCGAGCGGCACGGCGACGGCTTCCGGCAGCGCTGCTTCACCGAGGCCGAGCGCGCCTACTGCGAGTCGAAGCCGAACCCCGCACAGCACTACGCGGGACGGTTCGCCGCGAAGGAGGCGGTGGGCAAGGCACTCGGCTCGGGCGTCTACTTCACCTGGCGCGAAATCGAGATTCGCGGGCGCCCCAAGCCCGGCGTGTTCCTGAGCGGACGCACGGCGGCATACGCCGAGCGCACAGGCGCGGGGGCGATCGAGCTGTCGATGACGCACTCCCGCGAGCTCGCGGCCGCTGTCGCGGTCGTTCTGGCTGCCTGATGGAACTTCAGCCCCTTCTCACCGCTGCCGAGACGCGGAGCGCCGAGGAGGCGCATACGGGACCGCTCGAGGAGCTGATGGAACGTGCCGGGTCGGCGGTCGCCGAGGTCGTGATCGAGCGCTACCCGGGGCGCGTCGCCGTGCTCTGCGGCCGGGGAAACAACGGGGGGGACGGACGCGTCTGCGCGCGCGTGCTGCGTGAGCGCGGCCGCGAGGTCGTGCTCGTCGAGGCGCTCGGCGACTTCGGGGAGCCCGACGTGATCGTCGACGCGCTGCTCGGGATCGGGCTCGACGATGCTCCCCGCGAGGACGTCGCACGGATGATCGAGCGGATCAACGCCTCCGGTAAGCCGGTGGTGGCGGTCGATGTCCCCTCGGGCGTGAACGCCTCGACGGGCGAGGTGCCGGGCGCCGCCGTACGCGCTGCGGTCACAGTGACCTTCGGCGCGCAGAAGGTCGGGCTCGCCGTCGCGCCGGGCCGGTTCCACGCGGGAGAGGTGAACGTGGCGCCGATCGGGCTGGAGCCCACCGTGTTCGAGCACCGGCTCGTCCCGGCCTCGGCGCTGGCCGGGGTTCCGCGCAAGACCGCCGAGAGCAACAAGTACCGCGCCGGAGCCGTCCTCGTCGTCGGCGGCTCGCCGGGGATGACGGGGGCTCCCGCGCTCGCAGCTCTCGCCGCCTTCCGCGCCGACGCGGGCTACGTGACGGTAGCGGCGCCCGAGTCGGCACTCGCGGTGATCGAGGCACGAGTCCTCGAAGCCGTGAAGTGGCCGCTCCCCGAAGACACCTCCGGCCGGCTGCTGCCTCGCTCGGCCGAATCGATCCTGGAGGCGGCCGAGCGCGCTCACGCGGTCGTGCTCGGCCCGGGGCTCGGGCGAAGTGACGGCACGCGCGATCTGGTGCGGATCCTGCTCGAGCAGCTCCGGGCGCCGGTCGTGCTCGACGCCGACGCGCTCTGGTCGCTCGAGCCGTTCGAGCGCGCGGGCGCGACGGTGATGACGCCGCACGCCGGTGAGCTTGCGGGGCTGCTCTCGACGGAGGCTTCCGAGATCGATGCCCACCGGCTCGAGTCGGTCCGTCGCGCCGCGTCGAGATTCGGGGCAACCGTCGTGCTGAAGGGCGCCGACACGCTCGTCGCGACGCCGCGCGAGGGCGTGCTCGTGGCCGGCTACGGCGCGCCGTCGCTCGCGACCGCCGGGACCGGCGACGTGCTCGCCGGGTGCATCGGTGCGTTCCTGGCCAAGGGCCTCGAGCCCCGATTCGCCGGCGCGCTCGGGGCGATCGCGCACGGCGTCGCTTCGCGGCTCGTCTCCCCGCAGCGCGGCCTGGTCGCCACGGACCTGCTGCCGGCGATCCAGCGGGCGCTCGAAGGCGAGGGCGAGGACGTCTAGAACCGGCGCGGCCCGAAGCGCGCCCAGGCGCGCGCGACGCCGCCGGGGGCGAGCGACTGGGCCCAGGCGGCAGGGGCATACCAGCGGGGGACGAGCACTTCTCGCCGGTCGTGCTCGATCGCTCCGACGATCCGCTCGGCGACGAGCTCGGGAGTCGCAACGAGGCGGTGGAAGCGCCCGAGCCGCTGCCGCTGCGGAAAGCCGGGTGTCTCGACGAAGCCCGGGTTGACCGTGTGCACCAGGATCCCCTGCCTGCCGAGCTCGACCGCCGCGGAGCGCGAGAAGGCGAGCTGGGCGTGTTTCGAGGCCGAATAGGGGCCGACCGCGACGAGCCCGGCGATCGAGACGACGTTGACGAGGTGCGAGCCGACACCGAGGCCCGGTAGGAATGCACGCAGGCACCAGACCGAGCCGAGGTAGTTCGTCGCGATCAGGTTCTCGATCAGCTCCGGAGTGGCTCCCAGGAACTCCTCGCGCCCTGCGATCCCGGCGTTGTTTGCGAGCAGGTCGATCCTCGGGTAGCGCTCGAGCACGCGGACCGCGACTTCGTCGACCATGGCCCGGTCGGCAACGTCGCAGTGCTCGTGCTCGTCGGCGTCGGCGGCCGCAGAGCGCGAGAGCCCGACGACGTACCACTCGCCGGTCTGCCGGAGCGCCCGGCAGAGCGCCGCTCCGATTCCCGACGACGCTCCCGTGACGACTGCGACACGCATCCTGCCGCGACAGTAGCCGAGTCCCGACTAGAGTCGGTTCATGTCCTTCGAGGGAAAGCGCGGACTCGTGCTCGGGGTCGCCAACAAGCGCTCGATCGCGTGGGCGATCGCGCAGCGCCTTGCCGAGGGCGGGGCCCAGCTCGCGTTCACGTTCCAGGGCGAGCGGATCGAGAGCTCGGTGCGCGACCTTGCGGCGACCGTTTCGAGCCCGCTCGTCACCTCGTGCGATGTGCGCTCCGACGAGGAGATCGCGCGGGTCTTCGCCGAGGTCGCCGAGGTGTTCGACGGCAAGCTCGACTTTCTCGTCCACTCGGTTGCCTTTGCCGCCGCCGAGGACCTCGAGGGCCGGTTCACCGACACCCCGCGCGAGCGCTTCTGGATGGCCCTCGACGTGAGCGCCTACTCGCTCGTGGCCTGCGCGCATGCCGCCGAACCGCTGATGGAGGCCGCCGGTGCCGGCTCGATCGTCACGATGACCTACCTCGGCGGCGAGCGCGCCGTGCCGCATTACAACGTCATGGGCGTCGCCAAGGCGACCCTCGACTCGAGCGTCCGCTACCTGGCCTGGGACCTTGGCACCAAGAACATCCGGGTGAACGCCGTCTCGGCGGGCCCGGTTCGCACCCTCGCCGCACGCTCGATCGCGGGCTTCCCGACGATGGAGGCGATCGTCGAGGAGCGTGCCCCGCTCCACCGCCATATCGACGCCTCCGACGTCGCCGGCGCCGCCGCCTACCTCCTCGGCGACGATGCCCGGAACGTCACCGGTACCACGCTGTACGTGGACAGCGGGTATCACGCGATGGGCATGTAGATGTCTCCGCGCCACAGCTGATCGTCACTTCGGGCCATGTGTCGGTGAGCTCTAGGCCCAGTACGTGCCTTCCTGCTCTGCGTGCTGTCGCGGTGTGCACGCGCATCGCGTTCGCCACCTGCCGCCGGCCGTGGATGTCCCCACTCGCGTAGGAGAAGGACGTGCGCGTCAGTTTGGTTTGACAAAATCGAATCCGTCAGTTTAGACTGACGGAATGAACGAGACGGCACCCAACGAGCTCACGGCGGCGCTCGAGGAGAGCGATCCGGCCGTCGGTTTTCGCGCGGTCCTGGGACTGCGCCGCTTGGCCGAGCGAATCGAAAGCCGTCAGGTCGCGCTTGCCCGCGAACAAGGCTGGTCGTGGCAGCAGATCGGCGACGCGCTGGGTGTCACTCGCCAGTCGGTCCACACCAAGCACGGGAAGCTCTCGTGACGGTCGGCAGCCCGTCGACCGCAGATGGCTCCGCCTACCACCCGTGGACCACCTATATCGCCGCGCGCGAGGAGGCCAGGCGGCGGGGAGACCGGAAGGTCGGAACCGAGCATCTTCTGCTGGTGCTCCTCTCGGAGCCCGATCTCTCGGGCATCCTCGACGTGACGATCGAGGAGGCGCGGACAGCCCTCGATGCGCTCGATCTCGAGGCGTTCGCGGCGATCGGATTCGACGCGCGACTCGATCTGCCGCCGCCGGGGTCGATGCCGCTTGCGGAGCTTCCGCGCAAGCCGACGTTTCGGGCCGTACTGAAGGGGCGGTTACCGATGACGCCCACCGCGAAGAAGGCGCTCGAAGCGTCCAGTAGGGGAACGCGGCGCGGTCGCGCCCAGCCGGGCACGAGGTACATCGCGAAGAACGTGCTTGCAGCGCTTCTCGAGCTCGAACGACCGGACCCGGCGGCCGAGCTCCTGGCCCGGCTCGGCGTCGAGCCGGCTGCGATACGGGAGCGGCTCGGACGTGTCTGATCCGAGCGCACCGGAGGTTCCGGTCGTTCGCGCCGAGTCGTTGACGAAGCGCTTCGGCAGCGTCGTCGCGGTCGACGATCTTTCGTTTGCGCTCGCGCCGGGCACGATCACGGGCTTTCTCGGCCCGAACGGCGCCGGGAAGACGACCACCCTGCGGATGGTGCTCGGGCTGGCTGCGCCCTCGAACGGACGTGCGCTGGTGTTCGACAAGCTCTACGCCGACCTGCCGCAGGCTGCGCTGCGAGTGGGCGCGGTGCTCGAGGCGACCGACTTTCACCCGGGCCGCTCGGGCCGCGACCATCTCCGCACGCTCAGTCGCGCCGCATCGCTACCGGACTCGCGCGTCGACGAGGTCCTGGCGCTCGTCGAGCTCGGCGACGCGGCAGGGCGGCGCGTCAAGGGATACTCGCTCGGCATGCGCCAGCGGCTCGGCCTCGCCGCGGCGCTTCTCGGCGATCCGGAGCTCCTCGTCCTGGACGAGCCCGCCAACGGTCTCGACCCGGAGGGCGTCCGCTGGCTCCGTGACTTCCTGCGCGACTTCGCGAGCAAGGGTCGAACCGTCTTGATCTCGAGCCACGTGCTCGCCGAGGTTGCCCAGACCGTCGATCAGATCCTGATCATCAACCGCGGCAAGCTCGTCGTCGAGTCCTCGCTCGAGCAGTTGACCACGCGCGTCGGCGGCTCTGTCCGCGTCCGCTCGCCCGAGGTTTCACGCTTGCAAGAGGAGCTGAGCCGCGCGCAGATCGCGACCAGTCCGAGCAACGAGCATGCGCTTCTCGTCCACGGAACGACAAGCGACCGCGTTGGCGACATCGCCTTCGCCGCCCGGATTCCGATCCACGAGCTCGCGAGCGAGGCGTCGTCGCTCGAAGACGTTTTCCTCGAGCTCACCTCGGAGCCGATGCCATGAGCGGGCAGATCAAGGCGGAGCTTCTCAAGATCCGCTCGACGCGAACGACGATCGGACTCGCGCTCGGGATGATCGCGCTCATCCTGCTCTTCGCCCTTCTCTCCGGGCTCCTCACGAAGGCCCCCGGCCTCATGAGCAGCCAGGATCAGTTGGGCCTCCTGAGCGTCGGCAGCTTCTCCGGCGTCTTCTCGGCGCTCGCCGGGATCATGCTGATCACGAGCGAATACCGCTACGGAACGATCCGCCCGACGTTTCTCGTCACGCCGAGACGTTCACGGGTGCTCGCCGCCAAGCTTGCCGCCGGCCTCCTCGCCGGCCTCGCCTTCGGCGTCGCCGGCCAGGTGCTCGGCACCGGCATCGGCATCGCGATCCTCGACGCGCGCGGAATCCCCTACGCGCCCGGCGCGGGTGCGACTGCGCTCCTTCTCGGCGGAACGCTCGTCGCGAGCGCGCTCTGGGGTGCGATCGGCGTCGGCCTTGGCGCGATCATCCGCAACCAGGTCGGCGCGATCATCGCCCTCCTCGCCTGGGGCTTCGTCATCGAGAACCTGCTCTTCGCATTCGTCCCGAGTGTCGGCCGGTTCGCGCCCGTCCATGCCCAGAACGGGCTCTTCGGCCTCACGACCAAGCATCTTCTCTCGCCTGCAGCCGGTGCCGCAACCATGATCGCCTGGACTGCTGCTCTCGCGGCCGTTGGCATCGTCATTGTCGCCCGCCGCGACGTCAGCTAGCGCAATCCGAGCGCGTGAACACGTTCGGGATTCCGCCGACGGAAGACGCAACCAAGGCCGTCGGCCAGGCCCGCGGCGCGTCAAATCGCGTCTGGCGTGGTACCCTCGACGCGCGGGTGCCGAAGCCTTGCGGTGCCGTAGCTTTTTCCGGTCCGGACGAATCGGGCCGCTGAGGGGACCTTCTCAGCAGCGAGCGGGTTGCAGCGTCGGCCCAGCTTTGTGACCGGCGACAAGCTATCGCCGCTGGAGGTCACCTTTGGGTGCCGGCACGTTCGAGAGTCGAACCACGAGCTCGCCGCAGGCCGTCGTACCCCGGTTCCGGGGGGTGGCTCATCTGGGCGCGTTCCTCGCAGCCGTGCCGGTTGGAGTTGTGCTCGTCCTCGAGGAGCGTGCCGGAGTGGCGCAGGTCGGGGCAGCCGTCTTCGCGGCCAGCGTCGCCTTCATGCTCGGCAGCAGCAGCCTCTTTCATCGCCGCCGGTGGACACCGGAGCGCATGCGGTGGGTCGGGCTCCTCGATCACGCCTCGATCTACGTCTTGATTGCAGGCACCTATACGCCCTTCGCGCTCTTCGTGATTCACCCGAGCTGGCGACTGCCGATCCTCGCCATCGTGTGGGGCGGCGCGCTCGTGGCGACCGTGAGAAGGCTGTTGCGTCCGCACGCGCCACCGTGGGTCGCCGCCGTCACCTGCCTCGCGTTCGGATGGGTGTCCGTCTTCGTCATGCCCCAGATCGTCGAACGGATCGGACTCGGCCCGACCTCCCTGCTCGTGGCCGGCGGACTCGCCTACACCGTCGGCGCGCTCGTCTATGCGCGGCGAAAGCCCGATCCGTTCCCCGCCACCTTCGGCTACCACGAGATCTTCCACACCCTCGTCGTCGTCGCGGTGGTCTGTCAATACACGGCGATCGCCTTCTTCGTGCTTCCGCACGCATGACGGCCCGCACACGTTCGGGCCGGCGGTTGCCTTCGACTCTCCAAGGCGCCGCGGCGACCTGTGTGTGCGGGGTCGGCCTCGTCGCCGTCGTGCTCGTGGCTCGCCGTCTCACCAAGACGAGCTGGCCGCTCGACGGCGCGCAGATCGACCTGGTGCTCGGCGCGGGCGCGGCGTACCTCGCGAGCTTCGTGTTCCGAGCACTGGGCTGGCAGCGCCTGTTTCCCGCCGCAGCTCGACCCGACCGCAGCCGGTGTCTCGCAGCCTGCGGCGCCGCGGCAGCGAGCGGGGTGATCCTGCCGTTCCGGCTCGACTACCTCGTGAAGGTCGCGATGCTCCGCCGTCTGGGCGGGGTGGTCGTCGGGCTGGAGGCGATCGCCCTGTCGATCCTGGCGCTCGGGATGGTGGATGCCGTCGCGATGCTGCCGCTCGCAGTCGCCGCCTTCATCACGTCGGGCGCGATCTTCCGCGCGCCCCTGACGGTCGTCGTGCTCTTCTGCCTCGGGTCCATCGCGATGCTGACGTTCGGTCCACGGATCGCCCGGTTGCCGCTGCTCGCCCGCTCCGGCCGGCTTCGAACGATCTGCGACCGCGTCGGCGGACCTGCGGCCCGCTCGGGAGCGACCGTCGCCGCGGGCGGGTTTCTGCTGTGCTGCTGGCTGATGCGGGCCCTTGGCAACACGTTGCTGCTCTGGGCGCTCGGCGTCGGCTTCTCTCCGACCTTCGCGCTCGTCGTCCTCTGCCTGGCCGCGGCGGCCTCGATTCTGCCGATCACCGCCGGCGGAGCCATTGCCAGCATCGGCGCGACGTCCGGCATCCTCCTGGCGCTCGGGGTGCCGACGCGTGCTGCGGTGAACTTCTCGCTGGCCTCGGGACTGCTCCTCACGAGCACCGCACTCGTGGCGGCGATCATCGGCGTCAGCGGTTCGATCATCTACGCGCTCGGCCGCCGCCGACTCATTGGCCTCGAGCCCCGCTAGAGCGTTCGGAGCGCTCCGCGTCCACGCGCGTGCCGCGCGTGTGCTCATGCGGACACTCGACCTCCCGGGGGCGCAACGCTCGTCGCGCCTGGCCGTACAGGCCGAGGACGGAGCTCTCGGGGCCTGGCCGGCGGTGACCGTGCGCCCGCGCTCCGCGCCTCCCTGGCCCGCGGTGATGTTCGTGAACGGCGCGACACCCGACGGCCGGGCTCACCCCGGCGTGCGCCGGTTCGCAGGGTCGCTCGCACGGGCCGGATACGTCGTCGTCATTCCCGACCTGCCGGGAGTCGCGGCCGGCGAGCTCTCGCTGCCGACGCTTGCAGCCTCCGTCGACTGCGCGGTGAGGGCGGCGGAATCGGCCGAGACCCGTGATGGGCGGATCGCTCTGTTCGGCGTCTCGGTCGGAGGTGCGCTCGCGCTGCTCACGGCCGCCGCGCCCGACCTCTCGGCGCGGATCTCCGTGGTCGCCTGTATCGCTCCCTTCGCCGATCTCGAGAAGGTGCTGATGCTCGCGACGACCGGAACGTATCCGGGCCCGGCCGGCCGGTTTCCCTACCCCGTCTCGTCCGAGCTGCAGGTCGGCGTCTCACGCTCGCTGGCCCGGATCCTCGATCCGACCCCGGACACGCGAGCGCTTCGCCGCGCCGTCGAGCGTCTCGATCCGGCGTCCCCCGACCCGCTCGGCGCGCTGCGCGACGCGCCTTGCCAATCGCTCGGACCGGCCGCGGCGGCCGCACAGGCGCTGCTCCTCAACCGTGACCCGGAACGTTTCGACGACCTGTTCGCGGCCCTTCCCAATGATCTCCGAGACGTTGTCGCGTCACTCTCGCCGCTTCGCTCGGCGGCCCGTCTCTCGGCGCCGGTCGAGATCGCCACCGCTCCGAACGACAAGTACTTCCCGCTCGCGGAGTCGCACGCCCTCGCGGGTCAGGGCGCGAACATCCGCATCACGGTCTCTTCGGCGCTCGCGCACGCCACACCACGAGTGGCCCTGCGGAGCATCGTCGATTTCGCTCGGCTCGAGGGCTTCATCGCTCGCTCACTCGGCGCCGCCGCGTCTTGTTGAGGCCGCGCTCTCTCAGCCGACCGGCGTAATCGGAGCGAATGCCCGCAGCCCGCCAAGGTCGACGCACGAGCGCCCGCGGATCGTGACCACGGCCATCAGAAGGCCCGTGCAGCTGCGGCAGCGGACGATCGTGCCCGGCCCCTCGAGATAGACGACGAGCTCGGCGACGACGCGCGTTGCGCCGCAGGACGCGCAGACCGTCTCGGCCGCCGTGACGTCCGTGCCGAAGACGTCCTGGAGGAGGCCTCCCGCCGCGTTCCCGTCGAGCTCGCTCACGAGCCCGAGGCTCCGAACCGCTCGGTCTTGATCCGGCGAGGGTCGTGGCCGAGAGCGACGAGGGCGCCGGCGGCTGCCTCGACGAACCCCGTAGGTCCACAGATGTAGACGAGCGGCTTGGTCTCGACCGGCCAGACGGCCTCGCGGAGCACGTCCGCGTCGACCCGGCCGCGGTGGCCGTCCCAGTCCTCCGGCCAGGTTCGCGTCAGCGCGAAGCGGACATCGACGCCTTCGGGCTCTCCCATCAGCTCGTCGCGGTAGATCACGTCGCCGAGCGAGCGGGCCGAGTAGAGCAGGCGAGCCGGCACCGAGCTGCCGGAGGCCGCCCGGTGACGGAGCATCGCGCGGAGCGGCACGATCCCCGAGCCGCCCGCGAGGAGCTGGAGCGGGCCGCCGTCGGCGTCGCGCCAGACGAAGTACCCGCCGATCGGGCCGCGCAGCTCGAGCTCGTCCCCGGGGCGGAGCTCGCCGACGAGATAGGGCGAGACCTCGCCGTCGTCCAGCCGCTCGACTGTCAGCACGAGCTGGTCGTCTTCCGGCGCCGATGCGATCGAGTAGCTCCGCTGTGCCTCGTAGCCGTCCTCGTCGGTGAGGCGGATGTCGACGTGCTGGCCGGCGAGGTGCCCCGGCCAGGCGGGCGGGTCGAGGACGATGCTCTTCGTGCTCGCGCTCTCGTCGGTCAGGGAGACGACGGTCGCGAGCTGCCAGGCGAGGCGCGGGTGGCTCAGTCGCCCTGGTACCGCTGTTCCAGCCACGGGTCCCCGTAGTTGTTGTACCCGTAGCCCTCCCAGAAGCCCGGCTCGTCCTCGGTCCGCAGCTCGAGCCCGCGCACCCACTTCGCGCTCTTCCAGAAGTAGAGGTGCGGCACGAGGAGGCGGGCGGGGCCGCCGTGCTCGGACTCGACCGGCTCGCCGTCGTAGTCGACCGCAACCCAGGCCTTGCCGCCCGTGAGGTCTTCGAGCGGCAGGTTCGTCGTGTAGCCGCCGTCGCTCCAGGCGAGCACGTACTCGCCGGTCGTCTCGACGCCCTCGAGCAGGGTGTCGAGCGAGACGCCGGTCCACTCCGTGTCGAGCTTCGACCACTTGGTGACGCAGTGGATGTCCACGGTCACGGTCTCGTGCGGGAGCTCGGCGAACTCGGCCCACGTCCACGACACGGGACGGTCCACGGCGCCTCGGATCGTGAACGTCCAGTCCTCGAGCGGCGTGTGGGGTGTGGGCCCGGCCGAGAGCACCGGAAAGTCGGGCGTGACGTACTGGCCGGGCGGCACCCGGCCGGAGTCGTCTGAAGGCTCACGACGGCGGTGGAATCCCCGTGAGATCGGCACGTAGGCCGAAGACTAAACGGTGGCGGCCACGAGGAGCCGGTCGAAGACGAGCCGTACCGCCATCGAGCCCTCGCCGATCGCGGTCGCGACCCGTTTCACCGATCCGCTCCTCGCATCGCCGACGCAGAAGATGCCGGGGACAGTCGTCTCGAGTGGCAGCGGGATGGTGCCGTCGAGCCGGCTTGCGGGGATGTCCGGGCCCGTGAGGATGAAGCCGGCCCTGTCGAGCGCGAGCTTGCCCCGGAGCCATTCCGTGCCGGGAGTGGCGCCGATGAAGAGGAACAGCGCGTGGACATCGAGCGTCGCCGTGGCGCCCGAGCTCGAGACCTCGATCGCCGTGAGCTCCTCGTCGCCGAGCAGCCGCCTCACCTCGGTGCGGGGCATGAAGCTGATCTTCGGATGCCGTTCGATCCGGGCGATCAGGTACTGCGACATCGTCTCCTCGAGCCCGTCCCGGCGAACGATCAGGTGCACCGTCGCGCAGGTCTCCGCGAGGAAGAGCGCTGCCTGGCCGGCGGAGTTGCCGCCGCCGACGACTGCCACCTCGCGGGCGACGCAGGCCTGCGCCTCGACGGCGGTTGCCGCGTAGTAGACGCCGACTCCTTCGAAGTCGTGGATCCGGTCGAGCGGGAGCCGCTTGTAGTGCGCGCCCGTAGCGACGATGATCGAGCGCGCGCCGATCGTGCTGCCGTCGTCGAGCGTGATCACGTGGCGGCCCGGCTCGGAGCAGAGCGAGACCGCCTCCGACGCAAGCGTGAACCGGACCCCGAACTTCTCCGCTTGCACGATGGCTCGATTGCTCAGCTCTGAGCCGGAGAGCCCGGCCGGGAAGCCGAGGTAGTTCTCGATTCTCGATGAGGTCCCGGCCTGGCCACCGAGTGCCGTGCACTCGAGGAGAGTGGTCGCGAGGCCCTCGGATGCACCGTAGACCGCGGCAGCAAGGCCGCCTGGGCCGCCTCCGACCACGACGAGGTCGCAGTCCTCGGCGCCGGCATCGCTGGTCGTCTCGGGATTGCCGAGCGCCTGGCGGAGCTCGAGGGCGCTCGGATTCCGCAGGACCGGGCCGCCGGGAACGGCGATCACCGGCAGCTCCCCTGCGCCGACGCCCAGCCTGTCGAGCAGAAGCGTCGCCTGGGGTGAGTTCTCGCAGTCGAGCCACTTCGTGGCTACGCCGTTCCGCGCGAGCAGCTCGAGCAGCCGGCGGGTCTCGGGATCGAAGCGCGAGCCGACCAGCGTCACCCCGATCCCTTCCCGCACGAGGTAGCCGCGCCGCGTCATCAGTGCGTCGAGGACAAGCTCGCTCAGGGCTCGATCCTCGGCCACCATCGTCCGCACGTTCTCGACCGGGACCCGGAGGACGCGGCCGCGTTCGCCGACGACAGCGGTGAGGGTCGACCGGCGGCCTGTGAGCATCCCGATCTCGCCGGTGAACTCGCCCGGCTCGTAGCTGACGACGATCCGCATGCCGGGCATCTGGTACCGCTCGACGATGTCCACCCGGCCCTCGAGAACGACGAACATGCCCCAGTCTTCGTCGCCGGGCGAATACAGCACCTCGCCTGGTGCAACACGCTCTTCGCCGCCGTAGACCCGGATCCGCTCGAGTTGGGTCGGCGAGAGCGGGAAGGCCGGCGGCGGTTCGAGCGGCACCGTCGGGATGAGAGATTCGAGCGCCGTCACGATACGACTTTAGATGACCGGGGTTGCCCGGCTCCGTCGTTTTGGCCTGGAGCGAGGCTCAGCCGGCCGGGGGGCGCAGCCCGTCGAGCACGACCGCGACGTATCGCCGCCAGTCGCCGCCACTCGACTGTGATGCGCCCATGATCGCCGAGCCGATGAGGACGGGCACGTCGTCGGGGCGGATGTCCCGCCTGAGCGACCCCTCTGTCTGCGCGCGCGAGACGAACTGCTCGACGAGGGCGTGAAGCCGTTCCTTGGCCTGCGCCACCGCGGGGATCTCGCTGCAGCGGGGGATGCCCTCGCAGAGCCCGCGATCGCCCGCATAGAGCTCGGCGATGTCCCAGACGAGCCGCTCGAACGAGCTGCCCGCGTCCGGCTCGGCGAGCAGCTCCTCGGCGCGGTCCGAGAGCTCGCCGAGGCGCGCACTTACGACCGCCGCGATCAGCGCATCCTTGCTCGGGAAGCGCCGGTACACAGTGCCGTGCCCGACGCCGGCGCGGCGAGCGATCTCGTCCGCGCTGACGTCGGGCCCGTGCTCGGCGAACGCCTCAGCGGCCGCGATCAGCACGCGGTCGTGGTTGCGCTGGGCGTCTGCGCGCAGGGTGGACACGGCTATGAGACTCCGGCGAGCGCCGGTTCGGCATCCCGGGCCTCGGCCTCGATCCGGGCGACATCCTTCTGCCTGAGCATCGCGACCATCACCACGAGGGCCACGATCAGGAAGAGCGCGCCGAACCCGAACGCATAGTGGAAGCCGTCGACGAGAGCCTGCGGGTTCGTGGCTCCGCCGTTGGAGCTCGTCACGCTGGCCGCGATCGTCGAGAGGACGGCGAGCCCGAGCGCGCCGCCGATCTGCTGGGAGGTGTTGAAGAGCCCGGAGGCGAGCCCCTGGTCGTCGTTGTCGAGCCCCGTCGTCGCGAGCAGCGTCAGCGGCATGAACACCGCGCCCATTCCGAGCGACGTGAAGATCATCGAGGGCAGGACGTCCGTGAGATACGAGCCGTTCACCGGTAGCTGGGTGAGCAGGAGCAGGCCGATGGCGCCGAGGACCATCCCGATCCCGGCGACCAGCCTGACCCCGACCCTCGGGGCGAACTGCGAGGCGAGCCCCGCCGAGACCATGATTCCAGCGGTGAAGGGCAGGAATGCGAGCCCGGCCTTGAGCGGCAGGTAGCCGAGCACCTTCTGGATGTAGATCGTGTTGAAGAAGAACATCGAGAACATCCCCGACATCGCGAGGAACATCACGACGTTCGCCGTCAGGAGGGACCGGATCTTGAAGATCGAGAGCCGAACGAGCGGCGAGGCGGCGCGTGTCTCGATCACGACGAACGAGACGAGGAGGACGGCTGAGATCGCGAAGAACCCGAGCGTGACCGTCGATGTCCAGCCGGCCGTCTCCGCCTTCACGATCGCGTAGACGAGCGCCATCAGGCCACCGGTGACCGTCGCGGCCCCGGCGATGTCGTAGTTGTGCGAGGCGTGCTCGTCCCTGGATTCCGGCACGAGCCGGTAGGAGAGGATGAAGGCGACGATCCCGACCGGCACGTTGACGAAGAAGATCCACGGCCACGAGAAGTACTGGGTCAGCGCGCCGCCGAGGACGAGGCCGATCGCGGCTCCGCCGATCGCGATCGCGGCCCAGACCCCGAGTGCCTTCGCGCGCTCGGCACCTTCCTTGAAGGTCGTCGAGATGATCGACAGTGCCGCCGGCGAGATCAGGGCGGCGCCCAGGCCCTGGAGGGCGCGGAAGCCGATCAGCATTCCTTCCCCGTTCGCGAAGCCGTTCATCAGCGAGGCGAAGGTGAAGATCACGAGGCCCACGAGGAAGACCCGCTTGCGACCGAGAAGGTCGCCGGCGCGGCCGCCGAGGAGCAGGAACCCGCCGAAGACGAGCGTGTAGGCAGTGACGATCCACTGCAGGCTTGCTTCGCTCAGATTGAGGTCCTTCTGGATCGACGGCAGGGCGACGTTCACGATCGTGCTGTCGAGGACGACCATGAACTGCGCGAGGCAGATCAAGACCAGGACGACCCACGGATTTGTCTTCGCTTGTGGCATGAGCTCTGCTCCCTCTCTCGAACCGGACGTCAGCGTCCGCTTAACGTATCAGAACCGGACGGTGAAGTCCGGTTACGAAGTCGTGACAGTAGCGATACGACCGCGGCCGCCGCCGGAACTCATCGGTGGCTCAGGCCTCGGGCGTCTTCGCGAGCGTGGTCTGGATCAGGTCGAGCTTCCGGTCGAGCTCGTCGAGCCGGTTGCTCAGGGCCGTGTCCTCCCCGGTGAACGCCTTGATCTCCGTCCTCGCCCGTGTCACGAAGGTGGAGGTGATCGCTGCAGTGGTGATCGCGACGATCGCGATTCCCTCGAGCATCACGAAGCTCGCGACGATGCGCCCGGAGACGTTCTTGGGCACGACGTCGCCGTAGCCGACGGTGGTCACCGTCTGGATCGCCCACCAGAACGAAATCCAGATGTTCGGGAACTCGGAGCGATCGAGCAGATGGATGAGGAGGCCGGAGAGGCCGACGATCGCGGCCGTGGCGACGACGATCGTCGACGCGGCGGCGCGCACGGTCGGCGGCTTGCGGAGCAGTCTCGAGAAACCGCGCTCGATCACGTTCACACGCGCCATTGGCCAGTGAGGCTACGTAGCCGAGCGGACGGCTCTTCGGCTAGGAGAGCATCAACGCGAGCAGTGCCTTCTGGACGTGCAGGCGGTTCTCCGCCTCGTCCCAGACGGCTGATTGCGGGCCGTAGAGCGCGCCCGGCGTGATCTCCTCGCCCGGGTGGGCGGGCAGGCAGTGGAGCACGATCGCGTCCGGCCCCGCCAGGGCGATGAGCGTCTCGTCGAGCCGGTAGGGCTCGAGCTCGGCGAGCCTCCGGTCGCGCGTCTCTTCCTGGCCGAGCGAGACCCAGATGTCGGTTACGAGGACGTCGGCGCCTTCCGCGGCTTCGCGCGGATCGCGGACGAGGGTCAGCGGCGTGCCGGCCGGGGGGTCGTAGCCTTCGGGGCACGCGGCGACGACCTCCATTCCCGTCAACTTCGCGACCTCGGCGAGCGAGACGAGCACGTTCGTCCCGTCGCCGACCCAGGCGATCCTCGCGCCTTCGAGCGCGCCGAGCCGCTGGCGGATCGTGAGCGCGTCGGCCAGTGCCTGGCACGGGTGCTCGACCGAGGTGAGCGCGTTGATCACCGGAATCTCTGAGGCCTCGGCCCAGGCCTCGAGCTCCTCGTGGGAGAGCACGCGGATCGCGAGCGCGTCGAGGTAGCGCGAGAGCACGTGCCCGGTGTCGCTCAGCGACTCGCCGCGCGAAAGCTGCATCTCCTGAGGCGTGAGCGTGACGAACCCGCCGCCGAGCTGGATGATCGCGACTCCGAAGCTGATCCGCGTCCGGGTCGAGGGCTGGCCGAAGATCAGGCCGAGCGTCCGACCCGGGAGGCGCGGTGTCCGGTCGAGCTTCAGCTCCTCGGCGAGGTCGAGCACCGCATCCACCTCGGCCGGGACGAGGTCCGTGATCCTCAGGAGGTCACGGCCCGAGAGCGAGACGGGGAGCGGCGATTTCACAGCCATCGCTCTTTCGCCGCCGCGGCCGCCGCCCCTACGTCTCCGAGCCTTGGCGCATCGACCGCCGGTGGCTCGAAGGTGCCGGCCCTGACCTTTGCAGCGATCTGCTCGTGGGCATCGCGGAAGGGCAGGCCGTCGCGGACGAGCGCCTCGGCGGCATCGGTTGCCCGCAGCAGCGGATCGGCACAGGCCAGCGCGAGCCGCTCCCGGTCGAACTCGAGCCCGCGCACGAGAACGGTGAGCGCGTCGAGTGCGCCCTTCACGTCGGCGCGGGCGGCGAAGACGGGCGGCTTGTCTTCCTGCAGGTCGCGATTGTAGGCGAGCGGCAGCCCCTTGACGGTCGCGAGCAGGCCCGTCAGCCGGCCGATTGCAGTGCCTGCCTTGCCGCGGGCGAGCTCGGCGACGTCGGCGTTCAGCTTCTGCGGCATCATCGAGGATCCGGTCGCCGCGTTCTCGGGCAGGCGGGCGAAGCCGAACTCGGACGTCGTCCAGAGCACGATCTCCTCGCCGATCCTCGAGAGGTGGCCGGCGAGCACCGCGGACGCGTAGAGGTAGTCGAGGGCGAAGTCGCGGTCCGAGACGCCGTCGATCGAGTTCCGCATCGGGTCGGGCGGCGGCGGGATCGCGAGGGTCGAGCCGGCGAGGGCGCCGGAGCCGAGCGGGCTCGGGATCGCCTGGACGCCGGCGAAGCGGAGGCGGGCGCGGTCGCGTTCGAGCATCTCGACCCAGGCGAGGAAGTGGTGCCCGAGCGTCACCGGGATCGCGCGCTGCAGGTGGGTGTAGCCAGGCATCGGCGTCTCGGCCTCATCCGCAGCGCGCCGGATCACGGTGCGCGCGAACGCGGTCAGGGCCTCCTCGCCCTCGGCTGCGGCATGCGACACGTAGAGCCTGAACGCGGCCGCGACCTGGTCGTTGCGCGAGCGGCCCGCGTGGATCTTTCGGCCGACGTTGCCGAGCAGGCGCTCGAGCGCGGAGTGGACGTCCTCGTCCTCGGCGTCGAGATCGGCGACGGTGATCGCGGCCAGCCGGGACTCCACCTCAACGAGCTCTTCGGCCGTCAGGAGGCCGGCTGCTTCGAGCCGGGCGGCGTGAATCAGCGTTCCCTGGGCGTCGTAGGGCAGTAGTTCGTCGTCGGTGGCGCGCAGGAACTCCCAGACCTCCGGCGCGAGCGGCGTCGCGACCCGACCGGCCCAAAGCGTCATGAGCCGAGCTCCAATGGGTCGGAGGGCGGAGGCGGGGGTTCGAGGCGGAGCTTCCGCTGCTCGGCGAGCATGCGCTGGGTGTCTGCGATGTCGTTGACCTGTACGGCGAGCTGGCCGATGCGGTCGGCGGCGGTGAAGGCCGTCGAGCTCCGCTCCATGCTGAGCCGCTCCGGGTCGTAGGTGACGCCGTCGCCCGCCGTGTCGAGGATCGTGTAGTCGTCGCCGCGGCGCAGCTCGATCGTCACCTCACCGGTGACGACCGCGGCGACGAACGGCTGGAGCGCGGCGCGCAGCATCAGCGCCTGCGGGTCGAGCCAGCGCCCCTCGTAGAGGAGCCGGCCGAGGCGGCGGCCCTGATCGGCGTAGGTCTCGAGTGTCGCCTCGTTGTGGATCGCTGTGAGGAGCCGTTCGTAGGCGATGTGGAGCAGCGCCATCCCCGGGGCCTCGTAGATGCCGCGGCTCTTCGCCTCGATGATCCGGTTCTCGATCTGGTCGGACATCCCGAGTCCATGACGGCCGCCGACCGCGTTCGCTTCCATCACGAGGGCCACCGGGTCGTCGCTCTCGAGCTTGCCGATCGCGACGGGAAGGCCGTTTCGGAAGCGGATCGTGACGGTCTCCGTGGCGATCTCGACCGTGGGATCCCAGTGGCTGACGCCCATGATCGGCTCGACGATGTGCATGCTCGTCGAGAGCAGCTCGAGGTCCTTCGCCTCGTGGGTGGCGCCGAGGAGGTTCGCATCGGTCGAGTAGGCCTTCTCGACGGAGCTGCCGTGCGGGAGGCCCTTGGCCTCCAGGTACTCGCTCATCTCCTTGCGGCCGCCTAGCTCGGAGACGAAGGCGCTGTCGAGCCACGGCTTGTAGATCCGCAGCTCGGGGTTCTCGAGCAGGCCGTAGCGGTAGAAGCGCTGGATGTCGTTGCCCTTGTAGGTCGAGCCGTCGCCCCAGATCTCGACCCCGTGGCGGCGCATCTCCTTGACGAGGAGGGTGCCGGTGACCGCGCGGCCGAGCGGCGTCGTGTTGAAGTAGCGGCGGCCTGCGGTCTGGATGTGGAAGGCGCCGCACTGGAGGGCGGCGAGGCCTTCGCGCGCCAGTGTCTCGCGGCAGTCGACGAGCACGGCCTCCTGGGCTCCGTACTGGATTGCCCGTCTGGTGACCCCGGCGACGTCCGGCTCGTCGTACTGGCCGAGATCGGCGGTGAAGGCATAGGGAATCGCGCCGCGGTCGCGCATCCAGGCGAGCGCGCAACAGGTGTCGAGCCCGCCCGAGAAGGCGATCCCGACGCGCTCGCCGACAGGCAGCGAGTCGAGGATCGCGCCGCCGGTGCCGTTCCCGGTCACCGTGGCCGCACCGTTTCGGCCTGAGGCGTCATGCGTCGGTATCGCCTTCGAGGTAATGGGTGAAGTCGGCGGCGAGCTCGGCGGCGTTCGAACCTTCGCGGACGGCGACGAAGATCGTGTTGTCGCCGGCGATCGTGCCGGCGACGTCGGGGAGCATCCCCTCGTCGATCGCGTCGGCGAGTGCAGCGGCAAAACCGCGCGGGGTGTGGATCACGAGCAGCTCCCCGGTCGGGATCATCGCCCCGGCCCAGTTGCGGAGGGCCGAGGCGAGCTGCTCGAGCCGGCGAAGGTCGGCGGCGCCCGGCAGCGCGTAAATCAGCCGGCCGTTGCCGTTTCGCACCTTGACGAGCCCGAGGCGAGCGACATCGCGCGAGACTGTCGCCTGCACCGCCTCGATCCCCTCGGCCCGCAGCGCTTCGGCGAGCTCGGATTGCGTGGCCAGGTGCTTCTGCTCGACGAGCCTCAGGATCGCGCCCTGCCGCTCGAACTTCGTTGTCATCCCTGCAGCTCTCTCATGAAGCCAGGGTCTCGCGCAGTAGGTCGACACCGAGATCGGCCTCCTCGGCCGTGATCGTGAGCGGCGGCGTCAGTCGAAGCGCCGTCTCGCCCGCCGTGCCGACGAGCAGGTTCCGCTCGAGGGCCGCGTGGGCGACCGGCCCGGCCGCCCGCCCGAGCTCGACCGCCAGCAGGAGGCCGGCGCCGCGCACATTCGGCAGCTGAGTCTCGAACCGCTCGCCGATCGCGCGCACGTGCGCGAGCAGGTCGTCGTCGATCGCCTCGACCACGGCGCAGGCGGCCGCGCACGAGACCGGGTTGCCGCCGAAGGTCGAGGCGTGATCGCCGGGAACGAAGCCGGTCGGGGCGCCGTCGGCCACGAGCAGCGCCCCGATCGGGAGCCCGTTTGCGAGTCCCTTCGCGAGCGTGACCGCATCCGGCCGCACACCGGAGCGCTGCCACGCGAAGAACTCGCCCGTGCGGCCGACGCCTGTCTGTACCTCGTCGAACACGAGCATCGCATCGAACTCGTCGGCGAGCGAACGCGCCTCTTCGAGGGCCTCGGCGGGGATCGGCCGAACGCCGCCTTCCCCCTGGACGGGCTCGATGAAGATCGCCGCGGTCTCGGGGCCGACGGCAGCGGCGAGTGTCTCGGGCGTGGCGAAGGTGACGCCGGGCAAGAGCGGCTCGAACGGCGTGCGTTTGGCCGGCTGGCCGGTGATCGAGAGCGCGCCCATCGTCCGCCCGTGGAACGAGCCCTCCAGGGCGACGAGCCCGGTCTTGCCGGTCGACTTCCGCGCCCACTTGATTGCCGACTCGACCGCCTCGGTGCCCGAGTTGCAGAAGAACGCGTGTGCCCCGCCGAAGCGCTCCGACAACATCCGCGCCAGGTTCTCCATCGGCTCGGTCGAGTAGAGGTTCGAGACGTGCCAGAGCCGCTCCAGCTGATCGCGGGCGGCGGCGAGCGGCGCCGGATGGCAGTGGCCGAGGCTGACGACCGCGATCCCGGCGACGAGATCGAGGTAGCGCTGCCCGTCGTCGGCGATCAGCCAGGAGCCGTCGCCGTCCACGAACGTCACCGGGAACCGCGCGTACGTCGGCAGGAGCGGAGTGCCGGTGAGAACGCTCACGCCACCACCGCCGTCCGGCCGATCGAGGCGGGAATGCCGTGGCGGGCGGCTTCGGCCGCAGAGCTGAGCTTCGGGATGATCCCGCCCTCGAGCGTTCCGCCGGCGAGAAGCTCCTCGGCCTGGCCGGCGTTCACCGAGTCGACGACCTCGCCGTCGATCAGGAAGCCCTCGACGTCCGTGAGGAACACGAGCCGGTCGGCGCTCATCCCGATCGCGATCGCCGCCGCGGCGACGTCCGCGTTCACGTTGAGTGACCCGCTCCCATCGCGCGCGATCGGCGCGAGCACGGGGATCTTCCCTTCTGCGAGCGCCGATCGAACCGCCGGAAGCTCCGTCGGCTCGACCTCTCCGACGAGCCCGAGTCCGGGAAGCGGGGTCGCGATCAGGCCGATCTCGTCACCCGCGAGCCCGACCGCCCGCTCGCCGATCGCCGCGCAGAGCGCCTCGTTGACGGCGAGGAACGACGCCCGGACGATCGCGATCCCCTCGGGTGGTGTCACCCGCAGCCCGTCGACGAACTCGACCGGGATGCCGGCCCGTTCCATCTCCGCCGAGATCTGCGGCCCGGCGCCATGCACGACGAGGACGTCGTGATCCGCGGCGAGCTCGAGCACTGAGCCGGCCGACTGCCCGGACACTGCACCGCCGACCTTGACCACGAGGAAGCTCATCGGCGAGCGACTCATGTCCGGTAGTCCGCGTTGATCCGCACGTAGTCGTAGGAGAGGTCGGTCGTGAGGTAGCCCGCGCGCCCTTCGCCGAGGCCGAGCTCGAGGTCGATCGTGCACGAGGGCCCCGAGACATCCGGCTCCACATCGGTCGGTGCGCCGCGGTCGAGGACGACGGTGCCGTTGTAGAGCAGCGTGACGCGGTCGGCATCGATCGTCGCGTACCCGCCGTTCCACGGCGCCGAGCCTGCGGCCATCAGTACGCGGCCCCAGTTGGCGTCGTGCCCGTGGAGCGCGGTCTTGACGAGCGGCGAGGTGGCGATCCGCCGGGCGATCGCCTTCGCCTGCGCGTCGTCGGCGGCGCCGGTGACGTTGATCTGCGCGAGCACGGTGATCCCCTCGCCGTCCTCGACGACCTGGCGAGCAAGCGCCGAGCAGACCTGCGCGAGCGCCTCGGCGAAGGCAGCATCCGTGGCGTCCGTCCGCGTCAGCTCGCTGGCGCCGTTCGCGAGCAGGATCACGCAGTCGTTGGTCGAGGGCTCACCGTCGACCGAGATCGCGTTGAACGAGTCGTCGACCGCGGGTCGAAGCAGGTCGAGCACCTCGCCGGCCTCGAGCGGGTAGTCGGTCGTGACGACTGCGAGCATCGTCGCGAGGTCGGGATGGATCATCCCCGAGCCCTTCGCCATCCCGCCGACCGTGAACCCGTCGCCGGCGGCCACTGCTTCCTTGAGGCGCGTGTCGGTGGTCATGATCGCCTCGGCCGCATCGGCACCGCCGTCCACCGAGAGCGCGGCGGCGGCAGGATCGAGCCCGGGCAGAAGCCGGTTCAGCGGCAGCCGGGCTCCGATCACCCCGGTCGAGAGGACGAGCACCTCCTCGGACGGCAGGTCGAGGAGCCGGGCGGCCTCGGCCGCAGTCGCGAGCGCGTCCAGCTTTCCGCGTTCGCCGGTCGCAGCGTTCGCGACGCCCGAGTTGATCACGACCGCCTGCGGGTCGGCAAGCGCAAGATGCTCGCGGTTGACCTGAAGGCAGGCGGCCTGGACGTTGTTGCGCGTGAAGACCGCCGCACCGACCGCCCGCGGCACCGAGCGGACGATTGCCAGGTCCTTCCGCTCTCGCCGCCGGATCCCCGCGGCGACACCGGAGGCGACGAATCCCTTCGCAGCCGTGACGCTCAAGCCCGCTCCCGGCTCCGGCTCCGCCGGAGCCTTCGCTCAATCGTGAGCTTCGTCGAGATCGATTTCATCAGACCAACCTCCGGTTGGACGCTCATACGAGCACGCTCCGGAGCCGCAAGCCGTCCGTCTCAGGAAGGCCGAGGGCCAGGTTCGCGTTCTGGACCGCCTGTCCGGCGGCGCCCTTGCCGAGGTTGTCGATCGCGCAGATCACGATCGTCTGCCCGGTTGCCCCGTCGGAGTAGACCGCGATCTCGGCGGCATCGGTGCCCTGGAGACGCCCGAGCTCGGGATCGATTCCCTCCGCCAGCACGCGCACGACGGGGCTCGAGGCGTAGTACTGCTCGACGAGAGCGCGAACGTCGGCGTCGGTGCGGAGGTAACAGGTCGCGAGCAGGCCGCGTCGCACCGGCAGGAGGTGGGGCACGAAGCACACGGGGAAGCCGAGCTCCTGCTCGATCTCGGGGGCGTGGCGGTGGGCTCCGACCGCGTAGGGCGCGAAGTTCTCGAGCACGGCGCCCGCGTGGGAGCTGTCGCGGAGCGTGCGGCCCGCGCCCGTCATCCCCGACTTGGCATCGACGATCACGTCGCCCGCGATCTCCTCGCGGAGCGGCGCGAGCGCGAGCAGCGAGGCGGTGGCGTAACACCCCGGGTTCGCGATCAGCGGCCCGGTCGCAGGGTGCACCTCCGGCAGCCCGTAGCTCCAGGCGCCCGGCACGACGCCGTACCATTGCTCGGCGAGCGCCGGATCGGTGAGCCGGTGGACCCCCGTGAGGTCGACGACGATCGCATCCGCCGGGGGGACGAAGGCGGCCGCCTCGGCGTTCCCGAGGCAGAGAAAGATCACGTCCGCTCCGCTCGCGGCCGCCTCGACATTGCGGCTGAACATCGGCACGTCGCCGTTGAGCCGCGGGTCGAGCGCGTGGGCCGGCCTTCCCGAGAGCGAGTCGGAACCGAGCGCGACGAGTTCGAGCTCCGGATGGAGGAGCACGCGGTCGAGGGTCTCCTGCCCCGTGTAGCCCGCAGTGCCCAGGATCGCGACGGTCGCCATGATGTGCTTATTATGCACATCCGATGGAATCTATGCAGAGCGTGACCGGACATCTGGTGCTGGAGGACGGAACCGTCTTCCCGGGTATCCAGGCGGGCGCCCGCGGGATCGCGGCGGGCGAGGCCTGCTTCACGACCGCGATGACCGGCTACGAGGAGGCCGTCACCGATCCGAGCTACGTCGCGCAGGTGCTCTGCTTCTCCTACCCGCTGATCGGCACCTACGGGGTCGACGAGTCGCGGATGGAATCCGACCGGGTCCAGTGCGAGGGCGTCGTGATGCGCGACGCGCGACCGGAGTTCGCCGCCTGGCTCCGCGGAAAGGGTGTGGTCGCGCTCACGGGCCTCGACACGCGGACGCTCGTCAGGCGGATCCGCGACGGCGGCGTCCTTCGCTGCGCGCTCGGCGATGCGCCCGTGGACGAGCTCCACGCCCGTGCGCTCGCCGAGCCGTTCATCGACGGCCGCCCGCTCGACCGCAAGGTCGGCGCACAGGAGCCCTACGCGGTCGGCTCCGGCCCGCGCGTTGTCGTCGTCGACCTCGGCTCGAAGCGCTCGATCCCGCGGCGGCTCGCCGGCGAGGCGCTCGAGGCCTACGTCGTCCCGGGCACGTGGGACGCCGAGGCGATCCTCGAGGCGGACCCGCGGGTCGTCCTTATCGCCAACGGCCCCGGCGACCCGGCCGTCCTGACCGACCAGATCGAGACGATCCGGAACCTTCTCGGGAGAGTGCCTTTGTTCGGCGTCTGCCTCGGCCACCAGCTGCTCGGCTTGGCGCTCGGCCACAAGACCTTCAAGCTCCCGTTCGGCCATCGCGGCGCGAACCATCCCGTCCGCGACGTGCAGACCGGCCGCGTGCTCGTCACCGTCCAGAACCACGGGTTCGCCGTGATCGCCGAAGGCGACATCTCGCATATCTCGCTGAACGACGAGACGTGCGAGGGGCTCCGCGGCGATGGTTTCGAGAGCGTGCAGTTCCATCCCGAAGCGTCACCCGGCCCGCTCGACGCGCTCCCTTTCTTCGACCGCCTGGCGGACGCGTGCCGAAGCGCACCGACCTTCGCTCGATCCTGATCCTCGGCTCCGGGCCGATCCGCATCGGCCAGGCGTGCGAGTTCGACTACTCCGGTGCTCAGGCCTGCCGCGTACTCCGGCGCGAGGGCTTCCGGGTGATCCTCGTCAACTCGAATCCGGCGACGATCATGACCGACCCCGAGTGGGCCGATGCGACCTACCTCGAGCCGCTGGACGCGGAGACGGTCGCGCAGGTGATCGACCGCGAGCGGCCCGACGCGATCCTGCCGACCCTCGGCGGGCAGACCGCGCTCAACCTCGCGATCGAGCTGGCGCCGCTCGGGGTGGAGCTGATCGGCGCCGACCTCGGCGCGATCAACCGCGCCGAGGATCGCGAGCTCTTCCGCCAGACGGTGCACAGCGTTGGGATCCCGACGCCGCGGAGCATCGTCGCCCACACCGCCGACACCGAGTTTCCGACCCCGGCGATCGTCAGGCCCGCGTTCACGCTCGGCGGCACCGGCGGGGGGATTGCCTGGACGCACGACGAGCTGCACGCCACGATTGCGAAGGGGCTCGCGGCGAGCCCGGTCGGCCAGGTGCTCGTCGAGGAGTACCTGCAGGGCTGGCAGGAGCATGAGCTCGAGGTGATGTGCGATGCCCGCGGCAACGCCGTCGTCGTCTGCTCGATCGAGAACCTCGATCCGATGGGCGTCCACACGGGCGACTCGTGGACTGTGGCGCCGCAGCAGACGCTCCCGGATCCCCTCTACCAGCAGCTGCGTGAGGCCGCATTTGCAACAGCCCGCGCCGTGGGCGTCGCGACCGGCGGTGCCAACGTGCAGTTCGCGGTTCACCCGACGAACGGCGAGTTTCGCGTGATCGAGATGAACCCGCGCGTCTCGCGCTCCTCAGCGCTCGCGTCGAAGGCGACGGGCTTCCCGATCGCCAAGCTCGCGGCGCTCCTCGCGGTCGGGTACACGCTCGACGAGCTCCCGAACGACATCACCGGGAAGACCACCGCGGCCTTCGAGCCCGCGCTCGACTACGTCGCGGTCAAGGCTCCCCGGTTCGACTTCGAGAAGTTCCCGCTCGCCGAGCGCCGACTGGGCGCCGAGATGCGCGCCGTCGGCGAGGCGCTCGGCCTTGGGCGGACCTTCCGCGAGGCGTTCCTCAAGGCTTACGAAGGCCGCGAGGTCCCGGCCGTCGTCTTCCCCGAGAGCGACGACGAGCTCGTGGAGCGCGCCTCACGGCCGATGCCGGAGCGCTGGGATCTCCTGCTCGAGGCGGCGCGACGCGGGCTCGAGCTGCCCGGGATCCACCCCTACTTCGCCGATCGCCTCCGCGAGGTCGTGGCTCCGAGCTCGAAGCCGCACGGCAAGCCGGTACGGCTCGCGGTGGACTCCTGCGCCGGTGAGTTCGAGGCCCGGACGCCGTACTACTACGTGACACACGAGGGCGAGGACGAGGGGCCCGAGCCGTCGGGCCGCGCCGTGATCGTGCTCGGCGGCGGCCCGAACCGGATTGGCCAGGCGATCGAGTTCGACTACTGCTGCGTCCATGCCGCCCAGGCCCTCCGGAAGCTGGGCTACGAGGCCGTGCTCGTGAACTCGAACCCGGAGACGGTCTCGACCGACTACGACACCTCAGACCGGCTCTACCTCGAGCCGCTCGTCGAGCGCAACGTGCTCGAGGTGTGCGAGCTAGAGCAGCCGCTCGGCGTCGCCGTCTCCTTCGGTGGCCAGACGCCGCTGCGGCTCGCACCCGCGCTGTCCGCGGCAGGCGTCCCGCTGCTCGGCGATCCGCTCGGCGCGATCGACGCGGCCGAGGACCGGGGCCGCTTCGCCCAGCTCGCGGGCGAGCTCGCGCCGGAGTGGGGTGTGGCCGAGAACGCAGAGGAGGCGCTCGAGCTCGCCCACCGGATCGGGTTTCCGGTGCTGGTCCGGCCGCACTACGTGATCGGGGGACGCGGGATGCACGTCGCGCGCTCGGCGGACGAGCTCCGCGTGGAGGGGCCGTGTCTCGTCGACCGCTTCCTCGACGGCGCGCTCGAGCTCGATGTCGATGCGCTCTGTGACGGTGAGACAGCATGGGTCGCCGCCGTCCTCGAGCACATCGAGCCGACCGGCGTCCACTCGGGCGACTCGGCCTGCGTGCTGCCGGGGCCGTCGGTGCTGCCGGCGCTCGAGGACGAGATCCGCGAGGTGGCGGCAAGGATCGCCGGCGGTCTCGGCGCCCGCGGCCTGCTGAACCTCCAGCTCGCGGTCAGCGGCGGGAAGCTCTACGTGCTCGAGGCGAACCCACGGGCCTCGCGCACCGTTCCCTTCGTCGCGAAGGCGACGGGCGTCCCCCTCGTCGAGCATGCGGTCAGGCTGCTCCTGGGCGAGCCGCTGGCCGCTCTCGATCTGCCCGAGCGGGCCGTCCCCTCTCGCGCCTGGGCCAAGGAGGCCGTCTTCCCCGCCGAACGCTTCCCGGGCGCAGCCACACGGGGGCCCGAGATGCGGTCGACGGGCGAGGTGATGGCCGGTGCCGCCACGGCCTCCGAGGCCTACGCACGCGCGCTCCGCGCCGCGGGCCGATCGAAGCGCGGCGGGCAAATCTGTCCGCCGCTCCAGGCAACCGGGGTATCGTAGGAGTCGATGCAGGACATCTTCGAGGTGATCGACGAGGCGACCGCGGCAGGCGAGCGAGTCGTCGTCGCCACGGTGATCGACACCATCCGCTCGGCGCCGCGGCAGCCGGGAGCGAAGATGGTCATCCGCGAGAACGGGCAGTTCACGGGCTCGGTCTCGGGCGGGTGCGTCGAGGCCGACGTCGTCGAGCGCGCCAAGCAGATCCTCGCCGGCGAGGAGGCCAGGCGCGTCCACTACGGCGTCACCGACGGCGAGGCCTGGGAAGTCGGCCTCTCGTGCGGGGGCGAAATCGACGTGTGGGTCGAGGAGGCCGATCCGGCGCTGTGGCATGAGATCGCCGAGCTCCTGAAGGAGGACGGCTACGGCATGCTCTACACCGACACGGCGACCGGCGAGAAGCGCCTCGAGCGCGGCATCCTCGAAGCGACGGGATTGCGCGAGGACGGCATCTTCGCCGAGGTGATCGAGGGCCCGCTCCGTGTGGTCGTCTTCGGCGCGGCCGAGGCTGCCGAGCATCTCTGCGCATACGGCAACGAGCTCGGGTGGCGGACGACCGTCGTCGATGCGCGCCCCGCGCTCGCGACGCCCGACCGGGTTCCGAGCGCCGACGTCGTGATCAAGGCGTGGCCCGACGAGGTCGCGGCCGAGCTGATCGACGAGCGCACCGTCGTCGTCACGTTGTCCCACGAGGAGCGTCTCGACATCCCGGCAGTTGCGGCGGCGCTCCAGCAGAACGCGCGCTACATCGGCGCGATCGGCGCGAAGCGGACGCAGCAGCGTCGGCGGGACGCACTGGCCGAGCAGGGATTCTCCGAGGCGGACCTCGACCGGATCCACGGGCCGGCGGGGCTCGACCTGGGCGGCCGCTCGCCCGCGCAGATCGCGCTCGCGATCGCGGCCGAGATCGTCGCTGTCACCTCCGGCGGGGCGAAGAAGGACAAGCCCGCCGTCGCCGCCGCCTGACCAGCTCTTAGGCGGGCGCCGGGCTGCCGGAGGGGCCGAATCGCGCTGCGCCCTCGACGGCGTCCTTCGTCCGCGCTTCGATCCTCGACTCGAGCTGCTGTTCCTGAGCCTGGGTGAGCCTGCCGGCGGCGACGAGGCCGTCGAGGCCCTTCTTCTGCGCCGCGACCATCGCGGCGACGAGGCCGTTGACCGTCTTGCCCTGCGTCTTCGCGACCGTCGCCAGCGTCTGACCGCTGCGGATGTCCGATTGCAGCGCCGAGGCCGAGACGCCGAGGTAGACCGCCGCCGCGCCAACCCCGGCGCCGAAGCGCCCCTGCCCTCCGAAGCTTCCGCCTCCGAACCCGCCACCGTGGTGGAAGCGCCCGTTGCCGCCACCCGGTCCCAGTCCGCCGCCCAGCCCCCGGCCGCCGAGCCTGCCGCCGCCGAGGCCGTAGTTGCCGATGTCGTCGCCGATGCTCTCGCTCACACGCGGAGCGATCGCGGAACCGGACGAGCTGAGCTCGACCGCGGCGACGACCGCGCCGGCTCCGGCGAGGACGGCCACGACGACGGCACCTGCGATCAGCTTGTGTTGCGTTGCCATCCGGGCGACGGGATCAGGCCGAAGGTTGCGAGCTGAGCGTCACGGTGACCTTCGCCGACTTGCCGTGACGCAGATAGGTCACGCTCATCGTGTCGCCGGGCTTCTTGGAGGCGATGACCGCCGAGAGGTCGGCCTCGCTCGAGACCGTCGTCGAGTCGAGCTTCGTGACGATGTCACCGGCCTTCAGGCCGGCCTTCGCGGCCGGCGTGCCCGGCAGGATCTCGGCGAGCTCGGCACCGGGCGGCGAGGCCGAGTCCCTGACCTGGACGCCAATATAGGCGTGCTCGACGGGCTTGCCGGAGACGATCTGCCCGACGACCGAGCGGACGGTGTTGGCCGGGATCGCGAAGCCGACCCCGTCGCTCCCCCCGGACTCGCTCTGGATCTGCGAGTTGACGCCGATCACGTCGGCGGCGGCGTTCAGGAGCGGGCCACCCGAGTTGCCGTGGTTGATCGGCGCGTCGGTCTGGATCGAGTTGCCGATCGTGAAGTTGTCGGGCGAGTCGATCGTGCGGTGGAGCGCACTCACGATCCCGCTCGTCACGCTCTGCGCGAGGCCGAAGGGGCTGCCGATCGCGACCACCGGGTCGCCAACCTGGACATCGTCGGAGTTCGCAAGCCCGAGCACGCTGAGCTGCGAGGAGGGCGCCGAGATCCGGACGACGGCGAGGTCGGTCGAGTCGTCGCTGCCCACGAGGCGGCCCTTGTAGGTCTTGCCGTTCCAGAGCGTGACCGTGATCGAGGTGGCGCCTGCGACTACGTGCTCGTTCGTGACGATGTCTCCCTGCGAGTCGTAGACCCAGCCCGAGCCTTCGGCCCTTCCCTGGCCCTGGCCGCCGAACGGAGACCCCGCCGGGTTGCTCTCGGAGACGGTGATGTCCACGACACCCATGTGCGTGCGCTGGTAGATCTCGCCGACGGAGAGTCCGCCCTGCGGTGTTGCAGAGGTGTTCTCGACCTGCCCGCCGGCGTTCACCTCCTGCACGACCGTGGTCGTCGTCGCCGGGGCGAGCGTCGCGTACACGCCGGCACCGATGCCGACGCCGACGGCGAGCGCGCCGAGCGCGCCTGCGATGGTGAGCGCGATTCCGCGCCTGGGGGAGGTCATGGTCCTGATTCCTTTCGCTGGGAGCCACCTCATGATCCCTCGCCGGGTGCCTGCCCCGGCTGAAGACCACCTAAGAACTGCTTAATAGCTCCGCGTGGCTCTCGGCACTCTCAGGGAGCTCTTACCTGGTTTTTAGCCTCGGCTGATTTGCTCTCGCCAGTGATGTCATGGGGGATCGCACCGCGCGCCGGGACTCGGCGCTCTTGCCCAGTCCGCGCCGGTCTCCGGCGCGCGCGTGCGGTGCGCGCCGGCCGGCGTGGCTGATCCCGGCGAACATCGTCGCGGGCTGCCGCGCCGAGCCGCTGTTGTCTACGGACTGCTCGGCCTGGTCGCTGCCGTGGCGATCGTCTTCGGGCTCGACTCCGTCTACGGCTTCCTGGGCGGCTCGACGTCGAGCTCGGCGGCCCAGCGGACGGCGACCGTCGCGTATGGCACCGTCCAGTCGAGCGTGAGCGCCTCTGGAAACGTCAGCGTCGCCACGTCGGCCTCGGCCGACTTCGAGACGAGCGGAACGCTGAGCGCGGTCAACGTCGCTGTCGGCGACCGCGTTCAAGCCGGGCAGGTGCTCGCACGGCTCGATCCGACCAGCGCGCTTGCGGCACTCGAGTCCTCCCAGGCGAGCCTCGCCCAGGCAGAGAGCGCGCTCAGCGCCGCCCAAGCCGGCCCGACCGCCGCCCAGCAGGCGACGAACACGACGAGCCTCCAGCAGGCCGAGGCCGAGGTCACGCAGGCCAAGCAGCAGCTCGTCACCGACGAGGCGGCGGTGACGGCCGCGAAGCAGCAGCTCGCGATCGACAAGGCGCTCGGGTGCCCGCCTGCCGGCTCCACCTCTTCGGGCTCGGGCTCGGGCTCGTCGGCGAGCGCCGCGGCGAGCTCGACCGGGTCCGGCGCGACCTCGAACGTAACCGGCTCGGCTGCAACCGGATCGAGCGCCACCGGCACCGGCGGCACCGGCTCCAACGCGACCGGGCAGGGCTCGACCGGCGCCTCGCAAACCGGCTCACGGAAGGGCCTGGAAGTTGCCGCGGACTCGGGCCCGACCGGCCCGACCGGAGCAAGCGGAACGACCAGGGCGACGACCACGACGCCCGCGACGACGGGAACTGCGGCGACGGGAACGACCGGCGCGAGCGGCTCGAAGAGCGCTGCCACGACCTCGGCCGCGTCTCCGGCGAAGTCGGCTCCGTCGGTTGCCACGGGGCAGGCCTCTTCGATCGCTGCGAAGAGCGCGACCTATGCCGGAACCGTCGACCCGGCCGGTGAGAATGCGAGTTACTGGTTCGAGTACGGGACATCGCCCTCGTCGCTCGGCTCGAAGACGGCGAAGGTCGGCGCCGGCTCAGGCACGGCCGCCGTTTCGGTGAGCGCCAACGTGAGCGGCCTTTCGCCCGCCCGCACCTACTACTTCCGGCTGATGGCCTCGAACGCAACCGGCACCGCGACGGGAGCGACCGTCTCCTATGCGACGCTCGCCGCCGCCTCGCCCACGGTTACGACCGGCTCGGCTTCGGACGTGCTCACGAGGACGGCGACACTCAACGGCACCGTCGACCCGAACGGCAGCGACACGACCTACTGGTTCGAGTACGGGACGACGACCGCCTACGGACAGCGGACGGCCTCGGCCGCCGCGGGCTCGGCGACAACCGCCGGGCAGGTCGCGGCCCAGGTCGCTGGACTCGCCGCGAACACGGCCTACCTCTATCGGCTCGTCGCGAGCAACGGCTCGGGCACGAGCTACGGGCTCGGCCAGGTGCTCGAGACCTCCTCGAGCTCCTGCGTGGCGGATGCGGCGGCGATCGTCACCGCCGAGCAGACGGTCACGACGCAGGAGCAGACACTCGCCGCAGCCGAGGCGAACCTGAGCGAGACACAGGCGACGATCTCCGAGAGCGACACCCCGTCCGACACGACGATCGAACAGGACAAGGCGGCCGTCACGCAGGCTCAGGCACAGGTCACCTCAGACCAAAAGGCGCTCGCCGAGACCGTTCTCCGCTCGCCGGTCTACGGCACCGTCACCGCCGTCACCGGTTCGGTCGGAGACACGGTCAGCGGCGGCGGCTCCTCGGTGAGCCGCGGCGCCGCCAACGCGTCCAGCTCGTCCGCCGCGGGCACCGGGGCCGGCACGGGCACCGGCTCGTCCGGCACCGGCTCGACCTCCACGGCGTTCGCGACGATCGAGACGCTCCACAAGCTCGAGGTCGTCTCGGGGTTCGCGGAGGCCGATGCGACGAAGCTCGCCGTCGGGCAGCCGGCGACGATCACTTTCCCGGCGCTCCCGGATGTCGAGGTTGCCGGCAAGGTCACCGACGTCTCGAGCACCTCCACGGTCGTCAGCAACGTCGTCACCTATAACGCCACGATCGCCCTGATCGCTCCGCCCGCCGAGGTCAAGGAGGGCATGACCGCCAACGTCGCCGTCGTCACGGAGACCCGGGCACACGTGCTCGAGCTGCCGAGCTCGGCGATCACGACGAACGGGACGCTCTCGACGGTGCAGGTCGTCTCGAACGGGAAGACGGCCGTGACGCGGATCCAGACGGGCGTCGTCGGCGACTCCTCGACCGAGATCGTGAGCGGCGTGGCTCCCGGCGCCCTCGTCGCGATCCCGACCGTGACCGTGAGCGCCGCGAGCGGCACCGGGGCGACGACGGCAGGCACTGGTGCCGCGATCTTCGGCGGCGGCGGCGGCTTTGCGGGCGGCGGCGGCTTCGGGCGCGGCGGATGAGCCGGCGGGTTCGGAGATGAGCGTGCGCGCCGCAGGAACGGATCACCCGGTGATCGCGCTGCGCCGCGTCGTCAAGACCTACGAGCTCGGCGAGAACGAGGTGCACGCCCTTCGCGGCGTCTCGCTCGTCGTCGAGCGCGGCGACTTCGTCGCGATCATGGGCGCTTCGGGCTCCGGGAAGTCGACGCTGATGAACATCATCGGGTGCCTCGACATCCCGACGCGCGGCCAGTTCTACCTCGATGGCATCGACGTGAGGACGCTCGACGAGGCAGCGCTCTCGCGAATCCGCAACCGGAAGATCGGCTTCGTCTTCCAGGCGTTCAACCTCATCCCGCGGACGACGGCGCTCGCGAACGTCGAGCTGCCGCTCCTGTACGCCGGGGTGAAGTCCCGGGAGCGCCGCTCGCTCGCCGAGGGTGCGTTGGCGGCCGTCGGGCTCGCCGACCGGAGCACGCACTTCCCGAGCGAGCTCTCGGGAGGCCAGCAACAACGGGTCGCACTTGCCCGCGCGATCGTGACGAGCCCGGCGCTCGTCCTCGCCGACGAACCGACCGGAAACCTCGACACGACGACGAGCGACGAGATGATGGACATGTTCGGGCGCCTGAACGCCGGCGGCCGGACGATCGTCCTGATCACGCACGAAGACGAGATCGCTGCGTTCGCCAAGCGCACGGTGCGGCTGCGCGACGGGCTGATCGTCGAGGACATCCGTCGCGTACCCGTCTCCGCGCTCCCGCCGAAGCTCGACGTCCTCCAGGGCCGGTCGGCCGAGGCGGCCTCGTGAACGGGCTCGACACGATCAGGATCGCGTGGCGCGGGGCGACCGCGAACAAGCTGCGCTCGCTGCTGACCGTCCTCGGTGTGATGATCGGCGTTGCAGCGGTGATCATCCTCCTGGCGGTCGGCACCGGCTCCTCGCAGGCGGTGCAGAACCGGATCAAGGCCCTCGGGACGAACACGATCACCGTGCTCAGTCGAGGCCGCTTCGGCCGCGGGCCCGCGACCACGGGTACCCAATCCCAGAGCGCTTCGCTGACCCAGCAGTCCGTCGATGCGATCCAAAATCCGAGCCAGGCGCCCGACGTGCAGTCGGTCTCGCCGGTCGTCTCGACGACCGAGACGGCGACCTACGGTGCGGCCAGCTACTCGACCTCGGTGATCGGGACGACGCCTGCGTACCTGCCCGCCGAGGGCTATTCGCTCGAAGCAGGGAGCCCGATCACGTCGGTCGACGTTGCGAACCGCCGCCGGGTCGCCCTGGTCGGGCAGACGGTGCTCAGCAATCTCTTCACGACCGGGCAGAACCCGCTCGGGCAGACGATCCGGCTTGGCTCGTCGAGCTTCGAGATCGTTGGGGTCCTCGCCGAGAAGGGCACGAGCGGCCTCACGAACTCCGACAGCGTCGTGATCGCCCCCTACACCTCGGTGCAGGACGAGCTCACGGGCGAGTCGGCGTCGTTCAGCGAGCTCCTCGTCCAGGCGAAGTCCACAGCGAAGCTCAACGACGCCGCAGCCGAGGTCGAGACGATCCTCGCGAACGAGAACGGGACGACGGTTGCGAACCTGCCGTTCTCGATCATCAACCAGGGAAGCCTGATCTCGACCGCGCAGTCGACGTCGAGCACCTTCACGACGCTGCTCGGCGCCGTCGCCGCGATCTCGCTGCTCGTCGGCGGGATCGGGGTGATGAACATCATGCTCGTCACTGTCACCGAACGGACGCGCGAGATCGGGATCAGAAAAGCGGTCGGCGCGCCGAAATCGGCGATCCTGGCGCAGTTCCTGATCGAGGCGGTGCTGCTGTCGCTGATCGGCGGCGCGGCAGGTGTGATCGTGGGGGTGATCGGCACGCAGTTCAAGATCGAGGGCGTGACGCCGGTGATCGCGACCGGCTCGATCCCGCTCGCCTTCGGGATCGCGATCGCGGTTGGCGTCTTCTTCGGTCTCTATCCGGCAAACCGGGCCGCCTCGCTGCGGCCGATCGACGCGCTGAGGTACGAATGAGCACGTCTGACGGAGAAGGCTCGAGAGCGTGAGCGCCGACGAGACGACCCACGAGCTTCCGCCCGTTGAGGCCGAGCTCCCCGGCGTGCCGCTCGACGACGGCGACGACGAGTGGCCGGTCCGCGGGCCCGCGAAGGGGATCCGGCTGGCGGTCCCGGCGGCGGCGCTGATCGCCGTCGTGCTCGTGGCCGCGGGCTTCTGGGGCGGGGCGACGCTGCAGAAGCGAAACGGCGGCTCGGGCTCCGGCAACTCCCCGCTCGCCTCGGCGTTTGCGGCGAGGTTCCGCTCGGCCGCCGGAGCGACAGGAGCGACAGGAGCGACGGGTGCGGGCGGTGCGACCGGCGCAGCCGGCTTCGGGGGCTTCGGCGGCGGATCGACCGCGGCCGCGGTCGGGACGGTCTCGGTCGTCGACGGCAACACGCTCTATGTCCTGAGCGCGACCGGCTCGCTCGTGAAAGTAACGCTCGGGGCTTCGACGACGATCACGCGGAATGCGAAGGCGCCCGCCGTCGGGCTCCGGCCGGGCGACACGGTGATCGTGCAGGGATCGACCGGCGCCAACGGCAACGTGACCGCCTTGTCCGTCTCGGCGACCGCGCCGGGCGTCAGCGCGAGCGGCGGCTTCGGCGGCGGGCGGTTCGCCGCCACCGGCGGCGGAACAGGAGCGGCCGCAAGTGGGTAACCGGGCAGTTCTAACGACGCGCTTAGGTTCGTATGAGACCTTGGAGCAAGCATGAGGGGGGCCTTCTCAGCGTCGTTTTCGCGGTCACAGCGCGCCGGCTTCCTGTCGGCAGCCGGTCTGCTCGGTGCGGCGTGCGTCCTGGTCGTCTCGGCCTGCGGATCCAGCTCGGCAGCCTCGAGCTCGACTCCGTCCGGCACGACGACCGGCGACATCGCTACGACCCCTGCTGCGACGGGTGCAACCGGGGCAGCGGGCACGAGCGGCTTCGCCGCCTACACGAGCTGCCTGAAGGCTCACGGTGTCAGCTTCCCGCAGGGCGGCGGCGGAGGCTTCTTCCGCCGCGGCGGCGCAACCGGCGCGACCGGTTCGACCGGCGCCACGGGCACAGGCTCGATCGGAGCCGCGGGACCGACCGGTGCAACCGGTACGACGGGTGCGGCCGGGCGGTTCCGGGGTGGGCGTCCCGCGCCGACGGCGGCCCAGCAGAAGGCGCTTGCGGCCTGCGCGAGCCTCCGCCCGAGCGGCGGCTTCGGCTTCGGCGGGGGTCGCGGCGGCGGAACCGGCCCGGGTGGATCAGGCGGGTTCGCGAACAATCCGACCTTCCAGAAGTTCCAGCAGTGCCTGACGAGCCACGGCGTCACGACGGGTGCCGGCGCCGACCGGAGCTCGCCGGCCTCCCAGGCAGCGTTCGCCGCGTGTCGCAGCCTCCTCCCGAACGGCGGCAACTTCGGCCGGGGCGGCTTCGCCGGTGGCGGCGGCGCCCCAGGTGGAGGCACGACCGGCGGCGGAGCCCCGAGCTCGACCTTCGCCAAGTTCCAGGCCTGCCTGAAAGCCCACGGCGTCCAGCCGGGCGCAGCGAGCGGCCAGAGCTCGTCGAAGACGGCCGCGGCGATCGCGACCTGCCAGAAGCTGCTGCCCCAGAACGGCAGCGGCGCCGGCACGGCGACGACCCGCTGACCCCTCCTTTCAAGCGCTCGTCGCGCAGCCGACTCGCAGCCGGCGCGACCTGAACGGGTGGCTGCTCGCGACGAGGTTTCCTGCACCCTGCCCTGGTGCCTGGCACCAGTCTTCTCTCGGAGGCGTCGCCGGCGTCGAGGCCGCCGAATCGGCCGACCGCCCGTAAGGCGCAGGCGACGGCGGTCGAGCTAGGCCGCGGCGGCCTTCGCCGTCCACTGGACGGCGAAGGCGGTGCCGTCAGTCGAGGCGGCGGTCGGGGTCGCCCCGGCCGTGGAGCTGGCGCGGCTTGCAAACCGATCCGGCCCCGGGTAGAAGCCGCGGCCCGAGCCGTCGGGGACGAGCGAGATCGCGGTCGACGTCCAGCCCGGGTTCGCGGTGAGCGTGCCGCCGACGCTATTCCCGATCGCGGCGATCTTCGTGAACGAGACCGAGCCGAAGTCGGAGAGCGGGATCTCGCGGCAGCGGTAGGAATCGCAGGTCGAGGGCGCCTCGGCGATCCACTCGGCCGAGCTCAGGTCGGGGTTCGCGTACGGCAGCTTCGTCGTGAACGAGGTACCCCGCGTGCGGTCCTTCACCTGGAGCTCGATCGTCGTACCGCCGAGCACGTTCACCGAGGTGGTGATCGTGTCGCCCGGATGGACGACCAGGTGCTTGATCGTGACCGAGTTCGCCGGGACGAGCTCGTACCAGGCGTAGTAGGTCGGTTGGCCGGTCGTCACGTTGCAGTCGGACGAGGTGCCGACCTGCTCGAGCGCCTGGGAGCTCACCGACGAGCCGCCGAGCCCGACCCAGAACGCCGAGGACTCGCCCGCGTCTTCGGCGCCGCAGCTCACAGTCGGCTCCTTCCAGGTCGCGGTCACGCTCGTGTAGGTCGTCGCGCTCTGGGAAACGACATAGCCGGCCCAGTTGGAGCTGACGTTCGTGTCGAAGGCAGGCCCGCTGAGGGCGCCGAAGCGCTCGTGGCCGGCACCCGCCGCGGCGCCGCCGGCGGCGGCCGCGACGAGCGTGGAGATCACCAGGGTGGCCACCGCGATCAGCCGGCGCTTTGTAGGAGTGACGGGCATCGACCGCCGAATTCGACCAGCGGGGTCTAAATCTGCGCTAAGAAATCGCTGATCGTCACCCATCGCCGACGCCGCCCGCGACCGGTGCGGGCTCGGTGGCGGGCGCGACCTCGTGCGTCTCGAGCCTCAGCCGCATCAGCGTTCCGCCACCGGGTGCTGCCTCGGCGCTGATCGACCCGTTGTGCGTCTCGGCGACCTGGTGGACGATCGCGAGTCCGAGCCCGGAGCCGGGCATGCTCCGCGCCGAGGTCGCCCGGTAGAAGCGCTCGAAGACGTGCGGCACGTCCTCGGCGGCGATCCCCGGCCCGTGATCCCGGACCGTCAGCTCGCCGCCGTGCAGCGCCACCTCGACCGCCGAGCCGGCCGGGCTCCACTTGGCGGCGTTGTCGAGCAGGTTCGCGATCGCCCGCTCGAGGCCGGCGGGCTGCCCGACGACACTCGTCGGCTCGAGGTCGGCGTGGATCGGTACGTCGGGGTGGTTGCGCGCCGCGCGCTTGATCGCCTCCTCGGCGACGAGGTCGAGCCGGACCTCCTCGGGCGGCGCGGCCTGGTCCTCGCCGCGGGCGAGCTCGGTCAGCTCGGCGATCAGTTCCGTCATCTCGCTCAGCTGGGCCACGACGTCATGAAGGAGCTGCTCCCGCTCGCCGGCCGGCAGGAGCTCGCCCGTCGCCAGCACCTCGATGTTCGTCCGAAGGCTCGTGAGCGGCGTCCTGAGCTCGTGCGAGGCGTCCTGCACGAGCTGGCGCTGGCGCTGGGCGGCCTGGTCGAGCGACTCGAGCATCGCGTTGAAGGTCGAGGCGAGCGTGCCGATCTCGTCGGTGCCCTCGATCGCGATCCGCTCGCTCAGGTTGCGGGTCGCGCGGACGCGCTCTGCCGTCTCACTCAGTTCGCGCAGCGGCCGTAGCGTCGCACGGGCAACGAGGAAGCCGGCGCCCGCGGCGATCCCGATTCCCGTCATCGAGAGCAGGATCAGCCACAGCCGGATCCGGGCGAGCTCGTGGTCGACACCCGAAAGCTGCCCGACCACCTGGATCGCGACCGGCGGGTTCGTGGTCGCGGCCATCGTGAACACTCGCGTGTCCTGGCCCTGGATCCGCGTGTCGTAGAAGAACGCGCCGGTACCGGGCTTCCCCTTCGCCACAGCCCGCACGCGGTCGGTCACAGGCAGCCTCGGCTTCGGCGAGACATAGCCGTTCGGGATGTACAGCTCGCCCCCGCGGCCGACGAGCTGGAAATAACCGCCGAAGATCGGCGCGGGCAAGTCGATCTCGTAGATGTTCGGCGGGTAGGCGATCACCGTCGCGAACCGGGGGACGTTCGAGATCTGGGTCGCCTCGGCCCTCAGGTTTCGGTCGACCTGGGCGCGCAGCTCCTTCTGCACGAGGAAATAGACGGCCATCGACGCCAGCACGATCGCCACGGCGACCGCCGCGGCGGAACCCAGCGCCAGCCGCGCCCGTAGCGTCACTGCTCGCGCAGCGCGTAGCCGACGCCGCGCACCGCCTTCGCTCCGGCCCCGGCAGAGCCGGCACCTCCGCTCCCGGCCGGCTCCGGCAAGCCTACGCCGGCAGACGATGCGCGGCGGAGGTTGCTCTTCACTGCTCGCGCAGCGCGTAGCCGACGCCGCGCACCGTATGAATCAGGCGGGAGCGCCCACCCGCCTCGGTCTTCTTGCGCAGGTAGCTGATGTACACGTCGAGGGAGTTCGAGCCGTAACCGAAGTCGTAGCCCCACACGCGGTCGAAGATCACGGAGCGCGTCAGCACCTGCTTCGGGTTGCGCAGGAAGAGCTCGAGCAGCGCAAACTCGGTGCGGGTGAGGGTGAGCTCGTCGCCGCCGCGGGTGACCTCGCGGGTGCCGGTGTTCAGCTCGAGGTCGGCGAACTCGAGCACGGCCGGTTCGTCGTCGGCGCCGAGCCGGCGCAGGAGCGCCCGCACGCGCGCAACGAGCTCCTCCAGCGCGAACGGCTTCACGAGGTAGTCGTCCGCGCCCGCCTCGAGCCCCGCCACCCGGTCTGCGACCTGGTCGCGGGCGGTGAGCATCAGGATCGGAAGCTGGTTGCCGTCCGAGCGCAGCCGCCTCGTCAGCTCCAGCCCGTCGAGCCGCGGCATCAGGATGTCGACGATCGCGAGATCGAAGGCGTTGACGTTCGAGCGCAGCCGAAGCAGCGCCTCCTCACCGTCGACGGCGAGCTCGACGTCGTACCCCTGCATGGTCAGAGCACGGCGCAAGGCGTCGCGCACGGCCCGATCGTCGTCGACAACAAGTATCGCCATCCCCGTAATGGTGGACATTCGCGGCCGAGAAGGGAAATCCTCAGTGGAGGAGCCGCTCAGCGCGGCCGTGCTCACCGCCGCGAGCTCGGTGCGGAGACGGTGGCTGTCCGGGCCGTCGCCGCCGCGGCACCGTGCGGTACGACGAGCGGCCCGGACAAACACCGTGACGTGCGAAGAGGGTGCGGGCGAGCTGCGGGACGGCAGCTCGCCCGCGGGCGGGTGAGGAGAGAGCGCGACGCCCGGCAAGCCGGGCGCCGCAGGTGGTGCAAGCCGCGCGTCGGAGGGTGCGTATGGGCTTGCATCACAATGATCTGATCCTGAAGGAGCAGTCTTAGAGCAGGGTAAGACCGACGTTAGAACTTGCTCAATCCGGTCGGCATACTGTCGGCCAAGCGGGGAGCCAATCGAGGGGGGAGCCGGATGAGCCGCCTTAGCGTCGCCGTCACGATCGTTGTGAGCTTCTCGTTCTGCGCCCATGCGATCGCCGCCTCTCCGGTGAAGGTGCTGGGGAACGCGAAGACCGGCAGGAAGCTCTTCATCGCCCAGCAATGCGGCTCGTGTCACCTGATGGGCGCCGCGAATCAACTGGACGGCTCCGGCGTCGGTCCCGACCTCGACCACGTGACGAAGACCTACACGCAGATCGTCACCCAGATCACCAAGGGCGGACACGGGATGACGGGATACAAGGGTGCGCTCTCGACCGCCCAGATCGAGGATCTCGCCGCCTTCGTCTACACGACGTCGCACCCGACCGCACACGCCTGAGCCCGCATTACTTTCCATTCGGAAAGAAATACGCAGCTCTGCGGAAAATTACGCGGTTCCGGGTAGCTTTCCGCCGATGGGCGCGCTAGACTGACGCGAATGGCCGCGCGGAAGATGAACGACATCCACGACGGCAGCTGCTGTGCCGTCGCAGCGACGTCGGATCTGATCGGCTCGAAGTGGACGGCGCTGCTCGTCCACGATCTCTCGGAAGGCCCGCGCCGCTTCACCGAGCTCGAGCATGCCTGCCCGGGAATCAGCCCGCGCACGCTCTCGGAGCGGCTGCACATGCTCGAGGGTCAGGGGATCGTCGAGCGCCACAGCTATCCCGAGTCGCCGCCGCGTGTCGAGTACCGGCTCACCGACAAGGGCGACGCACTGCTTCCGATCATCGAGGCGATGCGCGGCTTCGGCCACAGCTGGCTGATCGACGACCACGATCACGAGCACGTGATCCGCGAACGTCCCGTCCGGGTCTGACACCTCAGCCGCCGCCTCGCCCTCTCGGTTGACAGCGCAAAGGCTGTTGGGCAGACTGGTTGCTCGCATGCCTGCTCATTCGGTCGCCACCGGCACGCTCACGTCGTCCCCGTTTTCGGGGATGTTCGTGGTGACGATCCTCATTCTCCCCCGCTAGGGGGGAGATTTTGCTCACGCGGCCACAGACGCCGCACACGCCGACCTCAAGACGGAAGAGGTGCGTCGATGACCGGGCGAGGTGCTCGAGCCGAGTGCCTACGCGAGACCAGGAGCCGAGAAGGGTGCAACGAATGACCGTGAACACAGAAAGACCGGAGACTTCAGGAAAGGGTGCGCGATGACGAGAATGCTCGGCAGCGACGCGGTCCTGCGCTCGCTCGAGGCGGAGGGCGTCGACGTCATGTTCGGGATCCCCGGAGGGGCGATCCTGCCGACCTACGACGCGATTGCGAGAGGCACGACCGTGCGTCACGTGCTCGCGCGCCACGAGCAGGGCGCGGGCCACATGGCCGAGGGTTACGCGCGCGCGTCCGGCAGGCCCGGAGTCGCGATCGCCACCTCGGGCCCCGGCGCGACGAACCTCGTGACAGCGATCGCCGACGCCTGGATGGACTCGACGCCGCTCGTCTGCATCACGGGCCAGGTCAAATCGAGCCTGATCGGCACAGACGCGTTCCAGGAGACGGACGCCACCGGGATCACGATGCCGATCGTCAAGCATTCGTGGCTCGTCCAGGACGCGCGTGACCTGCCTCAAGCGATCAAGAGCGCCTTCCACGTCGCGCGTACGGGCCGTCCCGGCCCGGTGCTCGTCGACATCGCCAAGGACGCCCAGGAGGCCGAGTTCGACTTCTCCTATCCGACGGAGGTCGACCTCCCCGGCTGGCGCCCGCCGACCAAGGTGCACGAGCGCCAGGTCCGTGAGGCCGCGATCGCGATCTCCGAGTCGCGCCAGCCGATCGTCTACGCGGGCGGCGGCGTGATCAACGCCGAGGCCTCCGCCGAGCTGCTCGCGCTCGTCGAAGCGGCGCGACTGCCCGCGGTCGTCACGCTGATGGGCAAGGGCTGCCTCCCCGACTCGCATCCGCTCAACTACGGCGCACCCGGGATGCACGGCTCGAAGTACGCGAACTGGGCGCTCAACAAGTCCGACCTGATCATCGCCGTCGGCACGCGCTTCGACGACCGCGTCACCGGCAAGGTCTCGGCGTTCGCGCCCGGCGCCAAGGTGATCCACTTCGACATCGACGCGGCCGAGGTGGGGAAGATCCGCGAAGCCGACATCCCCGTCGTCGGCCCGCTCAAGCTCGCCCTCTCGCAGTTGACCCGTGACGTCAAGGGGCTCGAAGCCGAGAAGCGCGTCGACCGCTCGGCCTGGCACGCGCAGATCGAGGAGTGGAAGGCGCTCTACCCTTACAAGTACCGCAAGGCCGACGGGGTCCTCAAGCCGCAGACCGTGGTCGAGCGGCTCCGCGACCTGACTGCGCAGCGCGAGGGCGACCACATCTGGACGACCGGCGTCGGGCAGCACCAGATGTGGGCGATGCAGTACCTCGAGTGTGAGAAGCCCCGCACCTTCATCACGTCCGGCGGTCTGGGGACGATGGGCTACGGCGTTCCGGCCGCGGTCGGGGCAAAGGCCGCGCGGCCGGATGCGACCGTGATCTGCATCGACGGCGACGGCTGCTTCCAGATGACCTGCCAGGAGCTGACGACCGCCGCCCTCGAGCGGCTGCCGATCGTGGTCGTGATCATCAACAACGGCTGGCTCGGGATGGTGCGCCAGTGGCAGGAGCTCTTCTATGCCGAGCGCTATGCCGAGACACACCTGACCAAGCAGGTGCCCGACTACGCCCAGCTCGCAGAGGCCCTCGGCGGCGCCGGCTTCATGGTCGACAACGAGGACGACCTCGACGCCACCCTCGAGGCCGCGCTCGACTGCGGCCGCACCGCCGTCGTCGACGCGCGCGTCGACCCGAACGAGAACTGCTACCCGATGGTCCCCGCCGGCGCCGCCTCGGTGGACATCCTCGAGATGCCCGACGAAGAGCCCTCGAGCGAGCGGATCATGGGATGAGTCAGATGAGCCATCACACGGTCTCGGTCGAGCTAGAAAACAAGCCGGGGGCGCTGGCCCGCGTCTCGCAGATGTTCGCGCGGCGTGGCTACAACATCCAGAGCCTCGCGGTGGGCCCGACCGAGCGGCCGGACATCTCCCGGCTCACCCTTCGGGTCGACTGCTCGGAGCACTCGCTCGAGCAGATCGAGAAGCAGATGCACAAGCTCGTGAACGTCCTGCGGGTGGTCGAGCTGCGCCCCGGCGAGTCGGTCGAGCGCGAGCTTGCGCTGATCACCGTCGGTGCTCCGGCCGACAAGCGGGCCGAGCTGATCGCCCTCGGCGAGGTCTTCGGCGCCCGCGTCGCCGACATCGGCCGCGAGGCGCTCACCTTCGAGATCGTCGGGCGGCCCGAAGAGCTCGATGCCTTCGAGGAGCTCGTCCGGCCCCACGGTGTCCGCGAGCTCGCCCGAACGGGGCGGATCGGCCTTCGCCGGCCCGGCCCTCGTCCAGCGCGGTCGAACGCCGCGGCCGTCTCGTAAGCGAAAGGGAATCCAGTGAAAGAAGTCATCAAGACGGGCGACGTCTCTCTCCTCACGGGGAAGGTCGCGATCCTCGGCTACGGAAGCCAGGGTCATGCCCACGCGCTGAACCTCGCCGACTCGGGAGTCGAGGTGGTCGTCGGCCTCAAGCCGGAGAGCACCTCCCGCCGGGCCGCCGAGGACGCGGGGCTCCCCGTCCGCGATGTCGCGGACGCGGTCAGGGGCGCGCAGGTCGTCGCCATGCTCGTCCCCGACGGGCCGCAGGCGGCGCTCTTCCGCGACGAGGTGGCGCCGAATCTCGAGCCCGGCGCGGCAGTCCTCTTCGCCCACGGCTTCTCCGTCCACTACGGTCGGATCGAGTTCCCCGCAGGCATCGACGTGATCATGGTCGCGCCGAAAGGCCCGGGGCACATCGTGCGTCGGCTCTACGAAGAGGGCTATGGCACCCCGGCGCTGATCGCGGTCGCACAGGACGCGACCGGCCACGCCCGCGACATCGCCCTCGCCTACGCCACCGGTATCGGCGGCGCGCGCGCCGGGATCCTCGAGACGACCTTCGCCGAGGAGACCGAGACCGACCTCTTCGGCGAGCAGGCCGTGCTGTGCGGCGGGCTCACCCAGCTGATCCAGGCGGGCTTCGAGACGCTCGTCGAGGCCGGTTACGCGCCCGAGATGGCCTACTACGAGTGCGTGCACGAGGTCAAGCTGATCGTCGACCTGATCTTCGAGGGCGGCATCGAGCGGATGCACTACTCGATCTCAGACACGGCCGAGTACGGCTCGATCGCCGTCGGGCCGCGCGTCGTCACACCGGAGGTCAAGGCGAACATGAAGAAGGCCTTGACCGCGATCCAGGACGGCTCGTTCGCCAAGGAATGGATCGCGGAAATGGACAAGGGCAGCCCGAGCCTCTTCGAGGCGCGGAAGGCGCTCGAGCAGACCGAGGTCGAGCAGGTGGGTGCGCGGCTGCGCGCACTCGGCGAGAGAACTGTCCAGGGAGCGCATGGCGTCGGTTGACGTCCCGGTTGCCCTCCTGGGGTACGGCACGGTCGGCGCCGCTGTCAACCGCCTGCTGAACGAGCAGGCCGACGACATCGAGCGTGCGACGGGTCACCGGCTGCGCCTCGTGAAGGCGCTCGTTCGCTCGACCGACAAGGAGCGGAGCTTTCCGGCTCCGCCGGGCGTGCTCACGACCGACGTCCGCGAGATCCTCGACGATCCGCAAATTGCGGTCGTCGGCGAGGTGATGGGCGGCGTCGAGCCGGCGGGCGAGCATGTGCTCGAGCTGCTTCGCCGCGGCAAGCACGTCGTCACCGCCAACAAGCAGCTCGTCGCCCAGCGCGGCGCGGAGCTCTTCGACGCGGCCTCCGGATCGGGCGTCCAGCTGCGCTTCGAGGCCAGCGTCTGCGCGGCGATCCCCGTGATCAAGGTGCTCCGCGAGTCGCTCGTCGTCACGAACGTCCACCGGGTGCTCGGGATCGTCAACGGCACGACCAACTTCATGCTCACCGAGATGGAGGGCGGCTCGACGTACGAGGAGGCCCTGGCCGAGGCGCAGGCGCGCGGGTTCGCCGAGGCCGACCCGACCGCCGACGTCTCCGGAGCCGACGCGGCCGCGAAGATGGCGATCCTCGCGACGGTGGCCTTCAACTCGCGCTTCGCGCTCGCCGACGTGGAGGTGGTGGGGATCGACCGGATCACGCCGCTCGACGTCGCCGCCGCCCGCGAGCTCGACATGGTGATCCGGCTCGTCGGTGCCGCCCGGCTACTCGACGGCAAGGTGGATGTCCGCGTCTCGCCGGCGCTCGTCGACCGCCACCATCCGCTCGCAGCCGTCGAAGGTGCGTTCAACGCCGTGATGCTGCAGGGCGACGCGATCCGCGAGATCACACTCGAAGGCCCCGGCGCCGGCGGCGTCGAGACGGCCTCCGCGGTGATCGCCGACATGGCGAGCGTGATCGGGACGATGGGAACCGGCTTTCTCCAGAACGACCCCGTCTGGCGCACGCTGCCGCGCCTCGCGCACGGCGAGAACCGCTCGCCCTTCTACTTCCACCTCTCTGTCGACGACCGCCCAGGAGTGCTCGCACGGGTGACCACCGCGCTCGCCGAACGCGAGGTCTCGGTCGCCCGGCTGCTCCAGCACGCAAACGGCGACGGCGCCGCCCTGCATGTCGTCACCCACGACACCCGGCAGGGCCCGCTCGACGAGGCGCTCGCGGCAATCGCAGCGATGGGCGAGGTGCGGCGAAGCCCGCTGCCGTTCCCGGTCGTCTCCGAACGCGGCGTCACGGAGCTCGGATGGGCATAGGCGTCATCCAGGCCTACCGCGACCGGCTTCCGGTCGGTCCCGACACGCCGGTGATCTCGCTCGGCGAGGGCGACACGCCGTTGATCCCGTCGCGGCGGCTCGGGCAGCAGCTCGGCATCGACCTGTACTTCAAGTTCGAGGGGATGAACCCGACCGGCAGCTTCAAGGACCGGGGGATGGCCGTGGCCGTCTCGAAGGCGGTCGAGGCGGGTGCGCAGGGAGTGATCTGCGCCTCGACCGGCAATACCGCCTCGTCGGCTGCCGCGTATGCCGCGCGCGCCGACTTGACGGCGGTCGTCCTCTGCCCGGCCGGCGCGATCGCGGCCGCGAAGGTCGCCCAGACGCGCGCCGTGGGTGCCCGCCTGCTCGAGGTCAAGGGCAGTTTCGACCAGGCGCTCGAGAACTGCCTCGAGATCGCCGACCGGGGCCTCTTCGCGCTCGTCAACTCGGTGAATCCACATCGGATCGAGGGACAGAAGACCGCGGTGTTCGAGATCGTCGAGCAGCTGGACGGGCGCCATCCCGACGTGATCGCCCTGCCCTACGGCGGCGGCGGCAACACGGTCGCCTACGCGAAGGGGCTCGACGAGGAGAACGCCCGCTCGCGGATCGTCTCCGCGCACGCCGTCCACCGCGCGACGACGATGGCCTCCGCGATCAGGATCTCCGAGCCCGCACATCTCGCCGAGGTCAAGGCGCTCGTCGCCGACAATCGCGTCGAGCCCGTGCCCGTCTCCGACGAGGACATCACGCGAATGTGGCGCGACCTCGCAAGCTACGAGGGGATCTTCTGCGAGCCCTCCTCAGCCGCCGGCCTCGCCGCACTCGAGCAGATCGAGCTCGTCCCGGGAAGCACGGTCGTGTGCGTCCTCACCGGTCACGGCCTCAAGGACACGGCCGCCGTCGAGCTGATCACGACCGAGGCGGTCCTCGTGGAGCCGACCGTCGAGGCGATCCTCGCCGAGGTGTCTCGATGAGCCGCCGGCCGCTCGCGCCCGGCCGCTTCGTCGTGCTGGCGCCCGCGACGACGGCGAATCTCGGACCGGGCTTCGACTGCGCCGGGGCCGCGCTCGACCTCTGGAACGAGCTCCATGTCTCTCCGGCGCTTCCCGGCGAGCCGCTCGTGACCGTCGAGGGCGAAGGCCGCGACGAGGTGCCGCACGACCAGACGCATCTGGCGCTCCGGGCCTTCGCGCTGGGCGCCCGGATCGACGGCCACAGGTTCCATTTCGTCAACCGCATTCCGCTCGAGGGCGGCCTCGGGTCGTCGGCGGCCACGGTCGCTGCAGGACTCGTCGCCGGGCTCGCGGTCACCGGACGCGATGTCTCGCTCGAGGACGTCCTCGAGCTGGGCCTGCCGCTCGAGGGTCATGCCGACAATCTCGCCGCGGCGCTCGGCGGCGGGGTGTGCCTGACCTGGCAGAGCGGGGGACGTCACCACACACGACAGATCGCTGCCGATTTGCCGCTCGCGCCGATCGTCCTCGTTCCGGACAGCCGTGTGAACACGAAGCTGTCGCGCTCACGGCTCCCGGAGTTCGTCCGCCACGACGAGGCCGCCGCCGCCGCCGCTCAGGCCGCGCTCCTCGGGGCCGGAATCGCTTCCGGCAACGCCGACCTGCTCGCGAGCGCCTTCCACGATCTGCTGCACGAGCCGTTCCGCTCCCAGGATGCGCCGCTCCTCGAGGAGCTCCGGTCGCGCCCGGTCACCGGGACGGTCGGGGTCACCCTCTCCGGATCCGGTCCGTCGGTAGTGGTTTGGGCGCGCAAGGACGCCGCCGCCGAGGCAGCTGCCGAGCTCGAACAGCGCCTGAGCGGCGTGCGCGTGCTCCCGCTCGCGATCGCCGGCCGGGGCACCTATGCCAATGACGAGTCACCGGAAGCCGAGGCGAGCCTCCCGGCTAGGTTAGGAGCAGCGACATGAGTGTCTACGAGCAGCCCACGGATCCCGCGAAGCGCCACAGCGCGGCCCTCACCGACGGCGTGGATCGGGCGCCGGCGCGCGCGATGCTGAAGGCGGTCGGGTTCACCGACGAGGATCTCGCGAAGCCGCTCGTCGGGGTCGCCACGACCTGGATCGAGACCATGCCGTGCAACTTCAACCAGCGCGTGCTCGCGAAGCACGTCAAGGACGGAATCCGGGCCGCGGGCGGCACGCCGATCGAGTTCAACACGATCTCGGTCTCCGACGGCGTCTCGATGGGCACGACCGGGATGCGCGCCTCGCTGATCTCGCGCGAGGTGATCGCCGACTCGATCGAGCTCGTCGTCGCCGGTCACCTGCTGGACGGCCTCGTCTGCCTCGTCGGCTGCGACAAGACGATCCCCGCCGGCGTGATGGCGCTCGCGCGCCTCGACGTCCCGGGCCTCGTCTTCTACAACGGCTCGATCGCGCCCGGCCGCTACGAGGGCCGCGACGTGACGATCCAGGATGTGTTCGAGGCGGTCGGCGCCCGCGCTGCCGGCCGGATGACCGATGAGGAGGTGCACGCGCTCGAAGCCGTCGCCTGCCCCGGCGCCGGTGCGTGCGGCGGCCAGTTCACCGCGAACACGATGGCGCTCGTGATCGACTTCCTCGGCATCTCGCCCCGCGGGCTCTCGGGCATCCCGGCGACGAACGCGACGAAGCCCGAGGCGGCGCGCCAGGCGGGCGAGCTCGTGATGACGCTCGTCCGGGACGACATCCGCCCATCGCAGATCCTCACGCGCGACGCGTTCGACAACGCGATCGCGGCCGTCGCCGGCTCCGGCGGCTCGACGAACGGTGTCCTCCACCTGCTCGCGATCGCCCGCGAGGTCGGGGTCGAGCTCGAGCTCGAGGACTTCGACCAGATCGCGGCGCGCACGCCGATCGTCGCCGACCTGAAGCCGGGCGGCCGCTACGTGGCGACGGACATGTTCGAAGCGGGCGGGATCGGCCTGGTCGCGCGCGAGCTCGTCGGTGCGGGAGTCGTGCACGGCGATGCCCGCGGTGTCGACGGCAAGACGCTCCGGGAGGTCGGCGCGGACGTGACGGAGACACCCGGGCAGGACGTCGTCGTCTCCTGGCGCGAGCCGCTCAAGCCGACCGGTGGGATCGCGATCCTCCGCGGTTCGCTCTCCCCGGAGGGCTCCGTGGTCAAGCTCGCCGGTCATGAGCGCCTTCACCACAGCGGCCCTGCCCGCGTCTTCGACTCCGAGGAGGAGTGCTTCGCCGCGGTCAAGGCCCGGAAGATCGAGCCGGGTGACGTGGTCGTGATCCGCTACGAGGGGCCCGCCGGCGGTCCCGGGATGCGCGAAATGCTGCACGTGACGGCCGCGCTCGTCGGCGAAGGGCTCGGCGACGAGGTCGCGCTGGTGACGGACGGCCGCTTCTCGGGCGCCACGCACGGGCTGATGGTCGGCCACATCTCGCCGGAGGCTGCCCGCGGCGGCCCGATCGCGGCGGTCAGGGACGGCGACACGGTCGTGCTCGACGTCGAAAGCCGCCGGCTGGACCTCGACATCACCGCCGACGAGCTCGCCGCCCGCCTCGCGGAGTGGACACCGCCGGCCCCGAAGTACTCGCACGGCGTCTTCGCCAAGTACGCCGCCGGGGTCTCCTCGGCCTCGGAAGGGGCCGTGACGTGACACCACTAGTCGACCGCGAGGAACTTGCGAATCGAGCGGGTCGCCTGGGTGATGCGCTGCTCGTTCTCGACGAGGGCGAAGCGCACGTGCTCGTCCCCGCCGGGGCCGAACCCGATGCCGGGACTCACCGCGACGTCGGCGCCGCGGGCGAGCATCACCGCGAACTCGAGGGAGCCGAGCTTCTTGTGGGCCTCGGGGATCGGCGCCCACACGAACATCGTCCCTTTCGGAGCCTCGACCGGCCAGCCGGCGCGGGCGAGCCCGGAGATCAACGTGTCGCGGCGGCGGAGATAGATATCGGTGACCTCCTCGGGGTAGTCGGGAGCTTCCCGCAGCGCGACGATCGAGGCGATCTGGATTGGCTGGAACGTGCCGTAGTCGAGATAGGACTTGAGCTTTGCGAGCGCGGCGACGACGTCGGGACGGCCGAGGGTGAAGCCCATGCGCCAGCCGGCCATCGAGAACGACTTGGTGAGGCTGTAGAGCTCGACGGCACAGTCGAGGGCGCCGTCGGCGGCGAGGATCGACGGCGGCTTGTGGCCGTCGAAGGCGATGTCGGCGTAGGCGAAGTCGTGGACCAGCACGAACTCGCGCTCCCGCGCCAGGTCGACGAGCCGCTGCATCAGCTCCGGGGTTGCGATCGCGGTCGTCGGGTTGTGTGGGAAGGAGACGATCACCACCCGCGGCGCCGGCTGCGCAGCACGGACGGCCTCTTCGATGCCGGACAGCATCTCGCCACCCTCGATCCGGGCGTGGATCACGGTCGCCCCGGCGAGTCGGGGCGCGACGAGATGGATCGGGTAGGCGGGGCTCGGCACGACTGCGCTGTCTCCGCCCTCGAGCAGCACCCACATCAGGTGGGCGAGGCCCTCCTTGGCGCCGATCGTGCTGACGATGTGCACGTCCGGGTCGAGCGTGACGCCGAAATGGCTCGCGTAGCGCTCGCAGACCGCTTCACGAAGGTTCGGCAGGCCGCGGCTCGCCGAGTAACGGTGGTTGACGGGCTTGGCGGCAGCCTCAGCCAGCTTTTCGACGGCGATCGGCGGAGACGGAATATCCGGATTGCCGAAGCCGAGATCGATCACGTCGCGGCCCTCCCGCCGAAGCTCGCGCTTCAGCTGGTCGACCGTCGCGAAGACGTAAGGGGGAAGATCGTGGATTCGCCGAAATTGCATGTGAGCCATCAGGAGGACTACGACCATGCCGGTTGACGTCCTCCGCTGCCGCATCTGCGAAAGTGACTATCCGGCGCTCGCGAACGGTATCTGCGTCCGCTGCTTCGGGCCGCTCGAACCGGTGTACGACTGGGACGAGCTCGCGTCGGTCGTCTCGCGCGAGCGGATCGAGGCAGGCCCGAACTCGCTCTGGCGCTACGCCGACCTGCTGCCCGCGGTCCCGCCGCCGGACGCTGCGAACGGCCCGGGGATGACCCCGCTCGTCCCGGCGCCGCGGCTTGCGAGCGCGCTCGGGATCGGCGAGGTGTTCCTCAAGCTCGACCTCTCGAACCCGACGCATTCGTTCAAGGACCGGGTCGTCGCGGTCGCGGCGGCCAAGGCGAAGGAGTTCGGGCTCGACACGCTCTCGGCCACCTCCACCGGCAACCTCGCAAACGCCGTCGGCGCCCGCGCCGCGGCGCTCGGGATGCGCGCGATCCTTTTCTGCCCGGCAGGTCTCGAGGCCGAGAAGTTCAAGGCGACGACGATCTACGGCACGACGATCTATGCCGTTCGCGGCAGCTACGACGACTGCAGCCGCCTCGTCAGCGAGCTCGCAGGTGAGGTGGACTGGGGCATCGTCAACGTGAATCTCCGCTCCTACTACGCCGAGGGCTCGAAGACGCTCGCCTTCGAGCTCTCCGAGCAGCTCGGCTGGGAGACACCGAGCGCGGTCGTGATGCCGATCGGCTCGGGCGCGATGTTCACGAAGGTCTGGCAGGGCTTCCAGCAGTTCGACCGGCTCGGCCTGACCTCGGGCGACCAGCCGAGGCTCTACGGCGGCCAGGCGGAAGGCTGCTCACCCGTGGCCTCGGCGTTCGCGGACGAGCGCAGGGTCTCGCCGGTGCGGCCTGCCTCCATCGTCTCCTCGATCGCAATCGGCAATCCCGCCGACGGCGACCTCGCGATCGCCACCGCGCGCAAGTCGGGCGGTGCGATCTACGCCGTGCCCGAGGACGAGGTCGGCGACAACATCGCCCTGCTCGCGGAAACGGCCGGGATCTTCGGCGAGGGCGCGACCGGCGTCGCGGTCGGCGCGCTGCGCGAGATGGCGACGCGCGGCGAGGTCGGCGAGCAGGACCGCGTGGTCGTGATCGTCAGCGGCACCGGCCTGAAGACGCCTCAGCTCGCCACGCCGAGCGGCACGACGATCGAGATCGAGGCCGACGTGGACGCGCTGCTCGACCAGCTCGGAGTGACGGCGTGACGGATCCGACTCTCGCCGAGGCACGCGAGGCGATCGACCGCGTCGACCGGGATCTCCTCGCCGCGTTCAACCACCGGCTCGAGCTGGTGCGCGCCCTGCACGAGCACAAGGTGGCGTCCGGGCTGCCGCTGCGCGACCCGGGGCGCGAAGAGGGGATGATCGAGTCCCTGAAACAGGCAAACGGCGGCTCGCTCTCACCGGCCGGCGTCGAGGCCTTCTTCGGGCACGTGCTCGAGCTGACGAGGCGGGAGCTCCATGGCGCCTAGGCGCATCGTCTGCCTGCCCGGAGACGGGATCGGCCCGGAGGTGACGGCCGAGGCGGTGCGCGTGCTCGAGGCGCTGCCGCTCGAGCTCGAGCTCGAGCAGCGGCCGTTCGGCGGCGCCGCGATCGATCTCACCGGCAACCCCCTCCCGCCCGAAACGCTCGCAGCGTGCCGCGCCGCCGACGCGATCCTGCTCGGCGCCGTCGGCGGCCCGAAGTGGGACGGAGGCTCTGTCCGGCCCGAGGCCGGCCTGATGGGCATACGCAAGGAGCTCGACGTCTATGCGAATCTGCGGCCCGCGGTCGGCGAAGGAATCGATCTGCTGATCGTGCGCGAGCTGGGAGGCGGCCTCTACTACGGCGCCCGCGGCACGCGCGAGGACGGCACCGTCTTCGACACGCTCGAGTACAAGCCCGAGCAGGTCGACCGGATCGCGCGGCGTGCGTTCGAGCTCGCGCGCGGTCGCGGCGGCCGGCTTCTCTCGGTCGACAAGGCAAACGTGCTCGACACCTCGCGGATGTGGAGGAGCGTCGTGACCGAGCTCGCCCGCGAGTATCCGGACGTCGAGCTTCGCCACGGCCTGGTCGACAGTGTCGCGATGATGATCGTGATGGATCCGTACTCGTTCGACACGCTCGTGATGGAGAACACCTTCGGCGACATCCTCTCGGACGTCGCCGCCGGCGTCACCGGCGGGCTCGGGCTGGCCTCGTCGGCGAGCCTCGGCGACTCCGGCCCGGGAATCTTCGAGCCGGTGCACGGCTCGGCTCCGGATATTGCCGGTACCGGGCTTGCGAACCCGACCGCGATGCTTCGCTCGACCGCGCTCCTGCTCGAGCACGGACTCGGAGAGCCCGAGCTCGCGCGCGTGCTCGAGCAGGCGGTCGCGACCGCGCTCGAGACGACCCCGACCAACGATGCGGGCGGCTCGGCGACCACCTCGGAGTTCGGCTCCGCCGTGCTCGCCGCGCTCGGCTCGGCGGTGCAGGCGTGACGCTCGTCGGCTATCCGGGCCCGGCAGGCAGCCACAGCGCCGCCGCCACCCTGCTCCTCGCTCCACCCGGCTCGGGAACCGAGCCGCTCGCGAGCTTCGTGGCGGTCGTCGAGGCCACGGTTGCGGCCGAGGTGGGGCTCGGGGTGCTTCCGATCGAGAACTCCCTCCACGGGCCGGTCGGCGAGACGCACGATCTGCTCTACGAGGCCCCGGTGTCGATCGTCTCCGAGGTCACGATCCCGATCATCCACTCGCTGGCGGCCAAGAGCGCGGTGCGGCTCGACGAGGTGCGCACGCTGCGCTCGCATCCGGTGGCCTTCGAGCAGTGCCGCGATCTGATCCGGTCGCTGGGCGTGAAGTGCATCCCGTCGGCTTCGACCTCGGACGCTGCGCGCGAGGTGGCCGAGTCCGACGATCCCTCGGTGGCGGCGCTCTCGAGCAACGAGGCGGCAGACCACCACGGGCTGACCGTGATCGCCGACGACGTCGGGGACCGGCCGAGCGCCTTCACCCGCTTCGTCGGGATCGCGCCGTACACGAACATCGAGCGCCACCCGCGTCCCCGAACCGCGCTCTCGTTCGTCACTGACCATCAGCCGGGCTCGCTCTACCACGCGCTCGGGCCGTTCCACCGCCACGGGCTGAACCTCGTGCAGCTCGTCTCGCGGCCGATCCCGCGCTCGACCTTCCGCTACCGCTTCGACATGGTGCTCGACGGTCATCCGCAGGACAGCGAGATCCAGACGGCGCTGGTCGAGATGCGCGAGTGGACGCGGGAGATCCGCATCTTCGGGAGCTACGCGGCGACGGGGGAGCATTGACGACGCTCTACGACAAGATCTGGGATGCCCATGTCGTCGACGAGCGGCCGGGCGAGCCGGCGCTGCTGTACGTCGACCTGCACGTGGTGCACGAGGTGACGACGCCGCAGGCGTTCGAATCGCTGCGGCTCGCGGGGCGCACGGTGCGCCGGCCCGAGCTGACGATCGCGACGATGGATCACAACGTCCCGACCGAGCCGGGGCCGGTGCGCGATCTCGTGGCGAAGGCCCAGCTCGACGCGCTCGCCCGCAACTGCGCGGACTTCGGCGTGCCGCTGAACGCGACCGGGAGCGGCGCCGAGGGGATCGTCCATGTGATGGCACCCGAGCTCGGCCTCGTCCAGCCCGGGATGACAATCGTGTGCGGCGACTCGCACACCTCGACCCTCGGCGCCTTCGGTGCGCTCGCCTTCGGGATCGGAACCTCCGAGGTCGAGCACGTGCTCGCGACCCAGACGCTGCTGCAGGCGCGCTCGAAGACGATGCGCATCACCTTCACCGGGGCGCTTCCCTTCGGAGTGACGCCGAAGGACATGGTGCTCGGTGCGATCGGCCAGATCGGGGTGGCCGGCGGTGTCGGCTATGTGGTCGAGTTCGCGGGCGCGGCAGTCGAGGCGCTCTCGATGGAGGGCCGGATGACGATTTGCAACATGACGATCGAGGCTGGGGCGCGCGCCGGGATGATCGCGCCCGACGACACGACGTTCGCCTACCTCGAGGGCCGCCCGGGCGCACCGTCCGACTCCGCCTGGGAGCAGGCGCTCGAGGGCTGGCGTTCGCTCCGCAGTGACGAGGGCGCCGTCTTCGACCGCGAGGTCGAGGTCGACGTCGCGGCCCTGATTCCGCAGGTCACCTGGGGCACGAACCCCGGAATGGTCGCGCCGATCGACGGCAGTGTCCCGGACCCGGCCTCCTACGACGATCCGGCCGACCGCGAGGCCGTCGAGCGCGCGCTCCACTACATGGGGCTCGAGCCGGGCACGCCGTTCACCGAGATTCCGGTCGAGCGCGTCTTCATCGGCTCCTGCACGAACTCCCGGATCGAGGATCTGCGCGCCGCCGCCTCCGTGGCCGCGGGCCGGCGGGTCGCGGACGGCGTGCGCGCGATGGTCGTTCCCGGCTCGGCGAAGGTGAAGCGCCAGGCCGAGGACGAGGGCCTCGACCGCGTCTTCCTCACCGCCGGCTTCGAGTGGCGTGAGGCGGGCTGTTCGATGTGCCTCGGCATGAACCCGGACATCCTGGCTGCCGGCGAGCGCTGCGCCTCGACCTCGAACCGCAACTTCGAGGGCCGCCAGGGTGCCGGCGGCCGGACGCACCTCCTGAGCCCGACGATGGCCGCCGCCGCCGCGATCGCCGGCCACTTCACGGATGTCCGAGAGCTGGGATGACAACCGCCTTTTGCACACCTCCCTGTTTCCGCCATGTCCAGGGGACTGTCCCCCCTCGTGTCTCGGACGGCCATGTCCAGGGGACTGTCCCCCTGGCAACACCGTTCTTGGCATGGCGCCAAAAGGGGTGTCCGAGTTGAACGAGCTTCGTAGGGTGACCGCGCGCGCGGCCGTGCTCGACCGGCCGGACGTCGACACCGATCAGATCATCCCGAAGCAGTTCCTCAAGCGCATCGAGCGCTCCGGGTACGGCGAGTTCCTCTTCTACGACTGGATGAAGGATCCCGACTTCGAGCTGCGGCGCCCCGAGTACCAGGGGGCGCAGATCCTCGTCGCCGGGCGCAACTTCGGTTGCGGCTCCTCGCGGGAGCATGCGGCCTGGGCGCTGGAGGACGCCGGCTACCGGTTCGTGCTCGCGCCGAGCTTCGGCGACATCTTCCACCAGAACTCGATCAAGTCGGGGCTCGCGCCGGTCGAGCTCGAGGCCGAGCAGTTGGAGCAGGTCAAGGCGGCTGTCGCTGAGCGAAACGAGCTGACGATCGACCTCGAGACGCTCGAGCTCTCGCACCCCGGCGGCCTGCGGATCACGTTCGCGTTCGATCCGTTCGCCCAGCACATGCTCGTGAACGGGCTCGACGACGTGGCGCTGACGCTCGCGCGCGGCGATCGGATCGACGCCTACGAGGCCGCGACCGCGGCCCGGGTCGACACGCGCTCGCTCTCGTAGTTCGCTCCGGCCCGCAAGTCGCCCTTCTGCTCCCGATGGCCGGTGCCGATAAGCACACGGTGAGTCTCATCTCGTCCGGCCGTTTCACCGCGGGCGGGGTCGCCGCCGCGCGCTGGGCGTGGCTCGCGCTCGTCGTGTCCGGGCTGGTCTTCTTCGTTGCGCACACGCTCGGCGCGGGCGGCCACGGTCTCGACCAGTTCGCGAGCACGTGGGTGTACGACACGCTCGAAGTGCTTGCGGTGGTCGCCGTCGTCGCGCGCGCGGTGCTCGTCCGCACCGAACGTCTCGTCTGGAGCCTGCTCGCCGTCGGGATCGGCTTCTGGACGCTCGGAGACCTTTCGTGGAACGTCATCTACGGCGGCAATCCGCCGTTTCCGTCTCTCGCCGACGTCTTCTATCTCGGGTTCTACCCTCCGACCTACCTGGCGCTCGTCCTGCTCGTCCGCCACCGGGTCGCGACGTTCAACACCAGCATCTGGTTCGACGGGGTCGCCGTCGCGCTCACCACCGCTGCGGTCGGCGCCGCCGTGCTGCTCGAGGTCGTGATCCACGACACCCACGGGGCCCGTCTGGCCGAGGTCGCGAACCTCGCCTACCCGATCGGCGACATCGTCCTCGTGGCGATCGTCGTCGCCGTCTACGGTCTTTCGGGAGGACGTCCCGGACCGGGGTGGGGAGCGCTCGGCGGGGCCCTCGTGCTCTCGGCGCTGGCCGACGGGATCTACCTCTACCAAACCGCCGACGGAAGCTACGTCGCCGGAACCTGGCTCGACGCACTGTGGCCGGCGGCCCTCATCCTGCTCGCCCTCGCCGCCTGGAGCGCGCCCGGGCGCCGCGCCCAAGTCCAGCTCGCCGGCAGGCCCTTGGCCGCAACGCCGTTCGTCTGCGGTCTCGTCGCGGTCGGCGTGCTCGTGGACAGCTACTTCCAGCACCGGAACGTGGTGGGTGTCGCGCTGGCCGCGGCCGCCGTGATCACGGTCGCCGCGCGCGCAGCGCTGACCTTCCGCGAGAACGCCGAGATGAGCGCGCATATGCACCTGCTCGCCTCGACCGACGTGCTCACCGGCCTCGGCAACCGGCGGAAGCTGATGAGCGACCTCGAGCAGGTATTCGTCCGGGCCGACGGCAAGCAGCGCCTGTTCGTGATCTACGACCTCAACGGCTTCAAGCGCTACAACGACACGTTCGGCCACCCGACCGGCGATGCCCTGCTCGCGCGGCTCGCCGGCAAGCTCGAGGCCGCGGTCGGCGATGCCGGCAGCTGCTACCGACTCGGCGGAGACGAGTTCTGCACGATCGCACCGGTCACGACGGACGGCATCGAGCGCTTCCTCGACCTGGCGACCCGTGCACTCTCGGAGTCGGGTGAAGCCTTCGACATCTCGACGGCGTTCGGCTGCACGATCCTGCCCGAGGAAGCGAAGTCGCCCGGCGATGTGCTGCACGTGGCCGACAAGCGCCTCTACGCGCAGAAGTACCAGTTGCTGGTCTCGCGCGGCCGGCCCCACGCCGTGCTCCTCCAAGCGCTCCAGGAAAGGGAGCCCGCCCTGCGCGAGCATGTGGGAGGGGTTGCCGATCTGAGCCTCCGTCTCGGTGCAAGCCTTGGGCTGAGCGAACCCGCGATCGAGGAGCTCGGGCTCGCGGCGCAGCTGCACGACGTGGGCAAGCTCGCGATTCCGGACGTCGTCCTCTCGAAGACCGAGCCGCTCGACGAGAGCGAGCTCGTGTTCATCCGCAGCCACACGCTGATCGGGCAGCGGATCCTCGACGCCTCTCCCGCCCTCTTGGAGGTGGGAAAGATCGTCCGGTCCACGCACGAGCGCTGGGACGGCGGCGGCTACCCGGACGGCACCGCCCGTACCGAGATCCCGCTGCCGGCGCGGATCATCGCCGTCTGCGACTCGTTCTGCGCGATGGTCGAGTCGCGTCCCCACGGTGTCGTGTACACGCCGGTCGAGGCGCGTGCGGAGCTCCGGCGTCTCGCCGGCAGCCAGTTCGACCCCGAGCTGGTCAGGCGTTTCTGCGAGCTCGATCTCGACGCAGGGCCGAATCGGCAGGCCGCCGGCCTGCCGCCGGCGCACGCATCCGTCTAGATCGCGGTGCCGCCGGAGAAGGCGACGTGCACGGGGAAGTCCTCGACGCGATCCGGCTCGGGGAGCCCGTGCCTGGCCAGGAGCGAGCGGAAGCCCTCACCCTGGTGGAACGCCTGAAAGTCCTGCTCACTCGGACAGGTGTCGACGACGACGAGCCCGTCCGGGGCGCGCAGGCAGAGATGCAGTATCAGGCTCTCGCGTGGAACGTCTGCGAGCATCGCGTCGTAGCGGGCCTGCAGATCGGCGGGGTCACCGGGGAAGTGCGAGATCGAGGCGTGCATGGTGGTATCTCCTTAGCTCGTGGGAGTGGGGATGGTTCGTGCGTCGTTCGTTGCTCTGCGCGTACGGGGCTGCCAGCCGACGGAACCCTCTAGCTGGGCGGAAAGCGCGAGCAGGAGCCCCTCGCCTCCGGGCGGCCCGACGAGCTGGACGCCGACGGGGATACCGTCCACGGTCGCGGCGAGCGGCAAGCTGATCGCGGGCTGTCCGGTGACGTTCCAGATCCGGACGAGCGCGCTGAAACGTACGGCATCGTCTGTGACGCCGGCCTCCGAGCGGAGACCGCCGACCGGCGCGGGTAGCCGCGTCAGGGTCGGGGTGACGAGAATCTCGTCGTCCTGCCAGTCACGCAGGATCGCGCGTCCGAACGACCACAGTCGCTCGCCCGCCTCGAGATAGTCGACGAGGGAGATCGGCTCCGCGTCGAGCAGCCAGGCACGCGTCGCCGGCTCGAGCAGGTCGGGGTCGACGCTCCGGCCGTGGAGCCGCTCGACCACGCGCAGCAGATGCTGTCCGGCGCCCGTCAGATAGGTGGCCCAGCTCGTGGGAAACGATCCGTCGTCCCACGCGGGCGTTGCCTCGCGGACGTCGTGCCCGAGTGCGGCGAGTGCCTCCGCCGCCGCGGCGGCAGCGGCCTTCGGCTCGTCGGCCACAGGCACGCCGAGCGGGGCTTTGAGCGCCACCCGTACCCGCACCCGGTCCGGCTCGGATCGGGCCGCGGCGGTGAACGAGTGCGACGGTGTGGCCACCCGGTGGCGGTCGCCCGGCTCGGCGCCGGCGATCGCGTCCAGTGCGACCGCCGCATCGAAAACGGTGCGGGTGAGCACCCCGTCGCACGGCATGCCCCCGGCGAGATCGCCGAAGTCGGGCCCGATCGAAACCCGGCCGAGGCTTGGCTTGACACCGACGACCCCGCAGCAGGATGCGGGAATGCGGATCGAGCCGCCCAGGTCGCTGCCGTCGGCGAGAGCGACCAGCCCGGCCGCGACGGCGGCTGCGCTCCCGCCCGACGACCCACCGGCCGACAGGTGCGGGTTCCAGGGATTGCGGGTCGCGCCGAACCTGAGGTTCTCGGTGACCGGCCGCAACCCGAGCTCGGGTGAGTTCGTCTTGCCGACGACGATCGCTCCGGCCTCGCGCAGCCGGCGCACGTGGGCGCTGTCGTGCGTCGCCAAACGGTCGCCGAACGCGCGGCTCCCCTCCGTCGTCGGCAACCCCTCGGTCGCCGAAAGCAGGTCCTTGATCCCGACCGGGACGCCGCAGAGCGGGCGGCGATCGCCAGGCAGGACGGCGTCCGCCTCGGCGAGCGCACGCTCGACACAGACGGTCACGAAAGCGTTCAGCCGCGGGTTGCGATCTTCGATCGCGGTCAGCGACGCCTCGACGAGCTCCCGCGCGGAGATCTCGCCGGAGCGAACACGTGCAGCCTGCTCGACGGCGCACAGGTGCAGGAGCTCGGACATGGACGTAGCGTGCGTGGCCGGCACGCCGACGGCATGCGTGCCGGTACCCAAATCGGGCGAGCGCGGTACGGATCTTCAGCCGATGCCGTGTGCGAGCGCCCATGCGGTTGCGGCAGCGCGGGCCGTACGCCCGGAGACGTGGATCTTGTCGTAGATGTTCTCCACGTGCCGCTCGACGGTGCGGACGCTCACCACGAGCTCGGCGGCGATCGCGTCGTTCGAGCGCCCCTGCGCGATCAGGTGCAGCACCTCGCGTTCGCGAGGAGTCAGCACCGAGCGTTCGGCCGCAGGCCGGGCGACGGGAACGCCGAGCCCTGCGAGCGCCTCACGCCCAGCGGTCTCGACCTGAGCGGCCTCCGCGCCGCGGCCGAGGACCCGGAGCACCGCCGCCAGGTCGAGCCGCGCCAGCGCAGCCTCGTAGCGGGCGCCGCACTCGGTGAGCAGGTCGACCGCGTCCTCGAGCGTCGACCGGGCGGCCTCAGGCGCTGCCGCTGCATCGAGCCGGCCGCGCGCCACGAGGGCCGCGGCCCGGAGCGGGGAGGTACCGACCTCCGCCGAGATGCCCTCGAGCTCTTCGACCGCGACCCGCGCGGCAGCCACGTCACCGAGGCGGAGCCGGGCCCGCACGAGCAGCTCGAGACCCGGTACCCGCTCGAAGCGGTCAGCCTTCCCCACCCGACGCAGGAAGCGCTCGGCGCGCTCGGCGGCACCGCGCGCGTCGCCGCGGTCGAACTGCAGTGCAGCCGCAACGAGCAGCGACAGGCGGTGCGACTCGGCCTGGGCAAGCAGCGCCTCGGCCTGCTCCGGCCGTCCCTGCCGGCGGCGCAGCTCCGCCAGCCGCACCAACCCCTCGACCGCTTTCCGCGGGACGCCGGCAAGATCGCGACAGGCGGCAGTCAACGTCTCCTCCGCCTCTCGCCACTCACCGCGCCACACGAGCAAGTCCGCGTAGTGCGTCCGGCAGGTGGCGAACATCTCCGTGTCGCCGTACCGCTCCGCGATCTCCTCGACTCGAAGGCACCACTCTCCGGCGCGCTCGAGATCGCGCACGCGCTGGCAGGCATCGATCAGGTGGCAGCAGATCACCTCGACGACGCGGACATTCGCCACCTCGCCCGCGAGCGAAGCCGTCACCGCCTCGTCGAGCAGGCGCATTCCCTCGCGTACCTTGCCGTCCGCCACGAACGTCAATCCTTCGAGCGCCCGGCACACGAGCTCGTAGTCAACCGACCCGGCGAGGCGGGCTGCCGCGACTCCCTCCGCCGCCAGCCGTCTGGCCTCTGCGGGGTCGTGCTCGCCGTTCAACGCCCGGTTCGCCCGCCAGTAGGCGAGCACCGCATGTTCCGGCTGGGGCGGCAGCCGCTCCAGCAGGTGCCCTGCCCGCTCCAACCAGCCGTTCGTCTCGGCGGCACCGCGAAATTGACCGCAGTCGAAGGCCAGCTCGATCGCGAGCCGGGCCGAAGCCGTCTCGTCGCCGCTTTCACGGGCAAGCCGGTAAGCCCGCTCGTGCGCCGCGAGTGCCGCGACGCCGTCCATCTGCCACCGCGCCGCCACGCCGAGCCCTTCCAGGGCCTCCACGGTCTCGCCGACGGCGAGCACCGACTCGAACTGGATCCGCGCCTCGCCCCAGGCAGCACGCAGGAGCGCCTCCCGGCCGGATGCGAGCGAGGCCTCGACAGGCGCACTCATCCGGCGAAGCCTACGACGAGAGACGACCTCGTCCAGCTCGCCGTGAAGGGAGGACGTACGACTGCGAGCGCGGAGCTCTGCAGCTACGAGCGCCGAGCTACGGCCGAGCCGTGCGGCACGACCGGCGTCGCCAGTCTGCGCCCGACCTCGACGACGTCGCCGACAACGAGTAGCGCCGGCGATTCGAGCTCCGATGCCAGCCCGGCGATCGTCTGCAACTCGCCCATGATCGAGCTGCCGTCGGCGTGCGTGCCGCGCGAGACGACGGCGGCTGGCGTCGTTGGGCTCTTGCCCACGGCGATCAGGCCGTCCGCGATCCCGGCTAGGTGGGCGAGCCCCATGAACACGACGAGCGTGCCGGGCGTCGAGGCGAGCTGGGCGTAGTCGAGGACCTCGCCGGCGGCCGAATGGCCCGAGACGAGGGTGACCTGAGCCGAGACGCCGCGATGAGTCACCGGGATCCCGGCCGAGGCGGGCACCGCAGACAGCGCCGAGACGCCCGGAACGACCTCGAAGGGGATGCCGGCGGCGGCGAGCGCCTCGGCCTCCTCGCCGCCGCGGCCGAAGACGAACGGGTCGCCGCCCTTGAGCCGCACGACCTCGAGGCCGTCTCGACCGAGCGAGACGAGGAGCTCGTTCAGTTCGGCCTGCCTGATCCGCTCGCGCGAGATCAGCAGCGCATCGTCCGGAGCCTCCTCGACGAGCTCCGGTGCGACGAGGACGTCGTAGACCAGCGCGTCGCAGCTCCGGATCAGCTCGAGGCCGCGAACGGTGATCAGGCCCGGATCGCCGGGGCCCGCGCCGACGAGGGACACCGTCACGAGAGCCTCGCGGTGACGAGTTCCTCGAAGTAGTCGCGCCGCTCTTCGTAGGTCGGGAAGCGTTCCTTCACCTCGGGGCGCAGCGAGCGCAGCTCCTCGGCGAGCTCCGCGTGCTCGGGCCCGACGAGCTCGGCGATCTGCGACCGCAGCCGCTTGGCGAGCGCCGGCGAGGCGCCGCCGGTCGAGACCGCGACGGCGATCGGGCCCTCACGATGGACGGCCGGCAGGATGAAGTTGCAGAGCTCAGGCACGTCCGCGACGTTGCACAGCATCCCGCGGGCCTCCGCGTCGCGCGAGACGCGCTCGTTGACCGACCGATCGGAGGTCGCCGCGATCACGAGGAACGCTCCGCGGAGGTCGCTTTTTGCGTACCGCCGCTGCCGCCACTCGACCCCGAGCGGGCCGAACGAGTCGTCGAGCTCGGGCGAGACGACCGTCACCGAAGCGCCGCAGGCGGCCAACCCGGCTGCCTTCTCGTGGCCGACCGAGCCGCCGCCGACGACGACGCAGCGGCGCCCCGAGAGATCGAGGCAGGCCATGTAGAAGTTATCCGTCAAGCCTCTAGCTCTCGGCCGCGTCGGGAACGATCCCCTTCTCGTCCGCGTAGGCCTGGACGAGCGCATTGATCTCGGGCTTCCCCTGGTCGACTTTCTCCAGGCTGAAGGCGTAGTTGATCTTCACGAACGGCTCCCATTCGTCCGGGATCGCGTCTTCGGGAAGGATCGCTTCCACCGGGCATTCGGGCTCGCACGCGCCGCAGTCGATGCATTCCTCGGCATCGATCACGAGCATCCGGTCGACCTCGTGGATGCAGTCCACGGGGCAGACGCTCTGGCACGAGATGTCTTTCAGATCGATGCAGGCTTCACCGATGATGTACGTCATCGTTTTTCAGGCTCCTATCGTTGCCAGACGGGCTCCGGCTCGTCCGAGCCGAAGCACGATCTCGTAGTCCTCCGTCGAGATCGTCACTCCGTATTCTCCAGGTCCGACCGCAGTGACCGAGATCCGATCGATCGTGCGGCCCTCGAGGGCGCCGAGCGCCTCGTTCAGATCGCGCGCCGAAGCGCTGAGCTCGCGTCCGAGCGGCAGCCGGCGAAAGAGCGCCAACGCCGCCTGCTCGCCTTCGGGGCCGTAGACGGCGCGGACGCGGCCGGTCGCGAGTCCAAGCTCGAGCAGCTCCGCGAGCGCGTCGGCATCGTCGCCCTCGACCTCGCCGCCGTCGACCGCGGCGACGACGTCGGCGAGCCGGCCGCGGCGCGTCTCGTCCTGCACCATCGCGAGCACGGCCTGGGCCTCGGCGCGGGCGACCTCGGCCGCCTCGCCGGTAACTCTGACGGCTGTGGTCAATGCGAGTCCTTCAGAAGCGCGTGCAGCTCGTGTTCGAGCCCGCCGCTCTCGACCGAGCAGTGGATCCCGCACTCCTTGGGCGCGTTCGTCTCCCACCACCAGCGGCCCGCGCGGCTCGGCTCATCCGGCGCAGTCGCCCGCGTGCACGGGGCGCAGCCGATCGACTTGTAGCCCTGGTCGTAGAGCGCGTGGTAGGGCACCTCGCGCTCGCGGATGTAGTCCCAGACCTCCTCTTCGGTCCATTCGGCGAGCGGGTTCAGCTTCACGATCGCGCCGTGGTCGTGGTCGATCTCGACCTTGCGGATGTTCGTTCGGCTGGCCCACTGGTCGCGCCGCAGGCCCGTGACCCACGCATCGAGGGTGTGGAGGTGCTTCGTGAGTGGGCGCACCTTGCGCAGGTTGCAGCAGAGGAGGCGAAGGTCGACCGAGGTCTTGAAGAGGTCGACGCCGTGCTTGCCGGTCATCGAGTCGATCTCCTCGGCGTCGGGCTTGATCAGCTCGAGCTTGAGGCCCGGGTAGCGCGCGCGCAGGCGGTCGGCCAGCTCGAGGGTCTCGGCCGGAAGACGCCCCGTGTCGACGCTGAAGACCGGGATCTCCGGATCGATCTCGTAGGCCATGTCGATCAGCACGATGCTGTCGTTCTGGAACGAGGTCGAGATCGCGAGGCCCGGCGCGAACCGGTCGATCGCCCACTCGAGCAGCGCCTGCGGCTCCTCGCCCTCGAACTCGATCGAGAGCTCACCCGCTTCCAACTCGTCGATCAACTCGTAGGTGCTCACTCAGTCTCCTCCCGTTGTCGCAATTTGGCCGGCTCGAGGCCGGCCAACTCGCCGAGCTCGTCGTCGCTCGCGCGACGCGTAAACGATGTGAAGGTCTCTCCGTCCTCGCGGCGCTCCAGCCAGCCGGCGATCAGTCCCTCGACTGCGCTGTCGAGCTCGTCGGTCGGGACGCGCCGAAACAGCGAGCGCCCGATCTCCGGCTCCGGGCCGAGGCTGCCGCGCACGAAGATGTCGTAGGCCTGGCGTCTGACCCCGCCGTCGTCGCGGGCGGTCGTGCCCTGGAAGCCGAGGTCGCCGACCCAGTGCTGGGCGCAGGCGTGCGGGCAGCCGTCGAGGTGGAGGCGCAGCTCCGCGATGTCCATCCCGAAGCGCTCGTCCAGCCGGTCGATCAGCGCGCCGAGGCGCGTCTTCGTCTCGGCGACCGAGAAGTTGCAGTGCGGCTCGCCGGTGCAGGCGATCGAGTTGCCGCGCACCGGGTTGATGTCGAGCGGGAAACCGATCGCCTCGAGCTCTGCCGTGGCCTCTTCGATCCGGTCGTTCGGAACACCCGTGACGATGAAGTTCTGCTGGCGCGTCAGCCTGATGTCGCCGCCCAAGCGGTCGGCGAGCTCGGCGATCGCGATCATCTGGTCGCCCGAGATCAGCCCGAGGTGGACGGGAACGCCGATGTAGGAGAGCCCTTCTTGCTTCTGGGCGTGGATGCCGAGGTGGTGCGAGGGCTCGACCTCGATCGCGGGAAGCGTGTAGTCCTCGAGCTTGCGGCCGAGGCGCGCCTCGACGCGCTCGCGCATCCCGTCGGGGCCGATGTCGTCGATCATGAACTTGAGGCGAGCCTTCACCCGCGAGACGCGGTACTTGAGATCCTCCGACCAGACCGAGGTGATCGCGCCGAGGATCTCGTTCGACTCCTCCTTCGGGATGAAGACGTTCATCGTCTTCGCGATCCGCGGCACCGACGAGAGCCCGCCGCCCACGAGCACGGCGAAGCCTTCGCGACCGTCCTTGACCGTCCCGATCAGCGAGATGCAGTTGATCTCGGGCGCGTTGCAGCGGTCGGGGCAGGCCGAGATCGAATACTTGTGCTTGCGCGGGAGGTTCGCCCAGTCGGGGTTGCCGTAGAACAGGTCGGCGGCCGAGGTGACGACCGGGCTCGCATCGAAGAGCTCGTCGGCGGCGATGCCCTGAACTGGGCAGCCCGTGATGTTGCGCACGGTGTCGCCGCAACCGCCTGCGGTCGTGATCCCCGAGCGGTCGAGGTGCGCGAAGACGTCCGGCAACTTCCCGAGCTCGAGGTAGTGAAGTTGGATGTTTTGGCGGGTCGAGAGCTCGCCGACGCCCTTGCCGTAGAGGTTCGAGACCTCGCCGATCGCGCGCAGCTCGGCGGCCGACAGCTGGCCCGCCGGCACCTTGACCCGCAGCATGAAGGTGCCGATCTTCGGCTTGTCGTGGTAGAGCCCCCACCACTGGAGGCGGACGATGTCCTCCTCGGCCACGCTCTCATAGCCCTGCGCGATCAGCGCCGGCAGCTCGTCACGGATCCCGAGCGGAGCCTTCTCGCGCTTCAGGCGCTCGACCGGATTGCGCTTGAGGACGAGGTCCCAGTCGGCTGGCAGCTTGACCGACGCCGTGCGGCCGGACCTCGGCTGTGCGCTCATGACGAGCTCCGCGAGAAGATGTGGACGGACGCCGGGGTGGCCTCTCGGCTCGCCCCGGCGCCCGCCACTGGTCCTCTACGAAGGAGGGTGTTTTCCACCATCGCGGGCCACTGTAGCCACCCCGGTACAAAAAGTAAAGTAATGAGCCGCGATGCGGTCTCGGATCACTTCACTTGTTACAGATTTGATTCTTCACTCTTTGCAGTAATGGCGGCGCTCAGGAAGGCGGTTGCGGGTAGCGTTGAGCCGTGAGCGATCGTCCGAGAGTGCTCGTCCGTGAGGAGATCGCCGAACCGGGTGTCGAGCTCCTGCGGGCCCGGTTCGACGTCGACGTCGACGGCGACAGCGACCTCGCCGCGATCATCGGACTCTACGACGGCATCGTCATCCGCTCGGCGACGAAGCTCACCGCCGAGCTGATCGAGCGGGGGACGAGGCTCAAGGTGATCGGCCGCGCGGGCGTCGGCGTCGACAACGTCGATGTCGAGGCAGCCACCCGGCGCGGGATCGTCGTCGCAAACGCTCCCGAATCGAACATCGTGTCGGCCGCCGAGCACACCGTCGGGCTGCTCTTCGCGCTCGCACGGAACATCCCCCAGGCGCACGCGGCCCTCGTCGCGGGCCGCTGGGAACGCTCGAAGTGGGGCGGGATCGAACTCGCCGAGAAGACCCTCGGCGTCCTCGGCTTCGGCCGGATCGGCCAGCAGGTGGCACGGCGCGCACTTGCGCTCCAGATGCAGGTTGTCGCCTACGACCCGTTCGTCTCGGCCGAGCGCTTCCGCGACGCCGGCGTCGAGGCAGACACGCTGGAGGCCGTCCTCGCGCGCGCCGACTTCGTAACGCTCCACCTGCCGCTGAACGACGACACGCGCGGCGTGATCGACACGAGGGCGATCTCCGGGATGAAGGAGGGAGCCCGGCTGATCAACGCTGCCCGCGGCGAGCTCGTCGACGAGACAGCGCTGCTCGAGGCGCTCGAGTCGGGCAGGCTCGCCGGTGCCGCGATCGACGTCTTTCCGCAGGAGCCCTACTCCGGCCCGCTGCTCGGCGCGCCGAACCTCGTCGTCACGCCGCACCTCGCGGCCTCGACCGACGAGGCGCAGGATCGAGCCGGAATGATCGTCGCCGAGCAGGTGGCGGCGGCCCTCGACGGCGGACTCGTCACGAACGCCGTCAACATCCCGACTGTGGGTGCGGAGGACCTCGAGGTGCTCGGGCCGTTCCTGCCGCTCGCGGCGAGCCTCGGCCGCTTCGCGCTCGACCTCGCCCGCGGGGAGCCGAGCCGGATCACGCTCGAGTACTACGGTGAGCTCGCCGACCACGACACCCGCCTACTCACCGTCGCCGCACTGAACGGCGCGTTCCGCGGCCGCGTCGACCAGCCGGTGAACTACGTGAACGCGCCGCTCGTCGCGGCGGAGCGCGGAATCGAGGTGGTCGAGCAGCGCAACCGCTCCTCGCGCGACTTCACCAACCTGATCGCCGTCTCGGCCGGCGAGCAGCGCGTCGCCGGCACGACGATCGGGCGCGACAACCGGCAGTGGCTCGTCTCGGTGCTCGGCTTCGAGGTCGAGATCGAGCTCTCGCCGCGGATGATCGTCCTCCGCTACGACGACGTCCCCGGCGTGATCGGCCGCGTCGGCACGCTGCTCGGCGAGTCCGGCGTGAACATCGCGAACATGGCCGTCTCGCGAAACCGCGAGGCAGGCAAGGCGCTGATGGTGCTCTCGCTCGACACTCCGGCGACCGCCGAGGTGATCGAGCGGCTCGGAGTCGGGGTCGACGACGCCTACGTCGTCACCGCTCCCGCAGTCTGACAGAGGCGAAAGCGGTTCCAATTTGACGCCGAACTGCGGGCGCCCTATGGTTGGCGCACGCCGTCGGCAAGGTTGCCGAAGCGGAGGCATTGGGGCCTCAGGACTCTTTGGAGTCCTGGGGCCCTTTTTTCGTTGGAATAACGGCGTTTGCTGGACAAACGAGGCGGGCGAGCCGCGGAAGCGCGCTCGGAAAGGAGAGTCAATGCTGTACGACGTAGCGCTGAACACGGCCGACAACTCGTGGCAGTTGACCGCGGCAACCCTGGTTGGCCTGATGAGCGTCCCAGGCCTCGTCGTTCTGTACGGGGGGGTGATGCAGAAGCGGTGGTCGGTGAACAGCATGATGCTCGCGTTCATCGCCTTCGCCCTCGTCCTGATCGTGTGGGTGCTCTACGGGTTCAAGATGGCCTTCGGCAATCCCGTGCACGAACTGACGGACTCCGGGTTCTTCGGCAACTTCATCGGCCAGCCGGGGGCCGTTCTCGGGCACGCATCCGAGCAGGGCGTCGGGAGCATCCCGCTCCTGAACCCGTCGCATTTCGATCCGACGAACAAGGCGCCGCTCGTGGACTTCCCGCAGTCCTCGCTCGTGTACTTCCAGTTCGTCTTCGCGGCGATCACGCCGCTCTTGATGCTCGGATCGATCCTCGGCCGTGTCAACTTCAAGGCCTGGATCCCGTTCGTCGTTCTCTGGACGACCTGCGTCTACACCGTGAACGCCTTCCTGATCTGGGGCGGCGGCTGGTTTGCCCAGAAAGGTGCGATCGACTTCTCGGGCGGTTACGTGATCCATCTCTCCGCCGGCGTATCCGGATTCGTCGCCGCCTGGGTGATCGGTCCACGACTTGCCCGCGACCGCGAGATCGACGCGCCAAACAACCTGCTGATGGTTGCCGTCGGCGCCGGTCTCCTGTGGCTCGGCTGGAACGGCTTCAACGGCGGCGATCCCTACAACGTCGGCCCGGACGCCTCGTCGGCCGTGCTGAACACGAACCTGGCAACTGCGGTCGCCTTCCTCGTGTGGGTCGGCTGCGACTATGCGACCCGGCGCAAGCCCTCGCTGCTCGGGAGCGTCAACGGCATGATCGTCGGACTCGTCGCGATCACCCCCGCAGCAGGCTTCGTCAGCGGCTGGGGAGCGATGGCGATCGGAGCGATCGCATCCGTCATCGTCTACGTGGCCTACAACTACCTGGCGCTTCTGCGGCCGTTCCGGAACGTCGACGACACGCTCGGCGTCGTCTACACCCACGGCTTTGCCGGACTCGCCGGCGGACTGCTCACGGGCGTCCTCGCCGACAAGGCCTTCGTCGCCTCGGACGCCCTGTCCACGGTCGGCGGCTGGCACCTCCTGAAATGGCAGGCGCTGGCGGGGCTCTGGGTGATCGTCTTCTCGGGGGTCGCGACGTTCATCCTCCTGAAGCTCGTCGGGCTCGTCGTCCCGTTGCGGATGAGCGAGGCCGACATGGAGATCGGCGACCTCGCCGTCCACGGACACGAGGTCTATCCGTCCGACATCCCGTCGCTCGGCTTCCCCGGAGGGATCTCCTCGCTGCCGCCGGTCTCCGGCGGAGGTGGGCCCGCGCCGGCTACGACCTAGCGGGGCGACAGACTGGATCCTGGATCGCGGGCCCGAGCCGGCCCGCGATCCAGGGTCACGCAATCCAGGATCGAGCCCGGGGCGTAGGTAGCGTGCGCCTAGGGTGGCCAGAGACTCGAAATGACGACGCCGACTCGAGAGGAACCCATGGCAACGAAGATCATCGTCTCCTACGACGGCACCGACAACGACCGCGACGCACTCGCGCTCGCCAGGCTCCTCAAGCGAGCGGGAGCCTCGCTCGAGCTCGCCTACGTCCGCCACATCCGGGAGGAGAAGCAGTCGGCCGAGCGGCTCGCCGAGAGCGACGCCGAAGCCCTGCTCGCGGCCGGCGCGCAGGAGCTCGGTGAGCCCGACCTCCCGCAGCACGTCGTCCTCAGCGGCTCGACGCCCGCCGGGCTGCGCGACCTCGCGCTCGACGTCCACGCCGACATCCTGGTCTTCGGCTCCGCCTACCGCACGTCTCCCGGTCACGTCGACCCGCAGCCGTCGGCCCGGCAGCTGCTCGACGGCGGCCCCGTGGCGGTTGCGATCGCGCCGGCCGGGTTCGCCCACGTGGGCGAATACGCGGTGAACTCGATTGCCTCGGTCGCCGAGGACGGCGACCCGTGCCCCGAGGAGACCGCAGAGGCGCTCGCCTCGCGTCTCGGCGCGACCCTCGCGACCCGGGGAACCGGGGGCGGCGACCTGATCATCGTCGGCTCCAAGACCGGAACGGTGACGGGCCGTGTGACGATCAGCGCTGCTGCGGAGTACCTGATCGAGCTCGCGCGCTCCCCGGTGATCGTGTTGCCGCGCGGCGTTGCCCTGTCGTTCGGCTAGACCTTCACGATGCCAGCAGAAAGCGCCCGGCTGACGCGGCGGCTGCGTTCGAGGGACTGGTGGTTCCTCGGGATCGTCTCTCTGGCGCTCGTTGTGGGAGTAGTGATCGCCGCCGTCGTTCTCGCGGATTCCACTGAGACGGTGAAGCCCGGATGCATCGCCACGATCAGGGCCGGAATCATGGGCGGCCAGACCTACTCCGTCTGCGGCAAGGGTGCGCTCGAGTTCTGCAGGATCCACGCCGGCGACAGCCAGAAGCTGACCGCGGAGTGCAACCGGGTCGAGGCCCTGTACGGCCGGGGCTAGCCGCCGGCGACGGCGGGAAGCAGGATCACCGTCGCGCTGTCGCCGAGCTCGGTGTCGAGCCCGTCGAGCAGCCGGACGTCCGAGCCGTCGATGAAGACGTTCAGGAACTGCGGGAGGTCGTCGCCCTCGAAGATCCTGTCCCTGAGCGCCGGGTAGGTCGCGACGAGATTCTCGAGCGCCTCGCGCACGGTGGCGCCGGTCGCGTCGACCTCGCGGTTTCCGCCGGCCTCCGGCCGAAGGATCGGTGGGATCCGGATCGTGCTCATCGCGTCGCCAACCCTACACGGAGGTGGCCGCGGCTTCGGGGCTGAGCTCGTCGATCCGGTCGATCTTCGCGAGCGCCGGGAAGAGCCAGGGCCAGACCACCGCGAGCCCGATCGTGATCACGCCGCCGAGGACGACTGCGGGGACGGCGCCGAGCAGAGCCGCCGCGGCGCCGGACTCGAATGCGCCGAGCTCGTTCGAGGCGCTGATGAAGACCGACTCGACCGCGGTGACCCGGCCCCGCAGCTCGTTCGGTGAGGCGACGATCGCGATCGTGCTGCGGATGTTGACGCTGAACATGTCGACGAATCCGGCCACGGCCAGTGCGGCGAGCGAGAGCGGGAACGACTTCGAGAGCCCGAAGACGACCGTCGCGACGCCGAAGGCGGCGACGACGACGAGGAGCGTCGTACCCGTCCGCGAGACGATCGGCCTCCGGGTCAGGATCACGCCGGCCAGCAGCGCTCCCACGGCGGGGGCGCTCCGCAGGATCCCGAGCCCGAGCGGCCCGGTGTGGAGGATGTCCCGCGCGAACAGCGGGAGCAGCGCGATCGCACCGCCGAAGAGGACGGCGAAGAGATCGAGCGTGATCGCGCCGAGCATGACGGGCGTCCGCCGGATGAAGCTGATTCCGGCAAAGAACGTCTTCAGGCTCGGCGCCTGGCCGGAAGCGGCTTTGCCGGCACCGGCGGGCTCGCGGATCATCATCACCGCGACGGCGCCGAGCAGGAGCATGGCCGTCGCGCTCCCGTAGACGAGCTCCGGGTCGATCGCGAACAGGAGCCCGCCGAGTGCGGGCCCGGCGATCGTGCCGCTCTGGAAGGCGATCGAACGCAGCGCGAGCGCGCTCGGCAGGAGCTCGGGCTCGATCAGCGACGGGCCGAGCGCTCGAGCGGCCGGGTTCGCGACCGCCGCGGCCACGCCGTTTCCCGCCGCGAGCGCGAGAAACGGCCAGAGCTCGCTCGCGCCGGCGATCGTCACACCGAGCAGGGCGAGCGCGACGGCCGCGTTCAGGCCGAGTGCGATCGCGAACAGCGCCTGGCGAGAGAAGCGGTCGGCAAGCTGGCCCGCCGGAAGCGAGAGCAGGAGCAGCGGCACGAACTCGAACAGGCCGACGAGGCCGAGATCGAACGCCGAGCGGTTGATCGCGAAGACCTGCCAGCCGATCGCGACCGCGACCATCTGGATCCCGAAGCTCTCGAAGACGAGCGCCCACCAGAGCAGGAAGTAGTTCCGGCCGCGAAGCGCGGCCGGAAGACGTGATCGCAGCCAGGACGAACCGGCCGGCGAGGCCGGCCGGTTCATCTCGTCGATCGCTCTGCTAGCTCCAACGGCCCCTTCATCAGAGCCTTGAACTTAGTACACCCGTCTGCAGGTCGTGGCACGTTCCCGGCGGCGTCTCGTCGCCCGTGGCTGCGTCCTCAGTCGCCGCGATAGGGAAAACTATCGGGGCTCCCTGCGTCCTTCCCACGAACGACGATCCATCCGCCGGATAACGCACCGAACCTACGGACGGGTGTACGAGCCAATCGTGGTTGTCAGGACGGATCGTCCTCCGCCAGGATCCGGTAGAGGGCCCGTCGCGTATCGGCGAGCACCTTGGCCGCTTCGGCCCGCTGGGCCTCGGTGCCGTGATGGGTGACCTGCCGTGTGGCGATCCCGACCTGCATGGCCAGATGGACGAGCTCGCGCACGCCCTCGGGCATGCCTTCGCCGGCCTTCTGCCACGGGTTTCCGAACTGCTCGCGGTTCTCCTCGAGATAGGCCTTGCCCGCGTCGGTGAGCTCGAAGACGTTGCCGCCGTCGCGCGCCTCGCTGCGGACAAGCCCCTCGTCGGCGAGGAGCTGGAATGCCGGATAGACCGAGCCGGGGCTCGGGCGCCAGGCGCCCTCCGACCGCTGCTCGATCTCCTGCATCACCTGATAGCCGTTGCGCGGCTCCTCTTCGAGGAGGAGCAGGATCGCGGCGCGAACGTTGCCGCGGCGCATCCTGCGGCCACGCGGACCGCCTGGGCCGCCGAAGCCGCCCGGGCCGCCGAAGCCGCGGAACTTGAAGAACTGTGGGTTTTCGAACCCGGGGCCGCCGGGGCCAAAGCTGGCCGGGGCGGACATGAACAGAACGTCTTGACTGTGTCTACTACTGTGTCTATGCATATCGCGATAGTACACCGATATATCGGTATATGTCAAGTGTGGTGACAGATCGGCCTTTTGAACAGGTTCCAGCCCGTATCCTTGCGCGATGAAGGTCGTTCTCCCAGACGGCAAGGAGCTCGAGCTCGCCGACGGCGCGACCGGCCTCGACGCCGCGCGCGCGATCGGCCCGAAGCTGGCCGAGCAGGCAGTGCTCGTGCGCTCGAACGCCTCGACACAGGATGTGCGCGCGCCGCTTCGCGACGGGCAGCCGATCCAGTTCCTCACGACGCGCGACATCGACGACGCAGACGCGTTGTATGTCCTGCGCCATTCCAGCGCCCACCTCCTCGCGGAGGCGGTCCGGCGGCTCTATCCCGGCGTCAAGGTCGCGATCGGCCCGCCGATCGAGCAGGGCTTCTACTACGACTTCGACTTTCCGGAGCCGATCGTCGAGGCCGACCTCGAACGGATCGAGGCCGAGGTGCAGCGGATCATCGCCGAGGGGCGGACGTGGTCGCTCGAGCAGATCGATCGCGAAGAGGCGAAGAGGCGCTTCGCGGCCGAGGCCGAGCCCTACAAGCTCGAGCTCGTCGACACCGCCGAGGGCGAGCTCTCGCTCTACACGCAGTCCCACAACGGCTCGGACGAGTTCACCGACCTCTGCCGGGGTCCGCACCTCCAGGATTCGAGCCCGATCAAGGCGTTCAAGCTGACGGGCCTCGCCGGTGCCTACTGGCGCGGCGACGAGCACAACAAGCAGTTGACGAGGATCTACGGCACCGCGTTCTTCCGCCAGGGCGACCTCGACGCGCACCTCGAACGGCTCGAGGAGGCCCGCAAGCGCGACCACCGCCGGCTCGGAACCCAGCTCGATCTCTTCCACTTCTCCGACCTCTCGCCCGGCTCGCCGTTCTGGCATCCGAAGGGGATGGCGATCTGGAACGTGCTCGAGGACCTCCGCCGCCGCGAGAACCGGGAGCGCGGTTACGTCGAGGTGCGCACGCCTCAGATCTACGACAAGGAGCTCTGGGTCACCTCGGGCCACTGGGAGAAGTACCGCGAGCACATGTTCACCTTCGAATCCGAACACAAGGAGTTCAGCCTCAAGCCGATGAACTGCCCCGGCCACTGCGTCGTCTACGCCGACGGGCAGTACAGCTACCGCGAGCTGCCGCTGCGGATGGCCGAAGCCGGCGTGCTGCACCGCGACGAGCTGACCGGTGCGCTGCACGGCCTCTTGCGGGTGCGCATGTTCTCGCAGGACGACGCCCATCTCTTCTGCACCCCCGAACAGGTCGCAGACGAGGTCCTCGGCTGTCTCGACTTCGGCTACGCGATCTACGACAGGCTCGGGCTCGAGATCAAGGTCGAGCTCTCCACCCGCCCTGAGAACCGGCTCGGCACCGGCGAGGAGTGGGACGCGGCCGAGGCGGCGCTCGCGGAGGCGCTCGAGCGCCGCGGGCTCGAGTACACCGTCAACGCGGGCGACGGCGCCTTCTACGGGCCGAAGATCGACCTGCACATGCTCGACTCGCTCGACCGCGCGTGGCAGATCGGCACGGTGCAGCTCGACTTCCAGATGCCGCAGCGCTTCAACCTCCGCTACCAGGGCGCAGACAACGCCGAGCACACGCCGGTGATGATCCACCGGGCGCTGATCGGGTCGTTCGAGCGATTCATCGGGATCCTGATCGAACACTTCGCCGGCGCCTTCCCGTTCTGGCTCGCGCCGGTGCAGGTTCGCGTGCTGCCGGTCGGGATGGATCACGCCGAGGCGGCGCGTGGCCTTGCCGCTCGGCTCGGTGGGTACCGCGTCGAGGTCGACGACTCCAGCGAGACGGTCGGCAAGCGGATCCGCAACGCCGAGCTCGACAAGATCCCGTTCACGATCGTCTACGGGGACGCCGAGAGCGATGCCTCGCTCGCGATCCGCGAGCACGGTGGGGAACAGTCCACGAAGTCGCTTGCGGAGCTGCAGGCGTTGCTTGCTACTCTGTCGGCCTGACAAGCAGGGGCGAAACTGTCTCTCACCTCCTGGACGACACCTGCGGCCACCTCGGTGGATGCGGGCAAGCGGCCTCGGAGGTTCAACCGAGTGGTTGAAAACGGCAATAGCTGCTGTTTGTCACTGTGATTTTCAGCCACATTCGGAGGTTATGACGAGCTTGGTAGTACACATTTGAGGCCGAGGCGGGGTTCATGGGAGCTGCCGCGCCGGCCAGAGCCGCAGGCGCGTGTCAACGAAACGATTCGTTCGCCACGGGTGCGGCTGATCGGTGAGGAAGGGCAGCAGCTAGGGATCAAGCAGATCGGTGAGGCGCGCGCCTATGCCGACAGCAAGGGGCTCGACCTGGTCGAGGTGGCGGCGCAGGCCGATCCGCCCGTGGCCAAGGTCATGGACTACGGCAAGTACCGCTACGAGCTCGAGCAGAAGGCCAAGGCGGCGCGCAAGAACCAGACGCAGATCCACGTCAAGGAGATCAAGCTCAGACCCAAGATCGGAATTCACGATTACGAGACCAAGAAGGGCCATGTCGTCCGCTTCCTGAACCAGCGGGCGAAGGTCAAGGTCACGATCATGTTCCGGGGCCGCGAGCGCGAGCATCCGGATCGCGGGCGTGATCTGCTGATGCGGCTCGCCGAGGACGTGAAGGAGATCGGCGTGATCGAGACCCAGCCACTGCTCGAGGGTCGCAACATGACGATGGTGATGGGTCCGACGAAGAACGCAGGAGTGAAGCGAGATGCCGAAAATGAAGAGGAACTCGGGAGCCAAGAAGAAATTCAAGGTGACCTCAACGGGGAAGCTCCTGCGCCGGAAGGCGGGTCAGAGCCACAACCTGGAGCACAAGTCGCCGAAGCGGAAGCGGGAGTTCAGTAAGGACCAGCCCGTCGCCGAGGCGAACGACAGGACCGTGCGCAGGATGCTCGGCATCGGAAAGCGCAGTCGCTGATGGCAGGTGATTTTTAAATGGCACGGGTGAAGCGATCCGTTCACGCCCGGAAGAAGCGCCGCAAGGTTCTCGAGCAGGCAAAGGGCTACTGGGGACTCAAGAGCACCAACTACACCTACGCCAAGGAGCAAGTCGAGCACTCTCTCGTCTACGCCTACCGTGACCGCAAGAACCGCAAGCGGATGTTCCGCCGCCTCTGGATCACGCGGATCAACGCCGGCGCGAGGTTGCACGGGCTCTCCTACAACCAGTTCATCTCCGGGCTGAAGGCGGCAGAAGTCGAGCTCGACCGCAAGGTCCTCGCCGATCTCGCCGTGCACGATCCCGAGCAGTTCGGCAAGCTCGCCGAGCAGGCGAAGGCCGCGCTCCCGGGCTGATCCGCTCACGCGACAACGAGAAGCTGAAGCTCGTGCGCAAGCTGCACGAGCGGCGCTGGCGCGAGAAGCTCGGCCTCTTCGTCTGCGAGGGCGAGGATCTCGTGGCAGCGGCCACAGCAGAGCCGGTGGAGCTGCTCGTTGCGGGCGGGAACGTGGAGGCGAGTCTGCTGGCCGAGGTCTCGACTGCGGCCCATCCGCCCCGCGTCATCGGCATCTACCGGCGAGACGATCTGCCGGCGTCAGAGCCGCGTCCGGTGACGCTGGCGCTCTGGCGGGTCTCGGACCCGGGCAACGTCGGCACGCTTATCCGCACCGCCGACGCGTTCGGCGCCGCCGTCGCGCTCTCGGAGGGCTGCTCCGATCCGACCGGCCCGAAGGCCCTTCGTGCCTCGGCAGGCTCGATCTGGCGGGTGCCGCTACTCGAGTTTGCCGACCCGCCGGGGAAGCGCATCGCGCTCGTCGCCCACGGTGGAGCGCCGCTCGAAACGTGCGATCTCTCAGGTGACGTCGTGCTCCTGCTGGGCGCGGAGCGCGAGGGGCTGCCTCTCGGGGTCGACCGTGAACTCGAAGCGCGGATTCCGATCTCGTCCGAGTCGCTGAACGTCGCCTCCGCAGGGGCGATCGCGCTGTACGAGTGGCGCCGCCAGAACGGCTCGGTTACCCGGCCTGCTCCTTTGCCTTGATCTTCGCCGCGTGGTAGCCGATCCGCTCCTGGAGCATGCCGCGCACGCGTTCTCCCTCCGCTTTCCACTTGACAGTCATAGGAGCTTCACTCGCTTCTTCGCCATCATCGCCTCCTGTAAGAGCTCGAGGAGCCGTTCGACGTCGGTTGAAATGCGAAACAACGTCTCGAACAACGTCTTCACGTCACGGTCGTCGATGTCGACGAGCTGACGGCGCGACACCGCTGCCGGTCGCAATCCGCTCGTTCAGACAGCTTTGCGACAGACCCAGATCGCGTCCTCGTGGTCGTTCCAGGCTTTCCCGTCGAACCAGCCGTAGAGGCCGTCGACCACGAACCCCTCCGCGCCGAGGAGCTCGCGCCACTCGGGGATCGAGATCCAGGAGAGCGAAAGCTCCGACTCGACGCCGAGCCCCCGGACGCGGAGGATCAGCGTCCGGCGGCGGTCGTCCCAGTCGGCGCGCTCGAAGATCCCGGGCTCGCGCTCGAGCCAGCGCCCATGAGTCTCGGAGATGTCCTCCGGCCCGGGGCAGAAGACGTCGAAGATGAAAGTCCCGCCAGGTTCGAGCATTCGACGTACCGAACGCAGCACCGCGCGGCGATCCTCGTCTGTCTGCATGTGCAGGAGCGAGCGGAACGGGATGATGACGAGCGGCACCGTCTCCTCGACCGGCGGATCCCGAAAGTCGCCGTAGCGAAGGTCGAGCTCGAGGCCGGGGCCGACGGCGATGCCGGCGAGGGTCGCCTGCTCCCGCGCCACCTCGAGCATCCCGTCCGAGAGGTCGACGCCGATCACGCGGATTCCCTCCACCGCGATCGGGACCGCGATCCGGCCCGTTCCCACCCCGAGCTCGACCACAGGGCCGCCGGAGCGCCGTGCCCGCTCCACGTAGAACGAGACGTCCTCGGTGACGCTCAGAGACCACGGATCGTAGAGCCGGGCGATCCTGTCGTAGGCGGACATCTCGCTATGCTGCCTGTGATGACGGCACTACTCGCAGGCCCTGTGTTTACCCCGCCCCGGCCAGAAGCCGGGGCAGCGGCCCGCGCCGTCTGACCTCGCGTTCTCTGACCGGGGCGCCTCCAACCGCCGCCCGCACGAAACTGGAGAACGAATGACGGAAGAGATCAACTGGGAGCACTACAGGGACGAGGCCGAGAAGGCCTTCGCCGCCGCGGGGCTCGACACGATCGAGGACGCCCGGATCGAGTACCTCGGGCGCAAGAGTCCGCTCGCTCTCGGCCTGCGCGGCGTGCGCGACCGCGAGACCGGGATGCGGCTCAACAGCATCCGCACGCAGCTCGAGGCGGCCGTCGCCGGCCGCGAGTCCGAGCTGGCGGCCGCCGAGCTCGACCGGCGCCTGCGCGACGAGGTGGTCGACGTCACACTCCCCGGCGAGGAGCTCCCGCTCGGCCACCTGCACCCGATCACCCAGGTGCGCCGCGCCGTCGAGGACGCGTTTCTCGGCCTCGGCTACGAGGTGCGCGACGACCGCGAGGTCGAGACGGTCGAATACAACTTCGACAAGCTCAACTTCCTGCCGACGCACTCGGCCCGCTCGCCGCGCGACACGTTCTTCTTCGACGAGACGCATGTCCTGCGCACCGAGACGAGTCCGTCGCAGATCCACATCCTCGAGGAGAAGCCGCCGCCGATCTACATGGTCTCGATCGGCCGCGTCTACCGCCGCGACGCGATCACAGCGACGCGCTATCCGATCTTCCATCAGTTCGAGGGGCTCGCGGTGGACAAGGGGCTGACGCTCGCCGACCTCCAGGGGACGCTGCTCCACGTGATGCGCGCGCTCTACGGGCCGACGCGACGGGTGCGGTTCCGGACGCACTTCTTCCCGTTCACCGAGCCGTCGATCGAGCCCGACGTGTCGTGCGGCATCTGCGACGGAGCCGGCTGCCGCACCTGCAAGTTCTCCGGCTGGATCGAGATGGGGGGCGCCGGGATGGTCGATCCGGAGGTGCTCAGGAACGTGGGCCTCGACCCCGAGGAGTGGGGCGGCTTCGCCTTCGGCTGCGGGCTCGAGCGGACGGCGCAGCTTCGCCACAACATCGGCGACATCCGCGCCCTCTGGGAAGGCGACCTACGGGTGCTGAGACAGTTCTGATGCGGGTTCCGGTCTCCTGGCTACGCGACTATGTCGCGATCGAGATGCCGCTCGCGGAGCTTGCAGCGCGGCTTTCGGTCTCGACGGCCGAGATCGAGGGGATCGAGCCCCGCGGTGTCGCCGACGAGGGTGGAAACCTGGCGCTGTTCAAGGTCGGCAGGGTGCTCGAGGCGGAGAAGCACCCGAACGCCGACCGGCTCCAGCTCACGAAGGTCGACCTCGGCGAACGCGAACCGCGGTCGATCGTCTGCGGTGCCTGGAACTTCGGCGTCGGGGCGACCGTGGGCGTGGCCCTTCCGGGCGCGACCCTCCCGAATGGGCTCACCCTCGATCGGCGCGAGGTGCGCGGAGAGATCTCCGACGGGATGATCCTCGCGGAGGACGAGATCGGCCTCGGTGCCGATCACGCGGGGATCATGCTGCTTCCCGAGACCGAGCCGGGCACGCCACTCTCGGAGCTGCTGCCGCTCGCCGACGACGTGCTGCTCGTCGAGGCCACCGGCAACCGGCCGGATCTCCAGTCCGTCTACGGCATGGCCCGGGAGATCGCGACCCTCTACGACCTGCCGCTCGCGGACATGACCCACATGCCCATGTCCATGGCCATGTCCAGGGGACAGTCCCCTGGACATGGCCCGGAGAGCCAGGTGGCGATCCGGATCGACGACTTCGTCGGGTGCCCGCGCTATGTCGGACGGCTCTTCGAGCACGTCGCGATCGGCGCTTCGCCGCAGTGGCTGCGTTCACGCCTGTACCTCGCAGGGCAGCGGCCGATCTCGAACGTCGTCGACATTACGAACTACGTGATGCTCGCGCTCGGGAACCCGCTCCACGCCTTCGACTTCACGACGCTCCACGGCGCGCAGATCGTCGTCCGCCGCGCCGCGGCCGGTGAGAAGCTGACGACGCTCGACAGCACCGAGCGCACCCTCGTTGCCGACGACCTGGTGATCGCCGACGCCGACCGGGCGGTCGCGCTCGCCGGGATCATGGGCGGCGAGCAGACCGAGATCGGCGAGACGACCACCACCGTCCTGCTCGAGGCGGCCAACTTCGAGCCGTACGGCATCTACCGCACCTCCGAGCGCCAGCACCTGCGGACCGAGGGCTCGAACCGCTGGGAGAAGGGAGTCGACCCCTACCTCGCCGGCCCGGCCGCCGAGGTCGCGACGGAGCTCATGCTCGAGCTGACCGGCGCCAACTGGGCCGCCCGGAACGACGTCCACGGCGACCTGCCAAAACGGCCGGAGATCGTCTTCCGCCCCGAGCGCGCCGACGCGCTGATCGGAGTCGAGACGCCGCCGGAGCGCCAGTACGCGATCCTCGAGCGGCTCGGCTTCGACCGGGCGGACGGCGGCGCGGTCGTCGTCCCGACCTGGCGGGCGCGCGACCTCACCCGCGAAGTGGATGTGATCGAGGAGATCGCTCGCTTCCGCCTCGAAGACGTGCCCTTCACGCTCCCCGCCCGCCGTGAGATGCACGGGCTGCTCACGCGCGACCAGCAGCTGCGCCGTCGCGTCGAAGACGCGCTCGCCGGCCTCGGCTTCGCCGAGATCTACACGCCGAGCCTGCGCCCCGACGACGACACGGCCTGGAAGCTGCCGGAGCCGATCTCCGTCGAGCTGACCGCTCTGCGCACGAGCCTCGTTCCGAGCCTCGTCGAGTCGGCGCAGCGCAACATCGACGCCGGTGCCAAGCGGATCGCGCTCTTCGAGATCGCCCGGGTCTACCTGCCGGGGGGCGAGCTCCCGAACGAGCGCCTGCGCGTCGCCGGCATCGTCGAGGGCGGCTTCCTGCACGTCAAGGGAATCGTCGAGACGCTCTACGCCGCGCTCAAGGCGGAGCCGGACTTCGAGCGCACCACGCACCCCCAGTTCCACCCGGGCAAGGCCGCGAAGACCGCGGCCGGCGTCGTCGGCGAGCTTCACCCGCGCGAGCTCGAGGGGAAGTGGGGCGGCTTCGAGCTCGACCTCGCCGATCTCTTCTCTGCCTCCCGGGAGCCGGTGACCTACCGCGACGTGATCACCTACCCGGCAATCCGCCAGGACATCGCCGTCGCCGTCCCCGAGGAGGTGCCGGCCGGCGAGCTCGTCGCCACGGCCCGCGAGGCAGCCGGCGAGGAGCTCCGCGAGATCCGCGTCTTCGACGTCTACCGCGGCAACCAGGTCGGCGAGGGCCGCAAGTCGGTCGCGTTCTCGGTCGCCTTCCAGTCGGCCGAGCGGACTCTCACCGAAGACGACGCGGGCCGTCTACGCGCCGCGATCATCGCCGCGCTCGCCGAGCGCTTCGGCGCCGAACAGCGCTGAACAGCGCCCGTCAGGGTGCGAACTGGATCGTCGCCGCCGAGGCGTCGAAGGTCGGTTCGAAGGTCTGCTTCTCGCCGGCGAGCGCGGAGTAGGTGAAGAGGTACACACGGGCGCCGCGGGCGAAGGCGTACTCGAGGGTCAGCAGCTTGTGGCCCGGGATCGTGACGAGCCGCGTCGACTCGTATCTGAGGCCGGGGACGCCGTGGACCGTGACCGACTGGAGCTTCCCGAGCCTCAGGTACCGAGCCGTGTCGGCTCCCAGCACCCACTGCCGGAGCGTCTCCCCGGCACCGAGTTGGCCGATCAGCAGATTGAGGTTCGTATGGAAGCCGGCGAAGGCGGCCGGCGCGCGGTAGGCGGCGGCGAGATGCGTCACGGCGCTCGTGGGCGAGATCTGCCCCTTCTGCCAGCCCGCCGGGACCTGGAGCGCGACGCCGTAGGCTGGGATCTCCTGCGGGACGAGCGTGGGGCCGGCCCCGAATGCCCTTCCGACCGCGACGAGCAGGCAGAGCAGCGAGCCGGCGACGATCAGCCTGCGCACGAACTCACGGTAGCGAGCTAAACCATCCGGCCGTCGATCTGCCAGACCGGTCCCTGCGTGCCGACCGGGTGGGTGTCCGAAAGAACGCGGAGCACGGTGACGCTGCCTGTCATGCCGGCGGACTCGCAGCGTTCGAGGCAGCGGCGGACCATGCCGGGAGAGGCGCCGTAGCCGAAGTGGCTCGCGCTCCGGAATTGCAGGCGGAGCGTCGCCCCGACCCGGCGCGGGTTGATCGGCGCCATGTTGAGCGCGCCCGGCTCGAGATAGTCCGAGGAGTCGAGCTCCACCTCGCCGAGCAGGTCGCTCCAGTCGCCGGGCAGGGTCGCGAGCGCGGCGTCCCATGAGGCGGGGAGGCTCAACCCGGCAGTTGCCTCGGCGTCGGCCGGCTTCTCCTCGACGGCTCCGAGGGAGAGCCTGCCGTGGAGCCGCTCGGCGTCGAGTCGTGCGAGCCCGCGCCGTAGCACCTCGCCGCTCGGTCCAGTGCCCGCACGGACGATCCGAAGCGAGATCGCGTCGGGGGCCGAGCGCACCGGCTGAAGCGGCGCAAGCAGGGCAACCGCGCGGTCCGCGTGGCCTGCTTCCTCGAGCGTGACGCGCAGGTGCGCATCGACCCAGCCCTCGGGCAACCCGGCTTCCAATTCCTGCCAGTCCTTTGCGAGTGCCATCCGCGCAGAACGTACACTCAAAGCCATGGCGAAGGTCGAGAAGAAGCGCGCCCTGTCCGAAGATCGGCTCCGCGACTTCCTGCGCGAAATGCTCCTGATCCGGCGGTTCGAGGAGAAGGTCGAGGAGCGGTTCCGCGCCGGCGATCTCGCCGGGTTCCTGCACGTCGCGATCGGCCAGGAAGCGGCCGAGGTCGGTGTGTGCGCCGCGATGGAGGACGGCGACGTCTTCGGCTCGACCCATCGCGCGCACGGCCACACGCTCGCGCGCGGAACACACCCGAACGCGCTGATGGCGGAGCTCTACGGGAAGATGGAGGGCTGCTCGCACGGCTACGGCGGCTCGATGCATCTCTACGACGTCGAGCGCGGGAACCTCGGCGCCAACGCGGTCGTCGGCGGTGGCATCCCATCGCTCGTCGGCGCGGGCCTCGCGTTCAAGCTTCGCGACGAGCCGCGGGTCGCGGTCGCGTTCTTCGGCGACGGGGCCACGAACACCGGCACGTTCCACGAGTCGCTCAACCTCGCCCAGCTCTGGAACACACGCACGCTGTTCGTCTGCGAGAACAACGAGTGGGCCGAGTCGACGCCGGGCTGGCAGCACTCGCCGGTCTGGAACGACATGTCGAAGCGCGCGCTCGCCTACGACATGCATTCGATCAAGGTGGACGGGCAGGACGTCGAGAAGGTCTTCGCGAAGGCGACCGAGGCGCTCGACTACGTCCGCTCCGGCGCGGGCCCGGTGTTCCTCGACGTCGAGACCTCCCGCATGCACGGTCACTTCATCGGCGACACGCAGCCGTACCGCTCGAAGAAAGACCGGGACGAGGCCGCCGAGCGCGACCCGATCGCGCGCCTGCGGGCAAAGCTCGAGGTGTCGGACGCCGACTGGCAGGCGCTCGAGGACGAGGTGCACGAGATCGTCGAGGCGGCCGTCGAGTTCGCAAAGAACGGCACCGACCCGCAGCCGGAAGACGCCCTGAAGAACATCTACGCCTGATGCCGGTGATGCAGTACAGAGAGGCAGTGAACGACGCGCTAGCGACTGCGATGCGCGCCGACGAGGACGTGTTCCTGATGGGCGAGGACATCGCCGAGATGGGCGGCTCGATGGGCGTTACAGAGGGCCTCTACGCGGAGTTCGGCGCCGAGCGCGTTCGCAACACGCCGATCTCCGAGATGGCGATCGTCGGCGCCGGGATCGGCGCCGCGATGCAGGGGATGCGGCCCGTCGTCGAGATCATGTACGAGGACTTCCTGACGCTCTCGCTCGAGCAGATCGTGAACCAGGCGGCCAAGCACCGCTACATGTCGGGGGGGCAGCTGAAAGTGCCGCTGACGATCCGGACGCAGGGTGGCGCGGGCTGGTCGCCCGGCGCCCAGCACGCCCAGCAGCTCGAGGCCTGGCTCGTCCACGTGCCGGGGCTCAAGGTCGTCTACGCGGCGAGCCCGAACGACGCCCGCGGCCTCCTCTGGTCGGCCATCTACGACGACAACCCCGTGATCTTCTTCGAGCACCGGCTGCTCTACCCGGTCAGGGAAGAGGTTCCAGAGAAGCTCGAGCCGATCCCGCTCGGCAAGGCGCGCGTCGTCCGGGAGGGGTCGGATGTGACCGTGATCGCGCTCGGGCCGCTCGTCCACCGCACGCTCGAGGCCGCCGAGCAGGCAGCCGCCGAAGGGATCTCCGTTGAGGTCGTCGACCCGCGGACGCTCCAGCCCCTCGACGACGAGACGCTCGTCGCCTCGGTGAAGAAGACCAACCGGGCGGTGGTCGCCCACGAGGCGGTGACCCGCATGGGGTTCGGCGCCGAGGTGGCGGCGATGCTCCAGGAGAAGGCTTTCGACTGGCTGGACGCGCCGATCGAGCGCGTCGGCGCCCCGTTCACTCCGATCCCGTTCGCCCCGCCGATGGAGGAGTTCGTGGTTCCCGGCCCGGCAGAGGTTCTCGCGGCGATCCGGAAGACCGTCGCGCGCGGCTGATGGCCACCGACGTCATACTGCCGCGCCTCGGGCAGGGCATGGAGACCGGCACGATCGTCAAGTGGCTGAAGTCCGAGGGCGACACGGTCGAGAAGGGCGAGCCGCTCTTCGAGGTCGACACAGACAAGGCGACCCAGGAGGTCGAAGCGGAGGCGAGCGGTGTCCTGCTCCGCATCGCCGTCCAGTCGGGCGAAGTGCCTGTGGGCCAGACGGTCGCGCTGATCGGGGCGCCGGGCGAACAGGTCGAGCTGGACAGTTCGGGCTCGTCCGAACCCGCTGCTGAGACGGCCGTCTCAGCAGCGTCCGTCGAGGCCGAGGCTCCCGCGAAGGAGTTTCGCGCCGTGATCAACGGGGCCCGCGAGGACGCCGGTGGGCGCGTCAAGGCCTCGCCGCTCGCGCGCCGGATCGCACTCGAGCGGGGGATCGATCTCGGGCTGCTCACCGGCACCGGGCCCGACGGCCGGATCATCGCCGAGGACGTCGAGCGTGGGTCGAGCGCCGCGCCGGCTGCGCCCGCCCCAGCCGCGCCTCTTGCGCACCCTGCGGACGTCGAGTCGGTGCCGCTGACGAGCATCCGGCGCACGATCGCCCGCCGGCTCACCGAGGCGGCGCAGGTGCCGGCGTTCCAGCTCACCGTCTCGATGGACATGACGCGTGCGAACGCCCTCGTCGGGCGTGCGCGTGAGCTCGACCCCGACGTCCGCGTGACCGTCACCGATCTGCTCGCCCGGGTCTGCGCGAGCGCCCTCGCGCGCCATCCCGAGGTGAACGTCCAGTTCACCGAGGAGGCGCTGATCCGGTTCCCGTCGGCGAACATCGGGATTGCGGTTGCGGCTCCCCAGGGGCTCGTCGTGCCGGTGATCCACGCGGTCGAGCGACTCTCGCTCGCCGAGGTCGCCGCGCGGCGCGGAGAGCTCGTCGAGCGCGCCCGCGCCGGAACGCTCCAGCTTGCCGACCTCGAGGGCGGCACGTTCACCATCTCGAACCTCGGCATGTTCGGCGTCGAGCAGTTCACTGCGATTCTCAACCCGCCGCAGGCCGCGATCCTCGCGGTCGGAGTCACGATCGACCGTCCCGTCGCGAGCGCCGGCGAAGTCGCGATCCGCCCGATGATGACGGTCACCGCGACCTTCGACCATCGCGCCGTCGACGGCGCGCCCGCCGCCGACTTCCTGCGGACGGTCAAGACGTTCCTCGAGGACCCGGCGCTCGCTCTCTAGCAGTGGTCTTGCAATCACACACCCGCGACCGTACGTCAGAGGGATTGTGGCATCGCAAGACGTGACCCCGGGTATCGTCGTTCGGCGCGGTGACAAGCTCGACGTCCCGTTCCTGCGCTCCCTGCTCGGCTTCGCCTACAACTGGCACGTGGCTGCGTTCGACACCGACATCTCGATCTCGCGCTACGTCGATGCGTGGGGCCGCAAGGGCGACACCTCGCTCGTCGCGATGGACGGCGGCCACTCGGTCGGCGCCGCGTGGTTCCGGCTCTTCCCGGACACGCTCCGCGGCTACGGCTACATCGACGAGGAGACGCCGGAGATGACGATCGTCGTCGTCCCGACGCGCCAGCACGAGGGGATCGGAACGAAGCTGGCGACGGCGCTGCTCGCGCGCGCGAAGGGCGACGGCTACCGCGCGCTCTCGGTGTCCGTCGAGCGCGGCGACCGCGACGAGGGCCACTTCCTCGGGCTCGGGTTCGAGCAGGTGCGCGAAGAGGGGAAGACCCTCACGCTGCGCCGGACGCTCTGACCGACGCGATCCACGGCACGAGCTCCTCGACGAACGCGGGATCGATCGCATGGTCGATCGGCGACTCGCGGTAGAGCACCTCGGCGCCTGCGGCCTCGAGCTCCGCCACCGACCGGTGGGCGAACTCGACCGGGATCACCGGGTCGTAGGTTCCGTGCGCGACCGCGATCGGCGGGAACGGGCGCGCGTCATCGAGCTGCCAGCCCTCGACGGTGGGGACGAACCCCGAGAAGGCGATCACGGCGGCCGGCCGCGGACGGCCCTCGCCGAGCCCGGCCGCGTAGCTCATCACCGCTCCCTGCGAGAAGCCGCCGATCAGCTTCCGCTCGTGCGGCAGCGAGTCGACGAAGCCCGTCAGCGCCCCATAGCCATCGGCGAACGTCACCGGGTCCGGGTAGCCGACGCGCGGCACGGCGTACCAGTGGGCGCCGCCGGGCGGCAGCGAGAGCGGGCCGCGCGGGCAGTAGCCGTGGAGCCGGCGATCGGGATCGAGCGCATCGAAGAGCCCGAGCAGGTCGTGCTCGTTCGCGCCGCGGCCGTGAATGAGGACGAATGCGCCCTCCGCCTCGCCGGCTGCAGGCCGTTCGGCGTAGATCACGTCCGGCTCGGGCGCGGGTCGGGCAACGGGGTCAGGCGGTCCTCGAGCTGGCCGCGGAGCCGCTCGAAGTCGGGCGGTAGCGAGAGATGCTCGCCGAGCGTCTCGAGCGGCTCGTCCGAGGTGAACCCCGGGCCGAGCGTCGCGATCTCGAACAGGACGCCGCTCGGCTCGCGGAAGTAGATCGAGCGGAAGTAGAAGCGGTCGATCACCGGCGTCGGTTGCCCGCCGATCGAGGCGACCTTCTGCCGCCAGGCTTCGTGATCCTCGATCGTCGAGGCCCAGGCAACGTGGTGCACGGTGCCGGCTCCCGGCAGCCCGCGGGCCTCCGGCGCGTCGTCGTAGACGTAGAAGCCGCCGCGCTTGTCGCCGCGGCATTCCCAGCCGGGGGTGAAGCCGAGGCCCCAGAGGAACATCGCGCTTCGCCCATAGTCGGAGGAGAACGCGCGCACGCCGGCGAAGCCGCGCAGCGCGAGCTCCCTCGGGATCTCCGGGTGGTCGGCGATCAGCGGCTCGTCGTTCGTCTCGTCGACGACCAGCTCCAGCTCGAGGCCCTCCGGATCATGGATCACGGTCGAGCCGAACCGGCGCTCGCCACCGGCCCGCTCGGCCCAGAAGTCCAGCGCCTCCTCGGAGGCGACGCGAAAGCAGACCCGATGCACCATCCCGTCGCCGGCGCGGCCGCGCGGCGAGCCGGGGTACTCGAAGAAGGTGATGTCTGCGCCCGCGTTTCCCCGCTCGTCCGCGTAGAAGAGGTGGTAGACGGTCGGGTCGTCCTGGTTCACCGTCTTCTTCACGAGACGGAGCCCGAGCGTGCCCGCGTAGAACTCGACGTTCGCCGGCGCGTCACCCGTGATGCACGTCACGTGGTGGATCCCTTCGAGCTTCATCTGCCGGGCATTGTGCCCAGGATACGATCGGGCGGAGATGAAATGCGACATCGCAGTTCTCGGAGGCGGCCCCGGCGGCTACACCGCGGCGATCAGGGCCGCGCAGCTCGGCGCGAGCGTTGTCTGCATCGAAGCCGAGCCGGAGCTCGGAGGCACCTGCCTGCGGGTCGGGTGTATCCCGACCAAGGCGTGGGTGCAGACCGCCCACTTCCTGAAGCTGGCACGCGAGTCGTTCGAGAAGCTCGGCGTCATCGTCGACGATCCCGAGCTCGACTTCCCGGCAGCCGCCCGGTGGAAGGACGCCGTCGTCTCGCAGATGACCGGCGGCATCGCCTCCCTCTTCAAGGCAAACGGCGTCCAGTGGGTGCACGGCAAGGGCACCTTCACCGGCCCGAACACCATTGCGGTCGAGGGCGCCGAGGACGTCGAGTTCGATTCGGCGATCGTCGCGACCGGCTCGTTCCCGATCCGCCCGCCGATTCCGGGGATCGACTCGGAGCTCTGCGTCGACTCGACCGGCCTCTTGGCCCGGACCGAGGTCCCGAAGCGGCTCGTCATTCTCGGCGGAGGGATCATCGGCTGCGAGTTCGCGTCGATCTTCCGGACGTTCGGCAGCGAGGTGACCGTGATCGAGTTGCTCGACCGCCTGATCCCGACCGAGGACGAGGACGCCTCGAAGGAGCTCGCGAAGGCCTACAAGAAGAAGGGGATCGCGCTCGAGCTCGGCAAGCAGTGCACCACCGTCGAGGAGAGCGGGGGCGCTCTCACCGTCCGCTTCGGCGAGGGCGAGTCGGTCGAGGCCGACCTGATGCTCGTTGCGGTCGGGCGCGCGCCGCTCGTCTCGGGGATCGGGCTCGAGGCCGTGGGGGTCACGTTCGACACCCGTAAGGGCATCGATGCCGACGATGCCCGGCGCACCTCGGTGCCGCACATCTACGCGGTCGGCGACTGCGCCGGCTACTGGCAGCTCGCCCATACCGCCTTCCGCGAGGGAGAGGTCGCCGCTGAGAACGCCTGCGGGCACCAGGCTGCCGTCGGCGAGCCGGCGGTGCCGAGGCCGATCTACACCGACCCCGAGGTCGCGAGCGTCGGCCTGACCGAGGCCCAGGCGCGCGAGGCCTACGGCGAGGATGTAGCGGTCGGTCGGTTCCCCTGGGTCGCGAACGCCCGCGCGGTGATGCAGGACGACACGGTCGGCTTCGTCAAGTCGATCCACGAGACGCGCTACGGCGAGCTGCTCGGGATCGTGATCGTCGGCCCGCACGCCACCGATCTGATCGAAGCGGGCGTGGTCGCGCTCGACGCCGAATCGACGGTCGAGACGGTCGCCGACGGGATGGCGCCGCACCCGACGCTGTCCGAGGGAATCAAGGAGGCCGGGCTCGTCGCGCTCGGCCGCGCGATCCACCTCCCGAACCGCAAGCCACGCTCGTAGAGCCTCGGGCGCGGCGCGGCCGGCAAAGCTGCGCCGCGCCCGGAGAGCGCATGACTCAGGCGGCGATCTGCGCCTCGGCTTCGATCCCGCCCGACAGCTCGCGCTCGGCGCGAAGCCAGTCCTCGAGCGGGCCTTCCCCCTTGCCCGACTCATGAATCTCGTACGCACGCATTGCGATCTCGTCGTACGCGGGAGCAGCCAGCTCAGCCTGCTCGGCTGCCTTCTTCTTGCTCACTCTCGGGGCCATGCCTCACCTCCACTCCAGTTGGAGACGGAGGCGGCACCGGTACAGACGAGGGCGACTCCGCCTCGTTGCGGTCGCGGCACCTCGTAGCGCCGCCCCTCACGGTAGACGAAAGTGCAGACAGTTGCATCGGTTGGGACCTATCGGTCGGCCGATCCAGAGCGGGGCCTGCGCCGGCGCGATCCTCTGCGCGTCGTCGTCCGCGGTCGAAGTGCCCTGCTTAACACGTCGAGCTACCGCGGCCTGCGAAGATCTCGACGTGGGTGTGGCCTCGCTGCGGTTCCGGTTCTTGCTCGGACTCGCCGCAGCCGTGTCCGTGACCGGTTGGGCGACCGCGCTCGGCGCAGCTCCGAGTATCCACTCGGTCTCGTGGAGCTCGGTGGCCGTGCCCGGCTCGGTGTGCGGTGCGAAGGCGCCGATCCACCTGCGCGACGGCCAGGCAGTCATCTCGTCCACGCGCTGGCCGGGCGTCCGGAAGGTCAGCGTCGGGACCGAGCCGCCGGTGTACGGCGACCTGACCGGCAGCGGCCAAGATGTCGCCTCGCTCGGGATCGTCTGCTCGAACGGCGGCGGCACCGCCGCGGGACAGCTCGCCTTCGCGCAGGTCGTCTACGGGTTCACCGGCTCGAAGCTCGGTGTGGTCGGGATCCTGACGCCGAGGCATCGGGCGGCCAAGGATGCGCACGCGCCGCTCCTCACCGCGAAGATCGTTCGCGGAGCGGTGAGGGCCACCGAGTACTTCTACGGCCCGCAGGACGGCGACTGTTGCCCGTCAGGCCGCGCCACGACGGTCTGGCTCTACATCCACGGCGGCCTCATGCCGCAGGCAACCGTCGTCACGAAGAACGCCGCCGGATAGCCGCCGGTCTCAGCGACGTAGCCGGATCGAGTTCAGGTCGCTCTCGACGATCTCGTCGGCGCGGCCGATCAGTTCCTCGATGTCGTCGTGCTCGGCGTGCAGATAGCGGCCGGCGAGGCGGTCGGCTCTGCCCGAGGCCAGCACGCGCACGAGTTGCGGGGCGAGTTCCGGCGGCGTCCACGGGGCGTTCGGCCCGAACGGGGCGGTCATCTCGGTCTGGACGAGGCCGGGGCTGATCACGAAGACGGCGATGCCCTGCAACCGGACCTCGGCCGCGAGGTACTCCCCGAAGCGGCCGACGGCGGCCTTGCTCGCGCCGTAGTTGCCGCCGAGGCCGTTGCCGCGCACCGGAAGGTACGAGGCGCCGCTGCCGACGATCACGATCCTCCCGGCACCGCGTTCTGTCATCGCCGGCAGCGCGGCACGGCAGCAGAGATAGGTGCCGAACACGTTGACCTCGAACACGTGCCACCACTCCGAGGGCGTGCTCGCCGACACACTCGCATCGTTTCCCGCGATCCCGGCGTTCGCGACGAGCAGGTCGATCGGCCCGAGCGCCCGATCGGTCTGCTCGACCATCCTCGCCACGTCCTGCTCGCGGCTGACGTCGCCGACGACCGCGAGCGCACCGAGCTCTTCCGCCGCCCGCTCGAGTTGGTCGGCGCTGCGCGCACTGATCGCGACTCGCGCTCCTGCCTCCGTGAGCTCCCGCGCGATCGAGAGCCCGATCCCGCGGCCGCCGCCGGTGACGAGCGCAACCGTGCCGGAGAGATCGTCCCGAGCGGCCACCGCACGAGCTTAGATGAGCTGCGCGCAGGCGGGCGATCGGGCACCCTAGACTGATGGTCGTGGACGTCGCGTTGGTCGAACCGGTCGGGTATGCCGAATGAGCCCCGCCCGTCGCCTGCTTGCGAGAGCGATGAGCAGATCGACCCAGCCCGAGCCTGCGCCCGTTCGCCGGCCGATCTACTACAGCGACATCGTGATCTCCGACGGGACCCAGCTTCGGCGGGGGCTGATCGGCCAGGGCTTCGCTCCCGACGAGGTAATCCTCAAGTACTGCTGGCCGAGATTCGCGCCTCCGGCCGGCTCTGGCATCCGCTCGCTCGCGAAGTCGGAGAACCTCGGCCTGCAGTTCGAGCGTCTGATCGCGATGCACCGTGTCATGCCGGCGCACATCCCGATGCCGGCGGCGCGCGTGAGGAGCCCGCGTGGCGAGTTCGCCGGCTACCTCCTCGAGTACGTGAGCGGCGAGACGCTGAGCTCGCTGATCTCCTTCGGCATGATCGAAGAGGCGAGACGGCAGCTGGCCCTGGTCGAGGCGACCGTCGAGAAGCTGCATGCGAAGGCGCTCCCTCACGGCGATGTGAACGGATCGAACGTGATCGCCGCCGACGACGGCCGGACGCTCTTGATCGATCCGGTGCCGGTTCCCGGGAACGGCGCGAAGCTGCAGGACGAGCTGTGCCTGCAACAGCTCCGGAACGAGATCGAGGCGGGCGCCGCGGCTCGATCCGTGACGCGCGACTCCTGACCGCCGGCGGTTGACCGCCAGGGCTTGTCGAGCCTCGGGCAGACTCGAGAGGTGAGTCTCTCTACCCGCCGGCGTGTCGCCGGTCTCACGATGGAGCTCCCGCGCGACAACCTGCGCGGACGGTTCGCGCAGCTGTACGCCGGACTCGTGATCTACGGCCTGAGCTCCTCGCTGATGGTGCTCGGCCGGCACGGGCTCGTTCCCTGGGACGTGCTCCACCAGGGCCTCGCGAAACAGGCCGGGATCGCGATCGGAACGTCGGCGATCCTCGTCTCGTTCGCGGTCCTCCTCTTCTGGATCCCGCTCGGCGAGCGGCCCGGATGGGGAACGATCAGCAACGCGATCGTGATCGGCGGGTCGATCGACATCGTGCTCTGGCTCGTGCCTGTGATTCACGGTGAGGTGCTCCGCTGGGGCTGCTGCCTGCTCGGGGTGCTCCTCGGTGGTGTCGCGACGGGCCTCTATATCGGCGCGGGCCTCGGCCCCGGCCCGCGGGACGGGCTGATGACCGGCCTCTCCCGGCGTACGGGCTGGTCGATCCGCCTCGTCCGCACCGCGATCGAGGCGACGGTGCTCGTGCTCGGCTGGCTCCTGGGCGGGACGGTCGGGATCATCACCGTGCTCTACCTCGTGTCGATCGGCCCGCTGGCGCACGTCTTCGTGCCGCTCTTCGCCCGGAGGCGCTAGTCGGCTACGAGGGCCGGTGCGTCCGGCCGGCCGCCGTCGAGGAACGGCTCGTGTTCGGGATCTCGGATCCCCGGAATCGCGAACGGGAAAAGCAGCGTCGTGACGCCACCGATGAGTCCGGCACCGACGAGCGTTGCCCGTACGCCGACGGCATCGGCGATGAAGCCGATCGCGACGAACCACATCGGCATGAGGCTCGTCGCCGACAGCCAGTCGAGACTCGTCACGCGCCCGAGCACCTCACGCGGCACGAGTCTGTGCATCATCGTGCCCCAGGTCGCCTGGCCGAACGCCAGCCCGAAGCCGCCGACGAGCCCGAGTGCGAGGAGCTGCGCGACGCTGCCGGCGATCCCGTAGCCCGCGATCACGAGCAGCGCGACCGCCCAGCTCGCGTACATGACGAGCACGTAGCGCCTGGTCATCCCGACCTGCCCGAAGGCGACGGCGCCCGCGATCGAGCCGACCGCAGCCGCACCGTAGACGAGGCCGAGCGCGCCGGCGGAGGCGTGAAGGTTGTTCTTGACGAGGTCGGGCAGCAGCACGTACCGCGCAGCGGGCGCGACCATGATGATCGTCGAGGCGAGCAGCGTCGCCCAGAGCCACTTGCGCGCCCGCACGAACGCGAAGCCCTCGCGCAGCTCCCGCTTCACGGAGGGGCGCTCGGTGTGGTGGAAGGGGCGGGCTGTCAGCGCGAACGCGGTCACGGTCGAGACGACGAAGGTCGCGGCGTCGGCCACGAATGCGGTTCCGACGCCCGCGCCTGCGATCAGGACACCGGCGATCGCGGGCCCGATCACGTTCGAAAGCGGCCGCACGAACTGGTCGAGCGCGTTCGCCTCGACTAGCAGCTCGCGCGGGACGATCTCCGGCACGATCGAGCCGAATGCGGGGGCGAAGAGCGCATCGCCGACGCCGGTCAGCGCCGCGAGCACCCCGAGCTTCCAGAGGCCGAGGTGGTGCGAGACGGCAAGAGCGCCCATCGCCCCGACGGAGAAGACGCGGATCAGGTCGGCGACGATCATCAGCTTCCGCCGTTCGAAGCGATCGGTCAAGACCCCGCCACCGAGGAGCACGACCACCATCGGCAGCGTGTAGGCGGCGGCGATCCAGCCGAGGGTCGAGGGCGAGTCCGACAGCTCGTAGGTCTGCCAGGCGAGCGCCACGAGCAGGATCCCGTCGCCGACGAGCGACACGGCCATCCCGGTCCAGAGCAGGGCGAAGTCGCGAATCGTCAGTGGCTCGAGCATTCTGGGCGCGCGCATTCGCTCGATTATTCAGGGCGGGAGCCGGCCAACGACTCCCGGCCGGCAAGTCGTCCGAGGACGAGCCCGAAGAGCGTGTGCCGCCAGGTGGCCTGCGCGAAGGCGCGAGGGTTCGTGAGCAGCGGTGGGATGCCGCGCTCGCCTCGGGCCGGGTGGTGGCGGTCGATCAGGAAGCAGAGCGGGTAGAGCCCGACGTGTTCGGCGAGCGCCATGCCGAGCGCCAGCCGACGGGGAGCGACCGTCGTGCGCGTGCGGGCGGCGTGGAATGCGGCGCCGAAGAGGGCGCCGTTCGCGACATGGATCGCGACCCCGGCGGGCCGCCAGCCCGGGCCGCGCGTGGCCGCCTTGCCGAGCACGGCGACGTCGGAGTAGTCGCAGCGGAACGCCCACTGGTCGAGGGGTTCCTGGAGCGCCCACACCGCCGCCGCAACCGCCCCGGCGCCGGCAGAGGCGGCGAGCGAGGTCATCGGGCCGGCTTCATGAATCGACCCGAGGAGCGCTAATCGGCGGGCCAGACCAGCAGGTCGGCCGACTCTTCGCTGTCTTGCTGCTCGAGCGTCGTCTCGCTCACGCGCCAGCGCTTTCCGTCGTACTCGAACACAGCGTCGACGTCGTAGACCTCGTCGCCGGTGTCGATCTCCGCCGTCGGGGCGCTTTCGATCGGGTCGCCGGGAGGAGCCGGGAAGATCAGGCGATAGCGCGGCACTGCGGCGCACCCTACCTGGTCGGCGCCGCTCTCAAGCGCCCGGTGACGCCGGTCGCACGCGAAGAGGCGCAGCCGGACAAACGGGCGTAACACGTGAGCCGCCCGCGACATATACAGGGTGAGATGCAGCGTTTCGAGCAGATCTATACCGAGCACTTCGAGGCGGTTCGCGCCTATGTCAGACGCAGGGCCCCCGAGCCGATCGTCGACGACCTCGTGTCGGACACCTTTCTCGTCTGTCTGCGAAGGATCGAAGACGTGCCGGCCGAGCCGTTGCCTTGGCTCTACACCGTCGCGCGGAAGACGCTCGCGAACGAACGACGTAAACGCGGACGCGCGGCGCACGGGCATGACGGGCCAACCGGCGAACCCGATCCCGTCGGCGACGGCGAGCTCGCTACGGCATTCAACGCTCTGAGCGAGCGGGATCGCGAGGTCCTGCGACTCGTCGCCTGGGAGGGGCTGTCGCTCGCCGGTGCCGCGACCGTCCTCGGCTGCTCGACCGTGGCGTGCCGTGTCCGCTACCACCGTGCAAAGTCGCGGCTTGGGTCGAGACTCGCGGCCGCTGCATCCTTTCACCCAGACCCCAAAGGAGTGACGAGATGAACAACGACGTGATCGAGCGTCTCGCAGCGGCGAATCCAGTGCCGATCGGTGAGCCGCTCCAGCTGTCCGGGACGACCGAGATGCGGCGGCGCCGTCTCGCGATCGCAGTCGCGCTCGCCGCGGCGATCGCGATCCCCGCGACTGCGTTCGCCGGGAAGCTCAGCGACCTGCTCGGTATTTCGAACGGCGGAACGCCCGTGTCGTTGGACACGGTCATGCCCGGCGAGACGAGGCTCGACGACGCGATGCGGGAGCTGAAGGTAGGCGGGACGATGCAGTCTCTGGGCACACTCAACGGCGTCGCCTTCTACGCGACGCGCAACGCCGACGGCAACTTCTGCTTCGCGATGGCGCGCGTGGACGGTCGGCCCGGAAACGGCTTCGGCTGCGACCTGAACGCCAACAACTTCCCGTCCCCCGATGTTCAGGCGCTTACCTTCCCGGGCCCCACGCGTCTCCAGGGCATAGCGGCGGACGGGGTCGCCACGGTCCAGGCGCTCGACGCGAACGGCACCGTGCTCGACTCGACGCCGGTCGAAGACAATCTGTTCTCTTCAGCAACGGCTCTGCCAACAGGCGCCACCACGGCCATCCGCACGCTCGACGCGAACGGAAATACCACCGCGACCCAGCAACTGCCCTAGACGGCGCGCCAGACCCGGCCGGGGACTACGGCATGGGAAGAGGGCTATGTCCGAGCTGCGGGCGGATTCAAGAACCGGACGCCGGCTCTCATGTCGCGGACAGTCCTGCCGATAGGACCGTGTGGCCGTCGACTACAGCCTCCTGTCTCGCTTCGAGGCGAACCGCACGCGGTACGCCGCGGCCCGCGCGGCGCTCCCGGCCCGCTGGCGCTCGGATCCTCGCCCCGAGGCGCAGGAGATCAACGAGTTCTGGGTGGATGTGATCGCCCGAACTCGCGAACATCTCGATCGTCTCGCGGAAGCCGGCCGGCCTCGCGGCTGCGACTCCGACGCCTAGGCTCGCAGCCGCGGCGTTCAGGCAGGAATCTTCGCGAACGAGCGCTCGACCGCCTGCGCGCAACGGCGGCCCTCGTTGATCGCCCAGACGATCAGCGACTGGCCACGCCGGGCGTCGCCGGCCGCGAAGATGCCGGGCACCGACGTCTCGTAGTTCGTCGTCTTGACGTTGCTTCGCTCGTCCCGCTCGACGCCGAGCTGCTCGAGCAGGCCGCCCTCGGGGCCGAGGAAGCCCATCGCGAGCAGGACGAGGCCGGCGTCGCGGGTCTCTTCGCTGCCGTCGACGAGCTTGAACGGCGGGGCGCCCTCGTTCGCGGCCCAGTGGATCTGCTCCACGTGTCCGTTCGCGCCCGAGAAGTGGGTCGTCGAGATCGCGAAGTCGCGAGAGCCGCCCTCCTTGAGCGCATAGGGGACGCGGAGCTTCATCGGCCAGAGCGGCCATGGAGAGAGGTGGTCGGGGCGGGAGGCCGGCGGCTCGCCGATCAGCTCGATCTGGGTGACCGACGCCGCGCCCTCGCGGTGGGCATTCGCGACGCAGTCGGCGCCGGTGTCGCCGCCGCCGATCACGATCACGTCCTTCCCCATCGCGGTGATCACCGCGGCGCCGGCCGGAGGCTCGGGTGCGCCGAGCGGCAGCGGGCCCTCCTCGCGCGCGACGAAGCGGTTGCGCTGGTAGAGGTAGTCCATTGCGAAGTGGACGCCCGCGAGCTCACGGCCGGGAACCGGCAGGTCGCGGGGGACGCGGGAGCCGGTCGCGATCACGATCGCATCGAAGGCCTCGAGCTCCTCGACCGGCACATCCATGCCGACTGTGGTGCCGAAGCGGAAGACGACGCCCTCCGCCGCGAGCTGCTCGACGCGGCGCTCGACAACCGTCTTCTCGATCTTGAAGTCCGGCACGCCGAAGCGGACGAGCCCGCCGCCTGCCTCGTCGCGCTCGAACACCGTCACCGTGTGGCCGGAGCGCCGCAGCTGCTGGGCACACGCCATCCCGGCGGGCCCGGCGCCGATCACGGCGACCGAGCGGCCGGACTCGCGCGGGGGCGGCTGCGGGCGAACCCAGCCCTCGTCCCACGCGCGGTTGATGATCGCGAGCTCGATCTGCTTGATCGTCACTGCCTCGCCTTCGCGGATCTCGAGCACGCAGGCGGCCTCGCAGGGCGCGGGGCAGAGCCGGCCGGTGAAGTCGGGGAAGTTGTTCGTCCGGTGGAGCTGTTCGATCGCCTGCTCCCAGCGGTCGCGGTAGACGAGGTCGTTCCAGTCCGGAATGAGGTTGTTCACCGGGCAGCCGTTGTGGCAGAACGGCACGCCGCACTCCATGCAGCGCGCGCCCTGCTCGGCCAGCTCCGTGCCGGCGAGCGTGCGGACGAACTCGTGGTAGTCGTTGACCCGGTCCGCGGGAGCGCGCTCCGGGTTCTCGATCCGGCCGACCTTCAGGAACGCGCCCAGCTCACCCATTGGTCAGCTCACCCATTAACCCGACGACCCGCTCTCGACCTCGGCGGTGACGAAGCCCTCGCCGCCGCTCGAGACGACGTGCTCGTCGGGATACCGGATCGAGCCGTTGCCCGCGGCGATCGATTCGAGCGCGGTGCGGTAGTCGCGCGGCATCACCTTCACGAAGGCGAGGTCGTCGAAGCGCTCCAGGACGTGTGCAGCGACCGGGGAGCCCGTCCGCTCGAGGTGCTCCTCGACGAGCCCGCGCACGAGCGCCTCGTCGCCGGCGTCGAGGTCCTCGAGGTCGACGAGCTCGTGGTTGCAGCGCGACGCGAAGCCGCCGTCGGCGTCGAGCACGTAGGCGATCCCGCCGCTCATGCCCGCCGCGAAGTTGCGTCCGGTCGGTCCTAGCACGACCACGTGGCCACCGGTCATGTACTCGCAGCCATGGTCGCCGACGCCCTCGACCACGGCATCGGCGCCCGAGTTCCGGACGGCGAAACGCTCGCCCGCGAGGCCGCGGAAGAACGCCTTTCCCTTGGTCGCGCCGTACAGAACCGTGTTGCCGACGATCACGTTCTCCTCGGCGGCGAACGTCGCCGCCTCGGGCGGACGGATCGCGACCGTGCCGCCGGAGAGGCCCTTGCCGGTGTAATCATTCGCGTCGCCCCAAAGCGTCAGCTCGACGCCGGGCGCGAGCCACGCGCCGAACGACTGCCCGGCCGACCCGCGTAGCGTGAACTGGATCGTCCCGTCGGGCAGGCCCTCGAAGCCGTGCTCGACTGTAATCGCGTGCGAGAGGAGGCCCCCGACGGCCCGGTGGACGTTCCTCACCGGCAGCTCCGCCGTCACGGGCTCGCGGTTCTTCAGCGCTGCTTCGGCGAGGCCGATCAGCTCCCAGTCGAGGGCCGAGTCGAGCGTCGGCTCCTGGGCGCGCGTCCGGCGCAGCGGCGTTCCCGCCGGCACGTCAGGCATGTGAAGCAGGTTCGAGAGGTCGATCCCGCGGGCCTTCCAGTGCTCGACGGCCTCGTCGGCCGAGAGCAGGTCGACCCGGCCGACCAGATCCTCGAACTTCGCGATCCCGAGCTCGGCCATGATCCTGCGGGCCTCCTCGGCGACGAAGAAGAAGAAGTTGACGACGTGCTCGGGTGCGCCGGCGAAGCGCTCCCGCAGCACCGGATCCTGGGTCGCGATGCCGACCGGGCACGTGTTCAGGTGGCAGGCGCGCATCATCACGCAGCCGGTCGCGACGAGCGGCGCGGTCGAGAAGCCCATTTCGTCGGCGCCGAGCAGCGCGGCGATCACGACGTCGCGGCCGGTCTTGAGCTGGCCGTCGGTCTGCACCCAGATCCGCGAGCGCAGGTCGTTCATCACGAGCGTCTGCTGCGTCTCGGCCAGGCCGATCTCCCAGGGGATTCCGGCGTAGTAGACCGAGCTGAGCGGCGAGGCGCCGGTGCCGCCGTCGTGCCCGGAGATCAGCACGTGATCGGCGTTGCACTTCGCGACTCCGGCGGCGACCGTGCCGACGCCCATCTCGGCGACGAGCTTGACCGACACCTGCGCCTTCGGGTTCGCGGAGCGGAGGTCGTAGATCAGCTGCTTGAGATCCTCGATCGAGTAGATGTCGTGGTGCGGCGGCGGCGAGATCAGGCCGACACCCGGCGTGGTGAAGCGGATCTTCGCGATGTAGGCGTCGACCTTGTGGCCGGGCAGCTGGCCGCCCTCGCCGGGCTTCGCGCCCTGCGCCATCTTGATCTGGAGCTGGTCCGCGTTCGTGAGGTAGTGGATGTTCACCCCGAAGCGGCCGGAGGCGACCTGCTTGATCGCGGAGCGGCGCGAGTCGTTGTTCGCGTCGCGGACATACCGCGACGGGTCCTCGCCGCCCTCACCGGTGTTCGACTTGCCGCCGATGCGGTTCATCGCGATCGCGAGCGTCTCGTGTGCCTCGCGCGAGAGCGATCCGAGCGACATCGCGCCGGTCGAGAAGCGCTTCACGATCTCGGCGGCCGGCTCGACCTCCTCGAGCGGGATCGGAGTCCCGGGGCGGAAGCGCAGCAGGCCGCGCAGGGTCGCGCGCCGGACGGCGTCCTCGTTCACGAGCTTCGAGAACTGCTCGTAGGAGGCGTAGCCGCCGTGCCGCACCGAATGCTGGAGTAGCGAGATCGTCTCGGGGTTCCACTGGTGGAACTCGCCCTCGTTGCGCCAGGCGTAGACGCCGCCGAGCGGCAGCAGGTCGCCGTTCTGCGGGTACGCGCGCGCGTGCCGGTCGAGCGCCTCGCGGGCGAGTACCTCGCTGCCGATGCCGCCGATGCGCGACGGCGTGCCGGTGAAGTGGCGCTCGACGAGCCCCGTGTCGAGCCCGACCGCCTCGAAGATCTGGGCGCCGCAATAGGACGGGATCGTCGAGATGCCCATCTTCGAGATCGTCTTCAGCAGGCCCTTCTTGATCCCCTTGATCGCCTGCTTCTGCGCCTCGTCGGCTGTCATCCCCTCCGGGAGCCAGCCCTCCGCCGCGAGCTCCGAGAGCGTCTCCAGCATCACGTAGGGGTTGATCGCCGCCGCGCCGTAGCCGATCAACGTCGCGAACTGGTGGACGTCGCGCGGCTCGCCCGACTCGATGACGAGCCCGGCCTGCAGGCGCGTGCCCTCGCGCACGAGATGGTGGTGCACCGAGGAGACGGCGAGGAGCGCCGGGATCGCGACCCGGTCGAGCCCCATGTTCCTGTCCGAGAGGATGATGATGTTGACGCCGTTCACGAGCGCCTCGTCGGCCTCGCGGCAGATCCGGGCGAGCGCCTCGTCGAGGCCGGCGGTGCCCTCGGCAACCGGCCACGTGATGTCGATCGTGTGCGCCTTGAAGTGCTCCGAGTCGATCTGGCGAAGCGCCTCGAGCTGCTTGCTGCGGATGATCGGCTGGTCGATCACGAGCTGCCTCGCGTGCTCGGGCGTCTCGCCGAGCAAGTTGCGCTCGGAACCGACGCTCGTCGCGACGCTCATCACGACCGCCTCCCGGGTCGAGTCGATCGGCGGGTTCGTGACCTGGGCGAAGAGTTGCTTGAAGTAGGAGTAGAGGAGCGGGCGCTGGTCGGAGAGAACGGCGAGTGCGAGGTCGTTGCCCATCGAGCCGATCGGCTCCTCGCCGTTCTTCGCAAGCGGCGTCAGGACGACCTTCATGTCCTCTTGCGTGTAGCCGAATGCGAGCTGCCGCGAGCGCAGCGGCTCGGCCCGCGGCACGCGCGGCGGGCGCTCGGGAAGGTCGGTGAGGTTGACGATCCCGGCGCGGAACCAGTCGCCGTAGGGCTGGCGGCTCGCGATCTCGTGCTTGATCTCGGCGTCCTCGACGATCCGGCCGCGCTCGAGGTCGACCAGGAACAGATGTCCCGGCTGAAGCCGGCCCTTGCGCAGGACGTTCTCGGGCGGCTCGTCGAGCACGCCGGTCTCGGAGGCGAGCACGACCCAGCCGTCCTTCGTCTCGGTCCAGCGGCCGGGGCGCAGGCCGTTTCGGTCGAGCGTCGCGCCGATCACGGTGCCGTCGGTGAACGAGATCGAGGCGGGGCCGTCCCAGGGCTCGGTCAGGCAGCCGTGGAAGGCATAGAAGCCACGGAGCTCCTCGGGGAGGTCCTCACGGCCGTCGTAGGCCTCGGGGATCATCATCATCATCGCGTGCGGCACCGACCGGCCCGAGAGCACGAGCAGCTCGAGGACGTTGTCGAAGTTCGCGGTGTCGGAGCCGCCCGGGCGCACCACCGGCAGCACCTTGGTGAGGTCGTCGCCGAAGAGCTCGGAGGCGAGCTGCGACTCGCGCGCCCGCATCCAGTTGACATTGCCGCGGACGGTGTTGATCTCGCCGTTGTGGGCGACGAAGCGGTAGGGATGGGCGAGCTCCCAGCTCGGGAAGGTGTTCGTCGAGAAGCGCGAGTGGATCAGGACGAGCGCCGTCTTCATCCGCTCGTCGCGCAGGTCGGGGAAGCACGGCGCGAGCTGGGGCGCCATCAGCATCCCCTTGTAGACGATCGTCCGCGCCGAGAAGCTCGGGATCACCAGCTCCGGCCCGGCGGCGATCTCGGCGACCCGGCGGATCACGTAGAGCTTGCGCTCGAACGCGTCGCGGCTGCCGGCGAGCTCGTCCGAGGCGGCGACGAGGAGCTGGCGGATCACGGGGGCCGATGCCCTGGCGGTCTCGCCGACGTTCTCGAGCTCCACGGGCACGTCGCGCCAGGCGATCACCCGCTGGCCCTCTGCCTCGACCGCGTCCACGAGGATCTGCTCGAGCTCTGCCCGGCGAGCGTCATCGTCGGCGGGCAGGAAGCAGACGCACACCCCGTAGGCACCCGCCGGCGGCAGCTCCTGCGAGACCACGGCGCGGAAGAACTCGTCGGGCAGCTGGAGCAGCATCCCGGCACCGTCACCGGTGAGCGGGTCGGCCCCGGCTGCACCCCGGTGCTCGAGGTTCTCGAGCGCGCGAATCGCCCGCTGCAGCGTCTCGTGCGAGGCGACCCCGTTCAGCTGTGCGACGAAGGCGACGCCGCACGAGTCGTGCTCGAACGCGGGGTCGTACAGCCCCACCGGTGAGGTGGGCCGTCGTCGTCTTGGATGTTCGGAGGGAGTGGCGCTGTGCGTCACCTTGGAGGCCTTTCAGTGGTGTAAGGGCCCCCGCCGCTTCTATCGTCCTAGCCGGCGGGGCGGGAGAGATCGCCGACTAGCGGGGAGCCTTCGAGCGCGCTGCCTTGGAGGCATCGTCGAGCGTCGACTTCACATTCGCCAGGGTGCGCGCGGCCATCACTTCACTCAGGATAGGAACTCGGCGGGTTAACCGCAAGTTCGAGGCGCTCCCGACCGCCATAATCTCCAGCCATGGAAGCAGAGCAGGTACCCGTGGTCAGCCCGGAGCAGGAGCGCGAGGAGGATGTCGCGCGCTTCTACAAGCTCGCCAAGCGCGTCGAATGGCAGCTCGAGGATCTCCCCTGGAGCGACAAGCCGCCCATCCCCGAGCTACGCGGCTCGCCGCAGCGGCAGGCCCGCCGCCGCGACGTCTGGCGCTCGGTGATCACTCAGCAGCTCCAGGCCGACGAGCTTGCGGTCGAGATGGCGGCGCAGCTCTTCTCGCTCGCGCCGCATCACGACGCGAAGCTCTACTACACGACGATGGTGCAGGACGAGGCACGCCATACCGAGGCGTGGCTCCAGCTGATCGCGCTCTCGGGCGGCCCGGGCGAGCGCGATCCCTATCTCGACCAGATGGCGAAGCTCGTGATCGGCGCCGACACGCTCGAGGAGAAGGTCTTCCTGATGCAGGTCTTCTTCGAGCGGCTGATCATCCCCAAGTTCCGGATGATCGCGAAGAGCTCGCCCGGCACGGTGCTCGAGAACCTGTGCAACCGCCTCGCGATCGACGACGGCATCCACCACGGTGCCGGCGTCGCCTACGAGCGGGTGCTGCTGCGAACCGCGAGCAAGCAGACCAAGGGCAAGCTCGTGAAGGCGGCGAACGACCTGCTGCCGGTGTTCGTCGAGCACGAGCTCTGGCGCCCCCGGGAGCGTGCCTGGATCGGCAGCGCGATGCGCACCGCCGACATCGCCCGCCTCCGCGACGAGCTCGACCACGGCGTCCGCATGGCTCGCTCGCTGGGCGTCGATGTCGGTGACGTCCAGCTCCCCTTCTAGCGGTGCTACTTCGTCTTCTGCATCGACGCGGCTAGCCCCTTCGGGAACTTGATGTGTTGCGGGGCGATCAGGGGCTTGCCGAGGTCGAGCTGGATCTGGGCTGCGCTCGTCAGCGGGATCTTCGTGGGGTCGGCCGTCCAGACCTTGTTGTTGTAGAAGGCGGTCACCTTGCCGAGGTGGCTGCCGATGCGGAGCTTCGACAGCTTCACGCCCCAGACGGCGAAGAACTGGCCGAGGGTGAAGGTCTGGAGCTTCGGCGCCTCGATGTGGATGATCCCGTCGAGGGCGTGGGTGTGCAGCCACATGAAGCAGCTTCCCGAGGTGACGAACGGGCCCTGGGCCGTGTTCACGCCCTGGAGCTGCGGGCCGATCCCGACGCCGTAGGGGATCCGGTAGGCGCGGCCCTTGATGAAGAGCGTCAGGTGGGCGTGGATGTGGAAGGCGACCTTCTCGTTGACGTCGCACGTCACCCCGTCGACGGTCTGGCCGCGCTTCACAGTCGCGGGATTCGCGAAGACGGTCGCCTTCGGAACCGGTACGCCCTCCGGACCGAGCGGACCCGGCGCCGGCGCGGGCGTCAGGCGGCCGACGCTCGAGAGCGGTGCGAGCGGCAGGGCAGCGGCCGCGAGGCCGGCAAAGGCGAGCGCGACGACGCTGACCGCCGCGAGCACATGCCTGGATGACTTGCCAGCAGACGACACCGTTCCGACATCGTAGGCGTCCGTACGGCGGGGCGGCAGGACGGTGAGTTGTTAAGTTGACACTTACGTAAGTAACTGCTTACATATCGCCCGATGGAGACCGCGCTCAAGGCACTGGCGGAACCGCGCCGCCGCCGGATCCTCACGCTCGTGCGAGACGAGGAGCTGTCGGCGGGGGAGATCGCCTCGCACTTCGAGGTGTCTCGGCCTGCGGTCTCACAGCACCTGACAGTCCTGAGGGAGGCCGGGCTCGTGGACGAACGACGCAACGGCACGAGGCGTCTCTACCGCGCCCGTCCCGAAGGGCTCGCCGAGCTCAAGGCCTTTCTCGACGAGTTCTGGGACGCGCGGCTCGAGGCGCTCAAACGGGAGGCGGAACGAGAGGAGAGGAAGAAACATGGAACGGACGACTGAGCGGACGGACGTCCGCCGCGAGATCGCGATCGCGGCGAGCCCGGAGACCGTATGGGAGCTCCTCACCGACCCTGGCAAGGCGACGACGTGGTGGGGGCAGGCGCTCAGCTTCGATCCCCGGCCGGGCGGTCTGTTGCGGATCGAGGTCGGGTCGGGGAACATTACGAGCGGGGAGTTCGTCGAGCTCGATCCCCCGCGGCGGCTCGTGTACACCTGGGGGTGGGAGTCGGGCGGCGCCGGCCCCGAGCTCGTCCCGGCGGGGTCGACCACGGTCGAGATCTCGCTCGTCGCGGACGGCTCCGGGACGAAGCTCGAACTCGTCCACCGCGGTCTGCCCGCCGGCGAGCCCGCCGAGAGCCACGGCCTCGGGTGGGAGCACTACCTCGGAAGGCTCGCAACCGTGGCCGAAGGCCGCGATCCCGGCCCGGATCCGTGGAGCGCGCCGCGCTCGTAACAACCTGGATACGGCGCCGGACACCGGGGGCGCCGGGGCCATAGCTTGCACACACGATCACGACAACGAAAAGGAGAGAGACGATGGCGAAGTACCTGTTCGCATACAAGGGCGGCGGCGTGGCCGAGACCGACGAGGCGCGCGAGGCCGCAATGGCCGCGTGGGGAGCCTGGTTCGGCCGGCTCGGGCCGGCGATCGTCGATGCGGGGAACCCCTTTGGCCCCTCGTCCGGCGTGACGGCCAGCGGCTCCAACGGCGCCGCGAGCTCCGGCCTCACCGGCTACTCGGTGATCGAGGCCTCGAGCCTCGAGGACGCCACGAGCAAGGCGGCCGGCTGTCCTGTCCTCGCAGACGGCGGCGGCGTCGACGTCTACGAGACCTTCGAGGTCATGTAGCAGCGTCGGGGCAGGCCGGCCCCAGGGTCGGCCTGCCCCGACGTTTCCATCCACGGCTGCGAGCCGGCGTTGCGGTCAGGGGGCGCCGCGCTCCGGGGCGCCGGAGGCGGGGACAGGTAAAGCCTGAAAACGACGCGGCCAGAGAGCCCGAAATTCTCGCACCCACCAGGCGGAAAGGCGGGGACAGGTACTGGAACGAAAGTGTGACGAACCACGCCCGAGCACGGCGCGAACCGGCCGCCTGAAAACGACGGCCGACGAGGTGCGGTTGGGTCTCCTAGCTCGTGGCGGCTGGCTCGGCCAGCAGCCGGACGAGCTCGACGACCGTGGCCGCCGAGATGGCCATGTCCTGCACGCTGATCCACTCACGCTCGGAGTGGAAGTCGTTGCCGCCGGTGAAGATGTTCGGGGTGGGAAGGCCGAGCTCGGTCAGGCGCGAGCCGTCGGTGCCGCCGCGGATCGACTCGAGGCGCGCTTCGAGGCCGACCCGGCGTGTCGCCTGCATCGCCGCCTCGACGACCTGCGGGACCTTGTCGAGCTCCTCGCGCATGTTGCGGTACTGATCCCAGCGCTCGATCGAGACGCTCGCCCGTGGCTCGCCGGCGACCGCTTCGGCGGCCAGCCGCTGGACGAGCTCGACATGCTGCTCGAGCTTCTCGCCGTCGTGGTCGCGTGCGTAGACCGAGACGGTCGCACCGCCGCTCCCACCCGTGAGCTCGAGCGGGTGGACGAAGCCCTCGCGCTCGTCGGTCGTCTCGGGTGAGAGCGAGTCGGCGGGAAACGAGGCGATGAAACGCGCGGCCAACTTCACCGGGTTCACGAGCCTTCCCTTCGCGAAGCCCGGGTGGATCGCCACCCCGCGGAAGGTCACCTTCAGCTCGACCGCCGAGAAGGTCTCGTTCTCGATGCCGCCGACCTCCTGGCCGTCGAGCGTGTAGGCGAAGTCGGCGCCGAACCGGTCGAGGTCGAGGTGGTCGACGCCGTGGCCGACCTCCTCGTCGACCGTGAAGCCGATCCGCGCCCGGGCCCGCGGCACCTCCGGGTGCGCGAGCAGCCACGTCACCGCGGCCATGATCTCGGCGACGCCGGCCTTGTCGTCTGCGCCGAGGAGGGTCGTTCCGTCCGAGGTGACGATGTCGTGACCGACCCGCTCGAGGAGCAGCGGGTTCGCCGCGGGCGAGACCACCTGGGAGGGATCGCCCGGCAGGATCAGGTCGCTGCCGTCGTAGTCGTTCCACACCTGCGGGTCGACGCCCGTGCCCGAGGCATCCGGAGCCGTGTCGACGTGCGCGAGCAGCCCCACGGTCGGGCCGCCTTCGGCTCCCACAGCCGGCAGCGTTGCGAGGACGTACCCGTGACTCGTCAGCTCGACGTCCTCGAGTCCGAGACCGCGCAGCTCCTCCGCGAGCAGGCGCGAGAGGTCGAGCTGCTTCAGCGTGCTCGGATAGGTGTCCGAGACGCGCGAGGACTGCGTATCGATCCGTGCGTAGCGCAGGAAGCGCTCGAGCACGTCGGCCTCGAGCTCGGCGGCGATCGCACATCCGTACGGGGCGGGCACGGTGCCGAGTGTACGCGGCGGGGATCGTTCTCAGATGCGGCGGGCGCCGACGTAGTGCTTGTGGTACCAGGGCTCGGAGAGCGTGTCGATCCGAACGAACGCACCGGTGTGCGGCGCGTCGATGAACTCGTCGTCGCCGAGATAGATCCCGACGTGATCGAGCTTGTCGAAGAAGACGAGGTCGCCCGGCTGGAGGTCGGGCAGCGGCACGGCAACGCCGAAGCCCCACTGGGCCGCGGCGAAGTGGGGGAGGACGACGCCGAGCTGCGCGTAGACGTAGGCGACGAGGCCGGAGCAGTCGAAGCCGCTGGGAGTCGCGCCGCCCCACAGGTACGGCACGCCCAGGTAAGCGAGGGCGAGCTGTGCCGCCTCGGGATGGCCACTCGGGAGCGGCCCGGTGGGAACGACGCCGGTCGGAAGAACGCTCGTCGTCGTGATCACCGGCGCCGTCGTGACCACGGGCGGCGGTGTGGCGGGCGTGAGCACCGAGGTCGACGTCGACGGGGCCGACGCATCGTCGGGGCCGGTCGGGCCGGTCGCGGCGCTCGCCCCCGTCGGGCCCGTCGGCCCGGCGGCCTCGGCCGAGTTCTTGTGGTTGGCGACCGCTGCCTCCGCGGCTGCTCTCGCCTTCGCGGCCGCCGCGAGCTCGGCGCGGTGGGCCGCAGCCGCCTCGGCCGCAGCCTTCCGCTGGGCGGCGAGCTCTGCCTCGAGCCGCGCTCTGGCCTCGGCCGCGAGCCGGGCCTGGCGGGCACGCTCGACCGCCTCCAGGTGGTTCACCTCCGCCTGCACCGAGGCGAGCAGGCGCCGCCGCTCGGCGAGCCCGCTGAGGATCTGCGAGCGCTCGGTCGAGAGCTCGTGCACCGCGACGGCGGCCGCGGCGCGGTCGCGGTCGAGCCGGGTCACCTTTACCGACAGCGAATGCTTGGCCGCGGCCGTCTGGTGTGCGATCAGCGTCGCCTGCAGGCTCAGTTGATGCTCGGCATCGGAGAGATCGAGGAGCTCGCCGAGGTTGCGCGCGCCCAGGATCACGTCGAGTGTGGAACCTCGGTTCGACGTGTACATCCAGACGAGCAGCTTGGCGGCGCGGTGTTGGGAACGGTGGAAGCGGACCCGGGCGCCGACGAGCGCGACCTGCTCGACGGCGAGGTTCTTTCGCAGCTTGTCGAGCCGGAACCGCGCACCGTCGTAGCGCTCGGAGACGCTGTTCAGCTGCTCGTCGATCGCGGAGATCTGCTCGAGCACGCGCTTGGCCTCTGCCTGCTTTGCCGCGATCTTCGGGGTGACCGCGCCGTTGCTGGAAGCGCACACGGCGGTAAGGGCTATCGCCCCGACGAGCGGGATGAGTAGCTTCATGCGCATCGGCTTGCGGGTGGAAGCACTGCACAGCAACCGCCCGAAACCCCACTTTAGGCGCCGCACGGCGGTCTCCTGCACGAGTGCGACATAGAATGCCAGCCGTGCTGGATGGCGTGCGTAAGCGTTTTGCGGAAACTGCGGAGGCGATCGCCGATTTGCAGGACCGCCGTGCGCCCGCGACCGAGCAGCAGGTCCTGCGCCTGCTCCAGCTCGATGCAGGCGAACGGGCGCTCGATGTCGGCACGGGCGCAGGCGCGATCGCGCTTGCACTGGCCCCGTATGTGCGCGAGGTCGTCGGCGTCGATGTCGTTCCCGAACTGCTCGCGGAGGCGCGGAAGCGTGCACCCGAGAACGCCGAGTTCATCGAGGGCGACGCGTACGCGCTGCCGTTCGGGCCCGACAGCTTCGATCTCGTGGCCACCGCTCGCACGCTCCACCACGTCGATCGGCCCGAGCTCGTGATCGCCGAGATGGGCCGGGTGCTGCGGCCGGCCGGCACGATGCTCGTCGTCGACCAGCTCGCGCCGAACGACCCGCTGGCGGCGATCGAGCTGAACCGCTTCGAGCACGCGCGCGACGCGACCACCACGCGGATCATGGCGGACGTCGATCTGCGCGGGCTCTTCGACTCGAATGGGCTCGTGCTCCAGCGCGCCGAGACGGTCGCGGAGGAGCGCGACATGGAGACCTACCTCGACCTCGCGGGCTGCCAGGGAGAGCAGCGCGAGGTCGCTCATTCGCTCGCGCCGGCGAGGCCGACCGTGGACTACGGCTGGTACGTGCTCACGAAGCCCGGCTTCTGACCGGGCGTCATGCGGGCGTGAGAGGATGAGGCCGATGGCCGGTACACCACTGCTTCCGTGTCGGAATCGGCGACGCTAGGGTACGGCGCCGTGACCCCCCGGATCCTCATCCTGACCGCCAGCGTCGGCGAGGGACACGACGCCCCGGCACGGCGCCTCGCCGACCAGTTGCGCGGCGAGCGGCCCGAGGCGATCGTCGAGGTCGAGGACTGCCTCCCGGCGATGGGCCGCACGGTCTCGGCGATCAGCGAGGGTGCAGCACGTGTCGTCTTCTTCCGGTTCCTCTGGCTCTGGGACGTCGGGTTCTGGGTGTTCGCCGGCTTCGCGACGACCCGGCGGCTGACGCAGTGGATGCTCCTGCGTTTCGGCTCGGGTGGACTGCTCGGTCTGATCCAGTCCCACCGGCCCGACATCGTCGTCTCGGTCTACCCGCACGCGACGGAGGTGCTCGGCCGCCTGCGGCGCGCGGGCCGGCTGAGCGTCCCGGTCTGCGCTGTGATCACCGACCTCGCGGGCCTTCGCTACTGGGCCACACCAGGCGCCGACCTGCACCTCGTCACCCACCCGGAGTCGATCGAGGAGGTACGAGAGATCGCGGGCGCAGACAGTGTCGTCCACTGTGTCCACGGCTTCGCCGAGCCGGAGTTCCTGGTCCCCCGAGACACTGTCGATGCCCGCCTCGCGCTCGGCCTCGAGCCCGGCGACCGGATCGTGCTCGTCTCCGGCGGCGGCTGGGGCGTCGGCGACGTGGAGGGCGCCGTGCGCGAGGTGCTCGCCGTGAAAGGCGTGGACAAGGTCGTGTGCCTTTGCGGGCACAACACCGAGCTCCGCGCCCAGCTCGAACACGACTTCGCGGCGGAGGGCCGCGTCCGCGTCGAGCCCTTCACGCACGAGATGGCCGACTGGCTTGCCGCCGCCGATGCGCTCGTTCACTCCACGGGAGGCCTGACGGTGCTCGAGGCGCTGATGCGCGGCTGCCCGGCGATCTCCTACGGCTGGGGTCGCGGTCACGTCCGCGCCCACAACCGTGCGTTCAGGCGCTTCGGCCTGGCGGAGGTCGCGGCGACCCCGGCCGAGCTCAGGGATGCGGTCGCGACGGCCATCGAGCAGGGCCGCACGGCCGTCGACTTCTCGGATCTGCCGTCCGCCGCCTCGTTCGTCCTCGCCGAGGTCGAAGGGGCGCACGCGGTGCATGCGCTTACGTAGCCTCGGTGGGGGCATCGGCACCGGGGCGCTCGCGGCGTGGTGTGCGCCCGCCGCCGCGCCGGTCGTGCCTCCGCTCGCCGCGGCGTTCGGGATCCCGCTGCGGGTTCCGGGCGGGGTCGCGCTGACCTTCGACGACGGCCCGCATCTGGAGGGAACGCCCGCCGTGCTCGCCCAGCTCGAGCGCGCCGGCGCCCGCGCGACCTTCTATCTCGTCGGCGAGCAGGTCGAGCGGCGCCCGGCCCTGGCGGCGGAGATCGCGGCCGCCGGTCACGAGATCGGCATCCACGGCTACCGGCACGTGCTGCTATTGCGCCGCACGCCCGGCGGGCTGCGTGACGACTTCGACCGGGCAACGGCGGTGATCGGCGAAGCGACCGGCGCAGCGATCCTCTCCTACCGCCCGCCCTACGGTGTCTTCAGCCTCGCGGGACTGCGGCTCGCGCGGGAGCGGTGGTCACCGCTTCTCTGGTCGCACTGGGGGCGAGACTGGGAGCGGCGGGCGACGCCGACGACGATCGCCGACCGGGCGACGCGCGACCTTCGCTCAGGCGCCGTCGTCCTGCTCCACGACAGCGACGCCTACAGCGTCGACCGCTCGTGGCGTCAGACGGTGGCGGCGCTGCCGGCGGTGCTCGCGGCGGTGCGCGACTCGGGGGAGCCGTTCGTCACCGCGAGCCAGTCCACGTAGCGGCGGACGCCTTCGGCGAAGCTCGTACGCGCCTCCCAGCCGAGCTCCGCGGCGGCGCGCTCGGTGGAGGCCTGTCCGAACTTCAGGTCGACGGGCCGGTCCGGCCCGTGCTCGATCGGCACCTCCGCGACGAGCTCGCGAACCGTGTCGGCGATCTGGCGGACGCTGACGAGCTCGTCGCCGACGAGGTTGTACACGCGGCCTGCGCCGGCGGGTGCGAGCGCGGCGACCATCCCCTCGGCGAGATCCTCGACGTAGACGAACTGGCGCGTGGCGCTGCCGTCCCCGGCGATCGTCAGCGGCGTCCCTGCCTGGGCCTTGGCGATGAACGCCGGCACGACCGCGGCCGGCCGCGCGCGCGGGCCGTACGGGATGCCGAAGCGGAGAATCGTGCTCGGGACGCCGTAGAGCGTCTCGTAGGAGCGGCAGTACATCTCCCCGGCGAGCTTGGTCGCGGTGTAGAAGTGCGGCGGCAGGACGAGCGGCGTGTCCTCGTCGTGCGGCTCGGGGCCGGGGGCGTTGCCGTACACCCAGATCGTGCTCGCGTAGAGGAACCGCTCGAGCCCCTCGGCGCGCGCGGCCTCGAGCAGGTTGAACGTGCCGTGGACGTTCACCGCGTCGGTGCGGATCGGATCTTCGAGCACCTGGTTCACGTCGGCCATCGCTGCGAGGTGGAAGATCGCGTCGCACCCGCTGACCGCCTCGCGGACGGCCTCCGCGTCGGTGAGATCGGCGATCGCGGTGTCGATCTCGCCCTCGACGTGCCACGGCGAGGGGGCGACGTCGAGGATCCGCGGGGTGTGGCCGGCGGCGATCAGCTTGTCGACGACGTGCGAGCCGATGAAGCCCGCGCCGCCCGTGACGAGCGCTCTCAAGGTGCCTGCCTCAACCGGACACCGCCTGGAGCGCGGGCATGGCCGCCGGCCGATAGTAGAGCGGCGCGCACCAGTGGTTCTCCGCGACCCAGTCGGTGTTCGGGAGATCGACCGCATGACCCATCACGCGGTGGCAGGGCTCGTCGTAGACCTTCCCTGTCGAACGCTCGAGCGGCTGGAAGACGATGTACTTGTAGAGCCCGGAGACCATGCCCTCAGGGAGCTCCATCCGGGCGGAGTAGAGCGGGTCGAGCTCGTTGCGGGCGATCCGGTTCTTCCACGCGACGATCTCGTCGACGCGCTCGGCGCCGAGGATCCCGATCGCGGCGGTGAACTCGTTCATCCGGTAGTTGAGCCCGGTCTGCGAGTAGTCCGGTTTGCCGTAGTTGCGGAAGCGGCTCGCGTACTCGACGAGGTCGGGGTTCGACGAGACGAGGATCCCGCCCTCGCCGGTCGAGATCGTCTTCGTCGGCGCGAACGACCAGAGCCCGACATCGCCGAATGTCCCCGGCTTACGGCCGTTCCACGAGGCGCCGTGGGAGTGGGCGCAATCCTCGATCAGGTAGATGCCCTCGGCCTTGCAGAGCTCGGCGATCTTCTCGGTGTCGAACGCGAGGTGCCCGCCGATGTGGACGAGGATCGCCGCCGCCGGCTTGTGCTTTGCGACCTTGCGCTCGAAGTCCTCGAACGACATGCAGAGGTCCGAGCGGTTGCAGTCGACGAACTCGACCTTCGCGCCGACCTCGACGATCGCGAGCGGATCGGCCATGAAGGTGTTCGAGGGGCACAGCACGGTCTTGCCGCGCAGCTCGAAGAACTCGAGCGCCGCGAGCGCCGAACCCGTCCAGCTCGACGTGGCGACCGACGGCAGCCCGTTCCAGGCGCTCCAGGTCTCCTCGAAGGCCTTGACGAGCGGGCCGTCCGACCAGACGTTGTCGTCGAGGATCCCGTCCCAGAGGGCGTGAAGCCGCTCGCGGTCGCGGTGATCGAAGCCGATGGCGAACTTGTCGAATTCCATGAATCGGTGCCGCCCGCGCTGCCGCGGGAACGCTCCGGAGCATCAGAGGCTCCGGAAGGATTCAGAACCATATCTGAGCGTTTCTCCCTGGACCCGGGGGATCCGTCGCGCAGGGCTTCTTATTCCCGGAGCAGCCCGACGAGCCCGAAGGCGATCAGCGCGAGCGCGACCAGGAGCACGAGTCCGGGAGCGAGCTTTGCGAGGAACTCGTCGACGCTGCCGCGGGCACGGCCGAGCCAGGCCCGGGCGCGCTCGCCCGCGAGCAGCCGGAAGGCCAGCGCGGCGAGGAGCGGCAGGATGAAGCAGAGGTTGAAGATCACGAGCAGGAGCACCTGGGCGACCGCGGGCTTCCCTGAGCCGATCACCGCGGCGATCACCGCGAAGTAGGGGATCGCGGTCGGCAGTTCGACGAGCACGAGCCCGGCGCCGACGAGGAAGGAGGAGCGATCCATCTTCTCGCCGCCCTTGCTGACGTGATGGGCGACCCGTTTTCGCTGCACCCAGAGCACGATTGCGAGCACGAGCAGCACGCCGCCGGCGGTCAGCTCGAGCAGGTGCTTGGCGTGGGGCCCCGGGTGGGGGACGATCGACATGATCGCCTCGCCCGGCCCGAGCGCGATCAGGACGCCGGCGGCGAGGTTCGTCAGGAAGACGCCGGCGATGAACCCGACGAGGCTCTTCGCCCCGCCCGGCCCGGCGGCGAGATAGAAGGCCGGCGCGATCGTCGCCGGGTTCGCCGAGTCGACGAGCCCGATCCCGATCACGACTACGAGCAGGTGCTGCATCGCGCGAGCCTAGATGAGTGGTTCCACGGAATCGTTTGCTTCGGGGCGCGAGCTGGGCGGTCTGGGGCGCCGCGGCGGTGCCTCGGCGATACATGACGTACCGGTGAGGTGCCGCCGCGTTGAAGCGCAGGCCTCACCGGGAGCCGGCCTTATCGGCTTCCGCGAGGCCGGAGCGACCCAGGCTGTCCAGATCGTGCATCCGGACACGCGAGGCCGTGGAACCACTCATCCGGTAGCCCCCTAGGAGGGGGCTCGCCGAGCCGGATCCGCTTTCATCCTCCGCCTTGTTGACCATCTGCTCTGGGCTCTAGCGGGGGTTCCGCACACGGTCCCCAGAGGCGGTATCGCCTTACTCACGCTCCGACTCGGTGAGGCACCGAACATATTTCAACCTGACCGCAACGGGCAATACGTCGCGCGCACGGATTCGCCGCTAGTTGCGCAAAGTTCTCAAACCGCGTCCGGGGCCGCGGCGTGCATCGTCAGAAGCTCGATCGGGATCATCCTCGAGCGCCCGCGACGTGGGTCGCACCGAGCACGACCTCGGGCGCGTGGCCGGCCTCGTGCGCCTCGAGCCAGCGGGTCGCGCAGAGGCACCAGCGGTTGCCCGCGCTCGAGCCCGGGAAGCCCCACTGCGGCATCGGCGTCGAGAGGTCGTTGCCGGCAGCCTTCGAGAACTCGAGGAACTCGTCGGTGAGGATGACGCAGACCGTATGGCTTCCGACGTCCTCCGGCCCGGTCGAGCAGCAGCCGTTGCGATAGAAGCCCGTGACGGGTTCGGCCGAGCACGGCAGGAGCTGTCCGCCGACCACGTTGACATCGGGCTCGATGCTCACGGGCAGAGCCTAAACCCCCGGGCGACGGACGTCAGCGGCGGCGGCGTGACGAGGCGCCCTCGAGCCACGGCGGCGTCCAGCCGGCGTCGACCTGGTTCAGGGTCGTCCCGGGCGGGACGATCGCGTCGATCCGGTCGAGGACGTCTGTCGGGAGCTCGACGTCGGCCGCGCCGAGCTGACTCTCGAGCTGCTCCATCGTGCGCGGCCCGATGATCGCCGCGGTCACGGCCGGGTGGCGCAGGACGAAGGCGATCGCGAGGTGGATCAGCGGCAGCCCTGCCTCCTCGGCGAGCACCGCGAGCTCCTCGACCGCCTCGAGCTTTGCCTGGTTCCCCGGGAGGCTCATGTCGTAGCGTTTCGGGATCCGGCCGGAGCGAGTGCTCGGCGGCAGCTCTCGTCCCTCGCGGTAGCGGCCGGTGAGCCAGCCGCCGGCGAGCGGGCTCCAGGGGATCACGCCCATCCCGTACTCCGCGCAGACCGGCAGCACGTCGCGCTCGATCCCGCGCACGAGGATCGAGTAGGGCGGCTGCTCGCAGCGGAACCGCTCCCGACCGCGGCGCTCGGCGACCCACTGCGCCTCGACGATCTGCGTGCGCCGGGAAGGTCGAGGAACCGAGGTAGCGGATCTTCCCGGCGCGCACGAGGTCCGTGAGCGCGCCGAGCGTCTCGTCGATGTCGACGCTCGGGTCGGGGCGGTGGATCTGGTAGAGGTCGATCCAGTCCGTTCCGCAGGCGCCGGAGGCTCGCCTCGACCTCCTGGATGATCCAGCGGCGTGAGTTACCGCTCCGGTTCGGGCCCTCGCCCATCGCGAAGTGGACCTTCGTCGCGAGCACGATCTCGTCGCGCCGCCCCGCGAGCGCCTTCGCGACGATCTCCTCCGATTCGCCGCCCGAGTAGGCATCGGCGGTGTCGACGAAGTTGATCCCGGCATCGAGTGCCGCGTGGATGATCCGGATCGACTCGGTGTGATCCGGGTTGCCCCACGCGCCGAACATCATCGCCCCGAGGCAGAGCGGGCTGACCTCGACACCGGTCCGGCCGAGCTTGCGGAGCTCCATGCCGCGAACGCTACCCGCGGTGAGGCTCAGGCATCGCGCCGCACGAGCATCACGGCGGCCGCCCCGATCGCCACGGCGATGTAGAGGCAGAAGAGGCCGAAGCCGGTCCACGGACCGAGATCGCTCGAGCCGTGGGTCAGCGAGAGGATCTCGCTGCCCGCGTTCGACGGCAGATACTTGGAGATCGCCTGCTCCCAGTCGAGCGGGAGGATGAAGAGGAGCGGTGGGATCACGAAGAAGATCGCGACGAAGATCGCGATCCCGCCGGCCGTGTTGCGGATCATTGCGCCGATCGCGAGCGTGAGGACGCCGACACCCGTCGCGTAGAGCGCCCCTCCGATCAGGCAGCGGATGACGCCCGGGTCGGAGATCGAGAGCTGGAGGATGTGGTTCGAGCGCAGGATGGCCTGGCTGCCCACAAAGGCGAGGAGCACTGCCGGGACCATCAGCACGAATGTGACGGCCGCGAAGACGACGAGCTTCGCCCAGAGGAAGGGCAGCCGCTTGGGGACGGCGCCGAGTGAGGCGCGGATCATCCCGGTCGAGTACTCGCCGGTAATCACAAGAACGCCGAGGACACCGATCGCCAGCTGGGAGAACCGGGCGCCGACCAGGGCGATGTCGAGCGGGTGGCGGCTCGCCTGCTCCGCGAAGCTCATGTGGCTCCAGCGGGCCGCGGTGATTTCCGCGGCGAGGCACGGGAACCCGACCGTGAGCACGACCGCGACGAGCATCGACCAGCGGGTCGAGCGGATCGAGCGGAGCTTCGTCCACTCGGAGACGATCACCCGGGCCTGTGTGACCCGGAGACGGTCGCTCCAGGCGGCCGGGGGTGCGGTGCCGGTCACGACGGTCATACGAGCGCCCCTTCCGGTTCGCGGGGTGCGTCGGCCTTGAACTCGACTTCGTCGCGCGTGACGTCCATGAACGCCTCCTCGAGCGAGGCGCGCACCGGCGCGAGTTCGTGTAGGACGATCGCGTGGGCGGCGGCGATCTCGCCGACCTGCTCGGCGGTGAGGCCGGTGACCTCGAACTCGTCGTCCTTCCCCGCCTCGACCGTGACGTCGGGCCCGGCGAGCAGGGCGGCGAGCTCGGACATCTGGGGCGAGCGGACGCGGACCGCGTTCTTGGAGGCCCCGCGCACGAACTCGTCGACGCCGATGTCGGCGATCATCCGGCCGCGCCCGATCACGATCAGATGGTCGGCGATCAGAGCCATCTCGCTCATCACGTGTGACGAGACGAACACCGTGCGGCCCTCCGAGGCGAACTCCTTGAGCATGTTGCGGATCCACTGGATCCCCTCGGGGTCGAGGCCGTTTGCCGGCTCGTCGAGCATCAGGATGTCGGGGTCGGCGAGCAGCGCCGCGGCGATCCCGAGGCGCTGGCCCATCCCGAGCGAGAACTTGCCGACGCGCTTTCGCGCGACCTCGTGAAGGCCGACACGATCGATCACGTCGGTCACGCGGGCCTTCGGAACGCCGTGGGTCTGCGCGAGCGCGAGCAGGTGGTAGTAGGCCGAGCGGCCCGTATGCACGGCGCGCGCTTCGAGCAGCGCGCCGACCTCGTGGAGCGGCGCCGGGAAGTCGCGATAGCTCTTCCCGTTCACCGTGACCGTGCCGCCCGTGGGCCGGTCGAGCCCGATGATCATCCGCATCGTCGTCGACTTCCCCGAGCCGTTCGGACCGAGGAACCCGGTCACGATCCCCGGCTTCACGGTGAACGTGAGCCCGTCCACCGCTCGCTTCTCGCCGTAGTCCTTGGTGAGGCCGTTCGCCTCGATCACGCGTCTCCCCCTCGGTCGCTGCCTTTGGGCACCCTAGCCACCAGATTCTGAGAGTCGGGTTAAGCCGCCCCGCCCCGCCCCCGCCTACGAGTCGAGTCCGAGCGTGAACGTGGGCGTGGGGGAGGTGTCCGGGAGCTTGTGCTCGTCGGCGAGCCGGCGCACCGAGGTGCCGGTGGCCAGGAACTCGGTCGCGTGCTCGCCCCAGACGTGGTTGTAGACCCCGACCGTGACCCCGACGACGCCGGAGGCCTGCGCCTCGGTTGCCTCCGCCTGCATTCGGGAGAGCGCGAGCTCGCGTGCTTCGTAGATCCCCTGGGTGAAGACGACCATCTCGGTGTTCTGGCCCATCTGGCGCAGCGACTGCATCACTCCCTGATGGGCGATGTGGTAGACGCACGTCCCGAGGACGAACGAGACCGGAACGGCTCCTGCGGCGAGGAGGCGGTAGAAGTCCTGCGCCGAGAGGTCGGAGGTGAACGCGTGACCGTCCGGGGCGCGATGGGCGCCGTTTGCGGCGAAGGCCTTGACCGCGGTGCCGGTCGCGAGGAACTCGAGCACGTCCTGGCCCCACACGTAGGCCTGCATCCGGAGCTGCACGCCGACGATCCCGTCGGCGCCGAGGTGCTCGGCCTCGGCCTGCATCCGCGACATCGCGAGCTCGCGGGCGTTGTACATCGCCTGCGTCAGCACGGTCAGCTCCTGGTTCTGCCCCCACTTGCTCTGCTGGAGGCCGATGTGGTAGATCGACGAGCCGACCACGAAGCCGAGCGGCTCGAACCCGGCCTCGCCGAGCAGCACGTACTCGGAGACCGAGAGGTCGGAGGTGAAGACGCCGCCCGGAACGGCGCCGGCCGTCTGTGCGAGGCGCCCGTCGGCTGCCTGTGGCTCCCAGGTCGCGGTGGTGTCGGACGAGTCTCTTCCGAAGAGCGGCATGGATCCTCCCGATTGCGAGCGGTTGTCGGGCTGACCCTACATCCGGGGTCGTCAGTCGAGCAGCTGCCGGAGCGACTCGCGGCCGCGTTCGCTGCGCCCGGCCTCGGCCACGAGGGCCTGTGAGAGTGCATCGATCCAGGGGCCGAGCTCGAGTTCCTCGCTGCGCAGCGCGATCCCGCGCACGAGTACCCGCCGGCGGCATGAGACCTTCCCGGAGTCGTGCTCCAGGTCGAAGCCCTCGTCGCCGAGCACGACCGTGATCTTCGTCACCGGCCGCGGCCCCGGCTTGAAGCCGCGGCGCCGCTCGACCTTCACGGCCGCGGGGAACGAGTCGGTGAGCTTGACCGCAAGCGCTTCGACAAAGATCGCGAGGTCCGAGGTGTCTGCGCGGAGCGAGGCGGCGACGAGGTCGAAATCGGTGCCGTCGTCCACGACAGGATCCTAAAGGCCGTTAGGCGTGATGGACGACGGTGATCTCGAGCATCACGAGCATCACCCCGAGCACGCCGTTCGTGAGCCCGGCCAGCACGGCGCCCCACCAGCGTTCGCTGGCGCGGAAGCCGAGGAAGAGGCCCCACGCGAAGAGCTGGAGGATGCAGGCGACGAGCGCGAGGTCCTCGGCGATGCTCTCCTTGAGCACACCCGCCCAGCCGAGCATCAGGAACAAGGTCGGGACGAACCCCGCCTCGACGAGCGGCCACTCCGAGCGGGCGATCGAGGCCACGCGGTGCAGGCTGTACGGCGAGCGCTCGTGGATCCGCTCGCCGAGGATCTCGCACCAGACATGGACGAGCCAGAAGACCGTCATCGTCCCGAGAAGGGCGAGCGCAACGTCCTCGGGCTTCGCCTGCTCCTGGCGGAACGCGCCGATGACCGCGGCGGCGATGATCGAGCCGTAGATCGCGGCGGCGTAGAAATCGGATCGTTCCGGCGGGAGGCGAGGGGCGAGCACCGCCCCGAGGATTCCACATGACGCAGGTCAGCGGGCGGCGTAGGCTCAGCCTGTGAGCCTGAGCGACTACCGGGATCGCTTTCCGATCCTCGACGAGACGACATATCTGATCAACCATTCGCTCGGCGCGATGCCCGCCGCAACGGCCGGCCGTCTCGCCGAGTACGCGAACGTCTGGGCGACGCGGGGGATCCGGGCCTGGGGCGAGGGCTGGTGGACGATGCCGCTCGAGGTCGGCGACCAGATCGGGCGGATCGTCGGTGCCGACCCGGGGACGATCGTGATGCACCAGAACGTCGCGGTGGCGGAGGCGGTAGCCCTGTCGTGCTTCCGCCCAGTCGATCCTCGGCGCAACCGAGTCGTCTACGAGGCCGAGAACTTCCCGTCGGTGCGCTATCTCTACCAGGCACAGCCCGAGCTCGAGGTCGTCGTCTGCGAGAACGGCGAGGCGATCGTCGAGGCGATCGACGAGCGGACGCTGCTCGTGCCGATCTCGCACGTGCTCTTCAAGTCGGCCGAGATCCAGGATGTCGCGGCGATCGTCTCGCGCTCCCACGAGGTCGGGGCCCGCGTGGTGCTCGACTGCTACCAGTCGGCCGGAATCGTGCCGTTCTCGCTGGCCGAGCTCGGTGTCGACTTCGCGGTGGGCGGCTCGGTCAAATGGCTCTGCGGCGGCCCCGGAAACGGCTGGCTGTATGTGCGCCGCGACCTGATCGGGCAGCTCGAGCCGACGTTCATGGGCTGGCAGGCACACGCCGCCCCGTTCAGCTTCGAGCCCGAGCTCCGGTATGCCGACGGGATCTCGCGGTTCCTCACCGGCACGCCGAACGTGCCCGCCCTCTACGCCGCGACGTCCGGGTACGACCTCGTGGAGGAGGTCGGCGTCGAGGCGATCCGGGAGAACTCGATCCGCCAGACCGAGTACCTGATCCGACTCGCCGACGAGGCCGGCTTCGAGGTGCGCTCGCCGCGCGATCCTTCGGTTCGCGGCGGGACGATCACGATCTTCGTCCCCGACTTCGAGGCCGTCCATGCCGAGCTCGGAGCCCGGGGCGTGATCTGCGACTTCCGGCCGGGCGCCGGACTCCGACTTGGCCCGCACTACTACAACACCGACGAGGAGCTCCGGTTCGCGATCGCCCAGATCGGGGAGATCCTCGAGACCGGTGCCCACCGCCACGCGCTCGGAGCGGCGGCGCGGTTCTAGGGATCAACCGAAGAGCAGCGCGCCGACGATGCCGCGAATCAGCAGGTAGGCCCCCGCGGCACCCAGCGCGATCGCGCCGACGCGCCGCGCGTTTCGCACGAGCCAGTCGTTGAAGCGCGTCGTCAGCTCGGCGGTGCGATCAGGCGAGACCACGAGGCCGACGAGAGGCACCTCGATCAGGACGAACATGATCAGGTTGAAGACGACGAGGATCGCGAAGGTGCCCGCGACGTGGAGGTCGAGCTCGGCGATGTTCTTCAGCGCGACGAGGGGGAACACGCCAGGGACGATGCTGAGCACGATGCCGGCGACGAACGCGAGCGGCGCCCCGCGCTCGAGCAGCCGCTCCGTGCGGTTCGGGCCCTTCGGCGTCTTTGCCGACGGTTTCCTGCGGCGCGGCAGGCTGTAGCCGCGGGCGAGGACGAAGCAGGCGAGCAGGGCGAGCGCGCCGGCCACGATCCCGACGACGTGGTTCGTGTCCTTCTCCTCGGAGCCGGAGACGAACGAGGTTCCCTCGAGCGCGTAGACGACCGCCAGCCCGACCGAGACCGTCGTCAGGAGCCCTCCCGCGAGGAAGGCGCCGAGGAGCCGTGCGGGATGCGGTGTCCGGAAGGCGATGATGTCGATCGCCAGCAGCACCGGGTAGAGGGCCGAGGCGGCGGCGAGGACGAACAGCTCGGCGTAGGTCCCGGCCACAGGGCGCCCGTCAGTCTCGCGGAGCCGCGGCCGGTGAGGCGATCCCGTGCCGGCGCCGGTCCCAGACCCCGGCCGCGATCACCGCTGTCACGACGATCGCCGCGTAGACGAAGAGCCAGCTGACGAGCCCGAACGCGATCCCGATCTGCCCGTAGCGCAGGGCATTGTGGGTCATGATCGCCGGCAGCGTCTGCGTCGAGGCGGCCGTGTAGACCGTGACGCAGACCGAGGTCAGGATCCCGGTCGGGAGCAGACGCCGCCAGGGGATCCGCCGGCCGAGCAGGATCCACGGCGTGAACACCCAGAGCGCGGTCCCGAGCGCTGCGAGGGTGACGAGGTAGGCGATCGTCAGGCTGTTTCTCACCTCGAGCGACCGCACCGGGCCGAGGAGCGCCGTATAGACCGCGAACCCGACGATCCACGTCGCGCGCCGCACGATCGCCTCGAACCGTTGCGGCGCGAGCTGCCAGACGTCGAGGTAGACCCGCTGGAGGCCCCGGGTGAAGCTGAACACCGAGTAGAGGAGGATCAGGAGGCCGATCACGCCGACGTTTCCCTGAACCTGGTTCTTGCTCGCAAACAGGGTGTCGGTTGCCGCTGCGCCGGCGCCCATGAGCCCGAAGCGCCTCACGAGGCTCTCGCCGACGCTCGCGTTCCCGGGGACGACCGAGTTCAGGATGATGCTGAGCGGGATCACCGCGACGAAGAGCTTCGAGGCGAGCGCGAGTGAGCGCTCGATCACGTCGATCCGCAGGAACTCGGCCACGACCTCGCCGGGATACGAGCGGTCGACTCGCTCTCGCAGCTTCGCGAGCACCGGCCTCAGCCGCCCGGCAGGTCGGCCTGGACTACGGGTGCCAGCTGCAGCCGGACGCCCGTCGACTTCAGTCCGTGCGCGTCGAGCGCGGAGCGAAAGCCGTTCGGATCGGGCAGCGGGAGCGGCCCGATCGCGCGGACGATCACGTCGCCGCCGCTCGAGTCGATGCCGATGATCTGCCAGTTGTGCCCGGCCGCCCAGGCCTGGGCGACCGTGTTCACGTCGGACTGGCGCAGCTCATCGGTGGAGATCTGCTTCGAGGCGGCGGCGAGCGGGACCGCAAGAGCGACCACGGCTGCGACCGCGACGATCGTCCCGGTGCGCGGGTTCAACCGGTGCCGCCCGGGCGCCGCGAGCGAGGCCTCCCGCACGTGGTAGATGCCCATGACGACGAGGCCGCTCAGGAGGATCGCCGCGACGTTCGTCACGAACAGGAGCAGCGCTCCGGTCGCCTCGTGCGGCTGGCCCGACTCGAGGGTGAGCCCGACGACGGCGAGCGGGGGTACGAGCGAGATCGCGATTGCGACGCCGGGGAGCGTGTCCGAAACGTCCGACCGGACGAGCGCGAAGGCACCGACGGCCCCGGTCGCAACGGCAGCCAGGAGATCGATCAGGTGCGGATGGATGCGACCGGCGACCTGCGAGGTGGTCGCCGCGTCGACCGGATAGGGGATCAGCTCACCGAGGACGAAGCCGACGAGCACCACGGCCGCCGCGCCTCCTGCCACGAGCAGCAGGCTGCGCCCCAGGTTCCCGAGATCGCCGATCACGACCGAGAGCACCGTCCCGAGGATCGGCGTCATCAGCGGCGCCACGATCATCGCTCCGATCACCGTCGCTGTCGAGTCGGAGATGATCCCGGCGCTCGCGATCACGGCGGCGAGCAGCAGGAGCGCCCAGAAACGGCTCAGCTTGCGGCCGCGCTCGGGGCCGTCGAAGAGGAGCTCGCGCTGCATCCGCTCGAGATCGGCGCCTTGGGTCGAGGGCATGCCCTCGGTGGTTCGCCGCGCCTCGACGCCAGTCCTGCCGTTGCGGCGAGGCCCGGGCCGCTCCGAGAGGCTCTTCGCAAACTGCGGCCTCGCGGGTGAGTGCCATCGGATGGCCTTTGTACCCTTCCCCTCCGCATGTCAGAAGCACCCTTCGTCCACCTCCACGTTCACAGCGAGTACTCGATCCTCGACGGCGCCTGCCGGATCCCGGATCTGGTCAAGCGGGCGGCCGAGCTCGAGATGCCGGCGGTCTCGCTCACGGACCACGGCTCGATGGCGGGCTCGGTCCAGCTGTTCAAGGAGGCCAAGGGCACCGGGGTGAAGCCGATCATCGGCTGCGAGGTCTACGTCGCGGAGGATCGGAAGGTCCAGAAGAAGGGCTACGCGCATCTCACGCTGCTCGCCGCCGACAACGAGGGCTACTCGAATCTGATCAAGCTCTCGAGCCTCGGCTACCTCGAGGGCTACTACTACAAGCCCCGCGTCGACTGGGAGCTCCTGGAGCGGCACTCCTCCGGCGTGATCGCCCTCTCCGGCTGCCTGTCGGGCCGCGTTTGCAAGGCACTCGAGGAGAACCGCCCCGGCGATGCGAGGACGGAGCTCGACCGGCTGGCGCAGGTGTTCGGGCGCGATTCGGTCTACGTCGAGCTCCAGAACGCCCACCTCGACGTTCAGGCCAAGCTGCTGCCCCAGCTCGCCGAGTTGGCTGCCGCGACCGGTCTCCCGACCGTCGCCACGGGCGATGTCCACTACCTCCGCCACGAGGATGCCCGCGCGCACGAGGCGCTGCTCTGCATCCAGTCGGGCGACTCGCTGAAGAACCCGAATCACTGGAAGTTCGAGACCGATCACTTCTTCTTCAAGACGCCCGAGGAGATGGCGGGCGACTTCCCCGGCCATGCCGACGCGCTGCGCCGCACGCTCGAGGTCGCGGAGCGCTGCAACGTCGAGATCGAGGTCGGCCGGATCCTGCTGCCGAAGTTCCCGACGCCGAACGACCGCGACGCCTTCGACTACCTCGTCGAGCTGTGCGAGACGGGCTTGAACAGGCGGTACGGAACGATCGACGACACGCTGCGCGACCGGCTCCGCTTCGAGCTGAAGACGATCAAGGAGATGGGCTTCACCGACTACTTCCTGATCGTCTGGGACATCATCCACTTCGCCAAGGGCGACGGGATCAGCGTCGGCCCCGGCCGCGGCTCGACAGCGGGCTCGCTCGTCGCCTACTGCCTCGAGATCACCGACGTCGACCCGATCCGCTACGGCCTCCTGTTCGAGCGGTTCCTGAACCCAGGTCGCAAGCAGTTGCCAGACGCCGACCTCGACTTCGCGGTCGCCGGCCGCGAGCGGGTGATCAACTACGTCACCGAGAAATACGGGCGCGATCGGGTGGCGCAGATCATCACCTTCGGCACGATGGCCGCGCGCGCCGTGGTGCGCGACGCCGGCCGCGTGCTCGAGATCCCGTACGGCACGGTCGACCGGATCGCGAAGCTGATCCCGGAAGGGCCGGGCCAGACGCTCGAGGAGTGCCTGAAGCCGGGGGCGGAGCTGCGCAAGGCCGTCGACTCCGACCCGATCGCGAAGGAGATCATCGAGCTCGCCCGGCCGCTCGAAGGCTTGACGCGCCAGGACGGGATCCACGCCGCGGCGGTCGTGATCGGCGCCCAGCCGCTGATGGACGTCGTCCCGCTCCAGCAGAAGGGCTCCGACCAGGAGGTCGTCACCCAGTACTCCGGCGGCCATGTCGAGGCCGTCGGCCTGCTGAAGATCGACTTCCTCGGGCTGCGCAACCTCGACGTGATCGACAAGGCCGTCGAGCTGATCGGGAACCTCGACATCACCCAGATCCCGATGGACGACAGGAAGACCTACGAGATGCTCGCGAAAGGCGAGGCCAACGGCGTCTTCCAGTTCGAGTCGTCAGGCATGCGCGAGGCACTGCGTCTCGTGAAGCCGACCGAGTTCGAGGATCTGATCGCGCTCGTCGCGCTCTACCGACCGGGCCCGATGCAGTACATCCCGAACTACGCCGCCCGGAAGAACGGCAAGGAGCCCGTTACTTACCTCGACCCGCGGTTGAAGCCGATCCTCGGCGACAGCTACGGGATCTCGATCTACCAGGAGCAGTCGATGGAGATCGCCAAGCAGGTCGGCGGCTTCAGCCCCGCCGAGGCGGACGATCTCCGCAAGGCGATCGGCAAGAAGATCCACGCCCTGATGGCGTCGCTGAAGGACAAGTTCATCGAGGGCGCGATCGCGAACTCGACGAGCGACTCGGTTGCGCGCCAGCTCTGGGAGGACATGGAGAAGGCGCAGGACTACTCGTTCAACAAATCGCACGCAGCCTGCTACGCACTGATCTCCTACCGCACCGCCTGGCTGCGCTGCCACCACCCCTGCGAGTACATGGCGGCGCTGATCAGCTCGGTGATGAGCACCAAGGACCGCGTGCCGTTCTACGTCAACGCCTGCCACGAACTCGGGATCGAGGTGCTGCCCCCCGACGTGAACGAGTCGCAGACCGACTTCGCCGTCGTCGGCGGCAAGATCCGCTTCGGGCTGAACGCCGTCAAGGGCGTCGGCGAGCTCGCGTGCCGCACGATCATCCGGGCGCGCGAGGAGGGCGGGGCGTTCGAGTCGATCTGGGACTTCACCGAGCGCGTCGACCCGTCGGTGGTCAACAAGCGCGCTCTCGAGTCGCTCGTGAAGTGCGGAGCGCTCCCCGGCTCGCGCCTCGGGATGCTCCAGGTGCTCGAGCAGGCGCTCGCCTACGGGCAGAAGCAGCAGGCCGATCGCCTCGCCGGCCAGGGCTCGATCTTCGACGAGGGGCAGTTCGGCGGGGCCGAGACGACCGGTGAGAAGCACCATCCGCACGTCCCGAGCGAGGAGTTCGAGAAGCCCGACCTCTTGCGGCTCGAGAAGGAGACGCTCGGCCTGTACGTCTCCGAGCACCCGCTCTCGGCGCTGCGTGGCGAGCTGCGCGCCAAGACCGATGCGACGCTCGCCGAGCTCGAGCGCCGCCGCGACGGCGAGAACGTGACCGTCGGCGGCATCGTCAGCGAAGTTCGCCAGCTCACGACCAAACGCGGTGAGCAGATGGTGTTCCTGCGGCTCGACGATGCCACCGGCGGTGTCGACTGCGTCGTCTTCGCGGGCGCCTACGCCGCGGCCACCGACCTCTGCGTCGTCGACCGGATCGTGATCGTCAAGGGCCGCGTCGACCACAAGGAAGGCGAGACGAAGCTGCTCGCCCAGGAGATCTCGGCCTTCGAATCCGTCGCCGCCAAGCGCACGATCCGGATCAAGATCGACGCCGCCCGGGCCTCGGCGGGAACGATCGGCGACCTGAAGACGATCGTCAGCGACTTTCCGGGCGAGAGCCTCGTCGAGGTCGCCTGCGCGACGTCGCAGGGCCCGCTCCTGCTCCGGTTCGGCACGGGCTACAAGGTCGAGCCGCATCCGGACTTCTTCGCGGAGGTGCGCGCGCTCCTCGGCGAGTCCGCGCTCGCCTGATAGTCCCTCTGAGGGCCTTGTCGTCTAGCGGGGCGACGCCGAGCTCGCCTGGATTCCGGCTCATGGTGCCCGTCGAGAGGTCGATTACCCGACTCGAAGCACGGGTAGGAAGCCCGGAACGGGCATTCGAGGCGTGAATCTTGGTACGGGCTCAGAGGACTGTTATTTCTCCGTAAATCCTCGGTGTAGGACGGCAGACGAAGAACCCTCTAATGCGTTTAACCGAATACACCGATGAAAGACCCAGAGGAGACAGAGACGATGGCTGCTACAGAGCTGAACCCCGTTGAAACCGAGTCCGAGAAGGTCGAGCGTTGGCGCGCCGAAGCGCTCGAGAAGGTCGGGTACGACATCGTCTCCGCATACGAGCTCGCAGCGAGGCCGGACGTCGATCTCCACCGCGCGATCGAGCTCGTCGAGGCCGGCTGCAAGCCGGAGCTCGCACTACGGATTCTTCTCTAGGGGAGTCAGGTCTTCCGAGCGCGAGCGTGAAGCCCGCACCTGCAGATCCTAGATTTGCACGCTCGGCCGGTTCCCTCTTCGCACCTTGCGAGCACGGGCAGAGCCCGTGCTCGCTTTCGTTTCGCCGTTGCCAGGCGAGCGGCTAGAACACACTGAGACCGAGCCGGCGGCGCATGTCGCGGCGGGTCGTGCCCGTGTCGGGCATTATGCGGCGTGATGGGGGCCGTGCTCGGATTCATTCCTTCGCCTTCGAGCGGGGTCATCCACGTCGGGCCGCTCTCGATCCACCTCTACGGCCTGACGCTGCTCGTCGCGATCCTGCTATGCGTCTGGATGACCACCGTTCGCTGGAAGCGGCAGGGCGGCGATTCGGACCTCGTGATCCGCGTCACGGTCTGGGGGGTCGGGGCCGGCGTGATCGGTGCCCGGCTCTACCACGACCTCAGCTCGTGGAACCAGGTGCCTTCGCCCAAGTGGCAGGGGGTCTTCGAGGTTTGGAAGGGCGGCCTCGGCATCTGGGGCGGGATCCTGTTCGGCACGATCGCCGGCGTCATCGTCGTCCGGCGCGCGGGGGTCAGCGGGGCGGCGTTCATGGATGCGGTCGCGCCGGGCCTTCTGCTCGCCCAGGGCGTCGGGCGCATCGGCAACTGGTGGAACCAGGAGCTCTACGGCAAGCCCACGAGCCTGCCCTGGGGCCTCAAGATCGACTCGCTCCACCAGGGCGGGCTCCCCGACAAGTACCTCGGCGCGAGGGCCTACCAGCCGACGTTCCTCTACGAGCTGATCTGGGACCTCGCCGGTGTCGCCCTCCTGCTCTGGCTCGACAAGCGCTACACGTTCAGGCCGCCCGCGCTCTTTGCGCTCTATGTTGCCTACTACTGCTTCGGACGCTTCTTCGAAGAGCTGCTGCGGATCGATCCTTCGCACCACTTTGCCGGGCTGCGCCTCAACGCCTGGGTTTCCGTCGTCTGCTTCGTCGGCGCCACGGCGTTCTTCGTCTGGTGGCAGGTGCTCGGCCGGGGCGGCTCGGGCAGAGGCGGGACGGTCCACGCCAAACCGAGGCCTCAGCCGGACCCCGCGCGGCCGAAGATGGCCGTCCCCAAGGGCCGCGCCCGGTAGCGCGGCCGGGCTCTTCGGGCCGAAGGATCGCGTCCGAGGCCGGAGCTAGCCTGCGGCCGATGGCCGTGGCAGCCCCTGTCGGCGAGCTCGAGCTCGACCTCGACGCGTTCGAGGGTCCGTTCGATCTCCTGCTCTCGCTCGTCCTCCGCGACGAGCTGCCGCTCCGCGAGGTCGATCTCGCCGAGATCGTGCTCGCCTTCCTGCAGCACCTCTCCGAGAACGACCGACTCGATCTCGACGCGTGCGGTGAGTTCCTCGTCCTGATCTCCGCGCTGCTCGAGCTGAAGGCGCGCGGTCTCTTCCCGGACGAGGAGTCGGAGCTCGCCGAGCTCGAGCCGGAGGCGGCGGCCGAGGAGTTGGCACGCCGGCTCTCCGAGTACCGGCGCGCGAAGGACGCCGCTGTGTGGCTCGCCGAGCGCCTCGAGGGCTCGCGCGACCGGTACTTCCGGCTCGGCCCGGGGCCGCTCGCGCCCGCGCGCCCCGAGCCGGTGCTCGCCTCGCAGGATCCCTTGCGTCTCGCCGAGGCGATCCGGTCGCTCGTCGTCGAGCCGCCTGCGCTCTCGACCGCGCACATGGCGCTCGAGTTTCCGCCGATCACGCAGTTTCTCGAACGGTGGCGCTCGCTGCTGCGCCGGCGCGCCCGACTCGACTTCGACCACGAGGTCGAAGGCCTTTCCCGCGTCGAGGTTGCGGTCGCGTTTCTCGCGCTGCTCGAGCTCGCCAAGCAGCGCGAGCTGGCGGTCGAGCAGGCCTCACCCTTCGCCCCGATCAGGATTGTCCGTTCCGCCGCCGAAAGGAGCCTCTCATGGACCGCCCACTCCGGCTAGTCGTCTCGAACCCGGTCGAGGAGCTCGCCCGCACGATCGAAGCGCTGCTCGTCGTCGCCTCGACGCCGCTCTCCGAGGAGGAGCTCGCCGCCGCCACCGGCGACGACGCCGACCGTGTCTCGGATGCGATCGAGCTGCTCGCCGACCGCTTCCGCGAGGGTCGGAGCGGGATCGTGCTCGAACACGTTGCGGGCGGGTTCGCATTCCGCGCCTCGCGTGCAGCCGCCGAGGCCTGTGCCCGTCTCTACGAACGCCCAGTCGAGCGCGGGCTGAGCCGGGCCGCGCTCGAGACGCTCGCGGTCGTCGCCTACACCGGGCCCTGCACCCGGCCCGAGATCGCGCGCATCCGCGGCGTGAGCGCCGATGCCGCCGTCGCCGGCCTGGTCGAGCGCGGCCTCGTCGCCGAGTCGGGGCGCGAGCGCGAGTTCGGCGCCGTCCGCTACGCGACGACGCAGCTCTTCGAACGCGTCTTCGGTCTCGAATCGCTCGCCGAGCTCCCGCGGCTCGACGACGTGGGCGCCGATGCGGTCGAGATCCGCGAGCGGCTCGAAGCCGTCGCCGAGCGCCGCCCGGCCTAGCCCTCTTGGCGAAGCTCCGGGGCTCCGCCGGCGACCTCGGCCGCCGTGCGGCACGCCCTGTCCGCTCCGGCGGAGTGTGGACGAATCGTTCCGAAGTCGGCACACCCGCGCCGTGGCCGGCGCGATAGCGTGCCGGAAGGGGCACAGGCTCCCCCCATGCGGGGGTGCGCTCTCGCACATGACCAAAACGGGCATGTAATTACGGTCAGGCAAGAAACGGTCACGCAAAAACGGTCGGGAGGCAATCGTGCAGGCTTCGAAGGTCGCAGGTTCGGACGCGCCTCGGTTCGCGCGGCTCCGTCCGGCCGCGCCAACTTCCGGGCGCGCAGCCGCCGTGCGTTCGTGCCGGGAAGGGGTCGCGGCCAGGCGACGTTCTGAGGGCAATGGACGTCACTGAGGAGACGTTCGCGGCCGAGGTGATCGAGCGTTCGGCGCGCGAACCCGTGGTGGTCGACTTCTGGGCCGAATGGTGCGGGCCGTGCAAGCGGTTGACGCCGGTGCTCGAGGCGGCGGTCGAGGGGCGCGACCTCGTGCTGGCGAAGGTCGACGTCGACTCGAACAAGGAGCTCGCGCGGCGGTTCGACGTCTCCGGGATCCCGGCGGTGAAGGCGTTCCGGAACGGGGAGGTGGTTGCCGAGTTCACCGGCGCCCGCTCGCGGCCGGCGGTCGACGAGTTCCTCGACGAGCTCACGCGGCCGCCGCTCTCCGAGACGGTCGAGGACGAGGAGCTCGCCACCTCGCTCCGAGGCGGCAACTACGAGAGCGCGCTCGCGACCCTGCTCGCGCGGGCCGGCGACCCCGCGCACCGCGACGAGGCCAGGGCGACGATGGTCGAGCTGTTCGGCGAGCTCGGGCAGTCACACCCGCTCTCGGTCACCTACCGCAAGCGGCTAGCAGCGCTCCTCTTCTGACGGTGGCGGCGCCCGGCGCTCGCGCCGCGCGCGTGCCATACTCCGCGGCGCATGACTCCTCGCTGGCTACCGAGGGTGAGTCTTCCGCTGACCCTGCTCGCCGTCGCGGCGGTGCTCGTTCCGTCCGCGATCGGCGGCAACACGCACGCGGCCGCCCTGATCACGGTGCGTGCCCCGAGCTACATGCACATGACAGGGAGCGACATCTACTGCACCCTCACGAAGGAGCCGCAGGGGCCGAGCGTCGCCTGTTTCCACGACCCGGGCGGGCCGGGCTCGAGCGTGCGCAAGGGCTGGGCGATCGTGACGCTCGACGACCTCGTCGGGGTCGACGCACCGGGGAGCGTGACCCCGAAGAAGTACGAGAAGGAGCCGTCGCTTTCGAGCTATCCGCGAATCCCCGGCGGGACCGCGAAGGCGAAGATCATCGAGCTCAAGCAAGGTGACGGCGTCCTCGTCGGCGGCACGCACATGGCGGTTGCCGTCGAACCTGCCGACGGCGGCGGCAGTGCGATGGGCGTTCTCTACATCGACTCGAAGGGGGCTCCGATCGTGGGGACCTACACGGTCGGGATCAGCAACCACTTCGTGACGATCGTCGAGGTCACGGGCGCCTCGACCTCGAAGCGCGTGTTCCGCCACTCGGTCTACTAGCGGGCGGGGACGGCAGTAGGTTTGGGTCATGCGGTTGAACGCGTGGCTGGCGCGAGCCGGGGTCGCCTCCCGGCGCGGCGCCGACGAGCTGATCAAGAAGGGCCGAGTGACCGTGAACGGCGAACCCGGCCGGCTGAACACCTTCGTCGAGAGCCGAGACCGCGTGGAGCTCGACGGGCGACCGCTCGAGCGCGAGCAGCTCGCCTACGTGCTCCTCAACAAGCCGGCCGGCGTGGTGACGACGGCACGCGACCCGCACGGCCGTCCGACCGTGGTCGGGCTCGTCAGGCACCCGGCCCGCGTGGTTCCCGTCGGCCGGCTGGACGCGGACACAACCGGTGCCCTCCTGCTCACGAACGACGGCGAGCTCGCCCACCGGCTCGCCCATCCGCGCTACGAGGTCGACAAGGTCTACGTCGCCGAGGTCGAGGGTGACCCGGGACCGGAGGAGATCGCCGCGCTCGAGAGCGGAGTGGAGCTCGGCGACGGACGCACCGCTCCCGCAAGAGCGCGGCGCACGGCCCGCGGACGCGTCGAGCTCGTCCTGCACGAGGGCCGCAAGCATCAGGTGAAGCGGATGCTCGCCGCCGTCGGTCACCCGGTTCTGCGGCTCCACCGGAGCCGCTATGGGCCGCTCGAGCTCGGCGGGCTCGCGGCGGGCGACTGGCGCGAGCTCACCGCTGACGAGGTCGCAGCGCTCCGGGAGACGGGCGCGCGATGAGCATCTACCCCGACGTGCTCGTCCGGCCGGCCCGGGCGGGCGACGGGGCCGCGCTTGCCCGGATCCACCTCGAAGGGGCGGCCTACTACCTCGCCTTCGCCCCTGACGACTTCCAGCTGCCCGAGGAAGACGGCCTCGCCACCTACATCGAGGGCGAGCTCGAGCCCTCCGACGGCTCGCTCGCGCTCGTCGCCGAGCTCGACGGGGAGCCGGCGGCCGCGATCTTCGCGCACATCGTGCCTGCGCTCGGCGACGCGCGCTACCAGTGGAACCCCGCGTTCGCGGAGACGCGGCTCTCGATCGAATACCTCGCGACCGGCGAAGCGCAGCGCCGGCGCGGCGTCGCGAGCGCGCTCGTCGAAGCCGCCGAGCGCTGGGGCCGCGAGCACGGTGCGACGCTCGCCTTCACCGACACGTTCCTGCGGAGCCCGGCCTCGCTCCCGTTCTGGCGCGACCGGATGGGCTACCGCGAACGCTCGGTGAGCCTCTTCAAGCCGCTCTAGCTGTCGGCGGGGAGCACGAAGCCCATGCGCTCGTACATCGTGCGCAGCGTCGGTGCGGCCGTCTCGCGTGCCTTCGCGGCGCCCAGGGCGAGCATCCGCGTCAGCTCGCCCGGATCGCCGCGCAGCTCCGCGAAGCGCTCCTGGATCGGGCCGAGCAGCTCGACGACGGCCTCGGCGACGTCGCCCTTGAACTGCCCGTAGCCGCCGCCGTCGTAGCGCGACTCGATCGCCTCGGCCGACTCGCCGGTCGCGACGGTCATGATGTCGATCAGGTTCGTCACCCCGGGCTTGTCACCGTCGCGCCGGACCTCGCTCCCCGAGTCGGTGACGGCAGAGCGGACCTTCTTCCGGATCGTCGCGGGCGGGTCGAGCATCAGCAGCGTCCCCTGCGGCGTCCCGCCGGTCGTCGACATCTTCTTCGTCGGCTCCTGCAGATCCATGATCCGGGCGCCGATCTCCGGGTAGATCCCGTCGGGAACCTTGAACGTCTCGCCGAAGCGCGCGTTGAACCGCTCGGCGATGTCGCGCGAGAGCTCGAGATGCTGCCGCTGATCGGAGCCGATCGGGACGAAGTCCGTGCCGTAGAGCAGGATGTCGCCCGCCATCAGGATCGGGTAGGTGAAGAGCCCCGCGGTCACGAGCTCCTGGCGGTCGCCCTTCTCCTTGAACTGGGTCATCCGCCCGAGCTGGCCGTAGCTCGTCACCGCCGAGAGCAGCCATGCCGCCTCGGCATGCGCAGTCACGTGGCTCTGCGCGAACACCGTGGAGCGCTCGGGGTCGAGGCCGGTGGCGAAGAGCAGCGCCGCGAGGTCGAGGGTCCGCTCCCGCAGGTCCGCGGGGTCGTAGTCGACCGTGATCGAGTGGAGATCGACGATGCAGAAGAACGCCGCGCCGCCAGCGTCCGCCGCGCGCTCCTGCGTCGCTGCGTACTGGCGAAAGCCGCCCGACCAGTTGCCGAAGTGCTTGGCACCCGTGGGCTGGATGCCCGAGAAGATCCGCATGGGATCGAGCTTAGCGGTGTCGTCCCACGAGTCGGCGCGTCCCTACACTTGGAGTGTGGCCGTCGTCGATTCGACCTGGTCCCCGTCCTCGTGGCGGGACTTCGAAGCGCTTCAGCAGCCGGAATGGCCGGAGCGCGCGGCAGCGGACCGCGTCAGGCACCGGTTGCACTCGCTGCCTCCTCTGGTCTTCGCCGGTGAGGCCCGCCAGGTGCGCGGAGCGCTCGCCGAAGTCGCCGCCGGCCGGGCCTTCCTGCTCCAGGCAGGCGACTGCGCCGAGTCGTTCCACGACTTCTCGCGTCTCACAGACACGGGCGCCGCCTACTCGGCGGTCGCGATCCGCGAGCGGTTGAAGATCCTGCTCCAGATGGCCGCCGTCCTGACCTACGGCGGCGAGCTGCCGGTGCTCAAGATCGGCCGGATTGCCGGCCAGTTCGTGAAGCCGCGCTCGAGCGAGACCGAGCGGACGGCCGGCGGCGAGATCCCCGTCTTCCGCGGGCACATGATCCACGACGACGCCCCGACCGCCGAGGCTCGTGTCCCCGACCCGGGCCGCATGGTCGAGGGCTACCACCTCTCGGCGGCGACGCTCAATCTCGTCCGCGCCTTCACGAAGGGCGGCTTCGCCGACCTGACGCAGGTGCATGCTTGGAACCAGGATTTCGTCGCGCACTCGCCCCAGGGCGAGCAGTACGAGGCGCTTGCCTCCGAGATCGAGCGGGCGCTCGCGTTCATGGCCGCCTGTGGGATCGACCTCGCCGCGACGCCGCAGCTCCACCAGGTCGACGTCTGGACGAGCCACGAAGGGCTTCTGCTCGACTACGAGGAGGGCCTCACCCGCCGCGACTCGTTCACCGGCGACTGGTACGACTGCTCGGCGCACATGCTCTGGATCGGCGACCGCACCCGTGCGATCGACGGCGCGCACGTCGAGTTCTTCTCCGGCGTCCACAACCCGATCGGCGTGAAGCTCGGGCCGTCGACGAGCGCCGACGAGGCCGTCGAGCTGTGCGAACGGCTGAACCCCGATCGGATGCCGGGCCGCCTCACGCTGATCGTGCGACTCGGGGCCGACCACGTCGGCGAGCTGCTGCCGCCGCTCCTGCGGGCGATCGACGAGACCGAGCACCCGGTCGTCTGGGTCTGTGACCCGATGCACGGCAACGGCTTCACGACCGCCGGCGGGCGCAAGACCCGCCACTTCGACGCGATCATGTCCGAGATCGAGGGCTTCTTCGGCGCTTGCGGAGCCGAAGGCGTCTGGCCGGGCGGCGTCCACCTCGAGTACACGGGCGACAACGTCACCGAGTGTCTCGGGGGCTCGGAGGGACTCGCCGAGGAGCACCTCGACGCGCGCTACGAGACTCTGTGCGATCCGCGCCTGAACGGACGGCAGTCGCTCGACCTGGCCTTCCGCCTCGCGGCACTGATGCGGCGCCCGTAGCGCATGGCCGTCACGAGGCTCACGGTGGTCGGCACCGGTTTGATCGGTGCCTCGATCGGCATGGCCGCGCGCACCACCGGTGCGCAGGTGGCCGGCTGGGACCCTGACCCCGATGCGCTCGCGACCGCCGCCGGGCTCGGCGCGGTGGAGGCGGCTCCGAGTCTCGCCGATGCGCTTGCCGGGTCTGAGCTCGTCGTCGTCGCGGCGCCGATCGCGGCGCTGCCCGAGCTCGTCCAGGTCGTGCTCGCCCAGACCGGCGAGTCGCAGACCGTGACCGATGTCGGCTCGACAAAGGCGAGCGTCGTTGCGGCGGCCGGAGGCTCGCCGCGCTTCGTCGGCGGACACCCGCTCGCCGGCAAGGAGGCCCACGGCGCAGAGCACGCCGTCGCCGGGCTGTTCGAGGGCGCGACCTGGTTCCTGACGCCGACGGCGGCTACGAGCCCTGAGCGGTACGCGCTCGTCCATGGGCTCGTCGCCGAGCTCGGTGCCTTCCCGCACGCGATCGAGCCCTCCGCCCACGACGAGCTCGTCGCGCTCACGAGCCACCTCCCGCACGTGCTCGCGAACGTGATCGTGAACCAGGCGGGCGCGACGAAGGTCGAGGGCCACGAGCCGCTTGCGACCGCGGCCGGCTCCCTGCGCGACATGACGCGGATCGCGGGCGCGAACCCACGGCTCTGGCGCGAGATCTTCCTCGACAACGCGGACGCGCTACGCGCGAGCCTCGCCGAGCACCGCCGGCGCATCGAAGAGGTCGAGGATGCGCTCGCACGCCGGGACGGCGACCGGATCGGCGCCTGGATCGGCGAGGCCGCGCACAATCGGAGACGCATGCTCGACGTCGCCTACGGGGATGCCGGCGCGCTCCAGCGCATCCAGGTGCACGTCGCCGACCGGCCGAACGTCCTCGCGGAGATCACGCAGGCGCTCGGTGCGGCACGGATCGATATCCGCGGCTTCGAGCTAGACCATGTCTCACCGGAGCAGGGCGGCACGCTGTCCCTGATCGTCAGCGGCGAGGCGGAGGCCGCGCGCGCCGCCTCCCTGCTCGAGAGCCAGGGCTACAGCGTCGTCGTCTCGGCGGTGGTGGATGACGATGAAAGTTGAGCCCGCCGCCGCGCTCCGCGGCGCGATCGCCGTTCCCGGCGTCAAGGGCATCTCCCAGCGCGCCGTTCTGCTCGGCGCGCTCGCAGACGGCGAGAGCCGGATCACCGGGTTCGGCCGTGCCGAGGACACCGAGTCGGCGATCGCCGTCGCGCGCGCGATCGGCGCAGAGGTGATCGAGGACGGCCCCGAGGAGCTCCGGATCCTCGGGGTCGGCCTGCGCGGCGCGCGCGCCCCGTCGGAGCCGATCGACTGCGGCAACGCCGGCACCGTGATGCGCCTCACCTGCGGGATCCTCGCCGGCCAGACCGGCAGGTACGAGCTCGTCGGCGACGAGTCGCTGACGATGCGGCCCCACGAGCGGGTCGCGGCGCCGCTGCGACTCATGGGCGGCGACGTCCAGACGACCGACGGCCACGCGCCGATCGTGATCAACGGCTCCGAGCTCCACCCGATCCGCTACGAGCTCCCGGTCGCGAGCGCTCAGGTGAAGTCGGCCGTGCTGCTCGCGGGTCTCTTTGCGAAGGACGGGCCGACGACGGTCGTCGAGGAGTTCCCGACGCGCGACCACACCGAGCGGATGTTCGAGTCGCTCGGGGTCCGGATCAGTCGCACGTCGCACTCCGCCTCGGTGTGGCCGGTCGAGCGGCTCGAGGCGTTCGAGCTCGAGATCCCGGGCGAGTTCTCCTCGGCCGCACCGTTCATCACTGCCGCGGCGCTCCTCTCCGGGTCCGACCTCGTGATCCAGGGTGTCAACGTGAACCCGCTCCGCGCCGGGCTGCTCGACGTGCTCGAGCGGATGGGGTCGCGTGTCGCCGTCTTCAACCGCCGCGTCGTCGGCGGCGAGGCGGTGGCCGATCTCCAGGTTCGCTCCACCCCGCTCGTCGCGACCAGGGTCGAGCATGCAGAGGTGCCTCGGCTCGTCGACGAGTTGCCGCTCGTCGCCCTCCTCGGCGCGTTCGCGCACGGCACCACCGAGGTGACCGGGGCGGAGGAGCTGCGGACGAAGGAGACGGACCGGATCGAGACCGTGACGACGGCGCTTCGCGCGATTGGCGTCCATATCCGGGAGCGGCCCGACGGCTTCACGATCCGCGGCGTGCCCTCGCGGCCGCGTGGCGGCACGATCGACGCGGCGGGGGATCACAGGATCGCGATGCTCGGCGCGATCGCAGGCTCCGTCTCGCGTGAGGGCGTCACGGTCAAAGGCGCCGAATGCGCAGCGATAAGCTTCCCGGGTTTTTACGACCTGCTGGCCGAGATCTCGGTCCTGAACGACATCGACGAGAGCCCATAGCCCATGTACCCGACCTTCCGGAAAACACCGTGATCATCGCGATCGACGGACCCGCCGGCGCGGGCAAGAGCACCGTCGCGCGGATGCTCGCCGAACGGCTTGGGTTCCGCTACCTCGACACGGGCGCGATGTACCGCAGCCTGACCTGGCTCGCGATGCGCCAGGGCCTCGACCTCGGCGACGGCCCGGCGCTCGGCTCGCTCGCCCGCGCCTACCCAGTCGTCATCGACAACGGCGGCCGGGTGTTCATCGACGACACGGACGTCACCGCCTCGATCCGCAAGCTGCGCGTCGACCGGATGGTGCCCACTGTCGCGAGCCATCCGGAGGTGCGCGAGGTGATGCGCCAGCGCCAGCGCGAGCTCGGCGCCGAGGGAAGCTCGGTGATCGAGGGTCGCGACATCGGAACCGTCGTCGCGCCGCAGGCCGAGGTGAAGGTGTACCTCGTCGCCGACCCCGCGATCCGCGCCGGACGCCGCCAGGCCGAACGGCCGGACATCGGTGTGGACGCCCTCGCGACCGACCTGAAGCTTCGCGACGAATCCGACCATGTTCGGATGCAGCCGGCCGAGGACGCCGTGACGATCGACACCTCGGAGCTCGGGATCGAGGACGTGATCGCGCGGATCGAGGACCTCGTCCGCGCGCAGGCAGCAGTTTGAGCGACTACGGCGACTTCGCCTGGAAGACCTCGCGGCTCTGGCTCTCGCCGCTGACCTACGTCCTCTGCCGGCCCCGGATGTACGGCCGCGACCGGATGCCCGCCGAGGGCGGCTGCGTGCTCGCGATCAACCATCTCGCCTGGGTCGACATCCCCGTCGTCGGCGCGCAGTCGCCGCGGAACATCAACTACGTCACGAAGATCGAGATGCGCGAGGCGCCTGGGTTCGGTGCGTTCCTGCACTGGCACGGGATCATCGGCATCCGCCGCGGCGAGTCCGACCGCGAGGCGGTGCGCACGATGGTCGAGTTCGCCCGCGCCGGCCGGCCGATCGGCGTCTTCGTCGAGGGCACGCGTCAGAAGGCCACCAAGCGGCCCGGGCACGCGCAGCCGGGCGCGGCGATGGTCGCGATCCAGGCCGGCGTTCCGGTCGTGCCGATCGCGGTCTACGGAACCCAGTTCTGGCGGCTCTTCAATTTCGCCCCCTGCTCGGTCGCGGTCGGAGAGCCGTTCCTGCTCGAAGGCTTCCCGAAGGGCGGTCGCGGCTACAAGGAGGCGAGCCTCGAGATCGAGCGCCGGATCAACGTCCTCTTCGACTGGCTGGCCGAGATCCACGCACGCGGCCGTCCGAAAGCCCAGGTGCCCCCGCTGTGAACGACACGCCCCTCTTCGACGGCGACCCCGACCTGTTGGGAACGGTCGCGATCGTCGGCTACCCGAACGTCGGCAAGTCGACCCTGATCAACCGGCTCACCTCGACCCGCGCCGCGGTCGTGCACGACACGAGCGGCACGACCCGCGACCGGAAGGAGCTCGTCTGCGACTGGGCGGGCAAGCGGTTCCTGCTGATCGACACCGGCGGCGTCGACATCACGAGCAAGGACGCCGTGGCACGCTCGATCGTCGACCAGGCCCGGATCGCGGTCGCCGACGCCGACCTCGTCCTCTTCGTCGTCGACGCGCGGGCCGGCGCCACAGCCGGTGACGAGGAGCTCGCGGCGATCCTCCGCCTGTCCGGCAAGCCGGTGCTCGTGCTCGCGAACAAGATCGACGACCCGAGCCAGGAGCTGCTCACCCTCGATCTGCACCGGCTCGGCCTCGGCGACCCGATCCCGCTCTCGGGCATGCACGGCCACGGCACCGGCGACCTGCTCGACGAGGTCGTCGCGCGGCTCGAGGACATCGGCGAGTCCCGGCCCGCGGTCACCGACGAGGCGATCCGGGTTGCGATCCTCGGCCGGCCGAACGTCGGCAAGTCGTCGCTCTTCAACGCGCTGATCGGCGCCGAGCGCACGATCGTCTCCGAGGTGCCGGGCACCACGCGCGATTCGATCGACACCGTGATCCAGCGGGACGGCCAGACCTTCCAGCTCGTCGACACGGCGGGCCTGCGGCGCAAGCGCAAGCAGCGGCAGGGAATCGAGTACTACTCGGAGCTCCGCGCGCTCGAGGCGGCCGAGCGGGCCGACGTCGCGCTCGTCCTGATCGACGCGAGCGAGGGGATCGTCGAAGGTGATCTCCAGGCTGCCGACGTCGCGCGCAAAGCCCAGTGCTCGACGCTGATCGTGCTCTCCAAGTGGGACCTCTCGGCCGTGTCGATCGAGGACGTGCGCCCCGAGCTCCTGAAGCGGCTCCGCCAGCGGCCGCCGATCGTCACCACCTCGGCGAAGACGGGCCGCGGGATCGCCCGGGTCCTCGGCAAGACCGCCGAGCTGTACGCCAAGCACACCGCGCGGATCGGCACCGGCGAGCTCAACCGGTTCCTCGGCGAGCTCAAGGAGGCCCGCCAGGCACCCGCGAAGGGCCGCAAGCATCTGAACCTCCTCTACGGCGCCCAGGTGACGACGCGGCCGCCGCGCTTCCGCTTCACCGTGAATGACACGAGCCTCGTCACCCGCGACTACGCCTACTGGGTCGAGAACGAGCTGCGCGCCCGGTATGCGATGGAGGGAATCCCGGTCGCGATCGACTTCCGCCGCCGGTCGTGAACAGGGCCGTAGTCGTCGGAGGCGGATCCTGGGGGACGGGGTTCTCGCGGCTTCTCCTCGACCGCGGCTTCGACGTCACGCTTGCGACTCGGAACGCCGAGGACGCGGCCGCGATCAACGCCACGGGCCGCAACCCGCGGTTCCTACGCGACATCGAGCTTGCGGGCGTGTTCGCGACGTCGATCGCCGAGGCGCCCGTCGAGACGACGGACCTCGTCGTCGTCGCGCTCCCGAGCCGCGCGTTTGCCTCCGTGGTCGAGAGCCTGCCGGGAAGCGCGCCGCTCCTCAGCCTGACGAAGGGCCTCGATCCGGGGACGGGCAGCCGTCTTTCGACGCTCGTCCACGGGCGCCCGGTCGCCGTCATGTCCGGCCCGAACTTCGCCGAGGAGGTCGCCGCCGGCCTTCCGGGCGCTGCGGTGATCGCGAGCGAGGACCCGGGGTTCGCCACGTTGCTCCAGGAGTCGCTCAACTCGACGGTTTTCAGGATCTACCTCAACGACGACCTGATCGGCGTTGAGCTGTGCGCGGCGGCGAAGAACGTGATCGCGCTCGCCGCCGGTGCCTGCGACGGGCTCGAGGTGGGCGACAACGCGAAGGCGGCGCTGATCACGCGCGGCCTCGCCGAGATCGCGCGCTTCGGCGAGTCCGCCGGCGCCGACGCGGACACGTTCTTCGGGCTGGCCGGCATGGGCGACCTCGTCGCGACCTGCTGGCACCCGACGGGCCGCAACCGCCGGGCGGGCGAGCTGATCGCCCGCGGCCGGACGCCGGAGCAGGCGGTGGTCGAGATCGGGCAGGTGGTCGAGGGCATCGCTACCGCCCCTGTTCTCCGCGACCTCTCGCACGAGATCGGCGTCGAGCTTCCGATCACCGAAAGCGTCTGCTCGGTGCTCGAGGGCCGCTCGCTCGCCGAGCTCGCGGCGGCGCTGATGGGCCGGGCCCCGACCGACGAGTAACGCGCCCGCCGATGAGTCTCGGGGTCGGCCGCAGTCTGAGAGGCATGACGTCGACTCTGGCCGGAGACGTAGCATCTCCGTCGATGGAAAGGTCAGGCGCGACCGCCTCGCCGCTGGCGGCGGAGTTCGAGCAGTACCGCTCGGAGCTGACCGGGTACTGCTACCGGATGCTCGGCTCGCCGTTCGATGCGGAGGACGCCGTCCAGGACACGATGGTTCGCGCCTGGAAGGCGATCGACCGGTTCGAGGGCCGCTCGGCGCTCCGGTCGTGGCTCTACCGGATCGCGACGAATGTCTGCCTGGACATGCTCGAGGCGCGGAAGCGGCGCGCCCGGCCGATGGACTTCGGCCCGGCCGTGGAGCCGATCGTCGAGAACCTGAACATCCCCTCCGAGGTGACGTGGCTCGAACCGATTCGCGATCCCGCTGACCTCGTCGTCGAGCACGACACGATCAGGCTCGCGTTCGTCGCCGCGCTCCAGCATCTGCCGCCCCGGCAGCGGGCGGTGCTGATCCTGTGCGAGGTGCTCCGCTGGCAGGCGACCGAGGTGGCGGCGCTGCTCGAGACATCGGTCGCCTCGGTCAACAGCGCCCTCCAGCGGGCGCGCGCCACGATCGAAGCGACGGAGATCCCCGCGATCGACACGGGCGAGGTCGACCGCGAGCTGCTCGAGCGGTACGTCGCCGCGTTCGAGGCCTACGACTTCGACGCACTGACGTCGCTGATCCGCGAGGACGCGATCCAGTCGATGCCGCCGTTCGACATGTGGCTCGCGGGCCGTGACGACATCTTCGCCTGGTGGGTCGGCCCCGGGAACGGGTGCCGCGGCTCCCGCGTGCTCCCGGTCGGCACCGCGAACGGGTCGCCGGCGTTCGGGCAGTACAAGCCGGATCCCGACGGCCCGGGCTACATCCCGCAAGGGCTCCAGGTGATCGAGCTCTCGGGCGGCCGGATCAGCGAGCTCACGTTCTTCCTCGACTGGGAGCGGATCTTCCCGCTGTTCGGCCTACCGCCCCGGCTCGATCCGTAAGACGTCGGCGAGGCCCATGAACGCGACGAGCTCGAGCAGCTCCGGCGTGGCGTTCCGGAGATAGACCCTGCAGCCGAAGTGCGCAGCGGCGAGCTGGAGGCGGCAGAGCGCATCGACCGTCACTGCGTCCGCTTCGACACCCGGGACATCGCAGACGGCAACCTCGGGCCGGTGCTCGGTCAGCAGCGAGCAGACCCGCGCGTAGAGACCCGGGAGGTCTTCGCGCGCGATCGGCCCCTCGATGGAGAAGGCGATCGTCCCGGGCGGCGGCGGCGTCATCGTGAGCTCGCCGCCGCCCGGCTCCGGTCGCCTCAGCTGCGCTCGACGACGAAGAACGTGTTGCCGTCGGGATCGCGAAAGAAGAACATCGGCGGCACCGGGTCGCCCATCCGCATCACCTCGGGGTCGGCGTCGACGCCGGCGGCGAGCAGGTCGGCGTGGACGGCGTCGACATCGGCCGTCGTCAGGCTGATCCCGGCTGCCGTCCCGGCGGGCTCGCCCTCGCGCGGAGGGACGATCGCGAGCGTCGTCTGCGCGCCGGGCGGCGCCACTTCGAGCCACCGGTCGTTCTCGCCGAACGGCATATCCGAGCGCTTCTCGAACCCGAGCTTCTCGACGTAGAACTCGAGTGCCCGGCTCTGGTCCGAAACCGGCACGATCACGAGGCCGATGTCGCTGATGCGGGTCGTCGTCTGACTCATCTCCTACCTCCTGCGGTTGCTTTCTTCTCGGTTGACCGCTCCGCGCGGCGAAACTCATCGCCCGCCGGCCGGTTCGGCTCTCAAGTCTGGACCTGCCGGTAGGCTTCGCGAATCGCTACGCGCTCGTACTCCTTCACCTCGGAGTCTGTCACCGAGGGCCATCCCGACAAGGTCGCGGACCAGATCTCGGACTCCGTCCTGGATGCTGTGCTGACCGCCGACCCGAACGGCCGGGTCGCATGCGAGACGCTCGTCACGACCGGCCTCGTCGTCGTCGCGGGCGAGATCACGACCGACACCTACGTCGACATCCCGCGCCTCGTGCGCGAGCGCGTCGCGGCGATCGGCTACACCCGCGCGAAGTACGGCTTCGACGCCGAGACGTGCGGGGTGATCGTGGCGCTCGACGAACAGTCGCCGGATATTGCCCAGGGCGTCGATCAGGCCTTCGAGCAGAAGCACGAAGCAGGCGAGGACGATCCGCTCGACCGCGTCGGCGCAGGCGATCAGGGGTTCATGTTCGGGTACGCGACCGACGAGACGCCGGAGCTGATGCCGCTGCCGATCATGGTCGCGCACAAGATCGCGAAGCGCCTGTCGGAGGTGCGCAAGGCCGACATCCTCCCGTACCTGCGGCCGGACGGGAAGACCCAGGTCACCGTCCGCTACGAGATCGACGAGAAGGGCCACCGCCGCCCGGTCGAGATCGAGCGGGTGCTGATCTCGACCCAGCACCGCGAGGGACTCGATCCGGAGACGATGATCAAGCCGGATCTGATCGACCACGTGCTCCGCCCGATCCTGCCGAAGGACATGTACGACGAGCGCCGCCTCGGCCAGAAGGGCTTCGTCTACGTCAACCCGACCGGCAAGTTCGTGATCGGAGGCCCGATGGGCGACGCCGGCCTCACCGGCCGGAAGATCATCGTCGACACCTACGGCGGCGCAGCACCCCACGGCGGCGGCGCCTTCTCAGGCAAGGACCCGACGAAGGTCGACCGCTCGGCCGCCTACGCCGCCCGCTACGTCGCGAAGAACATCGTCGCCGCCGGCCTCGCCGACCGCTGCCTGATCCAGGTCGCCTACGCGATCGGCGTCGCCCGCCCGTTCTCGATCCTCGTCGACACCTACGACACCGAGCACATCCCCGTGACCCGGATCGAGGAGCTCGTCGAGGAGCACTTCGACCTGCGTCCCGCCGCGATCCTCCGCGACCTCGACCTGCTCCGCCCGATCTACGCGAAGACCGCCGCCTACGGCCACTTCGGCCGCGAAGACCACGACTTCACGTGGGAGCGCGCCGACAAGGCAGACGCTCTCGCAGCAGCTGCCGGCGTTGCGGTCCGCGCCGCGCGGTAGCGGCTTTCTCGGCGTTCTCGGTTCGGGCGCAAGGGCACGGGCGAATCTGCTCGCTTGACCTCCCATGCCAGGGGAGCGATCATTGTCGGGTGGGCGGCCCCTTGCCGTGCGTCGGTTTCGTGTGCGCGCTCGTGTTGGGCGCGGGTACCGCTGCGGTGACGCAACCAATCCCCGTGGTTCCCGGACTTCTCGCCGGCGGACCGACCAGCTCTGATTTCACGCTGATCAAGCCGGGGACGCCGGTGCCGACCCTCGCAAAGTGCGCCGCGGCCTGGAACCGCGACGCGCCTCGTGTAACGCTCCGGTGGGTCGCGGCACGACGCCCAGCTCGGGCCGTCATCCAGCTACCGCCGGCGATCCCCGGGCAGGGCCTTTGCCTGGTCTCGATCATCCTTCACGGGAACCTGACCATCCTTGCGCGGTGCCTGTGGGGAGCAGGGGCCGTGCACGCGTGGTACGGAAGCGCCATCGTCACGGTGACCCCAGCATCGAGCCCGCCAAGCGGGACTCCGCTACCCAAGCTGACCGGCACCATTGATCCGAACGGCCGGATCAAGCTCAGCTGACCTACGACCATCGCAGCTCTGCACGCCCGACCGCATCGCCGGATTGTCAGCTCACCGCCTTCTTCACGAGCGCCACGATCTTTGCCTCCTCGGTGGCGGTCAGCTGCTCGAGCGCGAAGGCGGTCGGCCACATGCCGCCCTTGTCGAGGTTCGCTGCGGCGCTGAAGCCGAGCGTTGCGTATCTCGTCTTGAACTTCGACGCGCTCTGGAAGAAGCACACGACCTTGTCGTTCCTCGCATAGGCGGGCATGCCGTACCAGGTCTTCGGCGAGAGGTCCGGCGCGGTGGCCTTGACGATCGCGTGGAGCCGCTTGGCCATCGCCCGGTCGGGTTCCGGCATCTCGGCGATCTTCGCGAGGACGTCCTGCTCCCCGTCCGGCTTGGACCCGCCCCGGCTGCGGCTTGGCGAGGCCTTCAGCTCCTTCGCACGCTCCTTCATCGCGGCGCGCTCCTCTTCCGTGAATCCCGCGGATGCCTTGCGGGTCGTGGCCCGGGCGGCCGACGACTTGCCTTTCGCTACTGGTTTCTTCTGAGCCATTCGCACGCACCTCCGTTTGGTCGGACGACGACGAGTCCCGGCCGCGCTCGCCTCCGCTGCTGGTCACCGTTGACGCAACCAGGCCCGGAGGCGTGGTCGGCGCGCCACCAGGATGCCAACGATCACGACGGCGATCGCGCCGACCACGAACGGCCACACGGGCTTATACCCACTCATCGTGGCCGGGATCACGATCGCGAGGACGATCGCGCCCAGGATCAACCGGTAGACGAGCCCGTGCCAGGTGAGCGCGAATCGTTTGCGCAACCCAACGATGCTAACGCCGGATCGAGGGGATGTTCGCCGCTACTCCGGGCTCAGTAGGCCGCCGCGAGCAGCCGTTCGAGCTCGGCCGTGATCGCCGCACGCAGCGCTCCGTGGGGCTCGTCGCTGTAGGCAACCACAGGATCGTTCCGCTCCTCCTTCGGATAGCGCCAGACCGGGCCGGTGATCCGTTCCGCCGGCTCCCACTCGTACCGGGGGTGCACATGGCCGTGCAGGATGCTGAGCGAGTTGCCGAGCACCTCGTAGTTGATCCGGCGCAGCCCCTTGTCGCGGCAAGCCGTCGTCACGGCCTCCCCGAGCAGCGAAAGGTCGAACAGGAACGTCTTTCGGCTCGCCCAGTCGAGGTCTGTGAGGTGGCTCGCCGACTCGTCGCCGCAGAGAAGGACGCAGTAGCCGGGGAGGTGCTGCGTGTCGCCGATCACGGCAAAGCCGCTGGGCGTCCGCGCCATCACCAGCGGGTTCTCGCCGCGAAGCGCGCTCGCCAGGGGATCCACCGGCGGCTCTCGGGCTAGGACGGACGGACGAAGAGGCCGGCCGCGGCCTTGTCGGCAATCGCCCTGTCGTCGCCTTCGACCCGGACGTGCAACTGGCCGGCCGCGGGCTTCGCCGAGTCGAGCTCGATCGTCGCTCCGGGCACGAGGCCCTGGTCGTAGAACCACTCGAGAAGGTCGCCGTCGTGCTCGGCAAGACGCACGATCGTTGCCCGTGAGCCCGGCTCGAGCGCCGAGAGCGGCTCGAGCTCGTGGTTCTCGGCCTGCTCGAACACCGTGTCGATCGGCCAGCCGTGGGGGCAGCGCTCCGGATTCCCGAGGCGCGTGTTGATCCGCTCGACCATGTCCTCGCTGAAGGTGTCGCCGAGCTCGTCGGCGTGGACGTGCGCCTCGGCAGCGGTGTAGCCCATGAAGTCCGTGAGGAGCCGCTCGATGATCCGGTGCTTGCGCACGGCTCGCTCGGCCCGCTCGCGGCCTGCCTCGGTGAGGATCGCCTCCTTGCGCTCGCCGCGCTCGACCAGGCCCTCGGCCTCGAGCCGCTTCAGCATCTCGCCCGCCGACGCCCGTGACACGCCGAGCATCTCGGCGACCCGCGACGAGAGCGTCGGCAGGGCCGTGTCCTGCGGGTGGTACTCGCCGATCGGGAACGCGAGGAAGTAGATCGTCTCCAGGTATTCGTCGACCGAGTGACCCGTCGCCATCCGCTCTCATCTTAGACAAGGCCGATGGCGTGGCCCGCCCGCGCTCCCCGGTGCTCGTACCCTACGGGGAGTGGGAGCGTTCTTCCATGCGGTTCGGGTCTTCGGCGATCATCTCGCCGCTGTTCGCTGGCAGTTCATCGCGCTCGCGCTCGGCATCCACCTGGCCCGGCTCGCCCTGCGCGCCGTCGCCTGGCGCGCGATCCTGCGCGCCGCCTACCCGGGCGAGGCCGTCCGCTATCTGAGCGTGTTCGGCGCCTACGTCGCCGGGGTCGGGATCAACTCCATCGTCCCTGCGCGTGCGGGCGACGTGGTCAAGCTCTACCTGATCAAGCACCGGATCAAGGGCTCGACCTACGCGACCCTTGCACCCACCCTCGTCGCGGAGACGCTCTTCGACGCGATCGTGGCCGGCGGCTTCATCCTCTGGGCGCTGTGGATCGGCGTGCTGCCGACCCACCAGGTGTACTCCCGCCTGCCGTCGGTCGACTGGGGGTTCTTCCTGGAGCACGCACGGTGGACGGAGATCGGCTTCGCGCTCCTCGCCGGGGTCGCCTTCATCGGAGTGATCGTCTTCGTCGAGAAGGGCGGGGACACGCGCGCCCGGATCATGCGCGGCTTCGCGATCATCCACCATCCGCGGCGGCTCTTCTTCGGCGTGGTCGTCCCGCAGGCGCTCTCCTGGGTGCTCCGGATCGCCTCGCTCTTCTACTTCCTCGAGGCCTTCCACGTTCACGCGACGATCCACAACGCGATGCTCGCGCTCGTCGTCGACTCGCTGGCGACGCTCTTCCCGGCGACGCCCGGGGGCGCGGGGACGAAGCAGGGGCTGATCGTCTTCTTGTTCCGGAACGAGGAGATCTCGAAATCGCTGCTCCTGGCCTTCAGCGTCGGGATGAACATCGCGCTCGTCGTCTTCAACCTCGCACTCGGCTCCGTCGCGATGCTGATGATGGCGCGCACCGTGTCGTGGCGGCGCCTCAAGGCCGCCCGGGCAGAGGAGTCGGCCGGATCGGCCTGACAGGGGTGCCCACTACGCTGGCCGCGTGCCGTTCGCCTCGATCCACCCGCTCGTGAACGCCCGCGCCGTGGCGCGAGCGTTCACCTACGAGGTCGACGAGAACGTGGGGAAGGGAGCGATCGTCGTCGTCCCTTTCGGGCGCCGCCGGGCACGCGGAATCGTCGTCGGGCTCGAGGACGGGCCGCCCGCCGGGATCGAGGCGCTTCCGATCGACCGGGTCGTCGGCCAGGTGCCGCCGGCGCTCGTCGACCTCGCACTCTGGCTCGCCGACTACTACGGCTCGACCCCGGCGCGGGCGCTTGCACTCGTCGCTCCCGAGATGCCGAAGCGGCGCAAGGAGCAGGCACCGCCCGGCGAGCGGCACTCGCTTCCCGGCGAGGACGAGCCTGCTTTCCTGCTTCCCGAGCAGCGCGCCGCGACTGACCGGATCGTCGCCGCACTCGACTCCGGTGAAGGCGGCGCGTTCCTGCTCTACGGGCCGACGGGCTCGGGAAAGACCGAGGTCTACCTCCAGGCCTGCGCGGCGGCGCTCGAGCGCGGGCTCGGGACGATCCTCCTCGTTCCCGAGATCTCGCTCGCCCCGCAGACCGTCGGCCGTGTCCGGGCGCGGTTCGGGGAGGGCGTTGCGATCCTTCACTCGGGGCTGACCGACGCGGAGCGCCGCGACGAGCGGGAGCGGATCGCGAGCGGGGCGGCCCGGATCGTGGTCGGCGCGCGCTCGGCGATCTTCGCGCCGCTGCGCGGGCTCGGGCTCGTGATCGTCGACGAGGAGCACGACGCCTCCTACAAGCAGGACTCCGACCCGAGGTATGACGCGCGCACGCTCGCGGTGAAGCGCGCGGCGCTCGAGGGGGCGGTCGCCGTGTTCGGATCGGCGACACCGCGACCGGAGAGCTGGGCGGCGCTCGAGCGGCTCGAGCTCGGCGGCCGCGTTGGTGCCGACCTCCCGCCGGTGCGGATCATCGATCTCCGGCGCGAGGCCGGGTATCCGTTGTCGGCACCGCTCCTGGCCGAGCTCCGCGCTGTCGCCGAAAGTCGCGGTAAGGCGATCCTGCTCCTGAACCGGCGCGGTATCGCACCCGCCCTGCATTGCCGCGCCTGCGGCAGCACGATCCGCTGCCCGAACTGCGACGTGGCGCTCGTCCTCCACCAGGACGGCGTCCTCCACTGCCATCACTGCGGTCATGCCGAGCCGGGGCCGGAGGCCTGCCCGGTGTGCGGGTCGGTCGAGCTCGCCCGCCTCGGCGCGGGAACGCAGTCGCTCGAGCGGACGCTCACCCGAGAGTTTCCGGAGCTCGTGGCGATCCGGCTCGACGCAGACACCACCGGGAGCTCCGAGGGGACGGCCGAGACGCTGCGGCGGTTCTCGGAGACGCCAGGGGCGGTCCTGCTCGGCACGCAGATGGTGGCCAAGGGGCACCACTTCGCCGGAGTCGAGCTGGCAGCGGTGATCGACGCCGACTGGTCGCTCTCGCTTCCGGACTTCCGCGCCGAGGAGCGCACCTTCCAGCTGATCACCCAGCTCGCCGGCCGAAGCGGGCGCGACGCCCCGGGCCGCGTGCTCGTCCAGACCTTCCAGCCGGACGCGCGCCCGATCGCCTATGCGGCGCGCCACGACGTGCGGCGGTTCCTCGCCGAGGAGCTCGAGCGCCGCAAGGAGCTCGGCTACCCGCCCGAGCGCCACCTGATCCGGATCGTCGTCTCGGGCGCGGATCCCGAGCCCGTCGAGCGTGCCCTCTCCGAACTCGCGGCGGGCATGCCCGAGATCGACCTGCTCGGCCCGGCGCTCCTTCCGCGGCTCCGTCGCCGCCACCGCGCCCAGCTCACCGCCAGGACCGATCGCCCCCGTGCCGTGGCGACGCGCGCCGCCGCCCTGCTCTCGGCCGCAGCTCCCGCGATGCGCCGCGCCGGCCTCACGGTCGTCGTCGACGTCGATCCCCAGTAAGCGGTGTCCACTCCGGCCTGGCTCTTCGGCCCCCGCCTGGGGGACAGTCCCCTGGACAGTGGCCAAAAGGGCGAAGAGCGGGGACAGTCCCCTGGACATGGCCATCCGAGACACGAGGGGGGACAGTCCCCTGGACATGGCTCTCGCGGACACGGACGTGGGACAGATGCCCTGTTCCGACTCCCTCTTTCCCGGCACAATTGGTGTATGCCGATCAAGCGAATTCCGGCCGAGGAGATCCTCGGAGAATGGGGTGTCCGGGACGTGACGCCGCCCTCGGCGGCGGAGCGGGAGCGGCTCGAGCGCGACCACGACCTGAACGCGCTCGTCGGGCAGCCGCTGCCGCGGCGCATCCGACGGTTCCGGCCCGAGGCCGACACCTATCTCGCCTCGCTCGGCGGCCCGCTTCCCTACATGCAGCGCGCCCGCGCGATCGACGAGGAGATCGACGCCCAGACCGCCCGGCTCGAAGCCGCCCACGCAGCCCACGCCGGTGATCCGACCGGCTGGCGCCGCGTGGCCGAGCGCTGGGATTTCGGTGAGCTCAACGACCTGATCGAGCGCCACAACCTCTGGTACCCGATCGAAGCACGCCTGCCGATGGATCCCCGGTCGCGCGACTTCGTCAAGGTCGGCGGACGCGATTACCGGCGCCGCCCACTCGATGCCACCTGGATTCTCGAGCGCTTCCCGCCCGATCAGGCAGGCGGCGCAACCTCGCCGAGCAACGCAAAGAGCCCAAGCGTCGCAGCGTCGGGCTGAAGCAGCCGTCCCGGGAACGTCGTCCCGTCCCACCGCTTGAAGTAGAGGCCGTCCGACGAGCGCGCCAGCCGTTCGGCGTGCTGGGCGTTCGCCGCGACGAGCCGGTACCAGCGGGCGTTCCCGTCGGCGCGGTAGAGGTCGAGCAGGAACCGCATGTAGATCACGTCGGCGGCCGGCGTCCAGTCCGCATAGCGCGGGAACGCCTGCACGCTCGCCGTCGCGAGCGCCTCGGCCTTCACGCACGGCCCCTTGACGTCTCGCAGTTGGCAGGCCTCCAAGTCGGCGCCGATCATCAGCCCCTCTACGTAGTCGAGCACCGTCCCGTCGGTGTCCGAGCGAGAGTAGAGGTGCTCGGACGAGTTCCACGAGTGGCGGTCGGCCCACGACAGGAACTTCTGCGCTGTCGCGAGGTAGGTCGCCTTCCCGGTCAGCCGGTACAGCGCGAAGCCGACGTAGATCTCGGCGGCTAGCGGCTCGGAGGTCTTGTGCAGGTGCAAGGTCTCCCACCACACCCCCCCGCCGTCTCTGTCCCAGCCCGATACGGCGATGAACCGGAACGCGCGCTCGGCGTCGACGAGATCGCGCGGATCGCTGGTTGCCCTGTAAGCATCGAGGAACGCGACCTCCCACCAGCCGTTGTCGTCGAAGTAGGTGTGCTCGCGCGGGTTCCTTGTCCCCGGGTAGTACGCATAGCCGCCGACCGGCCGGAGGTTCGGATTGAAGTAGCGCTCCGCACCGCGTGCGAATGCCTTGACCGCGTCGAGGTTGGCCGTCGTCGGGTCCGCGATCGCAACCTGGTCGAGGGCCTCGAACAGCGGGAATGCCGACCATAGGCTCGCGAGCGGATGTGCGAGCTCGGCCCTGGTGAGGCGCTGGTCGTACCATCCGAGCCCCGAATTCCAGAACACGCGCTGTGTCCGGGCGAGACCGGACTCGGCGAGCGCCAGGTACCCGGCCTGCGTCGTCGGCCGGACGGTGCCCGCCCCGCCGCTTCCGACCACCGCACCGGCGAGCACGGCGACCACCACGAGCGCGATCCCGGCTCTCCGAGCTCGCCGTTGTGTCTCCTGGCACACTGTCGACCACTGTGGCAGAAGATCACGATCACGCGCACGACCACGACCACGATCACGACCACTCCGGTCATGACCACGAGCACGACGGGGAGCCGACCGAGGCCGAAGTCGAGCGCGAGCGGGAGTACGTTCGCCGGTACGCGCTCTCGCAGATCCGGCAGTACCCCGATCCCGCGCTTCGGATGAAGGCCAGGGAGGTCACCGAGCTCGACGACTTCCTGATGCAGCTCGTCGAGCGGATGATCGCCCTGATGGGCGATGCCCAGGGCGTCGGTCTCGCTGCGACCCAGGTCGGCATCCTCCAGCGGCTCTTCGTCTTCGACCTCGAAGGCGAAGGCGCGCAGGCGGTCGTGAATCCGCGGCTCGTCTATCCTTCGTCCGAGAAGGCGACCGACGAGGAGGGCTGCCTCTCGCTCGAGGGGATCCGCGTTCCGGTCGAGCGCTCGACGAAGGTCACGCTCGAGGGCGTCAACCCGGACGGAGAGCCCGTGCACCTCGAGCTCGAAGGGCTCTCTGCGCGCGTCGTCCAGCACGAGCTCGACCATCTCGACGGCGTGCTGATCATCGATCGCACCGACGCGGAGCACCGAAAGCAGGCGCTCGGCGAGCTTCGGCCCCAGCCCGTCCTGAGGTGATGCGGGTCGCCGTCGCTGCGACGGCGTCCTTCGGAGCCGACGTGCTGGAGCGGCTCGCGGCGGCCCCGGGCCTCGAGCTCGCCTACCTGCTCACCCGACCAGATGCTCCACGCGGCCGCGGTCGGCACCTCGCGGCGCCTCCGGCGAAGCAAACGGCGGAGCGCCTCGGGATCGAGGTGACTCAGCCCGAGCGGCCCGAGCTACTCCCCGTCGCGGTCGACGCCGTTGTCGTGTGCGCCTACGGGCTCCTGATCCCCGACGAGCTCCTGAGCCGGTCGCTGTGGCTCAACGTCCACCCGTCCCTGCTCCCCCGCTGGCGCGGCGCCGCCCCGGTCGAGCGCGCGATCCTTGCCGGGGACGAGCTGACGGGCGTCACGATCCACGAGACGGTCAAGGCGCTCGACGCCGGGCCGATCGCCGCGCAGGAGGCCTTCGGGATCGGGCCCGACGTCGACGCGGGAGCGATCTACGAGCGCTCCGCAGCCGTTGCGGCGAGCCTCCTGACGGCCGTCCTCCCGGCGCCCGAGTTCGTTCCGCAGCCGGAGGAGGGCGCGATCTACGCCGACAAGATCGGCCCCGCCGACCGTCGCCTCGATCTCGCCGATCCACTCGATTCCTGGCGGCGCGTCCGGGCCCTCTCGCCCCACATCGGCGCCTGGGCGGTGCTCCGGGGACGCCGAGTCGTCGTCTGGCGCGCGAAGCTCGACGACGGCCGCTTCGTCCCGACGGAGGTGCAGCCCGAAGGGAAGCGGCGCATGAGCTTCGAGGAGTTCGAGCGGGGCGTTCGCGAGTGACGGCCCCGGCACGCAGCGCGGCCTTCCGGGTCGTGCGCCGCGTGTTCGAGGACGACGCGTACGCCGACCGCGCGATGGCCTCGGCCGCCGACGGGCTCGACGACCGCGACCGCGGGCTTGCCCAGCGCATCGCCTACGGGACGGTGCAGCGCAAGCGGACGATCGACTACGGTATCGACGTCCTCGGGAGCCGCCCGGCCGCGCGGCTCGATCCCCCCGTGCTCGCTGCGCTGCGCATCGTCGGCTACGAGGCGGCGTGGAGCGAGGCCCCGGACCACGCGACCGTCAACGACGCTGTCGAGCTCGTCCGCAGCGCCGGGCTCGCGCGTGGGACCGGCTTCACGAATGCGGTCGCCCGGCGCCTTGTCGAGGGCTTCCCGGCGCTCGTCGCCGCGCTCCCGGCGGGGCCGCTTGCCGAGTCCTATCCCGACTGGATCTACGAGACCTGGGTCCGCGACTTCGGCTCCGACGAGGCGCTCGCCCTGATGCGCGCCCAGAACGAGCCGGCCGAGCTCGTCGTGCGCTCGGCCGTCGCGGTCGGGGAGCCGACTGACGTCCCGGGCGCCTACAGGCTCGAGCGCGGCAACCTGGAAGGCGACGGCGAAGGCCGCATCTGGCAGAGCAGGGGCTCCCAGCTGGCTGCGCTCGTGGTCGGGTCGCAAGACGGCGAGCGAATCCTCGACGCCTGCGCGGCTCCCGGCGCCAAGACGACGATGCTCCGCGGCGAGGTGACCGCGGTCGAGCTGCACGCCGGCCGCGCCCGCGAGCTCGAGGAGAACGTCAAGCGCCTCGGAGTGACGAACGTACGCGTGGTCAACGCCGATGTGCGTGAGCTCGCCGAGGACGGCTTCGACCGCGCGCTCGTCGATGCGCCCTGCTCCGGTCTCGGCGTCCTTGCCCGAAGGCCCGACCTCCGCTGGCGCGCCGCTCCCCTTCCTGAGCTCCAGCTCGAGCTGCTCCAGGCTGCGGCGGCCCGCACGAGGCCCGGCGGCACCGTTACCTATTCCGTCTGCACCCTGAACTCCGACGAGAACGAGGCGGTAGTCGACGCCTCCGGCTACGAGCCGGAACAACTCGGCAATGAGTGGCCGCGGTTCGCGCACCCTACGCGGCCGGAGTTCCTGCTGACGACTCCGCACCGGCACGGCACCTCAGGCTTCTTCGTCGCCCGTCTCCGCGTCTAGGTGATCGGGCTCGGTCGGCTCGTCGTCGGCGACCGCGACCGAAACGAGCGGCCGGCTCTCCGGTGGCCGGCGTGCCGGGCTCGACCAGGGGATGAACGCAACTTCGGCGGCGTGCACCTCCGGCACGATCAGCATCGCATCGAGATCGCGCGAGGAGCTCCACCAGAGATCGCAGCGCCAGCCGTCGTCACGGCAGGCAAGCCACCCCTCGCCGCCGGCCTCCGCGAGGATCTCGAGCGCCTCGATCGGATCGTCGTGCGGCAGGATGCTCACCGAGAGCTCGTAGTTGAACGGCTCCGACCAGTGCCGCTCCGCTTCGGTCGTGACGGTCGCGCCGCCGAGCAGCGCGGCGAGTTCGCGCTCGATCGTCTCGGCCACGCGTGCCGCATCGATCCCGTCGGTGACCTCCGTGAACAGCCGAAGCTCGAGCCGGTCGCGTGGCTCCTCGGGGGCGGGGATCGTCCCGAGCGGCACCCGTCGCCCACGCTCGTCCTCGGCGAGTCCCGTCGATTCGAGCTCGCGCTCCGAAATCGTCATCAACGAGTCCGCACCCGACGTCCCGCCAAGGCGGAGCGTCACGTTCCAGGCGGTGCCCGCCTCGTCCGGACCCGAGACCTCCGCCACCACGGCCTCGGCACCCGGGAATCCGGCCTCGCCCGGGACGCGGACGATGCGGACGATCTCTTGTGGGCGGAACCGGGGGCTCATGCTGGGAGCGTAACGGCCAGGTCGAAATCTGATCGAACCGGTCGTTTAGGATCGAGTGTCGTGATCGGCCGGCGTCAACGGATCTGGAGTGTCGAGGCCACGCCGGCCACGCAGCTTCGCCAAGCGGCCGCATGAGCCGGGCGAAGGTTGCGCCATGAGCCTCGCCCGCGCACTCGCGCTCGCCGATGAAGCGGCCGGCCGCGCCTATCCGAAGCCGACCGTCGGTGCCGTCGTCGTGCGCGACGGCGACATCGTGGCCGAGGGCGTGACCGAGCAGGGCGGCCGGCATGGCGAGACGGTCGCGCTCGATGCTGCCGGGAGCGCCGCGCGTGGGGCGACGATGTTCGTGACGCTCGAGCCCTGCGCGCACCATGGGACGACGCCGCCCTGCGCCGAGCGGATCGTTGCCGAGGGGATCGCCCGCGTCGTCGTCGGAGTCCGCGACCCGAACCCCGTGGCTGCAGGCGGAATCGAGACCCTTCGCGCCGCCGGCGTGGAGGTCGATCTCGTCGACGCGTGGGAGGCGCGCGTCCAGAACGAAGCCTGGCGGGTCTGGGTCGCGAAAGGCCGACCGTTCGTCACCTACAAGGTGGCGGCGACCCTCGACGGACGTGTGGCGGTGCCGGGGCGCCGCTGGCTCTCCGGCGAGACGAGCCGGCGCCTCGTGCATGAGCTGCGTGCCGCCTCGGATGCCGTCGCGGTCGGAATGGGGACGGTGCGTGCCGATGCGCCCCGCCTCGATGCCCGAGACGTCCCTGTGCCCCGCGGCCAGCCTCGCCGCCTCGCCTTCGGCCGCGGACCGCTGCCCGAGGACTCTCAGCTCGAGCTCAGGTCGGGGCCGCTCGACGAAGAGCTGCGCCGGCTCGCGGGAGAAGGCGTCCAGTCGCTCCTGCTCGAAGGCGGTCCAACGCTCGCCGGCGCCTTTCTCGAGGAAGGGCTCGTCGACAAGATCCTCGTATTCTTCGCCCCGCTTCTCTCCGGTGGCGAGGGGCCCCACCTTCTGCCGCGGCTAGGATCGCCGAGGGACCTCCTTCACCTGAGTGCTCGCCAGGTCGGAGAGGACACCTTGCTCGAAGCCTATGTCCATGAGCCCTGATCGCGAGGATCCATGTCCGCGAACGACTTTCAGCGAACCGACGACGAGATCGTCAGCCTGCTCTCCCAGTGGCTCATGGTCTCGCTCGGGAACGACGAGCTGCGCAAGCGGATCGAGGAGATCGGTACCGCGGAGCTCGCCCCGGGCCAGCGCGTTGCCGTCGATGAGCTCCTGGTAGCGCTCGCAAATGCGTTCCCCGGCGAACGCGGCGATCTCGAGATGGTGGTCCGCGAGACGGTCGAGTCGCTGGCCTACGGCGAGTAGTTCCTGACGGGTGGCGGTCGGATCGCTTCGAGCGGCGAGACGTGGCGGAGCGCCGCTGCCTCATTTCCCGGGCCCCGGGCCCCGGGGCGATCGTGCGGAGCGCAGCCCCGCAGCCTCGGATCGTTTCGTCGCTCCTCGTACGCCGTGCCGCGTCTGTCCGTTTCGCCGTCCCCCGTCCGGCCCATTTCGCGCACGTTTTCGCGATCCGTCACAGACCGCACCCGAACTCCCGCTAGCGTTTGCCTTGGGACACAAACCCCGGGGTGGGAGGGGTTCGTAGTGAGGTGCAGGGAGGTGCAGGGAGGTGCGCCGCTAGCCTTGGCGTCGTGTTTACGGGGATCGTCAGGGAAGTTGGACGAGCTGCGTCGATCACCGGGCAGACGGGTGGGATCCGGCTCGAGATCGAGGCGCCCGAGACGGCGGCGCTGACCGCCGTCGGCGACTCGGTCGCGGTCAACGGCTGCTGCCTCACCGCCGTCGCCGTGCAGGACGGCCGGATCGCGTTCGATGCGGTGCCCGAGACGCTCGCGCGAACATCGCTCGGCGGACTCGCCGCAGGGGCTCGGGTCAACATCGAGCCGTCCCTCCGAGCGGGCGAGCCGCTCGGTGGGCACTACGTCCAGGGCCACGTCGACGGGGTCGGACTCGTCCGCAGCGTCGAGGCCGAAGGCGAGGGCCGCCGGATCTGGTTCGACACGCCGATCGAGATCCTCCGCTACACCGTCGAGAAGGGCTCGGTCACCGTCCAGGGCACGAGCCTCACGGTCGCCGAGCTCGACGAGGCAGGCTTCGCCGTGGCCCTGATCCCGCATACGCTGGCGGTGACGACGCTCGGCGAGCTCGAGCCGCGAGACGTCGTGAACCTGGAGGTCGACGTGCTCGCGAAGTACGTCGAACGCCTCCTGATCGGCGGGGAGTAGCCTTCGGGAGATGGCGATCACGACCCCGTTTACCGCGATCGAAAACGCGATCGACGAGATTCGCGACGGCCGCATGGTGGTCGTCGTCGACGACGCCGACCGAGAGAACGAAGGCGATCTCGTCGTCGCCGCCCAGTTCGCGACGCCCGAGACGATCAACTTCATGGCGACCCACGGGCGAGGTCTCATCTGCCTGTGCCTCACCGAGGAGCGCGCCGACCAGCTCGAGCTGAGACCGATGACCGAGCGCAACGAGGCGCCGCTCGGAACCGCATTCACCGTCTCGATCGAGGCTCGAGAAGGCGTGACGACCGGGATCTCCGCCGCCGACCGCAGCCACACGATCCAGGTGGCGATCGCGCCGGGCGCCAAGCCCGCCGACCTGGTCCAGCCGGGCCACATCTTCCCGCTCCGGGCGAAGCCGGGCGGCGTGCTCGAGCGGATCGGGCAGACCGAGGCGGCCGTCGACCTCGCCCGGCTCGCAGGCCTCGAGCCCTCGGGCGTCGTCTGCGAGATCATGAAGGACGACGGAACGATGGCGCGCGTCCCCGACCTCGTCGAGTACTGCGCCCGCCACGGACTCAAGATGATCACGGTCGCCGACCTCGTCGAGTACCGCCGTCGCACCGAGAAGCTCGTCGAGCGCGGGGCCTCCGTCCGGCTCCCGACCACCTACGGCGAGTTCCAGGCGATCGCGTTCCGCGAGCTCCTCACCGGCAAGGTGCACGTGGCGCTCGTTCACGGCGAGGTCGATGGGGCCGAAGACGTCCTCGTCCGAGTCCACTCGGAATGTCTCACCGGCGACGTCTTCCATTCGCTCCTCTGCGACTGCGGCGAGCAGCTCGACCAGGCGCTGAACCAGATCTCGCGTGAAGAGCGCGGCGTGCTGCTCTACATGGCGCAGGAGGGACGCGGGATCGGGCTCCTCAACAAGCTGCGTGCCTACGAGCTTCAGGCGAGAGGGCTCGACACCGTCGAGGCGAACCTCGAGCTTGGCTTTCCGGCAGACGCGCGCGACTACGGCATCGGCAACCAGATCCTCGCCGACCTCGGGCTCACCACGATCCGCATCCTCACGAACAACCCGAAGAAGCTCACGGGCATCGACGGCTTCGGCCTCACCGTCGTCGAGCAGGTGGCGATCGAGGTTCCGCCGAACGACGAGAACCGCCGGTATCTGGCCGCCAAGCGGGATAAGCTCGGCCACAAGCTTCACCACCAGGACGTCCGCAACCCCGACTGGGATCCCGAGGCGGAAGCCCAGGCCCGGGATGACCCGAACTAAGGAAGCAGATCAAATGAGCAGCGATGAGCACGACGAGTTCCCGAGGCGTGACCCGGCCTCGACCGGCTTTGCAGGCGAGCCCTCCACCGAAGCGCCGGCGGCCGTCGTCGCACCGGCATCGATGTTCGGCCATCCGGCCGAGACCGATGACGAGCCCTCGGCCGACGAGGCGCAGCCCGAAGCGGCCCAGACGCCCGAAGACCAGCCGCCCGAGTCCCAGACCCCGGAGGCAGAGACGCCCGAGGTCGATCCGCCGGAAGCCCAGGCAGCGCCGGAGACCGAGTCACCGCCTACGGAGCTGATCTCCGCGGAGGACTCGACCGAGACCGCCGACGAGGACGACGCCCCCGACGACCCCTTTGCGGCCTGGCCGCAGGCCGAGACCGCGACCGTGATCGAGGACGCGCCGCCCGAGGGCGAGTCGGTCGAGCATGTCGCCGGCGAGATCGACGTCCCCGACGGGTACACGGTGCTCGAAGGAACCCCGAGCGGCCACAGGCGCTCGGTTGCGATCGTGGTCGCGCGCTTCAACGGCGGACTGACGAACAGGATGCTCGCAACCGCGATCGACACGCTCGAGCACGCCGGCGTCGCCGCCGACGCGGTCACGATCATGCCCGTCCCCGGCGCGTTCGAGCTTCCCCTCGCGGCGATGGCTCTCGCCAAGACCCGCCGGTATGCCTGCGTGGTCGCGCTCGGCGTCATCGTCCGTGGCGAGACCCCGCACTTCGACTACATCGCCTCCGAAGCTGCCTCCGGCCTGCAGTTGGCGGCGATCGAAACCGGCGTTCCCGTCGCCTTCGGGGTGCTCACCGTCGAGACGGTCGAACAGGCCGAAGCCCGGATCGACCGCGCCGCCGAGGCCGTCCGCACCGCGCTCGAGATGGCCGATGTCTTTGCCCAACTCCGGGCCAGCGCCCGGACGTAACACACCCGCTACACTGATCGGCCGATGTCGAAGGTCTGCTCAGTCTGCGGGAAGGGGCCCGGTTTCGGGCACAACCGCTCTCACTCGATGGTGGCCACGAACCGCCGTTTCGATCCGAACCTCCAGCGGGTCCGGATGATGGTGAACGGCGTCGCTCGTCGCGCGTATGTCTGCACCCGCTGCCTCAAGGGCGGCAAAGTGCAGAAGGCCGTCTAGAGCCACGCCGTAGCAACCCTCCGGAGCAGGTCGGCGTCTAACGCCACGGCGTGTCCGACCTGACCGTAGTCTCTTCGCGTGGCTCGATCACGATCTCGCGGGAGGTCGTTGCCGAGTTGGTCGCCGAAACCGCAGCACGCTGCTACGGCGTCGTCGGCTTGAGCCCCGGCTCCCGGATGGGAAAGCTGCTCCGGCGGCCGCGGATCACCGTGGGCGGCGACGCGACCGGCATGCGGATCGGCCTCCGCGTCGTCGTCGAATATGGGCTCAACCTCGCCGAGGTCGCCGCCACCGTGCGCTCGCAGGTGGCCTACGACCTGCAGCGGCTGACCGGTCTGCCCGTCGTGGCGGTCGAAGTCTTCGTCGGCGACGTTCGGATCACGACGTGAGAGAGCGCGTCCTCGAGGCGGCGCGAGGTGCTCTCGGAGCGCTCGAGGCGGCGAGGGCCCGGATCGACGACCTCAACGTCTATCCCGTCCCCGACGGCGACACCGGAACGAACCTCACACTCACCGTCAGAGCCGTTGTCGAGGCGATCGAGGCCTCCAATACCGACGACCGCGGCTCGCTCGCCCACGAGATCTCGCGTGCCGCGCTGATGGGCGCCCGCGGCAACTCGGGGGTGATCCTCTCCCAGATCGTTCGCGGTGCCGCCGACTCGCTCGCGTTCTCCGACGCGCTCGCACCTGCTCTTCGCTCGGCGAGCGACGCCGCCTACCGCGCGGTTCGAAAGCCGGTCGAGGGCACCATGCTGACCGCGATCCGCGAGCTGGCCGAAGAGGCCGAGGCCGGGGGAGACCTCGCGGCCGTGATCGCCCGGGGAGACGACTGCGTGATCCGGACGCGCGAGCTCCTGCCCGTGCTGGCGGAGGCCGGGGTCGTCGACGCCGGCGCGGCCGGGCTCGTCGAGATCCTCCGGGGGATCGCGAGCGCCCTCGCGGGCGAGCCGCTGCCCGAGGCGCCGATTGTCTCGCAGCCCGCGCCGAGCGTCGAGTCGCTTCACCAGGAGCTCTCCGAGTACCGGTACTGCACCGCGTTCGTCATCGAGGGTGACGCGCTCGACGCCGACGAGCTCGAGCACGAGCTCGAACCGCTCGGCGACTCGCTGCTCGTCGTCGGCGATCCGAGCGCGCTCAAGGTTCACGTCCACACAGACGATCCCGGCCGGGCGCTGTCGCTCGCGGTCACGCGCGGGACGCTCGCAAACGTCGAGATCGCCGACATGCACGCCCAGACCCTCGACCGGCGCGAACGCCTGCTCCACGCCGTGCCGGAGATCGCGGTGGAGATCGCCGTCGTCGCGGTCGCCTCCGGTGCGGGCAATCGTGCGCTCTTCGAGAACCTCGGCGCGCATGTCGTCGACGGCGGCCGGACGATGAATCCGTCCACCGCGGAGCTGCTCGCGGCGCTCGCGCGAAGCGCGGCGCGCGGGGCGATCCTGCTCCCGAACGACCGCAACGTCGTCCTCACCGCGGAGCACGCCGCGGAGATCTCCGAGATTCCCGTGTCGGTCGTGCCCACGACGACGATCCAGGCAGGGCTGGCGGCGGTGCTCGCGTTCGCTCCCACGGCCAGCCGTGCCGCGAACGCCGCGGCGATGACCGAAGCGGCGGCCGAGGTCGCGACCGGCGCGGTCACGATCGCCTCCAGGGATGTCGAGTCGAACGGCGTGGCGATCCGGGAAGGGGCGTGGCTCGGCTTCGCCGACGGGCTGCCGGTCTCCGGTGGTGAGAGCTTCGAGGAGGTGGCCCGCGCCGTCGTGGCCCGACTGCTCAGCGAGCCTCGCAGCATCCTCACCTTCCTCACGGGCGAGGAGCCGCCGCCGCTCGAGGCGCTGCTCGCCGAGGTGGCCGCGGCCCATCCCGGGCTCGAGCTCGAGGTACAGGAGGGCGGCCAGCCGCACTACGCGCTGCTCCTCAGCGCCGAATAGCCTCCGCGCTCTCTCGTAAGCTCAACGCTATGGGCGCGATCCGGATCGTCCTCGTCGAGGACAACCGTCTGTTCCGCGAGACGATGGAGCTCCTGCTCGGCCTCCGCGAGGAGCTCGAGCTCGTCGGTTCGGTGGACGGCGGAGCGCAGGCGATCGCGCTGTGCGCCAAGCTCGCGCCGGACGTCGTCGTGATGGACTACCGCATGCCCGGACTCGACGGCGCGCAGACGACCGCGGCCGTCCTCCGGGCCTCGCCGCGGACGCGTGTGATCTGCCTCACCGCCTCGGTCTCGACGGTCGAGCGCGACCTGGTCCTCGCCTCCGGCGCGGTCGCCTGCATCACGAAGCTCGAGAGCCTCGACAGAATCGTCGAGGCGATCCTCGCAGTGGGCCAGGAGGCCACGGTATGAACCTGACCGCTGACAACACCGCGATCGTGCTCGACTCGACGGCCGACTTCCCCGATGCGCCGGGGCGGTTCGCGAACTGGCGGGTCGTGCCCCTCTACGTCAACATCGGCGGCGCGAGCTACCGCGACTACGTCGATCTCGGGCCCGACGAGCTCTACTCCCAGCTCGCCGCCCTGCCCGAGCCGCCGACGACCTCGCAGCCGACGCCAGGGGACTTCCTGGCGGTCTACGAGGAGCTCCTGCCGCGCTACGAGCGGATCCTGTCGCTGCAGGTCTCCTCGACGCTCTCCGGGACGTATGCGAGCGCGGTGGCCGCTGCCGGTGAGGCAGGCGACGCGGTACGGGTGATCGATACGCGCACGGTTTCGGTGGCCGTCGCGATGCTCGGGCTCGCGATCCAGCGGAGGCTCGATCGCGGCACGACCGACGAGGAGATCGACGCGCTCTTCCAGCGGTTCCTCGCGACGCACGGCCTGCTCTTCACCGTCGACACGCTCGAGTTCCTCGCCCGCGGCGGCCGCATCGGTCGCGGCGCGGCGTTCGCCGGGACGCTCCTGAACGTCAAGCCGATCCTCGGGATCTCGGACGGCGAGGTCGTCCCGTTGAAACGCGTCCGCGGGAGCCAGAAGGCCCTCGAGGAGTTCGCCTCGCTGCTCGCAGCCGCGACGACCGACACCCCGACGCTGAGGATCGGGCTCGTCCAGGCGGCGGCGCCCGAGCGGCTGGCCGCGCTCGAGCAGCTCGTGCGGGAGGTTCGCCCGCAGGCCCAGATCGAGGTCGCAGGTTCGCTCGGTGCGGTCGTCGGGACCCACGCCGGGCCCGGCACGCTCGGGCTGTTCTGGTTCGACGACGAGGAGTGAGCGTCCTGGCGCATGCGCACACACGGTTCCCGGGTGTCGCCGCAACCGGAGACTGGCGCCGGCCTCGAGGCTGGGCCCGGCCCGAACTCCTCGAACAGCCGCTGGACTCCCTCGCCGCGGTCGGGCCGTCGCTCGCGCGGAGGCTCCGCCCCCTCGGGCTCCTGACGATCGGCGACCTGCTGTTCCGGCGGCCGCGGCGCTACGAGCTCCCGGCGGACGAGATCGCGATCTCGGAGCTCTGGGGCGACGGCGAAGTCGCGATCGAAGGCGTCGTCGAGACGGTGCGGCTGCGGCGGCTTCCGCGCCGCCGCTCGATCGTGACCGCTCGGATCGCCGATTCGACCGGGCAGATCTCGGCGAACTGGTTCAACCAGGCGTGGCTCGCCGACCGGTTGAAGCCCGGCACGCGACTGCGCCTGCGCGGCCGGCTCTCGAAGCACGGCTTCGAGGTCAAGACGTACGACCTTGGCGACGCGCGCGCGACGGCCGACCACGCACCCGTCTACCGCGCGAGCGAAGAGGTGTCCTCGACCCGCCTCCGCGAGCTCGTGCGGGCCGCACTCGACGCTCATATCCACGATGTTGTCGATCCGCTTCCCGCAGAGCTCGAGCTGCCGATCCGCCGCGATGCGCTCGCCGCCCTACATTTCCCCGCCGATCTCGAGCAGGCCGAGGAGGCCCGCCGGCGGCTTGCACTCGACGAGCTCCTCGCACTTCAGCTCGCCGTGCTGCGCTCCCGGGTCGAGGGCGCCGTCGGGCAGCCGCTTGCCGAGCCGGGCGACCTCGTCGCGCGGTACCGCGACGTGCTGCCGTTCTCGCTCACCGGCGATCAGCAGCAAGCGCTCGCGGAAATCGACCGCGATCTCGCCCGGGAACAGCCGATGCAGCGGCTGCTGCAGGGCGATGTCGGCTCCGGCAAGACGGTCGTCGCGCTCTATGCCCTCCTTCGCGCGATCGAATCGGGCCGGCAGGGCGCGCTGATGGCTCCCACCGAAACGCTCGCCGAGCAGCACTTCCTGACCGTGGAGGGACTCTGCGCCGAGCTCGGCGTCCGCGTCGTCCTGCTGACCGGGAGCGCCGGCTCCAAGCGCGTTCGCGCCGAGATCGCCTCGGGTGAGGCGCAGATCGTCGTCGGGACCCATGCCCTGATTCAGCGGGACGTGGTCTTTGCCGATCTCGCCGTCGCGGTGGTCGACGAGCAGCATCGCTTCGGCGTCGAGCAGCGTCAGGCGCTCGCCGGGCTGCGCCCGCATCTGCTCCACATGACCGCGACCCCGATCCCGCGGACACTTGCGCTGACGGTCTTCGGCGAGCTGGACGTGACCGAGATCGCGAAGCCCCCGGCGAGCCGGAAGCCGATCATCACTGCGTGGGTCGGAGCCGAGCGTTCGAGCGAGGCCTACCAACGGCTCTGCGTGCACCTCGATGCCGGCCGGCAGGCCTACGTCGTCTGCCCGCTGATCGAGGCGTCGGAGACACGGCTCGCGCGGGCCGCCGAAGAGGAGGCGGCGCGCCTGGCGCGCGCGGAGCTCCGCGGCTACCGGGTCGGGCTGCTGCACGGCCGGTTGAAGGCGGCGGATCGCCGGGAGGTAATGCGCGCGTTCAAGGATGGCGAGCTCGACGTGCTCGTGGCGACGACGGTGATCGAGGTCGGTGTCGACGTGCCGAACGCGACGATCATGATCGTCCAGGAGGCAGACCGCTTCGGGCTCGCCCAGCTCCACCAGCTCCGCGGCCGTGTCGGCCGGGGCGCCGAGCAGTCGTACTGCCTGCTGATCTCGCGCCCGAAGCTCGAGCTGACCGAGTCCGCCGCCGCCCGCCTGGAGGCGCTCGTCGAGACGAACGACGGCTTCGAGCTCGCCGAGCGCGACCTCGACCTCCGCGGCGAGGGCCGCCTGCTCGGCATCCGGCAATCGGGCCTCGGCGACCTCCGGTTCACGCGCCTACGCTCGGACCGGGCGCTCCTCGAGCGCTCCCGCGAGCTCGCCGCCGAGCTCGTCGGCGAGGACGGCCCGTGGCAGGACGAAGCAGACGCCGTCGAAGCCGGGGCCGACCCGTCCGCGCTGGCCTGACCGCCCGCCGATTACGCTCCCGGCCGTGAGAGTGATCGCGGGCGAGTTCAAGGGGCGGCGGATCGAGGCGCCCAAGGGGACGCTGACGAGGCCGACTTCGGACTTCGTCCGGGAGAACGCCTTCAACCTGGTCGGCCCGGTGGACGGTGCGGCCGTGATCGATCTCTACGCGGGCTCGGGCGCCCTCGGGATCGAAGCGCTCTCGCGCGGAGCGGAACGTTGCCTCTTCGTCGACAGCTCCCGCGAGGCGTGCCGCACGATCGGCGCGAACCTCGACAAGCTTGGCCTGCGCGCCACCGTGCTCTGCCAGGACGCGCTGCGCGCGCTTGCCGGCGAGCGGGGCTCCTACGACCTGATCCTCGTTGACCCGCCCTACGATTTCGGCGACTACGCGAAGCTCGCCCCGCAGTTCGCGCGCCTGCTCGCCGCCGACGGTCTCGTCGTCCTCCAGACTCCCGCCGCCGCCGAGCCGGCCCTCGAGGGCCTCGAGCTCCGGACCTCCCGCCGCTACGGCTCCGCACGCCTTACCCTGTTTCAGCCATGAATGCCGCCCAGCCATGATCACCGCCATCTGCCCCGGCTCCTACGACCCTGTCACAAACGGCCACGTGGACGTGATCGCCCGCGCCGCGAAGATGTTCGACCGGATCGTCGTCGGCGTCGTGGGCAACCCGCACCACAAGACGATCCTCTTCCCGGTCGAGGAACGCGTGGAGCTCCTCCGCGAAGCCCTCGAGCCGATTGCGAACGCCGAGGTGGACGTCTTCAAGGAGCTCGTCGTCGATTTCGCCCGCCGCTGGGACGCGAGAGTGATCGTCAAGGGGCTCCGTGTCATCTCCGACTTCGAATACGAGTTCCAGATGAACCAGCTCAACCGGACGCTCGCCCCCGAGATCGAGACCGTGTACGTGATGGCGAGCCCCCAGGTCAGCTTCGTCTCCTCGAGCGGAGTGAAGGAGATCGCCGCCTTCGGAGGAAATGTCGAAGACCTCGTACCCATCGCCGTTGCTCGTCGCCTGAAGGAGTTGTTTCCCGAAGGGAGAGGCGGCGCCCCCCTCAACGCCCAGGAGTAGGATCAACAGCTGATGGATGTCCTCGTACTGATCGACAAGCTCGACGACCTCGTGCACAACGCGAAGGCGATGCCACTCACCGACCAGGTGCGGATCGACCGCGAAGAGATCTACGACATCCTCGACCAGATGCGCGCAACGATCCCGGAAGAGATCAAGCAGGCGCGCTGGATCGTGAAGGAACGCCAGGAGATGCTCGCCGAGGCCAAGCGCGAGCAGGACAGGCTCCTGCAGGAAGCGCGTGAGCAGGCAGTCCGCGAAGCGTCCCAGACGGAGATCGTCAAGCTCGCCGAGCGCCAGGCGCAGGAGATCATCGACGAGGCCCGTCGCACCGCCCGGGAGACGCGGCTCGAGATGGAGGACTGGGCGGACGGCATCCTCGCCACCCTCGAGTCGAACCTCGACAAGTTCCTCACCGCCGTCCGCCGCGGGCGCCAGCGCCTCCACGAGCGCTCCCAGGAAGACGTCGGCCCCGGGCAGCCGGACGACCTTTCGTACTGACGCGAGCACCGGCGTCACCACGATGCCTCGGTAACCTGAAGCGATGACGAGCTTCGACCTTCGCAGGCTGAAGCTGAGGCCCGGCGACGAGCACCGCGAGGCGCTCGAGGTCGAACTGCCCGCCTTCGAGTTTGGAGGCCAGCGCTACCTACCGGTGCCCGAGCTCGTTCCGGCTGCGCTGACGGTGACCCGGGCCCTCACGGGCACGCTGCTCCAGCTGGCGTTCACGACGCGGCTCTTCGGCCCGTGCTACCGCTGCCTCGGCGACGCGATGCTCGAAGTGCCGATCGACGCCACCGAGTACGAGGCCAACTCCTCCGACGACGAGGAGCTGCGCACGCCCTACCTGGTCGACTCGACCGTCGATGTCTCGGGCTGGGCGCGCGACGCCGTCGTGCTTGCCTTGCCGGAGAAGATCCTCTGCCGGGCCGACTGCGCGGGTCTCTGTCCCGAATGCGGCAAGAACCTGAACGACGAGCCCCACGAGCACGACGAGACGGTCGTCGACCCACGCTGGGCGGCCCTCGAAGCCTTACGCGACGACGTTTAGCTACGCTGTCTGCCGCACCATGGCCGTCCCGAAAAGGAAAACCTCCAAGTCCCGGCGCGACAAGCGCAGGGCAACGCACAGCCTCGAAGCTCCGAGGGTGAACACGTGCCCTCAGTGCAACTCCCCGAAGCTGGCCCATCGCGTCTGTCCGACCTGCGGCACCTATAAGGGTCGCGAGGTCGTGCCGCTGCGCTTCGGGTAGCTACGGATGACCCGCGTCGCGGTCGACGCGCTGGGCGGCGACCGCGCCCCCGAGGAGATCGTCGCCGGAGCGCTTGCTGCTGCCGCCGAGGGGATCGAGGTGACGCTGCACGGCCCCGCCGGTCTCGACACAGGCGGTCTCGACCTCGTGGTCGCGAAGACGGCGATCGGGATGGCCGAGAAGCCGGCCGAGGCCGTTCGCGCCAAGCCGGACTCCTCGATGGTCAGCGCCGTCCGCGCCGTCGCCGACGGAACCGCCGACGCGGTCGTCTCGGCCGGGAACACCGGCGCGATGCTCGCTGCCGGGCTCCTTCATCTGCGCCGGCTCCCGGGAGTGATGCGCCCGGCGATCGCGATCCCGCTCCCGACGCGTACGGGCGTCACGCTCCTCCTCGACGCCGGTGCGAATGCCGACTGCCGCCCCGAGCACCTCGCGCAGTTCGCCGTCATGGGCTCGGTGTTCTCCACGGAGCTCCTCGGCGTCGTCGATCCCGAGGTGCGGCTGCTCTCGATCGGCGAGGAGCCCGAGAAGGGAAACCAGCTGACGATCGAGGCCCATGCGCTGCTGCGCGAGGTCCCCGGGATCCGCTTCGAGGGGAACGCGGAGGCACGCGAGCTGCTCGGCGGCGCGGCCGACGTGGTCGTCACGGACGGCTTCACCGGGAACATCACACTGAAACTGCTCGAGGGCGGGGTGAAGGAGCTGCTCGGGATGCTCCGCGAGGAGGTCGTCTCGACCCCGCGGGGCAAGCTCGGCGGATTCCTGATCCAGCCGGCCGCCCGACGGCTGCGCTCGCGCCTCGACCCCGATTCCTACGGCGGGGCCTATCTGCTCGGGCTTCGCGGCCTTGCGGTCATCTCGCATGGCAACTCGGGCCGCCTCGCGATTGCGAACGCGATCGAGGTGGCGGCGAAGGGAGCCGAGCATCGTGTGGTCGAACGGCTGGCCGAGCGCCTGCCCGAACGGGAGCCTGCCGCGCAAACCCGTTAGCGGCCTCTCCCGGCTGTGTATGATCGGCGCGCTCCAACCCCTGTAAGCAACCCGATCGAGGTGACATGGCAGCGTCCAAGGATGAGATCTTCGAACGCGTCAAGGAAGTCCTAGTCGAGCAGCTCGGTGTCGACGAGAGTGAGATCACGATGGAGGCGTCGTTCCAGGAGGACCTGGACGCCGATTCCCTCGACCTCGTCGAGCTGATCATGGAGCTCGAGGATCAGTTCGGAATCAAGATCTCGGACGAGGACGCGCAGAAGATCACGACGGTCGGCCAGGCGGTCGACTACGTCTTCTCGCACCAGTAGATCGCTCGCCGACCTGATCGCGGAGCTGCCGCCCGAGCGGTCGGCGGCTGTCTTCACTCACGCGAGCTGGGCGTCGGAGCGCACGGAGTCCTACGAGCGACTCGAGTTCCTCGGCGACTCGGTACTCGAGCTCGCGATCGCGCACACGCTGTACGAGCGCTTCCCCGATTTTGAGGAAGGGCAGATGGCAAAGCTCCGCTCGCAGGTCGTCTCGCGGGCGAGCTGCGCCGTGATCGCCGAGGGGCTCGGCCTGGGCAAGCAGCTTCTCGCAAGCCATCCCGGCCCCGAGAACACCGAGCCCGCCCGGCTGTCTGTCAATCGCAACGTGCTCGCGGCGGTGCTCGAGGCCGCGATGGCCGCGATCTACCTCGAGCACGGCTTCCCGGCCGTGATCGGGCCGATCGTCGATGCCTTCGAGGACTCGATCGAGTTCGCGCTCACGCACAAGATCGACCACAAGACCGAGCTCCAGGAGGAGCTTGCCCGCCGCGGCAAGTCCGTCAGCTACACGCTGCTCGCCTCGGAGGGCCCGGCGCACGAACGCATCTTCACCGCCGCCGCGCTCGTCAACGGCGTGCAGGCCGGTGTCGGCCAAGGGGGCTCGAAGAAGGATGCGGAGCAGGAGGCGGCCCGCGAGGCGCTGGAAGGGCTCGGCATGGCAGACGGGGATACGTCCTCGCCGCCGAGCTGACACGAGAGAACCGGCCGGCCTCCGGCCCCCTTCACTGTCCGCCCCGGGGGGCAAACTTCGCGCCGTATGCACCTGAAGACGATCAAGCTCCGCGGGTTCAAGTCGTTCGTCGATCCGGTCGAGGTGCGCCTCGAGCCCGGGGTGGCGGTCGTCGTCGGTCCGAACGGCTCCGGGAAATCGAACATCTCCGACGCGATTCTCTGGGCGACGGGCTCGCTGAGCCCACACGAGCTGCGGGCCGAGAAGCCCGACGATGTCCTCTTCGCCGGCTCCTCCGGGCGGAAGCCCGTCGACTTCTGCGAAGTCGAGCTGATCTTCGACAACGAGGACTCGACCTGGCCCGAGCTGCCGTTCGCCGAGGTCTCGCTCGCGCGTCGCCTGCATCGCGGCGGCGAAGGCCAGTACCTCGTCAACCGGGCGGCCGTCCGGCGCCTCGACCTGATCGAGCTGCTCTCCGACGTCGGTCTCGGCGGCGGCCTGCGCTCGATCATCTCGCAGGGAAGCGTCGAGACCGTGCTCGGCGCGAAGCCCGCCGAGCGGCGCTCGCTCGTCGAGGAGGCGGCCGGCCTCGGCCGCTTCAAGCTCCGCCGCCACCGCGCCGAGCTCAAGCTCAACCGCGTCTCGCTCCAGGTCGACCGCGCCCGCGACGTCGAGGCCGAGGTGCGCAAGCGCCTGCGTCCGCTGGCGCTCCAGGCCACCGCGGCCGAGCGCGCCGAGAAGCTCTCCGAGGAGATCGCCGCGCTCGGCGCGGCGATCGCGACGATCGACCTTGCACGGCTCGACGCGCGGCACGCCGCAGCGGCAGGACGGCGGCAGGCCGAGCTCGCGACACGAAGCGAGCTCAACGCGAAGACCGAGCAGCTGATCGCCGCACGGACGCAGGCCGAGGAAGAGCTGACCGACGCCGCCGGCTCGCGTGAGGCGACGACGGCTGCGCTCTACCGGCTCCGTTCGGACGTCGAGCGGCTGGCGAATCGCCGCGAGGCCGCCGAGCAGCTGGCCGCGCGGCTCGCGGCCGATCTCGAGGCGGCCGAGGCCTACGACCCCACCCAGGCCGACGGTCTGCTCGCCGCAGCGCGTGAGGCCTCCGCGGCGGCGCAGGCGGCCGTGGCCGACCGCACGGCCGCGCAGCTTGCGGCGGAAGAGCGCTGGGCGCGGCTCGCCGGTGCCGAGTGGGCGCGTCACGCCGAGCTCGCGGGCGAGCTCGAGAAGCTCGCCGTCACGCGGGCCGAGATCCAGCAGGACCTCGTCGGCGGCGGCCGCGACTCCCTGCTCGCCCTCCGCGACGCAGTGCAGAGGATCGGCCACCGGCAGGAGTCGACGAACCGGCTCCGCACCGAGCTCGCGGCAGACCTGTCCGAGGCCGGACGGGACGGGCCCTCGCCCGCGGCGCTCGGCCGTGCCGCCGACGAGTCCGATGCGGCCGCCCGCAGCGCGGCGCGGGAGCGAGACGATCTCCGCGCGCGTGCCGATCTGGCCTCGCAGCGCCTGGCGGCGCTCGATCAGTCGCTGGCCGAGCGGGAAGGCCTGCCCCCTGCCGCACGCGCTCTCGCCGAGAGCGGCGAGCGGCTCGCCCTCTCGGAGCTCCAGGTGGCCGCGGGCGACGAGCGTGCGGTCGCAGCGGCGCTCGGACGGCTTGCGTCCGCGATCGTCGCCAGAGATTTCACGCACGGGCTCGAGCTCGTGCGCCGGGCGCAGGCCGGCGGGCTCGGGTCGCTCGTCGTCCTCGTCGGCCGCGACCCGGCCCGGGTCGTGGGCGACCTGCCTGTGCTCGACGCGGCCGAGTTGCTCGACTCGCCGGTCGCCGCCGTCACGCGCGAGGGCATCGGCTGGGATCCGGATCGCGGCGAGCTGTGGTTCGCCGGAGAGACCGCGGAGTCGCTCCTGCTCGAGCTCGAAGCCCGACGGCGCGAGCATCTTGCCGAGCTCGAGCAGCTCACCCAGACCGCCGCCGAGGCGGCGACCGCGGCCGCTGCAGCCGAAGAGCGGTCGCGGGCGGCGGCTTCGGCCTTCGCACCGGTCGCACACCTCCGTGCCCACCCGGAGTTCGACCCGGCGGCGCTCGCGCGGATCGCCCGCGGCGCCGAGCGCCTCGACGAGACGCTGCGGGTCGCGGCGTCGGTCGCCGCCCGGTTCGAGGAGCCTCTCGCCGCACGCGTCGAGCTGGCGGCGCGGAGCATCGGCGAGGTCGCCGCGCGCGAGCTCGAGCATCGCCGTCTCCTGAGCGACCTCGATGCGGGCGCTCGGGCAGCCGAACGGAGGGCCGGCGGCCGGGTACTCGAGGATTCCGGCGATCCGGCCGAGCTGAGAGCGGATGCCGAACGGCTCTCCGTCCTCGCCGCGGAAGCCGCTACTACCGCGTCGGCCGCGTCGGAGCGCGCCGCTGCCGCTTCCCGGGCACTCGCCGAAGCAGATACCACCGCCGCTCGGCGTGTGAGCCGGATCGTGCTGGAGCGGCTGGCGGGCCTCGGAGCGCGGCTCGAGCGGGCGCTGTCGGTCGACGCGACCCACCTCGAGGCGGAGCTTCGCGCCCGCGTGGAGGCCGACGCGGCACGCACCGCCGAGCTCGGGGGCGCGCTTCGCCGGCTCGGAGCCGAGGAGGTCGAACTCCGGTCGGCCGCCGCAGCCGCAGTCGAGCGTCTGTCGGCTACCGAAGTCGAGCTCGCCCGGATCGAAGCCGACCGCGAGGACGCGGCGCGCCGGCTCGAGGCCGCGGGCGCCGACCCGGCCGACGGCGATGACCGCACCGAGCTGGCCGTGCGGCTCGAGCGCACCGGGCGACGGCTCGAGCAGATCGGGCAGGTGAACCCGCTCGCGAAGGAGGAGTACGAGGCCGAGAAGGAGCGGCTCGACGAGCTCGCCGCCCAGCGCGAGGATCTCGAGCAGAGCCTGTCAGAGCTCGACAACCTCCGGCGCGAGCTGACCGAGACGGTCGAGAGCCGCTTCGCCGAGACCTTCGCGGCGGTCGAGAAGAACTTCGCCGAAGTCGTCGCGAGCCTGTTTCCCGGCGGCGAGGGCCGACTGAGGCTGACCGAGCCGGAGGAGGAGGGCGAGGAGCCCGGGATCGAGGTCGAGCTGCGTCCGGCCGGCAAGCGCGTCACGCGGCTCTCCCTGCTCTCGGGCGGGGAGAAGGCCCTCGGAGCGCTCGCGTTCCTCTTCAGCCTGTTCCTGTCCCGCCCGAGCCCGTTCTACCTGCTGGACGAGGTCGAAGCCGCCCTCGACGACACGAACATCGGCCGCTTCACGGCGCTGCTCCGTCAGTACGCCGATCGGGCCCAGTTCATCGTCGTCACCCACCAGAAGCGCACGATGGAGGCCGCCGACGTGCTCTACGGCGTGACGATGGCGACCGAAGGGGTCTCGCAGATCGTCTCCCGCCGGCTGCCGCACGAAGAGCCGGCCGCGGCGACGGCGTAACGATCCAGGATCCGTGGCGCATCGCGCGTGATGACGTTCGCGCAGTCGAACGCTGCACGCTCCGACCCATCATCGGCGACGTGGGGACGATCTACTCGGCTGCCCAGGCTCGGAGTGCCTAACATCAGACCCGTTGCTTCCCGAAGGCGTGTACCACTGGACAGCGACTCATCCCGAGTGGGAAGGGCCGGTGTCGGCGTATGCAATCGACGACGGCACGCGGCTGATCCTCATCGACCCGATCGCCGTTCCGCAGGACGCGCGCGCGCTGTTCGGATCGCGCGAGGTGGTCACGGTGCTCACGTCCACGTGGCACGAGCGCGACGCCGCAGCGCTCGGCTTCCCCGTGTGGGCCCCGGCGCCCGATCGACCCGATGACCAGCTCGTCCGGGCGACGCGCTATGCGATCGGCGACTCGCCGTTCGGCATGGTGGCCTATCCGGGCCGTGAAGGCCAGCTCGACCTCGTGCTCTGGAGCGAGCGGCTTCGCGCAGTGATCGCCGGCGATACGCTGGTCGATCTCGGCAACGGGCTCGAGATCCCTGCGGGATGGCTACCGGAAGGCGTCACGGTCGAACAGGTCGCGGCCGGGCTGAGGCCGCTACTCGAAAAGCCCGTCGAGTTCGTGCTGCCGACGCACGGCGAGCCCGCGGGCCGCGAGGCGCTCGAACACGCCCTCGCCTGAGCCGGGCAGCCTGCCGTCGCGACAACGTAGGGTCAGCCCACCACGACCGAAGGAGCAAACGATGCCAACCGTAGTCGCCCATCACGACGTCAAGGACACCGATCACTGGCTCAGCTCGACCAAGCGCGAAGAGTTCTTCGGCCCGCTCGGCGTCACGAACATCCGGACGTTCGTCGACCCGGCAAATCTGACCCACGTCTCGGTGCTGATGGACGTGGCCGACATGGAGGGCCTCATGGCCGCGATGGAGACCCCGGAAGCCGCGGAGGCGATGGCGTCGGACGGCGTGCTTCCGGAGACGCTGGTAATCCTCGTCGAGGCATAGGTCGGTCCATTGCCTCAGGAGTAGAGTCGCCTGAACCGACCAGAGAGGACCACGTGAGCATTCTTGTGCGCTTCACCGGGGCACCGAGCATGAACGACGAGAAGTACGACGCCGTGATGCCTACACTCGAGGCATCGGGCGATTGGCCGCCCGACGGCCTCGCGTTCCATGTGGCATTCACCTCGGGCGGCAGCTTCCGCGTGAGCGAGATCTGGGACTCACAGGAGCAGTTCGAGGCCTTCGGCGTACGGCTGATGCCGATCCTCGAAGAGGGAGGCGTCGAGCTCGCGGGGCCGCCCGAGTTCTGCGAGATCCACAATCTGATCGTCCGGTAGGCAATCCCTTCAGGGAGACGAGGCGCATGCTGATCGAGCGCCTCGTCTCCGGCTCGCGGTGACCAAAACCGCCACGCCGAACAGCTGACGACCGGTAGCGTCGGGGCATGGACGTCGTGAACCTCGGGAAGACCGGGCTGCGGGTATCGCGGGTCTGCCTCGGGATGATGAGCTACGGGCCGTCTGCCGGCCGTGAGTGGGCGCTCTCGGCCGAGGCCGCGGAGCCGATCGTGCGTCGCGCCGTCGAGGGCGGGATCATCTTCTTCGACACCGCCGATGTCTACAACGAGGGCAAGAGCGAGGAGATCACCGGCGACCTGCTGCGACGTCTCTTCGCGACGCGTGAGGAGTACGTCGTCGCGACGAAAGTGCACGGCCAGACAATGCCGGGTGCGAACGGGGGCGGGCTTTCACGCAAGCACATCCTGGCCTCGATCGACGCCTCCCTCGGGCGGCTCGGGCTCGACTACGTGGACCTCTACCAAATCCATCGCTGGGATCCGCGCACGCCGATCGAGGAGACGATGGACGCCCTGAACGACGTCGTGCGCGCCGGAAAGGCCCGCTACATCGGCGCGAGCAGCATGTTCGCATGGCAGTTCGCGAACGCACAGCACGTCGCCGTGCAGAACGGCTGGACGCGGTTCGTCTCGATGCAGAACCACTACAACCTCGTATACCGCGAGGAGGAGCGCGAGATGATCCCGCAGTGCATCGATCAGGGCGTCGCGGTCATCCCCTGGAGCCCACTCGCGCGCGGGCTGCTCGCCGGCAACCGAAGCCGGGAAGGCGAGAAGCTCACGACCCGCGCGCAGACCGACGGGTTCGGAGACAGCCTCTACACCCCGGAGACCGACATCGCGGTCGTCGACGTGGTCACCGAGGTCGCGGAGGCCCGCGGCGTTCCGAATGCGCGGGTCGCGCTCGCCTGGCTGTTGCAGAAGCCGGGTGTGACGGCTCCGATCGTCGGCGCGACGAAGCTCTCGCACCTCGAAGATGCGCTCGCCGCAGAGCAGCTCGAGCTGTCTGCGGAAGAGATCGCACGGCTCGAGGCGCCCTACGTGCCGCACGCCGTCTCCGGACACTCCTAGACGCCGGATCCGCGACCATGGATGCCGATCCTGCGGAGCTACGCGTTCTCGGTTGCCTGATCGAGAAGCAGCGGACTACCCCCGAGCAGTACCCGCTCTCGCTCAACGCGCTGCGACTCGCGGCGAACCAGGCGACGAACCGCGACCCGGTCGTCAACTATGACGAGGCGACGATTCGCGCCGCCCTGGATAGGCTCGGTCGCCGCGGTTGGACACGGCTTGCGAGCGGGCCCGGAAGCCGCGTTGCGAAGTTCCGTCACCTGCTCGACGACTCGCTCAAGGTGACCCAATCGCAGCAGGCACTGCTCGCAGTCCTGATGCTGCGGGGTCCCCAGACCGCCGGGGAGCTGCGCGCGCGAAGCGAACGCCTCTACGCGTTCGCCTCGACCGACGATGTCGAGTTCGCCCTGGGCGAGCTGGCGGAGCGCGAGCTCGTCGAACGGTTGCCGCGTCGACCCGGGGCACGGGAGGAGCGTTGGGTTCAGCTCCTCGGTTCGAGCTCACCCGAACAGGCGTCGGCCGACCCGGACGCGGTGCACGCCGATCCGCCGCGGGCCGACCTCGAAGATCGCGTCGCTCGGATCGAGCGGATGCTCGCGGAGCTGCTCGAACGCCTCGACGCCTGACCCGTCCGGGCATACGCAGACCCTCGCCGGCGTTCGCTAACAGGTCGTCAATTCTGGGGGTGTTGAAAGATGCAGCACGTATCGCTGGGTGAGCTCGAGGTATCGCGGATCGGGCTCGGATGCATGGGGATGTCGGCGTTCTACACGGGTGCCGGCGTCGACGACGCCGAGTCGATTCGAACGATCCACCGAGCGATCGAGCTCGGCGTGACCTTTATCGACACGGCCGAGATCTACGGGCCGTTTACGAACGAAGAGCTTGTCGGCAGGGCGATTGCCGGCCGGCGCGACGAGGTCCAGCTCGCGACGAAGTTCGGATTCATGAGTGGCGGCGTCAGAAGGATCGACAGCTCACCGGCCACGATTCGGTCGGCTATCGAAGGTTCGCTCAGCCGGCTCGGCACCGACTACGTCGACCTCTACTACCAGCACCGCGTCGATCCTGGGACGCCGATCGAGGAGACCGTCGGGACGCTCGCCGAGCTCGTCACCGAAGGGAAGGTCAGGCACATCGGCCTCTCGGAGGCGGGTCCCGAGACGATCCGCCGAGCTCACGCGGTGCACCCGGTTACGGCCCTCCAGTCCGAGTACTCGCTCTGGACACGCGATCCCGAGGCCGAGATCCTCCCGCTCGTGCGCGAGCTCGGAATCGGTTTCGTCCCGTACTCGCCACTCGGGCGTGGCTTCCTGACCGGGCAGATCCGGTCAACGGCGGCATTCGCCGACGACGATTTCCGCGCCACCAATCCGCGGTTTCAGAACCTCGACGAGAACCTGCGGATCGTGGAGGAGGTCGAGGCCGTCGCGGTAGAGGTGGGGGCGACGCCGGCGCAGGTTGCGATCGCCTGGCTGCTCGCGCAGGGGGATGACCTCGCACCGATCCCCGGAACGAAGCGGGTCTCGAGGCTCGAGGAGAACGCGGCAGCGGATGGGGTCGAGCTCACGCCGGGCCAGGTCGACCGGCTCGGAGCGATCAAGCCGCCGGCCGGGGACAGGTACGCCGACATGAGCGCGATCGGTCGCTGAGCCGGCGATCGGCGATCCTTCCGTGCGAACGCGAAGCTCGCAGCGGAGTCTTGCCCGGATGGCGAGGGGCCGCAGCGGAGGTGCCTTGGACGATCTCGCGGACTTGACTTCCGCGCTCCGAAGGCTGCAGAGTCCCCGTATCCAAGCTGGCCAACGAAAGGAGGAGCAGATGGTTGCTCGTGTCGCGATCTTCGAAGGGGTCGATGTCGAGGCGGCACAGCGAACGATGCAGCAGGCCGAGGGGATCATCGGGCCGATGCGTGCGGGCCTCGCGGGCTACGCCGGCGCAACGGAGCTCTTCTCGGCCGACGGCAGGTTCATCTCGATCGTCTTCTTCGACTCGACCGAGAATGCCGAGGCCGCCGAGCCGACCTTCGACGAGGCGATGCCCGCGAAGCTGGGCTCCATCTTCCAGGAATGGGAGGGCACCCGCGCCTCGGTCGGGATCTTCGAGGTGGGCACCGACGAGCGAGTCTGACCGCGGAGACGGCGGCCGGGAAGAGGCTCGCGCTTTGCCGTGACGCGCGCCTCTCCCGGCCGCCGTCTGCTCGTCCCCGCCGGGGCGCTCGGCCGCTCTCTATACCGTTGCGGTCATGCCGAGAAGCTGGGCCGAGTTCCTGGGCGATGCCGAGGGGCCGTACGAGACGGAGGTTGCCCGGCGCGGGTTCGCCTCGCGGCTGCGCGAATCGCTGTCGCGGTCCCGGCGCGCGCTCACCGAGCAGCTCGCGGTTGCGGCGTTCGATCCGGAGGACTCTGCCTCCTGGGAGCGGCTGGAGGAGGCGCTGCTCGGAGCGGATGTCGGCGTCCCCGCGACCGCCGAGCTCGTCGCCCGGCTCGAGGCGCGGCAGGACGTGACGGAACTGGCGGAGGCGCTGGCCGAGGAGATCGCGGCGCTGCTCGGGGAGCCGCCGACGCTCAAGATCGAGGCTCGCCCGTCGGTGGTCCTCGTCGTCGGCGTCAACGGCACCGGGAAGACGACCACGATCGGCAAGCTCGCCCAGAAGCTGCGTGAGCATGGCCGCTCCGTGACCGTCGGCGCCGCGGACACGTTCCGCGCGGCGGCCGAGGAGCAGCTCGAGGAGTGGGCCCGCCGCTCCGGCGCGAAGTTCGTCGGCGGCGAGCGAGGCGGCGACCCGGCGGCGGTCGCCTACGACGCGGTCGGAGCCGGTGGCGACGTCATCATCGTCGACACGGCCGGCCGGCTCCATACCCAGACGAACCTGATGGACGAGCTCTCGAAGGTGCGCCGCGTGATCTCGGGCCGCATCGAGGGCGCCCCGCACGAGACGCTGCTCGTGATCGACGCCACCACGGGCCAGAACGGCCTCCAGCAGGCACGCCTCTTCTCCGAGGCCGCCGGCGTGACCGGAGTCGCGCTGACGAAGCTCGACGGCTCGGCGAAGGGCGGCGTCGCGGTTGCGATCGCCTTCGAGCTCGGCCTGCCGGTGAAGCTGATCGGCGTCGGCGAAGGCCTCGACGATCTGCGCCCGTTCGACCCGGGCGATTTCGCCCGAGCGCTCGTCTCCGGCTGAGCCGCGATTCTCGCGCCTAGGCTGGGAGGCCGGCGGGGCATCGAGCATCTGACGCAGGCGGAGTAGGGGAGGCTTGCGGCGCTCGTTCGACGGTGGCAACAGGAGCGCCGCATTGTCCCAGGGTGCAGCGCCGCCCGCGACCCGCGCTTCCTAGTTCCCCCACCCTGGGTGGGGTAGCGACCCGCCACCCTCTTGACATCAATTCTACGGCCTGGTCGCCCGGATGTCTGTACCAAGATCGTTCCAAATGGCCTGGAAGCCGCCGCCGCGCCCGAACGCCGAGGCGCTCCGCGCCCGACTCGGCGAGGTGCGAGCTCGAGCCTGGAAGGCCGCCTCCGCCCCGTACACTGGTTCGCGATGTTCGACACACTTTCGGACCGACTCGGCACGGTTCTCGGCGGGCTCGGCAAGCGGGGGAAGCTCGACGAGGAGTCGATCTCGCGGGCGATGCGCGAGATCCGGCTCGCACTGCTCGAAGCGGACGTCGAGCTCGGTGTCGTCAATACGTTCGTCGAACGCGTCCGCGAGCGCGCGCTCGGCGAGGAGGTACTGAAGAGCCTGACGCCGGGACAGCAGGTGGTCAAGGTCGTTCACGACGAGCTCACCGAGCTACTCGGGGGAGATACCGCCGAGCTCGAGCTCGCCCGTCCTTCCGTGATCCTGCTCGCAGGGCTCCAGGGCTCGGGCAAGACCACCACGGCGGCAAAGCTCGCCCTCCAGCTGAAGGGCCAGGGCCGAAAGCCGGCGCTCGTTGCAGCCGACCTCGCCCGCCCCGCCGCGATCGACCAGCTCGAGCAACTGGGAGCGCAGATCGACGTCCCCGTCTACCGCACCGAGACGACGGACCCCGTCGTCGCGGCCAGGGAGGGCCTCGAGCGCGCCCGCGCCGACCACCGGGACACGATCATCGTCGACACCGCAGGCCGCCTCCAGGTCGACGAGGCGTTGATGGACGAGCTCGAGCACGTCAGGGACGCCACGAGCCCGACGAACGCCCTCCTCGTCCTCGACGCGATGACAGGCCAGCAGGCCGCCGCCGTCGCGATCCGGTTCCAGGAGAAGATCGCCTTCGACGGCGTCATCCTCACGAAGCTCGACGGCGATGCCCGCGGCGGGGCCGCGCTATCGGTGAGAACCGTCACCGGCCGGCCGATCATGTTCGCCTCGACCGGCGAGAAGCTCGACCAGATCGAGATCTTTCACCCGGAGCGGATGGCGTCGCGCATCCTCGGCATGGGAGACGTCCTCACCCTGATCGAGCGCGCCGAGCAGGCCTCGTCCGAAGAGGAGACGGCCCGCTTCGAGGCGCAGATGCGCAAGGGGCAGTTCACCTTCGACGACTTCCTCCAGGCGCAGAGGATGCTCCGCCGGATGGGCCCGCTCCAGGGCGTGCTGAAGATGATGCCGGGGATGGGCCAGCTCGCCGATGCCGACATCGACGAGAACCGCCTCAAGCGTGTCGAGGCGATGGTTCTCTCGATGACGCCGCGCGAGCGGTCACTGCCGCACGTGATCGACGGCCGTCGCCGTCAGCGGATCGCCGCCGGGTCGGGCGTCGCTGTCCAGGAGGTGAACCAGCTCCTCGAGGCCCGGAAGCTGATGGAGAAGATGATGGGTCAGGTCGGCAAGGGGAAGATGCCGTCCATCCCCGGTCTCGGGCCGATGCCGGGCGGTGCATCCGGCGGTCTCCTGCCGGGCGGGCCGCCCGCGGTGGCGCCGCTCGAACGGCGCTCGGGTACGAAGAAACGGAAGGCCAACAAGCGGCGTAGCGGCCGTCGGTAACCTACGGACATGGCAGTCAAACTCCGGCTCACCCGCGTGGGCTCCAAGAAGAACCCGATCTACCGCGTCGTCGCGGCTGATTCGCGCTCTCCCCGTGACGGGAAGGTGCTCGAGATCGTCGGCCGCTACAACCCGCAGACCGACCCCTCCACGATCGTCCTCAACGAGGAGAAGATCAGGAGCTGGCTCGGGAAGGGCGCACAGCCGACCGAGGCCGTCGCCCGTCTGATCAAGACGCAGGGCATCAGCTAGCCACGATGGCCGAGCTCCTCGCGTATCTCGCGCGCGAGCTCGTCGACGATCCCGGTGCCGTGCAGGTCGAGAGCGAGGAGCGCGATGGCGCGCTCGTCCTCTTGCTGCACGTCGCCCCTGACGACGTCGGCAAGGTGATCGGCCGCGGCGGGCGGATCGTGCGTGCACTGAGGACGGTCGTCCGGGCGAGCTCTGTCAGGGACGGCCGCCGCGTGCAGGTCGAGATCGCCGGTTGACCGAGACAGACCGCGTCTTCATCGGTCGGGTCGGGCGCCCCCACGGCCTCGACGGCGCATTCTTCGTGGAGGAACCGAGCGACGATCCGCGTTGGTTCGAGCCCTCGGCGCGGTTGTTCGCCGGCGGCGTGGAGGCCGAGGTGGTGGTCGCGCGGCGCGGCGCGGGCGGCCGGCCCGTGATCAAGCTCGACCGGGCCGTACCCCGCGGCACGCTGCTCGAAGTGGCGCGTGAGACGCTGCCGGAGACCGAAGAGGGCGAGTACTACACCTATGAGCTGATGGGCCTCGAGGTCATCGAGGAGGGCGGACGGCGCCTTGGACGAGTCGTCGATGTCCATCCAGGGCCGGCCAACGACGCGCTCGATCTCGGGAACGGGCTCCTGCTACCGCTCGTCGAGGCGTGCATCCGGTCGGTTGACCTCGAGGCGGGACGTATCCTTGTCGCTCCCGGATTCTCCGAGCCCGACTGATTCCTTTGCGTCTTGATGTCTTCACCCTCGTTCCGCATGCCTTCGCCTGGCTTACCGAACAACGTCCGGTTGCCACCGTGCTCGGGGGCGAGCTCGACCTGCGCCTGTACTCCTACCGCGCGACGACGCCGCTTCAGTCCGGGAGCGTCGACGACGAGCCATACGGCGGGGGCGCAGGAATGGTGCTGCGGGTCGACGTGGTCGCGGCGGCGCTCGACGCGGCCTACGGCGGCAGGCCCGGCCACCGGGTGATCGCACTCAGCCCTCAGGGCAGGCAGTTGACGCAGGAAGTCGTCGAAGAGCTGGCGAAGGAGGAGCACTTGACGCTCCTCTCCGCCCGTTTCGAAGGGTTCGACGAGCGGATCGTCGAGCATCTCGCAACCGACTCGATCTCGATCGGTCCGTACGTCCTCTCCGAACGGGGACCTGCCTGCGATGGTGCTCGTCGACGCGCTCGCGCGCCGCCTTCCGGGGGCCCTCGCCGCCGGGTCGGGCGAGAACGAAAGCTTTTCTGCGGAGCTCGGAGGTGGGCTCGAGCACCCGCACTACACGCGTCCGGCCGAGTTCAGAGGCTGGCGTGTTCCCGACGTCCTGCTGTCGGGCGACCACGGCCGAATCGAGAGCTGGCGGAAGGAGCATGTGCGTTGAGGAACCCCATCGACCGTCTGACCGTCGGGCTCCCCCAGGGCCTACGGGTCACGATCGACTGGCTCGTCACGATCCTGGGGGCGATCCTGATCGTGCTCGCGATCAAGCAGTGGGTCATCAATCCCTACCGGATCCCCTCGAGCTCGATGGAGCCGACGCTCCACTGCGCGCTTCCCGGTCAGGGCTGCCTCGCGAAAGGCGGGCTCCTGAGCGGCTCGGACCGTGTGCTCGCCTGCCGGATCTGTTACGAGTTCTCGAGTCCCAAGCGCGGCGACATCGTCGTGTTCAACACCCCGCCGCGGGCGCTCCTCGCCTGCGGGACCGGCGGCGTCTACGTGAAGCGCCTGATCGGGCTGCCGGGCGAGATCTGGTCGGAGAAGGACGGCTACGTCTACATCAACGGGAAGAAGCTCGACGAGCCCTATATCCAGCCCCAGTATCGTGATCGGCTGTCCTTCAAACCGCAGAAGATCCCCGCAGGCCACTACTTCATGATGGGTGACAACCGGGTGGGCTCGTGCGACTCGCGCCGATGGGGCACGGTGCCGCGGAACAACCTGATCGGGAAGGTGGTCGCGACCTACTGGCCGCCCTCGCGCATCTCGATCCGGTAGGGCAACGCGGTTGCGCTACCATTGACGCCTCCCGGGGGATTAGGCCCTGAGCGGAAAATCTCCATGAGCATCGCTGTCCAATGAGCACTGTCATCCAGGAACTCGAGCGCGCCCAGCTGCGCGAAGTCCCGCGCTTCAAGGCGGGGGACACGGTGCGCGTCCATTTTCGCGTGATCGAGGGCAGCCGGCAGCGGATCCAGGTGTTCGAGGGCATCGTCATCAAGCGCCAGGGTGCGGGCGTGCGTGAGACGTTCACTGTCCGCAAGAACTCCTTCGGCGTCGGCGTCGAGCGGACGTTCCCGCTGCACTCGCCGAAGATCGACAAGATCGAGGTCGCCGCGATCGGCGACGTCAACCGCGCGAAGCTCTACTACCTGCGCGGCAAGGTCGGCAAGAAAGCTCGCGTGCGCGAGCTCCGGACCGACGTCCGCACCAAGAAGTCCTAGCGCCGCACTGCGCTTCGCGGGTCGGCGGGCCGAAGCCCGCAAACGGCCGAAAGAGCCAATAGGCGCGCGCTGGTCGCGTCGCTATCCTCGATTCGTGGCACAGAGAACCGGGTTGAAGCTGCTCTCGTTCGACCGCCGACTCGGAGTTCGCTTCGTCGCGGGCGCAGATGAGGCAGGCCGGGGGCCGCTTGCCGGGCCGCTCGTCGTGGCGGGCGTGCTGCTAGATCTCGAGGCGTTGCGCGACCACCGCGTGCGTCCGCTCGCGTTCCTGAACGACTCGAAGCAGGTGCCGCCGGAGCGGCGGGAGGAGCTCTACCGAGCGGTGCTCGCGTGCGCGGCGCGGGTGTCGGTTCGGATTTTCCCGCCTGCCGTGATCGACCGCGACGGCCTTCACCGCTCGAACCTGCGCGGATTGCGTGAGGCGCTGTGGGCCTGCCAACCGGCCGAGGCGTGTCTGGTCGACGGGTTCAAGCTCGGCCCGCTTGCGCCGCCTCATCGCGCGGTCGTCGACGGGGACACGAAGAGCGCGGCGATCGCGGCGGCCTCGATCGTCGCCAAGGTCACCCGCGACCGGTACATGCACGCCGTCGATGCGTGCTACCCGGGCTATGGGTTCGCGTCCCATGTCGGGTACATCACTCCCTCCCACAGTGCAGCGGTCAGGCGGATCGGCCCGAGCGAGATCCACCGGATGTCGTTCCGGGCCCGTTGCTACGGGGCCACACCCGACGGCGAACCCGCTCTCGCCGTGGCCGAAGCCTAGGGACAGGCGATCGTCGCAGCCTGCGGTCCTACCCGCCTCGGGCGTGCCGCAACGCAACGAGGCTGAGCGCCGAGCCGCCCGCTGGTACCGGTTGCGCGGCTACAGGGTGGTCGCGACGAATGTCTGGATCGCGGGCTACGAGCTGGACATCGTCGCCACTCGCGGGCGCACGCTCGTCTTCTGCGAAGTCAAGTCGAAGACCGGCGACCGCTACGGCGACCCGCTCGAGATGGTGACACCCGAGAAGGTGCGGAGAATCCGCCGTGCCGCGGAGACCTGGCTCGACTCGCGGCACGCCTACGTCGGGCACATGGTCCGCTTCGATGTGATCACCGTGCACGGCAGCCGGCTCCGCTGTCTGCGCGCCGCGTTCTGACCCGCCGACGTGAAGGGCGCGCGTAGCGGCGTGCCCAACTGCTCGCCCGGCGTCACCGGAAGGCGGCTTGTGGAGACCGCGCTCGTAGAGAAAGTGCATCTGGAACACCGACCGGGGAGACACTGTCACGACGTTGGTACGGACAAGGGGGCCGCAAGCCCGTACAATTTGCCTCGAGGGTGGCGGGTTGGCTACCCCACCCTGGTCGGGGTAATTCCTTTCGGCGGCCGTCGTGTTTCGAGCAGCCGCTGAGCGGGTTCCTGCGAGGACCGTCGGCTGTTGCGTCGAAGAGAACACTGTGGCGGCCACCCAGGATGTGCTCTACGCGGACCTCGATGTCGAGCTTTCGTGGTCGGAACAGGAGCTGCCGGAGCGGGAGCGCACGAAGCACGTCCACCGCCTGCATCCCTATCTCGGAAAGTTCGTTCCCCAGCTCGTCGAGGAGCTCGTCCGGCGGCACGTTCGTCCGGGCGGCACCGTCCTCGACCCGTTCGCAGGTTCTGGCACGACCCTCGTCCAGGCGCTCGAGAGCGGCCACGGTGCGACCGGGATCGACCTGGCCGCGTTCAACTGTCTCCTGATGCGCGTCAAGACCGCCCGCTACAACCAGTTCATCCTTGAGCACGACCTCCGTGACGCACTGGCGCGATTCGAGCGTGGGGAGGGCACGATCGACGACGCGCCCCCGTACGTCCGTGAGTGGTTTGCGCCGGAGGCGGCCGCCGACCTGCTCCGATTCCGGTCGGTGCTCGCGGGCTACGAGCACGCAGACGTCCTCCGGATCGTGCTCGCGCGGGCCGCGCGGTCGGCAAGGCTGACGACCCACTTCGACCTCGACTTTCCGAGTCGCCCCCAGGCCGGCCCGTACTGGTGCCACAAGCACAAGCGGGAGTGCCGGCCGGTCGAGCGCGCAGCTCACTTCATCCGTCGCTACACGCTCGACACCCTGGAGCGCCTGAAGGAGTTCGCGCGTGTGCGCAAGCCGGGAGAGGCGCACGTGATCCACGGCGATGCGCGCGAGCTCGACGCCGGTAACGGGTTCGATGCGGTTGTCACATCTCCGCCCTATCCGGGGCTGATCGACTACCACGAGCAACATCGGTACGCCTACGAGCTGCTCGGCCTCGACGACTTCCGTGAGCGGGAGCTCGGCGCTGCAGCGAACGGCACGAGCCGCGTCGCGCTCGCCCGCTACGTCGAGGGAGTGGGGGCGGTGCTCGAGCGGTCCGCCGGATCGCTGCGGAACGCTGCCCCGCTGTTGATCGTCGTAAACGACAGGCGTGAGCTGTACCCACAGGTGCTCGAGCGCGCCTCGCTGCGGCTGGACGGGCGCTACCGGCGTCATGTGAACCGCCGCACCGGCCTTCGTGCCGGCGAGTACTTCGAAGACGTGCTCGTCACGCGCCGCGCATAGTCGGCGCTGCCGCCGGCGGGAAACCGTTACAGAGCTGTGACATTCGTGGGCATCTCCGTTGTCTATACTGACAACCAGTGCTCGCAAGAACCGTCACGCATGCACTCGTCGGGCTCGACCCGAGGCGGGTCGAGGTCGAGGCACACCTCCAATCGGGTGCACCCGCCTTCGCCATCGTCGGCCTTGCCGATCGCGCCTGTCAAGAGGCGAAGGAGCGCGTTCGCAGCGGCATCACCTCGGCTGAGCTCGAATGGCCGGGTCACCGGATCACGGTCAACCTCGCTCCCGCCGATCTCCGGAAGGAAGGCTCCGGCTTCGACCTGCCGATAGCCCTCGCGCTGCTCGAGGCCTCACACCAGATCCCGGCCGGCTGCCTGCTCGGTCACGCGTCTGTCGGCGAGCTCGCACTCGACGGCCGCCTCCGCCCCGTGCCGGGATCGCTGGTGGCGGCGGAGGGCGCCCGGAGAAACGGTGCACGGCGACTCGTTTGCGCTGCCGAGTCGGGGGCCGAAGTCGCCCTCGCGGGTATCGAGGCGGTGCCGGTGCATCATCTGGCGGAGGCCGTTGCCTACTTCCGGGGCCGGCGCGAGCCTCCCGAGCCTGACCCCTCGCCGGTCGGCGACCGCTCCCCGCCCATCCCCGACCTCGCCGATGTCCGCGGTCAGGAACGGGCGAGACGAGTGCTCGAGATCGCTGCGGCAGGTGGACACAATCTGCTCCTGGCCGGTCCGCCCGGCATTGGAAAGACGATGCTCGCGCGCCGGCTTCCGGGCCTGCTGCCCGAGCTCGACGACGCCTCTGCGCTCGAGGTAACCCGGATCCATTCGGTCGCGGGGGTGCTCGGCGCGGGTGGTGGGCTGATCCGGACGCCGCCGTTCCGCGCGCCGCACCACACGGCTTCCGCCGCCGCGATCGTCGGCGGCGGTTCGAGCCCCCGGCCGGGCGAGGCGACGCTCGCCCACCTCGGCGTCCTTCTTCTCGACGAGCTGCCCGAATTCCCGCGGCAGGTGCTCGAGGCCCTGAGGCAGCCCCTAGAGGACGGAGCGATCGCGATCGCCAGGGTCGGCGGCCGCTGCATCTTCCCTGCGAGATTCCAGCTCGTCGGAACGATGAACATGTGTCCGTGCGGCGGTCGTGGCGATGGAAGCGCCGCCTGTTCCTGCAGCCCGCAGCAGCTCGACCGCTACCGCGACCGGCTGTCGCGGGCGCTCCTCGACCGCTTCGACCTGGTCGTGGCGTTACCGAGACCTCGTGCCACCGAGCTTGCAGCCGCCCCAGGTGAGGATTCGGCGGCCGTAAGGGCACGCGTCGTCGAAAGCCGCGTCGCGCTCGAGCAGTCGCGCCCCCAACTCACCGACGAGGCTGCGAATCTTCTCGCACGCGCGGTCGACCGCTTACCGCTGTCGGGGCGAGGGCGGGCCCGAGTCGCCCGGGTGGCCCGGACGATCGCTGTACTCGCGGGAGCGGCCGACGTCGGTGCCGAGCACGTCGCCGAGGCTCTCTCCTACCGTTCGCCGTCGGAGCTTGCAGCCCGATGAACAACGAGCTCGCGATGGCGATGTACGCCGCGGCACGCGATGCGCACGCGACCGATCGTGACCAGAGATCGCGTAGCTTCGCGGCCTTCGCGGCGGCGTTCGACGAGCAGGCCGAGCTCCGTCGCCTTGCCGACGCAGGATTTCGCTGGATCGCTCGCTCCGCGCCGGATTTCCCAACGCGGCTCCGTTCGATCCACGACCCGCCGCCAGGGCTGTTCGTGCGAGGGACAGCGGAGGCAGCGCTCCTTGCCCGAGCGGCCGTCGCCGTGGTCGGCGCCAGGGCATGTAGCGACTACGGCGCGCACGTCGCCCGGTCGCTCGGCCGTGAGCTGGCAGCCTCCGACGTCGTCATCGTGTCCGGCCTCGCCCGCGGGATCGACGGGTGGGCGCATCGAGGGTGCCTCGAGGCCGGAGGCCGGACAGTCGCCGTCCTCGGCTGCGGGATCGACCGCGACTATCCGCGGGCGCATGCCGGCCTGGCGGGTGAGATTTGCGAACAGGGCCTTATCGTGTCCGAGTATCCGCCCGGCGTCGCCCCGGCGCCCTGGCGGTTTCCCGCGCGGAACCGGATCGTCGCCGGCCTCACGATCGCGACGGTAGTGGTCGAAGCGCGTGAACGGAGTGGGGCCCTGATCACCGCCGACCTGGCGCTCGAGGAAGGTCGCGAGGTACTGGCCGTCCCCGGCGAGATCACCTCTGCGCTTTCCCAAGGCGCAAACGGGCTGCTGCGCCTCGGGGCGACCCCGGTGACCTCGGCCGCTGACGTCCTAGAGGCAATCGGCGTCGAACGAACGTCCCCGGAGCCCGACCGCCCAGCGCCGGGAACGAATGCCGGTGCCGTCCTCACTGCCCTGGAGAAGGGGGCCTCGACGGTCGACGAGATCGCCCGCGCAACCCGACTCGCTCCGGGTGTCGCGGCCGCCGCCCTCGTCGAACTCGAACTCGGAGGCCTGGTCGAGGTCAGGGCCGGGATCTATCGGAGGTGATGCCGCAGCCGTAGGATCGCGTTCGTGAATACAACTTCAGAATGGCACTAGAACGGCTCAGCCAAACGGTTGGGCCGTTCTTTCTACAGCGATCTTCTCCCGGGCGGGTCACTACCCGTTCCGAATAGAGAGTTGGCCCCAACCACTGGGGTTGGGGCCAACCTCGTGCCGCGATTTACGGTGTCGGCGGGTTTTCTGGGTTGGATCCTCCCGCGCAGGTTCCGTGGCCCGGAGCGCCAGGCGGCGCGGAGCCGTTGACTACGTCCTGCCCAGGCGATTGCACGATCACGTTGATCGGCCCCTGAGCAGGGTTCATGTCGTTCAGACCTGAGAACGAGCAGATCGAGTTCGAGTGCGACGGTGCCGCCGTCCGATCACCTGAACCGGAAAACGGAACTCCTGGAGTGCCCGGAGGCCCCTTAACCTCACCAGCGAAAGCGACCCCCGCGCTTATACCCATAACCGCCACTGCGCACACCGCAGCTACAAGGAAAGACTTTGCCCGCATGTTTCGCTCCTGTTTCTGAGCAACGTATGTTGCCCGTGCGGGACCGTACTAAAGGTAAAGACACGGCGTCAACTGCGCCCTCAACCGTTCGGCCCATGCCTCAGACGCCGAGAGGCCCGTGAGGGAGAAGGACGGGGAACTACGGTCCTCCCGGGCCTCGCGTCCGCTGACTAGGCGGGACGCGGCGCGTCAACACGCACCACGGGATACCCGTCCACGTCGTCGCCCGGCTCGGCGCTCGTGACGGTCACGACCTCGAGCGTGTCATGGCCGCGGTGGATTCTGTCGCCGGGGCTCGAGGTCGGTGTGCCAGCGCGCAACGGCCCTAGATCCTCGCCCGTCTCGGCAACAGGTTGTATGTCGGCATTCCCAGGCTCCTTTCGGTTCGTCCTGGGGCCGGACGGCGAACGCAGACTACAGACCCGTTCGCGAATCGCAGACTGGTTATGGCCTAGCCGCGCAGCAGGAACCGTACGAGCACGATCAGCAGGACGAGCGCCACCAGGGCGTAGATGACCATTCCGTGCCAGTCCAGGAGCGCTCTTCCTTAGATCGGAGGTCACGGCGAGCTCGCATATCGCTCGAACGAGCGTCGTTCCGGGTCTTTTCTCCTGCGGCGTTATTCGCCGCCAGTCCTAAACAGCCACTAGCGCAGAGCGACCCGGCCCGCTCGGGTTCATCCGGCGGGTCGTCGACTTTTCTGGAAGGCATCACCATGAGCGATGTCGTCTTGACGATCGCCGTCACCGAGACCCCAGGGATCACCGACCACGTGCGGCCGTTCCCATGACCTCCGCCACTCGAGCCTCACGAACGAGGCTGCGGCCAGGTCGAACCCGATCGCGTTGATGACCAAGGCGGTCATTCGTCGATGTCGACGACCCGGATCTATCTGCACTTGGCCGGCCAGGTGTTCCGGCCTGAGGCGGATGGGCTCGAGGAGCGTCTCCTGGGCGGTAGAACTTTCTACCCATCCCGAGGTGACCTCGGATGATCTTGCGTCACCCGACGCGGCTGTTGATGCCGTTTCCGTAGCCTAGAAACCGCGTCTTCCTCAACTTCATATTGGCTTGCCCACCCGCTTCCCGGAGTGCCGAACGGCACGGCGACCGGTCCGGTGGACGTCGTGGTCGTGGGCGGTGGAGTCACGGGTTGCTCGTGCGCACTCACTCTCGCTCGGCGGGGAATGCGTGTCAGGCTGCTCGAGGGCCGCGAGATCGCGGGCGGGGCCAGTGGCCGCAACGGCGGCTTCGCCCTCCGAGGGCTTGCGCTGAGCTACGACGGGGCCCGGGAGTCGCTCGGTGCCGGCGCGGCTCGGGCCGCGTGGGAGCTCACCGAGCTCGCGCTCCTCCGAATGGAGGAGCTTGCCGGCGATGCCTTTCGCCGTGTTGGAAGCGTGCGACTCGCGGTCGACAGAGCCGAGCTCGACGAGCTCCGGCGCGAGTACGAGGCGCTGCGCGACGACGGGTTCGGCGCCGAATGGCTCGATCCGCTTCCCGGCTCGCTCGGGGCGCTGTTCGCGGGCGGATTCGTGCATCCGACTGACGGGGCGCTCGCCCCTGCGCTCTGGGTGCGCCGGCTGGCCGAGCATGCAGTCGCGGCGGGCGCCCAGATCGTCGAGCGCCATCCGATCGACCGCGAGGGAATCGACCGGCTCGAGGCCGATGCGGTCGTGATCGCCGTCGACGGGATGACCGACGCTCTGCTTCCCGAACTCGCCCCGTTGGTCACGTCCATTCGTGGGCAGGTACTCGCCACGGAGCCGCTGCCAGACCGTCTCTACGACCGCCCCCACTACGCGCGCGGGGGCTACGACTACTGGCAGCAGCTTGCTGACGGGACGCTGATCCTCGGCGGCCGGCGCGACACGAGCCTCGCGAGCGAGACCACGACGAGCGAGGGGACGACCTCGTTCATCCAGGACCAGCTCGACGCGTTCGCGACAGCGCTGTTCGGCCGGCCCGTCCCGGTCGAACGTCGCTGGGCGGGGATCTGGGGGGAGACCTTCGATCTCCTGCCGCTTGCCGGCCGCCTCCCGGGAAGCGACCGCCTCTGGGTCGCCGGCGGCTACTCCGGGCACGGCAACGTCCTCGGTCTTGCCTGCGGCGACCTCGTCGCGCGAGCGATCCTCGGCGACGTCGACCCGGAACTCGAGCTGTTCGATCCGGGTCGAGCGACCTTGCGGGCTCACACAGGGACGAACGGGTCATAGCCGCTGCGGCGTACATCTAACCGTTTCAGGCGGTACAGCACATGACGGCGCAGAGGCCCCGCGCTCACGGAAGGATGGTCGAAGTCGTCGGCCTCGTCGTGGGTCATGCCGATCCGTTCCATCACCCTTCGTGAGCGTTCGTTGACCTCGGCCGTGAACGAGACGATTTCCATGAGCCCCAACTGGTCGAAGCCGAATGCGACTGCTACACGCGCACCCTCGCTCGCATATCCGTTGCCCCATTGGTCGCGCGCGAGCCGCCAGCCGACCTCGACTGCAGGCGTGAAATGCGCCTCGAAGCTCGGTACCGCCAGACCGATGAAGCCGATGAAGCGTGCGTCGTCGAGCAACTCGACCGCCCACCAGCCCCAACCGTTCTCCTCGATTCCGGCGCGGGCGCGCTCGGCCACCGCGTCGCTCTGCTCGCGAGTCAGCACTGCGGGGAAATGCTCCATCACGTCGGGATCGGCGTTGAGGATTGCGAATGGATCACGGTCCTCGTCGCACCATTGACGGAGAACGAGACGGGCTGTCCGCAACTCCGTCATCCGGAAGCGATCGTAACCTCGCGCCCGAGCACCGGCTCGAAGAGCGCTGATACGGCCGCGTGAGCCCCCCGATCAGCCGACCTGGTGGATCGGGGCTCGTACAGTTCGAACGGATGGCAGCGCAGCGGGTGGTTCTTGTCGGTGTCTTTGCCGCGATGCTCGCGGTTTCGACCTCAGCGTACGCCCGGACCAACGGGAAGGATTGCACGCCTCCTCAGGTCAGGTTGTCCGCCTCGAGGATCGACAACGCGTTCACGGGCGGCAGTTACCCCGCGTTTGTCACCCTGCGTAACGTCAGCAACCGCGCCTGCAGTATCGAGGGGCGCCCGCTTGTCGTTGTCACACCGCACTCGTTTCCCGTGATCGTTGGTGACCTAGCCGCCTTCGACCGCAATCTCTCGCTGAACGGCCCCGAGCGCGTCCTCGACGTATTGCCCGGGCGGTCTGTGCGCGCCTACATCGTGATTGACCGACGATGTGACGGCGCACGAAACGAGATGACAAGTGGATCGATTACCTTCTCGGCGAACGGAAGAAACGCCTCGATCGACATCCGAGCGTGCCGGCGAGAGGGCGTCCAGATCGACACCGGTCCGTTCCTGCCCAAGAGGTAGGGCGTGGGTTGTAGTGCGGCTGCTGTCAGGGACACCGCCAGGTGGTAATCACGAGCCCATGGCTACGGACGGCGAGACACCCCAAACGTGCGCGCCATAGCGCTTCGGTCGGCGTTACAACACGAGGCTGGGCAGGTCGGGATCCGCAGCGCGGCCGAGGCAGGCAAGGGCGATCGCCAGATCCTGAATCGCGAGGCCGGTCGAGTCGAACACCGTGATCTCGTCTTCTGACCGCCGTCCCACGACTTCGCCCGCGAGCACGGCGCCGAGCCGCGTCACGTCCTCCCGACCGATCAGGCCGGCCTCGACTGCATGCGAGATGTCACCCGAGTGGCTCGCCTGTTCCCAGTCGTCGCAGAACAGCCGCGCGCGGCCGAGCTCCGTCGGAGCAATCTCCATCTTCCCCGGGCCGTCGGCTCCCATCAGGCTGACGTGCTGGCCCGGAGCGAGGGATCCGTCGGAGAACAGCACCGCGTGGCCCGGCGTGACCGTGACGACGATGTCGGCGGACAGGGCCTCCTCGAGAGAACCTGCGGCCGTTGCGCCGAGGTCGTCGGCGGCCTGCCGGGTGCGCTTGAGGTCGATGTCCCAGATCGACACCGACCGACCGCGCGCTACGAATGTTCGCGCCGCGGCGCGGCCGTTGACGCCGGCGCCGAGTACCGAAACGGAGCTGGCATCCGCGCGGGCCAGTGTCTCCGCGGCGAGCACCGCCGCCGCGCCCGTGCGCAGCGCCGTCACCGCGCCCGCGTCCAGGATCGCCTCGAGGGCCCCGGTCTCGGCGTTCGAGAGCAGCACCACGCCCGAGACGGTCGGCAGCCCGCGGGCGGGGTTGCCCGGGAACGACGTGACCCACTTGAGGAGCGCATGCCCTCCGCCGAGGGCGGGCATCGCCCGGAAATCCCCGGCGGGATAGTTCGTGACATAGACCTTCGGCGGCATCGTCCATTCGCCGCGGAAGTGCGCGACGAACGCGGCACGGACGGCCTCGACCGCCACCTCGGGCGGCACCGCACGCTCGATCTCCTGGGCGCCGAAGACCGGGACGCCCGGGCTCACAACGCCTTGACGCCCGCCACGAGCTTCAGCACCGACTCCTTCGCGTCGCCGAACAACATGCCGGTCTTCGGATCGACGAAGAGCGGATTGTCGATTCCAGCGAATCCAGTGGCCATCGACCTCTTGCTGACGACGATCTGCTTGGCCTGGTCGACATTCAAGATCGGCATCCCGTAGATCGGGCTGCCCGGCTCGTTGCGCGCAGCCGGATTCACGACGTCGTTCGCGCCGATCACGAGCACGACATCGGTCTGCGCAAACTCGGGATTGACCTCGTCCATCTCCTTCAGCGCGGGGTACGGCACGTTCGCCTCGGCGAGCAGGACGTTCATGTGCCCCGGCATCCGGCCCGCGACCGGATGGATCGCGAAGGTGACTTCGATCCCCTTCGACTCCAGCACCTCGGCCAGCTCGTGCACCGCATGCTGCGCCTGCGCGACCGCCATCCCGTACCCGGGCACGATCACGACCTTCTGCGCGTACGAGAGCATGATCGCGACGTCCTCCGGCGTCACCGCCCGGACCGTCCCCTCGATCGCGGAGGTCGTGCCCGCGCCCGCCTGCACCTGGCCGAACGCGCCGAAGAGCACGTTGCCGATCGAGCGGTTCATCGCCCGGCCCATCATCATCGTCAGCAGGGTTCCGGAAGCCCCGACGAGCGCTCCGCTGACGATCAGGACGTTCGAGTCGAGCTCGAAACCGGTCGCGGCCGCCGCGAGACCCGTGAAGGCGTTGAGCAACGAGATCACGACCGGCATGTCCGCGCCGCCGATCGGGAGCACGAAGAGGACGCCGAAGATCAGCGAGCCGGCGATCATCGCAACGAGCACCCACTGCTCCTCGTAGCCGGCGACGAGCGCGATTCCGCAAGCGAGGATCGCCGTGGCCAGGAGCAGGTTCACGATCTGCTGCCCCGGATAGGTGATCGGGCGCCCGGAGAGAAGCTCCTGCAGCTTTGCGAAGGCGACGAGCGACCCGGCGAAGGACACCGATCCGATCAGCGCCGACAGCACGATCGCGATCGAGATGTCCGTGTGTAGGCGCCCGATGGCCGGAGCGAGGATGTGGAACTCCGCAAGTGACACGAGTGCCGCAGCACCGCCGCCGACGCCGTTGAACAGCGCGACCATTTGCGGCATCGCGGTCATCTTCACCTTGCGTGCGCCGATGGCACCGAAGGCGGCGCCGATCGCGGCTCCGAGTACGATCCGCCACGTCAGATGGACGCCGGGACGGGCGAGCGTCACGCCGATCGCCCACGCCATTCCGAACGCACCGACCCACGTTCCGTGGCGCGCCGTCTTCGGTGAGGACAGGAAACGAAGCGCCAGGATGAAACAGACGATCGTGACCAGGTAGAGCAGGTTTGCCGTCGCCTGGCTCACTTGCTCCCGCCACCCGCCTCGTCGGCCTTGTCTTTCTTCGGGGGCTCGCGCCGCTTGAACATCTCGAGCATCCGATCGGTCACGACGAAGCCGCCGACCACGTTCGCGGTGGCGAGGATCATCGCAATGAACCCGATCCAGCCGGTGAGCAGGTCAGGGTCGGAGATGCCCGCGATGATCAGCGCGCCGACGATCACGATCCCGTGGATCGCGTTCGTCCCCGACATCAGCGGTGTGTGGAGCAGCGTCGGCACCTTCGAGATCACCTCGATGCCGAGGAAGATCGCGAGGACGAGAATCGTCAGTTCGACGACGAACTGCGCGTAATGGCTCAACGGCCCCTCCTGACGCTGTCGGTGGCCGGTGAGTGATGTTGATGTACATCTCCATCACTGACCGGAAAGAAGCTGATCGAAGCGGTTTTCACGCGGCGCTCCTCGGGCGCGTCACGCAGGCGCCGGCGGTGATCTCGTCGTCCCAGTCGAGCGCGAGCTCGCCGGCCGGAGCCAGGTGTTCGAGCAGGGCGCTGATGTTTCGCGAGTAGAGCTGGCTCGCGTGCGTGGCCATCGTGCTCGGCAGATTGAGCAGCCCGATGATCGTCACGCCGCCGACGTCCGCGATCTCACCCGGGCGGGTCAGCTCGCAGTTACCGCCCGTTTCCGCGGCGAGGTCGACGATCACGGAGCCGGCGCGCATCCGCTCGACCGCCGAGGCCGGAATCAGACGTGGCGCCGGCCGCCCCGGAATCGCGGCGGTCGTGATCACGAGGTCGAACTCGGGAATGCGCTCGCCGAGCGCTACGAGCTGGCGCTCCTGCTCCTCCGGCGTCAGCTCGCGTGCATAGCCGCCCTCGGTCTCCTCGCCGACGACGCCGAGATCGAGGAAGGTCGCCCCGAGGGACAGCACCTGTTCCTTGACTGCCGGGCGAACGTCGAATCCCGAGACGACCGAGCCCAGCCGCCGTGCCGTCGCGATCGCCTGGAGTCCCGCGACGCCGACACCGAGGACGAGTGTCCGCGCCGGTGCGATCGTTCCGGCGGCGGTGGTCAGCATCGGCAAGAAGCGGGGCAGCCGTTCGGCGCCGAGCAATACAGCCTTGTAGCCGGACACCGTGGCCTGCGACGAGAGCGCGTCCATAGCTTGAGCGCGCGTCGTGCGCGGGATCGACTCCATCGCGAACCCGAGCACCCCGCGCTCCCGAAGCTGGTCGACGCGCGCCTTTTCCGTCAACGGCTGCAGGAACGAGATCAGGAGCTGCCCCGACTGCAACCGAGCGACCTCCGCATCGTTCGGCGGGGCGACCTTGACGACGGCGTCGGTGCCGGCGAAGGCATCCGCCACGAGCTCTGCGCCCGCCTCGGCGTACTGGGCATCCGGGAATCCGGCCGCTGCGCCGGCGCCGTTTTCGACCGCCACGGCGAATCCGCCGAGCCGTGCGACGGCATCCGGAATCAACGCGACCCGGTGCTCGCCGTCTGCAATCTCCTTGGGAACTCCCACTCTCATCCGCGCGCGCGACGCTACCGAAAAGAAGAAGGGTCGGCGCCGCAGCACCGGAGCGACCGTGCCCTAGACTCGCCGAGGATGAGCCGGGAACTCGCCAGATGACCCACGAGCTCGAGAGCTACGGCCTGCTGCTGCTGTTCGTCGTCGTGATGCTGGAAGGGTGCGGCATTCCGCTTCCCGGCGAGACGGCGCTCATCACCGCCGCTGTCCTGGCGGCAAGTGGGCGTTTCAACATCGTCGAGGTGATCGCGGTTGCGGCAATCGCGGCGATCATCGGTGACACGATCGGCTACTGGATCGCGAGGCTGGGCGGCCGTGCGCTGATCGACCGGATCCCCTTCGCTGCGCCGGCGGCCGAGAAGTTCCTGCCGAAGGGCGAGGCGTTCTTCCAACGGCACGGGCCGAAGACCGTTCTGATCGCACGCTTCGTCGCCGGGCTACGGATAGCGATCGCCTGGCTCGCCGGGTTGAGCCGAATGCCGTGGCTCCGGTTCCTCGCCTACAACGCGGCGGGCGGGATCCTCTGGGCCACCACGTACGGCCTTGCGGCGTACTACTTCGGCCAGGCTGCGGTCGACGCCGTCGCGAAGTACGGGTTCTTCGCCGTGATCCTGATCGTCGGAGTGGGCGTCCTCGTCTTTTTCGGACATCGGATTCTCACGCGCCGGATGGAAGCACGTCTCGAGTCGGCTGCGATGAAATCCGAGGCAGAATCGGGATCCAACGATCCAGTCGAAAACGAGGAGCCGGCCGCGAGCACCGCAAGCGATACCTGATCGCAATGGTTGCCTCGCCGCAACCAGGTCTCATTTGCTTCACTTCTCGGAGTCCGATTTCGTCGAAGGAGGCAAATCAAGTGGCACGGAGAACCGTCCTCGTCTGTGACAATTGTGGAAAAGAAGTAGAAGACAACAAGGGCGCGGCGATGCGCATCACGTTCGATGACGCGCGCCGCGGTTCGAAGGTCGCCGATCTTTGCGATGCGTGCGCCGGTGAGTACCCGGGTCGTGCAGCCGCGCGCCGCGGCCGCAGGCCGAAGTCTGCAACTGCAGTCTGATCGAGGCTCCCGCTGCGGGTGACGGCGGACATCTTCCGTCGGGGAACGAGGGCGGTTCGTTCCCCGATGACGGGCAAGAGCCGAATCGCATCGCTCCTTGCGACATGAAAGCCGCAGCGAGCGTGAACTACGAACGCGGCGCGTCGTATCGCCGTCTGGGCGCAAAACTACGATGGAGCCATGTCTTTTCAGGCTCCGAAAACCAGAGAAGCACTCTGAGCACGTCGTCCAGATGACGCTCAGCCTGATCTCCGGACCCGCAAACGCGGGCAAGGTCGCGCTGCTCCTCGAGCGCTATCTCGCCCGTCTCGACGACGAGCCGTTTCTGATCGTGCCGAACGTGCCGGACGTTGCCCGGGTCGAAAGCGACCTGCTCGCGCGCAGCGGGTGCCTGCTCGGCGGCACGATCGGGACCTTCGACGATCTGTTCCGGCGGCTCGCCGTCTCGGACCCCGATCGCCGGCCGGTCGCGACCGCTGCCCAGCGGGCACTGATCGCCCGCCGGTCCGTCGCCGCCGCGCTCGCAGCCGGTGAGCCGCTCTCGGGCTCTTCCCGGTTCTCCGGGTTCGCCGACGCGCTTCTGAACGCGCTCTCCGAGCTCGAGGGAGGCCTGCTCGAGCCGGCCGATCTCGACGGCCAGTTGGCCGCTCTCTATCGCGCGTATCGCTCGGAGCTCGACCGCCTCGGGCTCTGGGATCGAGATCTGCTTCGACGCAGCGCGTGCGAGCGACTGCGCGCAGAGTTCGGCTCCTGGGGCGGCGAGCCCGTGTTCGCCTACGGCTTCGAGGATCTCACCGCCGCGGAATGGTCGTTGCTCGAGGCGCTTGCCGGGCGCGCCGAGGTCCAGGTGTCGCTGCCCTACGAGCCGGGGCGCCCTGCGTTCGCCTCACTGACGCGCACGGCGACCGATCTTGCGGCGCTCGCCGGCGGCCGGATCGAGGAGCTGCCGCCACGCGGGGTCGAGTTCGTGGCCCCGGCACTTGCGCATCTCGAACGCTCGCTCTTTCAGACGGAGCCCGATCGCCAGTCGATCGGCGGAGCGATTCGCTTCCTGGCCGGAGCCGGCGTTCGTGGGACGCTCGAGCTCGTCGCGCACCACATTCTCGACGTGCTCCGCGAGGAGCTCCCGCCGGAGCAGATCGGGATCATCGTGCCGTCGGTCGAGCGCTGGCGGGCGCCGCTCGAGACCGTGATGGGCTCACTCGGCATTCCGTATGCGATCGAGGCGGGCGTCCGCTTCACCGACACACCGCTCGGCTATGCGCTCGTGTCGCTGCTGCGTTTCGCGTGGGCCGGCGGCGGCCGGCGAGAGCTCTACGCCTTCCTGCGCTCGCCGTACTCGGGCATCTCACGGCAGGGCGTCGACTTCGTCGAGGGCAGGCTGCGCGGGCGTGCGATCGATGCTCCTACGAGGGTCGAGGAGGAGACCGAACGCCTCCGTGAAGCCCCGCTCGTAGCGTTGCGCGATCTCCGCGATGCGGCCGCCCCGCTCGAGGGGATCCGAGGCCTCCTCGAGACGATGGTGCGTGCCGCCTACGGGGTCGAGTCGCCCCCGACGGGCGAGCAGGCGCGGCTCGACCTACGCTCGTTTGCGGCGGCGACCGACCTGCTCGACGAGCTCTCGGCCCTCGAGGCTCTGGGCGAGCGGCTCGAGGGGACTGACGCGATCGACGCCCTCGCCCGCCTCGAGGTGCGCCCCGCGGCCGCCGGCGAGGCGGGCGGCGTCGTCGTGCTCGACCTGCTCCGGGCCCGCACGCGGCGATTCGACACCGTGTTCGTGCTCGGCCTCGAGGAGGGGGCACTGCCGAGGAGAGGACGCAGTTCGCCGTTCCTCGACGACGACCGCCGCCGCGAGCTCGGCGCGCGCCTCGAACGGCCCGATCCCGTGAGTCGCGACCGCTACCTGTTTTACACGGCCTGCACGCGGGCGACGCGCCGGCTCTTCCTTGTCCGCCAGGCCGCGACCGACGAGGGCGCACCGCTCGAGGAGAGCCCCTTCTGGCACGACGCCGCGGCGCCGTTCCTGCCCGAGGAGATCGAGCGGGCGACATTTCGGCGGTCGCTCTCGGAGCTGACCTGGCCGATCGAGGCCGCGCCCACCGAGCGGGAGCGGGTACGGGCGCTTGCACGGCTGACCGCCGAGCCGGACGACGTTCCCCTGGCTTTGGCGCTCGCCGAGTCGAACGGGTGGACCCGCCGTCTGCAGCGCGCGCGGCGCGCCTTCACCCGCGACACGAAGCTCCGCAACCCGGTCGTGCTCGCCCAGTTCGGGAGCCGCACGGTCTTCGGGGCCACCGAGCTCGAACGGTTCGTCGACTGCTCGTCGGCGTGGTTGATGGAGCGCGTCGTCGACCCCAAGACGATCGACGCCGAAGCCGATGCCCTTCTGCGCGGAAAGGTCGCCCACCAGACCCTCTATGCGTTCTACTCGGGGCTACCGAAGGAACTCGGGGCCGATCGCGTCACGCCCGAGACCCTCGAGCCGGCGCTCCGGTTCCTCAACCGCTGCCTCGAGGACGCCTTCGGCTCGGGCGTCCGGATCGAGCTCGGCGAGGTCGAGACGGCCGAGCTACGTGAGGGGCTGCGGCGCGACCTCGAGCGCTTCGTCCGCACCGAGGCCGAGTCCAAGCTCCCGTTCCTGCCGAGGCGCTTCGAGCTCGGGTTCGGAACCGACCGCTCAGCGCCCGAGCTCCAGCGCGGCCTCGAGCTCGGCGACGGGCTCTTCGTCAGCGGGAAGATCGATCGGATCGACATCGATCCCGGGAGCGCTCGCGGGATCGTCCAGGACTACAAATCGGGCAAGGGGTCGTTCTCGGCGCGGCAGATCGACGTCGAGCGCCGGCTCCAGGTGCCGCTCTACATGCTCGTCCTGCGCGACCTTGCCGGCATCGAGCCACTCGGCGGCGTCTACCGCGCGCTCTCGGGTGCGCGCGCGGCCCGCGGGATGCTGCGCGCCGACGAGCGCGCCGACCTCCCCGGCTTCAACGGCAACGACTACCTCGACGAAGAGACGTTCTGGGGCCAGGTCGAAGCGGCGCGCGAACACGGCTTGAACGCAGCGCGGCGGATCCGCACCGGCGATGTGGCGCACGATCCGAAGGGCGGCGAGTGCCCGTCGTGGTGCGACCTCTGGACGATGTGCCGGATCGGACGGGCGTGAACGAGAGTCAGCTGAATGCGGTCGAGGCGCGGGGCGAGGTGTTCGTCTCGGCCGGCGCCGGCACCGGGAAGACCTCGGTGCTCGTCGAACGCTTCGTCCGTGCCGTCTGCGACGAGGGGCTCGACGTCGAGTCCGTCCTCGTCATCACCTACACGCGCAAGGCCGCGGCCGAGCTGCGGTCGCGCATTCGCGCCGCCCTCGTCGCCCGCGGGCGGCCCGAGCTCGCCCGCGAGCTCGACGGCGCCTGGATCTCGACGATCCACGGCTTCTGCGCGCGGCTGCTTCGCGCCCACCCGTTCGCGGTCGGGATCGACCCCGGCTTCCACGAGCTCGCGGAGGAGCACGGCGCCGTGCTCCGCGGCGAGGCGTTCTCTCGTGCACTCGAGGCTTTCTGCGCCGATCCGGACGAGCGCCGGCTCGCGCTGCTCGCGACGTACGGGAGCGTGCGGCTCCGCAAGATGTTGACCGGCGTCTACGCGACCCTGCGCTCGGCCGGCCGAGAGCTCGCGCTCTCGCTTGGCGAGCCGGCCGACCTCGGGCAGCGGCTCGCCGCCTTTCGCGACGCCGCCCAGGCCTTGCTCGACGACCCGGGCGCGACCCCGAACCACGTCGCCGCCGCCCAGGCCGCACTCGACCTCCCGTCTCTCGCCGAGACGCTGATCGACCTGGCTGCGCTGCGGGCCCGCGGGGACCGGGCGGCGAGCTTCGAGGAGGCGCGGAAAGGCGTCGAGCAGGCCGCGCTCGAGCTGGCCGCCACCCGGGATCGCGAGCTCTTGCAGGAGCTGCTCGATCTGTTCGCCGCCGAATACCAGGCCGCGAAGGAGCGTGAGTCGGCGCTGGACTTCGAGGATCTGCAGCTCTACGCGCGCAACCTTCTGCTTGCCGACGAGCGCGTCCGCGAATCCGAGCAGCTCCGGTTCCGCACGATCATGGTCGACGAGTTCCAGGACACGAACGCCCTCCAGTGCGGGATCATCGACCTCGTCGTGGGGGGCGCGGAGAAGGAGCTCTTCTTCGTGGGCGACGAGTTCCAGTCGATCTACGCGTTCCGTCACGCCGATGTCGGCGTGTTCCGCGAGCGGCGGGCGCAGTCCTCGCAACGGCTGACGCTGACCGAGAACTACCGCTCCCGGCCCGAGGTGCTTGCCGCCGTGAACCACGTCTTCGGCGAGGAGTTCGGCGACGGGTATCAGCCGCTCGCGGCCTCCGGCGAGTTCCCCGACCCGGTCTTCGGACATCCCGTCGAGCTGCTCGTGACCGACAAGGAGGCCTACAAGGACACCGGCGAGCACTGGCGCCGCGCCGAGGCGCGCCATGTCGCCCGGCGCGTTCGCGAGCTCGTCGACGCGGGCGCGGCCACGCCCGGGGAGATCGTGCTGCTCTTCGCGGCGGGCACCGATGCCGAGTGGTACGAGGAGGAGCTGCGCGCACTCGCGCTGCCGACCTACCGCGCCACTGGGCGGCGGTACTTCGGCCAGCAGCAGGTCGTCGATCTGCTCATGTATCTGCGGCTCCTGCGCAATCGCTACGACGACGAGGCACTCGCGGCGGTGCTTGCCTCGCCGTTCGTCGGCGTCTCGAACGACGCCCTCGTCCTGATCAGGCGCCACGCCGGACGACGGCCTCTTTTCACCGGGATCGAGCGGAGCCTGCCGGAGCCGTTCTCCGACGAGGACGAGCGCCTCGTGCGTGCGTTCAAGCAGCGGTACGAGCGGCTCGTGACGGCATCCGCGCGGGTGTCGCTCGAACGGCTCTGCGAGCTCGTGCTCGGCGAGCACGACTACGACCTTGCCGTTCTCGCCCGTTGGGACGGAGCGCGGCGCTACGCGAACCTCCGGAAGCTGATGCGGCTCGCGCGGGGCTACGAGGAGGTTCGGGGCCGTGACCTCGAAGGCTTCCTCGTCTTCCTGCGCGACCAGGAGGCGCTCGGCGCCGCCCAGCTCGAGGCGGTGTCCGAGGAGGAGGAGGGTTCGGGGGCGGTGCGCCTGCTGACGATCCATGCGGCGAAGGGGCTCGAGTTCAAGGTCGTCGTCGTCGCCGACGCGGGACGCGATCTCGGCGGCCCGCCGCCGGCGGATGAGATTCTCGCGCTCGCCGACGGCAGGTTCGGCTTCAAGATCGTCCATCCGATCTCGGGCGACCGGACGGCGGTGTTCGACTACGACGCGGTCGCCGGCGCCGGCCGCGAGGCGGCGCGCGCCGAGCGGCTGCGCCTCTACTACGTGGCGATGACGAGGGCGATCGACCGCCTGCTCGTGTCCGGGGCGGTAGGGGAGGGCCGGGACACGCCGATCGGCTGGGTGCTCTCGAAGCTCGACTGCGAGAGCGAGCTCGCGGCCGGCGCTCCGGTGTTCGAGCTCGAACGTGGCGGCGCGTCGTTCCTCGTCCACGTCGACCGGCCCGCCGAGACGGCGGCGCTCGAGACCGAGCCGGTCGAGATCGCCGAGGCCGAGAACGAGCCGCGCGAGACGCAGCTGAGCCTTTTCGCCGAGCTCCCCTCCGCGCCGCCTGTCCGCGGCTGGCTCCTCCCCGAGCTCGTCCCGATCCCGGCTCCGCCGCTCCACCGCGTACGTCAGCTGTCCTATTCGGCGCTGGCGCTGTTCGGCCGCTGCTCCTACCGGTACTACGCCGAGCGCGTCGCTCGCCTGCCTGAGCGCCGCGGCGCCGGGCCTCCGGGCGGAGGGATGACGGCGACCGAGATCGGCGATGCCGTGCATCGCCTGCTCGAGACCGTCGAGCTCGCGGCACCCTCTGTCCCGAGTCTCGGCCCCGTCTCGGAGTGGTATCCGGCGGTGACCGACGATGAGCTCGAGCGGATCGGCGCACTCGCCGGAGCCTTCTGCGACTCCGAGCTCGCGGTTCGGATCGCAGGCCTCGAACGGCCGCGTACCGAGGTTCCGTTCGCGTTCGAGCACGACGGCGTCCTGATGCGCGGACGGCTGGACGTACTCCATCGCGCCGCCGGGCGGGCCTTCGTGCTCGACTTCAAGACGAACATCCTCGGCGACCGCTCGCCCGAGGAGGTGATCGAGGCGGATTACCGGCTCCAGCGGCTCGTCTACGCGCTCGGCTGCCTGCGCGCCGGCGACGAGGAGGTCGAGATTGCCTACCTCTTCCTCGAGCGCCCGGATGCCGTCGTGAGCTCGACCTTCACGCGCGCCGACATGCCGGGGCTCGAGGCAGAGCTCTCGAGCGAGATCGCGCGCATCGACGCCGGTGAGTTCGTTCCGAGCCCGGGCGAGTTCACCTGCTCGGGCTGTCCCGCGCTCGACCTCGTCTGCGCCGGCCCGCGGATCGGAAGCGCCCGAGCAGGCGGGCGGGAAGCGGTCGTCGGCGCGTAGGACTAGGCCGTCTGAATCGGTGAGGTCGAGGCAGACGTCATCGACGCGCTCCCCGCCGCGTTCGCCGCGCTGACGAGGACGGCGAGCGTGCTTCCGACCTCGTCGATCGTGACCGTGTAGGTCGAGCTCGTCGCGCCGGCGATCGGGGCGCAGGCCGAGCCGGTGCCGTTGCACTTGAGCCACTGGTAGGCGTAGACGAGGCCGGAGCCCGTCCAGGTGCCGGGCTTCGCGGTCAGGATCTCGCCGGGTTGCGGGGTGCCGGCGATCGTCGGCACCGTCTCGTTCGCGGGCGGCGGCCCGGAGGCGGCGTCGATGTGCGCGAGAAGCGTCTTCGCCAGCTCGGTGCTCTGCCCTGCGGTGAGCCCGGGGGAGCCGCTCGCGAAGAGCGTGAACGTGAACGCCGTGCCCTTCTGGACGTAGAGCTCCTCGACGACGACCTTGACCCCCGAGCGCGTCGTGAGCTGGAAGTCGATGTCCAGTCCCTCATCGCCTGTCCGGAGTGGCCGGTCGCGCAGCAGCTTCACCGAGGCGAACTCGCTCGCGGACGAACCTCCGGCGGCGTGCTCGATTTCGGAAATCAGCGCTGCCCGGCCGGATTTCGAGGCTGCGTAGGAGACGAATGCGCCCACGGTCACGCCGGCTCGTGCGGCGTTCGTCGCCACGACAGCCGAGGACTGGAGCTCGAGGAAGCGGACATTGCCGACCCTGGCTCCGCCGATCGAGCGGGTGATCGCGCTCGTGTGGGCGACCTGCGGCATGTACGGCGAGGGCCGGGGTGCCTCCGACGTGACGGTTGCACCGGCCGGGAAGTCCGACGGAGCGAGCACGAGGGCCGAGACCTTGAGGCTCGGCGTGGCTGGAGCCGCCGAGGCCTGCGCGGCACCGAGGATGCCGACGACGAGGACGACGAGTGCGACCCCCCTTCGCATGGTGGAACTATGACCGGCGCACCCGACGGCAGCGGCGCCGGGTAGCGTCGGTGCATGGCACGGAGCTACGTGCAGGAAGCGCGACGGAAGGTCGGACCGAAGCGCGAGCGGATCCGTCCGGTCATCGACCGGCTCGCGGTCGAGCACGCAGATGCTCGGATCGCGCTCAACTTCCACACGCCGCTCGAGCTGCTCGTCTCGGTGATGCTGTCGGCGCAGACGACCGACGTGAGCGTGAACCGCGTCACCGAACGGCTGTTCTTGAAATACCGCCGTCCGGAGGACTACCTCGCGGTGCCGCTCGCCGAGCTCGAGCAGGACATCTTCCAGACCGGCTTCTACCGGCAGAAGGCGAAAGCGCTGCGCGGGACGATGGCGATCCTGATCGCCGAGTACGGGGGAGAGGTACCCGAGAGCTTCGAGGACCTGCTGCGGCTGCCCGGCGTGGCGCGGAAGACTGCCAACGTGGTCTCGGCCGAGCGCGGCCATGCCCAGGGGATCGTCGTCGATACCCACGTGCGGCGGCTCTCGCAGCGGCTCGGCTTCACTCGCCAGGAGGATCCGGTCAAGATCGAGCGCGACCTGATGCGGCTCGTGCCTCGCGCCGACTGGGCACGCTTCCCGCACCTCCTGATCTGGCATGGACGCCGAGTCTGCGACGCGCGGCGGCCCGACTGCGAGGGATGCGTGCTCTCCGATCTCTGCCCGGCGAGCCGGGTCTGAGAAGGGGCGCTACTCGGGCGTCAACGCGACGAGCAGGCCGCCGTCGTCGTCATAGGCCGGGAAGAAATCGGCCACGACCTTCTTCTCGAGGCCCGCATGGGTGCGCACCGTCAGTTCCTTGCCGAGCTGCCGCACGCCCCATTCGCGCACCGTCTCGATCGGGGCCGTATCGGAGATCGTCAGCGCCTCGACCACGTCGCGACCCATCAGGTCGGGCTCCTCGTAGCCGGTCAGCTCGAAGACCCCGTGACCGCTCGCAAGGATCCGGCCCTCGCGGTCGCAGACCACAAAGCCGGTCGCCGGGGCCGGGTAGTAGTCCTCGAGCAGCTCGAACATGAAGCCGAAGTCGCAGTGGTGGCACGACGGCGGCTCCTGCGAAAGGCCTTCGCGTCCATCGCGGTCGAGTCGCCGCGTCTTGCAGCGAGGGCAGATGTAGAACGGCATGAATCCAGACTAGCCAGGTGGTCTGTCGTGATCGCGTGCAAACGTCGTCTGCCAGGCGGCGAGCGCGTCGTGCTGGTGGGGGAACGCCATCTCGGCAGGGAGCTCGCCCGGACCGAACCACGCGAGCTCGACGACATCGTCGGCCGCTTGCGGCTCGCCTTCGCCGGCAACGATCCAGGTGAGCCCGAGGACGCTCCGCTCGAGGTACGGGTCGACGTAGGCGCCGATCCACTCGACCGGATCGATGTGCAGTCCGGTCTCCTCGAGGAACTCGCGCCGGAGACCGTCGACCGGTTCCTCGCCCTCCTCGAGGAATCCGCCGGGCAGATCCCAGAAGCCGACGGCCGGTTCGACCCCCCGCCGTCCGAGCAGCACCTTGCCGTCGCGGACGAGCAGCCCCTGAACCGCAGGGATCGAGTTCGCCCAGTACTCCGAGCCGCAGCCCGGGCACCGCCGATGAGCCACGGCGGGAGCCTCGAACGCCAGGCCACAGCGCGGGCAGAACCGCCAGCCGTCGAGGATCGACACGATCAGGCGGCTGCGCCGGGCCGGCTACGCAACGAGCGAGGCGTCACCCGCGGCGGCTTCGAGCTCCGCGAGGTAGCGCTCGGCGTCGAGGGCGCCCATACAACCCGAGCCGGCGGCCGTGACCGCCTGCCGGTAGACGTGGTCCTGCACGTCGCCGACGGCGAAGACGCCGGAGATGTTCGTCTCGGTCGACCCGGGCCTCGTGACGAGATAGCCGTTCTCGTCGTGGTCGAGCTGATCGACGAAGAGCTTCGTGTTCGGGTCGTGACCGATCGCCACGAAGAACCCCTCAGCGTCCACCTCCCGGAGCTCGCCGGTGTCGGTGTTCCGCAGAATCAGGCCCGCGACCGACGTGTCACCGACGACTTCCTCGACCGCGTAGGGCGTGAGGATCTCGATCTTGTGGTTCGCGCGGGCGCGGCTCACCATGATCTGCGAGGCGCGGAAGTCGTTACGGCGGTGAATCGAGCGTGACCCTCGTTCCGAAGCGCGTCAGGAAGAGCGCCTCCTCGAACGCGGAGTCCCCTCCGCCGACGACCACGATCTGCTTCTCCTTGAAGAAGGCGCCGTCACAGGTGGCGCAGGCCGAGACGCCGCGGCCCTGAAGTCGCTGCTCCGATTCGAGGCCGAGCCAGCGGGCGCTCGCACCCGTCGCGACGATCACGGATTTCGCGAGATAGACGTCCTTGTGGACAGTGATCCGGAACGGCCGCTCCGAGAAGTCGACCTCCGTCACGTCGTCGGTGAGGAACTCGGCGCCGAACCGCTCCGCCTGCCGGCGGAAGTCCTGCATCATCTCGGGCCCCATGATCCCGTCGGGATAGCCCGGGTAGTTCTCGACGTCGCTCGTGACCATCAGCTGCCCGCCCCACTGGAAGCCCTCGATCACGAGCGGTGCCAGCTCGGCCCGCGCCGCGTAGAGCCCGGCCGTATAGCCGGCAGGGCCCCCGCCGATGATGATCAGGTCGCGTACTTCGTCCGTGCCGCTCACTCGATGCCTCCTAGAAAAGTCGTCAACACGTTAAACGTGAGGACGAGGGCGAACGTTCCCGTTCACCCGGACGCGGCTCAGGCAGCGTCGGCGGTGCGAGCCGGAAGCTCGACGACGGCGCTACCGACCCGCACCGTCTCGGCCGGGATTCCTTCGTCCGACGGTACCGCCTCGCCGGTCGCCGGTGGCTCGTTCCCCGTCTGGCCCGACTCCGGCGCGGAGGACTCGTCGCCGGCGGTCGTGAGGACGGGACGCGGCTGCGTCAGCACCGGGGCGATCTCGGGGATCTCGTCGCCGCCCGTTCCGAGATCGGGGAACTTCCGCGCAGTGGCGAGCACGCGCGCGTCAAAGGAGCCAACCGCGCTGTTGTAGTTGCGGGCCGCCGCGTCGAGCGACTTGCCTACGCCGGCGAGGTGGCCCGCGAAGATGCCGAGCCGGTCGTACAGCTCCCTGCCGAGACGGCTGACGGCGCGGGCGCTCTCGGCGGCTGTCTCGTGCTGCCAGACCGTCGCGACGGTACGGAGAACCGCGATCAGCGTCGCCGGGGAGGCGGGGATCACCCCCGCCTCGAAACCGGCCTCCAGCAGCCCGGGATCCTGGTCGAGCGCGGCGCGGAACGAGGACTCGTCCGGCAGGAACATGATCACGAACTCCGGCGCAGGATCGAACTGCTTCCAGTACTGCTTCTGCGCGAGGCTCGTCATGTGATCGCGCACGAGCTTCGCGTGACGGGCCAGATGAACGCCCTTCGACTCGTCGTCCTCGGCCTGGATCGCGTCGAGATACGCCGCGAACGACGCCTTCGAGTCGACGACGAGGCTCTTGCCGCCCGGGAGCTTCACGACCATGTCGGGTCGCAGGAGCCGGCCCTCGTCCGTCCGCTCGCTCGCCTGCTCGACGAAGTCGCAATGCGCAACCATCCCGGCGAGCTCGACCACGCGCCGCAGCTGAACCTCCCCCCAACGCCCGCGCACATGAGGCGTGCGAAGCGCCGTGACCAGGTTTCCCGTCTCCTTCTGCAACCGGTTCTGCCCCTCCGCGACCGACCGAAGCTGCTCGCCCACGCCCGCGATCGCCGTCAACCGCGTCTGCTCGAGCGTCCGGGACTGCTCGTCGATCCGCACGAGCGTTTCCTTGATCGGTGCGAGCCGTGCGTCGGTCTGCTCGAGCAGCGAGCGCGAGCTCCGCTCGAGCGCCTCGCCCGTCGCGGCACGGAGATGATCCTCCCACTGCTTCTCGGTCTTCTCGACGAGCGCGGCGCGCTCCTCGGCGCTCCGGATCCGCTCCTCGGCCGACCGCAGCCGCTCCTCGGAGCCACCGAGGCGCGCCTCCGACGCCGCGAGTGCCGCGCGGGCCCACAGCCAGAGCCCGAGAGCTCCGGCAGAGAGTCCGATGACGAATGCAAGTAGCTCCACCATTGAGCCAGAGAACGGTAAAGAAGGCATCGGACGGAGCCATCGCTCGGCCCTGATCTCGAAAAATCCCGCTCTTTGCGACAATCGGCCCCCCGACAGGCATTGACCCGGCCTCGAACCACCAGGTAGCTTGCCGCCCGTCGGATCCGGTAGGTCTTCGGACTCGCTGGATCCGGCACTCAGCTCCGGCGGGTCTTCGGACTCACCGGGGCTGATTTTCTGCCTCCAAAGACCCGATCGGCAGATTGCTTCGAGGCGGGCGGTAGTTGGATTCCGGCGAATGTGCCGATCGGGTTTGTGGAGGCACGGCAAAGGCGTTCTTGGAGGCGGCGGCAGGGACCAAACAGCCGTTCGCATCCGTAACCTGCAGGCGTGACTGACGTCTTCGCGCCCGGCGGTGCGCTTGCCGCCACGTTGCCCGGTTTCGAGGCCCGGGCCGAGCAGGCTGCGCTCGGGGCCGCGGTCGCCTCCGCGCTCGAGACGGGGGAGCATCTTGTCGCCGAAGCCGGCACCGGGACGGGCAAGAGTCTCGCCTACCTGCTGCCCGCGCTTGCCTCCGGGCGGACGGTCGTCGTCGCGACCGCGACGAAAGCGCTTCAGGAGCAGCTCCTCGCCAAGGACGTTCCCGCTGCCGCTCGGGCGCTCGGGCGCGAGGTCACGGTCGCCGTGCTCAAAGGCCGCCAGAACTACCTCTGCCGACGGCAGCTCCAGAGCTTCGGGCCCATGCTCCTTCGCGATCCCCGTGACGAAGAGGCCTACGAGGCGCTCCGGCCCTGGATCGCAGAGACCGAGACCGGTGACCGGGCCGAGCTGCCGTTCGAGCCCTCGGAGACGCTCTGGGCCGAGCTCGCCGTCGGCGCCGATCGCTGCTCCGGCCGGCGCTGCCCGCTCCTCTCGACGTGCTTCGCCGAAGCAGCACGCGCGCGGGCCGGTGAGGCCGAGCTCGTGATCGCGAACCATGCGCTCTACTTCGCCGACATCGCCGCCGACGGCGGCGTGCTGCCCGAGCACGACGCCGTCATCTTCGACGAAGCCCACCGGCTCGAGGAGACCGCCGCGACCTGGCTCGGCGGCCGTGTCTCTCGGACGGGGCTCCACCGGCTCGCCCTCGATGTCGAACGCGCCTGCCGCGACGCGAACGAGCCCTACCCGGCCCACGCCCTCGACCGCATCGCACATGCCGGCGACCGCCTGCTGCGCGCGGTGGCTCCGCCCTCCGGGCGGCGCCGTCTGCGAGAGATTCCCGTCGAGAGCGCCCTGGTGCTCGTCGACGCGCTCGCCGCTCTCGCCTCGGCACTCGAGGGTCGCGCCGAGGGGCTCGACCAGCTCTCCCGCCGCACGCTCGGAATCGCCGCCCAGGTCGAGGCCTGCCTCGAGCCGGCCGGGCTCGAACGCGTCGTCTGGGCGGAGCCGGACGCGCTCGCCTGGGCTCCGGTCGAGGTCGGGCGCGAGCTCCGCGAGCGGCTCTGGGAGGACGGCCCCACCGCCATCCTCGTCTCGGCGACACTCACGACCGGGGAGGACGCCACCTTCGTCCGCCGCCGGCTCGGACTCGACCACGCCCGCGAGCTCGTCGTCGGCTCGCCGTTCGACTTCCGCGAGCAGGCGCTCCTCTACGTCCCGGCAACGATGCCCGACCCGCGCTCGGAAGGATTCACCGAGCGTGTGGCCGACGAGGTCGTGGCGCTGCTCGGCCTCTCGCGCGGGCGGGCGCTCGTGCTCACCTCGAGCTACCGGGCGCTCGAGGTGCTCAGCCGCCGCGTCCGCGGCAGCGTGCCCTACGACGTCCTCGTCCAGGGCGAGGCGCCAAGGGAACGCCTGCTCGAGCGCTTCCGGGCCGAGGTCGACTCCGTCCTCCTCGCCACGTCGACCTTCTGGCAAGGCGTGGACATCCCCGGCGAGTCACTCTCGCTGCTCGTCATCGACAAGTTGCCGTTCTCGGCCCCCGGCGACCCGCTCCACGAGGCGCGCTGCGAAGCCGTCGAGGCCCAAGGAGGAGACTGGTTCCGCGACTACGCGCTTCCCAGCGCGATGCTCCAGCTCCGACAGGGATTCGGGCGCCTGATCCGCAGCCACGAGGACGAAGGGGTGGTCGCGATCCTCGACCCTCGGCTCCGCACGAAGCCCTACGGGCGCGCGTTCCTCGCCGCTCTGCCTCACTGCCCGCTCGTCGAAGACCGCGCCGCCGTTGCCGCCTTCTTCGGCGCCACACAGCTCCAAACCGCGTAGCCTTGAGGACTCCCCTGCCGGGGTGGCGGAACTGGTAGACGCGTCCGGCTTAAAACCGGCTGCCCGATGCGGGCGTGGGGGTTCGAGCCCCTCCCCCGGCATTACCCGCGCACGGAAATCCTAGATTTCCGCGCTCGTCCACCCAGGGTCGTCCCTGGGCGAGCACGGGCGGAGCACGCCCTCGCTGCGGTTCGGCGTCAGAGGCGGGGCGCACCTTCAAACCCGTCCGGGTGTATCTAGAGGGAAGTACAGTCTTTCTGTGACCGAGGTTGGCCATCCGGTAACCACGCTCGAATGGGACACGCCGCTCTACCGGCAGGCCCGGACCCAGCTCGAGCAGGCGCTGCCCGGCGCCCGGATCTCCCGTGACGTCGCCGAGCGCCTCCGCTACCCAGAGCGCGCAGTGATGCTGACGCTCCCCGTCCGCATGGACGACGGCAACGTTCGCTCGTTTCCCGCCTACCGGGTCCAGCACTCATCGGTGCTCGGGCCGACGAAGGGCGGGATCCGCTACGACGAGGAGGTCTCCCTGGGGGAGTGCGCGGCGCTCGCGATGTGGATGACCTGGAAGTGCGCGCTCCTGCGCCTGCCCTACGGAGGTGCCAAGGGCGGCGTGCGCTGCCGCCCGAGCGAGCTCTCCCAGCGCGAGCTCTCACGCGTCACGCGCCGCTTCACCTCGGACCTCGCGCCGTTCATCGGGCCCGAGATCGACATCCCGGCTCCCGACATCGCCACGAACGAGCAGACGATGGCGTGGATGATGGACACCTACTCCTCCCAGAAGGGCTACGCCGTGCCCGGAATCGTCACCGGAAAGCCGATCTCGATCGGCGGCTCGCTCTTTCGGAGCGAGGCCACCGGGGCCGGGGTCGTGATGGTGATCGACCGCGCCTGCCGGCGGCTCGGCTGGAACCTGGCCGACCTCAGCTTTGTCGTCCAGGGCTTCGGCAACGTCGGCGGCGTCGCGGCTGCCGAGCTGCACGAGCGAGGCGCGGCCGTCATCGCGATCGGCGACGTCGCCACCGCCGTCTACGACCCGGCGGGCCTCGACGTCCCGACGCTTGCCGAGTACGCGCGCGGGCACGGCTCGCTCGAAGGCTTTCCCGCGGCCACGATCTCCCACGAGGAGCTGCTCGAGGTCGCGTGCGACGTGCTCGTGCTCGCGGCGCGCGAGGATCAGGTGACCGAGGCGAACGCGGCCAGGCTATCGTGCCGGCTCGTCGCCGAGGGCGCGAACGGCCCCACCTCGATCGTGGCCGACGAGATCCTGGCTGCGCGCGGGATCCCGGTCCTCCCCGACGTGCTCACGAACGCCGGGGGCGTCACCGTCTCCTACTTCGAATGGGTCCAGGATCTGAGCCGGCTCTTCTGGGACCGCGACGAGATCCGCAGCCGGCTCGCCGAGAAGCTGGCCGACGCCTTCGATCGGGTCTGGGAGCTCGCCGAGGTCGACCGGGTCTCGCTCCGAAGCGCCGCCCTGATCTCCGGGATCCGGGACGTCGCCGCAGCGCTCGACGCGAGGGGGATCTACCCGTGAGCGGCGAGCCGTCGCAGCGCGTCCGGGACGCGATGGTCTCCGACCCTCACGCACTCGATGCGGCCGCGAGTGCTCAGGAGGCCGGCGAGGCGCTGATGCGGCCGGAGGTTCGCTCGGTGCTCGTCTGCGACGGGGGCCGCTTCCTCGGCGTGATCACGCGGAAGACGCTCGTCCGCGAGGTGGTCGCGCGCGGGCTCGACCCGCGAACGACGATCCTCCGCGAGATCGCCGAGGTTCCGAACGCCACGGTCGACTCCGAGATGCCGCTCCTCGAGGCGTTCGCCTTCCTCGAGGAGGGCGACTACAAGCGGGTGCCGGTCGTCGACCACGGGAAGCTCGTCGGTGTGCTCTCGCGCTCGTCGGTCCAGCGCCGCCTGGCGGAGGACGATCCTCCGCCGGCAGCAGCCGAAACCGAGGCGTAGAACCGGCTAGGCCGCGATGAGCGCCGGCTCGGCGACCGCGACGAGCGTGTCCAGCGCGTCGCCGAGCTGCACCCGGATCTCGTCGTCCACGAGGCGACCGTCCTCGTCGAACTTCTCGCTTGCCCGGCCGACCGCGACCTCGACCTCCGCGACGCGGGCGCCCATGGCGGCGAGCACCTTGCGGAGCTCCGCCTGGGCCCACACCGCGCCGAAGAGGCCGGCGCTCGAGCCGATCACGGCCACGGGCTTCCCGAAGAACGCGTTCGTCCCGAGCGGGCGTGAGGCCCAGTCGAGTGCGTTCTTCAGGGTGCCCGGGATCGAAGAGTTGTACTCCGGAGTCGCGATCAGGACGGCGTCGGCCGACGCGACTGCGGTCCGGAGGTCGGCAACCGCCTGAAGTGCCGGCTCGACGTCGTCGTCCTGGTCGTACGGCGGCACCTCGCGCAACCCCTGCCAGACCTCCATCGTGTCTTCAGGCCGGAGCAGCTCCTCCGCGGCCCGCAGCAACATGGTGTTCTGCGAGTCGCGGCGGAGGCTGCCGGAGATGGCGAGGATCTTCACGTTACGCCGCCTTCACGAGCGAGAGGTCGGCCTTGAGGATGACCTCGTCGGCGAGTGCCTTCGTGCCGTTCGGCATGTCGTTGTTCCAGGTGATCCCGAACGCGGTGCGGTCGATCGTCGTCTCGAGCTCGAGGCCGTAGCGCTCGTTGCCGTAGGGGTCGTTGACCGGGCCGGTGACGGTGCCCGTCAGCGTCGCGGGCTGGGTGATCCCCTTGATGGTGATCTCGCCGACGAACGTGACCTGGTTCCCCTCGACGGTCGCCTGACCGGTCGAGAAGCTGACCTCCGGATGGCGCTCTGCGTCGAAGAAGTCCGGCGCCATGAGGTGGCCGTAGAGGTTCTCGTCCTTCGTGTGGAGGCTCGCGATCCGGGCTGAGCCCGAAAGGCTGCCGTCGACGAGCTGGGCGTCGAAATCGGTGACCGTGCCGTCGAAGGTGCCGATGCCCATGTACTCGACTCCGAACGAAACCGAGGAATGGACGCGATCCGCCCCGTAGGTGCCGGTGGGAAGTGCCTGTGTCTGAATCTCTGTCGTGCTCATTTGTCCTGACCTCCGATAAAGTTGATGACGCAAACATACCCATAAACGTTGCGCACGCAATGATATTCCCGGCGAGTCTGCTTTTGAAACACAGCCGGGAGGGATGAGGAATCAGGAACCGAGAGCGGCGGCGTTGAGGGCGACGCCGTCGAGCAGATCCCGCTCGCTCCAGGCGAGTGCGCGCAGGCGGTAGCGGCGGATCACCTCGCGTACGACGATCGCGCCGCCAACGACCACCGGGGCACGGGCCGGATCCATGCCGGGCACTCGGGCTCGCTCCGCGACGGTCAGCGCGGCGAGCCGGTCGACCTCGTGTTCGACGACCGCGGCGGTCAGTTCGCCGGCGATCAGGTGCAGCTGGGTGACCGTGCCCGCGACGCCGACCGCTGCCTCGACCTCGAGCTCGGGCAGGAGTCCCGCGACGAATGCGGAGGCCTCGGCGAGCTCGGCCGGCGTGGGCGGATCGGAACGAAGGAAGCGCTCGGTCAGCCGCACCGAGCCGACATCGATACTCGTGCGCCGGCTGCCGAGGATCAGCTCCGTCGAGCCGCCGCCGACGTCCAGGACGAGCGTCGTCGCCTCCACGGCGCCGACGCCGAGGCGTGTCAGCTCGGCCTCCTCGTCACCGGAGAGCAACTGCGTCGAAAAGCCGAACCTGGCCCCGACGCCGCCCACGAACTCCGGGCCGTTCTCGGCGTCGCGGGCAGCACTCGTCGCGACAGCGACGGTTCTCGTCGCGCCGAGCTCGCCGATCTCGGCGGCATAGGCCGCGATCGTCTCGAGCGTGCGAGCGATCGGCTCGGGCAGCAGCCGGCGGCCGGCATCGACTCCCTCGCCGAGCCGGGTTACGACCGAGTGGCGCACGACGTCCGCGAGTTGCCCGTCCTCGACGTCGGCGACGAGGAGCCGCGTCGAGTTCGTGCCGATGTCGATCGCTGCGACGCGGGTCACTTGGACGGTACGAGCGCGCGCACGATCGCGACCACCGCCCAGACCTCGCGGGCGCCCGCGGCGACCACCTTCGCGGTCGCGAGCGACTCCTCGAGCCGGGCGCGGGCCACTTCGATCCCGGCGACGCGGCCGGCGACGCGCTCGGTACGCCCCTCGAGCTCGGCGACGAGCGTTGCGGCCTGCAGCATCGCGACCTCGGTCGTGCGCTGGAACCGGCGGAGCGCGCGGTAGGCCACGAAGCCTCGCCAGCCTGCGACCGCGAGCCCCACGAGGACGGCGATGCCGAAGAAGATGAGCGCGTACTCGACGAGGTCGTCCACGGCGCCATCGTAATGGCCGCTCGGCGGAAGCGGGGGCGTCGCCTACACTCGGATTCGGTGAGAGGCTACGTCTCACGCCACGACGGCATCGCCCAGCTCTCCGTCGTCCTCGCGGCGGTCGGCGCCTACGAGGCGGCCAGGCTCGAGCTCCGGCCCGACTGGCCGCTCGCCCTCGCGCACGCCCACCGCATCGCGGACTTCGAACGGATCGCCCACCTCGCGTGGGAGCGTCCGCTCCAGCGGGCGGCTCTCGGGGCGCCCGGTCTCGTCGACGCGATGAATGCCTTCTACCTGCTCGCTCATTTCGCGGTGACGGGGCTGTTCTTCCTCTGGCTCTACCGCCGCTCGCGCCGCGGCTTCCGCCTCTTCCGGAACGGCTACCTCCTTGCGACGGCGATCGCGCTCCTCGTCGCCTGGCGCTTTCCAACGGCCCCGCCGCGGGTCGCGGGCCTCGGGCTCGAGGACACGCTGCGCCGATTCTCCGACATCGACATCGGCTCCCCGGGTTCGGGCGGCCTCTCGGATCCGGTCGCCGCCGTTCCGTCCTTGCATGCCGGCTGGGCCTTCGGCGTCGCCGCGGGCGTCCTCCTCTACGCGAGAGGCCGGACCGTCAAGGCGGTGGTTCTCGCCTACCCGTTGGCAGTCGTCATCACGATCCTCGCGACCGGCAACCACTTCGTCGTCGACGTCCTCGCCGGCGCGGTCGTGATGGCTCTCGGCTTCGGACTGGCCGCCCTTCCGGCGCGGTTCGCGGTGGTACCATCGACGGTGCGTCGCGGGGTGGAGCAGTCAGGTAGCTCGCCGGGCTCATAACCCGGAGGTCGCAGGTTCAAATCCTGCCCCCGCTACCTCGTGATTCAGACGAAGGCCCCGTAACTGGGGCCTTTGTCGTCTTCCGAGCAGGCCGGGAGGCGTGGCCACCCGGTCGTGACCCGCAACTCCGGTAGGGGCGGCACCGTTCGCGGCCGACGCCGGGATGAATCTTCAGTCGCCCCGCGCCGCGTTCAGCCGCTCGTAGAAGTGCTGGCGCTCGGCATCGGTCGAGGCGCGGCCGGTTCGTTCCAGCTCGGAACGAAGATCGTGGAGCCACGAGGCGAGGTGCTCGCGGCCGGTGAAGTCGATCCGGTCGAAAATGCAGTCGCCGGCGCCGGTGGCCTTCGCGGTCTCCCAGAACGGGCAACCCTGCTCGATGCACGGCTCGGTGCGCCCGAGTGTCTGCTCGATCCTGCACTGACGGTCAATCGGGGTCTCGGGCATGGCGGGAAGGTGCCAGGAGCCGTTTCCGGCGCCATCCGGGCGCTCGCGGATGTGCGCTGCGGGGTACTACGAGCGGGCTCGACGGTCTACGGCAAGACCGCAACCAGGTGAGGGCGGGCGCGGATGGCCCCTCGGCTCCGCGGTGTCAGGCTGAAGGCAACTTCGAGTCACGGGAGGCCGAGATGAAAGCTCTCGTCTATCACGGGCCGGGAGAACGGGCATGGGAGCTCGTACCTGACCCAACCATTCTCGAGCCGACGGACGCCATCGTCCGGATCGACTCTTCGACGATCTGCGGAACCGATCTTCACATCCTGAAAGGAGACGTTCCCGAGGTGAAGCCCGGGACGATCCTCGGACACGAGGCGGTCGGGACGGTGGTCGAGGTCGGCGCCGCTGTCACGACCGTCGTTCCCGGGGACCGGGTGCTCGTCTCCTGCATCACCTCGTGCGGCCGCTGCCGCTTCTGCAAGGAAGGGCACTACGGGCTCTGCACCGGCGGAGGCGGCTGGATCTTCGGCCACCTGATCGACGGGCTCCAGGCCGAGCTCGCACGGGTGCCGTTTGCCGACACCTCCGTCTACAAGGTCCCCGAGGAGCTGTCCGACGAGCAGGTGCTGTTCCTCGCCGACATCCTCCCGACCGCCTACGAGGTCGGCGTGCTCAACGGGCGCGTCGAGCCGGGCGACACGATCGCGATCGTTGGTGCGGGCCCGATCGGCCTCGCCACGATCATGACGGCCAAGCTCCACACGCCCGGACGGATCATCGCCATCGACCTCGCCGACGCCCGGCTCGAGAAGGCACTCGAGTTCGGCGCCGACATCGTGATCAACAACGGCACCGAGGACGCCGTCGCGAAGGTGATGGAGCTGACCGGCGGCCTCGGCGTCGACTGCGCGATCGAAGCGGTCGGCGTGCCCGAGACCTTCGAGCTCTGCGCCGAGCTGATCCGGCCGGGTGGCCGGGTCGCGAACGTCGGTGTGCACGGCAAGTGCGCAACGCTCCACCTCGAGAAGCTGTGGATCCGTGACGTCATGATCACGACGGGGCTCGTCGACACCGCGACCACGCCGAAGCTCCTCCGGCTGATCGAGGGAGGCCGGCTCGACCCGACCGTGTTCGCGACGCACCACTTCTCGCTGGACGAGACGGAGAAGGCCTACGACGTCTTCGGCGCCGCAGCCGAGACGCACGCGCTGAAGGTCGTCCTGACCGCCGTGCCGGTCGAACAGGCACACCAAACCGCCGAGAGGGAGCTCGTCGCCGGCTCTCGGCGCTGAGCCCGAAAGGAGATCACATGAGCACGACGCTTCATGCTCCCAGGGCTGCAGAGGCGACGCCTCGCCTCGCCGACAACGTCGGCGGGGCGAGGCGCGAGGAACTCGACCGCTTCGCCGTCGCGACCGTCGAGGAGAACCGGTGGCTGCTGTACCTGGGCACTCCGTTCCTGCTCTCGGCGGTGTTCTTCGCCCTCGCGATCGGGGTGTCCGAATGGTTCATGGTGCCCGCGGTGATCCTCGGGCCCGGACTGATGATCGCGGCCTACGTCTACCTCGGGCTCAGCTCCGACACGAACGGCCAGGCAGGAGCTGTTCGGAGTTCCCCGGGACGAACGTAAGGCCCAAGGTGCAATGAACCGCTCCGACGGCATGTCGATCGACCTCGACGCGCTGAGCATCCACTGGCGGCTCGCGCTCGACCGGGAGCAGGACGTCCTCAACTCGCTCAACCGGAGCGGCACCTCGATTCGCTTCGCGCCGGAGGAGTTGCGCCGGCATGCTGCACGGCTCGTCGAGGAACGGGCGGATGTCGGGCGGCTGATCGACTACATCGCCCGGAGCGAGCACGTCCGGCTCCGCCATCGACTGGCGATGCCACGAGCCTCGAGGCAGCTGCTCGATCTCCCTCCGGAGGTCGAGGCCTGCGTCTTCGATCTCGACGGTGTCCTGACTGCGAGCTCGCACGTCCATGCCGCCGCCTGGGCGGCGACGTTCGACGAGTTCGTCTCCCGCTGGGGCGAGCGGACCGGCGAGCCGCAGTTCCCGATCGCGCGCTTCACGCCCACCGACTACCGGCTGCTCGTCCACGGCAGGCCGCGCCTGGAGGGGATCCATGGCTTTCTCGCGAGTCGCGGCATCAGGCTTCCCCCCGGCGCCCCGGGCGATGCGCCCGGCTCGCTCAGCGTCCACGGACTCGCGAACCGCAAGAACGCGGTGCTGCTGCGGCTCCTCTCCGAGCAAGGCGTCTCGGCATTCGCCGGCTCCCTGCGCTTCCTCGAAGTGGCCGAGGAAGTGGGTCTCGTGTGTACCGTCGTCACCGCGAGCACGAACGCCGAAGCGATTCTCGCCGACGCCGGACTGGCACACCTCCTCGCACAGTGGGTCGACGGCAACATGATGCGCGCCGAAGGGCTCCGCGCAAAGCCCGCGCCCGACGCCATTCTCGCGGCCTGCCGACGGCTCGGCGTCGACCCGGCAGTCACGGTCGGGTTCGACACGAGCTCGGCCGGCATCGCCGCCTGCCGGGCCGCCGGCCTGTGTCTCACCGTGGGTGTCGACCGCGGCGATCAGGCAGTCGCACTTCGACGCGAAGGAGCCGATCGGGTCGTCGCCGACCTCACCGAGCTCCTCGACCCGTCGCTCACGAGCTGACCTGCCTTCCGTAGTTCGCCGCACCGGGGTCGGTGAAGCAACGGATGCCGCGGCTCGAAGGGTCGGCGACGATGCGGCGATGTCACTGGTCGAATCGTCCAACGTGCGGCACGTCCGCTCGATCCGCGACATCGAGGTCGCCGAGAGATGGGTGCTCGTCCGCGCCGACCTGAACGTCCCGCTCGAGAACGGTCGGATCGCCGATGACATGCGGATCCGGGCGGCCCTGCCGACGCTCGAGTACCTGCGCGACCACGGCGCCGGCGGGATCACCGTCTGCTCCCACCTGGGCAGGCCGAAGGGCGAGGAGCCGGGTCTGAGGATGGCGCCGGTTCGGGCAAGGCTCGGCGGGCTCTTCGACGGGCCGCTCACCGTGCTCGAGAACACGCGGTTCGAGCCGGGCGAGGTGACGAACGACCCGGAGTTCGCGCGGAGGCTCGCGGCGGGTCACGATCTGTTCGTCGAGGACGCCTTCGGCTCGGTCCACCGTGCCCACGCCTCGACCGTCGGTGTCACGGAGCTCCTCCCCACCTATGCAGGGCTCCTGCTGGAGCGTGAGCTCGAGCACCTCGGGCGCCTGCTCGGTGAGGTCGAGCGGCCGTTCGTACTCGTCTGCGGCGGTGCAAAGGTCGACGACAAGCTCCCGGTCATCCGGCACCTCGGCAACCGTGCCGACGCGGTGCTCGTCGGCGGGAAGCTGGCCGAGCGGCTGCGCGTCTCGAACCCGCTCGACTTTCCGGTCCAGCTTCCCGTCGACGTCGTCGGCGTGGGCCGGATCGACCCCGAGGCGGAGACGCGCGTCTGCCGGGTGGACGAGCTGCCCTACGGCTGGGCCGGGCTCGACATCGGCCCCGAGACACGGGACCGGTACGCCGAGGTCATCGTCAACGCGCGAACGATCTTCTGGAACGGCCCGATGGGCCTCGCCGAATGGCCACGCTTCGCCGCCGGAACCGAGGCGATCGCAAAGGCCGTGGCCGCAGCGGCTGCCTACTCGGTCGTCGGCGGCGCCGAGACGCTCCGGGCGATGAACGAGCTCGATCTGCTCGACCAGGTTTCATGGGCCTCGACCGGGGGCGGTGCGGCGCTCGAGCTGCTCGAGGGGAAAGAACTACCCGGTGTCGCCGTCATCCCCTCGTTCTGAGCGCGCGCTTCCCGGCCGGCTCGTCCTCCTTCGCCACGGAGAGAGCACGTGGAACGCCAAAGGGCTCTTCACGGGGTGGGTCGACGTGGGCCTCTCCGAGCGCGGCGTGGCGGAAGCCGAGCACGCCGGCTGGTTGTTCCGCGAGTTCGCCCTGCTGCCGGACGTCGTGCACACCTCGGTGCTCGTGCGATCGATCCGGACGGCCGAGCTCGCGCTGGCGGCCGCCGAGCGCTCGTGGATTCCGGTTCGACGGTCGTGGCGGCTGAACGAACGCCACTACGGGGCGCTCCAGGGCAAGAGCAAGGAGCAGACGCGCCTCGAGTTCGGCGACGAGCAGTTCATGCGGTGGCGGCGCTCGTACGACGTCCCCCCGCCGCCCCTCGCTTCCGGCTCGGAGCTCTCGGCCTCATTCGACCCCCGCTACTCGGCGCTCCCGCTGGATGCGCTCCCCGCGACCGAATGCCTGAAAGACGTGCTCGCTCGTGTCCTGCCGTACTGGTTCGACGCGATCGTGCCCGATCTGCGGTCCGGCGCCGACGTGCTCGTGTCGGCACACGGGAACTCGCTCCGCGCGCTCGTGAAGCACCTCGACCGCATCCCCGATGGTGAGATCGCCGAGCTGAATCTGCCGACAGGCGTTCCGCTCGTCTACGAGCTCGACCGCCGGCTTCGTCCGCTCGGGCAGCTCGATCCGCGGTTCGGGGTGAGCGGCCGCTACCTCGACCTCGATGCGGCCGCTGCGTCGATCGCGGCTGTTCGGCGAGAGGGCAGCCGTACCCTCGTCCGCCGCTAGCCCCGGACGGGCGCCCGTAGGCGACTTCGCGGGTTTCCCGCAACCCGCGACGGGCGCCTACCGAGGCGCGCTCGAAGGAGATCGGCGAGGCTTCTCCTGTCTCGGAAGCCCCCGAAGAAAGGGAATTCGATGGATCCCGAAAGGAAGCGAACGACCGCTGCACTGCAGGCCGCCCACCCGTTCGACATCGCCGGCATAGCGCGGCGCCTTGCCGAAGGCAACGGCGGGTACGAGGTGGTGCACGAATCGCCGGGCCTCGAGCTTGGTGTCTACGTGCTCGTGGCGCCCGAACCGGATCGCCAGCAGCCCCACGAGGACGACGAGGTCTACGTCGTGATCGAGGGGTACGGGGTGCTCGAGATCGAAGGGGAGCAGGTCGAGTTGCGGGAGGGGCACGCCGTGTTCGTTCCCGCCGGAGCCGAGCACCGCTTCATCGGCTACGAAGAGCTGACCGTGCTCGTGCTCTTCGAGCGGCGCCCTTCCTGACGAGCGGGCGAGTCGCCTACCAGCTCTTCAGGCGACCGCTCGTCTCGGCGACCCGGACCCGGATCCGAGCATCGACTGCGGTGCAGCCTCCGGGGCCGGCGAGCACCGGGTTGAGGTCGAGCTCTGCCACCTCGGGCAGGTCGTCCGCGAGCCGGCCGAGCCGCAACAAGAGGTCGGCGAGCGCGCCCCCGTCGGCCGGCGGTGTGCCACGGACGCCGGCGACGAGCTTCCCGGCCTTGCCCGTGGTGACGAGTTCCTCGGCGTCGAGATCCGACAGCGGCGCGAGCCGGAACCCGGCGTCGCCGATCAGCTCGGCGAGTGCGCCTCCCGGCCCGAAGGCGACGAGGGGCCCGAACACCGCATCCTGGACGACTCCTGCGAGCAGTTCGGTCTGGCCCGTGACAAACGGCTGGATCACGACCGGGGTGCCGATCTGCTCGACAGCAGCACGAAGCTGGGTCATGTCGCGCACGTCGAGCCGGACGCCGCCGATGTCGGTCTTGTGGACGCCCGGCGCGGCGGTCTTGACGACCACCGGAAAGCCGAGTCTCCCCGCCGCCGCCTCGGCCTCGTCGGCCGTGTTCGCGATTTCCTCGGCGACGACCGCGACGCCATAGGCTTCGAGCAGCGCCCGCGTCGCCGACGGGTCGAGCCAGCTGTCGGAGGCCCGGGCAAGGGCCGAGGCCGTTACCTCACGCGCGCTCGCGAGGTCGATCCCGACGGGCTCGACGAGGTTGCCCGCGGGCAGGCTGAGCCAGTCGGCGTGGCGAGCGGCGAGGGCGAGCGCGCGCGCCGCCGACTCCGGGTATGGAAGCGCGACGACGGGCGAGTCGGCTCCGAGCAGGGCGGCCGGGAGTCCGTCCGCGCTGATCACCACGGCGATCGCCGGCTTGCCCTGGCCCGCGTGCTCGACGGCCCGACGGATCGCGGCGGCGACCTCGTCGGCGCCCGCGACGACCGGGGGCACGAAGATCGCGATCAGCGCGTCCACGTTCGGGTCGCAGAGAACGGGAGCGATCGCCGACTCGTAGAGCTCGGCTGTCGCCGACCCGAGCAGGTCGACCGGGTTCGCGACGCTTCCCTCCGCAGGCAGGAGCTCGGCAAGCTTCGTACGCGTGGGTTCGCCGAGCTCGGGCAGCTCGAGCCCCGCCGCTTCGCACGCATCGGCGCAGAGGATCCCGAGGCCGCCGGCGTTCGTGACCACGCCGACGCGGCGGCCGCGGGGAAGCGGCTGGCGCGAGAGCAGCGTCGCCGCGTCCAGGAGCTCCTCGAGCGTCCTGGCCCGCAGGACACCGGCCTGGTGGAACAGCGCCTCGACCGCCGTCTCGGAGCCCGCGAGCGCAGCCGTGTGCGAGCCGGCGGCGCGTGAGCCGGCCGAGGTGGAACCGGCCTTGAGCGCGAGGATCGGCTTTCGGCGGGCCACGCGCCGCGCGATCTTCGCGAAGCCGCGCGGGTTGCCGAAGGACTCGAGGTAGAGCAGCACGAGATTCGTCTCGTCGTCGTCCTCCCACCACTCGAGCAGGTCGTTGGAGGAGACGTCGGCCTTGTTGCCGATCGAGACGAACGCCGAGAAGCCGAGGCTGCGGTTCGCCGCCTCCTCGAGCAACGCGAGCCCGAGCGCGCCGCTCTGGGACGAGAAGCCGATCCGTCCCGCAGGGAGCGAGCGCTTCGCGAAGGTCGCATTGAGGCCGCGTCGGGGCATTGCGAGCCCGAGGCAGTTCGGCCCGATCAGTCGGGCTCCGTGCTCGCGCACGAGCGCGAGCAGTCGGTCCTGACGCTCCCGGCCTTCCGTACCCACCTCGGCGAAACCCGCCGAGATCACGCAGAGGCTCGCGACGCCGTGACGGAGGGCCATCCGGGCGGCCTCGAGCACCGCCTCGGCCGGAAGGCAGATGACGGCGAGATCGACGGGGCCCTCGATCTCGTCGATGGAGGCGTACGCCTTGACGCCGGCGACGGGCTCGCCCTTGCGATTGACCGGATACGCCCCCCCGGCGAAATCGGCCGCGAGGATGTTCCGGAAGAGCTCGCCGCCGATCGACCCGCGACGGCGCGACGCGCCGATCACGGCGACTGTCGTCGGCTCGAAGAACGAGCGGAGCGACGCCACGACGGCCGTGTGATCCCGGCGCTCGACCCGCGCCTCGTAGGTGGGAGTCGGCCGGATCGGAAAGCGCAGCTCGATCTCCTCGCGGTCGCGATCGCGGGTGAGCTCGAAGCCTGCGTCTGCGAAGACGGCGAGTGCGCGCGCGTTCGAGGCGAGGACCTCGGCGACGAAGCGCGAGATCCCGTGGCGGCGGGCGCGGGCCGCGAGTTGCTCGACGAGCCGTGTCCCGATGCCCCGTCCCTGCTCGTCGTCGGCCACCGCGAACGCGATCTCGGCCGCTTCGGTCTCGCCGATGCGCACATAGCTCGCCAGGGCGACGACGCGTTCGCACTCACCCTCGCCGAGCCAGGCCGCGAGCGCGCCGCGGGCCTGCCAGTCCGGCTCGAGCATCGGAGCCACGAGCTCGCGGTCGATCGCACGGAAGCCGTGGAAACGCAAGAACAGGCTCTCCCGGGAGAGCGCCGAGAGGAACTCCTCCAGCGCAACTGCGTCCGAGCTCGCGGGCGGCAGGAGCCGGAGCGTGCCGCCGTCGCGGAGGATGATGTCGATGCCGGCCAGCTCGGTGGCGACACCGTGCAGCTGCGGTGCGTTCAGTGGCGGCATGGACAGTCGTAGCGGTCGGTCTGTCCGCAGGTCGAGCAACGGCGGGGAGCGCGCTTCCAGCGGAGTTTCTTCTTCTTCGTCCCGACCATCACCATCAGCAGGGCCGCCGACACCGCCGAGAACGCCGAGCTCGCGAACGGGAGGCTCATCACGAAAATCCTGCAGCAGCGAGAGCCTCCGGCCATCCGTAGGAATCCGCAACGCTCGGTGGTGATCCCGCCGTGTTTGCCGCGGAGGCGATGGATCGCTACTAATACGCTCAGCGGCAGGCTCGGACTTCGTTGCCGGAGTCGAGCTGGGCGACGGCACTACTCGATGGACACCGATCAGAGCGCACGGGAAGGGGCGGCGTTGGGGGTAACTGCCGATGGACAGGCGGCCCGCCGGCTCCGGCGGCTGGTCGAAACCGGCATCGAGCTCAGCTCTGACCTCTCGCTCGAGTCCGTGCTCCGCCGGCTGATCGAGACCGCGGTCGAGCTGACCGAAGCGCAGTACGGCGCGCTCGGAGTGATCGACCGTGGCGGGACCGGCCTCGAGCAGTTCATCACCGTCGGACTCGACGCCGCGGCCCAGGCGGCAATCGGAGACCTGCCTCGCGGCCGCGGGATCCTCGGGGTGCTCATCCGCGATCGCGAGCCGTTGCGGCTGAGCGAGCTCTCACAGGATCCACGCGCGGTCGGGTTCCCGCCCGGGCATCCGCCGATGCAGTCGTTCCTCGGTGTCCCGATCGTGCTTCGTGGGACCGCGTTCGGAAACGTCTATCTCACCGAGAAGGCAGGCGGCGAGGAGTTCACCGGAGAGGACGAGGAGATCGTCCAACTGCTCGCCGGGCAAGCGGCCGTCGCGATCGAGAACGCGAGGCTGTACGAGGCTGCACGCCACTGGTCGCTGCAGCTCGAGTCCCTGAACGAGGTCTCGGAGGCACTCGTCGGCGAATCGGATCTCTCACACCTGCTCGAGCTCGCCGTGTCGCGACTGCAGGAGCTCCTCGAAGCGCGCTGCGTCGTGATCGAGCTGCCGACGCCCGACGGCCTCTGGCTGACCGTCGAAGCGGCGAGCGGCGAGAACGCGGGGCAGCTCCTCGGCCTCCGGCTCGAGCAGCAGCACTCGAAGGCGGGGCGGACGCTCGCACGGCAGCGCGCCGAGCGAATCGACGCCCTGATCGACGACCCCGAGGTCGACCAGACCGCGCCGCGGCTGATCGAGGCTACGGCCGCGCTCTACGTGCCGCTGATCGCGCACGGGAAAGGTCTCGGCGTGATGGCCGCCTACGACAAGCGCGGCGCCGATCCCCGGTTCTCGGATGCCGACATGCGGCTTGCGCAGGCGTTCGCCAACCGGGCCGCGGTCGCACTCGAGCTCTCCGAGCGGGTCGGCCGCGAGGCCGTCCGCGCTCTGCTTCAGGGCCAGGAGCTCGAGCGGAGACGGCTCGCCCGCGAGCTGCACGACGAGACCGGACAGGCGCTGGCCTCCGTCCGGCTCGGGCTGAAGGAACTCGAGTCGAAGGTCGGTGCCGACGCGCTCGTGATGATCCGGGAGCTCGTCGGGTCGGCGCTCGAGGACGTGCGCCGGCTGACCGTCGAGCTGCGGCCGCCCGCACTCGACGATTTCGGACTCGCGCCCGCGCTCGAACGGCTGACGGCGGTGATCTCCGAGAAGAGCGGCATCGAGATCCAGCTCAACGTCCATGCTCCGCTTGCGCTTCCTCCGGAGTACGAGACCGCGCTGTACCGGATCGTCCAGGAGGCACTGACGAACATCGTCAAGCACGCAGATGCGACGTCGGTCAGCATCATCGTCGCGAGCGCGCCCGGCACCGTCCGCGCCGTGATCGAAGACAACGGCGCCGGTTTCGACGCGCGCCAGGTTCGCGACGGAGCACTGGGCCTCGTCGGTATGCGCGAACGCGTCTCGCTCCTCGGCGGCCGGTTCGAGGTCGAGTCGGCGCCGGGCGCAGGGACGACCCTCGTCGCCGAGCTTCCCGTCTAGCTCCCGGATCCGTAGAAAACCGCGACGCGTGTGTGGCGAAACCACGGCATCCGTCTGCAGCCCAGAGCAAGACTTGAGCGATGGGAATCACGATCGGGATGTGCGACGACCATGCCCTCGTCCGCTCGGGGCTTCGCCGCCTGCTCGAGGCCGAGCCCGAGCTCCAGGTGACGGGTGAGGCCGCCGATGCCGAAGGCGCGCTCGCGCTCGTGCGCGAGCGCCCGCCGGACGTCCTCCTGCTGGACGTGACGATGCCGGGCCGAAGCGGGATCGACGCGCTCCCCGAGATTCTCGCCGCGGCGCCGCTGACCAGGGTACTCATGCTCTCGATGCAGGACGACCCGGTGTATGTCCGCCTCGCCTTCGCGGCCGGCGCGAGCGGCTATCTGCTGAAGGACGCGGCCGACGGAGAGCTCGTGAAGGCTGTCCACGAGGTCAGCCGGGGACGTCGCTATCTCCACCCGGTCCTCGGGGCCCGGCTTGCCGCCGCCGAGCCGGCTGCTCGGAACGGGACTGCGGCCCGGCTCACCGAGCGCGAGCATGCGGTCCTGCGTCTGCTGGCTCTGGGTCACACGAACCAGGAGATCGCCAAGCAGCTCTTCGTCTCCGTGCGGACCGCCGAGAGCCACCGCGCGAAGATCGGTGAGAAGCTCGGGTTCAGGAGCCGTGCGGAGCTCGTCCGTTACGCGATCGCCACCGGCGAGCTCGACCGCGCGATCCCTGCCTGAGCGCCGCCGCCCCGTCAAACGTCCAGTGCCGTCTCCGGCCGCCGCAAGGCGGCCTCGGAGGCGCGGTGCTCCCGAGCTCCGGACTGGGGCTTTCTGCGGATCCGGTTGCGGGTTCTCACCGATGTCCGGACGGCCGGAAGCAGCGATCGTGCAGGGCAAAGGAGGTACACCATGATCTCGATCTTCGGAACCGCGCTCGTCTTCGTCTTCGTGATCGGCGTGCTCGCAATCGTCGGCTATGCGCTCTACGAATGCACTCCGCTTCCGCATCGGCTCAATCCCTACCGGGACGCCAAAACGGGCAAGCGGCGCTTCGAGAGCCCGCACCTCGACGACAGGAAGGACGTCAACTGAGCTGCCGCCCTCCACGCGGAGCCCGGCTCGGTCCGCGGCACCCGGCAGGCGCCGGGTCTCGAGTCAGCCGCCGAGTAGGCCGTTCGCGAGTGCGTAGTCGACGAGCTCGGCGCGCGTCACGAGCCGGAGCTTCTGCATCACGTGCGCCCGGTGGGTCTCAGCGGTGCGGACGGAGATGAACAGCTGCTTGGCGATCTCCTGGTTCGTGAAGCCGCGGGCCAGCAGGACGAGCACCTCCTGTTCGCGTTCCGAGAGCGGATTCTCGGCCTCACGCTTGATCGCCTCCGTCTGGGCGTCGATGAGCCTGGCTCCGAGCTCGGGATGGACGTACCGGCCTCCCGCCGCGACTTCGCGGATCGCGGTGACGAGCTCGGCATCGGCCGCTTCCTTCAGGACATAGCCGCTCGCCCCGGCAGTGAACGCCTCGCGCACGTAGCGCGGATCGTCCTCCATCGAAAGCACGAGAACCTTGACGTCCGGGTGCTCGTGCAGCAGCTTAGGAATGCCCTCGAGGCCGCTCTCGCCGGGCATCACCACGTCCATCAGGACCAGGTCGGGGCTCGTCGAACGCGCCTCGAAGATCGCGTCGCGCACGTTCCCCGCCTCGCCGACGGCTTCGAGGTCGCTCTCGGCGTCGATCAGCAGACGGAGCCCGGCCCGGAGGACGGCGTGGTCGTCGACGATCAGGACGCGCACGCTCACAGGCACGCGGCCTCGAGCTTCGCGCCCCGCGACGAGCCCGGCTCGAGGCCCTGCATATCCTCCTGGACCAAGGCGATCACGTTGGCAGTCTCACGGATGAGGTGGATGGTGACAGGCCCGCGGAGCGCGCGCGTGGATATCCTCGGGAAGGCGAGCTCATGTGGACTCGAGCAGCGATCGGTGTCGGGCTCTGCCTCGTCGGGGGCGTGTTCTTCGGGCAGGGGATCGGCGTGGTCCACGGATCGCCGATGACCGGTGAGGGGCAGTGGGCCGTGATCGGCGGCGTCATGGTCGCCGTCGGGATAGGGCTGCTTGCCTGGGCGATCGCGCTCCGGGAGGACGCGGGCTGAGGCGATGAGCGAGGCCATGCGAGCCGGCAAGGCCGGATCGCTTCGAGGCCGGAACGAACCCTGAGCCCCAGGATCGCGGCCCGCTGGGTCGGACGTACCATGATTTCGATGACGATCGAACTATTTGCCAAGGCCTGCGCGATCGGCGGTGCGACGGGACTCCGTGCAACCGCCGGTCCGGCAGCCGTCGTTGCCGCACGCCCGGAGGAACTCGGCGGTCCGCTTCGCTGGCCCGTCACCCGCTGGGCCGTCGCGCTCGCGGTCGGCATCGAGTTCGTCGGCGACAAGCTCCCGGGCGTCCCCTCGCGGCTCGAGCCGGGCGCGCTCGCCATCCGAACGGTCGCAGCCTTCGCCGCAGGCGCGGGGGTCGCGCGCGCCGAGCGGGGGCCGTGGCTCGAAACGGGGGCGGCGGCGGCGGCGTGTGCGGTGCTCGCGGCGCGAATCGGCCACGACACGCGGGTCGCTCTCGCCCGCCGCTTGCCGGACTTCGTCACCGCGCTCGCAGAGGACGCCGTTGCGCTCTCCCTCGCGACGCGCGCGTCGACCTAGCCGGTTGCGACGAAGTAGGTCTTCGTGGCGCCGGTCTTCGCGTAGAAGTACCACTGTCCGGCAGCGAGCTTCACGACGAGCGACTTCTTTCCCTTGAATGCGGCCGTGGTCACCGTCTTCGCCGCCTTGCTCGAGCGGAGCACGAAGCCGCTCGCGCCGCTCTTGTCGGTGATCGTCACGGTGTAGCTGCCTGCGGGGAGGGTGGTGACCGACTTGCCCTTGTAGGTCAGGCCGAGCTTGCCGGCAACATTGACCGTGCCGGTGAGGGTGCCGAGAACCTTGGCGCTCGATGTCTGTCCGCCGAGGACGGACGAAGAGGACTTCGACCCGGTGGTCGTGCCGGTGCCCGACGAGCTCCCCGCCGATGCGCCCTGGGAGGCAGCCACGCCGGAGGTGCTGAAGGTGAGCGTCGTACCCGGTGACACGCTCGTGTCGGATGCGGTGTAGGTCGCGTTCGCCTGCAGGATCACCGGCGCGATCTCCTGCGAGCTCTCACCCTGGGTGAGCGAGCTGGAGTAATTCACGCCGGGGCCGGTGAGCTGGAAGGCGATCGACTCGCACGCCCCCTGTCCGGTCGAGAGCGCGAAGGGCGTGCTCAGCACGGCCTGGTATGTCCCGTACGGGATCGCGGTGCCCGCAGTCAGCGCGGCGCCGCTGTCGAGGCTCATCGTGAAGTGGCAGTTCGCCGTGTAGTTGACGTAGAGCGACGGGAGGCTCGCCGACGAGCCCGCGCCGGAGACGGCGAGCGCCGAGATCACGGCGGCGAGCGCGATTCCGGCGACGGAGCCGAAACCGCGGACTTTCGGGGATCCGACCACGTCTGCGACCATGGTAGCCCCGATGAGGCCGCTGCCATCCCAACGCTGATCTTCGACTGCGACGGCGTCCTCGCCGACACCGAACGTGACGGTCATCTGCCGGCGTTCAACCAGGCCTTCCGCGAGCTCGGCCTTTTCCGTGCAGTGGTCGGAGGACGAGTACGGTGAGAGGCTCGGGATCGGAGGGGGAAAGGAGCGCATCGCCTCGCTGCTCACGCCCGAGCTCGAAGTGCCGCAGGGCTCGACGCGGGGCGAGTGGGTCGAGCGTATCCATGCGCGCAAGACGGCGATCTTCACCGGGCTCGTCGCGGGCGGCCGTCTCCAGGCGCGCGCGTGGATCGTCAGACTCGTCTACGAGGCGCTCGCCGCCGGCTGGACGCTTGCGATCGCCTCGACCTCGCGTCAGCAGCTACATGGCGGGCGAGGACTTCTCGGAGGCGGCGTTCGTCGTCTCGAGTCTCGGTGAGCCGGGCGAGCCGGCGGAGATCCTGGCGAATCGAAGCGTCATCGCGCTCGAACCCGGACGAGGATCTGCTGTCGCTCCTCACCGGCGACTCGTCGTCGTCCTCGTCATCGGATTCCTCGGACGGCGCGAGCTCGCAGTCCACGCTCGATCTGTTCGCGTAGACGCGAGTCGGCTCCCGGTCGCCTCGGGGGTGCGCAGGCGACCGGGTGCGCAGCAGTTTCGCCGGCGTGTCGAAAACGACCGTCGCTCTTCGTCGTACTGGTAAAGGAACACAAACGACGAGGAGGCAGAGATGCGATTCATGATGCTCGTGTATCCGGGGCCCGCAGCCGAGACCGGCGCCCTGCCCGCGCAGGAGGACATCGAGTTGATGATGGCCTACAACGAGGAGCTGACGAAGGCGGGGGTCCTGCTCGCGCTCGAAGGGCTCCACCCGACGTCTGACGGGGCCCGCGTTCACTTCGACGACGGCAAGCCGGTCGTGACCGACGGGCCGTTCGCCGAGGCGAAGGAGATCGTCGGCGGCTACTGGCTGATCCAGACGCGGTCGAAGGCGGAGGCGATCGAATGGGCCTCGCGGGTTCCGCCGCTTCCCGACCACTTCATCGAGGTGCGGCAGGTCTACGAGATGGACGAGTTCGGAATCGATCCCGAGAGCGAGCTCGCCGGGCAGGTCGAGCGCGTCTCCGCCTCGGTGGCGCAGAACGAGGCGCCAGGCGCGTGAGAGACGTCCGGGAGGCGATCGACGCGATCTGGCGGATCGAGTCGCCGACGCTGATCGCCGGACTGGCGCGGCTCCTCCGGGATGTCGGGTTGGCGGAGGACGTCGCGCAGGACGCGCTCGTTGCGGCGCTGGAAAGGTGGCCGGAGTCGGGCATCCCGGACAACCCGGGAGCCTGGCTCGCCGCCACCGGGCGGAATCGCGCGATCGATCTGCTTCGGCGCCGCGAGGTACTGGAGCGCAAGCACGACGAGCTCGGGCGCGAGCTCGAGACCCGCGAGCAGCGCGACCTCGACGCGGAGCTCGACGACCCGGTCGGCGATGACCTGCTCCGGCTCGTCTTCGTCTGCTGCCACCCGGTGCTCTCGCGGGAAGCCTGTGTGGCGCTCACCCTGCGGCTACTCGGCGGCCTCACGACCGCCGAGATCGCGCGGGCCTTCCTCGTTTCCGAAGCAACGGTTGCCCAGCGGATCGTCCGGGCCAAGCGGACCCTCGCCGAAGCGCGGGTTCCGTTCGAGCTGCCGCCGGTCGAAGAGCTGTCGGTGCGACTCGCCTCGGTGCTCGAGGTGATCTACCTCGTCTTCAACGAAGGCTATGCGGCGACGGCCGGCGAGAGCTGGGCGAGACCGTCGCTCTGCGAGGAGGCAATGAGGCTCGGACGGGTCCTCGCCGCTCGCGCGCTGCGGGAGCCCGAGGTGCACGGACTCGTGGCGCTGATGGAGATCCAGGCCTCGCGCCTGCGAGCGCGGGTCGGGCCCGGCGGTGAGGCTGTCCTGCTTCTCGATCAGGATCGGGCGCGCTGGGACTGGGTGCTCGTAGGCCGGGGTCTTGTCGCGCTCGAGCGGGCCGAGGCGCTCGGCGGCGCCTTCGGGCCCTACACGCTCCAGGCGGCGATCGCCGCGTGCCACGCGAGGGCCCGGACGGCGGAGGCTACGGACTGGAGGCGAATCGCGGCGCTCTACGACGCGCTCGCTCAGCTTTCACCGTCGCCCGTCGTGGAGCTGAACCGCGCCGTCGCCGTCGGGATGGCCTTCGGCCCGGCCTCCGGCCTCGAGCTCGCCGACCGGCTGGCCGCCGACGGGACACTCGAGGGCTACCATCTGCTGGCGAGCGTCCGCGGCGATCTGCTGCTCAAGCTCGGCCGCGAGAGCGAGGCGCGGGAGGCCTTCGAGCTCGCCGCCTCGATCTCGCAGAACGAGCGCGAGCGCGAGCTGCTGCTCGGCCGCGCGGCGCAGCTCCTCGGCTGAGTGTCGCTGCCGCCCGCAGCCGGCCCGATTACGATCGCAGCGATGATCCCCGCTTCGAATCTCGCCGCCTTCGCCCTCGCCGCGCTCGTGCTGATCGCGATCCCGGGGCCGAGCGTCCTCTTCGTGATCAGCCGCGGAGTCGTGCTCGGGCGGCGGGCGGCGCTCGCGACCGTGCTCGGAAACTGCGCCGGGGTCTACGTCCAGGTCGCGGCGGTCGCGCTCGGGATCGGCGTCATCGTCGAACGGTCGGCCGCCGCCTACGACACCGTCAGGCTCGCCGGCGCCGCCTATCTCGTCTGGCTCGGTGTCCGGACGTTCCGGCGCCGGCGCCTGCTCGCGACGGCACTCGGTTCTCCGGTCGCGCCCAAGAGCGACCGGCGGATCCTGCGCGAGGGCTTCGTCGTCGGCGTCACGAACCCGAAGGCCGCTGTCTTCTTCGCGGCGATCCTGCCGCAGTTCACCGACCCGTCACTCGGGCACGTTCCGTTCCAGATGCTCGTGCTCGGGCTGGTGTTCGTCGCGATCGCGATGGTCTGCGACGGTGCGTGGGCCCTCGTCGCCGGCTCCGCCGGACAGCGGCTCGCGTCTTCGCCACGGCGCCTCGAGGCGATCGGCGGCGCCGGCGGGGTCGTCCTCGTCGGGCTCGGCGTCGGGCTCGCGATCACGGGCCGCAAGTAGGGGCCGCTACGCTCGTCCGAAGAGGACGCAGCCGTTGTGGCCGCCGAGGCCCATCGCGTTCGAGAGCGCGACGTCCACCTGGACGTGGCGTGCCTCGTTCGGAACGTAGTCGAGATCGCAGTCGGGATCGGGGTTCCGGTAGTTGATCGTCGGCGGCAGGATGCCCTCGCGCAGCGCGAGGATGCACATGATCGACTCGATCGCGCCGGCCGCCCCGAACGTGTGCCCCATCATCGACTTCGTCGACGAGACGGCGAGGTCGTAGGCGTGGGCGCCGAAGACGTTCTTGATCGCCTTCGTCTCGGCGATGTCGCCGAGCGGAGTGGAGGTGCCGTGTGCGTTCAGGTAGCCGACACGCTCCGGCGCGACCCCGGCCCGCTCGAGGGCGCTCCGCATCATCGCCGCGACGCCCTCGGCTTCGGGCTCGGGCTGAGCGAGATGGTGCGCGTCGTTCGAGGCTCCGTAGCCGAGCACCTCCGCGTAGATCTCCGCACCGCGCGCCTCCGCCTTGTCCCAGTCCTCGACGAGCACGGCGCCGGCACCCTCGGCGATCACGAACCCTGCACGGGTGGCGTCGAAGGGCCTCGACGCGCGCGGCGGGTCTTCATCCTCGGCGGCCAGGCCCCGCATCGCGGTGAAGCCGGCCAGGATCAACGGGTCGACGCACGACTCGGTACCCCCGGCGATCACGGCATCGGCCCAGCCGCGTTTGATCAACTCGGCCGCCTCGCCGATCGTGTGGGACCCCGTGGCGCAGGCCGAGACGATCGCGTAGTTCACGCCCTTGATCCCGAGCGAGATCGCGAGCTGCCCGGACGCGGTGTCGACGAGCACGTTCGGCAGGAAACTCGGAGAGACGCGGTCCGGGCCCCGCTCGCGCAGGATGGCTGCCTGCTCCGCGATCTGGGTCACGCCGCCGATCGCCGAGCCGAAGATGATCCCGACGCGCGTCGGGTCGAAATCCGTGAGCCCCGAGTCGTCGAGCGCCTCGCGGGCCGCCGAGAGCGCGAACAGCACGTTTCGCTCGAGCTTGCGCGCATCCTTCGCGGAGGCGACCGTCTGCGGATCGAATCCCTTCACCTCGGCCGCGATCCGGATTGGCAGCCCCTCGGTGTCGAAGGCTGAGATCCAGTCGATTCCGCTTTGGCCCGCGATCGCCGCGCTCCACGTGCTCGGGGCGTCGAGCCCGAGTGGGGAGACGGCGCCGATGCCGGTAACCGCGACGCGCTTCATGGTCGAGGAGCTTAGAAGATCGCGGGGGAACCAACGAGGTTCCCCACGAGCCCCCTCCTCCACCATGGGCGGCGGGTCGCGTTGGTGCGGATCGTTTAGCTCGCGGTGGCTGGTTCTCTAGCTTGAGTGCCGGCAAGCCGGCACCCTCGCCGGAAACGCGTGTGGGGCTTCGCCTAGGCTTCTTTCATGGTTGCGCCTGGGTTGCCGTTTCCGCCTATGGAGGCTGAGCTCGTGCGGGAGCTGCCCGAGGGGGAGGGGTGGGCGTTCGAGCCGAAGTGGGACGGGTTTCGTGGGGTGCTCGAGAATCTCGGGGGTGAGCTCGCGCTCTGGTCGCGCAACGAGCGGCCGCTGCTTCGCTACTTTCCCGAGCTTCGCCCGCTCGGCGAGCTCTTGCCGCAGCGCTCGGCGCTCGACGGTGAGATCGTGATCATGCGGGAGGGCGCGGTCGACTTCGATGCGATGCAGATGCGGCTCCATCCCGCCGAGTCGCGGATCCGGCGGCTCTCCGGGGAGATCCCCGCTTCGTATGTCGCGTTCGACGTGCTCGTCTGGAAGGGCGAGCCGGTCTGGCAGCGGCCGTTCCAGGAGCGGCGTGCCGAGCTAGAGCGGGTCGCGGACGGCTTCCGGCTCTCACCCTCGACCGGGGACATCGCCGAGGCGCGCGGGTGGCTCGACCGGTTCGAGTCGCTCGGGCTTGACGGCGTCGTGGCCAAGCGGCTCGGCGCTCCGTATCTCCCGGGCTCGCGCGACGGGATGGTGAAGGTGAAGGAGCACAAGACGGCAGACTGCGTCGTCGTCGGAATGCGCTGGAAGGGGGCGCGCGAGCAGGTCGCGACGCTGCTGCTCGGCCTCTGGGGCGACGACGGCGAGCTCGACTACGTCGGGTCGTGCGCCGTTGCCGCGAAGTCGCAGGCCGAGGTGGCCGCGAAGGTGCTCCCGCTCGTCGAGGACGACCCCGGCTGGAGCGCCTCCGAGCCGAACCGCTGGGGTACGGGCGCGCTCGAGGAGACACGGCTCAGGCCCGAGCTCGTGGTCGAGGTTCGCTACGACAAGGTGCAGGGCAAGCGCTTCCGCCACGGTACGAAGCTGATCCGCTGGCGCGACGACAAGGCGCCGGAGGACTGCACCTGGCGGGAACTGCGTCCGCCTCGCCCGGCCGCGGCCGAAGGCGTCGAGTCGTTCTTCGCCTCGTCCTAGGCTCTTACATCAGCCATCCGAAGGGGACGGGAGCCCGAGCTGCTCGAAGCGTGGGGCGAGCGACACGGCGCGACGCCACATCCCACGCATCGGGTCTCCGGCGTCGGCGAGCCGCCGGCGCATCGTCTCGATCGTGAAGGCCGCCGGGTCGACGGCTGCGACCTCGTCCCAGTTGAGGGGCGCCGAGACGCGGGCATCGGGGGTGGGCCGGACCGAGTAGGCGCACGCTATCGTGCGATCGCGGGCGTTCTGGCCGAAGTCGACGAACACGCCGATCCGGTCGGCGACCCGCCAGGTCGTGGTCGCTACGCGCTGGTCGCCGATCCGGCGTTCGACCTCCTCCGCGAGCGCCTTCGCGAACACGCGCACCTGGGGAAACGGCAGCTCGGGTCGGATCGGCGCGAGCACGTGGAGCCCGGTTGCGCCTGAGGTCTTCGGGAAGGACGGAAGTCCCAGCTCGCCCATCACCTCACCCACGACGAGTGCGATCTCGCGAACGAACTGCCACTGCCCGTCCGAGGTCGGATCGAGGTCGATCAGGAGATAGTCGGGTAGCTCGATCAGGGGCACCCGCGAATGCCAGGTGTGCAGCTCGATGCACGCGAGGTTCGCGACCCACGCCAGTGCCGAGGCGTTGTCGATCATCGCGAAAACAGTGGAATGTCCGCTCGGGAACGACACGGGCACCTCGCCGACGTAGTCCGGGTGCTTCGCAGGGATCCGTTTCTGGTGGAAGAACTCGCCCTCGACGCCGTTCGGAAACCGCTTCATGTGGAACGGACGGCCTCTCAGGTGAGGCAGGATCTGGGGCGCGAGGTCGACGTAATACCGGACGAGATCGCCCTTGGTCAGACCCACCTCCGGGAAGAAGAGCTTGTCCGGATTCGACACGGGAACCTCCGAGCGGCCGATGCGCACCCGAAGATCATGCCCGGTCGGGTCCGCGGCACTTGCCGTTCGGGCCTCGGATTTGCTTCGGGTAACCTCGAAGAGATGCGTGCCGTCGTCGCTGCCTTTGTGGCCCTCGCCGCCCTCGCAGTCGGTGCGGCCGCGCACGGGTCGGGAGCGCCGTCCACCGTGCCCTCCTCTGCGTCGTGCGCCAAGGCGAACCTGAAGCTCGTCAACTCGGGGATGCTCACCGTCGGCACCGACAACCCGGCCTATCCACCCTGGTACGGCGGCGGGACGCCAAACGGAGGACCTTGGAAGATCAACGACCCCGACACCGGTAAGGGCTTCGAGCCCGCGGTCGCCTACGCGGTCGCTGCGCGGCTCGGCTTTTCGCCGAAGCAGGTGAAGTGGGTGTACGTGCCCTTCGACCGCTCCTTCGCACCCGGGCCGAAGCCGTTCGACTTCGACATCAACCAGATCTCCTACACGCCGGCGCGGGCGAAGGTCGTGACCTTCAGCTCGTCCTACTACGACGTGAACCAGGCGCTCGTCGTCCTGAAGGGAACGAAGATCGCGCGCGTCCACACGATCGCGGGGCTGCGGCCGTACAAGCTCGGGGCGCAGCTCGGCACGACGAGCTATGGCTTCATCACGACCGCGATCAAGCCGTCGCAGCAGCCGTCGGTGTTCCCGCAGAACGCCGGGGCGGTGCAGGCGCTGAAGAACGGGCAGATCGACGGACTCGTCGTCGACCTGCCGACCGCGTTCTACGTCACGGCCGTCCAGGTGCCGCACTCGACGATCCTCGGGCAGTTTTCGACGGCCACCGGTGGTGAGCACTTCGGGATGGTCTTCTCGAAAGGGAACCCGCTCGCCGGGTGCGTCGACAAGGCGCTCGCAGTGATGAAGCGGACCGGCAAGCTCCACCAGATCCAGCAGCAGTGGCTAGCGAAGGCGACCGGCGCGCCGGTCCTCAAGTAGCTCCCCGCAGCTCGAAACTGCTCGGCGCCTGGCAGGCCGGCGACGGGCGGCGGGGCGTTCTCGTCGCGCTCCTGAGCACGGTCGTCTTCTTCGTCGTGATCGGCGTCGTGATCACGCAGGCGCCCGGCTGGCCCGAGGTCAAGGCCACGTTCTTCGACTGGAGTCAGTTCCGCTCCTCGTTCGGCGAGATCGCGACCGCGTTCAAGCTGAATGTGAAGATCTTCATGATCGCCGAGGCGTTCATCCTCGTCTTCGCGCTCGTGCTCGCCGTGATCCGGAGCCTCCCGGGCCCCGTGTTCTTCCCGCTCCGGGCGCTCGCGATCGTCTACACGGACTTCTTCCGCGGCGTGCCGACGATCCTCGTGATCGCGATGCTCGGCTTCGGCGCGCCGGCGCTCGGTCTCTCGCGGGTGCCGAACTCCGTCGTCTTCTGGGGCATCGTCTCGCTCGTCCTCATCTACACGGCCTACGTCTCGGAGGTCTACCGCGCCGGGATCGAGTCGATCCATCCGTCGCAGGAGGCCGCCGCACGTTCGCTGGGGCTGAATCGCTGGCAGGCGCTTCGGTTCGTCGTGCTGCCGCAGGCGGTGCGCCGAGTGATCCCGCCGCTCCTGAACGACTTCATCGGCCTGCAGAAGGACACGGCGCTCGTCGGCACGCTCGGGGCGATCGAGGCGTTCAACCAGGCGCAAATCGACGCCGACGCGACCTTCAACTACACCTGTTACCTCTGCGCGGCGCTGCTCTTCGTGGCGATCACGATTCCGCTCGCCCGGTTCACCGACTGGCTGATCGCGCGTGACCGGCGGCGGCGCCAGAGCATGGGGGTCCGATGAGCGCCACGCTCGAGCTCGACGCAGTCCGCAAGTCGTTCGGCCGCGCCGAGGTGCTCCGCGGGATCGACCTGAACGTCGCCGAGCACGAAGTCGTGTGCCTGATCGGCGCCTCGGGATCCGGCAAGTCGACGCTCCTTCGCTGCGTCAACCTGATCGAGCCGCTCGACTCCGGGCGGATCGTCCTCGACGGGGTCGAGATCAGTGCGCGCGGCGTCGACCAGAACCGGATCCGGCGCCGGATCGGGATCGTCTTCCAGGCGTACAACCTCTTCCCCCACATGACGGTGTTGCGGAACGTGACGCTCGGGCCGCGCGCGGTGCTCGGCCGCTCACGGGCCGAGGCGGAGGCTCGCGCGCTCGAGCTGCTCGGCCGCTTCGGGCTCGGCGACAAACGCGACGAGTACCCCGACCGGCTCTCCGGAGGCCAGCAGCAGCGGGTCGCGATCGTGCGCGCGCTCGCGATGGATCCCGAGCTGATGCTGCTCGACGAGGTCACGAGTGCACTCGACCCAGAGCTCGTGGGCGAGGTGCTCGAGGTGATCCGGGAGCTCGCGGCGGGTGGGATGACGATGCTGATCGCCACCCACGAGATGGCGTTCGCGCGGGAGATCGCAAGCCACGTGTGCTTCCTCGACGGTGGGGTCGTACTCGAGGAGGGCCCGCCCGCCCAGATCTTCGGCGCTCCGCGCGAGCAGCGGACGCAACAGTTCCTCCAACGCATCACCGCCGCCGGCCGTCTCTGAGCCGACGCTTTGCTCGGACGGCTCCCGCCAGGCCATGTCCAGGGGACAGTCCCCTGGACATGGCCATCCGAGACACGAGGGGGGACAGTCCCCTGGACATGGCGGTTCGGGACATGGCCGGGGCCTGTCCCCTGGGCATGGTGGCTCGGGACGCGGCGGTTCGGGACGTGGCCGGAGAGTAGGCTTCGGGCATGCTCGATCCCGTGTCCCGGCTCGAGGCGACGATCGAACCGCTGGACGACTACCTGGTCGTCCAGCCGCTTGACGAGTCCGAGACCTCGTCGGGGCTGATCGTCCCGATCAACGAGGCGGCGCAGTGCACGAGCGGGATCATCGTCTCGGTCGGGCCTGACGTCACCGCGCTCGAGCCCGGCGACAAGGTGCTCTATCCGCGGGAGGCCGGCTACGAGGTCAGGCTGGTGCGCTCGAGCCACCGGGTCCGCGTGATGAAGCGCGAAGAGCTGATCGCGCGCATCCACGACTGAGCGGCAACGGCGAGCCCGCACCGGCTAGCCTGAACGCTCTCGGAGAGGTGTCCGAGCGGTCTAAGGAGCGCGACTGGAAATCGCGTACGTGCTGAAAGGTGCGTCGAGGGTTCAAATCCCTCTCTCTCCGCTGGCGCGGGGGAACCGGCGAGGTTCCCCCGCGATTCCTTCGCTCTCCTTCAGTCCATCAGTGCGAGCAAGCTCGTCTCGAGCCGGCGCTCGAGCGCGGTGAGGATCGACGAGGCGTGCTCCAGCCGCACGATCTCGGGCCAGGTGCCGCCCGAGACGGTCTGCTGGTCGAAGAGGACGCCGGAGGTGCCGGGGCGCGACTCCACCCTCGGCACGAAGAGACAGAGCTCGGTGATCGGGACGATCTCGGGCACGGGACGGCGGACACGGCGACGCTCCGCCTTGCAGTACCGAAGCGGAGGTGCAGAGACGACCGAGTCGTTCGCGAGCGGGTAGCCCTCGATCCACATGATCCTCGGCGCGTGCGGGCTCCTGGCCGGCGGCGTCCAGGTCACGGGCTCGACGCCGAGCTGACGTGCCCGGTCGACGAACTCCTCGAGCAGCTTCCAGTACTGGGCCCGAGCCGCTACGAGGTGCTGCTCGGTCTCCTCGGCCCGCCGGCGCGGGCGGTCGAGCTCATCCAGTTCGATCGCCTTGCGGCGCAGGAGCTCGTCCGTTGTCGGAAGCTCGGCCATCGGTTCTCCATCGGCACGAGCGCGCCTCGGGTTTATGCCGGGATTCGGCCAGGCGCGTTGGTAGGGTGGCGCGGTGAGAAGGCTCGCGGCACTCGCCGGCCTCGCGCTCGTGCTCGCGACCGCTGCGACAGCGCTCTCGGCAGCCGGCGCGTCTCTCACCACGGTCGCGCCGCCCGCTTCAGCCGCCTGAATCTGTAAGGTCTCGCGACTTTGCGGAGCCCGGTAGGCACTTCGATCGTCCCGAGTGCGGGCTTGACGGAGCCCGGTGTCGAGCGGGAGCGAGAATTGACCGAGCACGTAACTCCGGATACCGCTTCGCATGAGGTGCAACTCAAAGATTCGGCGCCTCCTGCCGATGAGAGAACCGGAGGTACCGAGCACACGGTCATGCCCACATCTCGACGCAAGCGAATGCGACGGCAGGCGACGCAGATCGAGTGTCTCGCGTGCGGCGCCACGCGCGTGGTCAAGGGTCACGGGACCGCGGAGACCGGCGAGTGCCCGCGCTGCCGCTACCTGGGCTGGACGTACTCGGAGGGTCTCGACGGGACGACGCGCCGGATGATCATGAACGGCAACTTCGGGCTCGGCAGCGCCGAGTCGAGCTCCGACGGCGCTCCGGCCCGTCGCCGCCAGCGCAGCGCCTAGGCCTCTACGATCGCGGGATGGGACCCGCGCTGCGCGGCCTCGCGGCCTCGCTGCTCGCGATCCCCGTAGCAGGGGCCAGCCGGGCGCCGAACATCGGGCGCCAGAACACGATCCGGTTCTCCCGGATCGGCGTCTCGACGGCGGATCCGCGCCACGCCTCCGCGGGTTCACGGTACGCGATCCTCACGGCCGCGTCCTCGGCGACGACACTGCGGTGCTCCGCCACGCGACGGGCTGGAAGGTGATCGACTTCGGCGAAGGGCGCTCGCATGCGCCAACGTGCCGCCGGAGGCCCGCGACGACCTCGGGATGGCTACGTGCCGGGGCCGGCCGAAACCGTGACGAGCGTCCCGACGTTCACGTACGGGAAGATCTGTCCCGCAGTCGAGACGGGCGCCTCGACACAGCCGAGGCTCTGCGGCCAGCCGTAGCCGCCACGGACGAACCCGTGTACCGCGTCGCCGCCGCTGAAGTAGTTCACCCACGGGACGCCGGGGTCGTCATAGTGCGAACCGTCGGGATTCGTGCCTTGCATGGTCGTCTCGGTCAGGTGCAGGTACACCGGGAAGGTGCCGATGTCCGTCTCCCGTCCTGAGATCCCCGTGTTGACCGCCGAGCGCAGGATGACCTCGCCGTTGTGCCACAGGGTGAGCGTCTCGGGAAGCGTCTCGGTGACATACACGTAGCTGTAGCCGCCCTGGACATGCCTGCCGGCGAGCTCGTCGCGGAGGAGAGCCCGGAACACTGACATGCTCGGGAACCCGTCGGTCGCCATGCCGTGCTTCGACTCGAACGCCATGATCGCGCCCCGCACGATCACGGGCCGCTCGCTCGCCGACGACCAGAGCGTCTTGAGCGCGCCCGGCGTCTTCCCGTAGCGCCAGGTGAAGGTGCCGGCCGGCGGGTCCACCGCCGCACGCACCTGGGCGGAGGCGGTGAGGCCGACGGGCTCGCCCGACGGCTGCCACGCAAGCGGGAGGTAGCCGAGATCCGCCAGCATCTGCTTCATCCGCAGCAGCGAGCCGCGCGGCACCTGCCAGCTGAGCGTGCGGAAGCGCGAGGGGTCCGAGCCCGAGATCACCTGGATCGTCTCGGGCAGCCGCAGGTGAACACGTCGCCCGAGCGGGAAGCCGAGCCCGCTCGGCTGGAAGACGAGCGTGTGGTCGTTCGGCTCGCGCCAGGCACCCTGAACCTTCGGTTTCATAACCGGGCGGGCGTTGCCGAGCACCTGGTCGACGGGACGCGAGAAGGTGAGGATGATCGGCGCCGACGGGACGATCGTCGAGCGCACCGCAGGGCGGACGAGCACGCTCGGCGCCGGCCCAGGCGGGAACCAGCTGACGCGCTGGGCGGCGGGCATGACCTCCCACGGCCGCGGCGCGCCTGCGACAAGCGCGGTGCCCGCGACGTTGCCGCCGCCTTCGACCAGGCCGATCGAGACCGTGCGCCGAGCGTGCCGGAGCACGACCTGGCTGCGCTTGCCGTCGGCCGTCTGCACCCGGAGGACGCTGACCGGGCTCGAGAAACGGACCGCCACCGGCTTGCCCGTGCGCGGGTAGACCATCGTCGAGGTGAGGTACGACGCGGGTGTCCGGTCGACGGCGCGCACGACCTCGGTCTTCCCGAGCAGCCAGCCGACCCACTTCGACCGCGTGACGGTCGCCACGAGGTGGACTCGCTCCCCGATCGACAGCTTTCCGGTCGGCTCGATCACTCCGCCGTGAACGGTCACGGGGACGGGGTGGCCCGAGGCGTCGTAGGCGACGACCGAGGTGATGTGCTCCCCGCGGCTCGCGATCGTGACCTTCCCGAGGCCCGCGTTGTGCAGCCCCGAGCCGCTCACGAGGATCGCCGCCTGAGGCCAGGTGGAGCGCACCGCGAGGAGCCCGGCGTCCACGAGGCAGAAGAGCCCGCCGAGCACGATCACCGAAACGAGGATGCGGCGACGTCTCCGGCTCACGATTTCACGTTATTCGATGAATCGGTCGTGTTCAAACCCGTCCCCGGCCGGTCTCGATCCGATTACACGTATTTCGACCCGAGATTCCGGACCTTCAGGTCGTGATGCGCCGCGCGCCGTCGTAGTTGGCTGCCGCCCATCCCGTCGTCAGGCTGTCGACCCGCACGAACGCTCCGGTATAGGGCGCATCGACGAACTCGCCGCCGCCGATGTACAGCCCGACGTGGCCGAGGCCGTCGAAGAAGACGATGTCTCCCGGCTGGAGCTGGTCGGACGGCACCGGCGTCCCGTAGTTCCACATCGCGTACGAGGAGTGGGGGAGCGAGATGCCGAGTTGCGCGAACGCGTACATCACGAGCCCCGAGCAGTCGAAGCCGCTCGGCGTGGATCCGCCCCAGACGTAGGGCACGCCTAGATAGGACATCGCGATCGAGACGACCTGGCTCGAGTAGCCCGAGGCCGGGACGACGGTCGCGCCTTCCGGCGTCGCGGCGGTTGCGCCGATCACCGAGTTCTGCACCTGCTGGGTCTGGGCGGCCTGGGCGGCGGCGACGCGCGCCTGCGCTTCCTTGGCGGCCTGGAGCTGGCGCGCAGCCTCCTGCGCCTCGAGCGTTGCGATCTCGCCCTTGATCGAGCTCAAAAGCTGCTGGCGCTGGCCGATCTGGCCGGCGACCGACTGTCGCTCGGCCCGGCGTTCCGCGACGAGTTGGGTGGCGTAGGCCGCGTCGTGCTTCAGCGCCCGGGCGTGGACGACCACCGACTGCTTGAAGCTCTGGACCTGCCCGATCACCTGGCCGTCGAGGCTCGAGAGGCGGTTCGCGTCGTCGATCCGGTTCATCAGGTTCGTCAGGCTGCGCGAGCCGAGGATCAGGTCGAGCGTTGTCGGCTGGGTCGTCGTGTAGAGGTTCAGCAGGCGCTTGGCGATCAGCGTCCGGCTCCGGCCGAGGTTGCGCCGGGCGACGATCAGTTCGTGGCGGTTGACCTTCTGCTGGAACTGGACCTGCGCGAGCCGGATGTTCGCGAGGTTGATCTTCTCGTCGGCAGCGCTGAGGTTCTGGTCGAGCGTGATGATCTGCGCGTAGACCTGCTGCGCCTCGGCCTTCTTCTGGTCGATCGGCGAGGTGCCGAGCGCCGGCGCGGCGCCGAGTAGGCAGAGCGAGAGCACGGCAACGCCAAGCAGCGACCACCGCCGCCACCCGTTTGTCACGGATCCCGCTCGGGAACGAGACCGGCCTGCTGACAGGTTCCGGCGCGCCACTCGGGGAGCACGGTAGCACCCGGGGCGGTTGCACACAAATCCGTAACGACACGATCTCCCTGCAAAATGACGATTCACGGTCGTCGCGCCTTGCGCGAAAGGGTTGCGACGATGGGCACCTGAGCGCTCCCGGTCGCGCGGTGGGATGGTACGGTCGCGGCGTGGCGAGGCGATACGCGGTCGCGGTGCTCGGGTTCGTGCTCGTCGCCTCTCTCCTGACGCTGGCCGTGTCCTGGGTGCGAAGCGGAGACGCCACGGAGGCCCGGACGACGACTGCCGCCGCCAAGAAGAAGCCTGCATTGCGCCCGCGGGTGGAACGCAAGGTGGCAGCGGGCTCGTTCACGCTCGTCGCGGGCGGGGACATTGCGATGTCCGGCGCCGGGGCGGACGACGCCACCTTCGCCGGGATCTCGCGCTTCCTGCACGGGGACATCGTCTTCGGGAACCTCGAGGGCACCCTCGCCACGGTCGGCACGCCGAAGTGCTCGCCTTACGGCGTCGTCGGCTGCTTCACCTTCCGCGCGGACCCCTCCTCGGTTGGCGCGCTCAAGCGGGCCGGCTTCACTCTCTTGAACCTCGCGAACAACCACGCGCTCGACTACGGGCCCGACGCACAGGCCCAGACGATCGCGACGCTCAAGTCCGCACACATCGCCTACGACGGCCTGCCGGGGCAGATCACGCTGCTCGACGCCGGCGGGATCAAGGTCGCGGTGATCGGCTGTGCGCCCTACTCGTGGGCGCAAAGCCTCCTCGACATCCCCGCCACGGCCGCGCTCGTCCGCAAGGCGCGGCTCGAGGCGGACGTTGTCCTCGTCTACATGCACGCGGGGGCGGAGGGATCGGTGGCCGACCACGTGCCGGCCGGCGACGAGACGTTCCTCGGCGAGGATCGCGGAAACGTTCGCGCGTTCTCGCACGCGATGATCGACGCCGGTGCGAGCCTCGTCTTCGCCTCAGGTCCTCACACGCTCCGTGGGATGGAGTGGTACCGCGGGCATCTCGTCGTCTACAGCCTCGGGAATCTCGCCGGCGACAACACGCTGAGCATCGACGGGACCCTGTCGACCAGCGCGCTCGTCTCGCTGAAGCTGACCGGGAGCGGCGGGTTCCTGGGCGGGCGGATCATCCCACTCGAGCTCGTCGGCGCCGGCACGCCGACCTACGACAGCGCCGGGACTGCGATCTCGTTCATCCGGACGCTCTCGGACGAAGATTTCAGCGCGCCGCGGCTTCACATCGCAAGCGATGGCACGATCACTCCGCCGTAGCATTCCTACGCCGTAACAGTCTCGAGTCCGGCTTCGGCGAGCGGGCGCCTGGCCCACGCGAACGTCTTCGTGTACCAGGAGAGCGAGCCGAGCGAGACGCCCTGGCCGGCGGACTCGATCATCCACCCGTTGCCGAGGTAGATCGCCGTATGGCCGATGTCTGCGACCTTTGAGTGCGGGCCTTGCCCGAAGAAGAGAACGTCGCCGGGGTCGAGGCTCTTGATCCCGATCCGCTCCTTGCGCGGAACCCCGCCGGCCATTGCCGCCGCCGTTCGCCCCGCGAACACGTTGGTGAGCCCGGGAGCATCCGGATACGAGACGAGCTTGAAGGTGCGCCAGACGAGCCCCGAACAGTCGAAGCCGGGCTCGACGCTCTCGTTGTCGCCGCCCCAGACGTAGGGGTAGCCGATCAGCGACACGGGCGTACGCAGCACCTCCTGCTGGAGCGCGGTGAAGGTCGGGAGGGCGAAGGTCGAGGCGAGCCCCTGGACGTAGGTGACGCCGCCGCCGGCATCCGCCGCCGCGAGTGGGGTCAGTCCGGGAGCCGGTGCCCCCGTTACGGTCTCGTTTCCGAGCGAGATCACGCGCGCGGCCGACCAGGCGGCGTCGGCGCGGGTTGCGGTCTGCGGCGGCTGGAGCTCGTAGGCGTCGTCGGCGATCGGCAGGTCGGTGCGCAGGCCGAGGAGCCGGGCGACAACTTCGGTGCCGAACCGCTCGGGCGGCTGCAGCCCCGCGCTCGCCGCGACCCCCTGGAAGTCGAGCGCCGCCGGGCCGAGCCCGAGGGCGTTCACGAGCGCCGCGTCGAGGCCCTCGATCGAAACGGGCGCCGAGGGATCGGGCAGGCTCGAGTCGGCAGACCCCCCGAGTCCGGCGACCAGACGAGCGAGCGCTCCTGCGGTCAGCGGATCCGTGGCCCTGAAGCTCGCCGCCTTGCCGCCCATGAGCCCGCGGCTCGTGACGGTCGCGATCGCCGTCCGCGCCCACCCCTCGTGCGGCGCGGGTGTCGAAGCGCGCGCGCCGAACGCAGGCGCTACGAGCACGGCCGACGAGAGGGCAATGACCACGAACCGTCCCATCCCTCGGGCATCGGCCGCTGGGGGCTCTGTCTTTAGGGCTTTCTATGTCCCGTGAATGTCCGGGACGAGGCCGTCGCCCTGCATCAGCTTGTGGGCCTCTTCGAGCGTGAGGTCGAGCGGCGGCACGATCGAGTCCGAGTCCTCGAGGCTGTCGTCGGGAAGCCGTTCGCCGTTCAGCTTCACTGCGGCCCCGAGGGAGGCGAGAGCGGTGTGAAGAGCCTCCTGGTCGCCGGCCGCATAGGCGTCTTCGGTGGCGGTGTCGAGCTCTGCGAGATGAGGGGCGAGGGAGTCGTCGAGGCGGTACTGCCCGTCGCCCATGATCCGGACGATCACTGTGCTGTCTCCGGCGCCGGCGCCGCCGGCGGCTCGATCGCCGCGGGGGCGCTGCTCTGGCCGAGCTCGGCCTTCATCTTCGCGAGCTCGTCGTCCACCTGGTTTCCCTGCGAGAGCTGGGAGAGCTGGCGGTCGAGGTCGTCGCCCTGGGCCATCGGGTCGTCGAGCGCGCCGGCGGCGGTCAGCTCGTCGATCGCCGAGGCGCGGGCCTGCATGTCGGTGGTCTTGTCCTGCGCCCGCTGGACGGCCAGGCCGATGTCGGCCATGTGCTCGCCGATCCCTGTCGCCGCCTCGCCGATCTTCACCTGTGCCTCGGCGGCCGAGTACTGGGCCTTGATCACTTCCTTCTGGGAGCGGAACGACTCGATCTTCAGCTGCAGCGCCTGCTCGGCGGCGATCAGCTTCTGCTGCTGGTCGGCGAGCTGGGTCTCCTGCTGGGAGATCGACTCGAGCTGACCCTGGATCGCCGCCTTGCGGGTCAGCGCCTCACGTGCGAGATCCTCGCGGCCGGCTGCGAGCGCCTGCTTCGCCTGATCGTCCAGCTTCGCGACCTGCTGCTGGGTGGACGACTCCTCGAGCTGCAGCCGGTTCTTCGCGGTCGTGACGTCGGCGATGCCGCGCTTCACGTTCTGCAGCTGCTGCAGCTGCTGCTCGTAGGCGTAGTCGAGCGTCTCTTCCGGGTTCTCGGCGTGGTCGAGCAGCTTCGAGAACTTCGCCTTCGTGATCTCCGAGGTACGACTCATCAAACCGGCCATGCGACCTCCCCGTACGTGGTCGCGCAAGCGTATCCGACCTTGCGCGCCTTTTACGTTGCGGAGACGTGTGGCTAACCGACGGTGCCGAAGATGACCCCAGTCAACTGTTTGGCAGTCAATCGCTTCCTGTCCTTCCAATCGAACGGAGAAGATCATGCGCAGACTGATTCTCATCTTCGCCACGGGGGTGTTTCTCTCCGTCGCCGGCATCGCAGCCGCCGACAACTCGCCCACGACGACGACCACCGGAACCACCACGACGGCGCCGACTCCGGCAGTCCACCTGCTCAAGCCGTGGTTCGCGGGTCAGGTCAGCGCCGTCGGCTCGAGCTCGCTCACCGTCGGCGTCCTCTGGACCGGCCCGAACGACGGCTCCCTGAACGGGACGACCGTGACCGTCGCCACGTCGGACTCGACCCGCATCAACGGCCCGCATCATAAGCCGATCGCGCTGGCCGACATCCAGGTCGGTGACCTCGTCGCCGTCCGTGCGCTCGGGAACGACCTCACGAGCCTCACCGCCACGAAGATCCGCGACTTCTGCAACTGCCACTGGGTCGGGGGCACCATCGCCTCGGCCGGCAACGGCAGTTTCACCGTCAACGTCAAGCGCACGGGCCCCTATGACACCGTGCTCGACAACACCACGATCACGCTCGGCACGAACGCCAACACCGTCTATCTCCGCGGCCCGCACCACGGCCGGATCGGCTTCTCCGACCTGAAGGTCGGGGAGGGGGTCGGTGTCGTGTTCTCCGCGAACGGCTTCTTCAAGGCGCCGGGGTTCGACCCGACGACCGCCACCTTCACTGCCTCGCGCGTCCACGTCTGGCCGCGCCGGGTCGTTCCGCCGGCCTCGAGCGACGCTGCTTCTGCAGCGCAGGTCGCCACCACCTAACGTATTCCCGCACGCCCGTGCAGCCGGGAGCGCCTCAGGGCGCTCTCGGCATTTCAAGCAGTCAGCTGTGCGCTGCCTTGACGCCGGTGACTTCGGTGATCCGGACGGCCCAGCGCCCGCCGGTCGAGACGAGCTCGCCCGTGCCGAACGTCCGGCCGTCGACGAACAACTCGACCGGGTCGTCGACGATGCGATCGAGGGTGGATCGCCTCTCTCGGCTGGATTCCTCTTGTGGACCTAACTCGTCTGCTCGTACGCCGTCAGTTCGCTGCGAAGCTTGCTGCGCGCGGAGGCGAGGATCTGGGAGACGCGAGACTCGGTTACGCCCAGCATGCGGCCGATCTCGGCACCCTGCATGCCTTGAACGTAGACGAGGGTGAGGGCGTCACGCTCTCGTCCAGTGAGGGTTTTGATCGCCTCCTTGAAGGCTGCCGTCTTCTCTCGGGCGAGGAGTGCACGATCCGGATCGTCGGGGCCGGGGGAGGCGCTGATGTTCTCGCCGACCTCGCCGTCCTGGTCATCGCCGGCCGGCGCGTTGAGCGAGAGGACATGTGCGCGGTCGAGCTCGCTCGTCCGCTCGCGCAGCTCGGAGATGTCGATCTTCAGCTCGTTTGCGAGCTCCTGCTCGTTCGCCTGGCGGCCGTGCTGGATGAGCCAGCGCTCCTGTGTCCGCTCGATCGAGCGGCCGAGGCGGCGGGACGAGCGGGAGACGCGATCGAGCCGGCGGAGGTCGTCGACGATCGAGCCCGCGACCCGGGTCCAGGCGTACTGCTCGAACGTGGCGCCCTTCGTCGGGTCGAAACGGTCGACCGCCTCGATGATTGCAACGAGCCCGCATGAGATCAGGTCGTCGAGCTCGCAGTGGGCCGGAAGCTCACGTGCCTTCCGCGATGCGAGGTACTTGACCATCGGCGCATATGCGAGGACGAGACGGTCGCGTGACCGGGAATCGCCGCGTTCCTTCCACGCGCGCCAGAGCGCCTCGGCCTCGGGGCCCGTGAGCCGCCGGCTCTCAACAGCTGCATCGGCAACACGCAGCCGGTTCCCGGGACTCCCGGTGAGCTGCACGGCCTCTGGTGCGACTGTCGAGGGAGCCATCGATGGACCTCCGAAGATCGGGCGAGGGGAAACGACCCGACTTGGATCGCCCCGGTACGGCGAGCGGGAGATCCTGCATTCCGGGTGACGTTGCACCCGGTTCGAGGTACCCCGAAGGCGCTTCTAGGCCCGGGCTGCGGCTCGAGGCGAATCGGTTCGATTCGAGGGGTGTTCCGGCCTACCTGGCACCGGTGTTGCCTGGGGCGAGTTTCCCACTGGTCCGCGGCCCGCATGATCTCGGCCGTCGGGCAGGGGGAACGGCTGAGAGTCACCTTGCCCGCGAATCACGTGAACGGCAAGGCGCACGGACAGATCAAAGACGTTTCTCTAGAATCCTGTTCGTGTGTCGGAACATTCGGACGCTTTACAACTTTGAGCCGCCGACGTCGTTCGAGGAGATCCATCTAGCCTCGGTGCAGTACGTGCGGAAGGTGAGCGGGATGCAGAAGCCGTCGAAGGCGAACGCCGAGGCCTGCGAGCGGGCTGTTGCGGCTGTGTCGCTGGCGACCGAGAGACTGCTGGCCGAGCTCGTCACGACTGCGGCGCCGAAGGACCGGGAGCTCGAGGCGGAGCGGCGGCGGGCGCGGTCGGCGGCGCGGTTCGGGACCGCGGCGTAGCTCGTTCGGCGGACTACCGGCCTGAACCCGGACCGGCGGGGACGAACGCGTCGGCGATTTGCGGCTCTAACGTCCGCCTGAGCTCGAACGCTCGGTTGCAGCGAGTCAGGCAGACGGCGGAAAGGGTCAGCGCGAGGTTCCCTCCTTCGGTGGTAGCCGCCACGAAGGCAGGAAGGGTATGTCGAACGACGCTAGAGAGCCTCGCGGTACACGAGCGCCGTTCCCTCGAGCACGACGACGCCTTCCTGATTCGAAATCGTCGTTCGCAGGGTGGAGATCGGCTTGTCCTCCCGCAGTTCGAGCACTTCGACCTCTGCGGTGATCGTGTCACCGGGCCGAACCGGTGCACGGAAACTCCAATCGACGTGCAGGAAGACGCTCCCCGGGCCCGGCAGGTCCTCTGCCACGACCGCATTGAGGAGCCCGGAGGTGACGCCGCCCTGGACGATGACTCCGCCGAAGCGGCTTTTCCCGGCGGCCTCGCCGTCGTAGTGAAGAGGGTTGCGGTCGCCGGTCAGCTCGGTGAAGAGCTCGATGTCTCGGTGGGTGATCGAGCGTGAGCGCCGCGCGGTGTCGCCGACCTGCATTGCCGTATCTTTCCAGAGCCTGTCCGCTCGGTGGTGTCAGCCGTGCCGCACGAACCTGGTCGCCTCGCCGGGCTGAGGGTTCACCCGACGGACCGCCGGATGGCTGTCGACAGCTTCAGAGCCTTTTCATCAGGTACTGGACGACGGATTCAACGACGGTGGAAGGACGGCGACGTTCGTGTCCGCTGCGGCCTTGTTCTCGGCCTCGATCTCGATCCAGAGCTCGTGACGGAAGATGCGGATCTCTGCCGGCGCTTCGATTCCTATGCGCACGCTCGAGCCGACGATGTCGAGCACCTCGACGACGATGTCGTCGGCGATGCGGATCCGTTCACCTACCTTTCGTGTGATGACGAGAATCGGACGACCCTTCTACCTCGTTGTCATAGCCCGGCACCGATAGGTTCGGTGTTTCGGTCTTCGCTTCGTTCAGCTCCAGCTCCGCGAATAGAGGCTGCCGAACAGCGTATCCGGTGGCGCCTTTGCCGATCTGACGCCCTCGCCGTGACTCGCTGTTCGCGATCACCGGTGATGGTGAAGCCCCGACTCTCCGGCGTCGCGAGAACGGCGCAGAAGATCTCGGCGTACGGACGATCCGGCCAATCTCGAATGGCGTAAAGAAATCGCCGTGCCCGCCGATGAGGAGTGCAGTCGCAAGGTATCGCTTGAACCACGACATCCGGATACCAGCGAAGGGATCGGAGACTATGGAGCCGCTAAAGCCCGTTGTGGAAGGTCACGTGTCGAGACGAGGCAATGCTCCGGCAGCCCGGGGTCACGAGCTCCTCGGACCCGTCGGCGCGAGCTCCAACGCAGCGACTCCCGCGTCTCCCCCGCCCGACGTACTCGATGCGCTCGACCGCGCGGCCCGCGTGATGAGCGAACTCGGCCGCAAGAACGTCACCGTTGCGCTGGAGCACACGACCGGCAGCCGGATCCGCATCATGGTGAGGCATCCCGGCGCGCCGGCCGAACAGGAGATCTCGCAGCGATCGCTCTTGAGCCTGCTCGACGATGACACCTCTGAGGTGGGAGGGCTGGTGCAGTGAGCGCCTTTTCCGGATCGTTGAACTCGATCCCCTCGACCTGACCACAAAACGGCGGCTCATGCGAACCTGCGGGTTCGTCGAGCGCGACCGGGAGTCGGCTCGGTCTCGACCACTCAGCAGGGGGGTTCGCGTCGATCGCGAACCTGGCCGGGGTGAAGCTAGCGCAGCGTGAGCTTCCGTGTCTCTTGACCTGTGTGATCGCCGACGACCACCCGGCGATCATCGCGTCGGTGTCCCACCTGCTCGAGCAGACCGGTGACTACGAGGTCGTCGGCCGTGCCTCGGACGGGGTCGAGGCCCTCTCCCTGATCCGCTTGCTTACGCCTGACCTCGCTTTGCTCGACGTCAACATGCCCTACCTCGACGGTGTCGAGCTGCTCCGACTGCTGGCCGCCGAGGATGCCTCACCCCGAGTGGTCGTGTATTCCGGTCAGCGCGACCCGGTGCGGGCGCGCGAGGCGCTCGCCGCGGGCGCCTCGGCATTCGTGCTCAAGGGCGTGGCGCTGACCGAGCTGATGCGGGCCGTCGAGGCGGTGGCGGAGGGCGGGACCTACGTCGACGCCGAGATAGCCGCGGCGCTGAGCCGTCCGAAATCGGAGCGTCCCTCAGAGCTCACGCCTCGCGAGCGCGACGTGCTTCGTCTGCTAGCCGAGGGGCTGCGCGGGGACGAGATCGCCGAGCGGCTCTCGATCTCCTCGTTGACGGTGAGGACGCACGTCAAGCACGCGATGGAGAAGCTGAAGGCGACCACCCGAACAGAAGCCGTCGCGATCGCCTTCCGCCGCTCCCTGATTCACTAGGCCCCGGCGCGAAGGAGGACGCCCGGTCGGGTCGAATGGGACCTGCCGGTGACCCCGACCACTGCTCCCACGGTCAGCTGTCTGCTGATCGACGACCATCCGGCGATGATCGATGCGGTCACGCGCGTGTTCGACCTCTCGGGAATCCGGATCGTGGGCGCGGCGGGGTCGGCGGTCGAAGGGCTGGAAATGCTGACGCGCCGTCCGGCCGACGTGGCGCTCGTCGATCTCCGGCTCCCTGACATGGACGGGATCGCGCTGGCCCAGGCGATTGCGCGCTCGAGCCAGACGCGGACCGTGCTCTACTCGGGTCATGCCGATTCGCGGCTCGCGAGCCGGGCGCTCGCTGCGGGCGTGAACGGCGTGATCACGAAGGGCTCGCCGCTCAGTGAGCTCGTGCGCGCGGTTCAGACCGTCGCCGGCGGCGGCACCTACATCGACCCGCTGCTCGGTGCGCACGCGCTGCAACGCGACTCGACGCTCAGCGATCGCGACGAGCGGCTGCTCGAGTTCATCTCGAACGGGCTGACGGACGAGCGGATCGGCGAGGAGCTCCATCTCTCGGCCGAAACGGTGCGGGCGAACGTGCGCAAGGTCGTCAAGTCGCTCGGGGCCCGCAACCGCACGCATGCGGTAGCGCTGGCGCTCAAGAGCGGCGTCATCCAGTAGCGGCCGCTGCGATCGCCTCGGCGACGGCCTCGGCGATGCACGCGGCGGGCTCTCCGAATGCACGCTTCCGGCCGAAGCGCCCGATCAGTGAGACGGCGGGAACGGGAGAGTGCGTCCCCGGCGCGATCTCGCCGGCGACGACGAGCGCCGGGATGCCGCGCGCGGCCGCGGCGGCGAGGACTCCGCCCACGGTCTTCCCGTCGAACGACGTGGCGTCGAGCTTCCCCTCCCCTGTGAGCACGAGGTCGGTCTCGAGGAGTTCACGCTCGAGCCCGGCCTCGCCGGCGACGAGCTCGAAGCCCGGAACGAGCTCGGCGCCGAGCGCCGCAAGGCCGCCCGCAAGCCCGCCGGCGGCGCCCGCTCCGGGCAGCGTCGTGACGTCGATGCCGAACTCGGCCCGGTAGCGGACGGCGAGCTCGCGCAGCCGCGCCGTGAGCTCGGCTACCTCGTCGGGGCCCGCGCCCTTCTGGGGCGAAAACACGGCGGCGGCGTCGAGGAACGGGGTGCGGACATCGCAGGCGATTCTCACGCGGATCGGCAGTCGCTTGCCACCGAGCGCCTCGATCGCGCCGAACCCGCCGTCGGTCGACGCCGATCCGCCGATCCCGACGACCACCTCGTTCGCGCCGGCAGCGATCGCAGCCGCGATCAGCTCCCCTGTCCCACGGGAGGTCGCCCGGGCTGGATCGTTGGCCTCGGCCCCGCCCGCGAGGGAAAGACCAGACGCACGCGCTGCTTCGACGACGGCTACTCCGCCGGCGAGGCGCCAGCCGGCCTCGACCTCGAAACCGAGCGGGCCGGTGACGACCGTCACCCGGTTGGCGCCGCCGAGCACCGCGAGCGTCCCCTCGCCTCCGTCCGCGAGCGGCAGCTCCCGGCACTCCCATCCCGCAGCCCGCGCCCCCGCAGCGAGCGCCGCCGCCACCTCCTCTCCTACGAGCGACCCGCGAAACTTGTCCGGAGCAGCCAGCGCACGCATCGCGCCATTCTCGCCGGTCCCCGCCGTTTCCAGCAGCTACTGGCCGTCCGAGCCTGGTCTCCGAGGGCCGAGTCTAGGGGACAGTCCCCTGGACATGACTCGGTGAGCCGTGTCCGGACGGTGGCTTGGCTTTCGAGCCTTGTCTTCGTGGGCCAGGTCTGGGGGACAGTCCCCTGGGCATGGCTGGGTGAGCCGTGTCCGGACGGTGGCTTGGCTTTCGAGCCTTGTCTTCGTGGGCCAGGTCTGGGGGACAGTCCCCTGGACATGGCTGGGTGAGCCGTGACCGGACGGTGGCTTGTCTTTTGAGCCTTGTCTTCGTGGGCGAGGTCTAGGGGACAGTCCCCTGGACATGGCTGGGCGAGGCATGGCCGAAAAAGCGTCATCGGGCACAAGCGGTCCGTGCCGGCCGTCTGCGCGGGTTGAGTCGCCGAGGGGGCGGTAACGGCTGTTAGCGCGTGTAGCTCTGGTCGTGCCAGGTGCGGGCGACTGCGAACTCGGTGCCGTTCCAGTGCCACTTGGTGTGGTTGAACCCACCGGTCGGGCAGCAGTTCGGGTCGTTCGTCTGGTAGACGGGGTCGGCCTCGACGAGATCCGATCCCGCCCGCACGAGGCCGAGCTTGTAGCCGCCGCGGACGAGCGAGACGGCATACCCCGTCGGCCGGTGCGTGAAGACCGCCCAGTAAATGTCGCCGGCGGTGCCGCCGCTCGCGATCGTCGCGGCGAGCACGAACTTGCCGCCGGCGAAGTGGAAGCAGATGACCTTGTCGACCTGGCTCGGTGACACGCGATAGGCCTGGCTCGAGATCGACTGCGACGCCGGGATCGTCAGGTGCGTCGCCTTCACCGCCGCCCGCGCCGCAGAGACACCGCACGACGGTGCCCCGGCCAGCGAGAACACGGCAAGCGGGAGCGCCAGCACCGCGAGAGCTTCGCAGAAGCGCCGGGTGAAGGTTCGGTGACAAGGCGGATACGGCGCGCAGGAGGAGCATTCCGCGGGTCACACTTGAATGGAGATGGCGACGAAGCTTGCACCGCTTCTCTGCGAGCTCCACTCCCACACGGTTTGGAGTGACGGCGCGCTGTCGGTGCGCGAGCTCTGCGACCTCCACGGCCGTGCCGGGTTCGACGTCCTGGCGATCACGGATCACACCGAGGCCGCAGCCTCGATCCGTGAACCGCGGTTCGCCGCCTACCTCGACGAGCTCGCCGCCGAGGGCGAGCGCGCCCGCCGCCTCTACGACCTCCTGGTCGTCCCGGGCCTCGAACTGACCTGCGATCACGACGATCCGGCGCGTGCGGGCCACGCCGTCGCGGTCGGCCTGAAGGAGTTCGTCGATGTCGCGGACGGGCTCGAACCGGCGTTGCGCGCAGCACGCGCGCACGGGGCGGCGCTCGTCGCCGCCCACCCGTACCAACTCGCGGACGCGCGTGGCGCATCACGGCACACGGCCGCCTTCGCGACCGACCCCGCCCGGTTCGCTCCGCTCGTCGACCGGTTCGAGCTCTTCAACCGCGACACGCTGTTCGGCTGGGTCGCAAGCGCCGGTCTTCCGGCCGTGGCCTGCGGGGACTTTCATGTTCCCGCGCACCTCGCGACCTGGAAGACACTGCTCCCCTGCCCGAAGGACGAAGCGGCCGTCGTCGAATACCTGCGCTCGCCACGGCCCGCGTTTCTCGCCCGGCTCGAGTCCGATCGAGAAACCCTCAGGAAGGCGGCCTGAGCTGTCGATATTCGGAAACATGAGCGCCGACCCGGAAGCCCAGCCCTACTCCCTGCCGCCGGACGAGGGCGACCACGCAGGGGCGCCGAAAGCCTGGACCGCGTGGTACCGCTTCGCCCGCGACGAGCTCGGCTACGAGCACGAGGAACGCGTCGAGTACGCAAACTTGCGCTTCGTCGAGGAGCAGAATCGCGACTCGCTCCGCCGGCGCGGTTCCAGCACATAGTCCGAGCGCGAGCCCGTCGCCCGTGTTGGCTAGTCTGGTTTCATGAGGCGCCGGCCGGTCTTCGCGACTTTCTGTGCAGCGATCGCTGCCTCCGTCGTGCTCGTTCCCGCCGGCAGCCCGGCGACGAAGACGCCGCCGAGGTGTCAGACCTCGGGGCTCGTCGTCTGGTTGAACACCGAGGGCGACGGAACCGCGGGCAGCATCTACTACAAGCTCGAGTTCACGAACCTGACCGGCTCGACCTGCACGCTCACCGGCTACCCGGGCGTCTCGGCGGTCGACCTCACGGGGCACCAGCTCGGAAGTCCTGCAGGCCACGACACCTTCGCCGCGCCGCACACGGTCACGCTCGCGGGCGGGGCGACGAAGACCGCGACCCTGCGGATCGCCGAGGCCGGCAACTTCCCGGCCTCCCAGTGCCACATGGTTCCGGCCGCCGGCGTTCGGGTCTACCCGCCGAACCAGACCGCGTCGAAGCTCGTCCCGTTCCCGTTCAGCGCCTGCTCGCACACCGGCCCCGCCGTCCTGTCGGTGCGGGTGGTCGCCTGAGCCGCGCGCCCCTCCGGCACATCTAGACCCGAATCGGTGCGAAGCTGCGCCTATGCGGGGCGCATGGGTGAGAACGGCAGCGGCTCTGCTGGGCATCCTCCTGCTGGGCCTGCTCGCGTCGCTTGCGGCAATCGGGGCGGCGGGAGGGAGCCCGGGTGGAACCTCGGCAGGGGTCGTGCAGCGCGTCGAGCTCGGCTCCTCGGTGCTCGGTAGGCCGATCGGCGCCGTCGAGCTCGGCGATCCGAGGGCAGCAACGAAGGTCGTCGTCGTCGGGTGCATCCACGGGAACGAGTGCGCCGGAATCCGGATCGTCGAGGCGCTCGAGCAAGCTCACGTCCCCGCCGGGGTCGATCTCTGGCTCGTACCGGACGCCAACCCTGACGGCCGCGCTGCGGGGACGAGGGTGAATGCGCACGGGGTTGACCTGAACCGGAACTTCCCGTGGCACTGGAAGCCGAGCCAGGCAAACGACAACCCGCACTACTCCGGCCCCTATCCGATCTCGGAGACGGAGAGCCGGATCCTCTACACGCTCCTCACGACGCTCCGGCCGCGCCTCGTCATCTGGTACCACCAGCAGCTGGCGGTCGTCGACGAGTCCGGCGGCGATCTCGCGCTCGAGCGGCGCTACTCGAAGCTCGTCGGCCTCCGGCTGAAGCGGCTTCCGCGCTACCCCGGCAGCGCCACGAGCTGGGCCAACCACGCATTCCCCGGCGCAACGTCGTTCGTCGTCGAGCTCCCGCGCGGCCAGTTGACCCCGGCCGCGGCGCACCGCCACGCCCAGGCGGTGCTCGCGTTGGCGCGTATCGACGCGAGCGGCGCGCCGACTCCCCGCTGAGGGGCTCGAGCGGCGCAGCATTAGACTCGCTCGCAGGTGGAACCCGGCGGCGAGTTCAGGTGCACGAATTGCGCTCGCGACGTGCCGCGGGAGCCGTTCTGCGTCTGTTGTGGCGAGCCGCTCGAGGGCGAGGAGCGGAAGAAGGCGGGGTTCGCGGCGGCGCCCCAGGAGCGGTGGTACGACCCCCGGCTCGTCTCCTCGATCTTCCCGCACCTGCCCCGCGCCGACATGCGCCCATTCCGGCTGGCGCTGCTCGGAGCGGTCGGGCTCGTCGTCGTGCTCTGCCTGCTCGGCCTGTTCCCACTCGCCCTCGTCTCGGCGGCCGTGATGGTGCCGGTCCTCTTCCTGCTCTACCTGTGGGACGTCGACGTCTACGAGGACGAGCCGTTGCTCGTGCTGGCGTTCACGATCGTCTGGGGGATCCTGGCGGGGGTCGGCCTTGGCTACGTCGCCAAGGGACTTGCGAGCCAGGCTGCGTTGCTCCAGGGCAGTCCGGGCAACCACAACCTCGTCTGGCTGGGCGTCATCCTGCCGTGCGCCTCGCTCGTCCTGATCCTCGCCGGCCCGCTGGTCCTGCTGCCGTACCGCAAGTTCAACGACGTCCTCGACGGCGTGACCTTCGGCGCGTGCTCTGGCGCGACCCTCGTCGCGGCCGAGGCGATCGCGAACTCGGCGGGCTTCCTGCACCTCGGATTCGAGCCGGCCGGGAACGCGGAGCTCTGGATCGCGCGGCTGCTCACGCTCGGTGTCGCGACTCCGGTCCTCGCTGCCGGGGTCGGCGGCGCCGCGACCGCCTCCTTCTGGCTGCGCCTGCGCTGCCCGATTCGCGACCGTGGAGTGGTGGGCCCCCTCGGTTCGCCGTTCGTGGCGGTGCCGATTGCCGGGGCAGCGCTCGTCGGCGCCTCGCTTGCGGCGTTGTACCTGCGTGTCTGGCCGACCCTCGCGATCACCGCGGCGCTCGGGGCGGTCTCGCTCGTCTGGCTCCGGCGCCTGATCCAGGTGGGCCTGCGCGAGGAGGCGAACGACAAGCCGATCGGACCGCCGCTCGAGTGCCCGAGCTGCCATCACCAAACGCCTGCGCACAGCTTCTGCGGCCACTGCGGGATCGGGCTGCGGGCGCTCCCGAAGGGAACATCCGCCGGCGGCGTGCGTATCCCCAGAAAGGCGCGGCTCGGGCTCGGGGCGAAGCTGGCGGTCTTCGGCGGGCTCGGGGCGGCCGCGGTGATCATCACCGCGCTCGCGATCGTGATCACACGACCCGCCGTGCCCAGCCCTGCTTGCGACCCCGGGGTCCCCTGCGCCTCGCCGCCGTCCACGCCGGTTGCTGCACCACACCTGGTCGCCGGGGTCTTCCACGCCGGAACGGCCTGGACGAGCGATCTGGGACTGCGGCTCCGCTACGGCGACAACTGGAAGGTCGTCCAGACCGGCGCCGACGGCCTCGTCCTCCAGTCGACCGCCGAGAGCGGGGTCTTCGTCGTTGCCGCCGTTGTCGTCTACCCGTCGACCGTCTCGCCGCAGAACGCGATCGACAAGAGGCTCTCTGCCCAGAGCGACGGCTTCCTCGGAATCGAGCAGGACTCCTCGGCCGCGCACGCGATCCTCTCGCCGGAGCTCGGGTTCGTGCCGGCGAGCGTCAAGCTCTTCTCGGCCACCGTCGACCAGCCGCCGAGTCCCGACGAGCAGGTCGAGGTGGTGTTCGAGGCGGCACGCCAGGGCAAGGTGACCGCCGTCGTCGAAGCCGTCACGAACGAGGAGCCCCACGGCGGGAGCTCGAGCTCCCCGTTCCCGGCCTTCCAGCTCGTCGATCTGCTCCTGGACGACCTCGAATGGCCCGGAACGTGAAACTCGGAGCGCTTCTCGTCGCCGCGGTCGCCGCTGCCCTGCTGCTCGTTCCCGAGCACCGGCAGGCCGCGGTCCAGCACCGTCCGACGACGCCGGCCACCCCGATCTCCTTCGCGCTCGACCTGCACCTCGACCAGGCACTCCTGGCCCGCGATCTCGCCGCCGGGCGCACGGCGTCGAGCGCCGCTGCCCTCGGGGCCCGCTACGGGCTGCCGCTCGCCGCCCTGCGCCGGGTCGAGCGGCTGCTCGGTGCCAACGGGATCCGCGTCACCCAGACCTTCCCGCAACGCACCGAGATCGATGCCCGCGCGACTGCCGCAACGCTCGCCCGGTTCTTCCGGATCGGCTTCCGGACATACACCGACGGCACCGGCCGCTCCTACCACGCCCCGACCGCCGCACCGCGCATCCCGGCGAGACTCCGTCCCTACGTCACGGGCGTCGTCGGACTCAGCAACCGGCCCGTCGCCCTGCCGGCGGATCTGCCGCACGCCGTGCTCCGCCCCGACGATGCGCAGCTCGCCTACGACGTCGCGCCGCTCCAGAAGCAGGGCGTTGACGGAAGCGGCGAGTCGATCGCGATCGTCTCGCTCGAGCCGTTCCCGCCGAACGAGTCGAAAACCCGGAGTGACGTCTCCACCTTCCGTAGCCACTTCGACTCGAGCGGCCCCAGTCCGACCGACGTGAAGGTCGACGGGGGCGGAACGGTGTCCGACCTCAGCGAGGACGACCTCGACCTCGATGTCGTCAGCGCGATCGCGCCTGGAGCCCGGATCGTCAACTACGAGGCGCCCGAGACCGCCCAGGGAGAGGTCGACGTGTTCTCGAAGCTCGTCGCCGACGGGAAGGTGGGGATCGCGACGTTCAGCTGGGGGCTCTGCGACTCGCGGCTGCCGGGCGAGTTCAGGCAGGCGGTCGAACGCGCGCTCGAGCTCGCCGTGGCACGCGGGATCACGGTCTTCGTCGCGAGCGGCGACAGCGGCTCCTACGACTGCCAGCGGCAGGACTTCTCCGACCACCGGCTGAGCGTCGACTTCCCGTCCGACCTGCCCCAGGTGGTGTCGGTCGGCGGGACGCTCCTCTCGCTCGCGAGCGACGGGAGCTACTCCAGCGAGTCGGGCTGGGAGAACCCGCTCTCGGACGCCGGTGGGGGAGGCGGGATCAACCCGAACGACCCGGCGCCGAGCTGGCAGCGTGCGGCACATCTCCCCGGCGGCGGCGACCGCGTCGTCCCGGACGTCTCGGCCAGCGCGAGCCCTGCGAGCGGGTGGCTCGTCCGCGACTACGGGAACTGGGACTCCTTCGGCGGCACGAGCGCAGCCTCTCCGTTTTGGGCCTCCTCGATGCTCCTCGCCGAGCAGTACGCGCGGAAGCACGGCGTCACGCGGCGGTGCTTCCTCGCGCCGATTCTCTATCGGCTGGCAACCGCGAACGAGCCGTACCCGGCGTTCCACGACGTGCGCACGGGCGGGAACCGCTTCTACAGCGCGGGCCCTGGCTGGGACTTTGCGACGGGGTTCGGCTCGCCGGATGTCTACAACCTCGCCCGCGACCTCACGCAGTACCTCCGGTCACACCCGTGCGGGCCGGCCAGCTAGCGGAGTCGCCTCTAGAACCTGCCGGCGAGCCACACACCGAACATCCCGACCGCCGCGATCGCGACCGCGATCAAGAGGAGCCCGAGATTGGCGGCGACGAAGGCGACCCACGGTGTGCTCTCGTTCCGGCCGGAGGCGATTCCACGGCTCGTCGCCCGGAGGCGCGTCCGCCAGCTCTGCGGGGTCACCTCGAGGCCGTACGTGCTGACCGGGACGGCGAAGGCCGAGAGCGCGGGAACGAGGTGCGGGTCGAGCTCGCCGGAGCCGACGACGACGATCTCGTCCGCGTGGAAGCGATCGAGCGCATCCTCGACGGCCTGGACGGGATCGACGTTCCCGGCCTCGCCGCCGCCGATCTCGGCCTGGCCCGCGAGCAGCCACTCGGCTTCGAGGGCGCGGACGTCCGCCTCGCCGGTCGCCCGCGCCTCATCGGTCGCGAGCCAGTCGAGCGCCTTGACGCGCGCCGGCGCGACCACGTAGACGGACGGGAAGCCGTCACCGTGCTCCTCCACCGCTGCCTCGAGGTCCGCCTCGGTCGCGTCCCCGAGCAGCAGAATCAATAGCTGCCTGCTCACCGCCGGGAATTTACGGAAACTACGAAACAGGCGGAGCGGGCGGACCGGCCGGCGGAAAGCCGGCTGGGTTGAAACCAGCATGGTGGTACGCGGCGAGCCGGAGGAGCAGCGCGTGGAGCGTCTGGCGATCCTCTTCGTCGAGTGGGGCGAGGAACTCCGCCTCGACGCCCTTTCCGATCGTCCGCAGGTCGTCGAGTGCACTCTTCCCCTCGGGGGTGAGGCTCACGAGGTGGCGGCGCCGGTCGTCCGGGTCGCGCTTGCGCATCACGTAGCCGCGGGTCTCGAGGTCGTCGAGCAGGCCGACGAGCTGGCTGCGGTCGTAGCCGAGACGGTCGGCGATCGTTCCCTGCGCTCCACAGGTCCCCTCGTCGAGCACCGAGAGGACGGCGTGGTGCTGGGGCGTCATCCCGGTTGCCTCGTAGGCCTCGAAGGAACGCTCCTTGATCGCCCACCCGAGCTTCTTCAGCAGGAACCCGGTGTTGTCGCGGAGTTCCTGCGACGGGCCGCTCAGGATCGGCGTGGGAGAGGGAGCAGAAGTTGACATCTCAAAAAGTGTAGCGCGACCGACGGTTGTTGTGTGATATCGTTGGCGAGCCAAACGATTTTGGGGGTAGATAAATGAATTTCTCTGTTATTGATACGCCACAGGATACGGGACGGAATACGCACAAGTGGGCCGCACTCGCCCTCATCGTCACCGCGCAGTTCATGGTGGTGCTCGACGTCGCGATCGTGAACGTCGCGTTGCCGTCGATCAAGTTCGACCTCGGCTTCTCGCAGTCGAGCCTCCAGTGGGTGATCTCGGCCTACGCCATCTTCTTCGGGGGCTTCCTGCTCCTCGGCGGCCGGATCGCCGACCTGCTCGGCCGCCGCCGCGTCTTCGTCGCGGGCCTCTCGGTGTTCGCGGCAACCTCGCTGCTCTGCGGGCTCGCCTGGTCGGAAGGTTCGTTGATCGCCTTCCGTGCCCTCCAGGGCCTCGGCGGGGCGTTGCTCGCTCCGGCTGCGCTCGCGCTCTTGATGACGACCTTTGCCGAAGGCCGCGAGCGGAACCGTGCGCTGGGGATCTACGGTGCGGCCTCGGGCAGCGGTGCCGCGGCGGGAGTGCTCTTCGGCGGGGTCCTGACCTCCTACCTGCACTGGTCGTGGATCTTCTTCATCAACGTGCCGGTCGGGATCGCAGCGATCGCGCTGACCCCCTGGCTGCTCCGCGAGAGCCGGGCGGACCTCCCGCATCGTCACTTCGACTTCGCCGGCGCTGCCTCGATCACGAGCGGGCTGATGCTGCTCGTCTATGCGATGACGCGGGCAACGACCGATGGCTGGACGTCCCCGGCGACGATCGGCCTGACCGCAGCGGCGGTCGCTCTCGTGGGTGCGTTCCTGCTGATCGAGCAGCGTTCGGCCTCGCCGCTGCTGCCGCTTCGGATCTTCAAGATCCCGACCCTCGCGGCGGCGAACGCGACGATGGCCGTGATCGGCGCCGTCGCGTTCTCCGAGTTCTTCCTGCTCTCGCTCTACCTGCAGGACGTGCTCCACTACTCGCCGGTCCAGTCAGGTGTCGCGTTCCTTGCCTTCGCGCTCACGGTCGTGGTCGTCTCGAACCTCGCGCAAATGATCGTCGGGCGGTTCGGCGTGCGCTTCACGCTGACCCTCGGCCTGCTCGTCTCGGCGGCCTCGGTGGCGTGGCTCGTCCGGCTGCCGGAGCAGGGCCACTACTTCTGGGATCTCTTCCCGGCCTTCGTGCTCGGCGGAGCCGGCATGGGCCTCTCGTTCGTCCCGGTGACGATCGCGAGTCTCGCCGGAGTACGCAGGGCGGACGCAGGTATCGCCTCGGGACTCGTGAACACGAGCCGCCAGATCGGCGGCGCGATCGGCCTTGCCGGAGTGAGCGCGATCGCCGCCGGCGCGACCTCACGCTATGCCGATGACCATGGGAGCGTGGTGACCGGCGCGGCAGCGCTCGATCACGGCTTCCGGATCGCACTCATCGTGCTCGCCGCCATGCTCGTCGGCGGCGCGCTGATCTCGGCCGGCCTGATCAGGCCGGCGCCACGCCCCGTCGCCGAACCCGTGCAAGCGGGTGAGCTCGACCTCGTAAAGGAGGCAGCATGACCGCTACCGAAATCGCACCGGATACCCAGGCACTCCTCGACCGTGAGATCGACGACCTTCTCCTCGATGCCCGTGGCCTGGCGCTCGTCCGTGACCTCCTCCAGGAGCGCGGAGCAACGAGCGGCGAGATCGCCTCGCACGTCCGCGCACTCGACCGGGTGCGGGCCCGGCTCGTCGAGCTGATCGCCCGCCGCTGAGGAAGCCGGCATCAACCGGGCCGCGAGCCGTCGCGGCTCGGTTGATGCTGCGTTTCCGAACGATTCGACATCGCAATAGGATTCGTGTACTCGAACCAACCGACGAAACGGGGGCGACATGGCTTCAACAGCTTTCACCGCGCATCTTCCCGCACTTGGAGAGCACGTTCGTGAGGAGACCGGCGCCGAGCTTCAGGCGACCCTCGTCGAGCTGATCGATCTGGCCCTGGTCGGCAAACAGCTCCACTGGAGCATCGTCGGCCCGCGCTTCAACCCGCTGCACCAGCGCCTCGACGAGCTGGTCGACGCCTGGCACGACCTCGCCGACACCGTTGCCGAGCGGGCAGTGGCGATCGGCTACGCACCCGACGGCCAGGCCGATGCGATCGTCGCCGGCGGCGACCGCGCACCGATCGAGCGTGGGGCGGTCGAGGATCACACGGTGCTCGAGGAGCTTGTGAACCGGTTGAACGCGGTCGCCGAGCACGTGCGCGAGCGCATGGACCGGCTCGGCGCATTGGACATCGCCTCGCAGGACGTGCTCGTCGGGGTCGTCCGGGCGCTCGAGGAGCAGCTCTGGATGACGCGCGCGCAGCTTCCCTAGCGTGGGTGTCCGCCGCATGAATCCCCCTTGAGCAGGGGATTCGCGCGTCGAGGCGGTGAGCGTTCGCGGACGGACTCGCGGCTCGTGAGCAAACCGGAGAGGATTTCCGGCCGACGTCGGCTACGCCGAGTACGGGTGCCTGAGCCCGCCGCACCGCCTCGCTAAGCTGGCCGCCTGGTGCACGGTCTGTTCATCCCGGGCTGGGGGGCCCACGCCTCGCTCTACCGGAAGGCAGTCCCGTCTGGCTGGGAGGTGCTCGAGCCGCCGACCTTTCGGGAGAGCAGAGGCTTGCTCGCGGTCTATTCTGCGTGGCTCGAATCCGAGCTCGGCCGCCGGACCGGGCCCTTCGTGCTCGGCGGGCACTCCTTCGGAGCTGCGCTTGCCGTCCTCGCCGCGAGCCGCGGTGTGCCGGTCGAGCGGCTCGTCCTCGTCGACCCTGCCGGGCTACCGCTGTCGAAGCCGCTCGGACTCTGTCTCCACGACTTCGGCTTCCAGCTCGCCTCGGGCCTGTATCCGCTCGGCCCGGCGGCCCGCAGCGTCGGCTCGGCGCTCGCCGCGCCGCGCGCGGCGCTCCGACTCGCGGCTTCGGTGCGAACGCTCGACCTCAGTGCCGAGCTCGAGGAGCTTCGGCGTCGAGGGATCCCGTGCACGGTCGTCGCCGCCGAGACCGACACGCTGACGCCGCCCGAGCTTTGCCGCCGGATCGCCCGGCTCGCGGGCGCCGACTACCGCGAGCTATCGGTCGCGGGCGGCCATGTGTGGTTCCTGGCTGCGGCGGCCCAGTTTCGCCGCCAGCTCGCCCTCGCCTGAGTACCGAGCCGGATCTCGCCGCGAGGCGAGACCCGGTCGGTCATCGACCTGTCGCCACGTCGCGAGCAGCTGGGGCGCTTCCGCACGACCGCTTCCGGCAGCGGCAGACGACGAGCCGGCACCTCATTCTGCTTCGCTGAGAGCGAGGAGGACGGCGGTAGCTTGCGCATTCCCTGCTATCGGCTCCCCGGGCGGCCCGGCGACGGGCGCCTGTCGGCTGGCCCGCCGCCGCTGCTAGCGTCGAGGCATGGCCGCACGGCACGAAATCGCAGACGAAGCCGAGCTCAGGAACGTCCTCGGTACGCCGACCGAGCTCGTCGTCTCGAAGCTCGCCGACCGGCTGAACGACCTGACGCGCCAGTTCATCGAACGCTCGCCGTTCGTCTGTGTCGCGACCGCGCAGCCCGGCGGTGGGCTCGACGTCTCGCCGCGAGGCGACCCCGCCGGGTTCGTGCGCATCCTCGACGAACGGACGCTCTTGATGCCCGATCGTCCCGGCAACCGGATCGCCGACACGCTGACGAACCTCCTCGACGACTCGAGGATCGCCCTGCTCTTCCTGATTCCCGGGATCGGGGACACGTTCCGGGTCAACGGCCGGGCGTCGATCGTCGACGATCCCGAGCTGCTCGCTCCGAGCATCGTCGACGGCAGCGTTCCGCAGCTCGGCCTCCTCATCTCGATCGAAGAGGCCTACACGCAGTGCGCGAAGGCGCTGATCCGCTCGGACCTCTGGAATCCGGAGCATCACATCGAGCGGTCGGAGCTTCCGAGCGGCGGGGAGATCCTCCGCTCGCTCAACGATCCGGACTTCGATTCCGGCGAGTACGACCGCGCGCGGGCCGAACGCTACGCCCGCCGTGAAGGCCTGTACTAGCAGCACGAGCGGCCTAGCGCGCACCCGTCGCCCGTCGTTTTCAGGCCTGCCGATCGGGGCGTGTCCCGGCACTGTTCCGTCACGCTTTCGTTCCAGTGCCTGACCCCGCGCTTCTGCCTGCTAATCGCGGTAATTTCAGAACTTCTCTGGGTGTCGTTTCCAGGCTGTACCTGACCCTGGCCTTCGCAGCTCGGGGCGCACTCTGTGCTCGCGTCACGCCGCCGGCAGCCAGGTCGTTTCGACTCCCAGCAGCTCGGGTACCGAGCCAACTGTCAACGAGGGAGGTGGACTCGACATGTTGTGGTTGCTCGTACTTCTTCTGCTCCTGATCGCGATCGCCGGCGGGATCGTCGTCTCGAAGTTCTTGTTCCTCGTGCTGATTCTCGTGCTCGTGGTGGCGGTATTCGCCGGGATGGGCCGGGGCTCGACGGTCTGACCGGGTTCGAGGAGCCCGCCCACGATCGGTGGGCGGGCTACACGACCCGTGAAATACACTCGCCTCGCTTGGGTGGATACGTCAGCCGTCTGCGTCGCTGGTATGCGGCGCACGATCCCGGGCTCGCCGCACTTCGGCGGGCTGGGCGTGCTGCGATTGTGATGCCGGCGATGTTCGCGCTCGGCGACAAGGTCATCGCCAACCCGACGCTCGCCGTCTTCGCCGCATTCGGCTCGTTCGGCTCGCTCATCCTCGTCGACTTCGGCGGCCCGATGGGCGACCGGCTCCGCGCTCAGGCCTCGTTCGCCGCGGTCGGGGCGCTCTTCGTCTGCATCGGCACCCTCGCCTCGCGCGCGGCATGGCTCGCGGCGGTCGCGATGGCGATCGTCGGCTTTTGCGTCCTCTTCGCGGGAGCGGTCAGCTCGGTGCTCGCCGGTGCGAGCGTCGGGCTGCTGATCGCGTTCATCCTGCCGGTGTCCTTCAAAGGCCCTGCCTCCTCGATCCCCGACCGGCTCGAGGGCTGGGGCCTCGCCTCGCTCGCGTCCTTCCTCGCGATCTGGCTCCTCTGGCCGTCGCCCGCCCGCGATCCGCTCCGTAGAGTCGTCGTCGGGGGCTGCCGCGCGCTCGCCGCACGGCTCCGCGCCGATGCAACGTTCCTGCTCACGCCCGGCGACCAGACGCGCCGGGCGCGCGAGGAGGCGGACACCGCCGCCACGGCGGCGATCGCCGGAGTCCAGCGCTTCTTCTTCGCGCTGCCCTATCGCCCGACCGGTCTCACCACAGCCGCTCGGACGGTGGTGCGGCTCGTCGACGAGCTCACCTGGCTGAACGCAATCGTGACGCAGCCGCACCCCGAGGGCGTGCAGGTCGATCCGGCGGTCTGCGCGGTCAAGCAGGCAGCGGCGGGCGTGCTGGACGAGGCAGCGGATCTGGTCGAGGCCCGAGCAGGCGACTCGGCCCGGCTCGATGCGGCGACCGCCGGGTTGAAGCGCGCGCTCGAGGGGATGGCCGCCACCGCGGCCGTGGAGCTTCCGGCGGGCCCGGAGCCGGGCTCGGAGCCGGCCGAAACGATCATCAGCTCCCTCGACCCGGGCTTTCGCGCCCAGCAGCTCGGCTTCGCCGTCTCCCAGATCGCGGCGAACGCCGCGCTGGCCGCGGCCGCCGAGCGGCGCAGCTGGATGGACCGCCTACTCGGCCGCCAGCCCGCCGGTCTCGTGGGTCCGCTCGCGGCCGCGCAGCGTCGTGCGTTCGCGCATCTCGAACGGCATTCCGTTTGGCTTCACAACAGCGTGCGCGGGGCGATCGGTCTGGCGATCGCCGTCTTCGTCGCAGATCTCTCGGGGGTGCAGCACGCCTTCTGGGTGGTACTCGGCACGCTCTCGGTGCTCCGCTCGAATGCACTCGCGACGGGCCAGAACATCCTTCGCGGGTTGCTCGGCACCGCGGCGGGCTTCGTCGTCGGGGCGGTGCTGCTCGAGGCGATCGGGACGCACACGACGGTGCTCTGGCTCCTGCTCCCGCCTGCGGTGCTGCTCGCGGCGGTGGCGCCGGCCGCAGTGTCGTTCGTCGCGGGCCAGGCGGCATTCACGGTCACGATCGTCCTCCTCTTCAACATCATCCAGCCGGCGGGCTGGCGCGTCGGGCTCGTGCGGATCGAGGATGTCGCGATCGGCTGCGCGGTCAGCCTGCTCGTCGGCGTGCTGTTCTGGCCGCGCGGTGCCGGGGCGGCCCTTGGCCAGGCCCTGGCGGAGGCCTACACCGAGAGCGCTCGGTATCTTGCGGCCGCCGTCGGTTTCGCCCTTGGCTGCTGCGACGCGGGCATGCCCTCGCAGCCGGCTCCGTCTGGCGAGTCGATGCGCGCCGCAGCCGCCGCGCAGCGGCTCGACGATGCGTTCCGGAGCTACCTGGCTGAGCGCGGTGCCAAGCCGATCTCGCTCGCCGAGGTCTCTGGGCTCGTGGCGGGCGTCGTGAACCTCCGGCTCACTTCCGAGGCCGTGCTCGACCTGTGGGACGACGGTGCCGCCGCCGCCCGGGACGACCGCTCCGAGGCACGTCGCGAGCTGCTCGGGACCACGGCGACGGTGGAGGAGTGGTACGAGCGTTTGGCAATCGGGCTTTCCGGCCGCGGCGAGGTTCCGGACGCGCTCGCGGGCGACGGAACCGCCGACATGCGGCTCGTCGAAGCCGTCCGGCGCGATCTTGCCGGGGGAGGCGATGCGGTCGCGGTCGCCGTCCGGATCCTCTGGACCGGCGACCATATCGATGCGGCGCGGCGGCTCGGCGAGGGACTCGTCGGGCCCGCGAAGGAGGCGATCGAACGCGCCTCGACACCGTTCCGCCGGGCCGCGTCGGCCTCGGCAATTTGGAGGGTGCGGGCAAACAGCGGATAATCGCGCGGTGCCCACAGATCCGGCCCTCAGGCCTCGACTCGAGTTCCGGCTTCTCGGCCCGCTCGAGGTCGCGCGTGGGGAGGGGCAGGCGATCGCACTGGGCGGCCCGCGGCAGCGAGGGGTCCTGGCGCTGCTCCTCTTGCGCGCGGGCGAAGTCGTCTCGAGCGACCGGCTGGTCGAGGAGCTCTTCGGGGAGGAGGCGGGTGATGGGGCCCCCAACGCCCTCCAGTCGGCGATCTCGCGACTGCGCCGGACGCTCGCCGACGGCGAGCAGAACGGGCGGGACGGCATCCTCGAGACCCGCCCGCACGGCTACCTCCTTCGCGCCGAGCCCGACCAGATCGACCTCCCGCGGTTCGCGCACCTCCACGAGCGGGGACGGCGACTCCTTGCCACAGGCGATGCTCCGGGCTCGGCCGAGGCGTTGCGGAACGCGCTCTCGCTCTGGCGCGGGCCGCCGCTCGCCGATCTAACCGCGCTCGATTGCCTCCAGACGGAGATTCGCCGCCTCGATGAGCTGCATCTGGCCGCCGAGATGGATCTGGTCGACGCCGAGCTCGAGCTCGGCAACGCAACAGCCCTGATCGGCCGGCTCGATGCGCTCGTCGCCTCCTATCCACTCCAGGAGCGGCTTCGCGCGCAGTTGATGCTCGCGCTGTATCGCTCCGGCCGCCAGGCCGACGCGCTCGAGGTGTTCCGCGAGACACGCGCGTTGCTCGCCGACGAGCTCGGGCTCGAGCCCGGCTATGCCCTGCAGGAGCTCGAGCGGGCGATCCTCGTCCACGATCCAGCGCTCGAGACTGCCCCGGCCGCCGGGGCCGTGGCCGAGGTGGTCGTCTGCCCGTTCAAGGGTCTTGCCTCGTTCGACATCGGCGACACCGAGTTCTTCTGCGGCCGCGAGCGCGTCGTCGCCGACCTCGTCGCGCGGCTCGCGGAAGCCCCGCTCGTGGGAGTGATCGGGCCGTCGGGCGCCGGCAAGTCCTCGATCCTCCGTGCAGGGCTGCTCGCGGCGGTTGCTTCGGGTGCTCTTCCCGGCAGCCGCACCTGGCCGCTCGTCGTCGTCCGTCCGGGCGCTCATCCGGTAGCGGAACTCGCACGTGCGTGCGGCGGCGGCGGCCTGGAGGGGCTGCTCGAGGCGACTTCACCGGGTGGCCGGGTGCTGCTCGCGGTCGATCAGCTCGAGGAGGTCTTCACGCTCTGCGCCGACGAGGCGGAGCGCGCCGCGTTTCTCGATTTGCTCGTCGCTGCGGCGCTCGACCCGCAGGGCAGGGCGCTCGTCGCGGTCTCCCTGCGTGCCGACTACTACGGGCAGGCGGCTTCGTACCCTGACTTCGCCCACCTGCTCGCGCGCAACCACGTGCTCGTCGGCCCGATGCGGCCCGAGGAGCTCGAACAGGCGGTCAGGCTGCCCGCGGAGCGCGCGGGCCTGGTCGTTCCGGACGATCTGGCCGCCGCCGTCGTCGGCGACGTCGCCGGGGAGCCGGGCGGCCTGCCTCTGCTCTCGACGGCCATGCTCGAGCTGTGGCGTCAGCGCGACGGCAGGACGCTCAGGCTCGCCGACTACCGCGCCGCCGGCGGCGTACGCGGTGCGGTCGGCCGGCTGGCCGAGTCGGCGTACGCGAGTGTGAGCGCGCCCGAGCAGGACGCGATGCGCTCGATCATGTTGCAGCTCGCCGCGGGCGAGGCAGACGCCCCTGTCCGCCGCCGGGTTCCCACTGCGGAGATCGTCCGCGGCCGCGACGGGGTTGCAGGGGTGCTCGGCGTGCTCGTGGAAGCCCGGCTCGTGACCGCGGACGAAGGGGCCGTCGAGGTCGCGCACGAGGCCTTGCTGCGGGAGTGGCCTCGCATGCGCGAATGGCTCGAGCAGGAAAGCGAGTCGAGACGGCTCCGTGCACACGTCGCCGCGTCGGCCCGGGAGTGGGACGCAGGAGGGCGCGACCCGGCCGACCTCTATGGCGGGGCGCGGCTCTCGGCCGTCCTCGACTGGGAGGCCGGGCATACCGGCGAGCTCGACACCGTCGAGCGCGAGTTCGTCGAGGCGAGCCGCGACGAGAGCGAGCGAAGCCTCGAACGGGAGCGGCGGCGGAACCGCCGGCTGAGGCTGCTCGTCGCGGGCGTCGGCACGCTGCTCGTGGTCGCGGTCGCAGCCGGCTCGCTGGCGCTCGTCCAGCAGCGGCATGCGGACCACGAGGCAAAGGTCGCGCTCGCGCGCCAGCTCGGTGCCGAAGCCGTAGGGGAGCCGCGGATCGACACGGCGATGCTGCTCGCCCGTGAGGCCGTCAGCCTGAGTCCCTCGGCGCAGACCGAGGGGACGCTCCTCGCCACGCTGCTCCGGAGCCCGGCTGCGATCGCGACCTTCACGAGCCCGATCACCTCGCGGCCGCAAGCGCTCGCTGTGAGCCCGGATGGGCGCACCCTCGCGGCGAGCGACAACCAGGGCGCGGTGCGCTTCTACGACCTCGTCCACCGGCGGCTCGAGGCCACCGTCCATGACTTCGGGTTCACGGCGCCCGTGGCCTATTCACCCGACGGGTCGCTCGTCGTCGCTCCGGCGGGGACTGTCGAGCCGACCATCGAGGTCCGGAGCACCCGAACCTACGCGATCGTCCGCAAGCTCCCGCTCGATCACCGGTTCCTGACGCACCAGATCAACGTCAACACGGGGCCCGTGATCGGGCGGAACGGGGTCGTCTCTCTCGTCTACAGCCTCGTGGACGCGAACGGCGCGGAAGGTCCTGCCTACATCGAACGTTGGCGCCTTGCGACCGGCCGGAGGATCACGACGTCTGCTCCGGTCGGGGCCGACGGCTCCGAGGGGATCGCCCTCGTCGACGGCGGCCGGCGGCTGGCGCTGCTCGGCAACCAGACCGTCACGATCCTCGACGCGAGCTCGCTACGGGTCGTGCACCGGTACGGCGTGCACCCGGGTACCGGGTATTCGCCCGCGATCAGCCCGGATGGAAGGACGCTCGTCGTCGGACGCACCGACGGAACCGTGTCCTTCGTCGACCTGCCGACAGGGCGCGTCACACCAGGCCTCGGATCGCACACCGAAGGCGTCGTGACGATCGCGTTCTCCCACGACGGCAAGACGGTCGCCACGACCTCGACCGACGGCAGCGTGATCCTCTGGGACGTCTCCACGGCGTCGCCCATCGAACGTCTGCTCGGCCACGCGGCCCACGTCGGCAGCGTGACCTTCAGCCGCGACGACCAGACGCTCTACTCCTGCAGTCTCGACGGCGCGATCTTCATCTGGGACCTCGGTACGAGACGCCGCTTCGGCGCCCAGTTCGCGACCTACAGGACACGCGCTGCGCTCCCGCTCGGTGGCGACCTGGCCTATCTTCCGGCGCCGCTTGCGCTCTCTCCCGACGGCAGCCGCTTCGCGGTTCGGATTGCGCGCTCCGAGGTGGGGATCTTCTCGACCGAGACCACGGCGAGGCTCGGTGTGTTCAGGCCCGTAGTCGGCGAGGTCGCCGGCCTCGCCTGGTCTCGAGCCGGCCTGATCGCGGTGACCGGCGACAGCGGACAGGTCCAGCTCTGGGCCCCCGGGGCAAGCCCGGGAACCGAGCCCCGGCTCGTCCGGGAGCTCCGCGGCATGGGGTCGATCAACGGCGTGCGCGAGGTCGTCACGGCCGTTGCCTTCTCTCCGGACGGCCGTCTCGTCGCGGCCGGCGATGTGAACCACACCCCGGGATCCATTCCGTGGCGCTACGGCACGATCGCCGTCTGGGATGCCGCTTCGGGGAAGCTCCTCTGGCTGATCCGGAAGAAGAGCGGCTGGGTCAACTCGGTTGCCTTTCCCCCGAACGGCAAGACGGTCGCTGCGGCCTACGAGACCGGCCCCGTCGTGCTCTACGACGCCCGCACCGGCCGCCCCGTACGTACGATCCGGCCCGAGGGCGCGGGGGGCTTCACCTACACCGCGCTCGCGTATGCGCCTGACGGCTCGCTCGTCACGGGGAGCTGGGCGGGCATCATTCAGCGCTGGAATCCGGCCGGCGGCTCAGAGATCGGGCGGCCGACGCTCGTCGCGACCGCTCCCGTTTCCGCGATCTCCTTCAGCCCCGACGGCTCCGTCTTCGCGACGGCCGGCGGCTCGGACAACCTCGCCAAGCTGTGGACGACCGCGACGCTCCAGCAGTTCGGCGCGAGCTTCCCGGGCACCTCGCGGGGAACCGGCTGGGGCAACGCTGCCTACACACCCGACGGCAAGCACCTGGTCGTCGTCTGGGACGACGGGTCGGCGCAGATCTGGCCCACGTCGGTCGCGGTATGGGAGCAGCATGCCTGCGCCGTCGCGGGCCGCAGCTTTACCCGTGAGGAGTGGTCTCGCTTCGTCGGCAGCCGGCCCTATCAGCCGGTCTGTGCCCGTCAGGTGCCCGTCAGCAGCCCGTGAGCCCCTCGTCAGCGGCATGTCGGACGCTCCCTGCCTCGGCCGCATCTCGCGGCCCGGCCAAGGAGAGAAGACATGGATCCGAAGCGCCTCCTCACTGCACTCGCCGTACTCGCCGCCACCGCCATACTCGCCGCCGCCGCTGGTGCGGAGCCGAAGAACCAGTGGCCGTTCACGCGCCCGGTTTCGAGCCGCGTCCTCGCGCAGATCGTGACGACCGTGCGGGCCGCCGCGGTCCCCGCGGGTGAGCGCAAGAACGAGGCCCCGTTCACGAACCGGGTCTCGGCGGATCCGGGCTACGCCGCCGCGCTGCACGAGATCTCGAGCTACTACGCGGGCTCGCAGCGCTCCGCGGTGATCCGGCCGGGCGGAGGGAACGTCGCCGAGGTCTCCGGGCACGCCTTCGGCGAAACGGCCCCGACGCTTCTGGCGGCTGTCATCCTTGCGCTCGGAGCGACCGGACTGGTGGTCGCCCGCCGTCGTTCCCTGCGCGTTTCATGAGCACGACTATCGGAACCGGGCGAGTGGCGTCTCAGGCTTTGGGGTCAGCGATGGGCGGCCGAGCTCCCGGACGGGCGGCCGCCCATCGACCTCAAACCACGGGCGGAGGATGCCCTTCGAGGCTCGCAGCGAGCACCGGATCCCAGTCGCAGATCGCACAGGCGCGTCGGACGAACGACCGGGCGAAGCCGAGCGCGGCGGCATGAGGGTCGTCGGCGGCCACGACGTCTGCCCAGTCGAGGATGAACTCGCCGAGCGTCGCATCCCAGCGAGCCGCTGCGGGCGACAACCGGGCCTCGCTCAGGCCGTCGGTCGGCGGGTGGGCGTAGGCATAGAACGCTGGCTGCGGGTAGCGGGTGTCGCCGGGCCACCAGCCGATCGCGAGCTCCTGGGAGTCCATGGCGTTGCGCGCGATGAAGTCGTCCGACGGCGGCGCCGCCGCGTGGCCCGAGAAGAGGCTCACCGCTAGGTCGAAGGAACCCCACCAGGCGTTGACCGGAGTCGAGCGGCCGCGATAGGGAGCTCGGAGTGCTGCGAGCACGAGCGCCGCACGCGTTGCCGCGGCAAAGTACGCGGCCACCTGCTCCGGATCGTAGGTGGCGTGCTCCTCGTCCTCGTCGAGTGGTGTCTTCCAGCCTGTCTCCGAGGGAACGAGGCTCAGCTCGACCGGCCCTACGAGCTCCGTCACGGCAGTAAGGACACCACGCGTGACCTCGCCCACCGGCCGGTTCGGCGAGAGAGCCACGCGCCTGGTGCGCCCGTCGCCGTGCTCCACAACCGCCTCGTGGGAATGGAGGTCGAGCGCGACGCCGAAGAGGCCCGATCCGTCCGGGGCAGGCAGCGGGCGCGTCTCCCAGCCGCGGGCCGTGAGCCGGAGCGCTCCGTGCTGAAGCTGGGGCTCGGGTGGACCGAGTGTCGTCGAGAGCTTGCCGAGCACCTGCGTGTGCGCGTGCAGCGTGTCGCACGTCTTGCTCCACGGCTCGAGCGGAAGCGGCTGCCACCCCGACGGCATCCGGCAAGCCTACTCGCGGGCCGGCGGTTGGAGCTTCAGCCGGCGACGACGACGGAGAACGCCGTCTTGCCTGCGATCGGCGCAAACAGCCACGTCCCGGCGGTCAGGTCGACGCTCGCCGTGTGCTTGCCGACGAACCCGGCGCTCGTGACCTTGAGCGGTGGGCGGGTACCCCTCCCGACCGTGAATCCGCTCGAGGAGCTCCTGTCGACGACACGGATCGTGTAGCGCCCGGCGGTGAGTCTCTTGACGCTCTTGCCCTTGAACGCCAGCGTGAGCTTGCCGGCGGCGCTGACCGTCCCGGTGAGGAAGCCGCGGAAGGGGACGACAGCCGAGCCGACGACATCCTGGGCCGTCGGCGGGGCCACGGGGCCGGTCGGCGTCGAGCTCGTCTGAGTCTGCGCCGTTCCGAGTACCTGCGAGGAGGTGACGAACGTATGGACCGGGGAGGCACTGTCGTTGTCGGTGCGCCAGGTGTAGGTCGAGTTCGGCTGGAAGGTGGCGGGGTGCGTCTCGCTCGTCACCTCGCCGCCGATCATGTCGTCCTCGAGCCGCTCGCCCGGGCCGCTCAGGTCGAACAGCGGCAGCTGCGTGCAGCCGCCAGGCCCGAGCACGACGATCGTGTAGACACCAGCCGGGATCACGGTCGGGGCGCCGCTCGTCGTGCCGACCGGCGTCCCGTCGGGCAGGGTGACCGAGATCGAGCCGTTGGCGAAGAACGTGACGTTCAACGTCAGATTCACAGCGCGGCGGCCCTGGGCGACCGGCGCCACCAACAGCAGGCCGGCGGCCACCACGGCGAAAGCGGCCAGAAGCAAGGAACTGGCCCACGCCGCTCCTAGCTGCGGCCGGCTTGGCTGGGACTCCACGTCAATCGGGGACTCCACCCCGGAAGCGTACTCCTCGGAGCTGCGGATCGCCGTCAGGCGGAGTAATCCGCCCGGGCGATCGCGAGGCGTTCGACCCCGGCCGCAACCTCCTCCGGAGAGCCCGCGGCAAAGGAGAGGCGAAGTCCGTTCGCGGTCGAGGCGAACGACGTGCCGGCGACCGCCGTCGTCAGCTTCGACTCGCCGACGAAGACGCGGCTGTCGGTTCCGACCGGAAGTTCGAGCCAGAGATAGAAGCCGCCGCCCGGCCGCGACCAGCTGCCGTCGGGAAAGTGCCGCGCGAGCGCATCGACCATCGCGTTCCGACGGAGTCGTAGACCATCCCTGAGCCGGCCGACGTGCGCCTCGAAGCCCCCGCGCCTGATGAACTCGAACACCGTCGCCTGGCCGAGCAGTGCGGGGGAGATGTAGGTCGCGTTCGCGTGCGCCGCCAGGCGGGCGGCGAGCGGCTCGGGGAGGATCAGGAAGCCGACGCGGATTCCGGGCGCGATCGTGGGCGAGAACGACGAGCTATAGACGGCCGCCTTGGCCGAGAGGTCGAAGAGAGCCGGAAGCCGCTCGCCCTCGAAGCGTGTGAGCCCGTAGGCGTCGTCCTCGAAGAGCACGATCTGCTCGCTCTGGAGCAGGTTCTGCGACCGCACGAGCTCGATCAGCGCCCGTCGTCGCTCGAGCGTGAGCGTGTGCCCGGTCGGGTTGTGGAAGTTCGGGATCGTGTAGATCAGCGACGGCCTACGGTACTCGGTGAGCATCTGCCGGAGCTCGCCGGTGTTCATCCCGTCCGCTTCGATCCCGACGCTCAGGAGCACGTTGCCGGTATCGAGGATCGTCCGCTCCGCCCGGTCGTACACCGGGTACTCGGCGAGCACCGGGCGTCCGTCGGCGAGATGGCGCGCGAGCAGGCCGAGCCCTTCGAGGGAGCCGTTCGTGAGGAGGACGCGCCCTGGATGCACGCCGAACCACTCGCCGATCAGCTCGCGAAGCGGCGTGTAGCCGGCGCCGGTCCCGTACGAGAGGATCCGCTTCCCGTCGGCGGCGAGCGCGGTCGCGGCGCAGTCGGCGAGCTCGTCGACCGGGAGGAGCGCCGGGTGGAGACCCTCGCCCCTGAAGCTCGCGGCGTCCATCGGGCGAGTCTAGATCCAGAGAGCGATCGGGCCCGTCTCCGGGCCCGATCGCTACGTCGTTTGACCGAACGCCGCGGCTAGGCGGCGCCGGCGGCCTTGAGCACGGCGCGGACGCGTGCCGTCGTCATCGGTGCCTCGAAGATCCGGACACCGGTGGCATCGAAGAACGCGTTCGCGATCGCCGCTCCGACCGAGGCCTGCGGCGGTTCGCCCGAGCCCGTCGGCAGGAGGTCCGTCCGCTGCACGACCTGGTAGTGGACTGCCGGGTGATCCGCGAAGCGCATCAGCGGATAGGTGACCCAGTCGAGGCTCGTCACGTTCGTCTTGTTGAACACGACCGCCTCGTACAGGGCCCGGCTCGTCCCCATCGTCAAGTTGCCCGAGATCTGGTTCTCGATCATCGACGGTGCGACCGAGAGACCGGCGACCTGGGCGCCGTACAGGTTGTTGACCGTGATCTTGCCGGACTTCTTGTTGACCGTGATCTCGGCGACGGTGCCGGCCTGCGAGCTGGCAAAGCCCCCGAGGGCGATCCCCCGTCCCTTCACGGTGTTCCCGGTCTGCTTGACGGAGTTCGCGACCCGCGGCTGCCAGTTCGCGAGCTGTGCGACCGCGACGAGTGCGTCGTGCCACTGGTTGAAGCCGTCGTTGACCTGGAGCTTCGTGATGTTCTGGAGCCTGAACTGGTACGGGTCCATGTTCGCGGCGTAGGCGAGCTGGTCGACCATCTGCTCGCCCGCGAACGTGCCCTGCGGCGCGTTCGGTGCTCTGAGCGTGGACGTCTTGAAGTAGTTGTTCAGCGTCGGAACCGTCTTCAGGTTGTAGCGGCGGTTCGTCCCGTTGACGTTGTACTGGGTGCCCGTGTCGCTCGTGTCGGAGGCACCGCCGGTCGAGCTCGGCGCGGCGATCACCGACCCGGTGAGCGATTCGGACGGCGTGACCGAGTAGGCGGCCATCGAGTAGCCGGTCCAGTCGAGCGCGACGATGTTGCCGTTCGCGTCGATCCCACCCCTACCGTCGAACATCATCGCCTGGCCGTAGTTGTCCCAGCCGTGCTCGTCCCACCGCATGTACTGGAGCCGGACCGGCTTGGCGACCGCCCGCGACAGTAGCGCTGCGGCCTGGCCGCAGTCGACGTGGATCGCGCCGCCGCCGAAAGTGCTCGACCCCTCGTAGTAGACGATCCGCACGTTGTTCAGCGGATAGCCGAGCAACGCCGAGATCTTCGGGCGCGAGGTGCCGTAGCCGTCCTTGACGTGCGAGTAGATGATCGCCGACTGGATCGAGTCGTTCACGTCCGCGACGGCGACGTTCGGGCCGATCGGTGCGTGCATCTGGTAGTGGTGCTTGTAGGTGGCGGTGACGGTCTTCGCCGCGCCGGCGAGCGCCGAGTCGACGTTGCCGGTGTTCACCGAGAACTTCGCGGCGATCTGTCCGGCCGCGTCGAAGGCCCGCATCCCCTTCCAGAGGTTGCCGGAGTCGCTGATCGTCGGGAACGGCTGCCAGCTCACCTTCAGCTGTGCCGCCGCCTGGATCGCGTCGAACTCGAGCGGGGCGACGACGCCGAGGAAGTTCTTGACCTGGATCACCTGGACGTTCGGGATGTGGCTGATCGAGCTCGCATCGACTGTCAGCGGGACCGGTGTCGAGCCGGCGCCGTAGGCGCCCTGGCCACGCGGTCGCACGATGCGGCCGTGCAGCATGCCGGGGACGCGAACGTTTGCGGCATAGACCTTCGTGCCGGTGACGATCGACGGGATGTCGTAGCGGGGAGGCCGGGCGATCCCGACCTGTGTGTACTGGCTGACGGGCTTCGCCGGCGCCACGCCCGGGTTCAGGGTCGTCCCGGCGTAGGTGACGTTGAAGAGCTTGTCTCCGATCAGCTGCCCGTAGGTGACGGTCTTGCCGCCGCCCGAGACGACGCCCTTGCTGACGCTGAGCTGCGCGACCGGAACGCCCAGGTTCGCCGAGGCGAGCTGGAGCAGCGCCTGGTAGCCCTGTGCGGCGGCCATCCGGACAAGCGGGCCGCCGGTCGTGATCGACGAGCTGCCTCCCGTGTTGCCGGTGTTCGGCGACGGCGTCGGGCCGCCCGTGTCGAACGCGATGTGCTTGAGCTGCGACCAGTCCATGTTCAGCTCTTCCGCGGCGAGGATCATCAGCCCGGTCGTCGAGCCCTGACCGAGCTCGATCCGACCGGAGTTGAGCGAGGCCGTGTTGTCGGAATGGATCGCGAGGAACGAGTCGACGGCGTTCGGGTTGCCCGGGCCGGGGCTCGCCCACGGGTTGATCGCCGCATCTGCCTTTCCGGCAGTCGCTGCGCCCGCGAGGCTGAAGCCGACGATCATCATCCCGCCGCCCTTGACGAACGAGCGACGCGAGAACGCCTTCTCGTGCAGGCCCTCGGCCTGTCCGGTCTCTTCGATCAGTCCTGTCATCACGCACCTGCCTTTGCCATGACCTTGGCCGCCTGCTGGATCGCGGTCAGGATTCTCGGATAGGTGCCGCAGCGGCAGAGGTGTCCGTTCATTGCCGTGCGGATCTGGTCTTCGGACGGGTTCTTGGTCGTCGCGAGCAGGTCTGCGGCCTGGATCATCATCCCGTTCTGGCAGTAGCCGCAGTGCGGCACCTGGACGTCGATCCATGCCTGCTGCAGCGGATGCAACGCCGGCGCTGCTGCCGTCGTCCCACGCTGCGACGCCCAGAGGGCGGGAAGCCCTTCGAGCGTCGTGATGCTCTTCCCGCTCACTGCGGCGACCGGGGTCACGCACGAGCGAATCTCCTTGCCGTCCAGGAGCACCGAGCAGGCGCCACACTGCGCAAGGCCGCAGCCGAAGCGCGGGCCGTGCAGGTGGAGCTCGTTGTGCAGGACGTAAAGGAGAGGCGTATCAAGGCTGGCGTTCACGCCGTGCGTGAGCCCATTCACCTTGATCTTGAGGCTATTTGCCACGTCGATCCTCCCATGTATTCGGTGCTATGGGTCAAGTCGCGAACGGGACACCGGTGGAAATTGCCTGGCACCGTTCCCCCGAGCGTTGACCACGCAAGCCTAGTCCTCGCCCCTGCCGGCGGCAATAGTCAGCCTAGGCCTTACTCGCGCGCCCTTCGGGCCGCGCCGTGACCCGGAAGGGGCGAATGCGGCCGGCCGGCGCCTGTTCATTCACAAGGGGGGAACCCGTCAAACCGGAACCACACGACGTTCAGTCGATCGCGCGGCGGAAGAAGCCGCGCACGCCGATCGCGAGCAGAAGGGCCAGCGACAGAGGGAGCACGAGCAGGCAGATCCAGGGGGCGATGTGCGGCACGCTCGGCACCAGCGCCGCGCGCATTCCCTCGCTCACGTAGGTCATCGGGTTGAACGCGGTGACGATCTGGAACCAGCGCAGCTGGTCGAGCGAGGGCCACGGGTACTGGCTGCAGCCGGTGAAGAGGAGCGGCGTGAAGACGAGCGCGAAGACGATGTTGATCCGATTCGGCTTGACGAGCGTCCCGAGGACGAGCCCGATCGCCGACCCGAGCAGCGACCCGAGTACCAGGATCACGACGAAGAGCGGGAAGCCCGCCCACCGCCACGGGATCGAGCCGAGCACGAGGATCCCGATCGGGATCATCAGCGTGGTCGCGATCAGCGCCCGGAGCGAGGCGAACACGACCTTCTCCGCGGCCACGAGGCCGGTCGACATCGGGGCGAGCAGGCGATCCTCGATCTCCTTCGTCCAGCCGAACTCGATCACGAGCGGGAACGCCAGCGTCTGCATGCTCGTGATCACCGCGGTGAGCGCGAGGAGCCCGGGGAAGAGCAGGTCTGAATAGCCGGGCTGCGTATAGCCCAGGCTGCCGAGCACCTTCCCGAACACGAAGAGCAGGAAGAACGGCTGCAGAATCACCTGCGCGAGGAACACCGGGAACTCGCCCCAGGTGACGTAGAGGTCGCGCTGGAGGACCGCGAGGAACACCCGGCCCTGTCCGGGCGCCCGCTCGACCGCCAGGTCCGTCACCTGAGCGTCCGGCCTGTGAGGTCGATGAAGACATCCTCGAGTGTCGGGATCCCGAGCTTGACGTCGGCGAGCGTCGCGCCATGCGCGGCGAGCACACCGGCGGCCGGGGCCACGAGGAGCGGCGCGTCGTCAGTTACATACATACGGATGCGCAGGTCGCCGCCGTCGGGCGCCGGTGGTCCCTCGCCGGCATCGGCTGCGACCCGTTCCGCGCGCTTGACGCCGGCGAGGGCCGCGAGCTCGGAGACGATCTGTTCGGCGACCTCGGGGTCGCGCGGCTGCGTCGTCAGCTCCAGGGTCGCACCACTTGGGACGGAGCGCATCAGCGCCTCGGGCGTGTCGAGGGCGAGCAGCTTGCCGTGGTCCATGATCCCGACGCGATCGGAGAGAGCGGCCGCCTCGTCCATGTCGTGGGTCGTCAGGACGAGCGTCACCCCCTGGTCGCGAAGGTCGCGCAGGCGATCCCAGACGAAGAGCTTGGCGGCCGGGTCGAGGCCGGTGGCGGGCTCGTCGAGGAAGAGGACCTGCGGCGCATGCATCAGCGCCCGTGCGATCATCACCCGCTGGGACTGGCCGCCGGAGAACAGGTCGGGCTTCTGGTCGGCCCGCTCGAGCAGGCCGAACTGGTCGAGCAGCTCGTCGGCCCGCTTCGTCCGTTCGCGCGGAGGGACGCCGTGGTAGGCCGCGTGGAAGGTCAGGTTCGCTCGGATCGAAAGTGCCCGGTCGAGATTGCTGCGCTGCGGGATCACCGCAAAGGTGCTCCGTGCCCGTACCGGGTCGGCCACGACATCCACGCCCGCAACCGAGGCCGAGCCTCCCGTCGGACGCACCCGGGTCGTCAGCACGCCGATCGTGGTCGTCTTCCCGGCGCCGTTCGGGCCGAGCAGCCCGAAGACCTCGCCGGGTGCGACCTCGAAGCTCACCCCGTCGACCGCGTTGACCGGGGCCTTCGGGTAGCGCTTGACCACCTCCCTGACCGAGACCGCGGCTGCCACGGAGCCATGAAACCACGCGGGCCCCGGGTCGGAGAGGAGTCAGCCGGCGCGGCTTGCGTCCGGCTCGGGCGCTGCCGCCGGCGCGCGGCGGGCCGGCGCGCGGCCTTCGAGGACGTCCTCGGCGATGTAGCGGCCCCCGCGCGACCACGAGCAGGCCGCCGCGACGAGGCAGGCGAGGATCGCGAAGGCGAACGCCTCGTGGAGTCCCGACTTGAACGGCTCGGAAATCAGGTTCGCGAAGAAGTCGTGGCCCGTGAGGTCGGCACGGCTCGCGGGCGGCAGGTGATGGAGCACGTGCGCGGGGAGGAGCCGCGCAATCGGGTTGTAGCCGAGGAATGCGGCGAAGAGCACCGAGACGGGCGGCAGCGCCGCGACGCCCGCTGCGGTGTGGGCAGGCACGCCGTGAGCGACGAGCCCCGCGGCGAGCGTGTGGTGCAGCGAGCCCGAGAGCCCCACGATCATCAGCGTGAAGAAGATCCCGATCGAGAGCACCTGCGCCGAGTTCTGGCAGGTCTGGTTCATCCCGGCTCCCGCACCGCGGTAGCGGGCGGGAAGGCTGTTCATCACGCCCGCACGGTTCGGCGAGGCGAACATGCCCATCGAGATCCCCATCAGCAGGAGGATCGCTGCGAGGTCGGGATAGGAGAAGTCGATCGGGAGCGACTCGAGCAGCACGAACCCGAGCGCGGAGCCGAGCATCCCGCCCGTCGCGAAATAGCGTGCGCCGTAGCGGTCGGAGAGGAATCCTGACAGGGGGCCGGCGATGAGGATCCCGAGCGTCAGCGGCAGCATGTGGATCCCGGCCTGCAGCGGCGTGTCCGCGAAGCTGAAGCCGTGCGCCGGCAGCCAGATCCCCTGCAGCCAGATGATCAGCATGAACATCAGCCCGCCGCGGGCGAGCGCCGAGAGGAAGCTCGAGAACACGCCGAAGGTGTAGGCGCGGATCCGGAACAGCGAGAGCTTGAACATCGGGAAGCGCGTGCGCTGCTCGATCACGACGAAGGCGCCGAGGAGCAGGAGCCCGGTCGCGATCGTGCCGAGCACGAACGGCGAGGTCCAGCCCATCGGGTGGCCGCCGTAGGGCTGGATCCCGTGCGTGATCCCGATCATCACGAGGACGAGTCCGAGCGCGAAGGTGAGGTTCCCCGCCCAGTCGAACGGCTCGCGCCGGCGGACGCCGGTGTCCTTCAGCATCTTGTACGACCAGATCGTCCCGAAGATCCCGGGCGGCACGGAGACGAGGAAGACGAGGCGCCAGTCGATCGGGGCAAGGATCCCACCGAGCACGAGGCCGATGAACTGGCCGCTGATCCCGACGACGTTGTTGATCCCGAGCGCGAGCCCGCGCTGGGTCGAGGGGAACGCGTCGGTCAGGATCGCCGCCGAGTTCCCGATCAGGAAGGCCGCTCCGATCCCCTGGACGATGCGGAAGCCGATCAGCCAGTCGGCTCCGGCTTTCCCGTGCATCCAGTCGATCGTCAGCAGCAGCGAGGCGGCCGTGTAGATGACGAAGCCGAGGTTGTACATCCGCACGCGTCCGAACATGTCCCCGAGGCGGCCGACGCTGACGACGAGCACGCTCGTGACGATCAGGAAGCCGAGGATCATCCAGAGCAGGTAGAAGCTGTTGCCCGGGGCCAGCGGATCGAGGCCGATCCCGCGGAAGATGTCCGGCATCGCGATCAGCAGGATCGAGGAGTCGAGCGTCGCGAGCAGCACGGCGAGCGTCGTGTTCGAGAGCGCGATCCATTTGTAGCGGCCGTCGTCGGGCGCCATCGCCGTACTTCCCCCCTCCGGAATCAACAGGTGGCCTGTTCAGTTTACCTGTATAGTCTGGGTGTGTCGGCGGAAGCGACAACTGTCGAGGCGGTGCCTTCGGCGAGCGAGCTCCGGATCGTGCTCGCCCGCCTGATTCGGCGCCTGCGGGCCGAGAACACGCTCCCCACCACGCAGGCGGCGGTGCTCGTCCGGCTCGAGCACCATGGCCCGCAGACGACGAGCGCGCTGGCCTCCGCCGAACGGGTGCGGCCGCAGTCGATGGCCCAGACGCTCACCGAGCTCCAGGCGGCCGGCTTCGTCGGTCGCCGGCCCCATCCGATCGACCGCCGCCGGATCCTGATCGAGATTACGGACGCAGGGCTCGAGGCGCTGCGCGCTGACCGCGAGCTGCGCGAACGTTGGCTCGCCGGCGCGCTGGCAGGCCTCTCCCGGGGTGAACAGGAGACCCTGCTTCGAGCTGTGCCGATCCTCCAGCGGCTGGCCCAGACCTGATACTTGTTCGAGCTGTCGACAGGAGGGAGACCGTTGGGGGGATTCACGAAGGTCAACCTGAAGGAGATCGAGGATTCGGCCGGGGAGTCGAACCCGCAGGTCGAGGCGCGGTTTGCCCGCAAGCACCTCGACTCCGAGCATCTCGGCGTCAGCTTCTTTCGATACGCGCCGGGCCACCGCAGCGAGAGCGGGCACAGCCACACCGTGCAGGAGGAGGTCTACGTTGTCGTCGCCGGGTCGGGGAAGGCCTCGCTCGACGGCCAGATCATCGATCTCGCCCCGTGGGACATCCTGCGGATCGCGCCGCAGACGGTGCGCGCGCTCGCAGCCGGCCCCGACGGGCTCGAGCTGATCGCGGTCGGTTCGGACCGCCCCGAAGCCGGAGACGGCGTGCTCGCGCCAGGCCCCGTCTGGCAGGCCGTCGACGAATGAACCTCGATCTCCACGTCCCTCGCTTCACCTGGCCGGATACACCCGCCGCGACGGGCCCGACCCTGACCGCTCTGGCCCAGACTGCCGATTCGCTCGGCGTCCGCACGCTCTCTGTCATGGACCACTGGTTCCAGATGGAACGGATGTGGCCGGCCGAGGAGCCGATGCTCGAGGGCTACACGACCCTGGGGTTCATCGCCGCGAAGACGGAGCGTCTCCGGTTGCGGCAGCTCGTGACCGGCGTGACCTATCGCCATCCAGGGCTGCTCGCGAAGACCGTCACGACCCTTGACGTGCTCTCGGGCGGCCGGGCCGAGCTGGGAATCGGGGCAGCCTGGTACGAGCGCGAGCATCTTGGGCTCGGGGTGCCGTTCCCGCCGCTCGCCGAGCGCTACGAGCGGCTCGAGGAGACGCTGCAGATCTGTCTCCAGATGTGGAGCCCGGACAACGGCCCCTACGAGGGCAAGCACTACCGGCTGGCAGAGACGCTGTGCTCGCCGCCGCCGGTCAGCTCGCCTCGCCCCCGGATCCTGATCGGCGGCAGTGGGGAGCGCAAGACGCTCCGGCTCGTCGCGGTCTATGCAGACGCCTGCAATCTCTTCGGCGATGCCCCGACGATCGCGCACAAGCTCGAAGTGCTCCGCCGCCACTGCGACGATGCCGGCCGCGACTTCGCCGAGATCGAGGTCACCGGTTTCATGAATGTGCCCGACGGGTCGGATCCGGACACGATCCTCGGCGAAGCAGAGACGCTCGCTGCGGTCGGCGTCCAGAGCGTGATGACGCGATCGGTCGGGCCCACCCCAGCAGCCTGGCTCGAAGAGCAGTGGGCGCCGGTGATGGAGCGCCTTGCCGCAATCTGAGGAGATACTCGAACCCGCGACAGGCACCTCGGCGGTCGAGCTGCCCGGCTTCGTGCCGGAGGCCATCGAGATCTACGTCAACGGGATCGCCCAGAAAGAGGGCGAGGATTACGAGCTCGTCGGCCGCCGACTCGTGTTCCCGCGGATCCTGACTCCCGAGGTGAAGATGACCAAGGTCCAGTGGTTTCTTGTCACGTTCGGCGTCGGCGCCTACAAGAAGCACGACTCGGTCGACGTCATCTATGAGAAGGACGGCCGTCGCCTCGTGGCGAGCGGTTTGCCGATTCTCCATCCGGATTCGTGGAGCGACTAACGCGAGCACCCACAATCCGTGCGAACGAAAGTCTAGGTAAATGTGTTGCCAGCCATTTTTGTCTTCTTTGTGTTGGCTGTTTGAGGCTCGCTAGACCATCGACCGAACGCGCGTCTCTCTTGATAAGTGGAAGACGCGAGGCAACATGTTTCCCTGTCGTTTTTACCGAGCGCGTGACCTGGCCTGCCTGCCGCCGCTCCTTCTGCCGGCCCGCGAGCGCAGCGCGGCGGTGGAAGCCGAGCGGCGAGCTGCCCTCCCGGCGCGTGCGCAGTGCGCCTTGCCTCGACGATCTCCTTCGAGCCGATCGGTGGAGCTCGGCACCGTCGCAGGCCTCGGGCGGGCCCTCACATCTCCCCGGCTCGGCGCTGCGAGGCTGGTTCAGATTGCCGCCAACCCGGTGACGACCTGGCAACCGAGGGCGCAGAAAGACGGCATTTTCCGGCGACGTTCTCACTCGATCGAGGGATTCGAGTTGCGTCGGCCGAGGCAGCATGTTATGAACTGCCACGCACGCGGAGGAGCGGCGGGGGGTTGCTAGTGCATTAATCGGGTGCCGAGGCTTTGCGGCAGGCATCGGCCGGTTTCAGGAGGAGTTGAGGCTGGTGAGCAGGTTGACGGGGACGAGGGTTCGGGGTGCGCGTGCGACATAGGTCGCACGTTCGTCACGCCGGGTTCGGGCTGATCGCCCTCCGGCGCGGTCGTCTTGGACGGACTCTGGTCTGGATCGCAACCGCGAGCCTCTTGTACGTCTATTGCGCGCCGCTTGCGAGCGCGCTTCTCCTCCCGGGACCCGCTTCGTGCTCGGTCGCTCGAGCCGCTTTCGGTCGCCACCTTCACGTTCCCGGTCTTCCGGGTAGCGCCCGCGCCGAAGGTACGGAGGATCGTTCCTCTCAAGCAGCCAAAATCGACTTCGCATCCGGGCAAATCCCATTCGGCGCCGCTCGTCAAGACGATTCCGCATTCCATTCGGGTACCGATCATGAATAGCTCGTATGGAATGCTCGCGCAAAAGACGAGCACCGGCTCGGCTTCGACGAACACCGGCTCCGCTTCGACGACGACCGGAGGAACGTCCGGAACCTCGAGCTCGTCGGCGCCGCAGACGGCACCGCCTCCAACGGCGACGGTCCCAGTGGAAACGAGCACGGTTGGCTCAACCGGCAACGGCACTTCTCAATCCGGGGGGGCTGGAAGCTCTGGCGCCGGACAGGGGTCGTCAAGCGGACAGGGCCAGAGCCTGCCCGACCAGAGCGGTGTCGGCGTCTCTCCGGCGGGATTCGGAGTCGTCCCACCCAAGCCGAAGCCGTCGAGCCCTGCGGCGCCTTCCGGTCCGACCGCGACGACGATCACGCTTGCGACGCCCGACCCGGCCGCGCCCTCCACCGGCGACATGGTGACGCTGAGTGCCACGGTGTCGCCGACACCCGACGGCGGAACCGTTGCCTTCGAAAGCAACGGAGGTGCGATCGACGGATGCTCGGCACAGCCGGTCGACTCGACGGGAACGGCGACCTGCTCGTACAGTGCAGACACCGCCGGTGACTTCCAGCTCGGCGCCGCCTACTCCGGCGACCAGAGCTTCACGGCGTCGAGCACCGCCGCCGGATCCGATCTGACGGTTACCGACGCCGGCGGCGACGGCTCGGGTGGTGCGACTTCGGTCGCGGCGGACACCTCGGCCGGCGACGGCTCGACGCCCGGGACGAGCACCACGGCTGACTCCTCGACGGTCACAACCGATCAGGGTCCCTCCGGATCCGATGGAAGCGGGTTGGCGCAAACGACGATCGTCGCCGCTCCGTTGCCCTCGACCCCGGTCGTCGGGGCGGGTGTCTCGCTCGGTGCCCAGGTGACGCCGGCTCCCGACGGCGGGACCGTCGCGTTCCAGCAGGACGGCCAGCCGATCGCCGGTTGCTCGAGCGAGCCGGTCGACCCCACGTCGGGCGACGCGACCTGCTCGACGTCTTACGGCGCGGTCGGCACGCATTCGGTCACCGCGAGCTTCTCGGGTGACGCGAGCTTCGCCGCGAGCACGAGCACCTCCTCGTCGTTCAACGTCGTGGCCTCGAGCACGGCGATCACGGTCGGATCGGCCTCGCCCGCTTCGCCGACGAGCGGCCAGAGCGTGACGCTCACCGCCAGCGTCGATCCGGTTCCTGACGGCGGCACGATCGCGTTCGAGAATGGCGGCCAGGCGATCGCGGACTGCGGTGCCCAGGCCGTCAATGCCGCGACTGGCGTCGCGACCTGCACGACGACCTTCTCTGCCGCGGGAATCTACGGGATCGACGCCGCGTATTCGGGCGACGGGAACTACCTGCCGTCGAGCACGCCCTCCTCGACTGCACTGACCGTGGCTGCGGCCCCGAACGCGCCGGTGACACAATCCGACACGACTCAGCCGTCGGGATCGACCGGCGCTACCGGTGCGACGGGCGCCACCGGTTCCGACGCGTCGACCCCGAGCGGTTCGACGGGGACCACGGGCTCGTCGGGCGCTACCGGCTCGTCGGGGAGCACGGACTCCCAAGGCTCGACTGGAACTTCAGGGTCGAGTGGCTCGTCGGGCGCTACCGGCTCGTCGGGGAGCGCGGGCTCGCAAGGCTCGACCGGAACCTCAGGGTCGACGGGCTCGAACGGAGCGGCTCCCTGCCCGTCCGCTTCGAGCGGCTCGGCAGCCCCGCTCGACCTGAGCGGCACGTCGACGTCGCTCTCCATCTGCGGTGGCGTGGTGGTCGCGACCTCCGACGGCAAGACCACCGCGGCGAGTCTCGCATCGGTGAGCGCGATCGACGTGAAGGGCGGCGCCCTCACAATCGATGCGTCGGGCGGCTCGTTCTCGATGCCGATCGGCTACGACGGCCCATCCCTTACGGTCACGGGCTCCACGACCGAGTCCGACTGGACGCTGAACGGTGATGGAACCGGCTCGGTCGTCGGCGGAGGCGTCGCGGGCATCTCGTTCAACGACGTCGCCTCGGTCGCGGCGAGCGGGCAGGCAACGCTCCACGGTCCCTCGTCCAACTCGACCTGGGACCTGACCGGCCCCGGTTCCGGGACGCTCACGCTGACCGGATCGAGCTCCGCCGGGACGACGTTCGCGGGCTTCGCAGACTTGAGCGGGGCCCCGAACAACGACGACGCCTTCGTCATCGAGCCCGGCGGGTCGCTCAGCGGCCTCATCGACGGGGGAGCCGGCGGCGACGACAGCATCGCGACCGGGGGTCATCCGGATTCCGTCGTCTCCACGCCGACCGGCGCCGGCTCGGGGACGCTCGTCGTCGACGGCGCGTCCATCTCGTATACAGGGCTCGAGGACCCCAACGTCTCCGCCACGAACATCACGATCGACGGCCAAGAGGACGGCGAGCCGGGAGTGATTCCGCAGGGCGACCTGTTCAAGGTGTCGCCGTACACCGACGGCTCGGTCACGCCGGCCTGCGGAACAGCGGGCAACTGCATCCAGGTGCAGGACTTCGACGCGTTGACAAGCACCTTGGACGTCCTCGACTACTTCGTGATCGCGGGCACGAGCACGCTGACGATCAACGGCGGAGCCGGGAGCGACAAGACCGAGTTCACGGGCAACTTCGACGCTCCAAACATCGACCTGACCGTGAACACCGAGTCGATCAAGGTGGACAGCAGCGTCACGATCACCGCCCACAACGTCAATTTCAACGCCGCCGAGACCGACGACGGCACCAGCCTCCTGGGGATCGACACCACGCTCCTGGGTGACGAAGCCACCATCGAGCTCGACTCGGCCGGGGTGAATGGCAACACCGTCGACTTCGAGGCGTCGGCAACGAATGCGAAGACGGAGATCGCCGCCGGTTCGGACCAGCTTCTCCTCGGCCTCAGCGACAACCTGTTCGTGGATACGACGACCCCCTTCCTCTCGAAAGGCGAGTTCACGATCGCCGGCCTGGTCGACGGGCTCGGCAACCCACAGGTCTGCACCTACTCCGGAACGAGCGGCCGAGACGAGTTCACCGGCGTCTCTGGCTGCATCGGAGTGGTGAGCGCAGGCGCGGAGGTCGACTCCGTCGGGATCCTCGAGGACCAGAGCTTGACCGGCTTCGACCATGCCGCGCTCCAGCTGATCTACGGCGCCTCGATCACGATCGGCGGGAACTCGAGCATCACAGCGACGGGTGACGTGACGCTTGCCAGCACGGTCAACGTCATCGGCACGGCGAACGGCAAGCCGCTCGCCTGGGACATCCTCAAGAACTACTCGCAAAACGACGTGGTCACTTACAACGACAAGCTCTACAAGTGCATCCCGACCACTTGCGCCGCAGGTGCCAACGGTCCTCCGAACACGGACACGGCCGACTGGGCGAGCGCCGACGGCCAGAACGCGGCCCTCGCCGCCTCAGTGCTCGTGGCGTCCGCGGCCACCAAGCTCACCGGCGCGAGCACGATCTCCGCGGCGAACGGCGACGTCAAGATCACCGCCAGTCTGACGACGAACATCACGACGGAGGCCGACGCGACGCAGAGCAAGTCCGGCGCCGCCTTCGCCGTCGGGGTCGTCGTCACCGATTCCGAGGCTTACGTCGACAGCACGGCGGGGACGCCGGTCCTGGCGAACAACCTGACCGTCTCGGCCGACACGAACAACACGACCCCGACCACAGGCAAGGCAAGCCCGGGAGGGGCGAATGACGCGGCCCAGGGCGGCACAGGCCAGGACGCCACCAAACCGTCGGCGGCTGCGACCTCGAACAGCGACGCAGGCAACAGCGGCGGCAATGACGCCGCCAAGAAGGCCGACGGGATGTCGAAGACCTCCGACGGTGACCAGCCGATCTCCGCCGCCCTCGGCGTGACAGTCGACGTCGCCACGACCAAGGCCTACATCGCCTCGTCGGACGACTCGGCGACGACGATCTCGACCTCGGGCGGGACGGATCTCGTCCATGCCGGCTCCACGAACAACGCGACGTCGAAAGCCGACGCCGGCAACGTCGCCTTCGCCCCCGACGCGCTGACGCTCACCTCGCAGAGCTGCGCCTGCGTGCTGACCGGCGGCTCCACCTACTACTACGAGGTGACCGCCCTCTATGCCGACGACACCGCGAAGATCGCAGGCTCCGGCCAGTTCCTGGACGGCCTCGGCACTCTGCTGGACAATCTCGTTGTCGACGACGCGGGCGATTTCGACGCTTCGGGCGGCAAGTTCATCGTCGCGAGCGGCGGCGGGATCACCGGCGTCTGCAATTACAAGTCGATTGTCGGTAACACTCTCGAGTTCATCTCGGGCTGCACCGGGACGTCCGTGGACACCTTCACGGTCACGACTCTGAAGGAGAGCATGCCGAGCCCGGAGAAGTCGATCGCGATCCCGGGCTCGGACCCGCTGAACCAGGTCACGATCAAGTGGACGGCGGTGCCCGACGCCGTGGCGTACGAGGTCTACCGCTCGACCACCGCTGGTCAGGAAACCTTCCTCGACGATGTGACCAGCCCGGGTCTGAACCCGCAGTACGTCGACCAAGGCTTCGAACCTTGTTCGATTACGTCCGCCGTGGTCCCGTGCTCGAACAAACCGCCGACCGACGACGACAAGTCGGGCGTCGGGATTGCCGTCGGAGTCACCGTTGCCGACGTCAACACGACCGCGTACATCGGCAACAACGTCGCCATCGACGCAAAGTCGGTCACCGTCGAGGCGGCGGCGCCCTCGGCCTCGACCTACGCGACGACGGCGATCTCCGGGGCGGGCGGAACCAGCGTCGGCGTCGCCGGCTCGATCGCGGTGCTGGTGGTCGTCAACAACTCGACCAGCGACATCGAGGGGACGACGGCCAACGCGAGCCTCGAGAACACCGCCGTTCCGGCCAACAACACCGACCTCAGCCTCACCGCCGCGTCGAACCTCACCAACACAGCACTCGCCACCGCGAAGCAGGCAAGCGACGGAAGCACGAGCGGCGTAGGAGCGTCGTTCGCCCTAAACGTCGTCAACGACACGACAACCGCGGGCCTCCCCGATGGTTCGACGATCGGCGGCGTCAACAACCTGACGATCTCGGCGACCGACACCGACACCGCCTCGACAACTGCGAACGGCGGCGCCTCGGCCGGTAGCGGCAGCATCGCCCTCTCGGCCCAGGTCGCGATCACGCTCGCGAACGTGACGACGACAGCGTCGGTGGGAACCGGAGCGGACCTGACGATCAGCGGCAAGCTGATGGCGACGGCTAATCAGACCGCGTCGGCCAAGACGATCGCGCTCGGCGCGACGAAGGGCGGCAGCGCTACGATCGGCCTGTCGCTGGCGCTCGCACTCGTCAACGACAACCTCTTCTCCCAGCTTGCCCGCAACCTCACCGCCGGCGGCACGGTCGCCTTCGCGGCCAACGGCGTCTCCTCGAACGACACCGAGGCGACCGCCAGCTCAGCCGGCGCGCCTGGGAAGAGCACTCCGACTCAGGGGGCGGACGACGGCCAGAAGAACCCGACGACCAAGAACGCAGAGGGCACCGTGAACCAGAAGGCCGACTCAAACCTCTCGCTCGCGAACGACACCTCGAAGATGAGCACCGGCGGCACCAAGGATTCGGGCACGAGCAGCACGCCAGCCGCATCGAGCGGCGAGGGCGGCGGCACGTCCGTCACTGTCGCCGCCGCAGTCGCGATCGCGATCGTGAACGCGAGCGCGCTGTCGGGCGTCATGGACGACTTGACGGTCGTCACGCCGACGACGGGCTCGCCCGCGCCTACAGTCAGCTTCGGTACGAGCGAAGACACCGACTCGACCGCCAAGTCGACCGGGAAAGCGGTCATGGGCAGCTCCGCGAACATCGGCGCAGCCGTATCGATCAATGTCGTCAAGGTGACGAACGTCGCGACGATCGGCATGGATGACCTGATCAACACGGGCGGCCTCTCGCTGACGGCCGTGATGCCCGCCGCGACCGGCTCCGCGCCCGACGGGAAGCACAGTCTCGACACCGAAGCGACCGCCGGCGCGGGGAACGGCAAGTTCAGCATCGCCGGCGCGCTCGCGCTCGAATTCGCGAACATCGTCACGAACGCCGAGATCAAGGCGAACTCGACGCGCGGCCCGCCAGATCAGATCAAGGGCAATGTCTCCCTCACCGCGACCGCGTCCGTCTCGAGCACCGTCAAGGCAGGAGCGATGGACACGTCCGCGGGTACGGTGGGTATCGGCGCTGGTGCTGCCGTCGGCAGCGTCAATGACGCCACCACCGCCTCGATCGATGACGGCGCGCTGATCTCGGGGGCGAAGGCCGTCACCCTCAGCGCAACGACCACGGACACCGAGAACACCTCCGGTGCCTCCGGCACGTCCGGCAACCCGCAATCCGACGCCGTATTCACTGCCGACGCAGCGATCTCGCTGCCGACCGTGATCACTAGCGCCACGATCGCCGGCGCGACCTCCCAGACCCTCGACGCGTCCGGTGCTGTCAGCGTCACCGCGAAGCAGACCGCTTCGGCGACCACGATGGCGAAGGCGGACGCGTCGACGGGCGACGTGGTGGTCGGGCTCGCGCTCGCGCTCGCGACTCCGGACGACGAGGTCACCGCAACCGATACACGCGAGCTCGAGGGCGCGGCCGTGACCTTCTCGGCGACGGGCACATCGAGCACGACGACGGAAGCAGACGCCAGCGCCGCCGGCGCCAAGGGCGACAGCGGCAGCGGCGACGGCTCCGGCAAGACCGTGAACGGCAAGGGCACCCAGCAGCTTCAGAACGCAAATGGCGAGAGCGCGACGACGACCGGCGCGCAATCCAAGACCCAGGACACGAACGGGGCGAAGGCGACAACAGGCGAGTCCTCGGGCAGCTCCGGCAACGAGGTGACCGTTGCCGGCGCCGCGGCGATCAACATCGTCACCTCCAAGACACAGGCCTCGCTGGGCGCCGGCGTCTCCCTGACCGCGACCGGGCTCCTCACGATCAAGACCTCCGCGAACACCGACGCAAGCGCGACCGGTAGCGGAAAGGAGACGGCGGCCGGCTCGGTCGGCATCGGCGCGGGCGTCTCTGTCAACAGCGTCGATCTCGTCAACACGGCGACGACGAACACTGCGACGATCAGCTCGAACGGCCTCGACCTCGAGGCAGGCATGACCACCAACGGCAAGGATCAGATCCAGTTCTTCAACGGGACGGACTGGGAGACGATCGACTCCGGAACCGCCCTCCCGGACCAGCCCACCGACGGCGAGTACTTCCAGTTGACGAAGGCGATCCCGCCGACGACAACGGTCATGGGCGGGAGTCAGACCATCGACAGCACACACACGACGTTGACGGTCGCCTCGACCCTCGGCTTCTTCTCGCTCGGCGGCACGTTCACGATCGCCGGAATCAGCGGTACGTGCAGCTACTCGGCCGCCACGCCCGGCGTGGAGGATCTGCCCGGCGTCATCACCGGCATCACGGGCTGCACCGGAACGCCCGTCGACAAGGCGACGGTGACCGTCAACACGGCCACGACTGTCAGCGCGCCGCCCGCGACGACGACCGTCAGCGGGGCGAGCCAGAACCTTGCGGCCGGCACGCTGAACGTGAAGTCGGCTCTTGCCTTCCCGGTTAGCAACGGTGCGTTCACGGTCGCCGGAATCGCCGGCACCTGCCAGTACACCGGCTCGACGGCGACGTCGCTCACCGGCATCACGAACTGCGGTGGAACGCCGGCCGACGGCGCGCTCGTGACCTACGTCGACAGCATCAACACAACCCCGACCTCGACAACCGTCAACGAATCGAGCCCGGGCGACCTTTCGACCGGGACGCTCACGGTAAAGTCGGTGGCGGCGTTCGCGACGGCAGGCGGCCAGTTCCTCGTCAACGGCATCGCCAACCCGTGCACCTACACGGGCGTCGACGCGGTGAACAACAACCTGACCGGGATCACCGGCTGCACGGGCACGCCGGCGATCAGCGCCGCCGTGACGCTCGTGATCGCGCCGCTGAACACGCTCCTGGTCGCCTCGACTGCCGGCTTCGACCCGTTGGGCGGCCAGTTCACGGCGACCGGCCTCAACGGCACTTGCACGTACACCGGTGCGCTTCCCCTGTTCAACGAGTTCGAAGGTGTCACCGGCTGCAGCGGGATTGTGGCCGACCAGGCCGCGGTGCAGTACATCGGCTGCGTCACGCTCTGCAGCCCGCCGGCGCCGCCGCCGCTACCGCCGATCCTGACCTCGCCGCCCGTTGCCTACTCGTTCGCCCAAGGCGTCTACCAGTGGCACGCACTCGTGCCGCTCGTCCCGAACGTGCCCGGCTACTGGACGCAGGCGTTCACGTCGGGCCCGATCTTCCCAACGAGTCCATCCGACGGCCAATACTTCGAGCTCACCGGCAACACGAACATCCCGGCGACGCTCACGACCGGCCTCTACAAGTTCGACAGCTCGATGATGACGCCGGTCAACGGCGGCTGGATCACCGAGACCGGGCTCGCCTTCCCGGAGGACCCGGCACCGATCAAGGGCGACTTCTTCCAGCTCACCGAGCACTACTTCCTCGCCGACGGCCAGTCCGGCGCAGGCGCCAAGACCGTGGGCATCGCCGGTGCGCTCGGCCTCAACATCATCTCGAACGATACGAGCGCAACCATCGGCGGCCCGGAGACCATCGCGGCCGGCACTGGCGCGATCACGATCAGTGCGACGAACAACGAGGAGGACGCCGCGAAGGCTGACTCCGACGCCAAGGGCGGCTCGGTCGGTATCGGCGCCTCCGTCGGCGTAAATGTTGCCAACAACACGCAGACGATCGCGGCGATCCCGGACGGCGCCACGGTCACCGGCGGGAAGAGCCTCACCGTCTCGGCGACCGGGCACCACACGCTCGTTACAGAAGATAAGGCGGGTAGCGACGGCGGCGTCGCGATTTCGCCGTCCGTGTCGATCGGGATTGCGACCGATGTGACCACCGCGACGATCGGGACCGGGAATGACATGTCGGTGACCGGTGACGCGACGATTGCAGCCAAGGAGACGATCGACTCCGACCTCAAGTCCGACGCGTCAGCAGGCGGCGACAACGTCAAGATCGGGGCCTCCGTCGCAGTCAACGCGATCAATGCGACGACGAGCGCCACCCTCCTGCGAAACTTGAGCGCCGGCGGCGCGTTGTCGGTCACCTCCGCGACCGAGAGCTCGACGAGCGCGCAGGCGCTGGCCAGCACCAAGGGCGCCGACGATGCCGGCGGTAAGAACACGAGCGCCGATCAGCAGGCGAGCAGCCAGGTCAGCGGCAACGATGCGACGAGCGGCAAGACCGACGGGCTCCCTGCCGCAGGCCTCCAGTTCGACGTCGCAAGCGAGCAGCAACTCCAGCAGTCAGACGGGCGACAGCGACAGCGGCGGCGTCGGCATCGCCGCCTCGGTGAGCGTGAACTGGGTGACGACCTCGAACGTCGCTTCGATCGCGCCGAACCTGCACGCGACTGCGGGGACAGGCGCGCTCACCGTGAGCGCGACCGATTTCACCCATGCGTTGGCGCTCGCGTTCGGAGCGTCGGTCGACTTGAAGCGAACACCTCCATCGGCGCCGGCGTCGGTCTCAACGTCGAGAACGTCACCAACACCGCTTCCGTCGGTGCGGGAGACCAGGTCGGCGGTGACGGCGTCACGGTCGAGGCGGTCACGCCTGACGACAAGGAGAGCGACTTCACTGTATGGGGCATCGCTGCCGCCGGCGGCAAGAACACGGCGAGCGTCGCGGCGGCGATCGGGGTGCAGGTGCTCAACTACAACACGACCGCGTCGATCGGCGACGGCGCGATTGTCAACTCCACCGGCGACCTGACCGTCAGCGCGGCAGCGCCGGTGGGCCTCCAGAACCTGGCGCTCTCGGGCGGCCTCTCGACCGGCGGAACCGCGGTCGGCGGCGCGGTCGCGGTCAACGTCCTGAGCATGCACACGCTCGCCTCTATCGGCGCGGGCTCGACGACAATCGCGAACGCGGCGGGCGCACTGTCGGTGACTGCAACGGCGCACGAGGTTGCGATCCCGCCGGATCCATCCGTCATCAAGATCCACATCCCGCTCGCGCTCTCGTCGATCGCGCTCGGCGGCTCGGCGGGCGGCGGCGACGCGGCGGTCACCGGCTCGTTCGTCGTCGACGTCTACTCGCTCGACACCGAGGCCTACATCGCGCCGAACGTCCAGGTCAACAACGCGTCCGACGGTGGCACGCTCGGCGACTCCGGCCAGTCGATCACGGTCTCGGCTTCCGATGACACGCACCTGATCAACGTCGCCGGCGCAATCGCGCTCACCGAGGGCTCGGCGGGCGTGGGCGTCGGCGTCATCGTCGACGTGATCACGAAGGACGTCAAGGCGTACATCGGCGACAGCGCGAACGTCTTCGGCGGCGGAGATGTCAGTGTCACCGCCACCTCGACCGAAGAGCTCTTCGAGGTCTCCGCCGAGGCGGCCGCATCCACGGATGGCGCTGCGGTCGCGGGCGGGATCATCGTCGTCGTGCTTGAACGGCACCGGCTCCCACGAGACAACCGCGTACATCGGCGACGCAACCGTCCAGGGCCTGGGCATCTCCGTCGAGGCGAGCGACATCGCGGACAAGATCGAGCTCTACGCCGGCAACATCAGCTTCGGTGACAGCGCCGGCATCGGCGTCGCCACCGTCGTCCTCGTCCACAACGGCACGGTCGATGCGCACGTCGCGACAGGCGCCGTCCTTACCGCGGGCGTGGATGGCGTGACCGTTTCGGCGACGCAGGGCGACACGCAGATCCTCGTCGCGGGCGCAGGCGCCGGCGGCGGCGACGCCGGGGTTGCCGGCTCCGTCGTCGTCGACGTCCTCAGCGACTCGCACGCACGCAACGCTCGACGGCACGACCACCTCGGGCGGCACCGTCGCAGTCTCGGCGAGCGACCTGACAACCGACACCTCGGTTGCGGGCCAGCTCGCCGTCGGCGGCACCGCCGGCGTGGGCGTCGGCGCCGACGTCGAGGTGATCACGAAGGACACCGAGGCGACGATCGCGCCGTTCGCGAGCGTCACGACCACCGGCACCGGCGACATCACGGTGGAGTCGAGCTCGTCGGAGACGATGATCCAGGTCGCGGCAGGCCTCGCGATCGGCGGCGAGGCCGGCGTCTCCGTCAACGTCGGCGTCTCGGCCATCTCGGTCAGGACGGACGCCACGATCGGCACGCACTCGACCGCCATCGCCGCGGGTTCTGTCGGCGTAACAGCCAACGAAGCGCTCCAGGACGACGTCGTCACCGGAGACATTGCCGTCGGCGGCGCTGCCGGCGTCGGCGTCGCGGCCGCGGTACCGGTGATCACGAAGAACACGGACGCGACGATCGGCGACTACGCGACCGTCACCGGCGCCGGCGGCGGCGGCGGCGTCACGGTCAACAACGGCAACTTCACCGTCCAGGGCCAGGACACGCGCTTCAACGGTGCGAACGTCATCTCCGGCAACACGATCGATCTCGGCTACACGGACGGGTTCTCGACCGGTGACACCGTCATCTATGACGACGGCGGCACCGGCAACGGCACCCCGATCGGCGGCCTCACGCCGGGCAACGTCTACTTCGTCATCGTCGTCAACCCGCACGAGGTGCAGCTCGCCGACAGCAAGTGCCACGCAACCGGCCTCGCCTGCGCGACTGCGGCAGCAACCGCCGGCGTCGCTGACGCCGATCGCGCTCACCCCGGGCAGCGGCGAGTCGCACCGCCTTGTTCCGACGACCGAAGGCACTTCGCACGCCGACGACTCGCCGCGCTTCGATCCGGCGACCGACGTCGGCGGTTGCGTCCCTCTGCACCCGAACCAGTGCACGACGATCAACCTGCCCTACACGCTCTCGCTGTCGACCGGCGACCAGGTCGTCTACGGCGCCGGCGGCGGCACGCCGATCGGCGGCTTGACGGACGGCGCGACGTATTACGCGATCGCGATGGGCGGCAACTCGTATGAGCTCGCGGACACGAAGTGCCACGCAACCGGCAGCTCCGACGACTGCGGCGGCAGCCCGGGCACCGTGACGCCGATCACCCTTGACCCGACGCGTGGCGACCGGCCGCTCGCACAGCCTCGTCGAGTCGGGCAAGTCGCCGTCCTCCGACGCGTCGCAGGAAGGCCCGCAGACGGTCACCCCGGGCACGGAGCTCGTCAACGGTGTCGCAGTGAGCGCGACGAACAGCGACTCGCTCGCAGCGGTCGGCGTCTCGGCCGCGATCGGCGGCGAGGCCGGCGTCGGCGTCTCGGGCACCGTCAACGTCATCACGGTCAACACGAACGCGACGATCGGCAAGCACGCGGACGTCAACGACAACGGCGGCGCGGCCGCGGGCCCGAACGTCGTCGTCGCGGCCGGCAACCAGTACCACGAGATCCTCGCCGCGGCGTCGCTCGCGATCGGCGGCGGCGCGGGCGTCGGGGCGAGCGTCGATGTCGCTGTCCTCCACCTGAACGCCAACGCGCTCATCGACGACTCGGCGACCGTCCGGGCGACGAACGACATCATCGTCTCGTCGACTCAGACCGATACGGTCGATTCGATCACGGTCGCCGGCGGCGGCGGCACGGTCGGCGTCTCGGCGGCCGTGAACGTGATCGTGTTCACGGACCACGTCTATGCGAACACAGGCTCGAATGCGACGATCGTGGCGGGTAACGACGCGGCGCTGCTCGCGAGCGACACGACGAAGTTCCTCGGCGTCACCGGCGGCGTCGCCGGTGGCTTCGTCGGGGTCGGCGCCGGCGTCTCGGTGCTGCTGCTCGGTAAGGACACCGAGGCCTTCGTCGGCAACGGGACGACCTTCAACGGCAACGCAATGGGCGGCGACCAGCTCACCGGCATCTCCGACGGCTCCGAGACGGACTCGAGCTTCGGCCTCAACACCCTCCATGGTGTCGCCGTCCAGGCGTCCTCGAGCGAGAACGTCTTCGGCCTCGTGATCGCCGTCGGCGCCGGCTTCGTCGGCGTCGCCGTACCGGTCGGCGTGACGCTCCTGACCGTGACGACCAAGGCCTACGACGGCGGCTCGATCTCGAGCGCCGACGGGGCCGTCAACATCTCGGCACTCGACTCCTTCACGTCCCTGACGATCGCGGGCGGCATCGGCGCCGGCTTCGTGGGCGTCGGCGCGGGCGTCGACGTCGGCATCGCGACGACGACGACGTCGGCCTTCGTCCTCAACGGCGCGAGCGTGAACGCCGGCACGACCGTCGACGTCAACGCGCTCGCGACCAAGCACGTGACCACCTACGCAGTCGCGATCGGCGCCGGCTTCGTCGGCGTCTCCGGCGCCGTCTCGGTCTGGTCGCTCGGCACGGGTGGCGCGACGACCTACAACGACAACCAGGGCGACAGCGGCGACACCATGAATTCCACCGGTAACTCGCCCGACTCCGAGGCCGACGGTCAGGTCGGCGGCGGTGGCAACGGCTACCAGTCGATCCTCAACGGCTCGACCTCGAGTCGCGTCCCCCTGGGTGGACGGCACGGCTTACAAACAGAGTGCGACGGTCACGTTCGGTGGCAAGACGTACATCGCCACGAAGGATGTCGTCAACGTCCACGTCGACCCGGCGACCGACACAACCGAGTGGCGCGACGGCAGCACGGACGCGATGACGAACTCGCGGATCAGCGGTCACATCGTCGCGGCGAGCACCTCGGTCGCGTCGAACGCTCCCACGGGCACCCCGACGCAGACCGCGCTCACGACGCCAATTCCGGCCGGCACGAGCGCGACCGTCGACGGCACGATCACGGCGGGCGGGAGCATCTCGGTGCGGGCGCTCGACAACGCCGGTCTGTTCGGTATCGCCGGCGCAGTCGGCGCGGGCGCCGTCGGCATCGGAGTCGGCCTGCTCGTCGGCAACGTCGAGACCTCGACCGAGGCCGGCGTCCTGCAGCACGCGACGCTGTCGAGCACGAGCGGGACGATCCTCGTCCAGTCGAACCTCACGGAGAACACAACGGCCTATGCCGTTGCGGGCGCCGCCGGCTTCGTCGGGGCCAGCGGCCAGATCGTCGTGATCAACGACAACAGCACGCAGAGCTCCCACATCGACACCGGCGCGAAGATCCCGCTCGCAGGCGGCGGCGTGAACGTCGAGTCCGACACCAACCGCACCATCTCGACCAACGCGATCGGCGTCGAGGTCGGCGCCGTCGCGGCCGGCGTCTCGGTCGCGGTCGGCAATGTCGCAGGATCGACGACCGCGAGCGTCGGCGGCGTCGCCATCGGCCAGACGATGGGCTCGAGCGTCGCCAGCCTGACGATCCACGCCGGCTCGACGGTCAACGCGTCGACGCAGGCCATCGCGGTCTCCGCCGGCGCAGTCGCATTGAACGGCTCGGTCGCCATTGACAACGTCACCTCCACCGTCAGCGCGACGCTCGGCAACAACGCGAAAGTCAAGGTCACGGGCGGCATCACCGTCGAGGGGATCGCCGTCACGATCGTCCCGGTGACCGTGTTCGCCATCGCCGTCAGCGCCGGCGGCAGCGTCGGCATCGCCTACGGCCAGGCCGACCTCAACCAGACGCTCGCCGCCTCGATCGGGAAGAACGCGACCATCAACGCCGGAGGCCAGGTCAAGGTCACGACGAGCCGGACCGCCACGGCGACCGGTCTCGGCGCCGGCGTCGCCGTCGGGCTCGCGACCGTCGGGGCCTCGGCGATCTTCGTCAACGCCGATATCAAGGGCTCCGAGGACGCGTTCATCGACGACGGCACGAGCGTGAACGCAGGCTCCGTCCTCGTCACCGCCACCGCCGTCGACACACCGCAGGTGAGCGTCGCGCAGGTCGGCATCGGCGCGGTTGGTGCCGGCGGAGTCGTGATCGAGGCGAGCGACACGTCGACGATGGAGGCCTATGTCGGGCCGCACTTCGACAAGACCGCATCGCAGACCAACCCGACGACGGTGACGACGACCGGCGGAGGCGGAGTCGAGATAGACGCGAACCTGACGACGGTGCCGGAAGCGAAGGCCCTGATGCTCAACCTCGGCCTGATCGCGGCCGGAGGATTCACGAGCGCTTCGGCGACCTCCAACGCGACCGCCCTCGCGTACTTCGGTGACGGCGCCGTGATCGACGCGATGAACAACGCGCCGGTGAAGGTCGTGACGAACGTGACCGCGACGAGCGACGGTGAGTCGCTCGGCATCGGCGCCAGCCTTCTCGGCTTCGCTGCCGGCGGCACCAGCTCGACCTCCAAGCTCGACCTCACGGTCGGCGCCTACGGGGTCGGCCACGGCTCGATTACCGGCGGCGCGATCACCTTCACAACGAACCTCAACAAGGGTTTCTCGCCGAGCTCGACCAACGGACCGGCCTACGGCAAGTTCACCCTCGGTTCGATCGGGCTCGCCGGCGGGGTCGCCGCGGGTGTGCTCACCGTCGAGGATTCGCCGACTGTGACGACAGGCCCCGGCATCGGGACGACCGTGACGGCAACAGGCGACGTCAACATCACGAGCACAGTCTTCGAGCGGGCGAACGCCAGCGGCGATTCGATCGCCGGCGGTCTCGCCGGCGCGGCCGGTGTGACCGTCGTCCACGCGACGGCAGGCGGCTCGACGACTACACAGGTCGGCGGCGCGCTCACGTCGACGACCGGGGCCGTCACGGTTTCGACGACGCTCGACGCGTCGACAGTGGCAACTGGCCGCGCGATCGGCGCTTCCCTCGGCTTCTCCGGCTCCGGGCTGGAGACCAAAGCGACGACCGATCCGGGCGCCAACACCACGGTCGGCGGCTCGGTGAGCGGACACGACCTCGTGCAGGTCACCTCGACCGTCACCTCGGATGCGAACGCGACTGCGAATGCCTTCGCCGTCTCGCTGGGCGGCGCGGCTGCGGCGGTCGTGATCACCGCGACGAACTCACCGTCGGTCAGCGCGACTGCCAAGGGCGCCTCGTCGTCCAACAACGACGTCGTGATCTACGCCGTGAACAACTACACCGGCAGCGTCTATCCGGTCGGCGGCGCGGATTCGTTCAACGGCAACGGCGCGCATGCCTCGACGACGCAGGTCGACGCGTCGGCCGGCCTCTCCGTCGGCGCATCGGTAGTGACGGCTGAGGACCATTCGTCGGCGGTGGCAGGCCTCTCCGGCGGCGGTACCTCCTCCGTGCCGAACGGCAAGCTCGTCGTCGCCGCGCGCTCCGCACATCTCGCCGTCCCGCAGATCCTGATGGTTTCGGTCGGGCTCGGCGCGTCGTTCTCCGGGATCGTGATGAACCTCAACATCGGCGGCGACGTGGCCGCTGAGATCAACAACGGCACGACCGTGAACGCCCGCTCGGTGAACGTGACATCGGTCGGCTCGAGCACGGAGACCTTGACGTCGAACAGTGTCGGGGTAGGAGCAGTCGCCGGCGCGTTCGTCGACCTCGAACTGAAGGACACTTCGACCGTCGAGGCGTTCATCGGGCCGGGCTACGACGGGTCGGGCAACCCGATCCTGGGCTCGGCCCTCACCCCGACGTCGGTGACGACCACCGGTGTGGACGGGATCAGCGTGACAGCGACCGGAACGTCGCCAGCGGCCATCAACGCAAGCCTGCTCGGTATCTCGCTCGTCGCCTCGGGCTCGTTCACCAAGGCCGTCGCCACCGTCAAGCCGACGATTCGCGCGTTCCTGGGCGACCACGCTGCGGTGCATTCGAACGCCGGAGACGTCGACTTCACCGCCAACGGCTCGGTCACCACCCTCGTTTCGAGCACCGGCGTCAACGTCGGACTGGGCGCCGGCGTCGGCGTGGACATCGTGACCGCAGACAATGAGCCGACCGTGGGTGCCTACGGCGTCAGCAACGGCACGCTCACCGGCGTCAACCTGAACTTCACGACGAATCTCAACCAAGGTTACTCGGGCGACGGCCCGGCCTACACGACAGTCACGCTCGGCTCCGCGTCGCTTGGCGTCTCGGGTGCCGCAGCCGTGCTTACGTCGACCGACTCGCCGAAGGTGACCACCGGTCCAGGGTCGGGCAGCGCCAACTTCTCCGGCACGATCACGCTCGCGTCGAACGTGCTCCAGCACGCGAAGTCGAACGGCACCTCGTTCAGCCTCGGCATCGCCGCGGGCATCGGTTTCGCGGACACGAATGCGACGGCAGGCGGCTCGACGACGACTCAGTTCGGCGCGCTCGCAAGCGGCGTCGGGACGAGCTTCGCGGCGACCTCGAGCGTCAACGCGAGCAGCGAGGTAAAGGGCCGCGCGCTCGGCGTCTCGATCGGTTTGTCGGGTGCGATCGTGAACACCGACGCGACGACGGATCCGACCGTTTCGACCGCCGTCGGCGGCTCGCCGCATGAGTCCGGTCAGATCACCGTCAGCTCGAACGTGACTTCGAATACCACCGCGGAGTCGGATGCGATCTCGGTCAGCCTTCTCGCCTCCGTCGCTCTGAACGATCTCCATGCGACGAACGCGCCGAACATCTCGGCATCGCTCGCAGGCGGCACTTCCGACTCCGGCAACATCGTGATCAGCGCCCTCAACAACTACACGGGCACGCTCGGAAGCAGCGACTCGTACAACGGCGACGGCGCGACGGCGAACTCGGAGACCGTTTCCGCGTCGCTCCTCGCCGCCGTCGGGGCGACGACGATGACCGCCGAGGACAACTCGTCGGTTGCCGCGTTCGTCGCGGGCGGCGGGACCGCCTCGACGCCGAACGGCACGATCGTGATCGCGAGCCGGACATCGCACGTCGCCTCGCCGACGCAGAACGCGGTGACCGTCGGCCTCGGCGTTGCCTTCTCCGGCCAGGATGCCGAGTCGAAGACCGGCGGAACGACTGCCGCCTACGTCGCGGACGGCGCCACGATCTCGAACACCAAGGGGCTCAACATCAGCGCCAACACATCGAACACGACGACGGTGAGCGCGTCGAGCGTGGGTGTCTCGACCATTGCCGCCGCGGGCATCATCGCGAAGGCGACCGACACCTCCCTGACCGAGGCGTACATCGGCCCGCAGGACGCCCACAGCCACAACGGCGCGCTCTCGGTTACCTCTGTGACGGTCGGCTCCGGCGGGATCACCGTCTCCGCGAACCTCAGCGCCCCGGTCTCCGCCACGACATCGTTGCTCTCGGTCGGCCTGGGCGCATCCGGAGCGATCAGCGACACCGAAGCGCACGCGAACGGCACCGTCCGCACCTACCTCGGCGACCAGGCTCAGATCCACGACAGCGGCGGGACAGTGGACTTCGCCGCCGTCGGCACGATCACCGCCTACGCGGTCGGGACGGGCTTCCAGGTCTCCGGTCTGATCACCGTTGGCGTAGAGACCGCCACGGCCGACAACTCGCCGACGATCGGCTCGTACACGAAGTCCGGCGGCTCGATCGACGCCGGGACACTCGAGTTCACGACCGCGCTGAATCAGTCCTGCGGCGGCGGTACCTGCGTCGGCGACAGCGGCGCCGGCACCGACACGGCATTCGCGAACGCGATCCTCGGCGGTGCCTCGCTCGGTATCTCCGTCACCGGCGCGAATGCGACGGCGACCGACTCGCCGACCGTGAGCAACGTCGTCGGCAGCACGACCGTGAACGGCGGGGCGCTGACGGTGACGAGCGACACGTATCAGCAGGCCGAGGTCGACGGCCGCTCGCTGTCGCTCGGCCTGCTCGCAGGCGTCGGCGTCGTGCAGCCGTCGGCGGAGGCGGGCGGCACGATCAACACCGGCTTCAGCGGCTCCGCGACGGGACTCTCGAGCGCTCAGGTCCAGGCGAACGACGTCGCCCACGTCATCGTCAACGGCCGCGGCTTCGCATTCGGCGGCGGCGGCGCCGTCTCCGCCGGAACGCTCAACGCCACCGTCGACCCGAACGTGACGACGTCTGTTGCCGGCTCGATCACCGCGAGCGGCACGGTCACAATCGAGTCCAACGTGACGACGAGCGCGAACGCGACCTACTCGGCGGTCACCCTGGCACTGCTCGGCGCCGGCACCGTCGACACGATCAACGCGACCGACAACTCCCACGTAATGACCGAGGTGCAGGGCTCCGTCGAGAGCACCCTCAACGACGTGCGCGTGTTCGCGTACCACAACTTCAACGGGACGCAATTCGACACGACCGACAACGTCCAGGCGGTCGGCAGCGCGGTCACCGTGGCACTCGGCCTCGCGATGAACTCCACGAACATGACTGCGCTCGCCGAGGCCCACGACACCGCGCAGCTCGACTCGACCGGGAACCTCCAGGCGCCGAAGGGCGAGGTTCACGTCGCGGCGAACTCGTCGAATATCGCAATCTCGAACCAGCACAACGCCAACGGCGCGATCCTCAACGTCTCCGTCGACAGCAACCCGACGGCGACGGTCGACGGCGACACCGAGGCGAACCTCAACGGCAACGTCGTCGGCGCGAGCAACACCACGGGCGCCGACTCGCTCGTGGTGGAGGCGAACGGGAACGACACGGCAACCTCGGGCATGGACGAGGCCGGCGGCGGGCTGCTCTCGTTCACCGACTCACAATCGACCACGAACGGCACGCCGTCGGTCTCGCTGACGTTCGGCGGTGCGAGCTCGAACATCATCGTCACCAACGACGCCACCGGCTCGGCCGTGAGCCAGAACGACTCCGACGCGAGCACGAGCAGCGCGACCGGCGGCGCACTCAACGTCAGCGGCTTCACCGCCACCTCGAGCCTCTCGCCGACCGTCGAGGCATCGGTGACGGGCGGCGCGTCGATCACCTCGCTGAAGGGGTCGATCAGCGTCGACGCCTCGTCGAACGGGCCGCCGCCGCCGGTGTCCGACGGGACGTTCAACGCCGGAACCGACGTCAGCGACAACACGGTCCACTTCTTCTGCAACGGCGTGGCCTGCATCACGGACGCGACGACGGGCGACACCGTCACGTATCAGGCGAACGGCGGCGGCTCGATCGGGCTTACGAGCGGCCGGACCTACAGCGTGATCGTCGCCCCTTCCAACGCGACCAAGTTCGGTTCCAACGCGATCCAGTTCGGCGACACCTTCGGCGCCGGCAACGTCAACCTCCCGATGCAGAGCATCGACTTCGGATCTCGCGACCCGCACCTCCAGAACGGCGACCTCGTGTTCTACTACCAGTCGGGCACCGACGGCACGGGTTGCCCGACGCCGTCGACTCCGTCGAACGCGCCCGTGGGCGGCCTTTCGTGCGGCACCGAGTATCAGGTCGAAGACACGATCGTCGCGGCGACCGCGAGCTCCTCAGGCTCCGGGCCGAGGGATTCCTTCGGCAACCTGCTCTACCCGAACGACTACCAGGTCAAGCTCGTGCCGGTCAGCGGCCTGCCCGCCTCGACGCCGGCGAGCGATACGGACAACCACGTCTCCGGCAACGCCGTCCAGTTCACGAACAGCTTCAACGACGGTGACCTCGTCACCTACCACGGCCCGACGCCGCTCGCCGAGTTCACGAATGCGGACATCGGCAAGGCGTGGACGTTCAACTTCTTCGGCATCGTTAGCGGCAGCACTCCGGTCGCCAACACGATCATCTTCAACATCGACCAGAACGCCAACGGTCACCTCGACTCCGGCGACGACCTCGGCCTCAGTAACGGCGCGGAGGTCTATTACCAGCTCCTCAACGGCTCGGGTATCGGCCTCAGCTCAGGCTTCTACTTCGTGCACAAGGTGGAGGGCCTCGTCTACCAGCTCGCCAACACGTACTGCGACGCGGTCGGCAGCGCCGACACGCCGACCTGCGGCAGCTCAGCCACGGTCAACGTGTTGACGCTGGCGAAGGGCGACGGCTCCTCGAGCAGCTACATCACCCCCGCGAGCGAGGCTCCGATCGTCGGCCTCGTCGACGGCCAGAGCTACATCGTGACGCAGCAGGCGAGCGGGCACTTCAAGCTCGAAGATCCCGCCACGTTGGCGATCGAGAACATCTCCGCCGGCGGATCGGGCGGCTCGAGCACCTTCAGCATCGACGGCCTCGGGCTGACGGACAAGGGCAAGGGCGCGCAGGAGCTCATCTTCCCGCTTACGGCCGGCTCGGGCACGCAGCAGATGGTCGGGATCGGCACGGGCATCCCGTTCGCCGCCTCTTCGGGCGACGGCGTCATCTCGGCCTCGGCGACCGGCGGCGGCGGCGGGCTGATCAGTGTCTCCGACGCCGAATCCGACGCGAGCAACTCGCCCACCCTTTCCACGACGATAGGCGACGGTGCGAACCTGACCGCCGGCAAGGACATCTCCGTGACGACGCACGGCTTCGCCTACGGCAAGGGCATCTCGTCGAATGACAGCGGCGGCCTCATCTCCGTCAACACGGCGAACTCCCACGTCGAGCTGTCGATCACCAATACGGTCTCCGTCGACGACAACGCGTCGCTCACGGCGCAGGGGAGCGTCGCCGGCCACGGTGACGTCACTGTCGATGCCTACAGCTTCGAGCAGCCCGTCACGATTGCCTCGTCCGGTTCCGGCGGCCTCTTCGCCGGTGGCGGCGCGGGTACGTCGGCGACTGCCGCCTACGACACCGAGGCGAACGTCGACGGCTCGATCGACGCCGCGCGCAACGCGAATGTGGAAGCCCACAACGACATCAACGGCGCGAACGTCACGATCACGGCCGACGTCGGCGGTCTCGGCGTTGCAGCCAACACGAGCGCCAAGCTCGACCTGGGCGAGTACTACAACGGCTCGAACGACGTCGTACTCGGCACGACGCTCGTCGACATCAAGGGTGACTCGTCGATCACCGGCAACCATGTCAACGTGATCGCTGCCGTCGACCGCCTGAACGCCACGCTTTCCACGAGGACGCATGCCGGTGCGCTGGGCGGCTCCTCGACGGCTGACGGCACGATCAACGTCGGCGGGTCGACGAATGTCAAGCTCGAGAGCGGCAGCTCCCTGATCGGGAACGTGAACACGATTCTCGACGCGGAGTACTCGGACATCGACCTGCACGTCACGGCCGATGCGAGCTGCTCGTGTCTCGGCGGCGTCACCGACTCGACGGCCGACCTCTTCGACAATACCGATGCGCGCGTTTCCGGCTTCTCGGGCTCGACGATCAAGACCTCCGACCTGACGGTCGAGACGAACCAGAACGTGGTCAACTTCAACGCCAACGCTCCGAACTCGGGCGGCTTCCTCGACTTCGGCAACGGCGGCGACACGAACTACCAGACCAACCTCAGCCGCGACATCTTCTGGGAGACGCGCGTGATCATGCTCGGCGAGCCCAACCCCGAGCTCGACGTCGACGCCAACGGCAACATCACGAAGATCGTCAACGTGACCGTGTCCGACAGCAACGGCGACACCTACAGCGACGATCCGTTCACGGACACGCACACCGTCGGCCAGCTGACCGGCTCGACGTTCACGGTCAGCGACATCATCTATAACCACGGCGCCGAGGCTCGCTTCCTCGCCAACGACCTCAGCAACGTCAACGGCGCCCCCGGCGGCAACGTCTGGGGCGATCTCGGAGACTTCGAGTTCCAGCAGACGTGGGATTACGTGAAGCTGATCAACGCCTCGGCGCTCAATATGGTCGTGAACGCGATCGACGTGGTCGACACTGCCAACTCACCGCAGATCGACATTCGCGTCGACAACATCCAGGACGACGGCCTTGACACGACCTACTCGACGTCCTCTCCGGCTCCGGGCAGCCCGGGCTCCACGTTCGACTTCGATCTGAAGTACACGTTCCCGCCGACGCTCGTCCTGATCAAGAACACCATCCCATTCGCGGGCGGGGCCGGCGGCCCGTACATCCAGCTCAACTCGTACATCGAGAACCCGATCGGCACCACGGACATCGAGAACTCTGCCGGCGACATCAAGGCGGGCGGGCCGCCGCACCCGTCGACCGCGATCATCCGCACGAACGTGCTCGTCCTCAACGCCCCGCAGGGCTCGATCGGCGCCCGCGGGCCGCCGGAGCCGACAGGGACCAGGAATCCCATCTCGGTCGAGCTCGTCCGCTACGAGGACGTCAACTCGACGATCCACGACCCGGTCGTGAAGGTCGATGCCGGCAAGGACGCGGTGCTCGACCTGACGGCCAACGATCGCGCCGACTCGTCGGTCCCGACGAGCATGACGATCACGATCGACCACATCTTCGCCGGCGATGACGTCGACGTCGTCATCAACGACAGCAAGGCCGGCACCGACCAGGCGAGTCTCACTCTCCCCGAGGTCGACCTCTACAACCCGGGGACGCACTACTACAACTTCACCTTCCCGAACACCTACAACCCGGCTCTGACCGACAGCGGCCCGCTGAACGTCGGAACCACGTGCGGCGGGCTCCTCTGTGGTAGCGGCCACTACCAGAGCCACTTCCGGCCCGACCACACTCTCGCCGGCCTCGCGAACATCCTGCGCGCCTTCGGGACGTCGACCACGAAGATCGACTCGACGTACATCTTCCCGGGCGGCGCGGGCCAGGGCGTCAAGGCCGGCGACGACATCAGCATCTGCCACGTCACGACGACCGGCTCTGCGGCCAACGAGCCCTACTCGTGCGCGACGACGGCGGTCAGCGACTCGACGCACGTCATCACGGCCGACACGCCCACGACGACCGTCACGCTCCAGATCAACACAGACGTCGCGTGGACGGGCGGACTGAACGACGGCGCCAACGGCCTGAACGGCGGGGCGGACGACGATCCGAGCCAGTCCGGCGGCAACCTCGCGACCGACGTCCACCAGATCTTCCTGCGCACGAACGGCAACATCACCGACACCGAGCTCGTGGGCAGCCTGCTGGCCGGCAGCATCGACTCGACCAACGGTGACGTCACGCTCTTCTCGCCCAACGCGATCCTCGATGCGAACGGCCAGACATCCGTCGACGTCGAGGGCCGCAACATCAACCTGACCGCCGGTACCGGAGGCGTCGTCGGCGGCGTCGGCGCACCCGGCAACTTCCTCGAGATTCAGGTCAACGCCGACGGCCTCGACGGGAGCGGAAACCTGGGCGTGCTGACGGTCAACGACATCACGGCGCCGCGAGGGAACATCCCGGCCGGAACCACGCCGAGCACGCCGTCGAGCGGCACCTGGGGCGTCTTCATTACGCAGATCAACGCCAACGGCGCGAACGGCGACATGGAGGTCAACACCGTCAAGACCGACGGCGATGCGTCCCTCACGACGACCGCCGGCTCGATCCGCGACGCCCGCGGCGGCGGTGCAACGGGGCCCGGCGTCAACACGCCGAACTCGATCGAGCCGCCGAACGTCGTCGCGAACAACGTCGACCTGAACGCGCTCGGCGGCAGCGTCGGCGATGCAAGCGGTCTCGACGACCTCAAGGTCTATTCGTCGGCCAACCTCGGCGCCTCCGGTTACTGCAACCAGTCCTGGACGCTCGGCTACCAGGACGCCAACTACCAGAACGCCACCAACACGGAGCGCACCGTCACCGCGACCTGCCACCTCGCCGCGCAGGCCGACAAGAGCGTCTACATCACAGAGACGCCGGGCGTGAGCGGCGTTGCGGCGCCGATGGATGTGCTGCTCGCATGGGCGCGCAGCGGCAACGTGCGGCTGACGACGACCGAGACCGGTGCGGACGGCAACGGAGCCGCGTGCCTGAACGCCGCGCCGACGTTCGCCGGGCAAAACGCCGCGTGCGCGAACCCGATCGTGACCGCCGGGAACGACATTGCCCTGATCCACAGCGGCACGACGCTCGTGACGGAGAACTCCCTCGAGATGACCTGGGGTGCGGGCACCGGCGCGGCAACGGTCTACGCGACGACGCCGACGCCGTTCGGGTTGATCGAGGCGCAGAGCGGCAACGTCAAGCTCGTCTCGGCCGACGACATCGTGACCGACTACGCGAGCCAGATCCTCGCAACGACGAAGGCCGGCGATCCGGGCACCGGCAACACGACCGACCCGAGCCAGCCGGTCAAGACGACGGGCAACATCGACATCTACGGCGACAGCCATCCGACGGCACTGAGCGACCCAGCTCCGGGCGACGGCACCGTGATCGTTCTGCGTGGCTCCGTTACGCCGGGCTCGGGCGGTGGACTGACGCGCGTCTTCGGCAACGGCGAGGCCGACGCGATCATCTTCGACCAGACCTACCTCGGCGGCCAGACACGCGCCTACGGCAGCGCGACACCGACTGCGGCCGGCGCCTTCGCCTCGACCGGCGACGGCAACGGAACCTGCACGCAGGTTACGCCGCCGAATAACGGCTCCGGCTGCGACGACACCTTCATCGTCAACCACCTGCCGTCGATGGTGACGCTCGGGACCGACGCAGCAGCCGCGGACACGCTGACCCTCGACGGGCAGTCGGGCAACAACGTCTACGACATCTACACGGCCGGCAGCCAGTTCGGCACGAACAACTACGAGATCAACGTCCTCGGCACGCACGGGCCGACCGACGGCACCGACACGCTCAACATCTTCGGCTACGACACCTACAACAACTTCGACTCGGCGCCGGGTGCCGGCGGGGCCGACAACACCGGCACCTACTGCGCCGGCAACACCGAGTGCGCGACGAACGACATCTTCCTGCTTCGCAGCGTGCCGTACCTGCAGGATCAGTTCGGCAGCGAGACCAACGCCCGGCCGACCCTCTACCAGGGCACCGGCGACTGCTCGGAGCCGGACTCGTCGTCGCTCCCGAACACGAGCGCCGGCATCTGCTCCGGCGGCGCAGGCTTCGTCGCCGTGCTACACGCGCAGCCGAGCATTGCGACCGGCCAGTCGGCACTCGAGGTGGCGCAGGCGATCAACCCGGACGGCTCGCTCGCCAACAGCGGCACCACTCCGATCTTCGGCGTCGAGCGCATCAACTACGACAGCTCGCTGACCGGCGGCGTCCATGTCTACAGCGCCGGCGGCAACGACTACTTCGCGGTCGACGACAACGCGGCCCCCACGTACCTCGACGGCGGCGCGGGCGACAACCAGTTCCAGATCGGCCAGATCTACGGCGACCGGCGCACAAACGCCAATGACCCCTCGCCGGCACCGCCGCCGCCGACCTACGGGCAGACCGGCGGGCTCGCCGCGGAGAACGTCTTCGACGTCGCCACCGTCGCCACGACGCGCGGCTGGCTCTCACGCGGCACGAGCTCACCGCTCGTCGCCGACGGCGGCACCGGCAACAACGTCTTCACCGTCTACTCGAACCAGGCCGTCCTGCATCTCCAAGGTGACGGCGGCAACAACCTGTTCATCGTCCGCGGCTTCGCGCTCGCCGAAACCGACGCCGAGGGCAACATCATCCTGCCGGGCGGCTGCGCGACGATCTCGGCGCCGTACTGCCTGCCGATCCCGATCACCACGAACGGGTTCTCGACCGCCGCCGAGACCGACGTCCGGACGGGCGCCGGCAACAACCAGGTCGAGTACAACATGAACGCACCGGTCTCGGTCGACGGCGGTAGCGGCTTCAACAAGCTGATCATCCTCGGCACCGAGTTCGCGGACCACATCGTCGTCACCGACCACGGCATCTTCGGCGCCGGGATGTCGGTCACCTACCGCAACATCGAGGTGATCGAGATCGACGCGCTCGAGGGCGACGACACGATCGACGTGCTTTCGACCGCGCCGGGCGTGGCCGTCCGCGTCATCGGTGGCGACGGCTCGAACCAGATCAACGTCGCCGGCGACGTCAACGGCAACGTCTACTCGCAGGACATCAACGGCACGAGCTCGACGATCAACAATCAGGTGCTGACCAGCGACCAGCTCTACCAGGATCTCGTGATCCCGGGCGTCGCGCTGAGCGTCGCACAGGGTTCGCAGGGCGCGGTCATCATCACCGAGAACGCGGGCGGAACCGTCGTCCAGGAGAACGGCCCGGGCCCGATCGGCACCGTCGACAACTACAACGTCCGGCTGGCCCAGGCGCCAACCTCGACCGTGTACGTGACGGTCACCGCCGAGCCCGACATGCTCGGCGACCGCAGCGCGGCCAACTTCGGCGACTCGATCCTGCTTGCGACCGGCAACGCACCGCCTGCCGCCTGCGTGACGACAGCGGTCTGCGCCTTCTACCAGCAGACGACGTTCGACGGGCAAGAGGTCGATGTGCCCCAGCGCGCAGTGGTGTTGGTCTTTACCGCGGGCAACTGGATGGTGCCGCAGCAAGTCTGGGTCGGCGCGGTCAACGACCCGCTCCAGGACGGCACGCGTGTCTACGAGGTCAGCCAGTCCGTGCTCAGCGCCGATCCGTTCTTCGACAACGCCGTCGTCCGCAACGTCGAGGTGACGAAGATCGACACCGGCGAGCCTGGCATCCTGATCAGCAACCTCGGCAACAGCGACACGCCGGGCATCTACGCGGACGGCGTCGGAACCGGCTCGACCACGTTCACCTCGCTCACTGCGACGTTCGTGAGCTCGGATATCGGTCAGCCGATCGTCGAGATCGACGGCGGCGGCCACATCGCCGCAGGGGCCACGATCCTGGCGGTCACCGCAGACGGCAAAGGCGCAACGCTCTCGGCGGCGGTCACCGCCGGAACCGGAATCTCGTTCTCGCTGGCGAGCCGGATGGTTCCGCCCGCCAACTTCACCGACGGCGTCGGCAGCGGCACCACCTTTACGTCGGCGACGGCGAACTTCACTCTGGGTGACCTCGGCCAGCCGGTCCTGAGCGCGTCGATTCCTGCGAACACGGTGATCACTGCCGTCACCAACTCGACGACCGTGACGCTGTCGAACACCGTCAGCGGATCCGGCATCACCTTCGAGCTGCCGACCCGGCTCTCCGGGTTCCCGAGCTTCCGCGACGGCCAGGCCCCCGGCAACGGGACGGTCACCTCGGTCACCGGCGCCTTCAACTCCGGCGACATCGGCCGTCCGATCGTCGAGACCGACGGCGGCACCTACATCCAGCCGGGGACGGTCATCCTCGGAGTGGCCGTCACCGGCACGACGACCGTGGCCACGCTGTCCAAGCCGGTCGTCGGGACCTGCACCGGCGCGTGCACGATCGACTTCGCACTTCCGTCACGGAATGCGGCGAACACCGTACTCGAGGGAACCTCGACGACCCAGATCACCGACTACTTCGAGATCAGCCTGGCCGCGAAGCCGACGGCGAACGTGACGCTCGATATCAACGGCACGGCCCCCGGAACGCTCGACTACTACGTGAGCCTCTCGGGGGCGACGAGCTCCGACCCGCGCTTCTGCATGGTGCCTGCCTCGTGCAGCGCCCCCTTCGGCACGACGCCTGGTAGCTACACGATCACGTTCAGCCCGACGAACTGGAACGTGCCGGTCGTCGTGGCGGTCAACTCGGCGCCGCTCGAGGATCGGTTCGACCCGCACAACACCTTCATCACGGCCCAGGTCGACGACGCCCACTCGGCGCCCGAGTACGCGGGCGTCAACAGCCTTACCAACCCGCTCGTCGTCCAGGTACTGAGCAGCCAGGAGGCGGGCGGCGTGGTACAGGCGCCGTCCGGGATGGTCGTCACGAAGTGCGCCAACAACCCGTGCACCCAGCCCGGGACCGGCTCGAGCTACAGCATCCGGCTGACCGAGGCCCCGACAGCCGTCACGAGCGGTCCGCCCAACACCGTCACGGTCGCGCTGATCACAGACGGCCAGACGTACATCCCGGTCGGCGGGCGAATCAGTCTCGGCGCGATCGGAGCCCAGGGCACCCAGACGATGTTCACCGGCGACGTGACGATCACGAGCGGCACGATCACGCTCCAGGCGGACCAGCTGAGCAGCTTCCTGACCGAAGGCTTCCAGATCGGTCAGCTCGTTCAGCTCTCCGGCGGGACCTACGGCGGCACATTCACCGGAACGATCCTGACGGTCACCGACAGCGCGATGACGTTCGCCGCGAGCCCGAGTATCGGCTCGTTCACCGGAGTCTCCATCGGCCGCGTCGTCAACCAGGGCATCTACAGCGGCCAGGTCGCATACAACGACTGCGGGCTGAAGGACGCCCTCATGAACTGCCTCGGCACGCTGACCCGTGTCGACGGCTCGAGCTGGCTCGACGACGGCTTCCTCGAAGGTCAGCTCTTCCAGATCAACGGCACCGGGCCGCTCTACAAGATCCAGGCGCTGACCGGCACGACCTCGACCAAGGTCGACGTCCTTGTCGTCACGGCGGCCGTGTTCAACTCGAGCACCGGCGCCGAGACAGTGCAAAAGCTTCCGTTCGTCGGCACCGGGACGACCACTGTCTCGATGAAGGAGTGGGCGGCCGAGCTGACGTTCACCGGACCGGTGGTCGGCGGCGATCCGGGCAACTGGTTCGTGCCGGTCGCGGTCCCGGTCGTCGCCGACCCGTTCTACGACGTGCCCTCCGGCAACGCCAACCTGCTCGAGTTCCCGAAGGTGCCGCACCTGCTTTCGAGCATCGAAGGCCCGCTGTCGGTCGAAGGCGGCCCGACGGGCGACGAGCACGCCGCGCTGAACATGGCCGTGATGCTGCCGGGCGAGACGAACGCGCTGCCGTTCGGGATCGGCATACAGCCGCCCGAGGCACAGCAGGTCAACGTCCTCAACGTCTTCGACGACGGCTCGCAACAGGATCAGACCGGCACGCTGAGCTCGACGACGCTGACGGGCTTCAACATGGGGCCCGGCCTGAACTTCACCGGTCACAACGGCTACGAGCCCGGGAACCCGCACAAGCCGACGTTCGGCGAGCCGGCGGTGTTCCCGAGCGGGATCAGCTTCGGCTCGATCACGGTCGACGGCCAGGGCAACGTCCTGACCAACGTCAGCCTCTCGTCGGTCCAGGTTCTGAACCTGATGATGGGCCAGGGCAACGACCATCTGGCGGTCAGCGGCAGCCTCGTGCCCGGCCCGTTCGCGAACGACGACGGCACGCCGTGCTTCACCGACGTCGCCAAGACGCTCCCCTGCACGTTCGTGCAGGGCGGCATGACGCTCGTCCAGGGCGGCGGCGCCGAGCCGCTGTCGGTGCCGGGCCCGTTCAACATCGCTTCGATCACAGGCGGCTACACCGTGACGCGGACTGACGGCCTGCCGTGGAGCGCGTTCGAATTCACGGTCGGGCAGGAGCTCCTCTGGGGCTCGAGCCCGTTCGGATCGATCACCACCGGGATGCCGTTCGGCACGATCACCGCGATCAGCGGGAACGTTCTGACGGTCTCCGGCTCCGGCCTGCCCCATACCGGATCGGGCGTCGCCGGCACGATCGGCGTGTTCGCGCCGACGGTCACTTCGACCGGGAGCCTTGTCCTCGGCGCAGGCAGCCCCGGCACGATCACGCGTAATGACCTGCTCGACTGGGCGCAGTTCGGCTTCGCGGTGGGCCAGCAGGTGACGGTCGACGGTTTGCTCGTCGGCACCATCACCGGGATCAGCGGAGTGAGCGGCCAGATCCTCAACGTGAGCGGCCCACTCTCAGCGACGGCATGCGCCGCGACCGGTCTCTCGGCCTGCACGGTCGCCGCCTACAACGGGACGCAGAACCAGGTGGCGATCGGCGGCAACGACATCACCGTCACCGGCGGCGGAGGGCCCGGCCCAGGCCTCACGCCGACGATCTCGCAAGGCACCTTCACGGAGAACGCGACGGCTGACACGATCTCGCGCGCAAGTGGGTCGTGGCTGACGGACGGCTTCGTCTTCGGCATGGTGGTCGAGGTCAACGGAGCGCCCGTCGGCACGGTCAGCGCCGTCACCGACACGACGCTGACCCTGAGCGGCGCCTCGCTCCCGTCGGGCACGACCACGATCAACAACGCCACGGTGCTCGGCTTCGCGCCGTCACCGCTCGCCGTCTACGGCGGCACCTCTCAGGACGGCATCTGGTACAGCGGCGACCCGCACACGCTGAGCCAGCGCGACTTCGGCCTGAAGCCGTTCCCGACCCAGCTCGGCAACGGCTCGCCGGACTTCATCTTCCCGGTCGCCGATCCGTTCGTGCACAACGGGAACAACGTCATCGACGCCAGCGCCGACTTCGCAACGGTGCCCGAGGGTCAGGTCCCGAGCGTGGGCCTGATCCTCTACGGTGGCCCGGGCAACGACACGATCTACGGCAGCCAGGCGCCCGACTACATCGCCGGCGGCTCGGGCAACGCGACGATCTACGGCGAGCGCGGCGACAACCAGATCCTCGGCAACGACGGCATCAACGTCGACGTGATCACGCGCGCCGTGAGCTTCCCGACCGTCAACACGAGCACGTTCCCGGATGCCGACCCGCTCCTCTGCTCGCAGTCGCCGGCGCCTCACTGCAACAACCTCGTCTACGGCAACACCCCGGGTGCGGCGGGCGAGACGACGACCGACCGCTTCGGCGACTACAACAACGTGATCTTCGGAGCCAAGGGCATCGTCACCCAGGACACGCAGGAAGCGACCGTCGGCTACCTCGGCGCGCTGACGACGCCGATCACCGGAAACCTCGTCTCGAACGTCAGCACCGGCCGCGCGACGCTGACCTGCGCTACTGCCTGCTTCGGCACTCCGCCGGCCGGCTACTCGACGGACGTCGGGATGTTCGTCGAGGACAGCTACGGCTTCCTCGGCACCGGAACCACGATCATCTCCATCAGCGCCGACGGTAAGACCGCGACGCTGTCGCGCAACGGTCTCAACGGCGCGAGCGTCAACGGCCTCGTCGTCGGCCTGTACGCGCCGCGTCCTGTGACGGCGACGCTCAATGCCAACGCCGCCACCGTCAACAACACGGTGCCGCCCGGAACGAGTCAGGTCGCGACGCTGACCTGCGCGACCGCCTGCTTCCAGACGACTGATGTCGGGCTCACCGTCTACGACAGCAACGTCAGCATCCCGGCCGGGTCGACGATTTCGTTCCTGAGCCTCGACGGCACGACGGCGAAGCTCTCGAAGACGGCCGCCGCGAATCTCAACCTGTCCAACGTGACCGTGCTCATCGGCGGTGCGCGCCAGGTGACGGTGAACATCACCTCTGACGCGACCGGCCACGTGACGCTCACCTGCCCGGCCGGCTGCTTCAACAACTCGACGACCAACACCGACATCGGGCTGACCGTGGCGGACACCAACGTCAACATCTCGGCCGGCACCGTGATCGTCAAGGTGAGCGCCGACCTCAAGACGGCCACGTTGTCGCGGAACGTCGTCTTCCCGTCGCCGCCGGGCTTGGCGACGATCCCGTCGCTCACGATCGAGATCGGTCCGGCGACCGGCTATTGCCGCCCGACCGGCTCGACCTCCGACAGCCCGTACTGCAAGCCGAGCGGCGCGACGCCGTGGGGCGATCCGGTGCAGGAGAAGCTCCAGACGACCGGCGACATCCTGACGATCTCGTCGGCGGTGCCGCTCGATCACGGCAGCGACACGCTGTACGGCTCCGGCGGCGACAACGTCATCATCGGCGGCGACGGCTCGAACAGCATCCAGGGCGGCCCGGGACGCAACCTGATCGTCGGCGGCAGCGTGCTCCTCGACCGCTCGACGCACCTCTTCAACTACACGAACCCGCGCTTCCAGGATCTGAGCGGAACCGAGGAGTACCAGACCACTCCGACCGACACTTCGGCCTTCGGCGCGTCGCAGACGGACGGCATCCCCGAGTGCGACCCGACCGGCCATGCCTGGTGGGGCGACTTCCTCTCGAACTCCGCGAGCCCGGCCGGAACGCCGAGCACGCCCAACTGCACCGGTGTCGCGGGCGGGACGATCGGGATCATGCTCTCGGCGCCGCTCGGCACGCCCGGCTTCCCGCAGTTCCTCCAGGATTCGGCCGACAAGGGCGCCGACTACATCGCCGGCGGCTCGGGCTCGAGCTACATCTTCGGCGAGTCGGGCAACAACATCATCCAGGCGCACGGGTCGATCGACATCTCCTACCCGACGAGCGCCGGCAACTCGGTGTCGACGGCGAACCAACCGGCGACCGGCTCCGAGACAAGCGGCGACCCGTACGCCGGCGCCTCCAGCTGTGCGTTCGCCGGCTTCACGCTCGGCGACCGCGTCGGCGCCTGCCGCACGACGCCTGGAGACGCGTTGCCGGTCGACCCGACGGTGCCGCTGCAACTCACCCCGTCGCTCGACAACAACGGCCCGAACTACTCGGCGACCGGCAGCTGGACATTCGGGACGGCGGGCAGCCAGTTCACCATCACCCGCACCGGACCGTTCACCTGGTCCGACTTCGGCTTCGCGCTCGGCCAGACGGTCGACGTCGGCAACACGGAGATCGGCGTCGTTACCGGCATCGCCTCCACCGTCCTAACCTTGAGCGGCTCGCCGACCTCGGCGGCCGGCTGCACGACCGCCTCCTGCACGCTCTGGGTGACCGATGGTGAGACCTACGTCGAGGGTGGACGGGGCAACAACGTCATCTTCGCCAACCAGGGCCAGAACGACATCATCGGCGGCAACTCCGACCTGTTCAGCCTGAAGCTGCCGAACGCCAGCGCGTTCCTGCCGGCGCTGCGCGCGAGCGGCTCGAACATCATCTTCGGCGGCTCGGGCGACAATGTCGGCTACGGCGACTGCACCAACACCACCTTCGACTCGCTGAACACGTCCAGCGAGTGCGTCACCTCGGCCGACGGCCACGCGCATGACTCGAACGTGATCACGTCCAACAACGCGGATGTGATCCGCCTCGTCGGCACCAACCACACCTACGGCGCGGGCAACGGCGACGCGACGTTCAACTTCACCGGCTGCGGCAGGTCTACGTGCGCCTACCTGAACTACAACTACGACGTCGACGGGTACCCGACGGCGACCGAGCGGATCGTCGCCCGCGCCGTCACGCCGCTCGACAACACGCCGGGCGGTCCCGACCTCGCGGGCGAGGCTCCCGTGTCGGCCGGCGGCACGTGCACGACCGGGTGCGGGCCGCTCGTCACCGGTGCCAAGGCGACGAACGGCGTCTCCGACATCGGCGGCACGCCGGTACCGGCCAACTGGGGAAGCAGCGGCCAGCCTGCGGGCACGCTCCAGCAGGGCTCCGAGATCCACGTCGAGAGTGGTGACGCGTTTGTCTACGGCGGCCCGGCCGACGACATGGTCTACGGCGGTGCCCAGAACGACACGATCATCCTCGGCTACGGCGACAACTGGGTCTCCGGCGGCCGTGGCGACCAGTGCGTGATCGGCGGCGGCGGCCGCTGCCTCGTCAGCCTCAACGGCTTCAGCGAGCCGCTCTACGGCGTCGCGGCGATCCCGGCCGCTTCCCTGAACCAGCTGATCACGACGCCGGGCAACGCGCAGGAGGCCGTGATCAATGTCGCCGGCGCGATCGACTACTCGGCGCTCCTCTATCCGTACAACTGGGATCCGAACACGTGGATCGCGCCCGGCGTCTCGAACGGCGACCCGACCTTCATCACCGACTGCAAGCCGAACAAGATCTGCCCGACCTACTCCCCCGTCTACGGGCACAACATCATCTACGGCGGCTGGGGCAACGGCGTCGTCCACGGCGGCCCCGGCGACTCCGCGATCTCGGGCGCCGAGGCACCGACGCTTGGCTACGCCGACAACTTCAACATGTTCGGCAACGAGACCCAGGCCCAGTACCTGAATAGCGGAGTCGCGGACACGGTCCTCACCGACTACGTGCTCAACACGAAGGCGCTCGAGACCGACTTCTTCCATCCGTTCAACCCCGGCGACGCGGCCGGTTACATGCCCGACTCGAACCCGCCGAACGGCAACGCGGGCCGCGGGTTCAACATCGGCAAGTCGCTCTACTTCAACGCCGAGGATCCACGCCGTGACGTCCTGCTCTTCCCGACCGTGGTCGATCCGACCGTGTTCTACGCCGGCACCGACGGCCTGCTCCAATCCAGCGGCTTCAACCCGCTCGACTGCGAGTGGGGCACCGGCAACCCGACAAGCTCGGCCTGTGCCGACTCGAGCCGCTCCGGGCTGCCGTTCTTCCTCAACTTCAACCAGGTCGACCCGAACCTGCCGATCGATACCACCTGGAACGCCGCCGCCGGCTACGCACCCGATCCGGTCACCGGCGACAAGGCACTCTTCGGCGATCTCGGCAACGACTACATCGTCGCCGGGATGGGCCGCGTGCGCGTCTACGGCGGCGCCGGCAACGACCTGATCGATCTCCGCGCAAGCACTGCCGTCGACAACGGCCTCAACGACATCCCTGTCCCGAACTCACACGGCGGCGCGGGCAGTCCCGATTGGGAGGCGCTCGCCTACGGCGGCTCCGGCCAGGACATCTACTTCGCAGGGACCGCCGGCGACCGTCTGATCGACTGGGTCGGGAACCACAACAGCTACTTCGCGCCGTTCTCGCAGTTCGGCATGCCCACCGTGAGCCGCACGCTGATGCCGTTCCTGCCCGAGTTCCTGTACGCGCTTTCGAAGAGCGACGGCGCCGACCAGACGCTCGGAACACGCGCCGATCTCTACTGCGCGACGTCGGCCGGCTCGAAGACCGCCGAGTGCAGCGGCTACCCGAAGTACAGCGGCACCGCGGCGCGGAACGGCGAGCCGTTCGGCGAGCTCGGGTTGATCCTCCAGCACGATCCGGGCTGGCACGAGCAGGCAGGTCCGCCGTTCAACGAGATGCCCGAGAACCTCGGCGGCACCGGCAGCGACGTCCAGAAGACGGCGAATGTGTTGCCGTTCGCCTCGCAGGGAACCTGCGACTACAGGAGCGAGAGCAGCGCCTGCACGGCCACCAAGAACCTGTCCCTGCCGAACGGCGCCGGCGTCAACCTCCCGTCCGGTACGAACACCCCAGGGGCAAGCTCCGTGCCGCTCGTGATCAGCGGCACGCCGGGCGCCTCGGTCAGCTATACGTTGACCGAGGGGAGCTACTCGGTTTCCGGCACCGGCGTGATCGGCGCCACCGGCAAGTACGCAACGACCCTCGATCTCTCGGCCTGGCCGGACGGCACGATCACGGTGACGGCCACGCTGACCCTGAACGGCAAGACCACGACGCTGACCACCGTGACCGGAAAGAACAGCGTCGCTCCACCGTCGCCGAGCGTCACCGTCGCCGCGTACGCGAATCTCGCCAACGAGACCACCTACAACGTCACGGTAACCGGCCAGGTCGGCGCAATCGCGAACGTCGTGATCTCAGACGGTCAGACGCCGATCGCCCACCTCGCGAATGGGATGGACGTCGTCGGGTCGAACGGCAGCGTCGTCATTCCGGTCGACGTGTCGGCGCTGAACGACGGGCTGCTGACGATCTCCGTGACGCTGACGAACGGTGCCGGCGACAGCACGGCCTCGACGCTCACAGCGATCAAGGACACGATTCCGCCGAACCTGAGCGTCGTCGTGGCCCCGGCGCCTTACATCAACGCGGCGAACGTCTACAACTTCCTGATCTCGCTGAACGGAGACGCGGGCAACACGGTCGCTTATTCGGTCAGCGACGGGAAGACCACGCTCACCGGCTCACGTATCGGCATCCCGGGCAGTGGCAAGTGGAGCTTCGCGCCCGCCGTCAACTCGCTCCAGGACGGCCTCATCACCGTGACCGTCACCGAGACCGAGACCTCCGGCAACCAGAGCGTCTACACGACCACGGTCACCAAGGACACCGTCGCCCCGGCCGCGCCCGTCGTGTCGCTGAACCCGGCCGACGACAGCGGCAGCTCGAGCAGCGACTACGTCACGACCGTGACCGCGCCACGGATCAACGTGACCGCCGAGACGGGCGCGAGGGTCAACGTCTACGTCAACGGCACGCTCTACACGGGCCAGACGCTCTCGTCCGGGAGTTACACGGTTACCGCGACCGCGACGGACGCAGCCGGGAACACCTCGACGGCCGGAACCGCGCCGAAGACGCTCGTCATCGACACCACGCCCCCGACTGGCTCGTTCGGATTCAGCGGCTCCGTGACGGTGAACGGTCAGGCAGCCGTGAAGACGCAGACCGTCACGATCACGCTTTCGCTGAGCGACGCCCACGGAATGGGGACGATGGCCTTCTCGACCGACGGCGTGAACTTCAGCGCTCCGGTCACATATGGAGCGACCGCGACCGTCACGCTGCCGTCGCCGACCGAGGGGATCTACACCGTCTGGGTCCGCGCCACCGACGCGGCCGGGAACACGATGACCACGAGTCAGACGGTTCGACTCGACGTCACAGGTCCGACCATCACGACCTCGATCAGCGCTCCGACCAACGCCGGCTCCTACGACCTCGGTACGAGCCCGACCGTGACCTACAGCGCAACCGATATCGACGGGATCGGGACGCTCACGGCCTCGGTCGACGGGACGACCACGATCTCGAGCGGCGGGACGATCAACCTCTACACCTTCCTCGCGGGCGCCCATACGGTCACCTTCACAGGCACCGACAAGCTCGGGAACGGGTCGACGGTGACGACGACGATCCAGCTCCACGCCACGCTGAACGGCCTCGTCAACGCGGTCAACTACGGGTACGGCCAGGCCTACATCTCGAACAGCGTCAAGACGACTCTGCTCGCGACGCTCGCCTCCGCGCAGAGCGCGCTCACGGGCGGGAACGCGACGGGCGAGAAGAACTACCTTGCCACCTTCGTGAGCCAGGTCAGCAACAAGAGCAACAAGATCACGGCGAGCTACGTGACCCTGCTCACAAGCTGGGCAAACGACTTGATCTCGAGATCCTGAGCTAGCCTTCGTCCTGTGAGAGGGGTCTCTGCCGCCGCTCTGGCGATCGTCGCGCTGGCCTTGACGCCGGCAGCGATCCCGGCCGGCTCGAACGGCTCGTGGTGGCCGCATCCGGCGAACGCGACCTGGACCTACCAGTGGTCCGATTCCGTCTACGCGCCGACCGCGACGACCGAGCAGGTCACGGTCGCGAGCACGAGCGGGACGAAGTTCCAGCTCGCATGGACGACCGCAGGGCTCAACAATCCCGATAACGCGATCTCGTCCCAGGGCACCGCCGACTTTCAGGAGTCCGACAGCGGACTCGTCAACACCAACTGGTCGAGCACGCTCCCACCGCCGCAGTTTCCGGTGCTCTGCTCCGTCGCCGCCAACTGCAGCAACTCGCTCGCCGGTGTCGTCTACAACGTGATCTGGGGCTCCCGCGCCCCGGTGCTCCAGGAGCCGCTCGTGCGCGGTTACACGTGGACGAGCACGGGCGGCGCCGCCGGCGACGTGGCCAGCACCTCGACCTATCTCGGGCAGCAGAAGGTCACGGTGCCGGCGTTCCCCCACCCGGTGGCGGCCGCCGTCGTCCGCTCGCAGATCACCCAGGCGGGCGCGATCGGCGACCCCTACGGCAGCGGCCTCCGCACCGTCTGGTGGGTCTACGGCGTCGGCCCGGTGAAGGTCGAGTTCGAGCACGCGGGCGGCGGCTCGGTTCCGGTGACGACCGCGACGCTTGCCTCGACGAACCAAACTCCTGCGGCGACCCCCGACGACCAAGACTTCTTCCCGTTCCCGCAGGGACGGACCCTCACGTACAGCTGGACGAACACGAAGTATCTGCGGAAGCCCGAGGTCGAGACCTTCACGGTCGACGCCGTCGTCAACAACTCGGCTCGGTTCACCCTGGCAAGCGCCTCGGGGCCGATCAAGGCCGCCGGGAGCTACGGCTTCACGACCCGCCTCTCCGGGGTGACGAACCTGTGGGGAACGACCTCTTCGGCGACGCTGTCGAAATTTCCCCGCTCGGGCCTGCGAGCCAGTCCAAGTCGAAGCGCATCCGCTTCGTCACGCCGTTCGACCTGATGGACTTCGGCTTCAACCCGATCCTGACCGCATACCCCACGGTGGGCGACACGTGGACGTCCGTCAAGCCGAGCTCCGACTTCACGACCTTCGGGGTGACCGGCAAGTCGACGATCGTGGGCGAGCAGACGGTCGAGGTCCCTGCGGGAACCTACCGGGCGCTGGCGGTGCGGACGGTCCTGCGACAGCCCGGGTTCCCGTTCGGGAGCGGGACCCGGACTAGTTGGTTCGCGGCGAACATCGGGCTCGTGAAGCTCGTCTTCGAACATGCGGATGGAAGTGTCTCGACCGCCGAGCTCATGAAGATCGGCAAGGCGGCCCCGACGACGAAGAGCTCCCCGGCCGGCAACGCGAAAGCGGGCGAGACCGTGTTCAAGTCGGCGGGCTGCGGGAGTTGCCACACGTTCGCGCCCGCAGGCACGACCGGCAGGTCAGGGCCGAACCTTGCCGGTCTGACGGCATGGGCGGCGAAGGCGCACGTTGCGCTCTCGCAGTTCGTCCGCGATGCGATCACGAATCCGCCCGCCGCCTACGTTCCAGCCGGCTATTCGCACACCGGGATGCCGGCCTGGGGCAGCGCGCTGACCTCCAAGCAGCTCGCCGATTTGGTCGCGTTCCTCACGCAGAAGCGCTGATGGCCCGGCGACGCCCGTGACGCTGACCCGCGCCTGCTTCGCGGCGGTTGCCATGCTCGCCCTGATCGCGTCGGCCGGCTGTGGTTCGAACCAGCGTTCCAACCGAAAGCAGCTGGTGAACGAGTACATCAAGCAGGTCGATGCGGCCGAGGTCCTCTGCTTGCTCAAGTCGGCCAGATCGACTCGACCTTCGGCAAGTTCTCGGTCAAGCGGAATCCGGCGGTCGAGATCGCGGCGCTCGTCCACGCCCGGGCTGCGATCGGCGCTGCCCTGCGACGCGTGAAGGCGATCGCCCCGCCGCCCGATGCGGCTCAGCTCCACGGCGATATCGTGGCGCTGCTCCAGCGAGAGGATTCGGTTGCGGCCGAGCTCGTCACGGCCGCCCGCTTCGGCCCGCGCTTCACCGTGGAGCTCCGACCGCTGGTAGCAGCGGCGGCCGGGCTCGGGCGAGACCTGGCCGCTGTCAAGGCCAGGACGCCTACGCCGTCGTCCGTGAAGCCGAGCGGTGCCCAGATCTGGACCGCGGTCGGATGCGGCGCCTGCCACACGCTCGCCTCCTCGCGATCGAACGGGACCGCCGGGCCTGATCTCGATCAGCTCCGCCCGACGAGCGCCGTTGTCACGAGGCAGGTGGAGAGTGGCGGATCGGGGATGCCAAGCTATCGCCGAGCCCTGACGAGCTCCGAGCTGGCCGCGCTTGCCTCCTACGTCGCCGCGGCCTCCCGGGGGACGCTTCCGCCGGCTGCCGCGGGCGGCGGGACCGTGGCGGCCGAGAACGCTGCGCTCTTCGCAGGCTACGCGGGCGCATTCGGCCGCTACAGGCGAACCGTCGCTTCGGTCGAGGCGTCGGTGAACCGGCTCGAAGCGCCGCCGTTGCTTCGCCCCGGTCTCGTCGCCGAGCGCCGGGCGCTGGCTCGAAGCCTCCTTCTGTGCAGGAAGATCGAGCTCGACTTTTCACGGCACCAGGCCGCCAAAGCGAACGCTGACATCAAGGCGCTCTACGGGACGGTCGCCGGTGTGGCCTCGGCGAAGGTGCGGGCGCAGCAGAACGCCGCCACGCGTGCGTACGAGACGGAGCTGGAGCAGATGAGGGCTCTCGCCACACGGATCGCCGTCGCGCGGCAGAAGCTCGTCACACGGATCGGTTGAGATCGTCCTCCTTCAAGCCAGGCTGCACGGCGGGTCGATGTCGTCGTCTGCCCGTTGTTCTCGGGCTTTGCGGACTCGGTCTGAGGCCTGGTTTTGGCTGATCCCGAATTCTTCCGCGATCACGGGGAGCGGGTAGCGGGTGCCGTACACCCTGAGCTCGATGTAGCGCTGCGCGATCGCGATCAGCTGCTTGTCGGTGATCGGGGTGCGGGGGTGCGTGGCGGCGTTGAGCTTGTCGAGGATGTCCTCGGGGAGCCCAACCTCGACATCGGGCTCGGGAATGCCCAAGAGACGAAGGCTCGGCTCCCCAGGCATTGCGAAGCATGGCCCGCGTAAAACCCGACCCGGAAGGCAGCGGTCACGTCGGTGGGCAATCGAGGGTCGTCTTCCGCCGAAGCCGGCACGTCAGCGGCGTTACCCGACCGCTCCGAGTGCCTCCGCTTGGATCTCGCGCCTGGCGCGAGCGAACCATTTTCCCGGCACCGGGTTTCGGTTCAGCACAATTCGGGAACACCTGTTTGTTCACAGGCACAGTCGGGGAGTGGGCATGAACCAGCTTTCTGAGATCCTCGATCAAAAGGGCCATGAGGTGCTCGAGATCGAGGCCGGTGCTTTGGTGTTCGACGCGGTGAAGCAGATGGTCGAGGCGAACGTCGGCTCTCTCCTTGTGACCGAAGGCGGCGAGGTCACAGGAATCGTCACCGAACGCGACTACCTGAGACGAGTGACGCTCCAGGGACGCAACGAGCGCGGTACAACCGTTCGCGAGATTGTCTCGTCTCCACTGATCGTCACCACGCCGGAAACAACGATCGACGAGTGCAAGGCACTGATGACAGAGCGTCGGATTCGACATGTCCCGGTGGTCGAGAACGGTCAGGTCATCGGACTCGTCTCGATCGGCGATCTGGTCAAGTTCGAGTCGGACCAACAGAGTTTCGAGATCAAGTACCTGACCGACTTCATCACCACACACTGAGCGGCCGGGATCAAGTCGCTACCGCCGGGGGTCAAGCCGCTGATGCTGCCAGCGCGGTAACGCCCGCCCCGTCTGGCCAGCGCAGCGGATGAGCCTCATTACGCGTGCATCGCTTGGTGCGGAGGGATGTGCTTGGGATCTTTCGGACCGAATAAGGAATTCGAGGCAGGGTCGCGCGTTTTAGACGTGTCCCGCAACCGGGGTGTTTGACGTCAGTCACTGAATCTGGGGCGCGATCCTCGGCGTGGCAAAGTGAGTCGAGATCGCCGCCGACATCACCTTGCCCGCTCGACGATCGCGGCCGCCCGGCGATGATCACCGTCTGACCCGGCTGACCGCTGATCTGCGTCGTTAGCGGCGAGCGTACGCCGCAGCCTCGCGGCCGACGAGGCGTACGAGGTTTCCGAGCGCGATGTTCACGTCGAGTATGTGCAACCCGAGGATCGGCTCCTCGAGCCGGGTCAGCGCCGGGCGGTGGTCCGCGCTGCCGCCGGGGCGGCTGACCTGGAGCCAGGTCGCGTCGCCCGAGGTCTCGCAGCGGCCGGTGAACTCGCGAGGGAACGACACCCACGGTGTCGTCACCGGCACGCTCTGCCCGATGAACGTGAGCGCGAGCGCCGGGATGTAGGGCTGCAGCCAGGCCGTCCCGCCGGACGGTGAGGCCGGGTTGACGCACATGATCTCGAGGCTCGGCGGCAAGCGGCGGCGCGCGAGCAGGCCGACGCCGGCGTCCGAGCTCGTGCGGCCGAACTCACTGCCGGCGACCGGCTTCGAGGTGAAGCTCGAGTAGGCGACCACGCAACCCGCCTCGGCCGCCGAACTGCAGGCAGGGATGTGCTTGAAGTCGCCGCCGACGGTCTTCCCCTTCGGCACGGTCACGTTACCGCCCATCAGGAGCGCCGAAACGAGCCGGCGCCGCACCGAAGGCACCTTGTCGACCTCCTGCTGGATCAGTCGGATCAGGATCGTTGCCCCCTGGGAGTGGCCGATGAAGACGATCCCGCGGCCGTGGTTGTAGTGAGCGAGGTAGTCGCGGAACGCGGCGCGCACGCTCGCGTAGGCGATGAGAGCATGGGGGAGCGTGATCTGCCGCGGGTGGTCGAGCGCGCTGAGCGTGATCTGTCGGTAGACCGGCGCGTAGACGTTGCAGACCTGCGAGAAGCGGGAGGCTTCGGCGATCGCCACCTCCTGTTGGCGGAAGCCGACCGCGAGGCTCGCGTTGATCGTCGGCTCGCCGCTGATCGTCGGGTAGACGTAGAAGCAGTCGACCGGCGCGATCTTCGCGGGCGACGAGGGCGAGATGATCAGCTTCCCGCTCGGAAGGATCGCCGTCGCCGACTGGTCGGCCAGGCACGGATTGTCGGTCAGACCAGGCTTGCAGAGCCACTTCGTTCCCCACTGGTCGGTCGCGGAGGTTGCTGCCGCAGCCGTCGTGGTCGTTTGAGTGCGCGTCGACTTCTTCGGCCCCCCGCCGCACGCCGCGAGGCCGACGACCAATACCGCCACCGCGAGGATCCTCGAACTGTGTGAGACGCGGCACATCGGTTCCCAGACATCAAGCTAGCGACCCGGCCGCCCGCGCCGCACCGAGACGCCCTCGGCCGCGAGCGGAGCCGACGCCGGCGCGCGGGCTCAGCCCGTGTACCGGGCAAACGCGGTGCGGTAGGCCCTCTCCCAGGAGAACCCGCTCGATCGTCGGCCTCGCCACGGGGACCTCTTCCGTCAGAGGGCGCGCGGGCTTGGGTCCGACGATCGGATCATCGAGTCACGAGGACGTCTTGTAGCTCAGACTTTGCCGGCGGTGAGGCCTCCGTCGACGATCAGCCCCGAGCCGAGCACGAACCTTGCGTCTTCTGACGCGAGGTACAGGGCCGCATGGGCGACGTCCTCGGGTCGACCAAGATCGCCGGTGAGCTGACGTGACCTGATCGAGCGCCGGCCCTGTTCGGGGTCTGTATACGACTCCACCAGATAGCGCTCGACGAACGGAGTCATGATCGTTCCGGGCATGAGCGCGTTCACTCGGATGCCGTGCGGCGCAAGGTCGACCTGCATTGACTTCGTCAGCGCCAGCACGGCACCCTTCGACGCCGCGTAGGAGACCCGGCGCGCCAGCCCGGTCTCGGCGATGGCGGACGACATGTTCACGATCGATCCCGACCTCTGCGCGATCATCGTTGGCACCACCGCGCGGGACACGAGGAACACGCCGCGGGCGTTCACGCGCATCACCTTCTCCCAGAGCTCGAGTGACGTCTCCTCGATGTCGCCGACAGCCGCGATCCCCGCGTTGTTGAGGAGGACGTCGATGCGCCCGTGCTCGTCGATGACCGCCTTCGCGAGTGCGACCGTCTCGGCCTCGTCTCCGACATCGACGTGGTGTGTGACGCCCTCGGCCGCACGGTCGATGTCCGCCGCGGCGACGATCGCGCCCTCCGATTCGAACAGGAGGGCCGATGCCCTACCGATGCCCGAGCCCGCACCGGTCACGATGCAGACCTTCCCCGCGAGCCTCCCGCTCATAGCGGCCGGACCAGCGCCACGAGGCGTGCGATCCCGAGGGCGAGCAGGATGATCGCCCCGGTGACCGCGTCGATCCAGAAGGTCGAGGTGTTGCGCAGCACCAGCACGTCGTTCACGAGCCCGAGCAGCACGACCCCCGTGAACGCGCCGATCATCCGACCCCGGCCTCCTTCGAGCTCGATCCCGCCGATTACGGCGGCCGCGAACACGGTGAAGATCAGATTGTTCCCCTGGTTCGCCGTGACCGTGAGCACCTCGCCGGCGGTCATCAGGCCACCGACCGCCGCCAGCGCGCCGGCGACGCAGAAGACGCCGATCCGGACGCGGTCGACCTTGATCCCGGCCGCCCGGGACGCCTCGACGTTGCCGCCGATCGCGTAGACCGCCCTTCCCGTCCGGTGGTAGCGAAGGAAGAGAGCGGCGACGAGGAACACCCCGATCGTGACCCACGCCGAGACCGGGAACCCGAGCCAGTACGCCGAGCCGAGGTACGTGAACGAGGCCGGCATGTCGTAGACCGACTGGCCGCTCACGATGCCCTGCTGGATCCCTGCAAGGAGGATCAGCATCGCGAGGGTGAAGATGAACGCGTTGAAGCGCAGCTTCACGATCATGAAGCCGTTGAAGAGCCCGACCCCGGCGCCGACCGCGAGGGTGACGAGGATCCCGACCGCAGGGCTCCAGTCCGTGCCGAGGCCGTGCCCGCTGACCGGCACGATCAGCCACGCCCCCACCATCGGCGCGAGCCCGTAGACCGACTGCAACGAGAGGTCGAAGCTCCCGGTCAGCAGAATGAGCGTCTCCGCGACGACGACCATGCCGAGCGCCGCCGAGCCCTGTGCGGTGTTGCTCAGGTTCGAGGCCGTGAAGAACGCAGGGCTCGACGCGATCCCGACGACGACGAGCACCCCGATCGCGGGCAGCAGCGCAAGCTCACGAAGCCAGCGGACCACGGCCCGACCGCTCGAGCGCGAGTACTCCGCGCTCCGCTCTACCGTCGAGTCCACCGCGGCCTCGGTCATGCGGCCGCCCCGAAGCCCTCTGCGACCGAGATCAGAGTCTGCCTTTCCCAGGGCGGGGCGAACTCGCGGACGACAATGCCCCGGCGGACAACGAGAAGGCGCGTGCAGACCCGAAGCTCGTCCAGGTCGTCCGACACGAGCAGCACGGCGGTGCCGTCGCGGCGGGCCTGGTCGATCACACCGAGCAGCGCCTCCTTCGAGGCGACGTCGACGCCGACGGTCGGGGAGACGACGACGAGCAGCCCGGGCCCGGACGCGAATGCACGCCCGACGACGACCTTCTGCTGATTGCCGCCGGAGAGCTCGGCGACCGGCTGCTCCAGGCCCGACGAGACGATCTGAAGCCGATCGGCGATTGCGGCGGCTGCGCTCCTCGTTCTGGATCCGCGCACCACCCCGAGGACGGACGACAGCCGGTCGAGGATCGGGAGCGTCAGGTTCTCGCGCACGCCGAGCGTCGGCACGAAGCCACACGCGTGCCTGTCTTCGGGCACGTACGAGACCCCGCGGGCGAGAGCGGCATCGACCTTGCCGGTGTGCAGCTTCACCCCGTCGATCGAGATCGTGCCGGCCACCGGCTTCAGGAGACCGGCGACAGCGTCCGCGACGGCGACGGCCCCCGAGCCGCGAAGCCCGAAGAGGCCGAGGCACTCCCCCTTGCTCACCGTGAGGTTGATCCCATGGGCGTCGCCGAGAGGCGACCGGGCCGACAGCCCCGAGACCACGAGCCGAACGGCGCCTTCGTCGTCGCTCCGGGCAAACGTGTCCTGCGACCGGGCGAGGGCGCTGCCGACCATCGCCGAGACGAGTCGCTCGTGGTCGAGCTCGGCCACCGGGGCCGTCACGATCTGTTTCCCGTCCCGAAGCACGGTGACCGTGTCGCAGATCTTGTAGATCTCCTCGAGATGGTGCGAAATGTAGAGGATCGCGACGCCGTTCTCCTTCATGCGGCGCAGGCGGCGAAACAGCCGCTCGATCGCGTCCGACTCGAGCGATGCGGTCGGCTCGTCGAGGATCAGGAACCGCGCCCCCGTCGAGAGCGCCCGCGCGATCTCGACGATCTGCTTCTGTTCCACCGAGAGCTCGCCCGCGGGCTGGTCGACGTCGAGATCGAACCCCCAGTCGAGCACCAAATCCCGGGCCTGCTTCCGCAGTGATCGCCAGTGAACGAGCGAGCCTTCGTCGCGGTTGAGGAAGATGTTCTCGGCAACGCTCAGGGTCGGGATCACCATCGACCGCTGATAGACGCAGGCGACGCGCTGCTGCCAGGCGGCGCGGTCACCGAGGCTCGGCGCGGGCTCGCCGTACAGGGTGACGGTTCCCCGATCTGCCTTGAGGAGCCCGGTGAGCACGCCGACCAGGGTCGACTTGCCCGCGCCGTTGCGACCGACGAGCGCGTGGCATTCACCACCCTCGACCGACAGCGACACGTCGGCGAGCGCGGCCATCCGGCCGAACGACTTCCAGACGCCCTCGGCCAAAGCGGCGGGCGGCTGCACCGGCAGCCGCCCGCTCTCCCGTTCCGGCAACGATCTCACTTGCCCTTGTAATTCCCCCAGAGCTTCGGGTCGTTGACGTTCGCCTTCGAGACGACCGGGGCAACGATCGCGTCCTCGAGATTCCCGAGCAGCGGCACGATCTTGCTTCCGTGGTCGGTCTTCATCCCCGCCTTGTACGTGACACCGTTGATCGCCTGCTTGGCGTAGAACACGGCGAACTGGGCGTACAGCGTCGCCGGCTGTGAGATTGTCGCGTCCTCCTCACCCTGGCGGATCCAGCCGTGCTCCTGCGGCGTCCCGTCGTCGCTGAAGAGGACGATGTGGTTCGCGGCACCGACCTTCGTGAACTTCCCGGCTGCCTGCTCCGCAGCGATGATCCCCGGCACAGGGCCGCTCCAGTGGACGTAGATGGCCTTCAGATCCGAGTACTGGCTGAGGGCGGTTTTCGCGTCGTTCACCGCCGTGGGGGTGTCCCACTTCGTCGCGTACTGGACCACCTTGAGGTTCGGGTGCGCCTTCATGCAGCTGAGGAACCCGTTCTTGCGGTCGAGGCCGTTGATCGAGGCGAGGTCGCCCTCGAGCATCGCGACGTGCCCGGAGCCCTGGACATGCGAGGCGATGTAGCTGCAGGCGTTCTCCCCGTAGAGCACGTTGTCTGCACGGACGATCATGTAGACCTTGCCCTGGGTGGGCGCGACGTCCACGCTCACGACGGGCACATGCTTGCTCGCCGCATAGGCGAGGGTGGGTGCGATCGCGGCGCTGTCGACCGGGTTGATGATCAGCGCGTTTACGCCCTGGTCGATCAGCGTCTTGATCTGGGTGGCCTGCTTGCCGGCGTCGCCGTCTGCGGAGATCGGCCCGACAAGGCTCACGCCGTCCTTTGCGGCCGCTGTCTTCTCGAACGCCACGTACGAGCTCCAGAAGTCCGTGCTGTACCCGGCGAGCGAGACGCCGATTGTGATCCCCTTCTTCGCTTGTGTGTGTCCCTGGCCGGCTGCGAACGAGGTCGTCGTTAGTACGCCGACGAGCCCGACGAGCGCGAGCACTCCGAACAACCGAGTCTTCACCGTCTTACTCCCTCCTGTCGAATGCGTCACTGACATTGATTACGCGGTTACGTGCTGTTCCTGCCACCAGACCGGACCGTCCGGGAACACGAACTCGGACAGTGATTCCGGGCGGATCTCGATGCTGTAGCCCGGGCTCGATGGGGCGAGATAGCGCCCGCCGATCACCCGGACCGGGTCGACGAAGTGCTCGTGCAGGTGATCGACGTATTCGCAGACGCGGCCGTCGAGCGAGGCCCCAACGGAGATGTAGTCGAACATCGACACGTGCTGGGCGTACTCGCAGAGCCCGACTCCGCCCGCGTGCGGGCAGACCGGGACGCCGAACTTTGCTGCGAGCAATACGACCGCCAGAACCTCGTTCACTCCGCCGAGCCGGCAGCAGTCGAGCTGGACGGCGTCGATCGCGCCCAGCTGCAGCAGTTGCTTGAAGACGACGCGGTTCTGGACGTGCTCGCCGGTGGCGACCCGGATCGGTGCAACCGCGTCCCGGATGCGCTTGTGGCCGAGAACGTCGTCGGGGCCCGTCGGCTCCTCGATCCAGAACGGGTCGACCTCCGAGAGACGGTGGATCGCCTCGATCGCCTGGTCGACACCCCACGCCTGGTTCGCGTCGAGGGAGAGGCGGTACCCGGGCCCGATCGCGTCACGAACGATCCGTGCGCGTCGCAGGTCGCTCTCGATGTCGCCGCCCACTTTGAGCTTGAGGTGGACGAATCCGGCGGCGATCGCCTCGCGGGCTCGCTCCGGAAGGCTGTCTTCGGCGTAGCCGATCCAGCCGGTCGACGTCGTGTATGCCGGGAAGCCCTCGTTGAGCAGGCGCTCTTCGCGTTCGGCCTTGCCGGGTTCGTTCGCCCTGAGGATCTCGAGCGCCTCGGCCGGAGTTAGGGCGTCGTCGATGTAGCGGAAGTCGACGCACCCGACGATCTCCTCGGGAGTCATGTCGGCGAGGAGCTTCCAGAGCGGCTTTCCCTCGAGCTTGGCGTGGAGGTCCCAGACGGCGTTGACGATCGCTGCCGTGGCGAGATGGATCACGCCTTTCTCCGGCCCGAGCCAGCGCAGCTGTGAGTCGGTGACGAGGCGGCGCCAGAAACCTCCGAGGTCTGAGACGAGCTCGTCGATCGTCGTCCCGACGACGTGCGGCGCCAGAGCTTCGATGGCCGCGACGCAAACCTCCGTGCCGCGACCGATCGTGAAGGTGAGCCCGTGGCCCGCAATCCCGCTTGGATCATCGGTTTCGAGCACGACATACGCCGCCGAGTAGTCCGGATCGGGGTTCATGGCGTCCGAGCCGGCGCCGCTCCGCGAGGTCGGAAACCGAATGTCGTACGTCACCGCCTTCAAGATGCGAACCGACATGAAGGGATGTTTCTATTACAAAGATCAGATGTTTGTCAACTGCTGTCGGGTAAATTGTCCCCAGATCGTGGGTATAGTGCCTCTATCATCCGATCTATGATGAAAGACATGGGATGACTAACGACATAATCTCGCCGAGCCGGCGCCGTGGCGCGGGGGTTACCGAGGATGCGATCGAGCGGATCCGAGAACGGGTCGCGTCAGGCGCCTGGGCGGCCGGTGCGCGCCTGCCACGGGAGGTTGACCTGGCCAAGCAGCTCGGGCTCTCGCGGAATTCTCTTCGAGAAGCGGTGCGGGCCCTGTCGCAGGCGCGGGTCCTGGAGGTGCGGCAGGGCGATGGGACGTACGTTTCGAGCCTCGACCCGGGTGAGCTGCTCGAGCCGACGCTCTCTGCGACCCGTCTTCTCCAGGGGAGGACCGTGCTCGAGTTGTTCGAGGTGCGGCGGATGCTCGAGCCGGAGGCGGCAGCCCTTGCCGCCCAGCGTGCCGATGCCGAGGTCAGCAGCGCCCTTCGAGCGGAGCTCGACCGCATGATCGCCGCCGGAGACCGCGCAGACGAGCTCGTCGACGCCGACGCCGCCTTCCACGACGTGATCGCTGCGGCCCCCGGGAACGGCGTGCTCAGAGCGCTGCTTCGCAGCCTCTCGACGAGTACCGTCCGCGCTCGACTGTGGCACGGCATTGCGGATCGTGGCGCCCTCGATCTAGCCCGCGAGGAGCACGCTCGGATCTACGAGGCGATCGCGGCCGGAGAGGCCGACCTCGCGCGGGCGTCGGCGTTGCTGCACATCGCCACCAACGAAAAGTGGTTGCGCGAGCATCTCGACCCCGCGGATGACGTCCCTCTCGACCGTGGCGGATGATCGAGCTCCCACGGCTGGCTCTGGGGACAGCTCCCATCGGCGGGCTGTACGAGGCCGTTGAGCAGGAGACGGCGCATGGCGTGATCGACACGGCCTGGGAGCTCGGGATCCGCTACTTCGATACCGCGCCCCTCTACGGCGCAGGGCTCGCCGAGCGTCGACTCGGCGTGGCGCTCCACGGCCGGCCGAGGGACGAGTACGTCGTCTCGACCAAGGTCGGCCGAGCGCTGCGACCCGGCAGGTCGACCTGGGGTGGAGCGCCGGAGCTCGTCGACTACTTCGACTTCTCGCACGATGCAACGCTTCGCTCGCTCGAGGAGAGCCTCGGCCGGCTCGGTCTCGAGCGCGTCGACATCGCCTTCGTCCACGACCCGGACAACGACTTCGACGAGGCGCTCGCCGGCTCGTTCCGCGCCCTGCGGCGGCTGCGGGATGAGGGCGTAGTGCGCGCGATCGGCGTGGGAGCAAACCAGCCGGCGGTGCTCTGCCGCTTCGCGCGTGAGGCCGACCCGGACTGCTTCCTCGTCGCCGGGCGCTTCACGGCGCTCGACCGAACAGCCGAAACCGAGCTGCTTCCCCTCTGCGAGGCGAGGGGGATCGCCGTGATCGTGGGCGGAGTCTTCAACAGTGGAGTCACCGCCGGCGGGACGACATTCGACTACGAGACCGCCGCGCCGGACGTCGTCGCGCGCGTAGCGCGGCTTCGGGAGATCTGCGACCGCCGCGGCGTCCCGCTCGCCGCCGCCGCCGTGCAGTTCCCGCTCCGACATCGAGCGGTCGTTACGGTGCTCGTTGGTTGTCGCACCCCCGCCGAGGTCGCCGAGGACGTCCACCTCTCGAGGCTCGATCTCCCCAATGAGCTTTGGAGCGAGCTGGCCTGATCATCGACTCTCACCAGCACTACTGGGACCCGGCGGTCTCCGACTATCCGTGGATGACCGAGGATCTCGCCCTCTTGCGACGGCGGTTCGACCCCAGCGATCTCGAACCGCTGCTCCGCGCTCACGGGATCTCCGGCACGATCGTCGTTCAGGCCCGTCACGACCTCGCGGAGACCCGCGACCTCCTGTCGCTGGCCCAGGCGACGCCCTCTCTGCTCGGCGTGGTCGGCTGGCTCGATCTCACCGGGAACGTCAGGCGGCAACTCGGCGAGCTCGACGGCCCGCTCGTCGGAGCGAGGCACCAGGTGCACGACGAGGCGGATCCCGATTGGCTCCTGCACGAGGAGGTGCAGCGCGGGCTGGCCGCGGTCGGGGCGGCTGGGCTCGCATACGACCTGCTAGTACGTCCCCGCGAGCTTCCCGCCGCAGTTCAGACTGCTAGGCGCAACCCCGAGGTCAGGTTCGTGCTCGACCATGCCGGGAAGGCCCCGGCCTCGGGCCGAGACGACTGGGCTCGAGGGGTTTCGGCGCTCGCGGAGCTCCCGAATGTCACGTGCAAGCTGTCCGGCCTCTTCACGGAGGCCGACCCGGAAGGAACGGTGGCACGCGCTCTCGAGTGGTTCGGCCCCGAACGCTGCATGTTCGGGTCGGACTGGCCGGTGTGCCTGCTCGCGTCCCAGTACGGCGACGCGATTGCGATCGTCGGCGACGATCCGGAAGTCCTGGCCGGGACAGCGATCAGGACGTACGGGCTTACCCTGACGTGACCAGGAAGACAAGAGTGCGGGGTTCCGGGACGCCTTCCACTCGCGAGAGCTGGATGTCCGAGGTCGCGGACGGGCCTCGCACGAACGTGAGCACGGGGCTCGCGGCGAATGAGGCCGGCATGGCCGGGGCGATACCTTCGCCAACTTCATCGGCGAGAGCGCACAGGCGGCCAGGATCGGCCCCGCCCGGCGGGGAGGGGCCGATCCTTGTCCGGGTTCGTCAGGCCGCGACGACCGTGATGCTCTCGACTCGAGCCGGCTCCCCGCAGAACCTGACGCACAGGGTCAGGTTCTCGCGAGCGGCACGCAGTGCAAGTTCCCCGACGGCGCGCTCGCGACTGTGCACGAGCCGCCGGCAGCAGCACTCGTCGAGGACGAAGCCCTCGAACTCGCCGTGGCAGTCGAAGAGCACCTCGACCACCTTGCCGCAGACCGCGTCGTCGTCGTCTCGGTGCGGGGGCCGAAGCTCCGGATGCCAGTCGAGCGAGGCAGGGACCGCCGATGGGTCGCCACCGATGCCTTCCAGCCTCGCTGCGCAGTACTTGATGTAGCGGTCGAGCACCGGGTGCCAGCGGTTGCCCGGCGAGAGGTGCGCCATGCGCCACTTCATCACAGCGAGGGTCATCTGCTCCGGGATCAACATCGCCTCGCCGGTGCTGACCGGAATCCGGACGATGAAGCTGCCAACGACCTGTCGGAAGAACGCGGGCTGCTCCACTGTGACAGCGACGACGTTGCCCTCGCTCTCGGTCGGCTCGTCCACGACATCGATCTTCGGCGCCGCATGCGTACTCGCGGTTTTACTGCGCGTCTGGCGAGCCGTCGCAGGTGCCTCAGGTGGTGGTGGCGGTGGCGGCGTCCGCCTCGCGGGCCGTGACGACAGGCGCCGCACGACCACCTCGAACTCCTGGCCGGTCCTGACCCCGACCGGAACCTCGAGTGTGAAGAGCCCTGCGAAGTTCTGCCCGGTGCCCTCCGGAATCGGGATGTACGTGACACCCCCTTCGACAGTGACGTTCAACGTGTGAGCGTCGCTTGCGGTCAGGCCGTAGGCGCCGCCCCACTGCCCGGCCAGTTCGATGACGTCAGCCGCGGACACCGCCGGCCAGTAGATCGACGCCACCGAGCCCTGCGGAACGGCGCCCCAATCGATCATCAGTTCGTCCGGCGGCAGCCCGACCACGCGTCCTGCGGCGAGCGCGCTGCTGGGCCGGAGGTCGAACGTCTGTGGTGCACGATGCGTCGCGGCGGGTCCCGGGTTGTCGATGAGCGTCAGCTGGAGGTTCCGCTGAGCGAGCTGATCCCAAGACATCGGCGAGACACCACTCGGGATCGGCGCGTCGTCGTAGGCGATCTGCGCGACGATGCAGTGGTGGGTGCCCGGGAACAACGTCTGCACCTGCTGCCCGCCAACGGTGTTGGCGGGGTCGTAGAAGTTCAGGAAGCAGCCGTAGTAGGCGTAAGTCTGGTCCCGGCCCGCCGGGATCGTCACCGTCTGATTGTTGACGCCGTTGGTTTGGTAGTCGGTCTCTGATGCCGCGTTCGCAGTCGCAAAGAACGGCACTGTCGTCTGGCCCGCCCCCGGCTGCGGCGTCCCGGGATGGCCGGCGGAGTCCGGAGTGGAGGCGTACGTGCCGTTCGGATCGAAGTCCGTGTCGGGGCTCTGGCTGGCGAAGACGCGGAAGAACACCCGCACATTCGACGCGGCACCCGTCGGGCCGGAGGAGCCACGCAGGCGTACCCGCGCGATCGCGAAGTTGAAGTTCTGCGCAAAGTTCGGGAATTGCAGCGCGAAGGGCGCAACGGACGAGTCCGTCTGGCCCTCGTCCCCTTGCCCTGGCAGCAGCGCAAAAGCATCGTCACCCGCCGGGTTGGTGAACGACAGCGTCGAGTTCAGATAGCCGAGAAGCGCCTGGATCCAGCTGTACGCCCCAGTGAACGAGTGGTCGGTGAACCGCGGCGCGCCGTTGATCGGCGTGTCATTGAACGCCGGCGCAACCGAGAAGACCCGGAGGTCCTGGCTCAGGTACGGCTGGTTGTTCTGCTGCGGGTTGATATTGGCGAAGTACGGATCACCCGCCGCGATCAACTCGAAGTCCATCGTCGCGCTCGAGCCGCTGACGGTCGTCCCGCCGCTCGTCAGTGTGGTGCTGAGATCGAGTTCGCCTGATGTGCCTGAGCCGGGGAACTGGCTGAGCAGCGCGTTCGACAGCGTGATGTCGAACGGGATCCGGATCCGCTGCGGCGACTTTGGGTGGACGCCGTTCTGGAACTGGGCGCCGATCGGGTTCGCGGTGATCTCGATCCCGTTGCCCACCAGTTGGGCGAAGGCGCCCGTGAACGGGCCAACCTGCACCCCGAGACTCTGGAACGCCGTCTTGCTCATGCCGTCGACGACGACCCAGAACGCCTGGTTGATCAGACCGCCATCGCGGTTGATGATGTCCGTCGCCTCGTCCTTGCCGAACGTGTTCTTCTGCGCGTAGAAGCTGACGAGTGCGGCCGGAAACAGGTCGTCGGGGTTGCTGCCGGATGTCGTGGCCGGAACGCCGGGCAGAAAGAGGTGGTTGACGAGCGCCATGAACGCAGGGAACGGATCGGCGGCGTCGCCGGTAACGGCGTGGTAGCAGCTGGCCAGGTTGTTGTTGTACTGGGCGATCACCTCGTTGATCGAGAAGCCCAGCTGAACGGTGAGGTAGTAGATGAACGCCAGCGCGCAGCCATAGCTCACCGGGTCGCCGTCGCCATGGACGGACACTCCGTTGACGGTGGATCCCGTATAGGTGGTATTGACCCAATCGGACCGCGCGGCGTTGGGCGTTGGGGTGTTCTGGTTCGTCGTGCCGGTGCCGTTGAGCCAGTTCGAGACAAAACGCGTGCCGTAGTAGCTGTTGTGGCCGGCGAGGAAGAGCTGTAGCGCGCAATAGTGAGACAAGCCTTCGCCGCTGCTGTCGCCGGCGTTCCAGTTGCCGATGATCGACATCAGTACCTCAGCCCACTCGGCCATCCAGAGCATCCCGGCTTCCTGGTCCCCAGTGGCGCTGGAGTCATTCGGCCGCGGGTCGATGTGGATCGGGTTCCCGTAGCCGGTGTTGTACGCACCCGTGTTGTTGGGAAGGTCGAACGCCAGCTCCTGGCGGTGCCCGGTCCCGAACTTGGTCGCGGCGACCCCGAACCAGCCGGTCGTCGTGTCGAAGGCGGTCTCGATCACGGACTTGGTGCTCGGGGCGACCGTGGACAGGAGGAAGTTGGCGTGGTTGGTGATCGCGGTCCGCTGAGCAGCCGTCAGGCCTGACCAGCCATGGTCCGTCCCGTCCGAGGAGTTGGAGTCCGCCTGGTTGGTGTCCGGTAGGTCGAGCGTGAAGTTCGTCGTCTGTCCGAGGTTGTGCGTCATCACGCACCTTTTTCGGTCAAGGTCGCGATTGCGGAGGCGTCCGCAGTCAGTTGCTCGTACATGCACCCCGAGATGTCGGCCATTCGTCCCTTCCTTTCCGGAGGCGGGTCACGAATGCCGCAGCAGATCAAGCGTTCACAAGCCTCTCACGAGACCGTGCCAATTGCAACTAAGGATCGCGAGCCGACTCGAATTGCGTACAGGCGCTCAGAGTCTTCCGAACACCGAGAACACAGAGGCGACGGGCGCCCTATGCACAAAAGAGGGGGCTCCGCTGGATTGCCGTCAAGAGCTGCTCCGCCTCGGCCTCGTCACCGAGCATGACCAAGGAGCGCGCCAGGACGGGCCGGGGCGTCAACCCGTGTGCCGTCTAGGAGTCGCCGGCAGCGGTAGGTCATGTCGGCCGAAGAATGCACGACGTAGTCGCCGACCTCCTCGACGAAGGGTTGTGGGAGCGCGTCCAGGAGGGTGGTTGCTTCGGCGGGTGCAGCGATCCGGTCGCGGCGGCCGCGGACGGCGGGGAGGGCGAGCTTGAGGGTGGGGTTGAGTCCGTAGGCGGTGAGTTGGTCGGCGAGGTCCTGCAGCATCAGATGGCTTATCGCAGGTCAGCCGCTTGGAGCCGAGGGCCGGGAGGACGCGGTGGTTGAGGGCCTGCCGGTAGTCGCGGATCGCTGAGGGTTTGTAGCGATCGCCTGAGCGGGTGCGCACGACCCCGGTCTTGGCCGCGGCGAGCCACTCCTCGGCCGCCAGCTTGAGCGTGGTCGACGAGGGTGCGCGAAGGGTGCCTTTGCGGAGAGCGACTCCGTTCTCCTGCCGCCACGGTTTGGAATTGCTGATGGTCGCGAACGGCTTGCGGATCGGCTTGCGGTCGCTGGGTGACCAGACCTGTGCCTGGAAGGTCGGCGTACACGAACATGCAGCGGCGTTGGTGGCGGGCCTCGATCCCCGCATGTTGGCGGCGCGTGCGGGGACCGCGTTCCGACGGTCGTGGTGCGGGTCATCCCGGACATCGCTAGCTCTGAGTCAGCAACTAACGCAAGTTTGAGCTGCCGGGTACGCGGCAGTCACGCGACTGTCTTCCGCCTCAAAACGACCCGCTCGACCCCGCCGATCCCAACCCAAAAACCGTCCGATCGGTCTTCGTAGCCCGGGCCTCAATCCCGCACGGTTGTGCGGGATTCGGCTCAATAAAGCGGAGGAGGAGGGATTTGAACCCTCGATCCGCCGTTAAGACGGATAACGGTTTTCGAGACCGCCGCATTCGACCGCTCTGCCACCCCTCCAGCGGGCCTCATCGTACCCCAGCGGCCTTGTCTATTCGTCCGCGAGCTTGGCGGGGACGTCGGTTTGCAGGGATTTCTTAGCGATCAGATGGTCTGCGTAGCGATAGGAGCTATCGACAATTCGCAAGGGTGGCTCGAGTGAGACCAGACGTGATCCAGTTCGTGCTCGGCCTTGATCGCGGGGACGATCGTGAGTTGTGCGGTCGAGCATGGAGTGGATCGATCGATTGGGATTGCCGAGAAGTCCGAGGCGCCGTCGGCGATCTCGGAGACTGATTGGTTCTGGCTCGACAGAGCAGCCAGAACGACAGACAGACCCACGGCCGCCGATGGGGGAGGTCATTCCCCCGGTGCGATGAGGCCGGACTCGTAGGCTGCGACGACCGCCTGGGCGCGGTCGCGGAGTTGAAGCTTGCGGAGGATGCGGCTGATGTGGGTCTTGGTGGTCTGGGGGGCGACGACGAGGGTTGCGCTGATCTCGCCGTTCGAGAGGCCACGGGCGACGAGGATGAGGACTTCGCGCTCCCGCGGGGTGAGAGCGCTCAGGGCGACGGGCTCGTTCGTGGTGGTTCGCGGTGTCCGGATGTAGTCGGCGATCAGGCGGCGCATCACTGAGGGGGCGACGAGGGCGTCGCCGGCGGCGACGACGCGGACGGCGTGGATGAGCTCGTCGGCGGGCGCGTCCTTCAAGAGGAAGCCGCTTGCGCCGGCGCGGAGCGCGTCGTAGATGTATTCGTCGAGGTCGAAGGTGGTGAGCATGAGGATGCGGGGCGCGCCGTCGGGGCGGTTTTCGAGGATGCGGCGGGTTGCCTCGAGGCCGTCCATTAAGGGCATGCGGACGTCCATCAGGATCACGTCCGGGCCGAGTTCGTTGGTGAGTCGGACGGCCTCGGCGCCGTTGGCGGCCTGGCCGACGACGGTGAGGTCGGGTTGCGCGGCGAGCAGGGCGCCGAAGCCTTCGCGCACCATGGCCTGGTCGTCGGCGATCAGGCAGCTGATCGGAGCGGTCACGTCGGCGCCGTCTCGGCTAGTGGGAGCACCGCGGAGACCGTGAAGCCGCCGACCGGGTTCGGGCCTGCCGAGATCGAGCCGCCGAGGATCGCGACGCGTTCGCGCATGCCGGCGATGCCGTGGCCGGGGCGGGGGTTTTTGGCTGGACCGGGGATCGCGACCGGCGGGCCGTTGACGACATCGAGGAGGAGCGCATCTCTGTCGCGTCCGACGGTGACGACGACCCCGGAGCCGGGTGCGTGGCGGCCGGCGTTCGAGAGCGCTTCCTGGACGATGCGGTACGCGCAGAGCCCGATTGCGTGGGAGACGTTCGCGCTTCCGTTCGTGGGCATCGACAGCTCGACGTTGACTCCGGCGCGCCGGCTTGCGTCGACGAGTGCGGCGACGTCTGCGAGTTGGGGCTGCGGTTCGCGCTCGGCGGGGCTGTCGCTGCGTAGCACGCCGAGCAGGCGACGCAGATCGTTCAGGGCCTCGCGTGCTGTCGCGCTCAGCGCAGTGAACTCCTCGCGGGCGGCTGGGCTCAGGTCGTTTACCCGGTAGGGCGCTGTCTCGGCTTGGACGGCGATCAGCGACATGTGGTGCGCGACTACGTCGTGCATCTCGCGGGCTATCCGGGTTCGCTCCTCGAGCAGCGCCCGGCGCGCCTCGTCGAGTTCGCTCCGGGCGACCTGATCCGCGAGTTCGTGGCCCGCACGGCGGGAGGTGAGGGTGGCGTCGAGCGCGACGGCTGCGACGAGGAGAACGATGGTCGCTTCTGCTCGGCGGTCGATGCCAGATTTGAGCCAGAACCATGTTGGCACGAGCATCAATACCGCCATCGCCCAGGTTGCGGCGCGCCCGTGGCGGAGGCCGGCGACCCAGAAGCAGACGAGTAACGCGACGGCGAGTTCGAGGCTGATCCGCTCGCCTCCGACAAAGATCGGGATCAGGACGACGGATGCGAAGCCGATCCTCCAGGCAAGGAGCGGGTAGCGGACGCACAGTAGAAGCAGCCCGAACGTCCCGGTTACGTCGAAGGTCTTCGGATGTGACAGGGCGAGACCGGCGGGGGTAGACAGCGACCGCCCCTGTCCCGCGTGCTGTTCTGAGCACCCCGAAAAGCGCGATGGCGACCAGCGCGGCACCGACCCAGGTGGCGAGCTTGACGAGAGCACGGGAGCGCCGCGACTCCAGACGGAGGGCAGGGTCGCGGGCTGTGAGCAGCTCGACGAGGCCTTGCCCGAGCCCTCGACCCCAGCTGCGAAGCGTCCCGCGAGTTAGAGCTGACATTGTCACGCTGGGAACGGTACGCCCGCGCCGCGGCCCTGTCGTCGCCCCGGCGATGTCATACCCAGGTCTGACGCCGGGTCGCCAAGTTGGCTCCCGGCGGTGATGACAGAGCGGCCGGCGCTTCCTACCGTTGGCATGTCGCGGAAGAGCCGCGGCGGAAGAGTCGAGGGAGGGCCATGGAAGCGCTGGTGCGGATCGAGCGAGTCACGAAGAGCTACGACAGCGACGGTACGTCCGCGCTTGACGGCGTCAGCCTCGAGGTCACGGCGGGCGAAGCGGTCGCGATCATGGGGCCGTCGGGCAGCGGCAAGTCGACCTTGCTCAACCTGATCGCCGGGCTCGACCGGCCGACGAGCGGCGAGGTGACCGTTGCCGGCACGCGTGTCGACCGGCTGGGGGAGACCGGATCCGCGTTGTTCCGCCGAAAGCACGTCGGGATGATCTTCCAGTTCTTCAACCTCCTCGACGACCTGACGGTCGCCGACAACGTGCTTCTGCCCGCGCAGCTCGGTGGGATGAGCGCCGGCAAGGCGCGCGCTCGCGCGGACGAACTGCTCGAGGTGCTGCACATCGAGCGGCTTCGCGACGCGTATCCGGCGCGGCTCTCGGGCGGAGAGCGGCAACGCGTCGCGATCGCCCGTGCGCTCGTGAACCGGCCCCCGCTGTTGCTCGCCGACGAGCCGACCGGGGCGCTCGACAGTGCGACCGGCGAGGAGATTGGCGCGCTGCTCTCACGGTTGCACCAGTCGGGCCTGACGGTCGTCCTCGTGACGCACAATCCCGAGCTCGCGGCCCGCTACGCCACCCGGACCGTCGAGCTCGTCGACGGCCGCGTCGCGGGAAGCCTTACGCCTGCTTTGGAGGTGGCCGGATGACCATCGGGCCGACCTTCAGGGCCGTCCGTGGCGGAATCGCCCGCCGGCGGCTGCAGACGATCGTCGTGGCGCTGGTCGTGCTCGTCTCGACGGCCGCGACGGTGCTCGCGCTGGCGCTCGTCGTTGACTCGCGTGCGCCTTTCGACCACGCGTTCTCGGCGCAGCGCGGGGCGGACATCGTTGCGGCGGTCGATCGGGCGGTCAGTCCGTCGCGTCTTGCCGGCACGGCGACGCTTGCGGATGTCACAGCAGCCGCAGGGCCGTTCGCCGAGGTGACGGTGTCAGGGCGAAGCGCAGGGCAAGAACTGCCGCCGCAGACGCTCGTCGGGCGGTCGAGCCAGGGCGGATCGGTTGACGATCTCGTGCTTTCAGACGGGCGCTGGGCAACCGCGCCCGGACAGGTCGTGCTCGCGACCGGGGGCAGCGACGATCTCGGTTTCTCGCTCGGCTCACTGATCACCGTCGGAACGCGCGCGCACCGGCGGACGTTGACCGTGGTCGGGCTTGCGAACTCCGTCACCGGCTCTGCCTCGGGGTGGGTGGCGCCGTCCGAGATCCCCGCGCTCCGTGCCGCCGGCGGCGTGAGCAGCTCTCAGATGCTCTACCGCTTCGCCGACGCCGGCAGCGACGCTGCGTTGCGCGCGGACGTGCGCTCTGTCGCGGCCGCGCTGCCTCAGGGGGCGCTCGAGGGGACGATGTCGTACACCGCCGCACAGACGCGCGAGGATGGCAACATCGCGCCGTTCGTCCCGTTCCTGGTCGCGTTCGGCGTGCTCGGGATGGTCATGTCGGTGCTGATCGTCGCCAACGTCGTCGGCGGCGCGGTCGTCGCGGGCTACCGGCGGATCGGGATCCTGAAAAGCCTCGGCTTCACCCCCGCCCAGGTCGCGCTCGCGTACGCCGCGCAGGTCGCGGTTCCAGCGCTGGTTGGCTGCTTTCTCGGCGCGGTGCTCGGAAACCTGCTCGCGGTGCCGCTGTTGAAGCAGAACGCGCAGGTATACGGGGTCGGCCACCTCGGCGTGCCGGTCTGGGTCGACGTGGGCGTCCCGGCGGCGATCTGCGCGCTCGCGGCCGTGGCGGCGCTGCTTCCCGCGCTACGCGCCGGACGGCTCAGCACCGTGCAGGCGATCGCGACCGGTCGTGCGCCGAGGAGTGGGAGGGGCTACGCCGCGCACCGCCTGCTCGGTCGTGTCCCGCTGCCACGGCCGGTCACGATCGGGCTTGCCGCGCCGTTCGCGCGGCCGGCGCGCACGCTGCTGACACTGGCGGCGGTGTTGATCGGTGCGTCGGCGATTACCTTCGCGCTCGGCCTGAACTCGTCGCTGAAGCTCGTCGTCGACGGCATCAGCCACGACAACACTGAGCCGGTGCAGGTCGCCATGCCCGGCTCGGGCGGTGTCGGCCCCGCGGTCGTCGCAGTGCCGGGCGAGAATCCACCCGGCTCGCAGCCGTCGCCAGCCGCGGCACAGCGCGCGATCCTGACCGCCGCACACGCCCAACCGGGCACGGCGCACATCGTCGCCGAGGCCGATGAAACCGTCGGTGTCGCAGGTCTCGCGGACTCGGTTCCCGTCACGGCGTTCCGCGGCCCGGCGGGCTGGACCGGCTACGACCTCGTCAACGGCCAGTGGTTCTCGGGCCCCGGCCAAGTCGTCGTACCCACCGGATTTCTCAACGCGACCGGCACGTCAATCGGGGACACCATCACAGTCACCCAGGGCGGCCGGCGAGAGCGAGTCAGGATCGTCGGTGAGGTCCTCGACACGCACAACAAGGGCGTCAACATGGTCACGAGCTGGGCCACGCTCCAGAAGCTCGATCCCGACCTCGTCCCCGCTCAATTCGACATCGCTCTGCGGCCGGGCAGATCGGCCACCGCGTACTCGAACGCATTGGCCCGCACGCTCGGACGCGACTACTTCGTACAGCTGAACACGCGGAAGTCGAGGGTCGTCGAGGCGATGACCGTCCTGATCACGATGCTGTCTCTTTTGCTCGCCGGCGTCGCCGCCCTCGGCGTTCTGAACACGGTGCTGCTGAACACGCGCGAACGCATCCACGACCTCGGCGTCTTCAAAGCCGTCGGAATGACGCCGCGCCAGACGATCGTCATGGCTGTTTCATGGGTCGCCGGCATCGGCCTCGTCGCGGGCGTGCTCGCAGTTCCACTCGGGATCGCCCTTCATCGCATCATCCTCCCGGCGATGGCAGCGAGCGTCGACCTGCGGCTGCCTCCGAGCTTCCTCCATGTGTACAGCGCGCCCGAGCTCGTCGCGCTCGCGCTCGCCGGTGTCGTCATCGCCATCCTCGGTGCGCTCGCCCCAGCCGGTTGGGCCGCAAAGAGCAAAACCGCGAACGCGCTCCACGCCGAGTGACACAGCGGGCATCCCTCCGGTTCGGGGCTCACTGCGGCGGCGCCGGTGCCGCTACACGGGTAGCTTCGACCACTTCTGGGGCGAGAACGGCGCCTTGCCGTCGCAGGTCGTCTTGGCCCGGGCCGCTGTCAGGACGAGGCGGCTGCCCCGGAGGCGGTAGGTCGCGAAGATCCCACAGTCGCCGAGGCCCCGGAACTTGTCGAAGATGGTCAGCGTTCCCGTGGATTTCGTGAAGTCGAGGACGCCGAGGATCGTCGACGAGGCTGTGCGCTTCGGATCTCCGTTGCCGGGATCCTCGTAGACCTGGAGGCTGAGCGGTCCGACCGGACCGGCGGAGGGTGAGGCAAGGTAGAGGAGGGCGTCCCCCTGATAGGCGCCGGGGTAGCATTCGACCGCGACGAGGTCACGGCCTCCGCCCGCCGGCATCAGCTCCATTCCGGCGCCGGGTTCGCCAGTCGCCTTCCAGCCGCGTTCGCAGTTCGCCGGCCAATGCAGGAGCGCATGCCAGGCGGCACGGTCTCCGGCGGTTCTCGCACCGGGGAGCGCCGCTGCGAGCGCGCCGGCCGCAAAGAGGAGTGCGGCAGCCGCGACCATGCTCGCAGCTCTCAGGGGCACAGATCCAATCGCTAGGAACAAGCCGCAAACACCATCAGCCGATCCTACGCCTTAGGTGCCGGCGAACGGCTCTCGCGGGAAACCTCGTCGGTTCCGCCACGGCAAACACGGAGAAGGAGGGATTCGAACCCTCGATGGAGGTTTATACCCCCATAACGCCTTAGCAGGGCGCCGCCTTCAGCCACTCGGCCACTTCTCCAGGGCGCACGAAATCGTAGCTGAGCGCCGTATGGGCTCTGGTGCCGCCGTTACTTCGAGTTGAGGAATGCGACGAGATCGGCGATCTGCGTCGTCGTGAGCGTCTTACCGAAGTTGCCGGGCATCGCGTTCGTCGGGAAGCCCGGAGGCACGTACTTGGCCGGCGGGTGAATGATCGCCTCGGTCGTGAAGTCTTCGAGCGGCTGCCCGGCCTTGTTGGCATAGGTCTCGAGGAAGTCGAGGTTCGGGCCGACCTTGCCGGTCGAGCCGGCGGGGGTGAAGGTGTGACAGGCCGAGCAGCCCGAGCTCATGAACACGGCCTTGCCGGCCGCGGCGTTGCCGGAGGACGCGGGATGCCCCGGGGTGGCCTCGGCCACCGACTGCTCCTTGCCGAAGTAGATCACCGAGCTCATCATCGCCAGGAAGAAGACGAAGCAGAGCGGGATGTACCAACGCAGCCCCTTCCTTCCCGGGAAGTTCGGGCTCATGCGCGGGAACACGAACGAGGACAGGAGCGCGAAGATGATGAAGATGGCGCCGGTCGCGGCCAGCCCGATCTCGTGCGATCTCGAAAGAGCGAAAATCACGTTCGGAACCTAGCGAAAGGACTAGGCCGCTGCGTCAGTAGCCGGCGTCGGGCCCGAGAGATCCACGCCCTCGGCCTCGTCCGGTTCGGACGCTTCGCCGTCGGGCCGGTGCAGATACAGGAGCTCGTAGAGGATCGCCGCCAACGCCCCGCCTGCGAGCGGGCCGACGTACCAGATCCAGGCATTCGTCCAGTAGTCGGCTGCGAGCTCGGGCCCGAAGGCGCGCGCGGGGTTGAGCGCCGCACCGGTGAGCCCGCCGGCCATGAGCGCGCCGAAGACGATCGTGAGCCCGATTGCGAGCCCGGCGATCTTGTCGAAGGCGCCCTTCGGGTCGACCGCGGTCGCGAAGACGACGAGTACGAGGAAGAACGTCAGGATCGCTTCGATCATCACGCCCTGGCCGGAAGTGATCCCGCCCTGGATCGACGGGGCACCGAGATGCAGCCCGTTCACGCTCTCCTGGCCCGAGACGGAGCCGATCGTGCCGAAGATCCACTTGAGCGCGAGACCGGCGAGTGCCGCTCCCGCGAGCTGGACGACCCAGTAGAAGACCCCCATCACCGGGGCGATCCGCCGGGTGACGAGGAAGCCGAGCGTGACGGCCGGATTGAAGTGGCCGCCCGAGATGCCCGCGAACGCCGAGACCATGATCGCGATCACCAGACCGTTCGCGAAGGCGCTACCGACGATGTTGCCGTAGAGCGCAGAACCGGCGCCGACGAAGATCAGCGCGAACGTGCCGATGAACTCGGCAACCCCGCGGCGCATGAAGTCGATCTGCACGCGCACAGACTGACTCGCCGGTCGGACGGCATCGTCGGCCCCCGCGCTTTCGGGCTCTGAGCCCGGTGGATCCAGGCTAACTTGCGACCGTGAACCGCCTCGCGAACGAGACCAGCCCGTACCTGCTGCAGCACGCCGAGAACCCGGTCGACTGGTATCCGTGGGGCGAGGAGGCGCTCGAGCGAGCGCGGACCGAGGACAAGCCGATCTTCCTCTCGGTCGGCTATTCCGCCTGCCACTGGTGTCACGTGATGGAGCACGAATCCTTCTCGGATCCCGCGATCGCCGAGCTGATGAACGAGAGCTTCGTCAGCGTGAAGGTCGACCGCGAGGAGCGGCCCGACATCGACTCGATCTACATGGACGCAGCGGTGACGATCAACCGCAGCGGTGGGTGGCCGCTGAACGCGTTCCTGACCCCGGAAGGCAAGCCCTTCTGGGCCGCGACCTACCTGCCCCCGGTACCGCGATCGGGGCTGCGGAGCTTCCGGGACATTCTCCAGGCGGTCGCACGCGCCTGGCGCGACAACCGTGAGGAGCTCCTCGGCACGAGCGAGTCGCTCACCGAGCATTTGCGCAAGTCGGCCGAGGCGCAGCCGATCGACGCCCCGGTCGAGGATCAGTTGATGACGCAGGCGATCGAGGCGCTGACGTACTCGTTCGACTGGCAGTGGGGCGGGTGGGGGACGGCACCGAAGTTCCCGCCGGCCTCGGTGCTCGAGTTCCTGCTCCGCCGCGAGGTGCCGCGCATGCCGGAGCAGACCCTCGACGCTATGGCGGCCGGGGGCATGTACGACCTCGTCGGCGGCGGGTTCCATCGGTACTCCGTCGACCAGCGCTGGCTCGTGCCGCACTTCGAGAAAATGCTGTACGACAACGCCCAGCTCGCCGTCTGCTACCTGCACGGCTGGCTGGCAACAGGGAAGTCCCGACACCGGGTCGTCGCCGAGCAGACGATCCGCTACATGCTCCGCGAGCTCGCCCTCGACGGTGGAGGGTTCGCCTCCTCCCAGGACGCCGATACCGACGGCACCGAAGGGCTCACCTTCACCTGGACGCGCAAAGACGGCATCCCCGACGAGATGCTGTATTCGTTCGAGGGGGGCCGCTTCATCATTCGCGGCGAGCTCGACGAGCAAGAGCGGCGCCGGCTCTTCGAAGCGCGCGAGCAGCGTCCGAAGCCGGCGCGGGACGACAAAGCCGTCGCCTCCTGGAACGGGCTCGCGCTCGCGGCGCTCGCCGAGTGTGGACGCGTCCTCGGCCACGCCGACTGGACCGAGGCGGCGCGGGCGCTCGGCGAGTTCCTCGTCGGCCCGTTCTCGACCGAAGACGGGCGGCTCTACCGGACCTGGCGTGACGGAGTCGCGAAGGGAATGGGCTACCTCGAGGACTACGCAGACGTCGCGAACGGTTTGCTGGAACTGCACGCGGCGACCGGCGACCTACGCTGGCTGCGCGAGGCGAACCGCCTGGCGCGGCTCGCGATCGAGCTCTTCTACGACGAGGAGCACGGCGGCTTCTTCCAGACGCCCTTCGACGCGGAGCGGCTCGTCGTCAGGAAGAAGATCTTCGACGACCAGCCGGCGCCCAGCGGCAACTCGATGCTCGCCTACGTCCTGCTGAGGCTGTCGCGGATCTACGGCGACGACGAGCTCGAGCAGAAGGCGCTCTCGGTCTACAAGCCGATCCTCGGCGGGCTCCAGAACGGACCGTCATCGTTCGGCTGGGCTCTCGTCGGCGTCGACTTCTACCTCTCGACGCCGCGCGAAATTGCGATCGCCGGACGGCCCGACAGCGAGGTCGCGAAGAAGGCGCTTCGCCGCTTCGAGCCGCATGCGGTGATCGCCTTCGGGCCGGCCGACGACATCCCGCTCCTCGCGGGGAAGACCCTCGTCGACGGCGAGCCCGCGGTCTACGTGTGCGAGCGGTTCACCTGCCAGGTGCCGGTGACCGATCCGCGAGACCTGCCGTAGCGCCTTAACCCTTTCTTGGGGCCCTCGACATGGTTCGCTAACCGGACCGGGGAAAGACCACGGGACTACGACCCCGGGAGGATCCATGCAGATCAGCTACAGACGACTTCTCGTCGTCACCGCCGCGCTTGCAAGCCTCGCACTGCTCGCGGCCCTACCGGCCCTCGCCAGGAACGCAGCAGGGGCCGGCACCGCCGACGCGAAGCTCGCGAAGACGATCACGGTGACGATCACGGCGGCGAACCAGTTCCGCTTCAAGCTGTCGGCGGCGAAGGTGCCGCGGGCGGTCGTCACGTTCAAGATCACGAACCTGGGCTCGCTCCCGCACACGTTCAAGGTGTGCACGAGCAACAAGGGCGGAACCGCCAACACGTGCAACGGGAAGGGCACGAAGACGATCGCCGCCGGCAAGAAGGCCGTGCTCGTCCGGACGTTTCTGCTGAAGGGCAAGTACGAGTACCTGTGCACGATCCCGGGCCATGCAGCGGCCGGGATGAAAGGGATCCTGACCGTTACGTAGCTGCTCGGTCAGACCGGGGCGACACGCGCGCCGGGTATCGCGGCGACCAGGTCTTGGACGGTCGTCTCGAACACGGCGTGCGGCGTGCCGGCCGCGCACCAGAGGGTCTCGAAGCGATACAGCGACTCGTCGACGATGGTCGGCAGGTCGCTGTCGTGCCCGAGCGGAGGCACCCCGCCGATCGCGAAGCCGGTGGCGGCGCGTACCTGATCGGCGCTCGCGGGCTTGCCTTCGACCTGCGTGACCCGCCGGTCGCCGGCACAGAGCACCATCGTCGGTGCCCCGTCGACCTCGAAGACGAGCGACTTGACGATCTGGCCGACGTCGCAGCCGCAGGCCTCGGCGGCCTCGGCCGCGGTGCGGGTCGAGTCGGGGAGCACCTGAACCTCGACCTCGAGCCCGCGGGCGGCAAGCCTCTCCTGAACCTTGGCGGCGGTCGGGTGCACCGCCGCAGATTAACGCGGACGGCCCGCGGGAGTGATGTCGATGTACAGCTACATCACTCTTCTCGGCGAGCAGGAGTCGCAGGGCGGGCTGCGAAGTCCGATTGGCCGTGTGTGCGAGGAGGTTCTGTCTGGTGCTCACGGTCGGCGCCCTTGTTTTCGCCGGCCAGGCTTCGGCGAGCCCACAAGAGGCCGGAGTGCAGGTCGCGCTGCGTGCCCTCGGCCTGTACACGGGGCCGATCGACGGCGAGTTCGGGCCGCTCACGCGGACGGCGATCGAGGCCGCTCAGACGCGGGCGAACCTCCCGGTCACGGGGACGATCGACACCCGGACACGCGACTCGCTCGGCCCGCTCGGACGGCCGCTCTTCGGGAAGCGGCCGATCGCGCCCGGCGACTTCGGACTCGACGTCTCCGCGCTCCAGTTCCTGCTCGCCCGCGCCGGGTTCTACGACGCGGCGCTCGACGGCTATTACGGGCCGCGGCTCGAGGCGGCGATTCAGGCCTTCCAGACCCACGCAGGTCTTGCGGCCGACGGGGTCGCCGGCCCGCAGACGCTCGCAGCGCTCGTTCGCCGCGCCCGCGTGCCTCGGGCCGCCGCGCCGCCGAGCCAGACCTACGTCGTCCAGCCGGGTGACTCGCTGACCGCAATCGCGGCCCATTACGACGTCACGCTCACCGCGCTCGCCAGGCAAAACCGCCTCGATCCGGCGCATGCGCTGCTGATCGGGACGAAGCTGACCGTCCCGAGTCATGGCACGAGCTCGTCGCTCACGCCGACGCCCGACGGCGTCCAAAGCCAGCTCGACATCTGGGCCTCGCGGCTCGGTGTCTCGCCCCACCTGGTTCGCGCCCTCGCCTGGATGGAGTCCGGCTACCAGCCCGGAGTCGTCTCCGACGTCGGTGCCCAGGGCGTCCTCCAGGTGATGCCGACGACGCGTGCCTATGTCGAGCAGGTGCTCGTCGGCCACCCGCTGCCGCAGACCGTCGACGGGAACATCGAGGTCGGCGTCCTCTATCTGCGCCACCTGCTCGCGCAGTTCGGGGGCGACTCAGACCTCGCGCTCGGAGCCTGGTACCAGGGCGAGGCGGCGGTGCGGAAGTTCGGGCTCTACAAGGTGACGAAGCCGTTCGTCGCAGACGTGCTCGCGCTCGAACTCCGCATGTAGACGAGTGCACCGGCCACGTCACTACGATGCCGACGTGAGTCTGCTCGAGCGCCCCCTCGACGAACTGATGGCAGAGGCGCGCGCGGTTCGCGAGGCGCGCAGCGGACAGCTCGTCACTTTCAGCCCGAAGGTGTTCATCCCGCTGACGAAGCTCTGCCGCGACGTCTGCCACTACTGCACCTTCGCGGCGCCTCCGCGACGCGGGGAGCGGGCATATATGACCGTCGACGAGGTGCTCGAAGTGGCGCGTGCCGGCGAGCGGGCGGGCTGCCGCGAGGCGCTGTTCACGCTCGGCGACAAGCCGGAGCTCCGCTACCGGGCGGCGCGTGAGGAGCTGCACGAGCTCGGGTTCGCGACGACGATTGCGTACCTGGCCCACGCGGCGCGCGCCGTGCTCGAGGAGACCTCACTGCTCCCGCATCTCAATCCGGGTGTCCTGACCCCGTCCGACTTCGAGCTGCTCAGGCCCGTGGCGGCCTCGATGGGGATGATGGTCGAGACCTCCGCCGATCGGCTGTCGGCGCGCGGCGGCCCGCATTTCGGCTCGCCCGACAAGCTTCCGGCAGCCCGGTTCGAGACGCTCAGGCTCGCCGGCGAGGCGCGTGTGCCGTTCACGACCGGAATCCTGATCGGGATCGGCGAGACGCGCGCCGAGCGAATCGAGGCGCTCGAGGCGATCGCCGCCGCGGGCCCGCAGGTGCAGGAGGTGATCGTCCAGAACTTCCGGGCGAAACCGGGGACACAGATGGCCGACGCACCCGAGCCGCCGCTCGAGGAGCTGCTCTGGACGATCGCTGCGGCCCGGCTGATCCTGCCTTCGGGCGTCGCGCTCCAGGCGCCGCCGAACCTGACCGAAGACTTCGGCCGCCTCCTTGATGCCGGAATCGACGACTGGGGCGGTGTCTCGCCGGTCACGATCGACCACGTCAACCCCGAGGCCCCCTGGCCCGAGCTCGAGCGCCTCCGCGCCGCCACCGAGAGCCGCGGGCTCGAGCTCGTTCCGCGCCTCACGGTCTACCCCGGGCACATCGACGGCGAGTGGATCGACCCGGCGGTCATGACCCATGTCCTGCACGCCGCCGACTCGCTGGGCTTCGCCCGCGAGGACACCTGGGCGCCCGGCGAGACCGGCGAGATCCCCTTCGTCGTCCGTCGCGACCCACTCCCGGTCGTGGCCGCCACCGAGCTCGCCGAGGACGAGATCGCGCGCCTCTTCCGGGCCCGCGGCGAGGAGCGCCAGCGCGTGTTCGCGGCGGCCGACCGCCTCCGTCGCGAGGTGAACGGCGACGAGGTCACCTACGTCGTGACCCGGAACGTGCAGTACACGAACGTCTGCTATTTCCGCTGCGGCTTCTGCGCCTTCTCGAAGGGAAAGCTCGCCGCGAACCTGCGTGGCGAGCCCTTTCTCGTCCCGCACGAGGAGATCGTCAGGCGCGCGATCGAGGCGTGGGACAGGGGCGCGACCGAGATCTGCCTCCAGGGCGGAATCCATCCGGCGTTCGACGGCGACTACTACGCGTCGGTCGTGCGGGCGATCAAGGGCGCCGTGCCCGACCTGCACGTCCACGCGTTCAGCGCGCTCGAGATCTGGCAGGGCGCAGCGACGCTCGGAGTCCCGCTTCGCGACTATCTCGAGCGGCTCCGGGACGAAGGCCTCGCATCGCTCCCCGGCACCGCAGCCGAGGTGCTCGACGACGACGTTCGCGCGGTCATTTGCCCTGACAAGATCACGACCGCCCAGTGGCTCGGGGTGCACCGCACCGCGCACGAGCTCGGGCTTCGCTCCAACAACACGATCATGTTCGGCCACGTCGACGGCCCGCGGAACTGGGCGCGCCATCTCGTCGCCGTGCGCGAGCTCCAGCGCGAGACCGGCGGTTTCACCGAGTTCGTCCCGCTTCCGTTCGTGCACATGGAGGCGCCGATCTATCTCAAAGGACGCGCGCGGCCCGGGCCCACCTTCGGCGAGGTGCTGCTGATGCACGCCGTAGCCCGGCTCGCGCTGCATCCGTGGATCGAGAACATCCAGGTTTCCTGGGTGAAGGCCGGACCGCAAGGCGTCGCCGAGGCACTGCGCGCCGGGGTGAACGACCTCGGCGGGACACTGATGAACGAGTCGATCTCGCGCTCGGCCGGCGCGGGGTGGGGGCAGGAGCTACCGCCGGAGCAGATGGAGGCGCTGATCCGCTCGGCCGGCCGCATTCCGCGCCAGCGGACGACGCTCTACGGCGAGCCGCCGCCCAACCAGGTCGCGCGGTCGTTCGGCGCCGAGCCGCTCGCCGAACCCCGGAACCCGCACGTCAACGAGGCGAGACTCGAGCGTCCCCGCCGGCTGATGCGGCCTGCGGTCGCACGTTCGAGCTAGGAGATTCGGAGCAGGGCCGAGGCCGTCGCGGTCGAGAGACCCGCGACGGCGCTGATCGTGATGTGGCTCGTCCCGAGTGGAGCCTTCGGCTTGACGCGGAAGTTGAAGATGAACGGCCAGATTCCCGAGTCGCCGTGTGCGTTCTCCGTCGAGCGGCAAAGGCGTCCGGCCACCGCCGCCGGAGGCGAGATGCACACCGAGAACTTGCCGTACAGCCCCACCGCGCTCACGAGCGATACCCGCAGCAGGACACCGTGGCCGCGCGTGCCGGTGAGCGGCCCGACTCTCACGATCCGCACCTGCGGGGGCCCGGCCACCGCCGAGGTCGCCTCGGTCTCGTCGAGCGAGGTGCCGCCGCTATTCGATGCCGCGACCTCGCAGAAGATGGTTGCGCCCTTGTCGGCGCTGGGAATCGTGAACTTCGGCGAGGGACCGGTCTCGAGTGTCTGGTTCGTGGCGGAGTCCACGAACGAGTAGGCGAACGTCGCGCCCGCGTCGGGCCAGTCGCCGGGTGAGCAGGTGAGCGTGTCGCCGACGACGAGCGGCCTTGGCCATTGCACCTCGATCCCGTTCGTCCCCTCCCGTGGGGCGGTCGCCGGATGATCGTTGCCCTGGACGAACGCGAGGATCTCGTTCGCGCCGGTGTACGTGAAGATCGAGTGGCTTCCCGGGTCGCAGCCGGGCTCGCCGGCGCTGACGACACCGATGAGCGTCGGCGTCGCTCCGGTCGTCACGAGACCCCCGCCGCTGTCGCCGTTGCACACCGCGCTCGTTCCCGACGATTCGCAGATCTCGATCGCGTTGTTCGCGATCAGTCCGCCGGGAGAGCCGCTGCAGACGCCCTGCGGGTCGACGGTTCCGGTCATCCAGGAAAGGGGGCCGCTGCTCGTCGTTGTCGGGGTCTGCTTGCCGAAGCCGGCGAGCCCGACGGCGACGCCGGCGGGAAACGCTCCGTTCGCGGGCGGCAGGGCGACCGCCTTGACCGCGGGGCCCGTGAGATCGAGCGGCGAGACCAGCGCGAGCACGGCGACGTCGTCAGGCTGGGCTTGCTCGGTCGAGACGAACCCGGGATGCACGCGGTACTGGCTCACCGCCCTGTCCTGCTCGAGATCTGTTGCAAGCGGCGCCGAGAAGTTCGAGATTCCGGCGCGAACCTGGAACGCCGACGGCGGCGCGAGGTTGTTGTTCGCGTCGTAAAGGCAGTGCGCCGCGGTCAGGATGTGCGAGGCGTCGACGACCGACCCCGTGCAGAGGTATCTCGACCCTCCGGAGGTCTGCTGGACGAACACCGTCCACGGCGCAGCCTGAATCTGGATCGTGCTCCCGCCGACGACTGCGCCTGCACCCGAGGAGAGACAGGCAAAGAGCGCCCCGCCTGCCGCTGCGGTCGCGAGCAAACGCGTCAGTCGTCTCGCGAGCACAGTCGACACGGTATCGACCGGGGCGGGAGTGGCTATGACGTGGGCTTCGCTTCTTCCTTCGGGGCCCGGGCGGAAACGGCTTTCGGAGTGTCGGCGGGCTCGGTTTCGTGATGGCCGTTCGTGCCGTTGCCGTTCGTCTGGTCGAGCATCCCCCGGAGCATCGGGATCGCCGCGGCGCCCATCCCGAGGACCTGCGTGAAGAGTTGCCCCATTCCTTCGGCGCCGTTCAGGACGGTGAGGTTGCCAATCGTGCCGAAGGCCTTCGCGGCCTCGCCAACGATCTGCGGCAGTTGCTCGGCGATCTGCTGGCCGATCACTGCCTCCTGGTTCTGGGCGAGCGCGTCGGCGCGTGCCTTGATCGCTTCTGCCTCGGCAAGCCCCTTCGCCTTGACCGCTTCGCCCTCCGCGAGACCGCGGGCCTTGGTCGCCGATGCCTCGGCGTTGCCGATCTGCGTCGTCCGCGTCGCCTCGGCGTCGGCCTCGAGCTTGACCCGCTTCGCATCGGCGGTTGCCGACAGCTCTACCTCGCGTGCCTGTCCCTCGGCCTGTGAGATGCGAGCATCCCGTGCGGCCTCGGCGATCGTGCGGGTCTTGTACGCCTCGGCGTCGGCCGGCTTGCGCACCTCGACCTGGAGCTGCTGCTCGGTTTTCTCGGCCTCGAGTTGGGCGACCTTCGTCTCCTGGACGACGACCTCCTGCTTCGCAGTCGCTGCGGAGAGCGGCCCGGCCTGTTCGGCCTTGGACTGCGCCCGCTGGGCCTCGGCGTGAGCCTCGGCCTGCTTGATCTGGGATTGGCTCGTGGCGGCGACCTTGAGTGCCTCGGCCTCCTGCTCCCGCTCGGTCGCCTCGCGGTCGGACGCGGCGTGGGCGATGCGTGCCTCCTTTGCGACGCGAGCCGCTTCGGGTGCCGAGAGGTTGTCGATGTAGCCGCTCGTGTCCTCGATCTCCTGGACCTGGAGCGAGTCGATCGTCAGCCCGAGCCGCTGCATCTCGATCGCCGCCGAGTCGCGAGTCGCCTTGGTCAGCGCATCGCGGTTCCGGATCAGATCCTCGATCGTCATCGTTCCCACGATCGAGCGGAGGTGGCCGGCGAAGACGTTGTGCACCTTCACGTCCATCTGTTCTTCCTGGTCGAGGAAGCGTCGTGCAGCGTTCGCGATCGACTGGTAGTCGTCGGCGATCTTGTAGATCACGACCGCCTTGACGTTCGCCCGGATCGCCTGTGTCGTCACGCATTCGAGGTCGAGCTCGGCCTCGTGGATGTCGAGCGACAACCGCCTGACCTTCTGCAGGCCCGGGATCGTGAACGCACCCTTGCCGACGACGATCTTGAACCCCAGCCCGGACGCGTCGCCCGCGCCTCGATGAGCTCGTATCCCCGAGATGATCAGAGCCTCGTTCGGCTCTGCGACCTTGAAGAGAAACACGCTGCCCGCCCCCTTTGTCCTTGTTTCAGTAGCGGCTGACGATGATGGTGCGCGGCGCTCGCTGATCGAGCACGATCACCCGCGAACCCTTCGGAATTGTCTCGGCTGGATCCGACGAATAGGCGTAGTAGCTCTCCGAGCCGCCGCGGATCGGAACCATCACATCACCCATTCCACCCGGCTCGATCGCGCCTGTGCAATGTCCCACCTTGCCGATGAGCTCGTGATCGGTGTCCATCGTCCCAAAGCAACTGTAATACGATCGCGCCGCTCTGTGGCGGGATCGTTACGAGGCGACGCCGACGCGGGTGCCAGGAGACGCTGTCGGCGTTCGGCACACGGGGGCGCATCGGGTTTGTGCCTCGCGAAGCGCTACCAGCCGGAGGTTCCGGGAGCGCCTTTGAACGGCCCGATCAGATCTGGGGTGATCCAGCCGCCGTAGAACCCGCCCTCCTGCGCCTGGACGCGCTCGTCGTCGAGGAATGCCTCGACCGCCCAGGGATAGAAGGCGATCGCGTCCTGGATCGCCTCGAAGCCCGGGTAGGGATCGCGGTACGACCAGGCCGCGCGCTCGACACGCACGGTGCCGGCCACGACGTCGAAGTAGGTCGCGACGCCCTTCCACTCGCAGACGGTGGAGCGTCCGCCGGCGGGCTCTAGCGCACCTGCGGATACGTCCTCCCTGGCGATGTAGTACGACGGCGGCAGGCTCGTCTCGAGGATTCGAAGCGTCTCCACGGTGTCGACGATCGTCTCGCCGGCGAGCAGCACGCGGACCCGTCTCGAGCTCGCCTCGATTCGGGGCGGGCGCGGATAGTCCCAGACGGATTCGCTCACCCGCCCATCGTGCCAAGAGCTACGACTCGAGCGCGAGCAGGTCGTCCAGGGTTTCGCGGCGGCGGATCGTGCGAGCGGTCCCGCCGCCGACGAGCACTGCGGCGGGGCGGGGGACGGCGTTGTATGTCGAGCTCATCGCGAGGGTGTACGCGCCCGTTGCGGGGACGGCGAGGATGTCGCCGCGACGCGGCTCGGGGAGCTCGACCGATTCGATCAGGAGGTCGCCCGACTCGCAATGCTTGCCGACGATCGTGTAGGCGCGGGCGGCCGGTTCGCCGGCGCGGTCGGCGAGAACCGCGGTGTAGCGAGCACCGTAGAGCGCGGGGCGTGGGTTGTCGGACATGCCGCCGTCGACGGCGACGTAGGCGGTCTCATCGGCTGCCGTCTTCACCGAGCCGACCGTGTAGAGCGTGACACCGGCGCGCGCGGTCAGCGAGCGGCCCGGCTCGAGGATCACGTGTGGGGGCGCGAGGCCCTCCTGCGCGCAGGCCCGTCCGAGCTCCGCGAGGAGGCCGCCCGCGAACTCCTCGATCGAGAGCTCCGCCTCCTCGGCGGTCGCCGCGACGCCGAGCCCGCCGCCGAGGTCGAGCGTCCGGAGTTTCCAGCCGAGCGCATCGCGGGCCCGGGCGGCGAAGGCCGCGATCCAGTCGACCGTCATTCGCGCCGCCGCCAGATCGCGCAGACCGGAGCCGATGTGGACGTGCAGCCCCTCGGTCTCCGGGTTACGGCGGATCGCTTCGAGCGAGTCGTCTGGCGTGAGCCCGAACTTCGAGCCGTGATGGCCGGTCCGGATCGACTCGTGCGTATCGGCCTCGATTCCGGGCGTCACGCGGATCAGGGTGCGAGTCGCGCCGGTGTCCCGGGCCCGGTCGACCTCCTCGAGCGAGTCGACGACGACGAGCGCGCCGGCCGCGGCAGCCGCTGCGAGCTCCTCGTCGGACTTGTTGTTCCCGTGGAAGACGAGCCGATCCCCTGTGATTCTCGCTGCCTCGGCGAAGCGAAGCTCGCCGAGTGTCGAGACGTCGGCGCCGATCCCCTCCTCGGCGAGGATCCGCATCACTGCGAGGTTCGGGAAGGCCTTCGTCCCGTAGACGACCGTTGCCTCCGGTGCGGCCTCGCGGTAGGCCCTGGCACGCGCACGCAAGGTCGCCTCGTCGTAGACGAGAAGCGGGCTCCCGTGCTCGCGCACGAGCTCCGACGCGGCGATGCCGCCGATCGAGAGCCGCCCGTCGTCGAGCCGGGCCGTATCCGGGAAGAGCCGCTGCACAGCCCGATTCTGCCTGTGGACGAGCTGTACCGACTCCGGCTCACTTGCCGGTACACGCGCGTCACGATTCCCGGGGTAGCGTGAATGCAGGGGCCCGTGAGCCCCTTGGGGGCAATTGGAAGCCAGTCGGAGCCACGTCGAAGTGCGCTGCCGATCGCGCCGGCTCGAGCCGGGCGCAGCGATATCGCCGATCACGGGAGGCGCCCGAGCTCGGCCACGAGGGCCATGTCCGAACAAGCCGACCTAGATGAATCCGGCCACCTTCGCATCCTACGTCCGAAACACGCCGCCGCTACACTCCGGCCAGTGAGTTACCTCCTTACCTAACGCAAGGAAGCGACCGCGGCACCCGCCGCGCCGGCTTCCCCTGGGCCTCTCGAACATGAGAGGCTTTTTCGTCTCTAGAGGGGCAAGATCGTCTCCAAATCGATGGACAGCTACGAACCCCACGCAATCGAGCGCAAGTGGCAGCAGGTCTGGGAAGCGGCCGGTGCTTTCGTCACCCCGAACCCGGAAGACCCTGCGCACGCGGACAAGCAGAAGGCCTATGTGCTCGAGATGCTGCCCTACCCCTCGGGCGAGCTCCACATGGGACACGTCCTGAACTACACCCTCGGCGACGTCGTCTCGCACGTCCGCCGCCGCAAGGGGTGGTCGGTGCTACGCCCGATGGGCTACGACGCCTTCGGCCTGCCCGCCGAGAACGCCGCGATCCGCGAGGGCGGCCACCCGCGCGAGGTCACAGACAGGAACATCGCCGCGATCCGCACCCAGATCAGGCGAATGGGCTGGTCGATCGACTGGACGCGAGAGGTCTCCACGCACGAGCCCGAGTACTACCGCTGGACGCAGTGGCTCTTCCTCAAGCTGCACGAGGCCGGGCTCGCCTATCGCAAGGCCGCACCGGTCAAGTGGTGCCCCCACGACCAGACCGTGCTCGCGAACGAGCAGGTGATCGACGGCCGCTGCGAGCGCTGCGGGACCGAGGTGGAGGCGCGCAACCTCGAGCAGTGGATGTTCAAGATCACCGATTTCGCCGACCGGCTGCTCGACGACATGTCGGAGCTCGACTGGCCGGAGCGCGTGCTGACGATGCAGCGCAACTGGATCGGCCGCTCGGAGGGAGCCGAGGTGACCTTCCGGGTGGAGGAGCTCGACGAGGACGTCCCCGTCTTCACGACCCGCCCCGACACGCTCTTCGGGGCGACGTTCTTCGTGCTGGCGCCCGAGCATCCGCTCGTCGAGCAGCTCGCGGCGATCTCGATCGAGCCGACGGAGCTCCGCGAGTACGTCCGCCACGCTGCCGGGAAGAAGAGCGAGGAGCGCGCCGCGGCAACCGAGAAGACGGGCGTCTTCACCGGCTTCTACGCGGTGAACCCGGTGAACGGAGCCAACGTTCCGATCTGGGTCGCCGACTACGTCCTGATGGACTACGGCACCGGCGCGATCATGGCCGTGCCCGCCCACGACGAGCGCGACTTCGAGTTCGCGGAGAAGTTCGGCCTGCCGATCGTCCAGGTCGTCGCGCCCACCGACGGCGAGGTCGACGAGGCCACGGCCTACATCTCGCACTCCGACGACGAGTTGCTCGTCAACTCCGAGCAGTTCACCGGGCTTTCGGTGCCGGAGGCGAAGAAGGCGATCGTCGCCGCGCTCGAAGAACGCGGCCTCGGCCACGTCGCGATCAACTACCGGCTGCGCGATTGGCTCCTCTCGCGGCAGCGCTACTGGGGCTGCCCGATCCCGGTGATCCACTGCGACGCTTGCGGGATCGTGCCGGTCCCCGAAGCGGACCTGCCCGTGGTGCTCCCCGAGATCGACGACTACCTGCCGAAGGGCCGCTCCCCGCTTGCCGCCGCCGAGGACTGGGTGAACGTCAGCTGTCCCGCGTGCGGGGGTGCGGCGAAGCGCGAGACCGACACGATGGACACGTTCGTCGACTCGTCCTGGTACTTCCTGCGCTACACCGATCCTCACAACGATCAGGCGCCGTTCGACCGGGAGATGGTCGACTACTGGCTGCCGGTCAACCAGTACATCGGCGGGATCGAGCACGCGATCCTGCACCTGATGTATGCGCGCTTCTTCGTGAAGGCGCTGTCGGATCTCGGGGTGCTCGACTTCAACGAGCCGTTCGCGCGGCTGTTCAACCAGGGGATGATCTACCGCTTCGGCGCGAAGATGTCGAAGTCGAAGGGCAACGTCGTCTCGCCCGACGAGCTCGTTGACCGCTTCGGCGCCGATGCGCTGCGCCTCTACATCCTCTTCATGGGGCCGGCCGACCAGGACAAGGAGTGGCAGGACACCGGGGTCGACGGGATGTGGCGATTCCTGCAGCGGCTGTGGCGTGTCGTCCACGAGGAGTTGACGCGCGAGCCGGCCGCGAACCCGCCGGTGACGGCACTGACGCGCAAAGCGCACGAGACGATCCACAAGGTGAGCGACGACATCGAGCGGCGGTTCGTGTTCAACACCCCGATCGCCGCGGTGATGGAGCTCGTGAACGAGCTCTCGCGCGAGCCCGACGACCCGGCCTCGCGCTTCGCCGCCGAGACGGCGGTGTCGCTGATCCAGCCGTACGCACCGCACATCGCCGAGGAGCTCTGGTCGGCGCTCGGGCACTCGCGCCTGTGGGCCGAGCCGTGGCCCGTCGCCGACGAGTCGCTGCTCGTCCGTGACACCGTCCAGCTCGTCTGCCAGGTGAACGGGAAGCTGCGCGACCGGATCGAGGTGCCGGCCGGGCTCTCCGACGACGAGCTGATCGCGCGGGCGCGGGCCTCGGAGAAGGTTCAGGCCCATCTGGACGGCAAGGAGCCGAGGAAGATCTTCGCCGTGGCGGACAAGCTCGTGAACTTCGTGGTCTGAGCCCGGTTCGAACACGACGCAGGCAATCGTCGTCCAGGTGTGACGCGGTTGGTACGAAGTTGGCACCCGCGCGTTACACCTCGACCGGCACCGTCATGTGGTGCCGTCGTTCACCCTCACACGCCGCCAGGCGCTCATCGCTGCGACGCTCGCCTTGGCGGTCGTGTTCGCGGCGGCGCACTTCCTGGGCCGGTCGGGGTCGGGCGGGAGCTCGTACTCCTTCGATGGGTCGAGCGGGGACGCTCCCGGGCTCTCGACCCCGACCGGCACATCCGAGGACGATCCCGTCGGGGCTGCCACGAGTTCCGGGGCGCCGGCAGCCACTGTCCCGGCAGAGGTCGTGGTCGACGTCGCGGGCGCCGTCCGGCGGCCGGGCGTCTACCGGCTTTCACAGGGCTCGCGAATCACCGACGCGATCACGCGTGCCGGCGGGATGACCGCTCACGCGGAAGCGTCCTCGGTCGATCTGGCCGCCCCCCTCGCCGACGGAGAGCAGGTGCTCGTCCCTTCCGCGGTCGCCGGGAGCGCGGCGCTCGCTTCGGCGCCGGCCGGTCCCCCCGGTACGCCGACAGCCTCGGCTCCGGTCGACCTGAACACCGCCACCGCAGAACAGCTCGACGCGCTCCCCGGGATCGGCCCGGCGACCGCGCAGAAGATCATCGACTACCGCCAGCAGCATGGGCCGTTCACCTCGGTGGACGATCTCGACGCGATCTCGGGCATCGGGCCGGCGAAGATCGACAACCTCCGCGGGCTGGCGATCGCCTGATCGGCCGCCCCGCACCCGCCCACGTCTTCACGGGCGTGCTCGCGCTCGGGATCGCGCTCGCGAACGTGGGCCGACTGGGGGACGTCTTGCTCATCGCCGCGGCAGGCGTCGGCGCCGCTGCCGTTGCGATCGACGGCCCGGGGCCACGACTCGCACTGCTCGCGATCCTCGTTGCGTTCGTCGGCTGGTGGTGGGGAAGCGCCCGGCTCGACGCGATCGACCGCAGCCCGCTCCTGCCGAAGGTGGGACTTGCGGGCCGTGCCACGGTCGTCGTCACGTCGCCGGTGCTCGAAGGGCAGTTCGGACTTCGGGCACAGGGCGAGGCGCGCACCTTTCGAGGCGCGCCGGTCGACGAGCCGGTCCAGCTCGAGCTTCCGCTCGGCCGTTCGCCGCCGCAGGGCGCCGTTCTCGATGCACTCGTCATCGTGAAGCTTCCGTCAGGCCAGGAGAACGGGTTCGATTACCGCACGTGGCTCCGCCGCCACGGCGTCCACGTGATCCTCCAGGTCGACGAATGGACGCAGGTCGGCAAACGCGCAGGTCTCGGCGGAGTCGCTGACCGGCTGCACGAGTGGCTTCGCGGTTCGATCGCCCCCGGGCTCGGGGGAGAGCGGCGCGCGGTCCTCGAAGGCATCGTGCTGGGCGAGGGCTCGGCGCTCTCACCGGGCCTCCAGCAGGACTTCCAGGCATCGGGGCTCTACCACATCCTCGCCGTTTCCGGCCAGAACGTGGTGCTCGTCGCTGCCGGCGCGTTGACGCTCGCGTGGCTGCTCGGGATCAGCCGCTGGCTCGGTGAGCTCGGTGCGCTGGCCGGGATCGGCGGGTACGTGCTGGCGGTCGGGCCGCAGCCTTCGGTGATCCGTGCCGGGATCGCCGGCGGCCTTGCCTCGCTCGCGTGGCTCAGCGGCCGGACGCGGGATTCCTGGCAGGCGCTGCTCCTCGCCGCGGTCGCTCTGCTCGCCTGGAATCCGTACAACCTCTACGACGCCGGCTTCCAGTTGTCGTTTACCGCCGTCGTCGCGATCTTCACCGTCGTCCCGAGAATCGCGAAGCGGCTCGAGTACTCACCGCTGCCGAGAGGTCTTCGGATGGGCATCGCGGTCTCGCTCGGCTGCAGTCTCCTTACCGCTCCGATCCTGTGGATCCAGTTCGGCTATCTGCCGATCCTGGGTGTGCCGGCCAATGCGCTGGCCGAGCCGGCGATGCCGATCCTGCTCGGGCTTGCGTTCCTCACTGCGGGCCTCGAGACCTTCGCGCCCGGCGCCGCGGCCGTCGTTGCCTGGCTGAACGGTTGGACTGCCGCCTATATCGCCTTCTGCGCGCGCGCGATCGGCTCCCTTCCCTTCGCCGAGATCCAGAGCGGCCGGGTGCTGGCAGGCGTCACCGGCGTTCTGCTTCTCGCCGGGTATCTCCGCTACCGCCGCCGGTTTCGCCTACGCGCGCTTTCGAGCGCCCTTGGCGAACAGGCCGAGCCGTGAGGAGTAAGAGCCGCGTGCTGCGGGTAGAAGCGCAGCATGAACGAGACAACGAGTCATCCCTCGGCGAAGCTGGAGCTACGCCATCCGGTGCGGAGCGTGCTCGACGAAGCACACGTCCTCGTGGAGATCGAGAGAGCCGGCGAAAGCGGCGAGACGCCGCTCCTTGCTCTGGTCGGTGTCGCGTCGTTCGTGCTGCCGATCTGCGCCACGATGATGGCGCTCGCGTTCGCTGCCGCTTGGATCTTCGGCTGAGCCCATATCGGCATCCGGGCCTGGAAGCGCGCCGCCGCGGGCTGTCGGCCCACGCGCGGTAGCGTGTCGGCGTGTTCACGATCGCCTTCCGCGTCATTCTCTTCGCCGCCAAGAGCAAGCGGGGCCGCAGGCTCCTGCTCCTCGGCGCATTGAGCGCGCTCCGTCTCGTCCGCAGTCCACAGGCGCGCATGGCGTACCTGAACGCCTGGCGGATCGCGACGGATCCTCGGGCCCGCAGGCAGGCCACGAAGGCCGTGCGCAACGCTGCGGGCCGGCACCGCCGGTAGCCATCCCGCCGCCTATGCTTGTCGCCGATGGCCGACGAGCTCAAGAGCGCATATCTGATCGCGGGCACCGATCGCCCCAAGATCGACCGCGCGGTCGCGCGGCTTCGCGGGCGCTTCGACGCCGACGCGGTCGAGATCCACGTTGCCGGTGACCTCTCCGGTGAAGCCGCGGTCGCCGCCTGCAACGCTCTCGGGCTGTTTGCCAGTGACGGGCGCCTGATCGTGATCGAGGACGTCGAGGGTTGGAAGGCCGCCGACGTCAAGGAAGTCGGCGATTACCTCAAGGCGCCCGCGCCTGCGACAACGCTCGCCCTCGTCGGCGGCGAGCTGAAGAAGGACTCGCCCCTCGCGAAGGCCGTCCACTCGGGGAAGGGTGAGCTGCTCCTCTGGGACGTACCGCAGAAGGCGCTCCAGCGGTGGATCTCCGAGCAGTTCGGGCTCCACGGCACGAAGGCCGAGCCCGAAGCCTGCCGCGCGCTGCTCGAGCTCGTCGGCGACGATGTCTACGAGCTCTCCTCGGAGATCGACAAGCTCTCCACGTGGGCGGCCGGCGACCCCATCACCGCCGCCGACGTCGAGCGCCTCGTACCCGCCCGCGCCGAGACGACCAACTTCGCGCTCACGGATGCCTGGGGCGCACGTGACGTCGTCTCCGTTCTCCATGCCTCCGAGGGGCTGCTCGAACGATCCGGCGACCCTCGCTCGAAGACGATCCCGCGCGTGGCCGGGATCCTCACGAACCACGTTTCCCGCATCCGCCGGGCGAAGGCCCTCGACTCCCAGGGGCTCACCGCGAAGGACGCCGCGGTCGCGCTCAAGCAGCACCCCTACTACGTCGGCAAGCTCTACGCCCAGGGGCGGAACTACGCCCCCGATGAGCTCAGGGCCGTGACGGTGCGGCTCGCCCGGCTCGACCATGCGCTCAAGGGCGGTTCGCGGCTAGCCGCCGATCTCGAGCTCGAGCGCGCGCTGATCGAGATCACCGAACCGGCGGCGTAGCGCCGTCCGCGTTCCTACTGCGCCTCGACCGGCTGCGGCGTCGAGCGGAGCTGGCTCACGAGAACGCCCAGCACGAGCAGCGACACCGCGGCGCAGAACGCGATTCCGGCCGCCTTCAGCGAGGTCGCGTGGATCGCGACTCCGGCCGCGATCACCGGAAACGAGAGGCCGATGTAGATCACGACGAAGAAGCTCGATGCCGTCTCCCCACGGCGCTCGGCCGGCGCTCGCTGATTGATCGCCGCGAGCGCCGCCCCGAAGACCATCCCCTGCCCGATGCCCGCGACGACCGAGCTCGCGAACAGCGGCCAGAGCGTCTCCGTCGCAAGCGACACGGCGAGGAACACCATTCCGACGAACAGCAGCACGCAGCCGATGCTCAGGGCGCTCCTGTCCGAGAGCCGGCGGTTCACGAGTTGGCCGACCAGGGACATCGCGAAGAACACGAAGACGAGGAAGCCCGCGAGCGCCGGGCTGTGCCGACCGAGAACCTCGCCGAGGAACACGGGTGCGACCGAGCTGAAGACACCCGCGACCGCGAAGCTCGCGAACCCGACGGTCGCGCCGCGAATGAAGACGCCACGCACCTGCGACGGTACGCTCAGCCGCTGGAGCCGAAGCTTCAGCTCGCGCCGGGCCACCGTCTCGGGCGCGAGCGCGAGGCCCACCGCCGCCGGTAGGAGCAGCACGAGGTCGACGGCGAACGGTGCCCGCAACGGAGAGCCGCCATACGCAGCAAGCAGTCCCGAGAGGAGCGTCCCGCACCCGAGGCCGCCGAGGTTCACGACCACCGCGACGAGGCTCGCGAACCGGCGCCGGCCCTCGGGCGCGAGGTCGACGAGATACGCCGTCGCCGTGCCGGTGAAGACCCCGGCCGAGAACCCGGAGACCACACGGGCCACGACGATCGGCGCCAGCGAGCCCGCGAACAGGAAGAGCAGGGCGTTTGCCGCCGAGAACGCAAGCCCGAGGAAGAGCAGCGGCCTGCGTCCGATCTGGTCGGAAAGGTTCCCGAACAGGATCAGCCCGGCAATCACCCCGAACGCATAGATCGCGAAGATCACGGTGACGACGAGCTCGCCGAACGAGTACTGCTCCTGCAACAGCGGATAGAGCGGCGTCGGGAGGGTCGTGCCGAGCATCGTCACGAAGAACGCGTAGGCGACGAGGACGAACCCGGTCGAGCGGCTCACGGTGCGCATCGCCCTAGAAGATCACAGCCGCCCACCGCTACGATTCGGCAAGTCCGAAGCGACGCTCCTCTCGCTGATCGCGCGGGAGCTCCTTTCGCGCAAAACCGCGAACCGAAGGAGTCGGAGATGCAGGGTGTGATCGTCGAGTTCCAGTACGGGGACGACTTCGACCCGGCCCGGGTCGAGGGGATCGCCCATCAGGCCCGCGCCCGGTTCGAGGGGATGCCGGGACTCCGGCAGAAGACGTTCACCGTCGACGCACCGAACCGCAAGGCGACGAACGTCTACCTCTGGGACTCCGAGGAAGCGGCCCGAGGATTCTTCGACGACGAACTCCTCGAGCGGGTGACGGGCCTCTACGGCGTCCGGCCGACCGTATCGTTCGTCGCGGTCGCCGAGCTCGTCGACAACGGGTAGCGGCCACCGTTTTGCGCCGGGCTACGGCGCCGGCGTGAGCCCGTGCTTGTGCATGACCGCCGCGATCGCCGCGAAGTCGGGCGGCGCACCGGGTGAGATCGTCTCCGCGAGATCGTTGAAGTACCCGGGACCGAGCAGGCCCGGGGTGACGATTGCGAGCGCGGTCGCATCGACGTCCTGGTTGTTCGCGAAGTGGTGCACGACCCCGCGGGGGATCAGGAGTGCCTCGTCGGGGCCGACGTCCGTCGTCGTTCCCTCCACCGTCCAGGTCAGCGTTCCGCGGACGCCGTACACCGTCTCCTCGTAGTCGTCGTGACTGTGCGCCACCGGCACCCGGGCGCCCACCGGCACGTCGAACTCGAAGATCGCGACCGATCCGTTCGACTCCGTTCCGTCCACCAGGAACCGGATTGCCAGCTGTCCCACCTTGATCTCCTCGCTCATGCTCACCGACATCTTGATCCTCCTACACTCAGAGTGGTAAAGTGACTTGACTCTACATGCACCCCAGCAGACCGTCAAGTAGCTTTACTCAAGACCCCGAGCCGCCGGTCGGGCCGCCGCTCGTCGGCGCACTGTTGCGCCGCCCGCTCGAAGTCGTCCGTCGGAACATGCTCGACCGCCTGCACGAGCACGGCTTCGACGACCTCGACGGACCGCATCTGTCGGTCCTGCAATACCCCGGGCCGGACGGGATGAGGCCTTCCGAGCTCGCGGCGCAACTTCGGATCAGCAAGCAGGCGCTGAACTACCTCCTCGGCCAGCTCGAACGATTCGGTTACCTCGAGCGCCGTCCGGACCCGGACGACCCGCGATCGAAGCGGATCACCCTCACCACGCGTGGCTGGGCCCTCGTTCCCGTGGTCCGCGACGCCGTCCGTGAAGTCGAAGCCGAGTGGGCGCGAGAGCTCGGGCCCGAGCGGTTCGCCGAGTTGCTCGCACTGCTGCTCGAGCTCAACCAGCGGCTCTGATCCGGAGGACGGCAGCCCGGATGCCTGGCGATACAGTGTCCCGACAGTTCTTCGAACACTGGATGAGGAGGCGATCGAGATGGACGGGGCAACGGAGAAGGCAATCCTTGCGGGTGGATGCTTCTGGGGGATGCAGGATCTGATCCGAAAGCGGCCGGGCGTGCTCTCGACGCGGGTGGGCTACACCGGCGGCGACGTTCCGAATGCGACCTACAGAAACCACGGCACGCACGCCGAGGCGATCGAGATCGTCTTCGATCCCGACCAGATCTCCTACCGGGACATCCTCGCGTTCTTCTTCCAGATCCACGATCCGACCACGCTCAACCGCCAGGGAAACGACGTCGGCCTGAGCTACCGCTCGGCGATCTACTACACGGACGACGAGCAGCGCCGGATCGCGGAGGACACGATCGCCGACGTCGAGGCCTCGGGCCTCTGGCCCGGCAAGGTCGTCACCGAGGTCGAACCCGCCGGCCCGTTCTGGGAGGCCGAGCCCGAGCACCAGGACTATCTCGAGCGCTACCCGAACGGCTACACGTGCCATTACCCGCGTCCCGGCTGGGTGCTGCCCCGCCGCGCGGATGCTGTCGCAACCAGCTGACGCTTGATCGCGACGCCCGCCGCCGGCGCGCCGGCGGCGGGCGGATCGCGCCTCGGGGCGGGCGAACGAGCTAGCGTGCGGACGATGAGCGAGCGCGCAGTGCTGACCGCGATCGGCCGCGACCGTCCCGGCCTCGTCGAGGAGGTCTCCGAGTTCGTGTTCGCCCGCGGCGGAAGCATCGAGGACAGCCGGATGGCGAACATGCACGGGCAGTTCGCGATCGCGATGTCGATCGCGGGCAGCGCCGAGGCCGTCGACCGGATCACGACCGACCTCGACACGCTCAGCGCCCAGACCGGGATCCACGCTCAGCTGACAACGGCCGTGCAGGTCGTCGCCGGCGCGAACTCGCGGCTTGCCTACAGGCTCACCGGCCGGGCGCTCGATCAGGCCGGCCTCGTCCACCAGGTGGCAAACGTGCTTCGCAGCCTCGACGTGAACATCGAGAGCATGGACACGACGCTCGAGGCGGCGCCGGAAACCGGGGCGCCGGTGTTCGCGATGGAGCTCGTGATCGCCGTGCCGGGCGACACGCAGGTCGAGACGCTTCGAGACGAGCTCGGCCGCGTCTGCGATTCGCTCAACATCGACTGGAGCCTGGCGGCTCTCCAGGACTAGTACCGGGCCGGGGTGAGACGAGTCGCGCCGACCGACTCGTCCCACCGCCGGCAGAGGCCGTGGGCTCACGCAGCGATCTTCTCGAGCACCTCGTCGATTCGCGCGAAGCCGCCCTTCGCACCCTCCTCGACGCCGTAGTTCATCGTGGTGTCGCGCTGCTCGGCCGTCTCGAAGCTCATCGTCTGGGTCAGCTTCGTCTGCTCGCCGAGATCCTCGAACACGAGCGTCTGGAGGTGGTTCTGAAACGTCTGTACGAGGCGCGCCGGTGGCTCGACCTCGCGGAACTCACCCTCGACGACACCGTAGGCGGTGCGGAACCGGTAGGTGCCGCCGGGACGGACGTCCATCTCCTCGACGACCGTGCCGTCGCCCCACCATTCGGGAATCAGCGCGGGGTCCGTCCAGACGGAGTACACGTGGGCGCGGGGCGCATCGAAGATCCGCTCGACGCGGATTTCGAGCTCATTCGGGGTGGTGACCTTGGTGTCGTTCATGAGTCTCCTTTCGTGCGTTGGACAACCTGTGCGAAGCGGTCGAGCCGCTGGAGCCACGTGCTGATTCCCTCGAAGGCGTAGGGAGCGAGCATGCATCTGCGGACGCGGCCGATCTTCTCTGTCGTCACGAGCTCCGCTTCCTCGAGGAGCCGGATGTGCTTCTTCATCCCCGTCAGCGACATGCCGAACGGCTCGGCCAGCTCGGTGACGGTCGCGCTGCCTCGACCGAGCCGTTCGAGGACGGCGCGCCGGGTGGGGTCGGCGAGGGCGGCGAAGGCGCGATCGACCGGTGTCGAAGACTGAACCATTAGGTTCAGTATGACAGATCCGGGCCGCGGATGCTTGCAACACCCGGCCGACCATTAGGATCGGCCTCTTGCGTGAGGCGGCGCGCCGGTGAGGAACGGCTGGAGGATCGCCGGGGTGGTCGGCTGTTGCGCGCTCGCGGCGATCAGCCCGTTCATCGCCGGAGCCGGCAGTGCGACCGTCGGCGTCTTGCTCCTTGCCGGTGCGATCGTGCTCGTCGCGCGCTCGTCCTGGTCGGCACCGACGCGGATCGTCGCGGTCGTCGTGGTGCTGGCTGCCACGTTCGGCCTGACCATCGCGCTCCTGATCCTTGCGTCGTCCGCCTCGGGCGACTAGGAGCCCGTCGCAAGACGTCACGCCGAGATGCCGATAGGGTCACCAGGGCACTCGGTCGGATGCGAGGAGGTTGAATTGGCACAGCATCGACTCACGCGCGACCAGGTGATCTGGTCGTTCGGCCCCGACCTCGAGCCCGCCCTCGAGATAGAGCCGGGCGACGTCGTCACGTTCGAGACGAACGACTGCTTTTCGGGCCAGATCCAGAGCGAAGACGACCTCGTTACCGAAATCGACCTCGGGCGGATCAACAGCGCGACTGGCCCGGTGTCGGTGCGCGGGGCGGAACCGGGCGACTCGCTCGTTGCCGAGATCCTCGACGTGCGGCCCGTCGAGTGGGGCGTCGCGACGTTGATTCCCGGCTTCGGGCAGCTCGACCGACGCGTGAAGGGCCCGGTAACGCGACTGTTCGAGGTGCGGGACGGGATCGTGAAGATGAACGAGCGCGTGTCGTTTCCGGCGAAGCCGATGGTCGGAGTCGTCGGCGTCGCGACCGCGGGCGAGACGCTCGCCACCGGCCTTGCCGGGCGACACGGCGGGAACCTCGACGATCACTGGCACGGCAAGGGCGCACGCATCTTCTTCCCTGTGCGCCAACCGGGCGGGATGTTCGCCGTCGGCGACATGCACGCAGCCATGGGTGACGGAGAGATCTGCTTCACGGGCGTCGAGATCGCCGGTGAGGTCGACATCCGCTTCGAGCTGCGCAAGGGCAAGCAGGCCACCTGGCCGGTGACCGAGCTAGCCGACCGCTGGGTGCCGCACGCCACCGCGGCCGATTTCGCTGACGCGCTTCGGCTCGTCTCGGACGAGGCGGCGAAGCTCCTCGTCGACGAACACGACTTCACGATCGAGGACGCGTTCATCTTCATGTCGGTCGCCTGCGATGCGGGAGTCGCCCAGGCCTGCAAGCCGGCCGAGGGGTTCGGCACGATTGCCCGCTTCTCGATTCCGAAGCTCGACGCCTGCCCCGGGCCGTTCCGCAGCTAGCGATCGGGGTCTGCGGTCTCCTCGCACTCCACGCAGACCCATTCCACGCCCCGCACGTTCTGTGCGCTCAGCTCTGCCGGAACCATCGTCACGCCGCAGACCGGGCAGATGGGTGCGCGCTCGTCGTCCATGCGAGGAGTATGGAGTCACGCAGCGCGGTTCCGCGGAGCCGTCGTCGCTACCCCGGTTTGACCCAAAGGTGAGCATGGGCCGGGGCGACCGTCTGGTCCACGGCCCGGAGGAGCTCGCCGACGATGCTCTCGAGAGCGAGTGCTCGCGTAGGCGGCCGTTGAACGCGGTGACCGTCGCCTCGGCGTTGTAGTGAGCGCGGTTGAAACGGCGTTCGACCGCACGCTGGATGCGGACGCGCAGCGGGTTGAAGAGCGCGGCGGCGATGAGCGTCGAGGCCGCCACCGCGACCGGCGAGGAGAACGGCAGGACATCGGTCGCGAGCACGACGACGCCGACGAAGACGCTCGCCAGCAGTGCCGTCAGCAACGCATAGGAGAGCGTTCGGCTGATCAGGCGGTCGATGTCGAACAGCCGGTAGCGGAGAATCGCGACGCCGACGCTGACGGGGAGGACAATCAATCCGACCTGGCCGACGTACGAGAGGAGGCTCACGAAGAACGACGGATGCTTGTCGAACGAGCTGATCACGATGATCGTCGCGATCAGCAGCAGGAACGCGACCGCACCGCCGAGCAGCCACTTCAGCTGCTCGCGCCGCTCAGGCTCCAGGTGGCGATAGGCGACGGCCTGGCTCGTGGTCCAGGCAAACCCGACGAACAGCGTGCACAGGACGAGTGCGTGCTCGACCGGGCCGAGTAGGCTCGGCGTCAGGCGCGACGCCCCCACGAGCGTCCCGGTGCTGTCGACCAGCACCGCATGATCGACGACGGCCCGATAGGCCACGGCGGCCCGTGTTACGAGATCGAGCGCGATCAATCCCAGGTACACCCACAGGACGAGCCGCCAGCCTCGCGCCGGCAGGCTCCCGTCGGGAAAGAAGAGCAGGGCCAGCGGCACGAGCGCGAAGGGGGCGATGTCGAGCAGGCAGAGGAACAACGCAGCCGGCCCGAGCGGCAGCTGTTCGTGGAGACGGTAGCGCATCACGGCGTAGCTGCTCGCGTCGCTCGTCGCGGCGAAGGACAGGCCGGCCGCGAGGAACACCCAGCCGACGAGATTCCGGTGCCGGCTCCGGACGATCGCGAATCCGACGCCCGCAAACCCGACCCCGAGGAAGATCGCCCAGAGCGCGAACGTCGAGTGCTGGTGGGCAAGCCACGCGAGCGGGAATGCGGCGACAAGCAGGATCGCCACCGTCGAGGCGAGTCCCGCTCGGACCGTCACGTACCGCCTCGGCACGGTCGCAATCCAACCGCCCTGCGTCCGCGGATCGTTACGAGTTCGGTTCGGGCGCGGCGCTTACGCGCGTCCCGAAATAGAGGCCCGAGGCCTGTCGGGACCCTATGCTTCGGCCTAACACGTGAACGAAGGGGATCAACCGGATCAGCCGGTGCCGAGTGTTCCTCTCGAGCCCGGCGTCAAGCGGCTGAGAATGGACGAGACGGAGCCGCGCGCCATGGGGCTTCCGCTCAGCTGGTTCCGTACCACCGAGCCGATCGACGTACGCTGGGTCCGGCATCCGTACCGCTGGCTGAGATGGCGTTCCGAGGTTCGACGGCGTGGCCCATACGCTCGGCGCTACGAGGACTTCGGGCCCCGATAAGCGAGGAGCCTCGCGTTGCCTAGGATGTCGAGCCGAATGGTGATTTCTTCCCCGTCGTCGTCGGTCCCTCGCGTGCGGTGAGTCCGAAGCGATGCTGATCTACTCGATGAGCGTCTCGGTGGACGGTTTCATCGCCGACCGCGACGGCGCGTTCGGATGGTCGGTCCCGAACGAGGAGCAGTTTCGGTTCCACATCGAGGAGATACGCGAGCTCGGCGGCTTTCTGTCCGGCCGCAGTCTCTACGAGACGATGCTGCCGTGGGACACGGATCCGTCGCTCCGCGACGACGAGCCCGGGGCGACGTTCGCGGAGGTCTGGTCCGCGATCCCGAAGGTCGTCTTCAGCCGGACGCTCGAGAGCGTTCAGGGCAACGCCCGGCTCGCCAAGGCGTCGGTCGCCGAGGAGGTTGCTGCGGCGCTCGCCGCGACAGACAAGGACGTCGCGATCGGCGGCGCCGGCCTGGCAGCGGAAGCGATCGAGCTGGGCCTCGTGGACGAGCTGCGCATGTTCCGCAATCCGGTCGTCGTCGGTGGCGGCACGCCCTTCCTGCCTCCGGTCGCCGAGATCGCTCGGCTGGATCTGATCGAGACCAGGACGTTCGGCTCGCGCGTGGTCTACGAGCGGTACAGACGCGCCCCCGACGAGCTCGAGTGATACCGCCGAACGAGCGCTCAGCATCGCGCGCTCGAGCGGTGGGTCGGGGGGCAAGAGTAATCGCCCCGTCGTAGCACTCTCTCGCCCCGGAATGCGGCGAGTGGCGGTGGCACACTGGGATCGTGGTGGATACAGCGGAGCTAGTAGTGCCCGATGCCGCACGTTGGCGGGCCTGGCTCGCGAAGCACCACGACTCGCCGGCCGGCGTCTGGCTCGTGCTGGCCAAGAAGGAGACGGTCGAACCGACCAGCCTCGACCACGATCAAGCACTTGAGGAAGCACTCTGCCACGGCTGGATCGACGGCCAGCTCCGCCGTCGCGACTCCGGCACCTACTACCAGCGTTTCAGTCCCCGTCGGCCGCGCAGCGCCTGGTCGAGGCGGAATATCGAACTGGCCGAGCGGTTACTCGCCGAGGGTCGCATGCATCCCGCCGGGGCCGCCGAGTTGGACCGCGCGAGAGCTGACGGCCGGTCCCAAGCCGCCTACGCCGGCTCTGCCACCATCGAGGTGCCCCCCGATCTCGAGGCCGCGCTGGCCGCCGAGCCGCGCGCACTCGAGATGTTCGAGATGCTAAGCCGCCAAAACCGTTACGCCATCCTGTATCGGATCGGTACGGCCAAGCGGCCCGAGACGCGCAGGCGCCGCATCACACAATTCGTCGAGATGCTCGTCCGCGGCGAGACCATCCACCCGCAAAAACGCACCTGAACACCGTCGGACCTCAGGTTGACGCGGGGGAGTGTGCTGCCTACCGCGATCATCGCCACGCCAAGAACCAACACGAGGGCGAAGCCGATCGTTCCGTAGACCCGCGCGTATCCTTCGCGGAAGCGCTGAACGCCTGGCTTCTCCATCCGTTCAGGACAAGCCGCATTCGGCTCCACGAGTGCTTGCGAATGCTCCCTGAAGCTAGAGCTCGTCGAGGCCGCGTGTCCCAGGCCCAATCTCGGCGAGCTTCGTGAAGCATGAGTGGTGGGCGTAGAACCGGTAGGTACGTCCAACGTGCTTCTTGCTCTCAACGGCAATGTCAACCGCCTCGTCCTGCTGAAGCCATTCGCCACAAAAGACGCAACAGACCTTCGAGACCTCTCGCTCAACAGGCAGACGACCTGGTCGATCCGCTTGGCGCAGCGTGGCCTCGACCTCGTCGTCGCTCATCTGTTCGACCATCTGAAGCAGTTGCTCCCTGGGCGTCGGCGACTCGGGCTCTGACATCCGGATACGGTGCCCGAGCCGTGATCCGAGCGCAAGGTCGCTTGCGTCCGACGGCGAAGAGCGTCACCAGGGCGCGTACTTCGTCCAGCCTTGCATGTCATCGTCAGCTTCATCTTGGTCGATAAGGGGTTCGGCTTTTCCACGCCTCAGCTCGAAGCCTGCGTCGCGTGAAACGCGGGCGAGCGTTCGCATGAGCGTTCCAAGCTCGTCAGGGGCATCGGCTTCGACCACGAACTCGACTGTTGCCAAGTACGTCTCCAAGGCATCTCCCTTCGCCGTGTCGTCGGCCTGACGCTACCGAGTGAGAGGGCCATCGACTGCCCGAACGCCCTGGAATGGCCCCTGACGGGTCGGTACATTCGGAACCATGACGGAGCAGCTCCCAAGGGAGGATGCGATGACCACCGCAAACGAGAGCGACCCACTTCTCGCCGAGCAGGTCGCCTACTACAGCGCGATTGCACCCGAATATGAGGACCACGCCATTTCTGGGCCTGGCGCGGACGAGCTGATCGCCGCGATGGACACGTTCCGGCCGACCGGCGACGTTCTCGAGCTCGCTTGCGGTCCCGGAGCGTGGACAGCGCGCCTACTCAACCGCGCGACGACCGTCACCGCCCTGGACGCTTCGCCGGAGATGCTCGCCCGTGCCGAAGCACGCCTCGGGGCCGACCGTGTGCGGTTCATCCGGGCCAACCTCTTCGCTTGGACGCCGGACCGCCGTTACGACGTTGTCTTCTTCAGCTCGTGGATTTCACACGTGCCGCTTGACCGCTTCGACGCGTTCTGGTTCTTCGTTGCCGACTGCCTACGGCCGTCGGGCCGCGTGTTCTTCATGGATGACGCCTACCGAACGCCGGACGAGCTGATCGAAGGCGAGTCCTCCTCGACCATCCGTCGTCGCCTGAACGACGGCACTCGCATACCGGGCGGTCAAAGTCCCACATCGTCCAGCCGACCTCGAAGACCGACTCCGGCGGCTCGGGTGGGACATCACGGTGACTGCGACCTCCGGGCCTTGCTACTGGGGGCAGGGCACGCTCAGTTCCTCGGCCGATCGACGGGCTTAGCCGCCCCAAGCACCAGCTCGGTCGGCTGGTCGGGGATGCGTAGGCCCGAGCGGCCCCAAACGACGCGGTAGCTGCGGCTCTAGCTCTTCGGTGAAGCGAGCCGTGCGGCCTGGGACTTCTTGCGGGCGCCGGTGTTCTTGTGGAGGGCGCCACGGGAGACGGCCTTGTCGATCCAGCGGACGAGGGTGCGGTGCTCGTCGGCAACCTTGTCGGCGTCGCCTTCGGTGACGGCCGCTGAGAGGCGCTTCGTGAGCGTCTTGATCGTCGACTGGTAGCGCAGGTTCTCGAGCCGCTCGGCGGCGGCGGTGCGGATGCGCTTCTTCTGCTGCTTGATGTTTGCCATGTGAGTTCGGGTATTCCGTGAAAACGCCCGCTCGGGCGGGCTCGAAGATCGTAGCAAGCGCGCGGCCCGAGACCGGCCGCGTCACCCTCGCCGCGTATCGTCCCGGGGAGGTGACGAACGTCGAGACCCCCTGGCCGGGCCCCGGCGAAGCACCCGGCGTTCCGCTCCCGAGCCGGCGCCGGCTCGCCCGTTCGACCGCGATCTTCGCCGTCGCGACGGCGCTCTCGCGCGTGTTCGGGCTGATCCGCGAGATCGTCGCCGCCTACTACTTCGGGGCCGCCGGGAAGATCAACGCGTTCACGATCGCGTTCCAGATCCCGAACCTGATCCGTGCCCTCGTCGCCGACGCAGCGCTCTCCTCGGCCTTCGTCCCGGTGTTCAGCGAGCTGATCGAGAAGGGCGAGCGCCGCCGGGCCTGGCGGGTCGCCTCGACGCTCTTCTGGCTGATGCTGCTCGGGCTGACCGCGCTCTCGGCGCTCTTCATCGTCGCCGCGCCGTACGTGATCGGCCTCTTCGGCAACCCCGGCAACGACAAGCCGCTCGCCGTCGGACTCTCGCAGGTGCTCTTTCCGATCGTCGCGCTGCTCGGCGTTTCCGGGATCGTCGTCGGCATCCTCAACACCTACGACCACTTCACCGTGCCGGCACTCTCGCCGGTCGTCTGGAACGTGGCGATCATCGTCGGGCTCGTGATCGGCGTCCCGCAGGCGACGCACATGAACGCCGAGCTGTACGTCTACGCAGGCTCGATCCTCGTCGCCACCGTCATCCAGACGCTGCTGCCCTTCCCCTGGCTCTACGGGCTCGAGCACGGCGAGGAGCGGCTGCGGCTGCTCATCGACTGGCGCGACCCGATGGTCAAGCGCACCTTCGTGCTGATGGTTCCGGTCACGCTCGGGCTCGGGCTGATCAACGTCAACGCGGTGATCGACCAGGTCTTCGCCTCGCGCCTGGTCAACGCCGAGCTCGCGCCGACCGCGATCCAGAAGTCGTTCCTCGTCTACATGCTCCCGCAAGGGATCTTCTCGGTGGCGATCGCGACTGTGCTCTTCCCGACGCTGTCGCGGCTCGCGACGCGCGGTGACATGGACGGCTTCCGCGACACGCTCACCCGCGGGATCCGCCAGATCGCGTTCTTGCTGATCCCCGCGAGCGTCTTCACCGCCGTGCTGTGCCAGCCGATCATCCGGCTGCTCTTCCAGCACCACGCGTGGAAGCCCTATCAGACGCCCGTCGTCGCCTACTGCCTCGCCGCGTTCAGCGCCGGGCTCGTGTTCAACGGCGCGATGCTGATGCTGAACCGCGGCTTCTTCAGCCTCCAGGAGAACTGGATCCCGACCGTTGTCGCGCTCGCGAACCTCGCGCTCAACATCGTGCTCGACACCGTCTTCTACCGGGTCGGAGCGTGGGGGATCCCGCTCGCGACCGCCGTCGTCAACATGTTCGGCACCGCGGCGCTGCTCGTCCTGATGCGACGGCGGATCGGCGGGATCGAGGGGCGGCAGACGTTCTCGGTGGTCGTACGAGTCGCGATCGCCTCCGCCGCGGTCGCCGCCGTCGCCTACTTCGTGTGGGAGCCGCTCGACTCGGCGCTCGGCCGGTCGATCCCCGCGCAGACCGTCTCGCTCACCGCTGCGTTGCTCGCGGCGACTGCTGTCTATCTCCTCGTCTGCCGGCTCCTGCGCGTGCGCGAGCTGGACGCGCTCCGCGGCCTCGTTGCCCGCCGCGGCGTGAGCTGACAGCCTCGGCGGAAGCACCGAGCACGGCGTCCACAGCCGCCGAAGCCGTTGCCATTCGCTCTGCGTGTGACCCGGAGACGACGACGAAGGGCGCGCCCGTCTGCTGCACGTACGCGAGGTAGGCCTCGTGCATCTGCCGCCGGTGCGGCCCCTCGACGCGGATCCCGAGCTCGTCCTGGGCGAACGGCGTGTCGGGATCGCAGAGGATGTAGAGGTCGTAGTCGCGGCCGGCGGCCGCCGCATCAACCTCGGCTGAGCGCCGCCCGAGGTAGGTCTCGTGGAAGAGCCCGGTCGTCCACGCGTTCGTGTCGCAGAAGAGCACACGGTCTGCGAAGTTGGCGAGAAAGTCCTCGTACCAGTTCTGGAGGTTCGCGATCTCGACGAACTCCTCCGTCTGCCAGGTGCTCCAGTCGCTCGGGTCGCCTGCCCGGTACCACGAGTACATGTGCCCGACCTCGGGATTCCAGACGGTCGCATACCGCTCCGCCAGGGCCCGGGCGAGCGTCGTCTTGCCGGTGCTCTCGGCTCCGAGCAGGCAGGCACGCTTGACGTAGTGGCCCCGCGCACCGCCTGTAAGGAAGGCCATGTTCCCCAGCGGATCGCTGCGGATTTCGGTGCCGCTGATCGGCACCCTCCGCCGTCTCCGGTCGACGAGGACGTGGTCGCAGCCCATCGCCTTCGCCCACGGATCGCCGTAGCGCTCCGAGGTGAAACAGACATCCGGACTGCCGCCGAGCACCCGGACCGTCTCGGCCGCCCAGCCGGCGCTGTCGTCGTCGGCGAGCCCGACGACCTCGGCGTCGAGGAGTTCCACCCGAACCTCGGGGAATGCGTCCTCGATCCAGCGCTTGCGGAGCTCACCGGGAATCGAATCGGAGTCGCGGGCGACCAGGATCACCGTCACGGCGTCGGCGCTCGCGACCGCCGTCTCGATCAGGTGCCGGTGGCCGGAGTGGAACGGGTGGAACTTGCCGATCACGACGCCGCTTCGCCAGTGGCGCCGCTTCTGCGAGGCGAAGGTGCGGCTCCAGTCGCGCCAGCCCTTGACGCACACGACTGCGAAGATCGCGTAGAGCACACCGGTCAGCGGCAGCGATTTCGAAAAGTAGAGCGGGATGTAGATCGCGTCTGCGGCGATCCAGACCACCCAGTTCTCGATCTGCTTCCGCGCCTGCATCCACGAGGCGGCGAGGCTGAGCGCGGTCGTCACCGCGTCAGCGAGCGGTGCCGCGTCACCGATCGAGCGCAGGTAGACGAGCATGCCGAAGCCGGCGGCGGTGGTGAGCACTGCGAGCACCGCGGCCTCCGGGACTCCGACGCGCTCGATCGGCCTGGGCGCCGGGCCCCGGCGCCCGCGGAGCCACCACCACCAGCCGAAGATCCCAAGCCCGATGAAGACGATCTGCAGGGCGCTGTCGGCGAAGAAGCGGGCGTTCGCGAACAGCACCAGGTAGAAGACGCCGTTCGCAATCCCGGCCGGGAAGTTCCAGATGCTCTCGCGGACGAGCAGCCACACCGAGGCGGCGCCCGTCACGAATCCGAGCGTCTCTGTCATCGAGAACGGGAGGCTCCCGGTGGCCGAGCCGGCGATCAGCGCGGCGGACGCGAGCAAGCCGACGATCCAGTCCCTGACGTTCGATGTGCGCGCGAGGTAGGTCACCTCGACCTCCTTGTTGGTTTCCGCCTATTCGGCGGTTCGCCCGGTATGGGCCAGGGAGCTCGATCAGGAACGCCCCCTACGTGCTGTTCGGCACAAAGATAGCAGGTTTACGTCTATGAGGCAAAAACTCTGACACCGCCTTGGAGAAACACATGACGAGCGGAGTGGGCTGACGCCACCGCCGGGCCTGCCGCGGAGGCCCACGGCTACCATCGCCGCCAGGCCATGGATCAGCAGCACATCCGCAATTTCTCGATCATCGCGCACATCGACCACGGCAAGTCGACGCTCGCCGATCGCATTCTCGAGCTGACCCACGCCGTGTCGTCGCGCGATATGCGGGCGCAGGTGCTCGATTCGATGGATCTCGAGCGCGAGCGGGGGATCACGATCAAGGCCCAGGCGGTTCGCGTTGGCTGGAAGGGCCACCAGCTGAACCTGATCGACACGCCCGGACACGTCGACTTCACCTACGAGGTCTCGCGCTCGCTCCAGGCGTGCGAGGGCGCGCTGCTCGTCGTCGACGCCGCGCAGGGGATCGAGGCGCAGACGCTCGCAAACGCCTACCTCGCGATCGAGAACAGCCTCGAGATCATCCCGGTCGTGAACAAGATCGATCTCCCGCAGGCCGATCCTGACGGCGTCGCGATCCAGCTCGCCGAGCTGCTCGGCGAGGATCCCGCCCGCGTGCTGCGGATCTCGGCGAAGACCGGGATCGGGGTCGAGGCGGTGCTCGACGCCGTCGTCGAGCGGATCCCTGCCCCCGCTGGAGCGCTCGCAGGCCCCGCGCGGGCGCTCATCTTCGACTCCTCCTACGATCAGTATCGGGGCGTGCTCGCCTTCGTGCGCGTGATCGACGGCGTGTTCCATCCGCGTGACGACCTGCGCGCCATGGCGCTCGGGACGCGCTTCGAGGCGCAGGAGATCGGCGCGATGTCACCCGTCATGGTTCCGCTCGAGACCCTGGGCGCCGGCGAGGTCGGCTACGTGATCACCGGCTTGAAGGAGGTGTCCGAGCTCCGGGTCGGCGACACGCTGACCGCCGAGCAGGAGCCCGCCTCCGAGCCGCTGCCGGGGTACAAGGAGGTCAAGCCGATGGTGTTCGCCGGGCTCTTCCCGACGGATTCCGACACCTACCCCGAGCTGCGCGACGCGCTCGAGAAGCTGAAGCTCAACGACGCAGCGCTCTTCTACGAGCCCGAGACCTCGCAGGCGCTCGGCTTCGGGTTCCGTTGCGGTTTCCTCGGACTGCTGCACATGGAGATCGTCCGCGAGCGGCTCGAGCGCGAGTTCGACCTCGACCTGATCGTCACGGCTCCCACCGTCGCCTATCGCGTGCTCGCCCAGAACAGCGCCGTGTGGAAGGAAGTGCATACGCCCTCGGACATGCCCGATGCGATCGACGGGGTCGAAGAGCCCTATATCAAGGCGCAGGTGATCGTCCCGAAGGAGTACGTCGGTGCGGTGATGGAGCTCTGCAACGACCGGCGTGGGCGCTTCGACCACCTCGAGTACCTCGCCGAGAACCGAACCCTCCTCACCTACGAGCTGCCGCTGGCGGAGATCGTGCTCGACTTCTACGACGCCCTGAAGTCGCGGACGCGCGGCTACGCGAGCTTCGACTACGACTACATCGGCTTCCGGCCGGGGACGCTCGTGCGCGTGGACATCCTCGTCGGCGGCGAGCCCGTCGATGCGCTCTCTCTCGTCATCCATCGCGACTCGGCCTACGAGCGGGGACGCGCGCTCGTCGACCGGCTGCGTGAAGAGATCCCGCGCCAGATGTTCGACGTCGCGATCCAGGCGGCGATCGGGTCACGCGTGATCGCCCGCGAGACGGTGAAGGCGAGACGCAAGGACGTGATCGCGAAGTGCTACGGCGGTGACATCTCGCGGAAGCGGAAGCTCCTCGAGAAGCAGAAGGAGGGCAAGAAGCGGATGAAGCAGGTCGGCGGGGTGGAGGTACCGCAGGAGGCATTCCTCGCGGTGCTGAACCTGAACGACAACGGGAAGCGCTAGTGGCATCGCAGCTCAGCGAGACGTGGGTGATCGCCGTCCACGAGGCGCTCGCAGGGTTCCGGCAGGTTGCGCTGGGGCAGCTTGTGGCTGGAGCGGGCGGGTACGAGCTCGTGCTCACCACGTGGAGCTCGCCGCCCGACGGCGAGCTCGTCGAGGCGCTGCGCGTGGCGCTGGGCGGCCTCGTCGGCCGCGAGGACTCGCCGATCGCAGCAGCGGGTGAGGGTTGGCATTTCTACCCGCCCGTCGACGAGAGGGCGAAGGAGCTCTTCGCCAGGCTCGACTGGGAGCACGCCGTTGTCGTGCATGAGTGGGTCGACTAGATGCCGGCTTCACATCTCTACATCCACCTGCCGTTCTGCGCCCATCGCTGCGGCTACTGCGACTTCGTGACCGCGGTCGGAAAGCACGGCGACCACGGGCCCTACGCCGACGCGCTACTCGCGGAGCTGGCGCTCGAGCGGGAGCTGCTCGCGCCGGAGCTCGAGACGATCTTCCTCGGCGGGGGAACGCCGACGTTCACCATGCCGGATGCGTTCGAGCGGCTGCTGGTGGGGCTGCCCGACGCGGCCGAGGTGACCGTCGAGGCGAATCCCGAGACCGTCACAGCTGAGCTCGCCGCACTCCTGCGTCGTAATCGCGTGAATCGCGTCTCGTTGGGAGCGCAGAGCTTCCAGCCGCACCTGCTCGAGGTGCTCGACCGCGTTGCCACGCCCGACGACGTCCGGCGGGCTGTCTATCTTCTTCGTGATGCCGGATTTGACAACCTCTCCCTCGACCTCATCTACGGGATCCCGGGCCAGAGCCCCGCCGACCTTGCAAGCGACCTCGCCGAGGCACTGGCGCTCGAGCCGCAGCACATCTCCGCGTACGAGCTGGAAGCAAAACCGGGGACACGCTTCACGCACGCTCACGGAGCCGAGTTGGAGCGCCAGGCCGAGTCGATGGAGTCCTATTTCGAGCTGGTGGTGGAGACGCTCACCGGTGCCGGGTATCGCTGGTACGAGACGGCGAACTTCTGCCTCGCGTCGGAGCACGATCTGGGTGGATCGGGCGCCGGTCGAGGCGCGGGTGGTCGCGACCTGAGGTCGCAGCACAATCTCGGCTACTGGCTCGCGCACGACTACCTCGGCCTCGGTGTGGGGGCTGTCTCGACAATCGAGCACCGTCGCTGGCGGAATGCACCGTCGCTCCGCAACTATGTCGATGCCCTCGAGGCAGGTGGACGCCCGCCGCGGCAGCTCGAGGAGCTGCCCGACGGGGTCAGGGAGACCGAGCGGCTGATGCTCGGGCTCCGGCTCGACGAGCCCGTCACGGTGACGGCCGGTGAGGGCATGCTCGACCCGGCGGGGCTCGAGCGGCTCGAACGCCTCGGGCTCGTCACCTCGAGCGGCGACACGGTCGCGCTCACCCCTCGCGGACGGTTCCTCGGGGACGGCGTGACCGCGACGCTGCTCGCCTGACGCGGGTCTGTCCGCGTTGGCCGGCTCGGAGTCGCGGAAGAGCTGCCGGGTCCGTAGGCCGGCGCTCGGGCGCGACCCCGTGCCGAGACGACCTACGATGAGGCGATGAGGCGATTCGACGCGAGCATCACTCGTACCTGCCGCCCGACGCAGCGGCGCGCCAGTCGTCGGCTCACGGGAGGTGTCCGGTGACGAACGGCGTCGAGCTGTCCGAACGTCAGCGAGAGATCCTGCGGCGCGTCGTCGAGGAGTACGTCGCGACGAGCTCGCCCGTGGGCTCGAAGGCACTGGTGGAGCGGGCTGGGTTCGACGTCTCGAGCTCGACCGTGCGGGCGGAGCTGGCGGAGCTCGAGCGGCTCGGGCTGCTCACGCACCCACATACCTCGTCGGGCCGCGTGCCGACCGAGACGGGCTACCGCATCTACGTCGATGCGCTGCTCGCGCGGCAGGAGCCCCGGCCGGCCGGGTTCCAGCTCGCGCTCACGCCGAGGCGCGCCGAGGTCGACGAAGCGCTTCAGGTGACGACCGAGGCGCTCTCGCAGCTGACACGGCTCCTCGCGCTCGTCTCCGCGCCCCCGCTCGAGGCTGCGACCGTCCGTCACGTCGACGTGCTCCAGCTGCAGGCGAACGTCATCGTCGTCGTCGTGATCACGTCGACCGGCGGGGTGACGAAGCAGCGCTATGTCTTCGAGCAGCAGCTCGACCCGGGGCTCGTGACCTGGGGAGGCGACTACCTGCGCGAGCGCCTCACCGGCCTGCGGCTGCGCTCGCGGCTGCTCGCGCGGGCATTCGAGGAGCCCAGCGCCTCCGCGCGGGAGCGGGCGTTCCTGACAGTCGTCCGCAGTGCCTTCGACGATCTCGAGGACGAACGCGAGCTCTACGTCGGCGGTGCGGCGGGACTCCTCGACGATCTGCGCGACGAGGAGATCGGCGCCTACCGCAGCCTGATCGACGCGCTCGAGAAACGCGCAGCCCTGCTCGACATGCTGGCCCAGTCGCTCGGGATGCAACGTTCGTTCGCCCGCGTCGGCGACGAGCTCGAGCAGTCAGGACTTCGCAACCTGGCGCTCGTCGGCGCCACGTATGGCTACGCCAACCAGACGCTCGGCACGGTGAGCTTGCTCGGGCCGCTCCGGATGGACTACGAGAAGGCGCTTCGGGCGGTGCGCTCGGCGGCATACGAGCTCTCCCGCTTCGTGGAGGACGTGTACGCGGAGGAGTGATCGGATCCCACCGGGTGCGAGCGCCACCCCGGCTGGCACCATATGTGACCCGTGCCTACAACCGAACGCGACTACTACGAGCTGCTCGGCGTCCCGAGGACGGCCGACGAGCAGGCGATCAAGAAGGCCTTCCGCCGGCTGGCGCGCGAGCTCCATCCCGATGTCTCGGAGGTGCCCGATGCCGAGGTTCGCTTCCGCGAGGTCTCCGAGGCCTACGAGGCTCTTTCGAATCCCGAAACGCGTCAGCTCTACGACCGCTACGGGCATGCCGGCCTCCGCTCCGGCGGGTTTCAGCCGAGCCACTTCGACCTCGGGAACGTCGGCGATCTCTTCAGCGCGTTCTTCGGCGAGGATCTGTTCGGATCGAGCCGGCGCCGAGGCGGGGGTGCGGCGCGCGGCGCCGACGTGCTCGCGGAAGTCGAGATCGAGCTCGTCGACGCCGCCCACGGGATCAAGGTTCAGGTGCCGCTCGAGACCGCGGCCACGTGCACCGCGTGCGCCGGCAGCGGCGCCGCTCCTGGATCCCAGCCCGTCATGTGCACACGCTGTGGTGGGCAGGGCGTCCTCCAGCACATCTCGCGTGGGATCCTCGGCGAGTTCATCCGTCAGACGGCCTGTCCCGACTGCAACGGCAGCGGCCAGCGGATCGAGCACGCGTGCGAGGTGTGCAACGGGGGCGGGCGGATGCTCGAGCAGCGCGAGCTCGATGTCGAGATCCCGGCCGGGATCCAGGACGGCCAGCGGATCCGCATCACCGGCCAGGGGCACGCCGGCGCGCTCGGGGGCCGAGACGGCGACGCGTACGTCCAGGTGAACGTTCGCCCGGACGATCGGTTCGTTCGGGAGGGCAACGACATCTTCTCGCAGGTCAACATGACGATCGTCCAGGCCGCCCTCGGCACGAAGGTTCCCGTCGACACGCTCGACGGCGTCCAGGAGCTCGAGTTCGATCCCGGCACGCAGCCCGGCGATGTCCGCATTCTCCGCGGCAAGGGGATGCCCGTGCTGCAGGGCTTCGGACACGGCGACCACCGCGTGCTCGTAAACGTCACCGTTCCGCGCAGGCTCACCGACGAGCAGCGCCGCCTGCTCGACGAGTTCGAGAAGCTCAGCGACGACGACACCTACCAGCACCACCAGGGCTTCTTCGAGAAGCTGAAGAGCGCGTTCCTCTGATCCGCGCCGCCGTCACGGCGCCGTCCGACCTGGCAGAAGAGCTGCGCGCGCGCTTCGTCGACCTGGTGCCGGAGGGTTTCGAGGAGGTCGAGAGCGATCAGGTGGTCGAGCTCGCGGCCTACGGGCCGGCTGCCGAGCGTGTCCTCGCGGCGTTCCCGGAGGCGGCGATCAGCGAGATCGATGACGGCTGGGAGGACCGCTGGCGCGAGTTCCACCGGCCGGTCCGGATCGGCGCACTCTGGATCGGCCCGCCCTGGGAGTCGGCGCCGCCGGATGCCCTCCCGGTCGTCATCGATCCCGGCCGCGCATTCGGAACCGGAGCCCACCCCTCGACGCGTCTCTGTCTCGAGCTGCTGCAGGAGCAGGAGCCCTGCTCGGTACTCGATGTCGGCTGCGGCTCCGGGGTGCTCTCGATCGCCGCGGCGAAGCTCGGATTCGGGCCGGTGACCGCGGTCGATCTCGACGAGTCGGCGGTCGAGGTGACGCGGGCAAACGCGGAGGTGAACGGTGTCTCGATCGAGTCGCACCTCGTGGACGCCCGTTCGGGAGAGCTACCCGCGTCCGACCTCGCGATTGCGAATATCTCGCTGGCAGCGGTCGAGGCCTCTGCCAGGCACTTCCGTGCCGGCCGCCTGATCACGGCCGGCTACCTCGCGAGGGACCCACTCGAGCTCGACGGCTTCGTCTGGATCGAACGTCGCGAGCTCGACGGCTGGGCGGCCGATCTCTTCGCCCGGCCTTGACCCGCCTGGCTGCCCAGGCGCGAGTGCTCCTGGGTTGCCGTCTCACGGGTCTGTGGAGAAGAAGTTCCAAAGTTGGTACAGACAGCGCAGCTCGAGGTCCGGTAGAATTGGCATTGAGGGTGGCGGGACGGCGTCCCCACCCTGGGCGGGGGTCCGGCCTGAGTTGGCGGTTTCAGGCAGGTTCGCGGTAGCGACTCCGGGCTGCTAGGGCTCTTCAGCTCTCGCGGGCGGGGCGAGCGTTTCGACGGGCAGTGCCGCTGCCGGCGAGCTCGGATATTCCTCGGCGAGCAGCGAGAAGATGACCACGTCCCGGTGTTTCTCGCTCGGACGCACGGGCGGTAGACGTTGGCGAAGCGTCGCTTCGCGGAGGTAGCCGAGCCGCTCCGGGATCGCGAGGCTTGCAGCGTTCGCGGGGTCGATGTGGATCTCGGCGCGGACGGCTCTGCAGCACTGGAAGGCGACGCGCGTGAGCGCAGCGGCAGCCTCCGTGGCAAAGCCGCGCCTGAGCCGGCTCGCTCGGACCCAGTAACCGACCTCGACCGCCGCCGGGCCGACGCGGCGGTACAGGCCGACGCCGCCGACGAGCTCCGTGCCGTCGGGCGTGAACATCCCGTAGATCCAGTCTTCGCCGAGGTCGAAGCGCCGGCTGAAGTCGCCGAGCCGCTCCTCGACCTCGCCGAGCGGCTCGGGCACGTGCCACGCCCATTCCATGAACACGCGCAGGTGCTCGAGGCTCGAGTCCATCGCCTCCTTGAGCAGCTCGGCGTGTGCCGGTTCGTACGCCTCGATCAGTAGCCGCTCCGCGACGATCCGGCGGGGAGGGACGGCCAGCTCGGTCATCCGCGTACCTTAGAGCTCGTTTCGACAGGAAGCCTTGAGCCGCTCGGACGCGCTGGACGGCGCGACGGCGTCCTCAGTCGAGGCAATAGGCCAACCATTTGCCTCTCGCTGCGTCGTTGCAGCGCACCCGCCCATCACGCCGATCGACGAAGCGTCATTCTGAAACGAGCTCAAAGGCCTCCGCCATGACCGCCTCATACGTCGCCCTCGTCCGGCTGAAGCCGGCGCGCCGCCTGCTGTACGCGCTCGCCACCGCGACCTTCAGCTTCGGAATGCTCTCGCTGACGATCCTGCTCACGGTCGAGCGCTCCACCGGCTCCTACCGCACCGGAGGTTTCGCGGTCGCCGCGTTCGCGCTCGCCGCGGGAACCTCGGCCCCGTTCCGTGGCCGCCTGATCGACCGCGGCGGTGCGCGCGTGTGGCTCCCGGGCCTCGCCCTCGGCTATGCGACCTCCCTGCTCGCCCTCGACCTGGTGGCACACGGCGGCGGGCCTCCCTGGTCGCTCGTCCTGCTCGCCGGGGCCTCCGGCCTGAGCGCGCCTCCGCTCTTCGCCTCGGCGCGTGCACTGTGGCGCTACGTCGTCGACCCGGAGTACATCCGGCGGGGCTACGCGCTGATGTCGCTGATCTACGACATCGGGCAGATCGCGGGGCCGGTCGTCGCCTCGCTGCTCTTTCTCGTCTCGACCTGGGCCGGAGCGGTCGTGTGCAGCGCCTTCGGAGTCGCCGGCGCGCTGCTCTCGCTACCGGCGCGCGAGGGCGCACGCACCCCGATCGAGCCCCACCCGATGCCGTCCCTCCGCGAAAGCCGCGCGCTTGTCGGCCTGCTGGCTGTCTCGATCGTCTTCGGTGCTGCGCAAGGGGTGGTGCAAGTGGCGGTGCCGGTGGCCGCCGGTCACTGGGGTGAGCCCGCCCTGGCAGGCCCGATGCTCGCCGCCTTCGCGGCCGGAAGCGTGCTCGGTGCGCTCTGGTACGGCGCGCGGCGCTGGACGCTGCCCGTGCTCTCCCGCTTCTTACGCGCGGTACTCCTCGTCGGGCTGCTCCTCGTCCCGGCCGCCTTCGCCGAGAACGCGCTGGAGCTCGGCGCGATCCTCTTCTTCGCCGGTCTCGCGTTCGGCCCGGCGACCGTGGCGATCTTCGAGTCGCTCGACGTGATCGCGCCCGGGACCGGGGCGGAGGCCCTCACCTGGGTGACGAGCGCCGAGGCGGCCGGCTCGGCCGGCGGCTCGGCCGCCGCGGGGGTGCTCGGGACGAACTCCGGGATCGCAGCGCCGTTCGGCTTCGCCTCGGGTGCGGTGATCGTGGCGGCCGGGCTCGCTATCTTCCTGCGGAGAGGACGTCGGTGAATGGCATGTCCGGCGGGGCGGCCAGTACGATCACGGCGATGCGGTTCAGCGTCGAGTTCCTGGGGTGCAAGGTCTCGCATGTCGATGCGCACGAGATCCGCGAACGCCTGCTCGCAGAAGGCCATCTCGAAGCCGAGCGGGGCGCCGGTGCCGAGGTCGCGGTCGTCAACGGCTGCTGTGTGACGAACGAGGCCGTGGCGAAGAGCCGCAAGGCGGCCGCGCGCGCAGCACGCACGCACCATCGCGTCTACGTCACCGGTTGCGCCGCGAACCTCGCCCCGGAGTCGCTCGGCGGGCTCCCCGCCAACGTCACCGTCGTTTCCAGGCGGGCCGAGGAGACGGCGGCTTTCGTCGCAGGGGATGTCGGCGCCATCGGCTGCGTGCAGGCCGAGTCGCGGCTCGACCGGGTCCGGGCGTTCGTGAAGATCCAGGACGGCTGCTCCTTCTCGTGCGGGTTCTGCGTGATCCCGCTCGTCCGCGGTGCCTCGCGCAGCCGTAGCGCCGAAGCCGTCCTTCGTGAGATCGCGAGGCGGGTCGACCAGGGGCACCGCGAGGTCGTCCTGACCGGCATCAACCTCGGCTGCTTCCGTGACCGCACCGCCGGCTACGACCTTGCGCGCCTCGTCCGCGAGGCAGGGGCCACCCCTGGGCTCGAGCGCCTCCGGCTCAGCTCGATCGAGATCAACCACGTCGACGACGCGCTCGTTGCGGCGCTCCGCGAGACGCCTACAGTCTCGCGTCATCTGCATGTGCCGCTCCAGTCGGGGGATGACGACGTGCTGCGGGCGATGAAGCGCCGCTACACGACCGCGACCTACCTGCGCCGGCTCGAGCCGCTCGCCGCCGAGTTCAACTTGACGAGCGACGTGATCGTCGGCTTCCCGACCGAGGACGAGCGCGCCTTCGCGCAGACCCTCCGCACGGTCGAAGCCGCCGGGCTGACGCGCGTTCACGTGTTTCCGTACTCGCCGCGTCCCGGCACCGCGACGGCAGCCGCCGATCCCGTACCGCCTGGCGAGAAGAAGGAGCGGAGCGCACGGCTCCGCAGCCTCTCGCGCCAGCTCGAGCTCGCGCGCTGGCGCTCCAAGCTCGGCTCGCGCGACACGGTGCTCGTGGACCGCCCCGGCCGGGGCTACGGCGACGACTACTCGCCCTTCCTCGTCGATGCGCCCGTCGGCGAGCTCGTTTCGGTGCGGGCGATCAGCGTGAGTGAGGAGGGGATCCTTGGCCTCGCAGCATGACGACTGCCTCTTCTGCAAGCTCTACCTCGAGGGCGACCACGTCGCCTCGACCAAGGGGTTCGTCGCGATCAAGGACATCAACCCGCAGGCGCAGGTGCACCTGCTCGTGATCCCGGAGCACCACCTCGACACGTTCCGGGAGATCGGCGAGCTCTCAGGGGGCGAGAGCCACCGCATGCTCGAGTTCATCGCAGACACCGCGCGCGAGGCCGGGCTCGAGGACTACAAGGTGCAGGCGAACGTCGGCAGCGGTGCCGGACAGACGGTCTTCCACCTCCACTGGCACATCCTCGGCCGCAGGCCGGTACACACGCCGGGACACGGCGAGACGACAACCGCCGTGAGCGAGCTATGAGCCTGATCACCCGAATCGAGGACGACGTCAAGGCGGCGACGCTTGCCCGCGACGCGCAGCGGCGCGACGCGCTCCGGCTGATCCTCGCGAGCCTTCGTACCGCCGAGAAGGATCTACAACGGCCGCTTTCGGGGGACGAGGAGCTCCAGGTGCTCCAGCGGGAACGCAAGCGGCGTGTCGAGGCCTCCGAGGCATTCCGCGGCGCCGGGCGTGACGAGCAGGCCGACAAGGAAGACGGCGAGCTCGAGATCCTCGAGGAGTACATGCCGGCGCAGCTCACCGAGGAGGAGCTCGAACGGATCGTCGACGACGCGATCGCCGAGAACGGAGCGACGAGCATGCGGGACATGGGACGGGTGATGGCCGACGTGATGCCGCAGATCGCCGGCCGCGCCGACGGCTCCGCGGTCGGCCAGCTCGTCCGAGAGAAACTCGCCTGATCGCGGGCGCTCCGGCGCCGGCCCGCCTCGCTCGCCCGTCCCTACACTGAGCCGGTGCAAGAGGTTCTCGATGTCTCGAATGCCGTCGCCGCCGAGCTCGCCGGGATGGGCGACGGCGTGCTCGAGGCGCTGCGCGACCGCCTCGGCTGCACGATTCGCCTGCGTGGCAACCAGCTGACGCTCGAGGGCGAGCAGGCCCAGGTCGAGGAGGCACGCGGCGTGATCGCCGAGCTCGTCGAGCTGGTCGAAGGCGGGCATCAGATCGGCGCCCAGACCGTCGATGCGGTTCTCGGCGCGCTCGAGAGCGACCAGGACGTCCGGGAGGTGTTCGAGCACGTCGTCTGGCGTCATCGCGGCAAGCAGATCGCCCCGAAGACCGTGATGCAGAAGGCATACGTCGACGCGATCCGCTCGAAGACGGTCACCTTCGGCATCGGCCCGGCCGGTACCGGCAAGACCTACCTGGCGATGGCGCTCGCCGTCGCCGCGCTCCAGGAGCGTCAGGTCGCGCGGATCATCCTCACCCGGCCCGCCGTCGAGGCCGGCGAGCGGCTCGGGTTCCTACCCGGCGACATGCTCGCCAAGGTCGATCCCTACCTGCGTCCGCTCTTCGACGCGCTCTTCGACATGCTCGACCCGGAGCGCGCGAACACCTACATGGAGCGCGGCACGATCGAGGTCGCGCCGCTCGCATTCATGCGTGGCCGGACCCTCAATGACAGCTTCATCATCCTCGACGAGGCGCAGAACACCTCACCCGAGCAGATGCAGATGTTCCTCACCCGGCTCGGCTTCGGCTCCAAGGTCGTGATCACCGGCGACGTGACCCAGGTCGACCTGCCGCGTGACCAGCCTTCGGGGCTGATCCAGGTCCAGAAGATCCTCGACGGGATCGACGGAATCGCGTTCGTCCACTTCGACCATCGGGACGTCGTTCGTCACAAGCTCGTGCAGCGGATCGTCGAGGCCTACCGCGAGCACGCGGAGGAGACGGGCACCGAGCGGAGCAGATAACCGGATGCTGACCGTAGAGGTCGACAACCGGAGCGGGGTGGAGATCGACGAGGGCGCCGCGGTCGAGCTGGCGGGCCGCGTCCTGCGGGCAGAGGGGATCGAGGACGGCGAGCTCGGGCTCGCATTCGTCGCGCCCGAGGAGATCCGGGAGCTCAAGCGCGAGCACCTGGGGATCGACGAGGCGACCGACGTGCTCTCGTTCCCGATCGACGGCAAGGACGAGCTTCCCGAGGGGCTGCCGCGCGCGCTCGGCGACATCGTGCTCTGCCCGCAGGTCGTCGGTGAGGCCTGGCGGGCGCCGCTCACCCATGGTCTGCTCCACCTGCTCGGCTACGACCATGGTGCGGAGATGGAGCGGCGCGAAGCAGAGCTCGAGCCATGAGGCGCGCCTGTCCCGGAAGCACAGCTGATCTAGATGTACGCCAACGTCGGTATAGAGGTACATCTACGCCGTGAACCAACGCCCTCCGAGCCTGATCGACTCCTTCAACTTCGCGTTCGAGGGGATCATCCACGTGCTCCGGACGCAGCGGAACATGCGGATCCACTTCGCGGTCGCGACGGTGGTCCTCGTCGTCGCGATCGCGGCCGATGTGACGAAGCTCGAGCTGATCGTCCTGCTGCTCGCAATCGCCTTCGTGTTGATCGCCGAGATGATCAACTCGGCGATCGAGGGCGCGATCGACGTCGCGACGAGCTCGTTCGACCCGCTCGCCAAGCTCGCGAAAGACATCGCCGCGGGTGCGGTATTGATCGCGGCGATCAACGCAGTGGCGGTCGGCTACCTCGTCTTCTCGGGGAAGACCGCGAGCCGCACGGCACGGCTGATCGATCGGGTGCGGGATGCGCCCGCCGAGCTGACGATCGTCGCGTTCGTCGTCACCGTCATCGTCGTGATCGCGATCAAGGCGGGGACAGGCCGGGGCTCGCCGCTGAGGGGCGGGCTGCCGTCCGGGCACGCGGCCGTTGCCTTCGCCGGTTGGATCGCGCTCACCTACGTCGCGGGTGCGAGTCACCGGTTCCTGGTCTCGACGATCGCGTTCATCCTCGCGCTGCTCGTCGCGCAGACGCGCGTCGAGGCGGGGATCCACTCCTCCGTCGAGGTCGTGCTCGGCGGCCTGCTCGGCGCGCTCGTGACGCTCGCGCTCTTCCAGCTCTCGGGCTGAGCGCGTTAGGCCCCCCGGCGCGTGGGACACTACGAAGATGAGCGATCTCGTCGACAAGGCCGAAGCGGCCGCCGCGAAGGCCTACGCGCCGTACTCGAACTACCTCGTCGGAGCGGTGATCCGCGCCCGCGACGGGCGTGAGTTCACCGGCGTGAACGTCGAGAACGCCGCCTACCCGCTCGGAATCTGCGCCGAGAAGACGGCGATCTCCGCCGCGGTGGTCGGCGGCTGCCGCCCCGGCGAGCTCGAGGCGATCGGCATCACCGCCTCGCCCTGCGGCGGCTGCCGGCAGTGGCTCTACGAGTTCCGGTTCGACACGGTCAGCTATCGCGGCGCCGACGGGGAGATCCGCACCGTCACGCCCGCAGAGCTCCTGCCGGACGGCTGGGACCTCCCCGAATGAGGTCGGGTTTCGCGGCGCTCGCAGGCCGGCCGAACGTGGGCAAATCGACACTCGCGAATGCGCTCATCGGTGAGAAGGTCGCGATCGTCTCGCGGATCCCGCACACGACGCGCCACCGCATCCGCGGGGTCTGGACGCAGGAGGACGCTCAGCTCGTCATGGTCGACCTACCCGGCTGGCAGAAGCCGGTCGACACGATGACCGAGCGCATGCAGGCCCGTGTCGAGGAGACGATCAAGGCGGATCTGGACGTGGTCGTCCTCGTCATGAACGCGCGCGAGCGGATCGGAGCCGGCGACCGCTACGTCGCGAGGCGCGTGTTCGATCTCGGCTGTCCCGTCGTGATCGCGCTGAACAAGATCGACCGGCTGACCCACGGCCACGTCGCAGAGCAGATGAAGGCAGCCGCGGCGCTCGGCAACTTCCACGCGCTGCACCCGGTGAGCGCAAAGACGGGCGATGGGATCGGCGAGCTGCGCTCGGACCTGATCTCGCTCCTTCCGGACGGCCCGATGCTCTATCCGGCCGGCGAGGTCACCGACATGCCCCTCGAGGCCCGGATCGCCGAACTCGTCCGCGAGCAGGCGCTGCGGCTCACCAAGGAAGAGGTTCCGCATGCGCTCACCGCGGAGCTGGTCGAGATCGACGAGAGCCGCGTCCATGTCCGGATCTACACCGAGACGCAGAGCCAGAAGCAGATCCTCGTCGGGAAGGGAGGCTCGATGGTTCGCGAGATCGGCCGCTCGGCTCGCCCCGGAATCGAGCAGCTCATCGGCGGCAAGATCTATCTCGAGCTCCAGGTCAAGGCCTCGCCCAAATGGCGGCGCAACGAGACCATGCTCGAGCGACTCGGTCTCTAATCAGTTGCTGATCGGATAGCCCGCTTTCGTGATCGCGATCGCGGCCGCCCTGACCTCCAGGAACCCGTGGAGGTTCGGTACCGCGGAGAGCGCCTGCAGGTTTCCCTGCTTCAACTTCGCGATCACGGGATCGAGCTCGTCGGCGAAGTCGCCGACCCCGGTCGCGAGCTTCTCGTGTTCGGCAGCGATCTCGGTCGGCGGGCTGATCGCCTCGAGCTGCTTGGCGGCCGTGCGCATGTCCTCCTGCACCTTGCCCAGCGCGACCGCTGCGGCCGGGGCGCCGGTCAACGTGGTGAGCGTGCTGAGGGAGGCTTCGATCCCCTGCCGAACCTGCGTCACCTGCTTCACGTATTCGGCCTTCGTGAGCGGTGGCGAGGAATGCCCGCCGCCGCAGCCGCCGGCCAGGAGCACCAGCGCCGCTACCGGCACGAACATCGCTGCGATCCGCCTCACGCCTGCCTCCCTCGTCGACTCGAGCCCGTTCCACGATAGCCAGGGCGGCGGCCGATCCCTGCCGAGCCCGATCTCCTACACTCGATCTCCTAGACTGGCTCTGTGGCGAAGGCTCCTGCACTGCCCGGAGGATTCGAGCTGCCGCTGAAGCAGCGGCTCCCGCGGGTCGGCGCGATCGACCAGGTCGGCGTCGAGGAGCGGGCCGCGGCGCTCGCCAAGCGCAGCATCAAGAAGGAATCGAAGCTCTGGGCGCTCGAGCTCGCGATTCGCTGCTGTGACCTGACGACGCTCGAGGGCCAGGACACGCCCGGCAAGGTCTCGGCGCTCTGCAGCAAGGCGATTCGTCCCGATCCGACCGACCCGAACGTTCCCTCGGTCGCGGCGGTGTGCGTCTATCCCAATCTCGTGCCCACTGCAGCGGAACGGCTTGCCGGCTCGGGCGTCAAGGTCGCCTCGGTCGCGACGGCGTTCCCATCGGGCCAGAGCCCGCTCGAGCTCAAGGTGCGCGAGGTCGAGGAGGCGGTCGCCCTCGGCGCCGACGAGATCGACATGGTGATCGACCGCGGCGCGTTCCTCTCCGGCCGCTACGCGCTCGTGTTCAACGAGATCGTGAAGGTCAAGGAGGCCTGTGGCGAGGCGCACCTGAAGGTGATCCTGGAGGTCTCGGAGCTCGGCACCTACGACAACGTTCGCCGCGCGTCGCTGCTTGCGATGGCAGCCGGCGCTGACTTCATCAAGACCTCCACCGGCAAGCTTCCCGGCGCCGCCACGCTGCCCGTGCAGCTCGTGATGCTCGAGGCGATCCGCGACGTCTTCGAGGAGACCGGCCGGCGGGTCGGGATGAAGGCGGCCGGCGGGATCCGGACGTCGAAGAACGCGATCCAGTACCTCGTGCAGGTTCACGAGACGCTCGGTCCCGAATGGCTGACGCCCGACCTCTACCGCCTCGGCGCGTCATCCCTGCTGAACGACATCCTGATGCAGATGCGCAAGGAGAAGACGGGCGCCTACCAGTCGAAGGACTACTTCACGAATGACTGACGTCGAGAAGCGCGCCGCCCGCTCGCCGGTACCAAAGGACTGGACGTACGCACCTGCTCCCGAGTCGACCGACGTCGTGAAGCTGCGGGAGCGGTACGGCCTCTTCGTCGGCGGCCGGTGGGTCGCACCACGGGACGGCGAGGTCTTCACCACGATCTCCCCGCGCGACGAGGCGCCGCTCGCCCAGGTCGCCCAGGCCGGGCCCGCCGACGTCACCGAGGCCGTCGGCGCCGCGCGCGAGGCCTTCGGGCCCTGGTCGAGGCTCTCGGGCAGCGAGCGCGCCAAGTATCTCTTCCGGATCGCGCGCATCCTCCAGGAGCGCGCGCGCGAGCTCGCCGTGCTCGAGTCGCTGAACGGCGGCAAGCCGATCAAGGAGTCGCGCGATGTCGATGTGCCGCTGGCCGCGGCCCATTTCTTCTACTACGCGGGCTGGGCCGACAAGCTCGAGTACGCGTTCCCGAACCGCACTCCGCGCCCGCTCGGCGTCGCAGGGCAGATCATCCCGTGGAACTTCCCGCTGCTGATGCTCGCCTGGAAGCTCGCTCCCGCGCTCGCCGCCGGAAACACGGTGGTGCTCAAACCGGCCGAGACGACGCCCCTGTCGGCGCTGCTCTTCTGCGACATCCTGCGGCAGGCGGAGCTGCCACTCGGCGTCGTCAACATCGTGACCGGCGACGGCCGGACCGGCGCGGCGCTCGTCGAGTCCGAGGTCGACAAGATCGCGTTCACGGGCTCGACGGAGGTCGGGAAGGCGATCCAGCGGCAGCTGGCCGGCACCGGGAAGAGGCTCACGCTCGAGCTCGGCGGCAAGGCGGCGAACATCGTCTTCGACGACGCCGCGCTCGACCAGGCGGTCGAGGGGATCGTCAACGGCATCTACTTCAACCAGGGCCATGTTTGCTGCGCGGGCTCGCGGCTGTTCGTGCAGGAGTCGATCGCGGAGCCGCTGATCGACAAGCTGAAGCAGCGGATGGCGACGCTTCGGGTCGGCGATCCGCTCGACAAGAACACGGACGTCGGCGCGATCAACTCGCGCGCGCAGCTCGAGAAGATCACCGAGCTCGTCGCGTCCGGCACCGCCGAAGGCGCCGAGATCTACCAGCCGCCCTGCCGACTGCCGGAGAAGGGCTACTGGTTCGCACCGACCGTGTTCACGAACGTCGCGCAGAGCTATCGGATCGCCCAGGAGGAGATCTTCGGCCCGGTGCTGAGCGTCCTCACCTTCCGTACACCCGACGAGGCGCTCGAGAAGGCGAACAACACCCCGTACGGCCTCTCGGCCGGCGTCTGGACGGAGAAGGGCTCCCGCATCCTCTGGATGGCCGAGCGCCTCCGGGCGGGCGTCGTCTGGGCGAACACGTTCAACCGCTTCGACCCGACGAGCCCCTTCGGGGGCTACAAGGAGTCCGGCTTCGGGCGGGAGGGCGGGCGCCACGGGCTCGAGCCGTACCTCTCCTTCGACGGCGACGGTGGTTGAGGTCAGGGCGGCGACGGCCGCCGATGAGGAACCGCTCCTCGAGCTCGACCGCGCGGCGTGGACGACGTATTCGAGCCCCGGACCGTTGGCGCAGGGCGAGGCGTTCTTCGACGAGGCGACGAAGCCCGAGGACGTGCTCGTCGCCGTCGTCGACAACGAGGTGGCCGGGTATCTCCGGCTGAAGAAGGCGAGTCGCTTTGCCTCCAGCGCCCACGTGTTGACGATCAACGGCGTCGCAGTCGATCCCGCGAAGCAGCGGCGCGGCGTCGGCCGCGCGCTGATCGACGCAGCTGCGACCGAGGCCCGCCGGCGCGGTGCCCGGCGCCTGACGCTGCGTGTCTTCTCGCCGAATACCCCGGCCCGCGCGCTCTACGAGTCGGCCGGATTCGAGGTCGAAGGCGTGCTCCGCGGCGAGTTCTTCCTCGGGGGCGCCTACGTCGACGACATCTTCATGGCGCTCGACCTGACCTGAGCTCCCACCGTTGCCTTAGAACTTCGCGAGCGACCCTTTGGCCCGGTCGGCGCATGCTGCATGGCAGACGGCCTCGGTCGGCTCGCCGCCCGGTTCGAGCGGGGCGATGATCAGGGCGCAAGCGGGATCGCCCTTCCCCTTCTCCCAGGCGATGTCCTCGCGGCAGAACCAGCAGTCCTCGTGGATCTTCCCGTCGGCACCTGACTTGAGCACGTGGACGCCGGGTCCTTCGGTGGGGGCGCTGCCGGGCCGAGCCCGAGTCGTGCGCTCGACGACCATCGTCCGGGTTGGGCCCCGCCGGAACAGTCCCATCCGGCCACCTTAACTACGGCAGGCGCCTCCCGTGGAACGCTTCCGCGCAAGCCCGGTGCGCGAGTGCGGAGGCGGGCTGACCCGGCCGGTCGACGAGCATCGCGATCAGGAGCTCGCTCGGATGGTCGGCGTCGACGACCAGGTCGCGGCTGCAGTAGACGCACTGCTCGTCGAGCGGCGGCAACCCCGCGAGCGGGGGACTGGGCGGCGCCGCGGCAAGCGGGGCAGGTGCCTGGCGGCGGATGAATCCCATCGGGGGGCCGCACTCTCGCACGTCTCGTCCCGTTCGCGCAATAGATCTCAGGGCCCACCGTTCGACGTATCCTGCTGGGATCGCTCGCCTTCCCGTCAAGAAGACCTACAAGCTCTACATCGGTGGCGCCTTTCCGCGCTCGGAGTCCGGCCGGACCTACGAGGTCCAGGGCGAGAACGTGGCGCTGGCGTCGCGCAAGGACGCGAGAGACGCGGTCACCGCGGCGCGGGCCGCGCAGGGCAAGTGGTCGGGGACGACGGCCTACAACCGCGGCCAGGTGCTGTACCGGATCGCCGAGATGATGGAGTCCCGGGTCGCGGAGTTCGCCGAGCTCTCGACTGGACGCAAGGAAGTGGAGCGGGCGATCGACCGCTGGGTCTGGTACGCCGGGTTCGCCGACAAGCTCGCGCAGGTGCTCGGCTCGTCGAACCCGGTCGCGGGCCCGTACTTCAACTTCACCGTGCCGGAGCCGACCGGAGTCGTTGCCGTGATCGCACCCGAGGAGCCGCCGCTCCTCGGGCTCGTCTCGCGGATCGCGCCTGCGATCGTCAGCGGCAACACGGTGGTGGCGGTCGCCTCCGAGGAGAGCCCGCTGGCAGCGATCGAGCTCGCGGAGGCGCTCGCAACGAGCGACCTTCCCGGCGGCGTCGTCAATCTCCTGACGGGCCGCCGAGCCGAGCTCGCCCCATGGCTCGCATCTCACATGGATGTGAACGCGATCGATCTGACCGGAGTGGCCCCGAGTGGAACCGACGGGCTTCGCGCCGACCTCGAGCGGGCCGCCGCCGACAACGTCAAGCGGGTGGTCGCCGGTGCAGCCGACTCGCAGGGCCTCTATGAGATCTCGGCGTTCCTCGAGCTGAAGACGGTCTGGCACCCGATCGGCACCTGACCCGGTGAGGGCCGAGATCCTCGGCTCCGGCGGCGCGGTCACGATCCCGCGGCCCGGCTGCACGTGCGGGGTGTGCGTCGAGGCGCGCGAGCGGGGCGTGCCCTACAGCCGGACCGGGCCGAGCGTGTTCGTGCACGGGCCCGACGTGCTGATCGACACGCCCGAGGAGGCGAAGCTCCAGCTGAACCGGTCGCAGGTCGGCCGGATCGCGGCAGGCCTCTATTCCCACTGGCATCCCGACCACACCGCGGGCCGTCGGGTCTGGGAGTCGCGTAACTTCGACTTCCGCTCGTGGCCGCGCCGGTACGAGACGACGCCCGTGTACGTGCCCGAACGCGTGTGGCAGGACTTCGAGGCGAACTACGGCCTCGCAGACCAGTTCCGCTTCATGGAGCGGCAGGGAACGGTCGAGGTGGTGAGGATCGCCGAGGGGGCGGCCGTCCGGCTCGGTGGGTTCACGATCACGCCCGTTCCGCTCGGAGCCGAGAACGCCCATGGTTTCCTCTTCGAGGGCGATGGGAAGCGCGTGTTCGTGGCGATGGACGAGACGCACGACTGGTCGCCTCCAGACCTCGGCCCGATCGATCTCGCAGTGCTGCCGCTCGGCGTCTTCGAGCACCACCCGTACACCGGTGAGCGGATGATTCCCGAGGAGTTCTGCAAGCCGCCGGTCAGGAAGACCCGGTATCCCCGGTCGCTCGAGCTCGTGCACGCGCTGGCGCCGTGCCGCGCGGTGCTCCTGCACGTCGAGGAGATGGACCGGCTCTCGCACGACGAGCTCGTCCGCCTCGGTGCCGCCGACGGCTGGGAGCCCGCGTGGGACGGGCTCGTGGTCGAGGCATGAGCAGCGCCGACGACGCCATTTCGGGCCGACGTCGTCCCGAATCACTAGGCTTGCGGTAGCAGGTGGGACCCACTCGACGCCTGAGCCAACGGATCTCGGAAGGTGACGGGATCGCGATCATCGTGCGCGTCAGCGACGTCGATTCCGCGCGTGCCGCGCAGGAGCAGGGCGCGAAGGCGATCGCGGTCGACCACGTGATCGACGGGATCCGCGCCTCGACCTCGCTGCCGCTGCTCTGGCTGTCAGGGCTGACACCCGTCGAGGCGGACGCGGTTTCGATCCGGCCCGACGAGCAGCACGACCACGAGCTCGAGACGGTGATGGAAGTGCGCGACGAGGAGGAGCTCGAAGCGGCCCTCGAGGAGCACGATCCCGAGATCTTCCTGATCTCCCCCGGAGACAACGGCGGCGACCCGCTCGAGCTCGCACTCGAGCTGCTGCCCGACGTGCCGGCCGGCAAGCTCGCGATCGCCGACGTGGACGTGGGCGACCGCGAAGAGGTGCTCAAGCTCGAGCGTGCAGGGTTCGATGCGGTTCTAGTCGCGCCGGGCCACGTCGGCCCGCTCGTCGGCCACACCCCGCCCGACGTCTGAGCCGGGGCCCGCGTCCAGCGGAGGGCGACGGCGTCGAGGGAACTGGAGCCACGCGGTCAGCGGCCGACCCGACTGCGAGTCCTGCTCAGCGGCGAGCCTGATCCCAACTCCGCACTCCGGGAGCCTGAGGGCGAAAATTTTCCAATGTTGGTACAGACACGGCGCGGCCGCGCCCGTAGAATCGGCAGTGAGGGCGGTGGGCGCGGCCCCACCCTTGGGCGGGGGTCCGCGGTGGGCGCGGCGATTTTCGTTGTTCCCGAAGGCGACGGGCTCGTGCGGCCGTCTACCATGGGTTCCTTGAAGCAGCTGCTCTCAGCCGCGGGGCTCGTTGCGGGTTTCGCGCTGCTCCTCGTCGGCTGCGGTGGGAGCTCGAAGCCGGCTGCCGTGACGACTGCGCCTGCCGTCCAGGCGAAGGCGACGTGCGCGCACGCGGCGGGGTGGCGGGCGCTCGCGAACCGGATCGGTGCCGACGTGTACTGCCCGGGCTGGCTCCCCGATCCTCTTGTCGGCCAGATCGGCGGGACCTCGAACAACATCAACTCCGTCAGCAAGGACCGCAGCTATCTCGAGAGCTTCATCTGGCAGGACACCGACACGCCGGGGCTGAGCGGCGAGCTGCACGTCATCCTCCGCGGGTACCCGGCTCGAACGGCGATCCCGAGCTGCCTCGACGGATTGAAGGACACGACGCCGACCCCGTGCTTCGCCGGGGCGCACGGCCACGTCACCGAGAACGGGATCCAGACGACGCTGTACACCGTCAACCAGGACGCCGACGAGTGGCACCTGCTGCTCCTCTGGCACCACAAGGGCGGCCTCTACACCCTCTCCGAGCATCTCGCGCCGCCGCTCAACTACCGCAGGGTCGTTGCGTACCTGAAGCAGGAGCTCGGGTCGCTCGTCCTCGTCTCGCCGACCCGCTCGACGTGAGCCCGACCCGCCGGCAAGTGCTGGCAGGCGCCGCTGCCGGAGTGCTCGGCGCCGCGGGGGTCTACGAGCTCGTCGATCAGCTCGCCGGGTCGCCGCCGAAGCGAACGCTGCCGGCAGCCCCGGAGCTGCCCGAGCAGCATCTCCTCCAGGGGATCAAAGTCGTCAAGCAGAACGACGTCGAGGTGCTCGTCCCGCCGCTCCACCACGAGGTGCTAACGGCGCGGCTGAAGGTCGAGCGATCCGACCTCGCCGAGGCGCAGGGCACGCTCGAGAGCCTGCTCGCCTCGCTCGACGCCGATTACGCTCCGACGCCGGCCGGGCTCGGCGTCACGGTCGCGTGGGGACTTCCGTACTTCCGACGGCTCGTGCCGGGCAGCGCGGCGGCGCACATGCCGATCGACAGGCGCGCCGGCAAGCCCGCCGTCCAGGATGCCCGCACGTTCCCGAGCGACCCGGACGGGACCGTGCTCGAGGCGAACGAGCTCGCGATCCTGCTCCGCAGCGACTTCCGCCCACACATCGACGACGCCGTCGACCGGCTCCGCGCGAGCGGCCTGCTCCAGTTGACGAGTCTCCGGCGCGGGTTCGCCGGCGGTTCGCTCGAGGGCGGCGACTCGCTGCCGCGTCAGATGGCGATCGCGGCGGGCGTCCCGGGAGCCGAGCTGATCCCCGAGGGTTCCGAGCTCTTCCTCGGCTTCACCTCGACCCAGAAAGCGGCCTTCGGGCCCGGGAAGATCGCCAACTTCGAGACGCTCGGCTACGTCGACCTCCGCGACAGCGGCTACTTCCGCGAGGGCACGCACCTGCACCTCTCGCACGTCGCCGAGGATCTCGAGGCCTGGTACGTGAACTTCGCCTTCGACGAGCGCGTGACGACGGCCTTCAAGCCGGGCCTCGACGTCCCGGCCGGGACACAGGTCGTCCCGCAGGGGCCCGAGCAGGCCTCGAGCGCACTCGACGTCCGGCGACAGTTCCACGCGAGCGGCCGGATCGGCCACAGCGCCTCGATCCAGGCGACCTCGCGCCTCGTCGCGGACGCGGTCGGTGCCGACGGCACGCACTACCCCAAGGGAACGGCGATCCCGATCCGGGCCGATTTCAACACGCTCGACAACCCGTTCCTCTTCTCGGACCAGGCGGACGTGATCCAGTCGGGGCCGATGGCCGGGATCCACTTCCTCGTCTTCAACCCCTCGAGTGACGACTTCAACCGGAATCGCCTGGCGATGGACGGCGTGCTGCCGGGCGGGTCGCTCGACATCCCGGCGCGCGACCGGGCGCAGGGCTTCAACTCGATCCTCACTACGACCCACCGCCAGAATTTCCTTGTCCCGCCGCGCCGCCACCGCAGCTTCCCACTTGCCGAGCTCTAAGAGAGTCGGCGCCCGCCTTAGCGGCGGCCGAAGATCTGCAGGAAGAGCAGGAAGACGTTCAGGACGTCCAGGAAGATCGACGCTGCGAGCAGTGGAGCCGCGCGGATGTCCTGCGTCTTTCGAAGGCGCTGGAAATCGAACATCGTGAAGCCGGCGAAGATGACGAGGCCGAGGATCGCGTAAATCAGCTGGCCGTTCGGGATGTTGACGAAGATCGTGATCAGCCCGAAGACGATCAGCGCAAGCAGCGCCCAGAAGCACGCACGCGCGAGACCCGACAGGTCGCGGCGGGTTGCGTAGCCGGCGACGCCGAACCCAGCGATGAAGAGCGCGGTACAGCCGCCCGCCTGCCAGACGGCCTGCGGATCGGTGGCGGCGTAGTAGGCGATCGTGGGCGCGACCGCAAGGCCCATGAGCACGCCGAAGGCGAAGAGGACGAAGATCGCGAGCTGCTCGGAGCGCTTGATCGCGACACGCAGGCCAAAGAGGCACCCGAACGCGGCGATGAACCAGACCCAGCCGAGCCGGTAGGACATGTCGCGCCCGAGATAAGCGCCGAGCGCGAAGCACGCTGACGTGATCGCGACGAGCCCCATCGTCTGCCCGAAGAGCTGACGGCTCTGGTCGCGGGTGGTTGCCCTGCCGATCGACGTGGGGGAGATCGTCATGCGCTCAGATTACGTCAGGTCGGAGGTTCGTGCGAGTGCCCGTGGCGCTCCGCGCGGAGCTTGTCCTCGTACGCCTCGGCGGCGGCGAACTCGCGCTCCATCTCGGCGCGCGCGGCCGGATCGTCGAGCACGACGGCCTCGCGCTTGGCGTTGCTGCGGCGGATCCCGAAGAAGGCGAACAGGAGCAACGGGATCGCGATCACGACGAAGATCAGGACGGGCAGCACTTAGCGAACCCTAGACGATCGGCGAGACGCCGAGCCGGGGCCCCGTGGGTTCCACGCTCATCCCTGAGTCGAGGGGTGGGCCGGCGCTCCAACTGACGTTGCTTGGGCGGTGACCTCTTATCCCGAGACGAACACGGCTCAACCGGTCGTCGATCAGGTCACCGGGCTCGCGATCCGCTCGGCGCCCCTCGCTGATCTCGCCGAGGCCGCCCGTCCCGCGCGTTGGTCGTCGCGCCGAGCGAGCGCGACAAGTACTACTCGATCGTCGCCTCGGGCGGGCATGAGGTCGTCCCGACCGAGGCCGCGGATCCGATCGCCGCCCTGGCCGTGGCCGACCGCAGTCTCTCGGCAAGTGCCCCGCGCTGCGCGCCCCGGGGTGTCCGGATCGATCCGTCGCTGAGCGCTACGCGTTCGCGAGCGCGGTGCTGACGAGGACGAGCGTCGTCTTCGGCGTCGCCTGGGTCTGGGTGAAGTCGAAGGTCAGCGCGACGCCGTGTCGCCACGCGACGACAAACGCCCCGTTGAGTGCCTCGTAGCCCGGCCCGCCGAGGCCCACGATCGGCGTCCCGGCCCCGCCCGAGCCCTTCGTAAACTGGGACTCGGTCATGCGGCGCGCCATGATCATCAGGCTCGGCCGAGTCTGCAGGAACCCGATCGGCGTCCCCGACCACTTGCAGCTCGGCGCCATCCGGTTCCCGCCGGCCGCGCGTTCCTGCACCTTGTAGCCGATCGCCTTCGAGACCTGGGCGTTCGTCACGAGCCCGCAGGGATCGAGGCGTGAGGCCCCGGCAGTGGCAGAGCCGACGAGCGAGAGCGCCAGTGCCAGAGCGACGACAATGCGCGTACGCACAACGGTAAGCGTAGTGACCGGGAAGAGCGGGACACGGGGTCATCTAAACTGCGGCCGCGCGCGGCGGTGGCGGAATCGGTAGACGCGACGGCCTCAAAAGCCGTTGTCCTTCGGGGCATGTGGGTTCGAGTCCCACCCGCCGCATCCGCTGGAGGCGGGGCCGCACGCTCGAACCGTGTAGCGCGCAATGGGGGGCGTATCGCCTTCCTGGGGCGACGTCAGAAGGCCCTGGGATTGCCGTGACTTCTTGCTGTTCGAACGGGTCTCGCTTGAAATCCCTGCTCGCTGCACGGATACTCCCGCACTTGTGACCACCTCGAGCCCCGCGCTTCCTCGCCACGCCTCGCGGATCCCGAGTCCCGTGACGCTCATCGGCCTCTCGCTGGTGGCGATCGTCGTCGTGTGGCTCGTGATCAACCTGTTCAAGTCGCCGAGCGTCTGGTTCGAGGCGTTCCTGATCGGGATCACGAACGGCTGCATCTACGCGCTCGTCGCGCTGGGCTACACGCTCGTCTACGGGATCCTCGAGCTGATCAACTTCGCTCACGGCGACGTCTTCATGCTCGGCGGCATGTTCGCTGTGACCTTCGCCGGCTGGTTCGGGCTCAAGGCGGGGGCAGCCGACCTCTGGCCGCTCGTGGTGGTGATCCTGATCCTGTGCGCGATCTGCTGCGCCGCGATCAACGCCACGATCGAACTGATCGCCTACCGGCCGTTACGACATGCACCTCGACTCGCCCCGCTGATCACCGCGATCGGGATGAGCTTCATCCTCGAGACGATCGGGCTGATCTGGAAGGGGCCGGTGTACGTCAACTTCCCGAGCGTCCTCCCGACCTCGAACCTCGCGACCATCGACGGAGTCGCGATCTCGTGGACGACGCCGATCGTCGTGATCCTGACCGTGCCGGTCCTCCTCGGGCTGATGTTCCTCGTCCGATCGACGAAGCAGGGCAAGGCGATGCGTGCGACCGCCCAGGACATGGACGCGAGCGCGATCATGGGGATCAACGTCAACCGGACGATCTCGTTCACCTTCCTGCTCGCCGGTGCACTGGCCGGTGCCGCCGGCCTCGTCTATGCGCTCTCGCAGACGGTGATCCGGTACGACCAGGGCTTCACGCTCGGGTTGATCGCGTTCACCGCCGCCGTGCTCGGCGGTATCGGCAACCTCCCCGGCGCCGTGCTCGGCGCGATCCTGATCGGGCTGATCCAGGCATTCAACGAGGGGCTCGGCTGGCATGCGCCGGGCTCGGACTGGACGGAGTCGATCGTGTTCACGATCCTGATCCTGATCCTCGTCTTCCGCCCCGAAGGGCTCCTCGGCGAACGAACGCCCGAGGGGGGGTAGGCGTGGCAGCATCCGCGCAGGTCGGCTTCCGAAACCAGATGCGCGCGCGGTGGCAGGAGCTCCCCGAGCACCGGCGCTGGCTGATCACGATCGGGATCGAGCTCGCCTTCTCGGTACTGCTCTGGCTCCTCGACCACAGCCTCGGCTACGCGACGGCGCTCATCTTCGCGATCCTCTGGCTCAAGCGGATGCCGCCGCTCCCCTGGCGCCTCGCGGCAGAGGCCGCGATCGTCGGCATCTTCACCCTCGGCTGGCTCGCGGGCCCGACGCCGGGGTCGATCCCCGTTCTGCTCGTGCTCGTCTTCGCGATCTCGTGGATCCCCGACGGCCGCCGTCGTTGGGCCCTACCGCTGATCGCCGTCCTGATCGCCGTCGCCTACCCGTTCATCGTCTCGCACCTCTTCACGGTGCCGGTGTTCCAGGCCTTCCCGGACGTGCCGACCGCGATCTACATGATCGTTTTCATGACGATGGCGGTGGGCCTGAACATCGTCGTCGGCTACGCGGGACTCCTCGACCTGGGCTACGTGGCGTTCTACGCGATCGGCGCCTACACCGCCGGCTGGTTTGCCTCGGCGCAGTTCGCCGGGCAGAAGTGCTCGAACCCGCACTTCGGGATCGACAACTGCCCCACCGAGGTCGTCCCGAAGCTGAGCTTCTCGCTCGGCGCGATCGGCGTTCCGGCCGGCACCGGAGGCATTCACCTCTCGGTCTTCCTCGTCGTCCTGATCGCCGGTGTGATCACGGCGCTCTTCGGGATCCTGATCGGGCTCCCGACGCTCCGGCTGCGAGGCGACTACCTCGCGATCGTCACCCTCGGTTTCGGCGAGATCCTGCCGCAGATCGCCCGCAACGGCGACAGCCTCTTCGGTTACAACGTCACGAACGGGGCCAATGGGATCACGCCGATCGACGCACCCGGCTTCGGCCACCACCTGTCGAGTATCACGGGCGGGATCCTTCCGGCCTACTTCCTGAACATCTTCCACACGACGATCTGGCACCACACGATCGACAGCTACGACCTGTTCTTCTGGACCGCGATCTTCCTGCTCGCGTTCACGGTCTTCTGCTCGCTCCGGCTCCGCGACTCGCGCCTCGGCCGGGCGTGGATCGCGATCCGCGAGGACGAGACGGCCGCGGCGGCGATGGGCGTGCCGCTGATGCGCACGAAGACGTGGGCCTACGCGGGTGGCGCGTTCTTCGGCGGTGCGGCCGGCGCGTTCTACGCCTCGCAGAAGAGCGGCACGTTCCCCGACGACTTCTTCTTCAACATCTCGGTGTTCGTGCTCTGCATGGTGATCCTGGGCGGGATGGGCAACGTCTGGGGCGTGCTGCTCGGGGCCGCGTTCCTCTCTTACCTGAACAAATTCGGGCTCGGGAACATCGGTTTCTGGCTGAACGAGAACATCCACGTCGGCGGCTGGCGCCCGAACATCGACGTGCCGCTGTACGCATCCGGGATCTACGGCGTGATCATCGTCGTCGTCATGCTCTTCCGACCCGAGGGCCTGCTGCCGTCGCGCCGGCGCAAGCGCGAGCTGCACGCCACCGAGACGCACGACGAGTACCTGTACGACGTCCGGCACGAGGGTGCCTGATGGCCGACGACAACGTGATCGTCGTCGAGCAGCTCCGCAAGGAGTTCGGCGGCCTCGTCGCCGTGAACGACGTCGACTTCGTCGTCCCGCGCGGCAAGGTCGTCTCGCTGATCGGCCCGAACGGGGCGGGGAAGACGACGTTCTTCAACATGCTCACGGGCGTCTACAAGCCGACAGCGGGCCGGGTCACGTTCCTCGGCGAGGACGTCACCGGCAAGCCGCCGCACGCGATCACCGCCCGCGGCGTCGGGCGGACGTTCCAGAACATCCGGCTCTTCGCGAACATGACCGTGCTCGAGAACGTGCTCGTCGGGATGCACTCGCGGCTGAAGGCCAACGTGTTCACCGCGATCCTCCGGACGCCGGGCGTGAAGGCCGAGGAGGTGCAGGCCCGGGAGCGTGCCCGCGAGCTGCTCGAGTTCGCGGGGCTCAAGCGCCACGAGGACGAGCCGGCGGGCGATCTTCCCTACGGCGACCAGCGCCGGCTCGAGGTGGCACGCGCTCTCGCCACCGAGCCGCAGCTCCTGCTGCTCGACGAGCCGACGGCCGGGATGAACCCGCAGGAGTCGGCCGACTTCACGGCGTTCGTACGCCGCCTCCGGGACGAGTCCAAGCTGACCGTGCTGATGATCGAGCACGACATGCGGGTGGTGATGGGGATCTCCGATCGCGTGTCTGTCCTCGACTACGGCGAGAAGATCGCCGAAGGCTCGCCACGCGAGGTGCAGGCCGACGAGCGCGTGATCGAGGCCTACCTCGGCAAGGCAGCGGTCGAGGACATGAAACGGCAGGGCCTCTCATGAGCGCGGCCGCCGCGGCGCCCGCGGCCCCGCCGGCGTCGGATCTGATCCTCCAGATCGACGACGTCCACACCTACTACGGCTCGATCCACGCGCTCAAGGGGATCTCGCTGGAGGTGCACCGGGGCGAGATCGTGACGCTCCTCGGAGCGAACGGGGCCGGGAAGTCGACGACGCTCAGGTCGATCAACGGGCTGCAGCGCCCGCGCCAGGGGTCGATCCGGTTCAACGGTATCGACATCACCGAGACCCCGGCACACGAGATCGTCAAGCGCGGGATCGCCCAGTCCCCGGAAGGCCGCCGGCTCTTCCCGCGGATGTCGGTGATCGAGAACCTCGAGATGGGCGCGTTCCAGCGCAATGACAAGGCCGGAATCAAGGCGGACATCGAGCATGTGTTCGAGCTGTTCCCAAGGCTCCGCGAGCGACGCACGCAGAAGGCCGGGACGATGTCGGGCGGGGAGCAGCAGATGTGTGCGATCGGGCGGGCGCTGATGGCTCAGCCGACGCTGCTCCTGCTGGACGAGCCGTCGCTCGGGCTCGCGCCGATCTTCGTCGAGCGGATCTTCGAGATCGTGAAGACGATCAACGAGGAGGGAACATCGATCCTGCTCGTCGAGCAGAACGCCCTCATGGCCCTCGACCACGCCGACCGGGGCTACGTGATGGAGACGGGGACGATCGTGCTCGCCGACTCCGCCGAGGCGCTCAAGACGAACGAGCAGGTGCGGAAGACCTACCTCGGCGAGGGCTGAGCCCTCCGGTCACCATTGGGCTGTTCGGGCTGCCCGCGGGCAGAAGGCGCACGAAAATCGCACGCACCTGGTACGAAGTTGTCCCACTCACGTGACAGTTTCCCGTAATCCATGCGGATAAAATGGTGGTAGAGGGCGGCGGGTTGGCTTCCCCACCCAGGGCGGGGCTTTCGCGCGCGAGAGCGAGGTTCGCCGCGGACTGAAGCAGCGGACCCGTGTGATCCGGGCCTCCGCCTGATTCGGCTGCGCCGTCTTCCCCGGGTGCACCGTCTTCCCCGGGCGCGCCCTCCTACCCGGGTGCGTCGGGGCGGCCGAGGTCGCTGCTGACACGAAACATGTGTCCGTCCGGGTGGCGGAGGTGGAACTCGCGGACGCCCCAGGGCTCGTCGGTCGGGGCCATCGAGACCTCATAGCCGTGCTCGAGCGCGAGGGCGTGCATCGCGTCGACGTCGGCAGGTGTCGGAACCCACCAGCTCATCCAGACTCCACCGGTCGCATCGTCGCCGGCGAACGCCGGCTCCGGGCCTCCCCGCGCGCCTTGCGCACCGCGGCACAGAAACAGGCAGGCCTCGGCACCGCTCCGAAGACCGGCGAATCCGGCCTGGTCGGCGCCGTCCGGCCAGGTGAAGTCGACCGTCCAGCCGAGGCTCCGAAACCAGACGATGCTCGACTCGATCTCCGAGACGTTCAGGATCGGCGTGACGGCATCGACCCGCACCGCACGGACGGTACAACAGGACCGGTTCGTAGGATGAAAGCCGATGCGGACCGCCGTCGCCATCGCCTTCGCGGGCGCGCTGGGAGCCCTTGCGCGCTACGGGCTCGCGGTCGCGATCACTCGTCGCACCAAGAGCGACTTCCCCTGGGGCACATTCGTTGTGAATGTCACCGGCGCGTTCGTCCTCGGGCTCGTGTTCTCGCTGACGGCCGAGCGCTGGAATGCCCCCGACTGGCTGCGCTCGGCGCTGATCGTCGGCTTCCTCGGCGCCTACACCACGTTCTCGACGCTCTCCTTCGAGACCTACCGGCTCGCCGCCGACAAGGCGCTCGGCCTCGCTGCCGCGAACATCTTCGGCTCCTGCGCCGCCGGACTCGTCGCCGTCTACCTCGGCGTCGTGCTCGGTCGCGCAATCTGACCGCTACCCCGCCTCCGCCTCGGACTCGACGACGAGCGGGAAATACGGCGGCGAGAGCAGGAACCCGATCCGCTCGGCCCCGCGTCCACGCGCCATCGAGAGGGCGGCGCCGACGTTGTGCACCGGGACGAAGCCGAGCTGGCGGGCCGAGGCCGCGTCGCGGCACCCGGCGACGAGCACCGGTCCGAGCCGGCTGAGGGCCGCGTCGCATGCGCTCCAGGTCACGAAGGGCTCGAGCGGATGCACCGAACGGCCGGCGCGATACTCGGCGATCGCGCGCGTGTCGGCGAGGGCCGCGCTCTCGGCCGCGCGGAGGGCATTGCTGTCGCGAGCCGTCCGCGTGTCGTTGAACAGCAACCGGTAGGGGCTCTGTAGAGGTGCCGGGAACCGCCGCCCGAAGTCGTGGAGCAGGATCGCCGTGCCTCCTGCTTTCACCGGAAACCCGCCGCGCCACAGCCGGAGGGCGAGCCCCAGCCCGAGATAGGCCGCCGTCACCGGATTCGGCAGCTCACGGGGCAGGAACGGGGTCGTCGGGGGGATCCCGATCACGATCGCGTCGAGCGGCTCACCTACGGCGGCTCCCTTGAACTCGATCGCCCGCAGAAGCGCCTCGGTGTGCGCCGCCGATGGGGTGCCGCCGAGGATCGTCGCCGCCGTCAGCTCGCGGGGAACGCGCTCGATCACGCTGCCGCGCACGGCCGAGGGCAGCAGCCCGAGCGTGCGCCGGAGTCTCGAGCGGGCAACGCGCTCGAGGATCTGATCCTCGTACGGGTAGCCGCCGAAGACGTGGGGAAGGTTGAGGACGAGCGACACCCCGTAGAGGGGAACCCGGGCGGCGAGGAGGCGTTCGAGCTCGACGGCGAGCCTCCAGCCCTGAGACGACGATGTCTCGAGGAGCGAGGTCGCGCCCGCTGCCCGCAGGCCCTCGCGCGAGCCGGCACGGACGAGCGCCGACGGCCCGCCGTTCAGCACACTCTCGGCCGCGGTCACGGTCACGACGAGATCCGTCTCGACGAGCGCCGGCGCGACCCGGAGGTGCACGCCGGCCGCGACCCCGACCTCGACGAGCTCTTCGCTCTCGGCATCGTGGACGATCAGGCGTCCGCGGAAGCGCCGCCGGAATTCGGGCGGCACGAGGTGGCCGATCTCGCGCGGTGAGGGCCGGCGGTGAAGTCCGCCCGCGACGAGGATCGTGATCTGCGCCACGCCGAGCCGTTCGAGCTCTTCGACCGTCGCGGCGAGCGCGTCCTGGCGCGGATCGGGTATCGCCGAGGGGATCGGCAGCGCGAGCGGCTCGACCACGACCGTTGCCGTCCCGCCCGGCGTGACGAGGGAGGCGAGCGGCGGTCCGGAGAGCGGAAAGCGAAGCGCCTCGCGGGTCGCTTCGGCGACCTCGCGCAGCACATCCGTCGGCGGCGGCGGCCGTAGGATGACGCCGCCGTCGGGCACCTCGACGACGGCGATCCGCGTGCCCGCGAGGAGCGGAACGCGCCTCACGGCGGCGGAGCGGGCCGGGGTAGCATCGACTCCAGTGTCACCGAAGACCCTGACGGGGGAAGAGCTCGAGCTCGACGATGCCCCTGCCCGCGACGCAGACCTGTTCCTCGTCGACGGCAACAACCTCGCCTACCGCGCGTTCTTCGCGCTCCCCGAGGAGCTCGCGACCTCCGAAGGCGTGCCGACCGGGGCGCTGCTCGGGTTCACGAACATGCTCTTCAAGCTGCTCACCGACTACAAGCCGAAGGCCGTCGCGGTCGCCTGGGACTCGCGGCCCGTCCACCGGACAGAGCTCGCGCAGACCGCCGACGTCGTCTACAAGGAGGGCCGCAAGCCGATGCCGGAGCTGCTGCGCCAGCAGTTCCCGAGCTTCCGCCCGATCGTCGAGGCCTTCGGCTACCAGAACCTCGAGTTCGAGGGCTGGGAGGCCGACGACGTGATCGCGACGCTCGCGACGCGCGCCGACGAGGCGGGGCTCCGCACCTGTGTCGTCTCGACGGACCGCGACGCCTTCCAGCTCTGCTCCGAGAACGTCTGCCTGATGATGACGCCGCGCGGCGTCGCCGATGTGCAGGTCTACACGCCGGCGCGCGTCGAGGCGCGCTACGGGGTACGGCCGGACCAGGTGCCGGACTTCATCGGGCTCAAGGGAGACACCTCGGACAACATCCCGGGCGTTCCCGGGATCGGCGACAAGACCGCCGGCCAGCTGATCGGGCAGTACGGCTCGCTCGAGGCCGTGATCGAGCACGCCGGGGAGCTCTCGCCTGCACGTTCGCGCGCCATCGTCGAGCACGCCGACCAGGCCCGTGTCTCGAAGGAGCTCGCGACCATGCGACGCGATCTCGACCTGGCCGTGAACCCGGCAGAGCTCGTGCTGGCTCCGCCCGACCGTTCGGAGCTGAAGGAGATCTTCCGGCGCTTCGAGTTCCGCGGGCTCCTGAGCCGCGTCGACCTGCTCAACGAGGCGCTTCCCGCCGCGGCCGCGCCCGACGTCACGGGCTTCCCGGTCAACTGGCGCGAAGGCGAGCTCGACCTCTCGGGTCGCGTGGGCTTCGCGGCGGCCGGCGACCGGGCTGCTGTCGCGACCGTCGAGGGCGTCGTCGTCGGATCGAGACCTGCGAAAGCCGCCGGCGAGCTCGTCGTGCACGATGCGAAGACCCTCGGGGTCGACGCCGCCGACGACACGCTGATCGCCGCGTACCTGATCGACCCGGGGCGCTCCGGCTACGAGCTCTCGGACCTCGGTCCCGAATACGGGATCGAGCTCGTCCCCGAACCTGCCGCCGAAGAGGAAACGGCCGACCTGATCCGCGTAGCGGAGCTGCCTCGGCTCCTCGCTCCGCTCCTCCTCGCGCGACTCGACGAGCGCGGGCTCACGAACCTCTACCGCGAGATCGAGCTACCGCTCACCCGGGTGCTCTCGGACATGGAGCGAGCCGGCGTGAAGATCGACACCTACCGGATGGGAGAGATCACCGCCCGCCTCGACGAGCGCGTCACCGAGCTCGAGGCGCTCGCCTACGACCTCGCCGGCGAGGAGTTCATGCTCGGCTCCACCCAGCAGGTGGGGCGGGTGCTCTTCGAGACGCTCGGGCTCCCCTCCGGCCGGAAGGGCAAGACGGGCTACTCGACCGACGCGAAGGTGCTCCGCTCGATCCGGGCCGCGCATCCGATCGTCCCCGTGATCGAGGAGTGGCGCGAGCTCTCGAAGCTCCTCAACACCTACCTCCGCCCCCTGCCGGCGCTGATCGACGACGAGACCGGCCGGCTGCACACGACGATCAACCAGACGGTCGCCTCGACGGGCCGGCTCTCGACCACGAACCCGAACCTCCAGTCGATCCCGATCCGCACCGATCTCGGCCGGGAGATTCGCTCGGCGTTCATCGCCGAGGACGGGTCGAAGCTGCTGTCGGCCGACTACTCGCAGATCGAGCTGCGCATCCTCGCGCACCTCTCGGGCGAGCCGAAGCTCAAGGAGGCCTTCGGTCGCGGCGAGGACATCCACCGCGCGACCGCCGCGGAGGTGCTCGGCAAGGATCCGGCGACGCTCACGAGCGGCGAGCGGGCGATCGCGAAGATGATCAACTTCGGCATCTCCTACGGGCTCACGGCCTTCGGCCTTGCCGACAATCTCGACATCCCGCGCGAGCAGGCGCAGACCTACATCGACACCTACCGAGCGCGGTTCCCGTACGTACAGGACTTCACCGCCCGCACCGTCGAGGAGGCCATGCGCGACGGCTACACGACGACGCTCCTCGGCCGCCGCCGCCTCGTCCCGGAGATCCGCGCCTCGAACTGGGCGACGCGCCAGGCGGGCGAGCGGATCGCGATCAACTTCCCGATGCAGGGTTCGAACGCCGACATCATCAAGGTCGCGATGATCCGCATCCACAACCGCCTGCGCGAGGAGGGACGGGCCGCACGGCTCGTCCTCCAGGTGCACGACGAGCTCCTGCTCGAGGTGCCCGACGCCGAGACCCGTGAGGTGCGCGAGCTCGTCCGCGAGGAGATGGTCGGCGCCTACGAGCTCGACCCGCCGCTCGCCGTCGACGTCGGTGTGGGAGAGAACTGGGCCGAGGCGAAAACGTGACGGTTTCGGTGCAAAAACCGGCTGCCCACATTCGGCGGGTATAGTTCACCGTCGTTTTGTCAACCACCGATCTCATGCAGCAGGAACCCGGCGTCTGGGTCGAAGGACCCGACGGGAATCTGATCCCCGACTACGAGTCGACCTTCCCGGAAATCAACGAGGGAGAGGTTGTGCACGGTACCGTCGTGCGCGTCGACAAGGACGAAGTCCTCGTCGACATCGGCTACAAGTCGGAGGGCGTCATCCCGGTCGCCGAGCTTTCGATCCGCCGTTCGGTCAACCCGGCCGACGAGGTTTCGCTCGGTGACGAGATCGACGCGCTCGTGCTCACGAAGGAAGACGCCGAAGGCCGGCTGATCCTGTCGAAGAAGCGCGCCCGCTTCGAGCTCGCCTGGAAGAACATCGAGCGCGCCGCCGAATCGGGCGAGCCGGTCGACGGCCGTGTGATCGAGGTCGTCAAGGGCGGCCTGATCCTCGACCTCGGTGTCCGCGGCTTCCTGCCGGCGTCGCTCGTCGACATCCGCCGCGTCCAGGACCTCGACGAGTTCCTCGGCCAGGAGCTCCGCTGCAAGGTGATCGAGCTCAACCGCTCGCGCAACAACGTCGTGCTCTCGCGCCGTGCCGTGCTCGAAGAGGAGCGCAAGGAGCAGCGGCAGCAGATTCTCGACCGGCTCCAGCCCGGCGCCGTCGTCGAGGGCCAGATCTCCAACATCGTCGACTTCGGCGCGTTCGTCGACCTCGACGGGATGGACGGCCTGATCCACATCTCCGAGCTCTCCTGGTCGCACGTCAACCATCCATCCGAGATCCTCGAGATCGGCCAGACCGTTCAGGTCAAGGTGCTCGACATCGACCGCGACCGGCAGCGGATCTCGCTGGGTCTCAAGCAGACACAGAACGATCCCTGGCAGCAGGTGCTCGAGAGCTACCACGAGAACGACGTCGTCGAGGGCCGCGTCACGAAGGTCGTCACCTTCGGTGCCTTCGTCGAGATCCTGCCCGGTGTCGAGGGGCTCGTCCATATCTCGGAGCTCGCGCAGCATCACGTCGAGAACCCCCGCGAGGTCGTCTCGCAGGGTCAGGCGGTCAACGTCAAGATCATCGAGATCGACGGCGAGCGCCGCCGGCTCTCACTCTCACTCAAGCGGGTCGAGCCGGATGACGTGGTTCAGCCGCGCGCCGACGGTGGCGAGTCCGTGCACCTGCACCCGAACCTCGATCTCTCCGATCGCGGGGACGACGAGGTTCCTGCCTCCTATGCGGAGCTGGACGCGTCGCAGGTCGCGCCACCGGGTGAGCTCGAGGGTGATGAGCTCGAGGCTGATGAGCTCGTGGCAGATGACGTGACCGAAGTTGCGCCCGAGGCTGCCGCCGTGGAGGCCGAGGAAGAGATCGCAGAGGCCGAGGAAGCCGAAGAGGCCGAGCTCGAGCCCGCCGCGGAAGCGGAATCCGCGGCGACGGAAGCTCCCGCCGGGGAGTGAGCCCGCCGGTCGCTGTCGCCATCACCGGCGGCATCGGGGCAGGCAAGAGCGAGGCGCTGGCGGCCTTCGCCCGCAAAGGCGCGGCGACGGTCTCGAGCGACGAGATCGTTCACGAGCTGCTCCGGCGCGACGAGGTGCGAGAGGCGGTCCGGGAGCGCCTCGGAAACGGTGTGATCGGCCCCGACGGGCAACTCGACCGCGGCGCGATCGGCTCCGTCGTCTTCGACGATCCAGAGGCGCTCGCGTGGCTCGAGGGGCTGCTGCACCCGCTTGTCTCGGCGGAGTACCTCACGTGGCGTGAGCACCTCGGCCGCCTCGAGCGGCCGCCGCGGGTCTGCGTCACCGAGGTGCCGCTCCTCTACGAGGTGGGCGCCGACAGCCGCTTCGATCGCATCGTCGTGATCACGGCGCCCGACGACGTGCGGCGTGAGCGGTCGGAGATGGCGGTGGACGAGCGCGAGCAGCGGCTGCTACCCGACTCGGAGAAGATCGCGCGGGCGGATTACGCCTACGTCAACACAGGGTCGCTCGAGGAGCTCGAAGGGTTCGTGGGGTCCGTCATGAACGATTTGACGAGATGAGACGTCTCGCCCTGATCGCCGTCCTCGTCGCCCTCGGGCTCGTGGGCGTCGGGATCTACCTGGTCGGGTCGAGCCCGCCGTGGTTCGAGCGGCTCCGCTACCCGCTCCACTACGCCGCGTTCGTCCGGCAGCGGGCCCGCGCCGAGAAGATCGATCCGGCGCTGCTCGCGGCGGTGATCTACCAGGAGTCGAAGTTCCATCCGAACGCTCGGTCGTCGTCGGGCGCGATCGGGCTGATGCAGCTCACTCCCTCGACGGCCGAGGGGATCGCGCTGCGGACCGGCGGAAAGACGTTCTCGGTGAGCGATCTCACGAACCCGGAGATCAACATCCGCTACGGCAGCTGGTACCTGCGGGATCTCTACTCGAAGTACCGTTCGCTTCGGCTCGCGCTCGCCGCCTACAACGCGGGGCAGGGCAACGTCGATCGCTGGCAGGCCGAGGGCAAGGGAATCCAGTTCCCGGAGACGCGCGCCTACGTCGTTCAGGTCGAGCATCTCCAGCACGTGTACAGCAAGGCCTGGCACGCACAGCTCTATTCGGCGACGTGAGCGGGTTCGACCCGGGGCTCGAGCTCGCCGAGAACGCGAACACCCACGTGCCGCTCGCGATCGGCGACGAGCGGATCGACGCAGGCCGGTACGTCCTGTGGCTCGGCGCCCGCGGTGACGAGCCGGGGTGGAACGTCCCACAGCGCTTCCGCTTCGAGGCCGATGAGCTCCCGGAGGTGCGCGCCGAGATCCACGATCACCTGCGCGAGCGCGGACGCACGGCGTGCACATGGGAAGTCGGCTCCTCGACCTCCCCGCGCGACCTCGTTGAGCGGTTGCTCGGCCTCGGCCTCGTCGAAGAGGAAGGCTCCTCGGCCGTCGGGATGGTCCTCACCGAGCCGCCCGCCTCGTCGGCGCCGGCGGAGGTCGAGGTGCGTCGCGCTGCGGCGGCGGCCGATGAGCTCGTTGCCGCTGAGATCGCTGCCGCCGCTTTCGGCGGTGCGGTGCGCCCTCGCCGCTTCGATCCCGCCTCGCCGGTCGTGACCTACCTCGCCTTTCTCGACGGCGAGCCCGTCGGTCGCGCGACGGGGTCGTTCAGTCGGTACGGGGTGTCGCTGTTCGGCGGAGCCGTCCTACCGGCCGCGCGCGGCCGCGGCGCCTACCGGGCACTCGTCCTCGCGCGGTACGCCGACGCCGTCGCGCGTGGCACACCGCTCGCGGCGACGCAGGGCGGGCCGATGTCCCGGCCGATCCTTGCGCGGCTCGGGTTCCGCGAGGTGTGCTGGATCCGCGCGCTCCTCGATACATTCGATCGCAGCTGACGGCAGACTTCCCCGATGCGCATCTCGGCCAAAGCGGACTACGCCATCCGGGCGATGGTGGAGCTCGCCGCCGCCGGTGAGGGGCCGACCAAGGCCGATCGGATCGCGCAAGCACAGGAGATCCCGATCGAAATTCCTCGAGAACATCATGTCGGAGCTTCGAAACGGTGGCCTCGTCCGGAGCCAGCGCGGGATGGAGGGCGGCTACTGGCTCGCCCGTCCTGCGGCCAAGATCAGCCTCGCCGAGGTGATCCGGGTCGTCGACGGCCCGCTCGCGAACGTCCGCGGCCGGCGCCCGGAGGAGGTCTCGTACGCCGGCTCGGCCGAGAGCCTCGGTGACGTCTGGATCGCCGTGCGCGCGAGCCTCCGCCGCGTGCTCGAGGCGGTGACGCTTGCCGACGTCGCCGCCGGGGAGCTCCCGCCCGACGTCGCGACGCTCGCCGCCGACTCGGATGCCTGGCTACCGCGGTAGCTCCGGGACTGGTTCCGGAGATTGCGGCGTTACACTGAAGTGATGGCTATCGCGACTACGACCCAGAACCGAATCGAATCGTGGGTTTCGTTCCTGCGTGCGCACTCCGCGATCACGCGGCAGCTCAACGCGGACCTCTTGACGGCCCACGGGCTGACCCTCAACGACTACGAGGTTCTGCTCATGCTCTCGAAGGCAGAAGGCGGGCGGATGCGACGCGTCGATCTGGCGCATACGGTCGTGCTCACGGCATCCGGGATCACGCGGCTGCTGGACGGTCTCGAGCGCGCCGGCTTCGTCGAGAAGGACTCGTGTCCGACGGACGCGCGTGTTTCGTACGCAAAGCTCACGGTCTCGGGCAACGAGAAGCTCCGGGCCGCGGCCGTGACGCATCTGCAGGGCGTCGACGAGCTGTTCACCGGGCGGTTCTCGGATTCGGATCTCGTCACGCTCGCTGAGCTGCTCGGGCGGCTGCCTCTCCGCGGCAAGGACTGCGGGGCGGACGCGGCAGACGCACCGGATGCCTGTGGCGCCTAACCGGCCGCCGCGGCCGGTCTACTGGAAGCCGAGCCTCCCGACGCGAGTGATGCGCGAGCGCGCGTTCGCCCGCCGCTCGCTCGAACGTGAGCGGATGCTTCGCGAGGCGCCGGGGCCGTCGTTTCGGGAGTGGCTCGCGGCGAAGCTCCGCCGCCGCGGTTAGCCGAAGAAGGTCTTCGCGACCTCGTACCATGAGTCCGGTACGAGCTTCAGTTCCGCGGTCGCCTCCGTTAGCGGGACCGACAGGACCTCGTCGCCGTGCAGTGCGGCCATCTGGCCCCATTTGGCGCTCGTGACGAGATCGGCGGCCTCGAGTCCGAACCGCAGGCCGAGCACGCGATCGCGCGGAGTCGGGGTGCCGCCGCGCTGGATGTAGCCGAGCACGGTGGCCCGTGCCTGCATCCCGGTGCGCTTCTCGATCTCCTCCGCGACCGTCTCGCCGACGTTCCGGTTCTCGACGCGCACGTGTCCGAACTCGTCGAGCTCGCCCTCGTCGCTCACGCCGGGAAGCTCCGAACCCTCGCTCGCCACGATCACCGAGAAGTTCTTGCCGCGCCCGCGACGGCGTTCGACCGCAGCCGCAACGTCGTCGTAGACGACCTTCTGCTCCGGGATCAGGATCCAGTCGGCGCCGCCGGCGATCCCGCTCATCAGGGCGATCCAGCCGGCATGGCGGCCCATCGTCTCGACGACGATGATCCGGTTGTGCGACTCGGCCGTCGAGTGCACCCGGTCGATCGCCTCGCTGGCGACGTAGACGGCGGTGTCGAAGCCGAACGTGTAGTCGGTGCCGTTGAGATCGTTGTCGATCGTCTTCGGCACGCCGACGACCGGCAGGTTGTCCTCGGCGAAGAGCTTCGCAGCGACGCCGAGGGTGTCCTCGCCCCCGATCGCAACGAGGGCGTCGATCTGCTCGAAGGTCTTCTTCACTCCGTCGACGCCGCCCTCGAGCTTGTGCGGGTTCGTCCGTGAGGTGCCGATGATCGTGCCGCCCTTTGGCAGGATCCCCGAGATCTCGTCGTAGCCGAGCGGCTTCAGGTTCCCGTCGATCATCCCGCGCCAGCCGTTCAGGACGCCGACCGTCTCGTGGCCGTCCTCCCAGAGCCGCCGGCAGACCGCGCGGATCACCGCGTTCAGTCCCGGGCAGTCGCCGCCCCCTGTGAGCATCCCCACCCGCATCGGGCGCGAGTCTAGACGATCGCCCGGGACGACAGATCGATCAACGAGAAGTAGAGCGAATCAGAGAAAGATCTCTAACCGAGCGAGGACATTCACCATGCGCCACATCCATACCCGCTCGCACCCATCGAGACACGTTGGCGCACCTCGACACAGGCGGATGTGTATCGAGAAGCGCTTCCCGCAAGCGGCGTCCGAATGCGTCTTGGGCAACGCCCTGGACAGAAGCCGGTCATACTCCGTTGCCCATGAATGCTCTTTGTCCGTCCACCTCTGTTCCCCCCGTCGACCTCGGAGCCTGACCGGACGCCATGCCGCCGCTCCTCGAGATCTACCTCCTCGCATGCCTGGCGATGTTCTTCCCGCTGCTCCTGATCGTCGTCGTGCTGGCGCTGAACACCTCGAAGCCCGAACCGATCCTCGCCGGGTTCCTGGCCGGCGGCCTGCTCACGACGGTTGCCGTCGGTTCGACGATCGTGTTCGCGTTCGAGGGCAGCAGCTTCGTATCGGGCTCGAATCCGCCCGCCGATGCCTGGGTGGACATCACCGTCGGTCTGCTCGCCCTCCTCGCCGCGTTCGTTCTCCGGCGCACGGACACCAAGCGGAAGAACAAGCCGCCTGACCCGGAGCCGAAGAAGACGAAGGGCCCCGGCTGGATCGAGCGACTCGTCGACCGCGGCGCACCGCTCGCGTTCGTCGCCGGGATCCTGGCCACGATCGTTCCGGGCCCGGGGCCGATCCTCGCGATGAAGAAGATCTCCGAGCTCGACTACTCGACGAGCGAGACCTTGGTGGTGGTCGTCACCTTCTATCTGATCATGTTCACGTTCGTCGAGGTGCCGCTTGTCGGGTTCCTCGTGGCCCCGGAGTGGACGAAGAGGAACGTCACGAGCTTCAACGCGTGGCTCGGCAAGAACCTGATGCGGCTCGCCACGTGGGCGCTCGCGGTCATCGGTGTGTTCGCGATCGTCCGCGGCCTGTTCGCCGCGTTCTAGGTTTGCCGTTCTCGCGCCGCATCCGTCCCGCGTGCCGCCCTCTCTCGGAGAAGACCCAAACGCTCAGGCCCTGGACCGGGTCATGCACGAGGGGGTAGTGTCGCGGGCGATGAGCGCCAGACGCGGTGGGAGCCGATGACCGACGCGCCCACACCGGACGAACCGGGCGGAGCTCGCGGCAAGGTGGCCGCGGTGCAGGAACGAGGGACGAAGGTCTACGAGCGCGGCCGGCTCTGGATCGAAAACGCCGATCCGGCCTCGCCGCACGGCACGACGATCGGCTGGGTGCGGCGCTACCAGGCGGCCGACGGCCAGCTCTACGCGGTTCTGCTCGCCGCGTACGTCTTCCTGACAGTGATCCCGCTCGTCCTCGTGTACACGAGCTACGCCTTCAGCAACCCGACGGCGCTCGCAGAGCAGCTCATCCATCGGCTCAAGCTCGAGCCGGCCACCGCGAAGCTCGTGGAGACCGTCCTGAGCGGCGCCGGAGGGCACAAGCTCTCCGTGGCGCTGATCGCGGCCGCGCACCTGTTTCTCTTCGGCCTGGGCCTGGGTCGCGTGCTCCAGCTCGTGCACGCGCGATCGTGGGGGCTCGATCTCCGCAAACGGGCCGTCCTCGATCAGGTTCGCTACGTCCAGGTGATCGGTGGGATCGCGTTGCTCACCGGCGTCTACGTGCTGCAGAAGAAGTCGCTCGCGGGCCAGCCGTCCTGGATCGGGTGGGTGCTCGACGTCGTCTGGGTCGGGGTTCTCGTCGGGTTCTTCGTCTGGGCGCCGCGTCTCTTGCTCGGGGGCGCGGTGGCCGCGCGGGACATCCTTCCCGGCGCGATCTTCACCGTGCTCGCGTTCGGGGTGATGCGCGTCATCTCGCAGATCCTCCTGAAGAACTGGCTCGAGTGGTACTCGAAGACCTACGGTGCGATCGGGATCGTGCTGGCGCTGTTCTTCTGGATCGTCATCTTCGCGACGATCATGGTGCTGGCGGCAGCGCTCTCGCCGGCGCTCGCGCACCGCCGGAATCTGCGTCGCTCTCGTGCCGGCCTGCCGGCCGTTGGGGGCGTGGGGTGAGCAGCCCGCCGCGCAGGTTCATCCGCCTGAACCCGTTCGAGCGGCGCATGTCGAAGTTCCTGAGCGAGCCGCCCTCGATCCGGAGCGCCGCCGCCGCGATCGTCACCGTCACGACGATCATCGTGGTCGTCAGCGGGATCCTGATGCGGGTCATCGACCACAAGGAGTACCCGGACATCTGGGTCGGGATGTGGTGGGCGCTCCAGACCGTGACGACCGTCGGCTACGGAGACGTGACCCCGGCGGCCCGGGACGGCCGGATCGTCGCGAGCTTCGTGATGCTCGAGGGCATCGCCTTCCTCGCGATCACGACCGCCGCGATCACATCCACCTTCGTCGCCCGCGCCGCGGCCGAGCGGGCCGAATCGGACGCGGCGGACGCGCACGACCGCCTCGATCACGAGGACGTACGGTTCGACGAGATCTCCGCGAGGCTCGAGCGGATCGAGTCACTGCTCCGCGCACTCGAACCGCCCCGGCAGGACTAGCTCATCGCCGCTGCGGCTACCCTGTCGCAGGGGAACCGGATGCAGCGACTCGGACGGATCGGGGCGGCGGCAGCGATGGTGGCGATCGTCGCGTCGGGCGGCGGCGTGATCAGGGCATCGGCCTCGCAGCTGATCGACCGGAACGCCACCGACGTCCATCTCCAGCTGAACGCCAAGGGTGAGGCGCTGCTCACCTACAGGACGAGGGGAATCGTCCGCCACGTCGTTGCCTGGGGAGCGGTCAACGCGCTGCCCTCGACGGACGGCGTGCATCAGGTCCAGTTGCGGCTCGACTACTCGGGTGGCTATGAGAAGTACTTCAAGGAAAACCCCGCTGCGGTGGCGCTGAGCGCGCAGTATCGGAAGATCAAGGGCACTCCGGGCTACCTGCTGAGCCCGGTGGTGCGCGAGCTCCAGCAGCTCCAGCAGGCGGCCGATTCCTACTGGAAGACCGGCTTCAACGGCGGGTGCGGGTCCTACGACGGCCCGCAAATCGCGTGGGCTGTCCTCACGTGCACGGCACCGGACGGCTCCTACTGGGCTGTCCAGGAATGGCAACGGGAGCTACCCGACTACGGCGTCGCCCCGACGCCCGCCCAGGCCGTTTGGGAGCTGCGCCTGTCACATTGGACAGGCCCTCTGCCGGTGCTCACGGTCCACACCGACTGGTCGTGGCACCAGTGGAACCACCTCTACGGCACGCTCGCCTACGCCGACGACCCGGTGTACGGGTTCAGCGTGACGAACGTCGGCAACCCGCTCGACGGCTACGGCCGAAACGTCTACATCGACACCTACGACTCCGCCTACGGGGCGGGCTGGCAGCGCGAGAACAGCGCGCTCACGCACAAGGGCACGGGCGTCTTCTGTTACAGCGTCAATCCCCATCCCGGCCACCCGGCTGGCACGGGCACGCAGTACCGCGTCACCGTGATCGGACCTGGGGTGACGCCGGACGTCGAGTGGGCCGGCCCTGCGCCGGGCCGCTACGACGCTGCGGCCGACGCGGCCGCGAATGCGCAGATCGCTGCGCTCGGCGACAGCGTCTGCCGCCCCAACTGACCTGTCCGGATCAGTTGCTCGAGGTGAGCGTGCTGACGTCCTTGCGGGGGACGCCGGCTGCGATCAGGAAGGGCCGAACCTTCGGGTTGAGCTTCTCGAGGCTCGCCGCCCCGGGGCTCGTGAACAGCTTCGCGATCAGCGTCGGTTCGATCCCGAGCACGCGCTTCACGTCGGCGGCGGTCGTGTTCTTCGCGAGCAGCACCGAGGCAGCGGCGCAGGTGTCGACCTTCTTGCCGTGGTTGTCGAACTGGAGGATCAGCGAGAGGTCGCTTGCCTCCGCCGTCAGCCACTGGCTGAAGAGCGGCGAGTCGGGATGCATGCCGGCCAGCGTGTTGCGCAGCGCGGTCAGTTGCGGTCCGTCCTCGTTGACGACACCGATCAGCAGCACCGGGATCAGAGCGAAGAGCGCGGCAAACGCCTGCTTCGGGTTCTTCTTGATGAACGCGCACTTGTCGAGCGATTTCTGAACGCCCGAGTCGCTCTTGGTCTGCGCAGCGATCTTCTGGAATGTCCTGACGCGAGCGTCGAGGACGGCTGCGAGCGCCCGGTCGTGGCTGTCGGGCTTGGCGGCGGCGGCGAGTGCAGCCGTAGTCGATGCGGCTAGCAGTACGAGCGCGGCGAGAGCCGCCGGGATCCGGGAGCGCCGAGGCATTGCTCTACATCAAACACGGTTTTCGGCGCCTTCGCCGAAGGCGCCCGCTCGCTACAGTGGAGGGGATGGGCTTCGATCTCTTCTCTCCGGTTCATCTGCTCGTGCTAGGAATCGCAATCGTGCTCCTCTTCGGCGTCAAGCGGGTTCCGGAGATCGGGCGTTCGCTCGGAAACGGGATGCGCGAGTTCAAGGAGACGGTCAGCGGCCTCGACGGCGTGACCGAGGCAGTGCACGGCGTGCAGGAGATCCGCTCAGCGGTCTCGCCCACGAACATCGCCCGCGCTGCGATTCCCGGCGTCGCCGAGATGCAGGACACGGTCGGGGCCATGAAGGGCACGACACCGGCCGCCGCGAGCGGCGCCGGCTCCGACGCCACACCGCCCCTCGCCGAATAGTTCGCCTCCGTAGCTTTCGCCGGCTGGGGCGCGCCTGGCGTCGTGGCAGCACCACTGCTGGGCTCGGGAACATGCGCTTTCAAGCGTGTGGAGCGCAATGCAACAACGGTGCCAGGCACCTAACGTTTCGGCGCCCCGGCCGTCAAGGCCGAACTCGGTCCGCAGTGCGAGGTCGAACCGCCAGGCAACGCCGGTGCCAGGCACTTAAGGGTTACGCGCTCGCAGGGCGGGACGATCCCGGACTGACGCCAGAAAGGCAGGCTCCTCGACGCCAGCCGACGAGTGTCTCGCACCGGTGTCCCAGCGAGGCGCGGCGGCGCGCGGAGGTCGAACGGACTCGGCTCGGCGTCAGTCGCCGAGCGGGCCGGCGGCTGCGGGGCCGCCGAGCGGAGGACGGCGGGGCGAGCGCGCTGCGCGCTCGGGGCCGTCCGACACCGGCGTTCCGGTGGTGATCCCGCTCCCGAGCCTGCGCTCGTCCGAGCGTTCCTCGGCGCGCGCCTCGAGGGTGATGCGGTTCGTGAGCACGGCGGCGCGCTCCTCCAGGCGGTGGGCCTCGACGACGTCGATCGCGCGCAGCGCCGCCGCGCTCCGCTCGTAGGCCCCTCCGGTGCTGAACAGATGGGTGAGCTTGAGCACCAGCGCAACGAGGTCGATCGCGACCAGGAAGGCGAGGAAGAACTCGACGTACTTCTTCACGGCGGGGGTGGCGTGCTCGACCTGTTCGAGCGCCGCCTGGCGGGCGAGGAAGTCACGGTCGGCCTTGATCGTCGAGACCCGGTTCGAAACCTGCCCGGTCTCGGCTGCTTGCCAGAGCGCGATCTTTCGCCGGTCGGCGGCGACCGTCGCCGCGAGCTCGGGCCGGGCGGTCTTCAGCGCGGCCGCGGCGGCCGCCGCCCGTCGCGCGTCGCGCTTGCAATACGGGCCGCAGCCGAGTTTGTGGGTCTGCGAACAGCTCGCCTCGCCGGCTTCGCATTCGGAGAGGAACCGGCTGTTCGTGACCTGCTGCTGCAGCTTCGCCTGCTTGCTCTGCGCGGCCGCGATCTCCTTCTGGGCCGCCGCGATCTTCGCGTCGTACAGGTGCGTGATCTGGTTCGTCGCCGCGTGAATGCGCGCCGTCGTCGTCTTGCTGAGCTGATCGTTGATCGAGCCGCTGTAGATCACCTGGCTCATCGGCAGGCCGACCACGAGCGCGATCGCCAGCGACAGTGCGAGCCGCGGGATCGTGATCGCGAGGTTCCACGGCCAGCTCGTCCCGAAGCTCTTCAGTACGAGCCGCTCGATCAGGCAGTAGAGAACCGCCCAGATCGGCAGCACCCAGAGCACACTCACGATCGAGGTGCTCCACCACTGGCTGGCGGCAACGGTCATCGCGAAGCCGCTGACGACCGCCATCCCGGCGACCCATAGCCCGAGCCCGTTCAGGAAGCTGACCTCGCTCGGCACCGTCCGGAGGACGTAGCCGTCGCCGCCGGCGAGCCAGGCCCACCCGGCGCGCGCGCGGCGCCTAGGCGCTGGGGCTGACGCGCCGGTTCCCAGCTCGTCCTCGCCCTCGGTCCACGCGCTGCTCACCTGAACACACAAGACGACGGGTCGGCGGCCGAGTTGGGCTCGCAGGCGAGTTCTAAGGGACTTCTAAGAAAACGACCCCGCCTCTCAGTCGTTCTCGACCGTGTAGTCCCAGATCGCGGCCTCGTGCCGGTGGTCCGGAGCCCACTGCATAGTTCCCTCGCCGACGAGCTGGTAGGCGCGGAGCCGAAAGGTCAGCGTCTGGCCGGGGCGGAGGACGGACGGCAGGGGCCGCTGGCCGGGAGCGAGCACCGGAACCGTCACCGAGTAGAGGTGATCGACGGCGTGGAAGTCGGCCAGTGAGACCGGCACCTCGGCGGTGGCGTTCCTCATCGTGACCGTCCACGTGCAGGTCGTTGCCTCAGGCTGATACGGCAGGCCCTCCCCGGGAACGATGGGGCCGGCGACCGTCATCCGGACCTTGAACGCCTTGGTCTGGATCTCTACTGGAAGGCCCTCGACCGTGAGCGCCGGCCGAACGATCGTGCCGGTGAGAAGCGCGTCGACGTGCGGCTCGAGCGTGCTCTTCGGGAGATACGAGGGGTACTTGGAGCCACCGCCGCCGCCACAGCCGGCGAGGGCGGTGAGCGAGAGCAGGAGCAGGGCCGCGGCACGAACCGGGCCGGGCATGAGAACCCGGCCCAGTTCGTGCGTGGCCGCCTTGGATGCAGGTGTCACCGTGAGTTCCGCTCGGCGCTTACCCGTTGGCGCCGTTCTTCCCGTTCTGGCCGTTTGCGGTTGCGGTCGCGTCCGTGCCATTCGTGCCGGCCAGACCAGGGCCCCCGTTCTTCTTGGCGTTACCGCCGTTGCCGCCGTTGCCGCCGTGGTTGCCGGGGAAGCCGTTGCCCCCGTTGCCCCCGTTGCCACCGGGCTGGGTGTCCTGCCCGTTACCGCCGTTGCCGCCCTGGCCGCCGTTCCCGCCCTCGCCGCTGCACGGCGCGGTGTCGTACGGCACTGTCGGTGCACCGGTCGAGGTCAGCCAGACGCCGGCCCACTCCTCCGGCGGACACGGGCCGTTGCCGCCGTTCCCGCCGGTTCCACCGCCGCCGGCGGCGGTCGTGCCGTTGCCGCCGTTGCCGCCGTCGCCGCCGTTGTTGCCGCAGCCGGCCGTTCCGCCGGTTCCTCCGGCACCGCCGTGGCCGCCGTTCCCGGTCTTGCCTGTCTTGCCGTCGCTCCCGAGGTTCGCGTCACTCGGGCAGTAGAGCGTGCTCGCCCCGGTGCCGGAGACCGCCTGGTAGCCGGAAGGAACAGGCGCCGCCGTGAACGACTCGGCGCTGAACACGTCCGGGCCGAAGTCGCCGAGACCGGCCTGCGCCGCGTAGCCGATGTGGCCCTGGCCGTCGAGACCGCCGCACACCGAGCCGGCGGTGAGCGCCGTGTCGGTGCAGGGCTGACCCGTCAGGAGCAGGTCCTCGATCGAGCGCAGCGTGCTGTAGTGGTTGTAGTAGGTGCCCGTCACCGTTCCCGGCTTGATCAGCGGGCTGATCAGCACGGTGCCGGTGTCGCCGCCGCCCGGCGTGAAGTCGGTGGCGTCGAACAGGGGATCAGCGGTCTTGCAGGCAGGAACCGTCGCCGCCTCGCTGCCGGCCGCACAGCCGGCACTCCCGACGGTCGAGGTCGCTCCCTCGGCGCTCAGCGTGACGTTCCCGTTGAATCCGGCGGGCAGCACGACCGGCTGGCCGGAGTCGTTGAGGAGTTGGAAGGTGCCGATCCACGGCTTGGCGTAGTTGTTCGACGCCCCGCTCGCGCTCGTGTTGCCCTGCAGGAAGTACGGCCCGGTGTCGCTGACCGCGCCGACGAACGTGTCGGCCGGGATCGTGTTGCCGGCGCCGTCGGTGCCCGACACCAGGCGACCGGTGTCCTGCGCGTTGATCTTGGAGTCGGTGACGAGGCTCGAGCCCGGGGCCACCATCGCAGGCTCGGTCGTCGAACCGGGGGAGCCTGTCACGTTGGGACTCTCGTTCGGTAGACCCAACGGTCGATCGATGAACCCGGCGGCACCCGGCCCGGGCTGCAACTGGTTGCCCGAACTGTCTGTCACCTCTGGATCGTTTGGCCCCGTCGGCTCCGTCGCCACATCGTGGCCGGCGATGTTCTCACCGGCCGCATCGGCGAGGGCTCCGAAGGCGCCGTAGAGCGAGTGTGCGCCGGGATACTGCGTCCCGGCCGCACCGAAGCTCGGCTGGTCGGCGGGCGACGAGTAGAGCGAGATGTCGCCCGGAGCTGGCTCGTTGTTGAAGCTGTTACCGGTCGTGAAGGGCGGGTTCGCCTCGTCGAAGGTGATGTCGATCAGCCCGCCGTCCTTGAAGGCGGCCGACTGTTCGATCAGCGGTACGTAGTACCGCAGGAACAGATCGGAGGCGTAGAGGCCGCCGGTGTAGTTCGTCGGCGGGAGTGCCTCCGGGTCGTAGGCGGGATGGCCGGCCGGGGTGTAGTCGGGCGTTCCGTCGGCGTTGAAGGCACCCGAGAGGTTGTTGCCCTGGCAGGACGCGTCGTGTGCGTCGCTGCAGTTGTTCGGCGTGATCCAGCTGAACGCCGGGACCTGGGCGGCGGGAAGCGTGAGGTCGTGGGCGAGCCCGTAGGTCGGATCGTCGAGGTTCGAGACGTGGTTCGCATCGCAGTTCGTGTCGGCCGCGCCGGTCGTAGGCGCGCCCGGCCCGTCGTACTCGGGCGTCGTCGGCTTGTTGAGCGGCCCCGCGGCCGGATAGCTGACGCCCGACTGGGTGCCCGCCGACTGGCCGGTCAGCGCCGTGAACCAGGGGGTCGGGAAGTGCTTGCCGACGTACTGGTCGGCCGGATCGCCGTTCCCGTTGGCGTTGGCCGGCTGGGCGCCGGTGAAGCTCGTCACGACGCCGCTCGGAGCGACGAGGTTCGTCGGGTTCGTTACCGGATCGTTGCTCGACGTCCCCGGGAACCCGCACAGGCCGTCCTCGCGCCCCGGAACGGTGTCGGTGACGCCGGGCTTGCTCCCGGTGACGTAGGTGGCCGATCCGGTCGGCTGAGCGCCGCCGAGATCCTGCGCGTAGGCCTTCCACGGCACACCTGCGGCGTTGTACTGGTTGAACACCGTCGGGACGTCGGTCGGGTACACGCAGCCGTTGTTCGCGAGCGCGGCATCGACGCCGCCGTGCACGAGCAGCTGCCCGTAGTTGCCGTTGGCCGCTCCGGACGTGGTCGGTGCGGTCGTGTTCTTGCCGCTGCCGTCGGTCGTGAGGTCGGTGTCCGTTCCCGTGCCGACGGTTCCGGTGGTGATGATCCCGGAGTTGTCATTCGTCATGTTCGCCGCGGTCGAGCAGTCGTCCTGGGTCGCGTACGACGGGGACTGGCCGGACACCAGCGAGATGTAGTTGTCCATGCTGAAGTGCCCGGTGCCGTAGTAGTGGGTGAGCAGCGCGCCCTGTTGGGGCAGCGTCTGCCAGAGGTAGCTGTTCTGGTTGAGGCCGGTGAAATTCTCGTCGTAGGATTTGTTCTCGAGGATGAACAGCCAGACGTGCTTGACCGCACCCACCGGTGTGCCCGTTGCAGTGATGACGCACTCGGCGTCGGAACCGTCGGAGGGGAGCTGGAGCGTGCTGCCGGCCGGACAGGTCGGCGAGCCGGCCGTACGGGAAGCGCTCGAGGCGATCCCTGTGACTGCGACGACGCAGAGTGCAAACGTCGCGAAAGCACCTGCCGCAATCGCCACTCGAAGGCGGCGAGAGCTTCTAGAACCTGGGTTTCGTGCGTGTGAGATTTTCATAAGCACGTTCCTACAGGCGCGGGCGCCGACGTCGGGTTATCGCCGGGTGACGGTGTTGTGACGATCCGGTAGGCGGCGATCCCGCGGGCGGTTCAGTTCGCGAGGGTGATGATCCCGCGGGCGATCAGCAGAGCGCCGATCACGGCGGCGCCGATCATGGCCGCCCGGCCGCCGTGGGCGGCGAGCCAGCCCTTGAGGCGTTCGACCGCAGCGGGTGTCCACTCCGGCGCGAGGGCGTAGCCGATCAACGGGAGCTCGAGCAGGGCGAGCATGATCACGGTGACCGCGACGATCGTCAGGACGACCTGGGGCCCGTTCAGGGACTGCTTGTGGATCTCGTCGAGCGCGGCGAGATAGGAGGCACCGGGAAAGCTCAGGAGGATCCCGACCACGAACGTGTCACGCGCCGAGCCCTTGGCCAGGAGCCGCTGCCAGCGCGGCGTCTTCTTGGGCCCGCGTGCCTGCTTGCGTTCCCTGCGTTCGGCGACCCGGCCCGAGCCGATCGCGAAGGCGACGACGAGCGCCAGCGCGCCGAGCGTGAGGTCGACGATCGGGCTGATCGTGTGTTTCGTCGTGCTGACCGTTCCCGAGCCGTTCAGCCAGTACTCGATCGCGAGGCCGACCGTGATGCTCGTCGTGTACGCGCCGAGGAGGTACCCGAGCAGCAGGCGCTTCGGCCTTGGGAGCAGGAGCATCACCGTCGTCGCCGCGAGCAGCGTCGGGTTGAGCGCCGCCGTGAGCGAGAAGAGGAAGACCTTGCTCAGGAGTGACCGCCCGACGAATCGCGCGGATCGACTCTTGCCGCGTTCAAGCGGCCCTCCGGCGGTCGCCGACCAGGTAGGCGACGATCAGCGCGGCGGGGAAGAAGATCAGGCTGAAGATGAAGAAGCCCAGGAAGCTGTGGCCCTTGCGGCCGGCGACGCGGGCGGGCCAGAAGGCGATCGCGATCCAGATCAGGACGAAGACGATCGATCCAAACCACCAGCCGGATGATGCCACGAGCATCTCGGACTCCTTCCATGGGGTCGGCCCTCGCAAAACGCGAGACCTTCCCGGGAGATGATTCGTCCGGGTGGGTCGCGGGACATCGCCTGAAAGAGGTGAAGTGCGTCTCAGGCCGAAGCGCAGGCCGGAAAGGCGGCGGCTGACTCGGGCCGCCGCAACAGTTCGCACAAAGAGCGAAGGCGGCACGCAGGCCGCCTTCGCTCCTTCCGGCTTGATTTCGCGTCAGCTCAGGAGCAGGTGAGCCCGCTCAGCGTGGTCTGCGTCGTCGAGATCAGCGCCTGGCCCTGGGTCGAAACATCGGCGAGGGACGTGCTCACCGACGCGCTGCCGGGGACGTTCTTCACCGCCGTCGCGAAGCTGTTCCAGGAGCTGTCGAGCGTGTCGAGCGTCGTGCTCGCGACCGTGCTCGCGTCTGCTGTGACCTGGGACCACGCGGTCTGGACGCCCGTCAGAGCGGACTGGTAGTCGCTCTTCGTGGCCGTCGAGAGGTCGAGGCTCGTGAGTCCCTTGGCGGCGGTCTCGAGCCCGTCGAGGCTCGTGCAGAGGCTCGCCTGCGCGCTCGCCGCGGAGGTGGTCGTCGTACCCGTGCCGCCGCGGGCCCCGAGCAGCCCGATCACGACCGCGAGTGCGACCCCGACGACGATGATGAGGATGATCCCTGCGCGCTTGTCCATCGCGGTCAGGCCTCCGAGTCGTCGGCCGTCGATGCGAGGCCGAAGATCACCATCACGGCCAGGAAGATCATCAGCGCCGCATACCACGGTGCCTGCCCGATGATCAGGAAGCTCTGCACGATCACGAGGCAACCCCAAACGTAGGCGACGAAGCGTCCGAAGCCGCCTCCGCCGAGCAGTGACCCGCCGGCCAGGAGCGCGAAGAAGGCGATGGCCAGGTCCCAGGCCCCATAGGCCCACAGATGTCCGTGGAATGCCCCGTTCGTCAGGTTGTTCACCCGGACGCTGTTGGCGAAGTAGCTGATTGCCGAGATGATCCGGAAGAAGCCCACGGCGAACATCAAGACCGCCGCGAACGTCACCCAGCCCGATCCGCGCTCGCGGTAGGCGACCTGTGTCGTCATTTTGTCCCTCCTCGTTTGATGTTTGGTCAGCGTTGGCGCTGAACGAATCCGAGCATGGAGGTCACAGCAGCCAGGGTCATCATCCCGATCGGATGAGCCGGCCGAACGACTCACCGCTCACCTGAGGTGACCGATCACTCCCACCCGAAAGCCATCCCGGGATAGATGGGCCTTGCCGTGCTTGGGGTCGCCGCTGCGGTTTCACCCGATCGGGATGATCTCGTGCCCTGCGACACGGGATAGGTTCGCCCAATCTTGGTCCGGCGAACCGGGACCCGCCCATGAATGCGACTCTGACTGCGTCGACGGCGGTCGACCTGGCACGCATCCAGTTCGCGACGACCTCGATCTACCACTTCCTGTTCGTCCCGCTCACGCTCGGGCTCGGGCCGATCGTCGTGGTGTTCCAGACGCTCTGGCACCGAACCGCCAACGAGAACTGGTTGCGGTTGAAGAAGTCCTTCGGAACGCTCTTCCTGATCAACTTCGCGATCGGCGTGGCGACCGGGCTCGTGCAGGAGTTCCAGTTCGGGATTTCTCGGGCCTGTACCTGGCTCTGCTCGCGCTGCTCTTTTGCCTGATCATCCGCGTGATCTCGTTCGAGTGGCGCTCGAAGAGCCAGAGCCCGGGGTGGCGAAAGGTCTGGCTGTGGGCGAACGCGGTCGCGAGCTTCGGCGCCTCGCTGATCTGGGGCATCGGCTTCGCCAATCTCCTCTACGGGATGCCGATCAACTCGAGCGGCGACTTCGCCGGGTCGTTCTGGAACCTGTTCAACCCCTACACGGTCGTCGCAGGACTAGCCGTCGTCGTGATCTTTGCCTTCCACGGTGCGACCTTCCTGACGCTGCGCACCCAGGCAGAGCTCCTCGAGCGGGCGGGCGCGGCCGCTCGGCGGCTCGCACCAATCGCCCCGGTGCTCGGCAGCGGGTTCCTGATCTGGACGGTGATCGTCGCGGTCGATCGAAACGACAAGAACGTCTTCCCCCCGGTGCTACCCGCGCTGATCGGGATCGTCGCGCTCGTCCTTGCGGTCGCGTTCCCGCTCGGCCGACGCCAGGGTCGCGCATTCACGATGACCGGGCTCGCCGTGGTCGCAGCCGTTGCGACGCTGTTCACGAGCCGGTTCCCGCGCGTGATCGTCTCGAGCACCGACTTCGCGAACAGCCTGACGGTGAGCAACTCGGCCTCACAGCACTACACGCTCGTGGTGCTGACGGTCGTCGGTGTCATCTTCATCCCGCTCGTGCTGCTCTACCAGGGCTGGACGTACTACGTCTTCCGTGCTCGGGTCGGTGGTGCGGTCATTCCGGCCGCGGCGCCGGCCGAGCCTTCGCCGTAGAAGTCGTGTAGCCATATCGGACGACAACCCTCGATTCGTCGCCGGACGGGCTAGGCTAGGCTCCCGGGGGGAAACCGGGGAACGGGGAGACGATGGCATCGACCGCGGTGAGCGCGGAGTTTGCGCGGCACTCGAAGGTGGTCAACGGGCGGCTGCTGATTCCGCTCGGGTTCGGTGCCGTCGCAGCCATCCTGTCGGCGTGGGCGGTCGCCCGCAGCCCGGTACTCGAGTCGCCGTCGTTCACGGCGGTCTCGCGCGGGCTCTACGTCGCGCTCACGATCTGCGCCGGCACGTATGTGTGGTGGCGTCAGGAACGCAGCCGGCTTGGCCCGTTGATGCTCGCGGTCGGCTTCATCTATGCCCTGACGTCGTTCAATGCGTCCGACGATCCGTTGTGGTTCACCCTCGGGATGTCGATGTGGGCGGTCTTCATCGTGTTCACCGCCTACATGTATCTGTGCTTCCCTCGCGGCCAGATCGGATCGCGCGTCGACCGCTGGTTCATCCGTTCGTACGCGGGCGCGATTGCCGTCCTCTGGGTTCTGATCCTCGCGATCTCCGACAAGCTTCCCGCCGGGGGCCCCTTCATCAGATGCGGGACGAACTGCCCCAGGAACGCCTTTCAGTTCATCGATGCCTCCTCGGAGCTCGGGCGCGGCCTCGTGACCACGTTCAACGCGGTGGCGACCGTGGCGCTGATCGGCGTCTCGATCCTGATCGTCAGCAAGGCGCGCTCTCCATCGCGCCTCCGGCGTCGTGCGATCGTGCCGCTTTCGGTCGTGATGATCGCGATGATCACGCTCTTCGCGCTCTACCTCGTTCTCGAGCCCGTGTTCCCGGGTACGAGCCAGGCGCTGAGGTTCCTCGATCTCGTCGCGAGCCTGGGCGTGCCGGTCGCGATCGTGATCGGCCAGCAGCGGGCGAGCTCCTATGCCGAGCGAAGCGCCGGACGGTTCGTTGCGATGACCCGGGGAAACCGCGTGCAGGCGTCGCAGGTGGAGTCGCTTCTCCGTGACTCGCTCGGCGATCCGACGCTGAGCCTTGCGCTCTGGTCGCCCGAATCCAGGCGGTACGTCGACATTGCCGGGGAGCCGTTCGAGCTACCGGTCGATCAAGAGATGCGGGCGGTGACACCCGTCACGAACGGCGGCGAGCCGGTCGCGGCGATCATCCACGACCCGGGACTCGACGAGCGCCCCGAGGTGATGGACGGGCTCAGCGCGACCTCGCTCATGCTGCTCGAGAACACGCGGCTCGTCGAGGAGCTCCGGGCCTCGCGCGCGAGGATCGTGGCCGCCGGCGACCAGGAGCGCCTTCGGCTCGAGCGCGACCTCCACGATGGGGCCCAGCAGCGGTTGATGGCGATCCAGATCAAGCTGGCTCTCGCTCGTCAGCTGACGCAGGACGACGAGCTCACGACCCGGCTCGACGAGATCGGCGCCGACGCGGCCACGGCTGTCGACGAGCTTCGTGCACTGGCCCACGGCATCTATCCGACGGTCCTGCGCGAGCGCGGCCTTGCCGACGGGCTCGCCTCGTTCGCGCGCACAGCTCCGATCGCGGTCGAGATCGTCGACCGGGGCGTCGGGCGGCACCCCCCCGAGGTCGAGGGTGCGATTTACTTCTGCGCCACCGAGGCGATCCAGAATGCCGGCAAGCACGCCGGCCCGGACGCGCGGGTCACGGTCGTCCTGGAAGGCGCCGGAACCGACGTCGTGTTCGCGATCAGCGACGACGGGCCCGGCTTCGATTCGGACGGCGAGCACGATGGGGTCGGCCTCGTCAGCATGCGCGACCGGATCGGAGCGGCCGGCGGCGTGCTCGAAATCGAGTCTTCGCCCGGCCACGGCTCGGTGGTTCGTGGAGTGGTTCCCGGCTGATGGCGATCCGCGTGCTACTCGGCGAGGACAACTTCATCGCCCGAGAGGGAATCGTGCGCGTTCTCGAGTCGATCGACGACGTCGACCTGATCGATTCGTGCCCCGATCTTCCGACACTGCGCGTGGCTGTGGAAGCCAGCCGGCCCGACGTCGTGCTCACCGACATCCGCATGCCGCCGACGCATACCGACGAAGGGATCCAGCTTGCCGGCGAGCTCCGCTCATCGCATCCCGACGTCGGCGTCGTCGTCTTGAGCCAGCACGTCGAGCCGCTCTATGCCACGGCGCTCTTCGAACAGGGATCGGACGGCCGCGCGTATCTCCTCAAGGAGCGCCTCGCCGACCGCGAAGAGCTTCTCCGGGCCCTCCACGAGGTGGCCAACGGACGCTCGGTGATCGACTCGCGGGTTGTCGAGGAGCTACTCGGTGCGCGGCAACGCCGCAAAGCCTCACGTCTCGACAATCTGACCGCGCGCGAGCTCGAGATCCTCTCGCTGGTCGCCGAGGGGAAGAGCAACAGCGCGATCGCCGATTCGCTCGTGATCACGAAGCGGGCGGTCGAGCGCCATATCAACGCGATCTTCTGGAAGCTCGACCTCGGCGACTCCGAAGACGTGAGCCGGCGCGTGAAGGCCGTCCTGCTCTATCTCGGGAACTAAGCGGGGCCGGTCTCGTCCGGCGCCGTCACGACGAGACCGAGTAGACCGGCGACCTCGATCGCCTGGCTCCGGCTCGAGACACCGAGCTTGCGGTAGACAGAGATCGCCTGGGTCTTGATCGTGTGATGGGAGACGAAGAGCCGTTCGCCGATCTCGCGGAACGACAGATGGGTCGCAAGCAGGGGAAGCAGCCTGAGCTCCGCGCGCGTGAGCTTCGGGCGAGCGCGCTGCTCACGGTTCCGGACCGACTCCAGCTCGGCGCGCAGCCTGGCGACCTGGTCGCAGAGGATCCCGAGCTCGGGCCGGAGCCGCATGATCCTCGCGGCCTCGTCGAGCAGCGCCAGTGCATTCGGGAGATCGCGAAGCGTCAGGGCTGCGCGGGCGAGCTCGAGGCGCGTCTCGACCGTGAGCCACGGGATCGCGTGCGTGAGGAGCGGCTCGAGCTCGCCGACCGCTGCCAGCTCGACCTTCGCCTCGTCGAAGCGACTTTGGTGCAGGAGTGCGCGAGCCGCTGCGGCCCCTTCCAATCCGGCGGTCGGACGGCCGCTCTCGGTCGAGGCGAGGGCACGGGCCTCGAGTGCGAACGACTCGGCCGCCGCCTGATCGTGCCGGAGACCGGCAGCCAGGGCACGTTGGGAGAGCGCAGCCACGCGGATCTCATCGATCGCGAGCGCCGCGGCTCGATCTGCTGCGTCGGCGAGCGTGGCGTCCGCAAGCTCGTGGTCGCCGTTCAACAGCTGTCCGACGCCATGAAGGAAGACGGCCGCAGGTAGCCAGAGGCTCTCCGGCTCGAGGTCGGCGCGGGCAGAGGCGCTGTCGGCGAGCATGCCCTCCACTCCGTGGCGGCAGAGCATGGCGCGGACGAGAGGGGTCAAAGCGCGAAGCGATGCCTGGTGTGAGTCCAACGGTGCGTTCTCGGCGCGCTCGGAGACCGCCAGCAGGCGCTCGGCGCGCGCCGCGTGGCCGAGCGACGCATGAGCCCACGCACCGATCGCGGCGATTCCGGGATACCGGTCGAGCTCGTTCTCGTCGAAGAGCTCGATCCAGCGTGCCGTGACGGCGACGGGCGTGCGGGGTGCGAGTGCGTTGACGAGCCGGGCGACCCGGGCCTTGTCGCCCGAAGCGGCCGCGTACTCGACCGCGCGCTCCGGGGCGCCGTTGGCTTCGAACCAGCCGGCCGCGCGGACCTGGAGCCTGGCCACGGACTCGGGCTCGAGCTGTTCCAGCTCCCGTCTCAGCAGATCCCGGAAGAGCGAGTGGCAGCGGTACCACTCGCCCTGGCGGTCGAGCGGGACGACGAACAGATGCTCGGTCTCGAGCTCGCGCAGCTCGATCGCCGAGCCCTCCCGGTCGAGCACCGCGTCGCAGAGCGCTCCCGACAGGTCGTCGAGAACCGACGTTTGCCGCAGGAACGCGAGCCGCCGGGGATCGACCAGGTCGTGACACACGGACCGGAAGTAGTCGGCGAGGTAGCGGTCGTCGCCACCGAAGCCGGAACCAGCGTCGGTCCCGAGCGCGAGCGCGCCGAGGTACAGGCCGGCGGCCCAGCCGTCGGCGCGTTCGAGCAGCACCGCGACCTGCTCTGCCGAAAGATCGACATCGGTCGCACGGACGAGCTGCTCGGCCTCGCGGTAGGTGAGCGCCAGCAGATCGGTGCCGACTTCGAAGAGCTCCCCGACGTCCTGAGACCGGCGAGCAGGAGGCGCGGCTCTGTCCGCCCGGAGAGCACGACTGTCGAGCCGGGCGGCGTGCTGGCGATCAGCGCAGCAACCACGTCAGCCGACTTCTTCGATTTGAGCCGGGTGACATCGTCGAGGACGACCACGCACGGCAGGCACGACTCGAGCACGGTCGTGAGGCGCGGTACCGCCGCTTCCCACACCGATCCATCGCACCGCCGGACCGCATCGAGAACGGCGTGGCCGAGCGGCTCGATCGCGTGGAGCGCCGCGGCAAGGTGGCGCAACAGCACGGCCGGGTCGGCGTCGCGCTCGTCGATCGAGACCCACGCGAACGGACGAATGTCCCTCGCGGCCCATTGAGCCAGAGCCGTCGTCTTGCCGTAGCCCGCGGGGGCAGTCACCGTGACGACGCGACTCGAACGAGCCGCACGAAGGCGATTGACGAGTGCGGTCCGAGTGATGTTCCCCGGGCGTGGCACGGGAATCTGGATCTTCGACCGCACGACATCGAGCGGTGCGATCGGTTCGGGTTGCCGGAGTTGGCGAACAGCACCTTGGGTATGTGAGACGGGAGCCATGAAACGTGCAGCGAGTATCCCGCCGACCGCGGGGCCCCACAAGTGTGGTCGCATGCCAGACGGGGTGGTGCACGCACACAGCCCGGGGTTCGGTCTCTACCCGGTGGATCTACATGCGTGCCCTCTGGCGCGAGTCATAGCCTCCCGCGGATCATGGTCGCGGTAGGCACATCCTTGAAAACCACTGACAAAGCCCAAGGTCGAAGCGACTCCATGCGGCGAGTTCTGATCGCGGACGACGACGCCGGGTTTCGCGCCGTCGTTTCTCGACTCGTCGAGGCGGCCGACGAGCTCGAGTCGGTCGGCACGGTGTGCTCGGGCGAAGAGGCCGTCGAGGCTGCCGCAGACCTCCGGCCAGACCTCGTACTGATCGACGTGGTGATGCCCGGGCTCGGTGGCATCGCCGCCGCGCGGCAGATCAAGGAGGCAATGCCCTCGGTCGTCGTCGTCCTGATCTCGACGACCCACCCCGACGACCTCTCCCGGGAGGCCTCGAGCTGCCTCGCCGACGAGATCGTGTGGAAGGCCGAGCTTCGCCCGGCGCTCCTCGGCGAGCTCTGGCACCGGCACCGCCCCTAGGGCCGTAGCTTGGGCCCACGCCGGGATGGGCTGCTCAGCGTTTGAGTGCTTGGCGATCTCATCCGCCAGAGGTGAGGCTCAGTGGACTTCGCCTGCCGGTGCGAGCTGGGGGAAGAAGTGCCAGGAGACGTCCCTGAGGACCCTGATCATCAGTTCCGGGGTGATCTCGGCGTTCGGGTCGTCGAGTTCAGGAGGGAGGTTCTTGGCTCCCATCGCCTGGCCGTGGCGATGACGCCAGGGCGCATCGTCTTGCCGAGCCCGCTGAGGGTCCGGTTGACGAGGTTGAAGTCCAGCGCCCACTCGGGCACGGGTTGCGCCTCGACGGATGCCCAGGTGTCGGGGTCGCGCGGCGTGTCCCGCGCGAGAAGGCGATCGAAGGTGCGGGCCGAGGCGTCTCGTCCGGTGAGAGGATCGCCAAGCCCCCACGCTTTTCGGAGCGTCGCGATCAGCGAGGTGTGGCGGTACTCGTCGTTGTAGACGGAGCCGGATTCGACCCAAGGCGAGACGAGGATGGCCGGAACGCGGTAGCCGGAGCGGTCGAACTTGAAGTCCATCTCGCCGGCCGGGGCCGCCGGGTCGGGCGGTGCGGCCGGTCCGGGAGGGACGTGGTCATAGGTGCCGCCCGGTTCGTCCCACTCGATCAGCAGGGTCGTGTTCCAGACGTCGGAGCCGGTCTCGGAGGTGGCGGTCCGGTAGGCGTTGTAGACGCGGGCGAGGAACTCCTCGCCGCCGAGCACCGATGACGGGCTATCGACGGGGATGTCCTGGTTGTCGCCGAGGAGCGACCGACCCGCCGCGGGATGGTAGTCGCCGTGCCCGGAGAGCATGTTCGGCTCGATCAACGCGAAGTCGGGCAGCGTGCCTGCGGCGGCATCCTTCTCGAACTCGGCGAACGGCACGAAGTTCGTCGCCAACCGGTCCTTCAGCCGCGAGAAGTGGATCACCCCGGTAAACGACAACGGCATCGATTGGACGTAGACCTTCCAGGTCTTACCGTGCTGCTCCAGTCGCTCGAAGATCGTCTCCGCCGGTTCTCGGTGAACCACTTCTTCGCCGGGCTGTTGGCGACCAAGCCCGATGAGGAGGCGGCCGTCCAGAACGAGCGGTTCATGAACGTCTGCGACGGCACCTCCGAGAACCAGTGGTCGAACACCCCGAAGTCACGTGCAATCGCCGACAACACCGGGACCTGGTCCGGCGTGTACCCGGTCATGATGTGCGCGTACTCCTCGTAGGTCGGCTGACGTCCGACCTCGGCTGCGAACGTGCTGATGTAGTCGGTCACGAACCCGTCCATCGTCGGCGTCGCACCGTCCGGCGGCGCGTTCCACGGCGCGGTCACGCCCTTGCCGATCTTGAACCGGTTGTGCTCGTCCTGGACGTTGTAGAGCTGCGTGTGCACCCGGACAGGGTGAGGTAAGAGGGTCGAGGTCAGACGCCTGCGAGAGCCGACGGGTCGAGGGCGATCAGGCCTTGGCGGCCACCACGGGGGCTTCAGTGAGGCCGCGGATGACGGCCACCGGCCGCTTCGACTCCGAGAGAACGCGTCGCGAGACACTGCCGAGGAGGATGCTCGCGACCGTGCCGTGGCCCCGGGAGCCGATCACGATCAGATCGACGTCCTCCGAGTCGGCGTAGGCGACGATCTCGTCGGCAGCGTTGCCGCTCAGGAGCTTCGAGTGAGCCGCGATGCCCTCCTGGGCGGCGATCTGCTCGGCGTCCACGAGAGGCCTCCGGTCGGACGCATCGATCGTGTGCGGAGCATGCGCGTTTCCGGCCCCGAAGCTGTAGCCGGCGACGGGCAGCACGTCGACCGCGGGCGCGACGTGGACGAAGATCACCTGTGCCTGCTCCTCGGCGGCGAGCTCGAGTCCGAACTCGACGGCTTCGGCCGACGACGGCGAACCGTCGGTGGCGATCAGGATTTTCTTCATCGTCCCTCCTTGAGTTCGTTTGCCTCTCCATGGTTGGGCAAGCCGGGCGCGTTGCGATCGGGGCGGGCGCCGAGCTCGCGTGCGTAGTTCCCCGCAATGCGAGTCAGCGTCGGCCCGCGGCGCGGTCAGCGCGTGGCCGGATTCCGGCTGCTCGCCGGGCAGAGAGACTCGTAGAAACGGTCGAAGCGCGAGCGTGATCGGCCACGACGAAGGGGAGCGAAGATGCGCAAGCTATTGGAGATCGGCGGGGTGGTCACCGCGGTCGTGCTCGTCGGATTTGGCGTTGTCGCGATCGTGATGGGCTTCAACGGCCGTCACACCGTCAACAACAGCCTCAAGCAGGAACAGATCGTCGGCACGCCCGACATGACTCCGGCCGGGATCACCGCCGAGGCGCAGAAGGCGGGCCTGAAGAACGTCAGCGTCCCGAGTTGCAGCGTCGCCAACGAGCCGATCACGAGCGGCGCAAAGGCCCGCTGCTTCGCCGAGTACATGCAGATCCACGCTCTGGAGGCGACCGGCGGCTACGTCTACTCGCAGATGGGACAGTACGCGGCGCTGCCGACCGCTCCGAAAGCCCAGCTGTCGCCCGGCGGGGGCACCAACAACCCGACGTTCGCCCAGGTCGACCCCTCGACCAAGCAGCCGGTCACAAACGGTGCGCGCAACGTGTGGGTCACCGAGACGGCGCTCACGACAGCCCTCAACTCTTCCTACATGGCGGCGCAGCTCGGACTCTTCGCGATCGTCGTCGGCTTCGCGTTGCTCTTGGCCGGGATCGGGTTCGGCATCCTCGCGATCGGCGGTGCTCTTCGCAATCCCGAGAACAGGCGGCTCCATGCCTTCGGCAAGGACGCGGGCCAGGCGGCACGGCAGACGCCTGCACCGGTCGCCTGAGCTGAGTCGGCCTATCGCGACAACGGAGCCGCTCCGCGAGCGGCTCCGTTTCGCGTTCTCAAACGCGGTTCCCGGGAGCCTGGGCCGCCGGCAGCTCGTCCAGCGAGCCGAAAGCCGGATCAGGACGGAGGACGGCGACGTACTGGTAGGCAAAGAGCGACGGCCAGATCGTGCGCGCGGCGCGGTCGATGCGGGCGAGAGACCTCGTTCCCGCCCGGCGTGCGGAGGGGCTCGCGTCGAGTCCGAGCACCTCGAGCGGCAGTCCGGTGAGACGACGCCGATCGATCTGCCACCCAACCCGTGCGGCCATCGTGGCGAAGCTTCGCCAGGTGAAGAACCGCATGTGTGTGGCGTCGAGGATGCCGCGACGGTCGTAGTCGAAGCGGCCGAACCCGATCCGCAGCCGCGGGTACCAGTGGCCGATGTTCGGCACGCTCGAGATCAGGACGACGTCCGGGGAACAGATGTCGTGGAGCTCGTGCAGGAGCAGCGACGGGTCGCGGAGGTGCTCGAGGAGGTCGATCGCGAGGACGATGTCGTACGGCCCCTCCGAGGTGACCTCGGCCGGAAGCGGAGCGTCGAGGTCGGCGACGACGAGCCGGTCGACGTTCTCGTCCGTCCCGGGTGGGGGGCTCGCGTCGACGCCGACGACAGTGTGGCCCCGGGCTCGTAGCTCCTTGCTCAGCAACCCGCCGGCACACCCGAGATCGAGAACACGCCCTGGCGGCAGCCCGAGCTCGTCGACCAATGCGAGGACGACACGATGGCTCGCGTCGGGTGCGTCCTTCCAGTCGTAGGCCCCCGGCCAGCGAGCCAGATGAGAGGAGCCGAAGCCGAGGCGCGCGAGCCGGTAGCGCACGACGTCCCGGGACACGTCTTTCGCGTAGACGAGTCCGTTGACGTTGCAGATCTCGTCGCCGTAGTAGGTCGGGATCGGCACCTCGGCGATTCGGGCGCCGGAGTCGAAGAGCTGCAGCAGCACTTCCGTGTCGAAGTCGAACCAGTCGCTGTTCTCCTCGTACGGGATCTTCGCGAGCGCGTCGATCCTGAAGGCGCGATACCCGGAGTGCCACTCCGACAGGACGAGCCCGGAGACCTTGTTCTGGAACCTGGTCAGGATCTTGTTCCCGACGAACTTGTAGAGCGGCATCCCGCCCCGGCGGGCGGCCCCGGCGTCGAGCATCCGCGATCCGAGCACGACGTCGGCGCGCCCTTCGAGGAGGGGCGCGATCACCTCCGGCAGCACCTCCGGCGCATACTGGCCGTCGCCGTGGAGCAGCACGACGATGTCGACGCCGTGCCGCGCGAACCAGCGGTAGCCGAACTTCTGGTTGCCGCCGTAGCCGAGATTCCGGCGCTGGCGGATGACGACGATCGGAAACGCATCATGGGTGCGCTGATACTCGACCGCCGCCTCGTAGGTGCTGTCGCTCGAGTAGTCGTCGCTGACGAGGACGACATCGATCACCTCGGTCAAGGACGCGGGAATCCGCTCCAGCACGTCCGCCAGCGTCGAGACCGCGTTGTAGGCGACGACGAGGATGCCGACGCGGGGACGGGCGGGCGCCGACGCGCGCTTCCTCATACTGTGGAGGGGCTCAACCGCATGTCCGGACGAGACCGTAGCGAGTCGAGTGCGTGCCGGCGAGCGAGTAGATCAGCACGCCGTCGACGGCGTGGGGAGGCCCGAGCTGATCGAGCACTTTCCGCCACGGCCCGGCCTCGTCGGCGTCGAGGACGATGGTCGTGACCGACGCGGCACGAGCGAAGGCGCGAACGTCGTTGACCGTGATGCGTCTCGGCAGATCGTTCGAGGCGACGGCCGCGACCGCCGGTGGGCGCTGGAAGAAGGGCGGCACCGTGTTCGCCACGTACCCGCCCGCGAGCCTGAACCAGAAGCCGCTCTTGGCCTGCCAGATCAGCGAGTTCCCGCGGGCGCCGAAGGGCAGAGCCAGCACGATCTCGTTCTTCTGCAGGCAGCTTCGGTACCCCTGGCCGGTGAAGAGCTTCGGGATCGTCGGCGCGGCTGTCGCAAAGAGCGCTCGCGTCCCGGGGCCGGCCCATTCCGCTAGCGCGAGGTTGGGCGCGAGCGCGAGCGCGGCAAGCATCGGCAGGCCGATGCGCAGCCAGCGGGTTTTCGTCGCCGCGACCCAGAGCGCTGCCATCACCCCGATCGTGAGCGCGCTGTAGAGCGAGAACCGCACCGGCATCAGATCGTCGAAGAGCGGTCGCCACCCGATGTGCGACCACGGCAGCACCGTCAGGCGGTGGCCGTCGACCGTCAACCAGGAGCCGAGCGTCGCGATCGCGCTCAGGACGAGCGCCGCCAGCAGGAGGCGGCCACCCTGCGTGCGCCAGCGCAAGCGGGCGAAGAGCGCGACGATCAGCAGCGCCGGCAGGCCGATGTACGTCCCCCGCTCGGCATCGTTCGCAGGGAAGTGACGGGCCAGATGCACCGCCCACCACCCGAGTGCCTCGACGTGGGTGGGAACGACGAAGTTCAGGGCGTCGCCGACGAACGTATCGTTCCCGGGCTGCTGGCTGCCGGCCGACTTGCCGGCGGCGAGGTAGTAGAGCAGCGGACCGAGGAACACGCCCGCCAGCAGGTAGGCCCCGGCGAGTGGCCCGAGCATCGAGACGAGCCTCGGTCGCCGGCCCGGGACGAAGATCGCGGCCAGCACGAGCCCGACCGCCAGGGCCAGGGTGATCGTGAAGAGGATCTCCGTCTCCAGGAACGCCTGCAGCGCGAGCAGGAGCCCGAGCCGTAGGGCGAGTGCCCTGCCGCGGATCTCGCCGTCCACGAACTGGAGGATCACGATCGCGACGAGCGGGACGACGAACACGGCCGTCGTCTGTACGTGCGCGAGCGTCCCTCCGACGAGGTAGGTCGAGAAGCCGAACAGGTAGCCGCCGACGAGCGAGGGCCAGAGCGCCCCCCGGGTCAATCGTCGACAGAGCAGGAACGCCGTCCACGCGGCCAGCGCGGGCATCAGCAGGGCGGCCACGTTGTACGAGACGACCGGCCCGGCCAACAGCGTCACGGGTGCGAGCGCGACGGCCAGCGCCGGCGCGGTCTGGGCCCATGCCAGGTTCACCCCGACCGGAGCCCAGACGGCTTTCGACACGAACGGGTTCACCCCGTGGAGCAGCGCGTGCGGCCACCATGCGAGCGACCAGATGAACACCTGCGGATCGGTCGTGAGCCCGCCGACGTAGTCGCGTCCCGGATGGAGCAGAACCCTCGTGCCGAAGAACAGGATGGAGAGAAGGGCGTAGCCGAGGAAGACGAACAGTGAGTTTCGGCCGCGCACGGGCGGGCGGCCAGGTTCGCTCACCCAGGCACCCGCTCGCCCATGAACCGTCGCCCCGACGTCGCGCTTCGCTTCGTCTCGTTTCTGGCCACAGCTCGGTAGCTTAAGTCGCCGATGCGACTCTGGCGGCTCACCCGCACGGGCCGGACGGCGTTGGACGGTGCGGCGACGTCGAAACACGGCGGCCGCTACTCGCCGCCCGGCGTGCCCGTGGTGAACTTCGCCTCGGAGGCGGGGCTGGCGGTGCTCGTTGCGCTGCGGTACTTGCCGGGTGCTCCTGCCGACGCCCCGCCCGACTACGTGCTCGGGTGGACGGAGATCGACGCCGTCCCCGACCGTGCGCCGGCGACCGAGGACGACGAGGCAATCCGAGGCTGGGTGACCGGCTGGCTCGACGAGCGCCGTGGGCTGCTGGCGGCTGTCCGCTCGCAGGTGCTCCCGGAGGCAGACGTTGTCTTGATGAACCCGCTCCATCCCGACGCCGCCCGGGTCCGCCCGCTCGTAACGCGGCCGTTCAGCTTCGCGGATTGCCTCCACGCTCCGCCGATGCTCGCGCGCTACCTCGGTGAGAGCGACTCGCCCACCTAGAGCCTGATCCGAAACCGGTGTACTCGCGAGGCGCGAAGATCGGGGTCAGGTAAAGCGTGAAAACGACACGTCGAGAAGGTCTGAATGCCCGCACGCGGCAGGCCGAAAGGCGTGTCCTGCCGATCCTGAAGGAGGCCGGGCACAAGACGAAGCCGCAGCCCGCGGCGCTCGCCGGGCGCTGCAGCTCCGAGCTCCACTCGCCTCGTGGGGCCGGCGCCATGGTCGTTGGCGTCGTCCCCGTGAGGCGCGATTTTCCGAGGAACTACGATTCAGCGCGCAATATGACCCGCGCCGAGTTGATCGAGGAGTGGAATCGGCTGGTCGACGCTGACGTATCGATCGCCCGGGTCCACGAATGGTCCGATCCGCTCGTCAGGGCCAACGAGACGTCGGAGCCGCTGGTGATGACCGGACTCCAGACGCTGCACGGCGTCACCGGAAGCGCATCGGGAGCGACCCTCGGAGACATCGCCCGGCTTCGCGACGCGTGGCTGATCGATTGCGACGACTACGACGCCGATCCCGTCGCGTGGCGGCGAAGTCGGGCGCAGTGGACGTTGCGGGGATTGAGCCGTGATCACCCCGACAAGGCACCCGCCGCGGCGCTGGTCTTCCTTCGCGAAGGAATCCTCACCGAGCAAGAGGTGCAGGACGCCGTCTCGGGGAACCTTCGCTGACGGCCGTCAGCGATTCCGGTCGGCGGTGACGAAATGGATCGTGCGCGCCGAGCGCTGCGAGACCGGGATGTCGATTCCGTCTTTCGGCGGCGGCCCCTGGTACTCGACGTCATAGCCGACGCCGTTATGGAAGAGGTTGTAGTTCTCGATCGAGAGGAACACCCTTCGGCCGTCGAGCTTCACGGACAGGCGGACGATGACTTCGAGTACGCGTCCTCCCGCAAGGTTCACGATCCTGTTGCGAACGACGGTGCCGGGGTTCTCTCTGAGGTATTTCGTCTTTGCCGACCCGAGAATGGAGGCGAAGAAGGCCGTTCGCGTCGGGAAGTTGCCGATCACGGATGCGTTCTCCTCCGCCTGCGTCGGCGGGTTCCAGAGGTTCTGCATGGCCACTCCGGAGGATCCCGGGGATCCACGATCGCGGCGGAGAGACGACGACCGGCAGCATCGAGTCGTTCTTGCGGAACGCGGGATGGCTCATCCAGCCCGCGGGCACCCAGCGTGTCGCGGGTGGCTCGTACGGCCGCGTCGAACAGCCCGAACCTTCGAGAAGTGCATGATCGGCTTCGCGGCGACGTCGGCGTAGCTCGACCAGAACGCGGCTTCGCACGCGCCCGTGACGAGCACCCCGGCCAGGGTAGGGGTCGGTCCGGGGATGACGAGGCCCGCGCCGCTGTCGCCGGGACAGCTCGAGCTCGCCGACGAGATTCCGCAGAGCGTCTGGGCAGAAGAGCAGTCGGGGACGCGAACGAGCCTGGGCGTCATCAGGTTGAGGGCGCCACTCGATTCCTGTGAGGCGTGTTCGCTGCCGAAGCCCGCGAACACGAAGCCGCTCCCCGACGGTCGTGTCGCGTCGTCGGCGGGAAGCGCGGCCGCGCGCACATCCCTCCCGTCCAGGTTGAGCGGCCTGTCGAGCCGGACCACCACCAGATCGGTCCCGACGCGATGCGCCGATTCATCTCCCGGCTTCCAGACCTACCCGGGAAATTTCTAGCCCTCGGGCGTTCCGAGAACGTTACGGTCCTTCCGGGGTCCGCTCGTCGAGCGAAGCCGGCGGGAAGTCGGAGTGCCTACGCGGTCTCGGCGAACAGCACGTCGTCCTCGGGCCGGGCGTGCATCGGCATCAGCGGCATCAGCGCGATCGCGAGCACGGTGAGCCCGAGGTCGAGCCAGAGCGTTCGCCCGAGAGCATGGTGGAAGCTGCCTCCCCCGAGCGCATCGAAGAAGACGGTCCCGAGCAGCGCGACGCCGATCGCGGAGGCGAGCTGCTGGACTGCGTTCAGGACACCCGAGGCCGAGCCGACCTCCTCGTCGCGGACGGCGGCGATGATCGTCCCGAAGAGCGGGGCGACGATCAGCCCCATCCCGAACCCCATGACGAGGAGGCCCGGGACGATCTCCCACGTGGTGACGGAGCCGGAGCGCGTCTCGAGGATCAGGAGCAACAGGCCGACGACGGAGACACCGCCGCCTGCCTCGAGCACGTGCCGCCCGTACTTGTTCGCGAGTAGGCCCCCGCTCAGCCCGGCACCCACGGCCAGCCCGAGCGACCAGGGCACGAAGGTGAGCCCGGCATGGAGCGCCGAAAAGCCCTCGCCGAGCTGCAGGAAGAGCGTCAGGGCGAAGAGGACGCCCGTCATCCCGAGGAAGAAGACGAACAAGACGAGCGTCCCCGAGCTGTAGCCGCGATTGCTGAACAGGCTCGGCTGCACGAGCACATCCTTGCCGGCGCGGGTACGGAGGACCTGCTGCACCGCGAAGACGACAAGCAGGATCACGCCGCCGGCGAGCGATGCGAACGTCCAGGCCGGCCAGCCGGCTTCGCGTCCTTCGATCAGCGGATAGACGAGCGCAAGCATCGCCGCGCCGACGATGAGGGTGCCGAGCAGGTCGATCCGAGGTGGCGAAGGGGAGCGCACCTCGGGCATCAGCACCGCGGCACCGATCGCGGTTGCGATCCCGAGCGGAACGTTGACGAAGAAGATCAGCCGCCAGCCGCCGAGCCCGTGCACGCTTACGAGCAGCCCGCCGATGATCGGACCGAGCACGGCCGCGCCACCGATCACCGGTCCGAAGAGCGCGAACGCCTTCGGGAGCTCGTCCTTCGGGAAGATCGCCCGCATGATCCCGAGCCCCTGCGGGATCAGCAACGCCCCGAAGGCACCCTGCGCCAGTCGGAACGCCACGAGCATCGAGGTGGAGTCGGAGAGCCCGCACCCGAGCGAGCAGACCGTGAAGCCGAGGGCGCCGATCACGAACAGACGGCGCCGGCCGAAACGGTCGCCCATCCGTCCGCCCACGATCAGACCGACCGCGAGCGCAAGGGAGTAGCCGCCGGCGATCCACTGAAGGGCGGCTTCGGAGGCGTGCAGATGCAGCCGGATCGTCGGGAGCGCCACGTTGACGATCGTCCCGTCGAGCAGGTCCATGATCTCGGCGGCGAGAATCACGAACAGGATCAGCCAGCGGCGCGGATGGGGATGCATGCAAACCTCGATTCAGCAGTCGTTCCGAACAGTGTTCGCGAACATATATCAGAACGATGTATCATCCTGACCGTGGTTGACGACCGCCTGCCCGAGCCCCCATCCCCGCCACAGCGCCGTGTCCGCGGCGTCCGCCGGCGGGGGCTCGACCGCGCAGGAATCGTGGAGGCAGCCGTCCGCGTGCTCGACGCCGAAGGCCTCGAGGCGGTCACGCTCCGCCGGGTCGCACACGAGCTGCAGGTCGGCGCCGCCTCGCTGTATGCCTACGTCGATTCCAAGGACGTGCTCGTCGAGCTCATGCTCGACCACGTGCTGGGGGAGGTCGAGCTCTCGGACCTGCCCGACGCGCGCCCGTGGCAGGAGCAGATCAAGGATCTGATCCGCCGAGTGCACGCCGCCTTCGTCGCGCACGCGGACATCGGCCGCGCGACGCTCGGCCGCATTCCCGCCGGTCCCAACGGGCTCCGCGGGATGGAGACGATGCTCGCCGTCCTCCGGCATTCGGATCTGCCGGACCAGGTCGTTGCGTACGCGGGCGATCTGATCGGCCTGCTCGTCGGCGCCGCGGCATACGAGGACAGCCTGTTCAAGGAGAACGGCGTCGGTTTCGACGAGATGCTGCGCTTCGTCGCCGAGTTCCGCCGCTACCTCGAGTTGCTGCCTCCCGACCGCTTCCCGAATCTCGTCGAGCTCGCCGGCCCGCTCACGCGCGTCTCTCCCGAAGAGAACGAGCGCTTCGAGTTCATGCTGAACGTGATCGTCGACGGCCTCGCCGCGCAGCGATAGCCGCCGGAGCACGGTTTCGTGTTCGCCGAAATCCGACCCGAAGGGCTCCGCCGGGCGGGATCGAGTGCGGGCGAGGTTCTCGGTGTCTTCGAGGCGCTCGGATATGGCTTCGCGGTCCCTACCGACCACACCCACGCACTCAGCTCAGCCGAAGCGCTTGCGCTCGTCGAAGCAGCCGATCAGATCGAACCGAACTTCGTCCTCCGTCCTCGACGACCGGCTGATCGGTAGTTGCTTCTCGTTCGCGCCCCACGAACGGTCCACCGCCGAATGGAGCGTATCGGGATCGAACCGATGACCTCCGCCTTGCAAAGGCGGCGCTCTCCCAGCTGAGCTAACGCCCCGGAGAGCCGAGTGTAACTGTCGTACACGCTGTTAGGGTCGGAGGATGACGGCGGGTGGGGCGCGGGTGGGAGGGGCGCTCGGGGATCGCCGGATCCTCGTGGCGCTGCTCGCGACAGTCGTCTTCCTGGGGTCGTGGGTGCTGCTCGACCACTGGTTCTTCGCGCACGGGCGGATCATCGACACGCCGGGCTATCAGACGGACGGGCTCGCGATGCGGAACGGGGCGGTGCCCTACCGCGACTTCCCGGTCGAGTACCCGCCCGGGTCGCTGCCGGCGTTCCTGCTTCCGACCTATTTCGGCGAGCCGACGTGGATTGTCGACTACGGGCGCTGGTTCGCTCGGTTGATGGCTGTGTGCGGGGTGGCGATGCTCGGGTTCGTGCTGCTCGCGCGGCCGCCGCGGCACGGGATCGTGCTCGTCGCCGTCTCACCGCTGCTTGCCGGCGCGCTGATCCTGAGCCGGTTCGATCTCTATCCGGCGGCGCTCGTTGCGGGCTCGGTTGCGGCGTTCATGCGCGACAGGCACCGGCTCGGCTGGCTCGCACTCGCGCTCGCATTCGCGGTGAAGATCTACGCCTTCGTCCTGATCCCGCTCGCGATCGTCTGGACGCTTCGGCGGCGTGGGCGGGAGGAGCTCGCGCGAGGGATCTCGATCTGGGTCGTGACAGTCGCAGCGGTATTCGGGCCGTTCGCGATCCTCGCGCCGCACGGGCTCTGGGAGAGCCTCTGGGGGCAGATCAGTCGGCCGATCCAGATCGAAAGCCTCGTCGCGGCGATCCTGACCAGCTTCGCGAATCCGCACGACATCGTCTCGCACCACTCGGTTGCGATCGCCGGACACGGCGGACTCGAGACGCTGACGACGGTGGTTGAAGCGGCGTGCCTCGTCGCGCTCTGGATCGGCTTTGCGCGCGGCCCGGCCGAGCCACGGCGTTTCGCCCGTTACGCGGCCGCGTGCGTGTGCGCCTTCGTCACGTTCGGGAAGGTGCTCTCGCCCCAGTACCTGATCTGGCTCGTGCCGGTCGTGGCGCTCGTCTGGGGACGGCGCGGGCTCGCGGCGGCCCTGCTGCTCGCGGTGGCGATGATCGAGACGCAGTACTGGTTCGCCGGGCCCCGCTACCACGCCTACGTCAACGGCTACAGCGTACGCCCCGCTCGTCCTCGTTCGAGACCTGCTGCTCGTGGCGCTACTGGCCATCCTGGCCGTTCCGGCGCCCCCGAAGCTCTCCGGGGACGCCTGACTGGTCGGTGCCGCCTAGGCGGCGCGCGAGAGCCGCTCTTCGTGGCGGGCGCGCTGAATGATCAGATCGCGGTCGCCGAAGCGGATCGTGGCACGAAGGGCGCGCTGCTCGTCCCAAAGCTCGGCGATCTTGGCGTCGAGCTGCTTGTGCTCGGCCGTGAGCTCCGGATTGTGGCCCTGGGACAGCTTCTGCAGCACGGTTGCCCGCCGGTCAGAGAGGCTATCGATGTCCTGCTTGATTTCGTTCAAGGTACGCATGTAATAGAGAACGCTCCTTGCCGTGCTGAGATTCCCAGTTCGCAGATTCCCGGTTCGCGGATCCCCGCTCTCGAGACTCTCCAACATCGGCGTAGTTGGCTGCAACTCCTGCTGCTGACATGGTAGCACACTTGATAAGAAGGGACTTAGGTTTTATTCTGCTATCAGTTACAAGATTGTTCAGGAATCGTAAGCATGGGCAGGGAAACGGCCCTCGCCGACGACGCCTACTGCCCTCTTACCCTTCCTGACGCGAGTCGAACCTGCGTCACCCTTTCCGCGTTATTTGCTGAGGATCGGGTCGTAGATGGCTTTCGCCGCGGCGACGTCATCCTCCTCGCGCGTCCAGATCGCGAGGATGTAGTGCTCCTTGCGCCAGGCCTGGATCGTCTTCCTGACCTCGCCGTCGAAGGCGCCGTAGATCTGCTGGCGTGATTGGGCATAGATCTTGCCGTACTCGGCCGGGCCCTTCTCGCGGAGCACGGCCATCAGATCCTCGACCTCCTCGCCGCTTGCGGTCGCGCTCTGCTTGATCTGGCCCATTGCGGCGTCGTGGGCCTGCTTCGCGCGCGGGCCGCTCGCAGAAACGTCCGAGCCGGTGCTCACCTGGGCGAAGACGGTCGCGGCGCTGCGGGTGTCCTGGGCCGCGGTGAGGATGTTCGCGTTCAGTGCGCCCTTTTCGGCGGCGTTGACGATCCCGCTCGCGAGGACGAAGCCCGCGAGGAGCGGGGGACCGGCCACCGCGGCGAACTCGAGCACGGCCGCCGCGGCGGCCTCGCCGCCGACGTCGGCCGCGGCGTCGATCGCGATCTTCGACCAGTTCGGCTCGAACTCGGCGCCCCACTCGACGCTGCCCTCGAGCGAGAACGGGATGCCCCGGATCGTGAATGCGTCCTTCGCCTTCACGGCGACCTTCTGCGAGGCTTCGGCTGCGAACGCATTCGCCTCGAACTCGAAGCCCTTCGAGCCCTTCTTCAGCTTCAGCCCGATCAGCGTCAGCTTCACGGTGAAGGTCACCTTGACGCCGCCGAAGAGAGTCGCGTCGAGGCCGAAGTCGTAGCCCACCTTCGTGCTCAGCTCCGGCTTGCCGCCCGACTTGGCCGCCTTCGCCTCCGCCTTGGCCTTCGCGAAGAGCTCCATCTTGAGCGCGTTGTCCTTACCGCTCATCGACTTGACGAGGTCACTCACCGCCTTGCTGAGCTGGTCCGTGAGGCTCCTCTGGAGCTGGGTCTTCGCCTCGGCCGCGATCGTGACAGCCATCCCCTTCTTGCCGTCCTGATCCTTACCGCCGACGCCGGGGCCGCCCGTCGGGTCCCCGTCGGCGGTCTTGCTCGGGGAGATCTTGATCTGGCCCTTCATCCCGGCCTTGTTGCACTTGACGTACCCGGCGCCGCCCGGCTTGGTCTCGAGCGAGACGTCGACCGGGGCCTGGAGGTGCGAGAGCACGAGATCGGAGAGCGACTTGTCGCCATCCTTGGCGCCCGCGGGCGCTGCACCGTGATCCGGCCCGGCGCGCTGGATCAGCGGCTGCCTGATCCGGTCGCCGGGAGGCGCTGGAGCGAGGGCTCGCCGACCGAACGGATCCGGGCCCGTGCGCCCGCGCCGATCGTGCGGTTGCGTCCGAGCTCGTCTTCGTCGTCCTCGCCGCCGCCGCCCGCCGAGCTCTTGCCGGCGATCAGCCGGGCCACCACTGCGTTGCCGACGGTCTTCTGCAGCGTGATCACCGCGGCCGGCGTCAGGGGCGCCTCCGGCGAGAGGACGGCCGTGGGCGCCTCGGGCTCCGCGACCTTTACGGCTTCGGGTTCGGCGTGCTGGACTTCTTTGTCGAGCTCGTGCAGCGACCGCGTCGCGGACATGGCGCGAGCCTAAACGTCCGGGCGTTAGAGCGAGAGCCCCTCGCGGATCCGCTCTGCCACCGATGCCATCTCGAGTCGGGACCCGGTGGCGTCGTACAAGAGCTCCTCGGCCGTGGGTCCCTGCCCGACCGACCAGAGCTCGCGGAGCAGGTCGCCGGCCTCGCGGCGCGCGAACCAGTCGTTGCCGAACTCCGAGCGGAAGTGTTCGCGCAGCTGCGCTTCCATCGCCCAGGAGCGCAGATAGCCGGTGACGTAGAACGAGCCGTCGATGTCGTCGAGGTAGCTCTCGGGATTGGCCGGCAGCTTGAGCGCCTCGGTCAGCAGCTCGGCGTAGCGGGGTCGCATCGTCTCGGCGTCGTCTGCCTGGAAGAACTCGATCTCATAGAGCAGCTTCGCGCAATAGCGACGCAGGAAGTAGAGCCCGGAGGCGGCGCCGGCATTCGCGATCTTCGCGACCCCTGGAACGTCGAGGCGACGGTTGAGCCAGGCAGGCTCGTCCACGAGATATTCGAACAGTGCGGCCCAGCCCTCCGTGACTGCCATGTCGCCGAGGCGCCGCGCCTCGAGCGGCAGGTCGGCAGACGTGTTCGCGAAGTGCTCCGCATGCCCGGCCTCGTGGAAGAGCGCGCGCCAGTCGTCGTGCCCGCCGATCGGCTGGATCACGAGCATCACCTTGCCGGGAACCTCGATCGGCGAGCAGAACGCGCGGGCGTCCTTCCCAGGCCGCTGCTCGAGGTCGAGGTGGATGTTCTCCTGGGCGTGCAGGGCGATGCCGAGGTCGGCGAGCGTCGCCTCGAGCGCAGGGAGCATCCGCTCGGCGGGGTAGCTCCGGTCGAGGTCCGGGGCGCGGAACAGGCGTGCGACGTCCGCAGGGCGAGCCTCGTCGAGGGTGATCCCGAGCCGCTCCTTGAAGAGGCCGTCGCCCGCCTTCTGCCAGAGGCCCTCGGTCTCGTCGAGGAGCGACTCGCACTCGCTCGCGAGCTCGTCGAGGCGGAACCCGAACCGCTTGTAGAGCTCGTAGTAGTTCGGCGCGCCGAGCTTCGAGACGGCCTCGCGGTCGATGCGCGCGGCGTCGAGGTAGACCGGGTTCAGGTGCTCGTCGAGCAGGTCGAGGCGCGCCCGCTCGAGGCGTGCGCGCCGCTCGCGGTCCGGCTCGTTCGCCATCGCGACGCGCAGCATCCGGTACGGGACCTTTCGGCCGTCGACGTCCACCTCGAGCTCGGATTCGACCCGTGCTACCTGCTCGGCATGCTCGCGGGTCAGCCCGCCGAGGAAGCCTTCGCAGGCGAAACGCCAGAGCTCGGTCGGCGCGCCCTCGAGCCGCCTTGCCGTCTCGAGCTTCGTCAGGTTCTCGTGGCGCTCGTAGATCTCCTCCAGCTCGAGCGACTCCTTGTGGCCCGCGAGATGGAGGTAGTACTCCTCGTCGAGCTCGGCGATGAAGCGGTCCGCGTCGTCGCGGAAGAAGTCGAGCTCGCGGCTCGTCAGCGTGTCGGTCGCCATCGCGTGTCTAGCATAGGCGCCCGTGCACGAGATCAGCCTCACGAGCGACCGGAAGACCCAGTTGATCGACATCACCGACCGCGTTCGCGCGGCCGTCGGCGATGCGACCGGCTCGGCGGTGCTCGTCTACGTCCCGCACACGACCGCGGCGGTCACGATCAACGAGAAGATCGACCCCGCGCTCGTCGCCGACCTCGAGCGTTGCTTCGAGAAGGTCGTCGGCGACGACTGGGGCTGGGTGCACGACGATGCCGACGGGCCGAACGGTCCGTCGCACGGCCGCGCCTCGCTGGCGGGGGCCCAGGTGCTGATCCCGCTGCGCGACGGCGCGCCCGCACTCGGCCGCTACCAGGCGGTGTTCCTCTGCGAGTTCGACGGGCCGAAGCCACGCTCGGTCTACGTGACGGTCCTGCAATAGAGGCCGCGGCGCTCTTCGGGCTTCGGCTGCGGACGCCGCGGCTCGAGCTGCGGCTGCCGACCGAATCGGAGCTCGTCGGGTTCGCGGCTGTCGCCGAGGCAGGGATCCATCCGCCGCAGCAGATGCCCTTCCGGGTCGCGTGGACCGACGGGGCCGGGAAGCCCGGGTTCGTCGAGAGCTTCGTCGACTTTCAGACGGGACTGCTGCGCGACTGGAGCCCCGAGAGCTGGATGCTCGAGCTGTCTGTGTGGTCCGACGGGGAGCCGATGGGCTTCCAGAGCGTTCGCGCCGACGGCTTCCCGGTTTCGCGGCGCGTCGAGACAGGGTCGTGGCTCGGCGCGCGCTTTCAGCGGAAGGGCTACGGCACCGAGATGCGGACGGCGGTGCTCGACCTGGCGTTCAACGGCCTCGGCGCGCTCGTCGCCGGCACGGGGTACGCCGAGGACAATCTCCAGTCGAAAGGGGTGTCGGCGAAGCTCGGCTACGAGCCGGACGGCGAGGGCTGGGAGAGCCCGCGCGGTGCGCCGATCCGTCATCTGAAGCACGCGCTGACCGCCGCGCGCTGGGCCGAGACCCCACACCCTCCGACGGAGATCGAGGGACTCGAGCCGTGCCTGCCGCTCTTCGGGCTCGACCCCTGAACCGCCGTTCCGCTCCAGCGGGACCACGCAACGACAGGACCGGCTCTTCCACCCCCGCCCGGGTGGGGTCGCTTCCCTCCGCCCTCAACACCAATTCTAATCGCGCCGATCGCCGGCGATTGGAACGATTCTGTACCAATCGCTCCACAGCCGGCCCGAATGGACACCGGCCCCGGGAACAGCCTCCTCGCCCGGCTCGCGTCGTCGGCCGTCTAGTCTGGCCGGATGCCCGCCCCCGTACAGCGCGACGAGGAGCTCGAGCTCACGATCGACTCGCTCGCCTTCGGCGGGAACGGCGTTGCGCGGCTCGACGGATTCGTGGTCTTCGTCCGCGCCGGGCTGCCCGGAGACACGGTGCGTGCGCGCGTCACGAAGGTGCAGCGCCGGCACGCCGAGGCGATCACGACCGAGGTGCTCGAAGCCGGGCCCCAGCGCGTCGAGGCGCCCTGCGTGCACTACCCGGCCTGCGGCGGCTGCCGCTTCCAGGATCTGGCCTACGAATCACAGCTCGCGGCCAAGCAGGCCTGGGTGGAGGACTCGCTCCGGCGCATCGCGGGAATCGCCGAGCCTCCTGTCGAGCCGATCATCGCCGCCGAGGAGCTCTTCGGGTACCGCAACAAGATGGAGTACTCGTTTACGCCCGGCCCCGACGGCCCCGAGCTCGGACTCCACCGCGCGGGCCGCTGGGACGAGGTGCTCGACATCGAACGCTGCTGGCTGACGACCGACCTCGGGAACCGGATTCGCAACGCGATGCGCGACTGGGCGCGCGAGGAGCACCTCGACGCCTACAGCCAGGCGGCGGCCGTGGGCTACCTCCGCCATCTCGTGATCCGCGAGGGCCGGAACACCGGCCAGGCGCTCGTCCAGCTCGTCACCCACGAGCGCGAGCGCTTCGACCGCGAGCGGCTGATCGAGGTGCTCACCGAGTTCCCGGAGGTTCGCTCGATCCACTGGACGGTCAACGACACGCCCTCCGAGGTGACGAACCTCCCCAGCGAGCTGATCTGGGGCGAGGAGGCGATCGAGGAGGAGATCGAGGGGCTGCGCTTCCGCGTCCGCCCGAACGCCTTCCTGCAGACGAACACCCGTATGGCAGAGCGGCTCTACGCGCTCGTGCGCGAGGAGGCCGCGTTGACCGGCGGCGAGACCGTCTACGACCTCTACTGCGGTATTGGCACCATCGGGCTCGCGCTCGCCTCGCAGGCACTGACGGTGTGGGGGATCGAGATCTCCGAGGAGTCGGTCGCCTGCGCGATCGAGAACGCCGAGCTGAACTCGGTCGGCAACGCGGCGTTCTTCGCAGGGAATGTCGGCCAGGTGCTGCGCGACCTCCGCGAGCGCGCCGGCGAGCCCGACCTGGTCGTCGTGGACCCGCCTCGCGCCGGGCTGGCCGGGAAGGCGCTCAAGCGCCTCGGCGAGCTGGCCGCGCCGCGCGTCGTCTATGTCTCCTGCAACCCGACCACGCTTGCCGGAGACACCAAGAGGCTCATCGAGGAGTACGGCTACACACTCGTGCATACGCGTCCACTCGACATGTTCCCGCATACACCTCATGTCGAATCGGTCTCGCTGCTGACGCGCCCCCGTTAGCGGGCTTCGGCGCGGCCGAGCCGCGGCCGGGCCAGCCGCGCCCACAGCAGATCCGCGTTCGCGACGAGGAACCCGATCGAGATCGCGGGCAGCGCCGGCAGCCCGCCGTTCGCCCAGAACGTGGTCAGCGTCATCGTGATCCCGAGGCCGATCAACATCGCGATCCACGTCGCGAGCGGCCGCAGGCCGAACCGCACGCTCGCGCCCAGGAACACCGTGAAGAAGAGGACGTCGGGCAGCCCGAGCCGGGCGGCGCTGCCTCCGGGCACGACGAAGCCGATCGAGAGCTTCGTGAACACGGCCGGGTGGTGCTCGGTGATGTTCTGCGTCGGGCCCCGCCACACCGAGTAGGCGTCCACCCAGGGGATCACGAACGCGACCGCGACGATCCAGGAGAGCGCCTCGAAGGCGGTCAGGAACAGGAATCCGGCCGCCGTGACCGCGAAGAACTTCGCGAAGTTCGCGAGCACCGGAGCCCCGATCGCCGACAGGAGCAGCGCGGCCGCTGCGAATCCGCCGAGTGCGACGGCAAGGAGCTTCGGATAGTCGCGGAGTGGGAGCGCGAACCAGGTGAAGCTGAACATCGCCGGCATCAGGACCAGAGCGATCAGGCCGACGCTCGTCCAGGTCGAGAGCGCGTCGAGGTGGGGGGCCGTCTCGAACCACGCGAACAGCGCCGCGAAGAGGATCAGTACGGCGGCAACGCGGCCCACCAGGGGCCTACCGGCTGGAAGGCGTTCCAAAAGCGTGTTTTCGCAGGCTGCTCGTCGAGTGACAGATCGATGTCGGGGACGACCAGGGCCTCGATCGTCGGAGTGAAAGGCTGAAGCTCGCCCAGCGTAGCCGTGAGCGGCTGGGACAGTGGGAACCCGAGGCTGTTCAGGAACTCGAGCGCATCCTCGCCCATCACGACGACGAGGCGCGGCTGCACGATCCGGAGCTCGCGGGCGAGCCAGGCGCGCGAGGCGAGCTCGTCGGCCCCGGCAAAGGCGATGCAGTTCGTCCCGAAGACCTCGGCCGGGTCGACGCTCAACCGTTCGAGCGAGCGCTTCACCGCGTGGCCGGCGCGACCGTGGAACGCCACGCCCTCCTGCAGCTCGGGCGCCTGCGGGCCGTACTTCAGCAGGAAGATCGTCCCGAGCGGGTGGCCCGTCGGCTGCGCGACGGGCGCGCCGCCGGCCGCGTCGGCGATCTCGTGCTCCAGGCGAAGGATCTCCCGGATCGCCTTGTCGAGGTACCGCTTGTAGATGTCGTCTGTGGTCACGGCGGCGGTCAAGGAGCTTGGGTCCTTTCTCGGCTAACGGACCTTTTCCTTGACCTGCGCCATCCACTTGAGGCTTTGAAGGTAGGCCAGAGACTTCGGCCGGCGGACGATTTCGGCGGTCCGGAGCGAGATCATGAACTCCTCGGGATCTCGAAACGCGCGCATCCGCAGCGCTCCCGTTCCGACTCCCTGGAGGACGTGCGCGTCGGAGCCGGCGCCCATCGTCAGGTCGTACTTCCGGGCGAATCGGAGCGCCTCGTCGTTCTGCGCCTCGAAGAGGAGGCGCGCGTTGTAGACCTCGAGCACGTCGATGTCGGCGAGGTGCCGGTGCAGCGTCGCCGGATCCGGGATCGTGTGCATCCGGTCGAAGGGGTGGGGGAGATAGACGAGGCCGTTCTGCTCGCGGATCGCCGCGATCGTGTCGGCGAACGGCATCCCCCGCGGGATCTCGCGCTCGAGGAAGAGCCCGATCACCTCGCCCTGCTCGTCGGTCTTGATCTCCTCGCCGGGGATGACGATCAGGTCGCGATCGCGCGCCTCGTCGACTGTCTCGAGCGCGCCGCCGAAGGTGTTGTGGTCCGTGACCGCGATCGCGCCGAGCCCTTCGGCCTCGGCATGGTCGACGAGCTCGGCCGGGTCGACCGTGCAGTCGAACGACCACGAGGTGTGCATGTGGAGGTCGGCGAGGATCCAGGGCCGATCGGCGAGCGGATCGGCGAGCTGCGGCTTGGAGTCCTTGCGCCGGCGGCGCGTGAGCCTGCGGTAGAGCTCGTCGAGCTGCTGTGCGACCGCCGAGAACGACTGGCCCTGGGCGTCTTCACGAGCCGCCCGCTGCTCGTCGGAGCGAAGCCCGGGGTCTTCGGCGAGGCGGGCAGTCGCGGCCGCTGCGAGCTCCGGCTGCTCGTCGACTCCGGTCGGCGCCGCGATCGCGCACCCCGCCGCCTGGGCCTCGAGCAGGAGCCTCGGCTCGCTGTCGAGTCCCGGGACGAAGATCGCGGTCTCGGCCAGGATCGCGGCCCGGGCGGCGGTGTCGCGCGCTGTGCGCGCCGAGACACGCCCGGCGAGCTCGCGCGGGATCGCGGGCCTCGCCACGAGGGGGGTCGTTCGCAGCAGGATGGCTTCCCAGTCGGGTAGCTCCCGCAGCGTGTGCAGCACACCCCGCACGCTCGGCCTCTCGTTCGGCCGGAGCTCCACCACGATCCGGTTGCGCTTCACGGTCGGTTCGAAGAGCTCGAGCGGCACGCCCGGCGACACGAGCTCGTAGTCGCCCGGGAACCGCGCGGCGGCGGCCTCGCGGATCGGCTCTGACATGGCGAGCAACGCGTCGAGGCGCGCGAGCAGCTTCTCGCGCTGCGAGCGCGCGGGCGGGTAGCCGAGCCGGTCGGTCGAGCAGAACGTCGCCACGGTCAACGCTCCCGTCTCCCGCAGCGCGAGGTAGGAGAGCGACGGCAGCCCGGGCTCGAACCCGTGCACGAGGTCGTACTCGCCCTGCGCGAGAGCGAGTCGGAGGCTCGCGCGCACACCGACCGGCACGCCCATCTGCGACCGCCGCGAAACCGGCACGGCCGGCCCGACGGCGACCACGTCGAGGGCGGCCGCGTGCCCGTGCACGACCCTCCGGCCCGCGAGCAGATCCGAGGCCTTCGTCGACGGCGCGAGGATCGTCACGTGGTGACCGAGCCCCCGCAGTCCGGCCGCCACCCCACTGACGTGCTCGTTCACGTCATGCGGCTGAGACCACGCGAACGGTGTCACCAGGCAAACACGCACTGCTCCCAGATTAGACGGGTTGACCCTCCAGGAACGCGTGAACGTGGAGGGTCGCTCCGCCGCGGTGACCATCGAAACGGCGTTCCGGCTTCGCGATCAGGCACGATCGCACCCGATGAGCCGGTTCACACCGACCCCCGCGGGTCTCGCGACGATCGGAGTCCTGCTCGTGATTGCACTCGTCTTCCTCGACGTGAACCCGCACAACCCGCCGGGCTTCTTCCGCGACGAAAGCGCCATCGCCTACAACGCCTACACGCTCGAGACGACCGGAAGGGACGAGTACGGGGCGCGATTTCCGCTCTTCATCCGCTCCTTCGGGGATTACAAGAGCCCGCTCTACGTCTATCTCCTTGCCGCCGTCTTCCGCGTCACAGGCCCGAGCATCCACGCCGCCAAGGCGCTGAGCGCCGTTCTCGGCCTTGCCGCGGTGCTCGTCCTCTTCGCGCTCGCGCTCGCAATCTCCAAACGGAGGCTGATCGCGCTAGCGGTCGCGTTACTCGCGGGGCTCAGCCCGTGGCTGTTCGAGATCAGCCGGCTCGTCTTCGAGGTCGCGATCGAGCCGGTCCTGATCGCGCTCCTGCTGCTGACCGTCTATCGCGCAGTCGCCGGCACGTGGCGGCTGCGGCACTCGGTCGCAATCGGCTTGCTGCTAGCGGGGATCGTGTACGCCTACCAGGCCGGCCGCCTGCTCGCCCCGTTCCTGGCGCTCGGGATGATCCTCTTCTTGCGGAAGGGGCGTGGACGGCAGCTCGCGACGACCTGCGGGATCTTCGCTTGCACGCTCGCCCCGCTCGGGGTCTACGCGCTCATTCATCCCGGTGCACTGCAGGCGCGCTATCACGCCGTCACCTACATCCATAGCGGGATGTCGTGGTGGCGGGTTCCGCTCGATTTCGTCGAGCAGTACGGGAAGAACATCAATCTGTGGGCCTGGCTCGTGCACGGTGACCCGAACGCGCGGCATCACGTCCACGGGGCGGGAAGCCTGTTCTTCGTCGAGGTCGGGCTCGCGCTCGCGGGAATCGTGATCGTGCTGCTCCGGCGCCGCTCCGATCCGTGGTGGCGGTTCGTCCTGTTCGCCCTGGTCGTGACGCCGATCGCCGCCTCCCTCACCAAGGACGTCGATCAGAGCCTGCGGATGATCGCGCTCCCCGTGTTGCTGCCGATCCTTGCCATCCCGGCCCTCGAGGCGATCGCCTCGCTCGAGGGGAGACGCCGGGCCGTGATCGCCTCGGCGCTCGCGCTGGTCTTCCTCGCCGAGGTGACTCACTGGCAGGTCGTCTTCCATCGTCACGGCCCGAACCGCGAGTACGCGTTCGAGGCCTTCGTCGAGCCCGTGATCGCCGCCGCCTTCGACCACGGCGGCACGGTGTACGCCTCGCGTGACGATCACACGACCTACATCGACACCCTCTTCCTCGGCGCCGTCGCGGGCCGCCGCCCGTCGTCGATCGTGATCCTCCAGCCGGGAGAGAATCCGCCCCCGGGGTCGCTCAACATCGGTGACATCGCCGCTTGCCCGACCTGCAAGGCCGTGGCGATCGACACCACGTGGGAGGCCTACCTCACGCCTCGGTGAGCGATGCCGGCCGCGGGCGCATCGCGACCAGAAACGCGGTCGCGGCGAGCACGAGCACAACCACCGCACCGGCCTCGGTCCCGGCATCCCAGGTGAGGATGTCCTTCGGAAGCGCGCGCGCGAGACGCGAGGAGCTGCCGTCCACGACGACCCGCGCGAGCTCGCCCCAGATGCTCTGCCGGTAGGGCCCTGAGACCGTCCAGGTCAGTGTCACCGCGGTCGTCGCGAGCACCGAGAGCCCGGCGAGGATCGTCGTGACGCGTGGCCAGCGGGCGAAGGCCGGCCCGAGCCCAAGCGCGAGAAACGGGAGTGCCGGCACGAGGAACCGCGGCCCGGGCGAGGCGCCGCCATACGGGATGAAGTAGCCGCACTCGGCGACGACGAAGATCGCGCTCACGGCGCCACAGGCGAGCGCCTCGGCTCGAAGTCCACGACGCCACAGCAGGACCAGACCAAGCGCGGCCGCGGCGAGGACCGGCGAGGTGACGAGCAGTCCCCGCTCGCCGAGGAAGACGTGCTGGGTCGATGCGAACGTCGGGAGGTGCACCCCGAGCAGACCCGATTTCTCGGCTGCCCGGTAGCTGTTGTCGCTGTAGCGGAGCGGGTTGTGCCAGGGAGCGCCGAACGCGGCCCAGTCGTAGGCGCTGAGGAGCGCCGCACCCGGGAGCACGCCTGCCACGTAGAGCAGGAACGCGCGCCGTCCACGGAGAGCCGCGTAGGCGAGGACGACCAGCAGCACCGCAACGGCCTCGTATTCGATCGTCAGCGCCGCACCGGCGGCCAGGCCGGCACCGAGCGGTCTCCGCCGCCACGCGAGCACGAAGGCGAGAAACCCGAAGAACGCGGCCGGCAGGTGATCGAAGCCCGAAGAGGCGAGCGGCGCGACGAGGGTTCCGAGGCCGAAGGCAACCATCGTCGGCGCGCCGAACCCTCGCTCGAGCCCCTCCGAGATTCGCCCGACGAGGAACACGCACAGGAGAAACGGCAGCCCGGAGGCAAACAGATGCACCGCCCAGAGCCTCAGGTCGGGCGTGTGCATCCAGTCGATCGGGCTCCGGAGCCGGACGAGCTCGGCCGGCACGATCTCGAGCGCCGACATCCCCGGAGCCTTGTTCGAATAGAAGTGCCCGCCGTAGCTCGAGTGGTCGACCGAGTACGGGAAGCACCCGTCGTTGCTCAGCCGTCCTGCGACGAGGGCGCGCGACAGGCAGATCCGCGAGCTGTCCTGCTCGTTGTAGACGAAGACGGGGGAGAGCGCGACCGCGGCGATCAGGACGAGAAGCAGTCCTTCGGCACGCGGTCGCGCCCACGGAAACGGAGCCTGCTCGCGGAGCCGATCCAGCCCGGCGAATCCCCGTTCCCTCCACGGTGAGGCCCGTACGGCCACCCCGGCCTCGATCCCGCTGTCAGGCCTTCGCCGGCGTCTTGACCTCCGTCTTGCGCTTGTTGCGCTCGATGAACTGCTCGGACTGCTCGTAGGCCTCGTCGTCCACGATCTGGACCGGCGGCGACTTCATCAGGTAGGCGCTCGGGCCTTCGAGGGCGCCGGCGATCCCGTTGTCGAGCGCGAGCTTCGCGAGCCGGACAGCGTCGATCACGATTCCGGCCGAGTTCGGCGAATCCCACACCTCGAGCTTCAGCTCGACGTTCAGCGGCACGTCGCCGAAGGCCGAGCCCTCCATCCGGATGTAGGCCCACTTGCGGTCCGTGAGCCACGGCACGTAGTCGGACGGCCCGACGTGGACGTTGCCCGGGCCGAGGTCGTAGTCGAGCATCGAGGTAACGGCGTTCGTCTTCGAGATCTTCTTCGACTCGAGCCGCTCACGCTCGAGCATGTTCAGGAAGTCCGAGTTGCCGCCGACGTTCAACTGCATCGTCTTGTCGAGATGCACGCCGCGCTCGCGGAAGAGCGAGGTCAGCACGCGGTGGGTGATCGTGGCGCCGACCTGCGACTTGATGTCGTCGCCGATGATCGGCAGGCCCGCCTGCTCGAAGCGGCGCTGCCAGTAGGCCTCCCGGGCGATGAACACGGGCATGCAGTTCACCATCGCGCAGCCGGCGGCGAGGATCTGCTCGGCATACCACTTGGTCGCCGTCTCCGAGCCGACCGGCAGGTAGTTGACGACCACGTCGACCTTGCGCTCCTTGAGGATCGCGACCACGTCGTCGGTCTCGCCCGGCGCCTTCACGACCACCTCCGAGAGGTACTTGCCGATCCCGTCGTGGGTCATCCCGCGCGAGACGATGACACCGGTCTTGCCGACCTCGGCGAACTTGATCGTGTCGTTCGGGTGCGCCCACATCGCCTCGGCGAGGTCGACGCCGACCTTGCCCTTGACGACGTCGAACGCGGCGACGACCTCGATGTCCCTGATGTGGTACCCGCCGAGGTTCACGTGCATCAGGCCGGGCACGAACTTGTCGTCGTCGGCGTCCTTGTAGTACTGGATGCCCTGGAGCAGCGAGTTCGCGCAGTTGCCGACACCGATGATCGCGACGCGCACCTTGCCGTCCGGGCGACCGTTTCCGTTCGAGCCGTTCTTGCCGTTCGTTTCAGGCATGCGTTCCTTTCCATGGCCGTCGAGACCCTCGGAGAGCGTCTCGACGATGAGGTCATGAGTGGTCTTCCGGCGCTCGTCCGCGCGGCGCGCGAGCCTGGCTTTCAACTCGCGTGGCATGCGGAGGAGCACGTCTCCGGCCGGGCGCGGCGGTGCGCCGCGACGGCCGCTCGGTTCGAACGGGACTCCGAACCGGGAGGCGAGAATCGCGACCGCGACGTCGTTCAGGCTCGCCTGCCGCCGCTCGACCTCGCCGGCGAGTCGCCGCTTGAGACCGGGGGGCATCCGGACGAGCACATCGCTACGCAGCTCTGCCATCCGTCAAGTGATAGCAGATTAGTGCTATCTGGGTCGGGGGGCGGAGATAGCACCAGGCCCCCGGGGTGCACAGATCGAAGATCCGCTACGGTCGACGCCGGAGCCGGGCTTGCCCGGCGGGAGGCCTAGGTAGGGCCCGAAAATCAGTAACGGAGGATGGGGCTCACGGGGAAACCTTGTTGGTTTCCCCGTGCCTGAGGAGTTGCTTGCGGACCGACAGGATTCGCTGGACGACGGTGATCCAGGCGGTGACGGTCAGGAGGGCGATCGCCCAGGGGAGCACGCCCCATGGGGCGAGGATGAGGCCGGCGGTGATCACCACGACGCGTTCGGCGCGCGAGCCGATGCCGACGTCACCCTTGAGGCCGAGGGCCTCGGCTCGGGCTCGGGTGTAGGAGACGAGGAAGGAACCTGCGACCGCGGCGACGGTCACGACCACGAAGACGTCACGATTCTCGGTCGCGAAGACGTAGGCGATCGCCGCCAGCATGAAGCCTTCGCTGACGCGGTCCGTGGTCGAGTCGAGGAACGCGCCGAAGGGGGTGGACTTGCCGCCGGCCCGTGCGAGTGCGCCGTCGAGGATGTCGAGCACCGAGCCGGCGACGAAGATCGCCGCTGCGACCCAGTAGACGAGGATCTGGTTGTGGCGCTCGAACAGCACGAGCACCGACGCGAGCGCGCACAGCGTGACTCCGGCGGTCGTCAGGGCGTTCGGTGTGACCCGGGTCCGGGCGAGCCCGACCATCGAGCGCGAGGCCAGGGAGCGCGCACCGGAGGTGTATCCCTGCTTGATCGCGGCGGCTTTACTCACCTTTCTGACCGTAGCAGCGGGTCAGGCGGTGCGGGCCGGGCGACCGGTCACAAAACGGGCGAGTCCCGGGCCCTTGTAGATGATCGTCATCGCGAGCAGTGCGACCAGCACTCCGGCGAGGCAGTCGAGCCAGAAGTGGTTGCCGGACGCCATGACGACGAACCACACCCAGAGCGGCCAGGCGATCCAGAACGCCTTCGCCCACCAGTGCTTGACGACGCTCGCGAGCACGATCCCGACGATCAGCGAGTCGCACGCGTGCAGGCTCGGCATCGCGGCGTAGGGGTTCGCCGCGAGCTGGACGACTCCGTCGGTGTGATTGTTCACGAACCCGACGCCGAGCAGGCGAGGCGGCGCCGTCGGTATGAACACGTACCCGACGAGGCCGATCACGTTCGCGAGCAGGATCGAGTTGCGGAAGTTGATGAAGCTGTCGTGCCGCCGGATGTAGACCCAGAGGAGGGCCAGCCCGACCACCGTGAACTCCGAGTTCCAGTACGTCCACGAGACGAGATCCGCAAGCCAGTAGCGCTGGTCGACGAAGCGCTCGAACGTGAGCTCGTAGAGCCGATGGACGGCTCCGAGCTCGAAATTGACGATCCTGTGGCCGTTGGCGAACGCCTTCGCGGTATTTCTGTCCGCAGCCGCACGGGCGACCTGATAGGCCAGGGCAAACCCGAACCAGATCGCCAGCTGGCGCCCGAGGTCTCCCCATCCACGCGGCAGAATCCGCCGCCCAGCTGTAACCAGCGACGACATGCGGGCGCATTCTACAAGTCCGGGCCGGACTGACAATGCGGATTTTCCCGTTTCCGCCGCGGCTCCTGCATCGGGGAAGGCGACTGAAGACCTGAGTAGAATCCCCCGCCGTGCCCCGGGTTCACGCGGTTCCTCGCCCTCGCGGGACCGCCCTGGCGGCGCTGGCCGGCTATCTCCTCGTCGCCTTCCTCTATCTGGGCCTCGCACCGCTCGTCGAGAGGGGCCCGCAGTACGTCGGTCACGCCTACAACCCGCAGATCTTCATCTGGTCGTTCGCCTGGTGGCCGCACGCGATCCTGCACGGGCAAAACCCGTTCTTCACGCATGCCGATCTGGTCCCCCGCCGGCGCGAACACGATGTGGTCGACGACCGTTCCCGGACTGGCGTTCCTCTTCGCGCCCCTGACGCTGCTCGCCGGCCCGATCCTCTCCTACGACATCGCGGCGGTGCTCATGCCCGCGCTCGCTGCCTGGACGGCGTTTCTGCTCTGCCGCTACCTCACCGGGAAGCTCTGGCCCTCGGTGCTCGGCGGGTACCTCTTCGGCTTCTCGAGCTACGTCCTTGCGGAAGGCGGGGCGGGCGGGAACCTGAACCTGACGAGCGTCTTCCTGCTGCCGCTCGCCGCGCTCGTCGTCCTGCAGTTCCTCGACGGGCGGCTCGACGGCCGCGGGCTCGTCATGCGCTTTGCGCCGCTCCTGGCCTTTCAGTTCCTGATCTCCGCCGAGCTGGCCCTGACGCTCACACTCGCGCTTGCCGCCTCCCTCGCACTTTGCGCCGCGGTCGCACCTTCGCGGCGATCGCGGGTCACGGCGGCGCTCCGGCCGCTCGTCGTGGCCTACCTCCTGGCCGGCCTCGTGACGGCACCGTTTCTGTATTACCTGCTCACCGGCGTGCCGGCGGGCAGGTTCTACGCGCTGAACAGCACGATCGCTGACCTCGCCAACTTCGCGATCCCGACGAAGGTCACCGCGATCGGCGGCGCCTGGTTGACCGGTGTCTCCGACCGGTTCCCCACGAACCTCGGCGAGCAAGGCGCCTATCTCGGCCTCCCGATCCTCGTCATCGTCGTGCTCTTCACCCGCGAGCGTTTCCGCACGCCCGGCGGGAGGTTCGTGCTCGCCGCGCTGGCGCTCATCGTCGTCGTCGCGCTCGGCGGGCGGGCGACCGTCGCCGGGCACGTCCTTGGACCCCTTCCCTGGGCGCTCCTCCAGAAGCTGCCGTTACTCGAGAATCTGCTGACGACGAGGCTCGTCGTCTACGCCGCCATGCTCACCGCGGTCGTCGTCGCTCTCTGGACGGCACGCCGTGGCTCCGGCGTCCTCCGCTGGGTTCTGCCCGTGCTGGCTGTGGTCGCGATCGTGCCCAACCCGCATGCGGGCGGGTTCGCAACCACATATCGCCCGCTGCCGTTCTTCACGGCGAAGCCATACCGCGACTGCCTCGATCCGGGCGAGACCGTGATGGCGCTCCCATTCCGGGGGGACGGCGAAGCCCTCCTCTGGCAGGCCGAGCGTGGCTTCCGCTTCCGGCTCGCCGGCGGCGACATCGGCCCCGACATCCCCACGTCCTTCCTGAATCCGCCGTGGATCCTCCCGATCACAGGCGGCAGCAAGCTCCGGTCGGACCAGACCGACGCCGTTCGCAAGTTCATCGCCTCCAAAGGCGTGACGACGATCGTCGTCGACGGCACCCGCGCCGGTTTCTTCTCGGGTGCGCTCGATCCGATCGCGAAGCCCCATCGCGTGGGCGGTGTCGTCGTCTACCACCTCGAGCCCTACCCGCCGCCGTGTCCTTCGTAACCGAGTCCTTCATGACCCTGTCGGGCCGGCGGACCACCCTCCTGGCGCTCGGCGCCTACACCCTCGTCGCGTTTCTCGTTCTCGGGCTGCCGGTGCTCGTCGAGAGCGGACCGCAGTACGTCGGCCACGGCTACGACCCGCAGATCTTCATCTGGGCCTTCGCCTGGTGGCCTCACGCGATCCTCCACGGCGAGAACCCGTTCGTCACGCACTCGGTCTGGGCCCCGCAGGGGGTCGACCTGGCCTGGACGACGACTGTCCCCGGTCTCGCGCTGCTCTTCTCGCCGTTGACGCTGCTCGTCGGGCCGATCGTCTCCTACGACGTGGCCGCGGTGCTCATGCCCGCGCTCGCCGCCTGGACGGCGTATCTGCTGTGCCGATATCTCACTCGCTCGTTCTGGCCCGCGCTGCTCGGCGGTTACCTCTTCGGCTTCTCGAGCTATGTCCTCGCGCAGGGCGGTGGAGGGCATCTTCACCTGAGCGCCGTCTGTGCGATCCCGCTGATCGCGCTCGTGGTCCTGCGCTTCCTCGACGGCGGGCTCGCCGGGCGCGGGCTCGTGCTCCGGCTCGGGCCGCTGATCGCGCTCGAGCTCCTCCTCTCGACGGAGGTCGTCTTCACGTTCTCGCTCGGGCTTGCGCTCGCGCTCCTCCTGGGATTCGCGCTCGTCCCGGAACGGCGTCACCGGATCGTCTCGCTGCTCCCGCCGCTCGCTGTCGCATACGTCGTCGCCGCCGTCCTGACCGCGCCGTTTGTCTACTACCTGCTCGACGGCTTTCAGTCGGGCGGCTTCGTCGCAGCGGACGGGTTCGATGCCGACCTCCTGAACTTCGTCGTTCCGTCCAAGATCACCATGCTCGGCGGTCCGTGGCTCAAAGCCGTCTCGAACCATTTCCCGGGCAACAGCTCCGAGCAGGACGACTACCTCGGCATTCCGCTGCTCGTGATCGTGTGCCTCTATGCCGTCGAGCGGCTACGCCGGCCGGGCGGACGGTTTCTCGTCGCGTGCTTCGGGCTCTGCGTTCTGCTCGCCCTCGGCCACCGCGCGACGATCGACGGGCGGAATTTCATTCCGCTGCCGTGGAACCTCGTCGCTGAGCAGCCGCTGTTTCGCGACGTGCTCACCGAGCGGCTCGCTCTGTACACGACCCTCGTGGCCGCGCTCATGGCCGCGCTCTGGACTGCCGGGCGCACGCACGGCGCCCTCCGCTTCGTCCTCCCGGCGCTGGCCGTGCTCGCGCTCGTCCCGAACCCGCAGTCGGGCGGCTTTGCGACCACCTACCACGTGCCGGTGTTCTTCACAGACAGCGCGTACAAGAGCTGCCTCGACCCGGGGGAGACGGTCGTCCCGTTCCCCTTCCGCGGTGGCGCGGCACTGCTGTGGCAGACCGATCGCGACTTCCGCTTCGATATGGCCGGAGGCGACATCGGGCCCTCGATCCCGGCGCCGTTCCTGGCACCGGAGGCGATCGCCGTGACAGGCGGCGGCCCGCTCGGCGCCGACCAGACCGCGAATCTCCGCACCTTCTTCGCCGAGCACGGTGTGACGACCGTCGTCCTCGACGCGAGCCAGGCGAGCCAGTGGTCGGCGGCGCTCGACCCGATCGCCCGGCCGCGGCGCGTCGGCGGCGTCGTTCTCTACCGGCTAGCGCCCTACCCGCCGCCGTGTCCGGCCACTTCGCCCTAGCGGCTAGCCGCCGATGTAGCTCATCTCGACGCGAGGCGTATCGTCGTCGAATGTGTGGCCCTGCGCGCGCAGTTCCGAGTACCGGTCGCCGCGCACATGCCAGATCGCGGCGAACCTCTCGGTGAGCTCCTCGTCGGTCGCGCCGCTCCGGATCAACGCCCGGAGGTCGTGTCCCCGCTTGGCGAACAGGCAGGTGAAGAGCTTGCCCTCCGCCGAGATCCGCGAGCGCGTGCAGTCGCCGCAGAACGGCTGGGTCACCGAGGCGATGATCCCGATCTCGCCCTTGCCGTCCTTGTAGCGCCACCGCTTCGCAACCTCACCGCGGTACTGCGCCTCCGCGGGCTCGATCGGGAACTCGGCGTCGACGGCGGCAACGATCTCCGCTGCCGGAACGACGTCGTCCATCCGCCAGCCGTTCGTCTCGCCGACGTCCATGAACTCGATGAAGCGGAGCGTGTCGCCGGTCTCGCGGAAGTAGCGGGCCATCGGCACGATCTGGTCGTGGTTGACGCCCCGCTTGACCACACAGTTGACCTTCACCGGCAGTCCGACCTCCCGCGCCGCCTGGATCCCCTCGAGCACGCGCTCCACCGGGAAGTCGACGTCGTTCATCGCCCTGAAGGTCGGATCGTCCATCGCATCGAGGCTGACCGTGATCCGGTGCAGGCCGGCATCCGCGAGCGCCTGGGCCTTGCGGGGCAGGAGCGAGGCGTTCGTCGTGAGCGTGAGCTCGGCGTCGAGCTCGGCGAGCATCCCGATCAGGCGCTCGATGTCGCGTCGGATCAGCGGCTCGCCGCCCGTGATCCTGATCTTGTTCACGCCGAGGCCGACTGCGATCCGGGCGACGCGGGTGAGCTCGTCGAAGTCGAGCAGCTCCTTACGGTCGAGGAACCGGTAGGAGTGGCCGAAGACCTCCTTCGGCATGCAGTACTGGCAACGGAAATTACAGCGATCCGTAACCGAGATCCGGAGGTCCCGAAGGGGACGGCCGAAGGCGTCTAGGGCCTGCGACATCTCAGGACAGATTAGCGTGTGGCCCCGCCGTGTTGTCACGCGTTGTTCACAGGCTGACTAGTCCCTCGCGCTCGGCCGTGCCGGCTCTCGTGGCGGTCACGGCCGTCTGGGGCCTGACGTTCGTCCAGGTCAAGGACGCGGTCGCGCTCTACCCGGTGATGCCGTTCCTCACGCTGCGCTTCGGGATCGCCGCACTCGTGCTGGCGCCGTTCGCGTTCACCCGCCTTCGCGGGCTTGGCCGCCGCGGTACGGCGTCGGCGGCGTTCGCCGGGGCGCTGCTCGCCGGCGGGTACACGCTTCAGACCTACGGGCTCGAGCGGACGAGCGTCTCGAGCGCCGGGTTCATCACCGGCATGTACGTCGTCCTCACCCCGCTGATCGCCTTCGTCTGCTTCCGGGTCAGGATCGGTGCGGCGGTCTGGGGCGGGGTTGCGCTCGCCACCGGTGGGCTCGCGCTGCTCGCCGGCGTGCACGGAGGCCACCAGGGCGGCAACGCGCTCGTACTCGCCGGCGCGGCCGTCTACTCGCTCCAGATCGTGCTGATGGAGCGCTACGCGCCGCGGTACGACGTGCTCGGGTTCACGCTCGTGGAGATGCTGGCCGCGTTCGCACTACTCGGCGTGGTGGCGGTGCCGACGATGGCTGTTCCGCGCGGCTGGACGGTCTGGGGGGCGCTGCTCGTGACCGGCATCTTTGCGAGTGCGCTTGCGTTCCTGATCCAGACCTGGGCCCAGCGGCTGACGAGCGCTGCACGAACGGCACTGATCTTCACGCTCGAGCCGGTGTGGGCCGCGCTCTTCGGCTTCTGGCTCGCCGGGGACCGGCTCGGGCTCGGGCGCTGGGCAGGCTGCATCGCGATCATGGCCGGGATCGTCCTCGCCGGACGAGACGCACCCCGGCACGTCGACGAGGAAGCGGCGATCGCGGTCGCAGCCGAGACGGCGGCGTGACGCCCGTTCTGCTCGCCCTTGCCTCGGCGGCGGCGTTCGGGGCGATGACGGTGATGATCCGGATCGGCCTCCGGGAGCAGACCGGGGCGATCCGCGGCGCGCTCTCGACGCTCGTTGTCGCTTTCTGCGTCGCCTTCGTCGCGTCGCTCGTCCGCCACGACTACGGCGGCGCCTGGAAGTTCTTCCTCGCGGGCCTGCTCGCGCCGGGGCTCTCACAGGTCCTGTTCACGCGCTCGGTCGAGGAAGCCGGTCCATCACGGACCTCGGTGACGGTCGGAGCCGCGCCGCTCTTCGCGCTCGGCATCGCCTTCGCGCTGCTCGGCGAACCCGTGCGCCCCGCGCTCGTCGCCGGTGCGATCGCGATCGTGGCCGGCGGGATCCTGCTCGCAGCAGAGCGCGACCGTCCCGATCACCTGCGGGCGCGCGGGCTCCTGTTCGCACTGGGAGCCGCCGTCCTCTTCGCGGTCCGCGACAACATCGTGCGTGCGCTCCACACCGAGGGAAGCCCCGAGACGGTCGCCGCGGCCGCGCTCCTCGCCGGCATCCTCGTCACGCTCGTTCCGGCGCGCGGCCTCCCGACGCGGCGTGAGCTCAAGGGCTTCGCCCCGGCGGGTGTGCTCTTCGGGTTGTCATATATCTGTCTCTTCGAGGCGTACTTCCGCGGACGCGTCTCGATCGTCTCGCCGCTCGTCGCGACCGAGTCCCTCTGGGGCGTCGGGCTCGCCGCGCTCGTGTTCGGCCGAAGCGAGGGGATCGGACCACGCGTGATCTTCGGCGCGGCGGCGATCGTGGCCGGAGGCGTCCTGATCGGCCTGTCGGCGGCGTTGTAGCGCGAGCTCGACATGATCTGATATAAAGAGGCTTAGATTTTCTCAGTTGACGGCCGTAGCAACGCGCAAACGCTGCGGGACCGCCACGTAGACGTACGTTCGCAAAGGAGATGCAGCAGATGGCGAAGACGATCGGTATCGATCTGGGCACCACCAACTCGTGTATGGCGGTGCTCGAAGGCGGCGAGCCGACCGTGATCTCGAACGCCGAAGGTGGACGGACGACTCCGTCCGTCGTCGGCTTCGCGAAGGACGGTCAGCGGCTCGTCGGCTCGCCGGCACGCCGGCAGCAGGTCACGAATCCGCAGAACACGATTTTCTCGATCAAGCGCTTCATGGGCCGCAAGTTCGACGAGGTCTCCGAGGAGATGAAGATCGTCCCCTACGAGGTCGTCAAGGGCCCGAACGACGACGTTCGCGTCAAGGCAGGGGGCGAGGAGTACGCGCCGCCCGAGATCAGCGCGATGATCCTCCAGAAGCTCAAGACCGACGCCGAGGCCTACCTCGGCGAGTCGGTCACCGACGCGGTGATCACGGTTCCCGCGTACTTCAACAACGCCCAGCGCGAGGCGACCAAGGACGCCGGCAAGATCGCCGGGCTCAACGTCCTGCGCATCGTCAACGAGCCGACCGCGGCGGCGCTCGCCTACGGCCTCGACAAGGAAGGCACCGAGCAGACGATCCTCGTCTTCGACCTCGGCGGCGGCACGTTCGACGTGTCGGTGCTCGAGCTCGGCGACGGCGTCTTCGAGGTCAAGTCCACGAACGGCGACAACCACCTCGGCGGTGACAACTTCGACAAGGCCGTCGTCGACTGGATGGTCGCCGAGTTCAAGCGCGAGCAGGGCATCGACCTCGCCGCCGACCCGATGGCGCTCCAGCGCCTGTACGAGGCCGGCGAGAAGGCGAAGATCGAGCTCTCCTCGACGATGGCGACCCAGATCAACCTGCCGTTCATCACCGCGACGGCCGAGGGGCCCAAGCACCTCGACCTCCAGCTGACTCGGGCGAAGCTCGAGGAGCTGACCCACGACCTGCTCGAGCGCACCGTCGGACCGACCAAGCAGGCCCTGTCGGACGCGGGCCTCGACGGCGCGAAGATCGACCACGTCGTTCTCGTCGGCGGGATGACCCGCATGCCGGCCGTCCAGGCGAAGGTCAAGGACCTGATCGGCAAGGAGCCCCACAAGGGCGTCAACCCGGACGAGGTCGTCGCCGTCGGCGCCGCGATCCAGGGCGGTGTCCTCAAAGGCGAGGTCAAGGACATCCTGCTCCTCGACGTCACCCCGCTTTCGCTCGGGATCGAGACGAAGGGCGGCGTGATGACGCGGCTGATCGAACGCAACACGACGATCCCGACCCGCAAGGCGGAGACGTTCACGACCGCCGAGGACAATCAGCCCTCGGTCGAGGTGCACGTCCTGCAGGGCGAGTCCGAGATGGCGGCCTACAACAAGACGCTCGGCAAGTTCCAGCTCGTCGGCATCCCGCCGGCGCCGCGGGGCCTGCCGCAGGTCGAGGTCGCCTTCGACATCGACGCGAACGGGATCATCAACGTCTCGGCCAAGGATCTCGGGACCGGGAACGAGCAGCAGATCAAGATCGAGGGCGGCTCGGGACTGAAGGAAGACGAGGTCCAGCAGATGATCAAAGAGGCCGAGGCGCACGCCGAGGAGGCGCACAATCTGCGCGAGCTCGCGGACACGCGCAACCAGGCCGAGGGCCTCGCCTACCAGACCGAGAAATCGCTCAAGGAGCACCGCGACAAGCTCGACGAGTCCGTTGCCGGAACGGTCGAGGGACGGATCATGGAGCTCCGCGGCGTGCTCGAGTCGGGCGACGTGTCGGAGATCCGTGCCAAGTCCGATGCGCTCCAGGAGGCCTGGACGGACGCCGCCTCGGCGATCTACGCCCAGGCTTCGGCGAACTCCTCGTCTGCTGACGGTTCGTCCAGCACAAACGGGTCGGACGACGAGGTGATCGAGGACGCCGACTACGAGGTCGTCGACGACGGCGAGGAGGCCAAGACCTCTTGAGCGAGCCGTTCGAGCTGAAGTCGAGCGCTGCGCCGGAGGCGGCGGGGGAGCCCGCCGCCCCCGCGCCCGGCGCAGTTCCCGAACAGGACGAGCTGGCCGAGGCCCTGCGTCAGCGCGACGAGTATCTCGACACGCTGAAGCGGCTCAAGGCCGAGTTCGACAACTATCGCAAGCGGGTCGCGCGGGAAGAGCAGCGTCTCGTGCTCCGTGCCTCCGAGCGGCTCGTGAAGCAGCTGATCCCGATGCTCGACGACCTCGAGCGGGCGGTCGATGCCGCGGTCGAGCATGGCGAGCTGAAGCTCGCCGACGGGGTGCGCCTCGTCCACCGCTCGCTCGCGGACACGCTCGTCCGCGAGGGGCTGTCCGAGGTGGACACCGCGGGGCGGTTCGATCCGCACACCCAGGAGGCTCTGCTCTCCCAGCCTTCGACCGAGCCCGACGGAACCGTGATCCAGGTGGTCCAGAAGGGCTACCGCCTCGGCGACCAGGTCCTGCGGCCGGCACGTGTGGTCGTGAGCTCCGGGCCGCCGGAGCCGGCGGCGGCCGCGGGCGAGGACTGACCGTCGCTCCATGGCCGAGTCCTACTACGAGACCCTCGGCGTTGCGAAGAACGCGTCGCCGGACGAGCTGAAGAAGGCCTACCGCAAGCTCGCGCGGCAGTATCACCCGGACAAGAACCCGGGGGACGCCGCAGCGGAGGAGCGCTTCAAGCAGGTACAGGGCGCCTACGACGTGCTCTCCGACCCGGAGAAGCGCAAGCAGTACGACAGCTTCGGCTCGGCGAACGGCCGTCCCGGGCCGACGAACGTCGACTTCGGCGACTTCGATCTCGGTGACCTGTTCGGCGGTCTCTTCGGTGGCCGGGGAGGTGGCGGCGGCGGCGGCCGAGGGCGCTCGCAGCCGCAGCGTGGGCAGCGCGGGTCGGACGTCGAGGTCGAGGTGCGGGTCTCCTTCGAAGACTCCCTCAAGGGGCTGCAGACGACGGTTCCCGTCACGCTCGAGCTCGCCTGCCACACCTGTCACGGAACGGGGGCCGCGCCCGGCACGGCGCCCAAGCGCTGCCCGCAGTGCAACGGCAGCGGCGTCGTCGCCACCTCGCAAGGACTCTTCGCGCTCCAGCAGCCGTGTCCGAACTGCCGCGGGAACGGCACGATCGTCGATACGCCGTGCCCCACCTGTCACGGCGCGGGTCGTGAGCGGCGCACGAAGCGCTACACCGTTCGGATCCCGGCCGGGGTCAAGGACGGGACGAAGATCAAGCTCAAGGGCAAGGGCGAAGCGGGATGGGGCGGGGCGCCCGCCGGCGACCTGTTCGTGGTGACGCGGGTCGAGCCGTCGAAGCTGTACGAGCGGCGCGGCGACGACCTCGTGCTCGAGGTGCCGATCACGTTCAGCGAGGCGGCGCTCGGCGCAACGGTCGAGATCCCGACGCCGGACGGCCGCGTCTCGCTGAAGGTGCCTTCGGGCTCGCAGGATGGCAAGCTCCTTCGCGTGAAGGGCCGCGGTACGCCCAAGTTGAACGGCTCCGGGCGCGGAGACCTGCTCGCGCGGCTCAAGGTCGCCGTGCCGTCCAAGCTGAACAAGGCCGAGCGGGAAGCGCTCGAGAACCTGGACAAGGCCTCGAAAGGCAATCCGCGCGAGAGGCTCTTCGGGTGACGACCGAACACGAAAGGCTGCTCGCCGAGGGGCCGCGCACGGCTCCCGAGCCGCCGACGGCGCCGGGCATCGACGGTTCTACCTCGCCGGTGGCTGGTCCGGAGGAGTCGGTCGCGGCCGAGCCGGGCACCTTCGCGGCCGAGCCTGTCGCAGCGCAGACTTCCTCGTCGGAGCCGGACGTCTTCTCCTCGCCGCCGGGCACTGGTGCGCCTGGTCGATTCGGAGCTTCGGGGCCCGGCTCGGGACGGCGCGGACGCTCCTCACGGCCCGGGTTCGTGCGGCTGATCGTCCCGCTCGCCGTGATGACGCTGATCATCGCGCGCTCGGCGTTCGGCGGACACGGCGGCGGCTCGGCGATCTTCCTGGCGGTGTGGATCGTCGCAATCGGGGCGGGGGTCTTCTTCCGGAGGAGGCGCTTTTGAACGAACGGCCGCTGGGTACCGATCTGGGACGGCCGCGTTACATGATCTCCGTCGCCGCGGAGCTCGTCGGCATGCACCCGCAGACGCTTCGGATCTACGAGCAGAAGGGTCTCGTCCGCCCGAAGCGCACCGCGGGCAACACGCGCCTCTATTCGGACGAGGACGTCGAGCGCCTCCAGCTGATCCAGCGGCTGACGAGCGAGATCGGACTCAACCTCGCCGGGGTCGAGCGCGTGCTGCATCTCGAGGACGAGCTCGCGCGCATGCGCCGAAGGCTCGACCGGATGGAGCGCGAGATGCGCGAGACGATCGACCAGGTTCACCGGCAATACCGCCGGGACCTCGTCGTCTACCGCCCCCCGCAACCGCCGGCCACGAGGGGCTAACGGGCCGTCGCCAGTCAGGCACAGAAACAGAACTGCAACGAACGATCGAGGAGAGTGGTTGAGCGATGGATTTCAATCGGCTGACGATTAAGGGTCAGGAGGCCGTGGCGGCCGCCCAGGAGCTCGCGCGCCGGCGCGGGAACCCCGAGATCTACCCCGAGCACCTCCTGCTCTCGCTGCTCGACCAGGAGCTCTTTGCCGACTGGCAGGGGCTCCGCGCCGAGGCAGAGCAGAAGCTCGCCGGGCGTCCGGCAGCGACCGGCGCCGGCAACGTGCAGCCGCGGATCTCGAACTCCCTGACGAAGGTCCTGGACGACGCCGAGCGGGACGCGGCGAAGCTCGAGGACGAGTACGTCTCGACCGAGCATCTGTTTCTCGCGCTCGAGCCGGTGCCGCGCGACGAGATCCTCGCCTGGATCAAGAAGGTTCGCGGCGGCCAGCGCGTGACCTCGCAGGATCCCGAGGGGAGCTACCAGGCGCTTTCGAAGTACGGCCGCGACCTGACGGAAGAGGCGAAGGACGGGAAGCTCGATCCCGTGATCGGCCGCGACGAGGAGATCCGGCGCGTGATCCAGATCCTCTCCCGGCGCACGAAGAACAACCCTGTCCTGATCGGCGAGCCCGGCGTGGGGAAGACGGCGATCGCCGAGGGGCTCGCCCAGCGGATCATCGGCGGCGACGTGCCCGACGGGCTGAAGGACAGGACGGTCTGGGCGCTCGATATCGGCGCGCTCCTCGCCGGCTCGAAGTACCGGGGGGAGTTCGAGGAGCGCCTGAAGGCCGTCCTCACCGAGATCAAGGAGAGCAACGGCAAGGTGATCCTGTTCATCGACGAGCTCCACACGATCGTCGGCGCCGGCGCGGCCGAGGGCGCGGTCGACGCGGCGAACCTGCTCAAGCCGATGCTCGCCCGCGGCGAGCTTCGCTGCGTCGGAGCGACGACACTCGACGAGTACCGCAAGCACATCGAGAAGGACGCCGCGCTCGAGCGCCGGTTTGCCCCGGTGCGGGTCGACGAGCCCTCGGTCGAGGACACGATCGCGATTCTTCGCGGGCTGAAGGAGCGGTACGAGGCCCATCACGGCGTCCGGATCCGTGACGCCGCGCTGGTCGCAGCGGCGGTTCTCTCGCACCGCTACATCGCAGACCGGTTCCTTCCCGACAAGGCCATCGACCTGGTGGACGAAGCCGCCTCGGGCCTGCGCATGGAGATCGACTCCTCGCCGATCGAGCTCGATGAGGCGAACCGCCGGGTCATGCAGCTCGAGATCGAGCTCGCGGCGATGGCGAAGGAGGCCCCGACCACACGTGAGCCGCTGGAGAAGGCGCTCGCAGATGCCAAGGAGCAGCGCGATGGCCTTGCCGCCCGCTGGGCCAAGGAGAAGGGAGCGCTCGAGCGGATCAAGGACGCGACCCGGCGTCTCGACGAGCTCCGCATGGAGGCCGAGCGGGCCGAGCGCGAAGGGAACTTGCAGCGCGTCGCCGAGATCCGGTACGGCGAGATTCCCGCGCTCGAGCGTGAGCTCGCCGATCGCACGGGCCCGGAGCATCCGATGGTCAAGGAGGAGGTCGACCAGGATGACATCGCCGCCGTTGTCGGCCGCTGGACCGGCATCCCCGTCGACCGTCTGCTCGAGGGCGAGACCGAAAAGCTGATCCACCTCGAAGACAGGCTCCACGAGCGGGTGATCGGACAGGACGACGCGGTCTCTGCCGTCGCGAACGCCCTGCGGCGCTCTCGCACCGGCCTCCAGGATCCGAACCGCCCGAACGGGTCGTTCGTCTTCCTCGGGCCGACCGGCGTCGGCAAGACGGAGCTCGCGCGGGCCGTCGCCGGCGTCGTCCTCGACGACGAAGGGGCGATGGTGCGCCTCGACATGAGCGAGTACCAGGAGCGGCACAGCGTCGCCCGGCTCGTCGGCGCACCTCCGGGGTACGTCGGCTACGACGAGGGCGGCCAGCTGACCGAAGCGGTTCGCCGCCGTCCCTATTCGGTGGTCCTCCTCGACGAGATCGAGAAGGCGCACGCCGAGGTGTTCGATGTGCTCCTCCAGGTGCTCGACGACGGTCGCCTGACCGACGGTCAGGGCCGGACGGTCGACTTCAGGAACGTGATCCTGATCATGACCTCGAACATCCGCTCGGTCGAGGCGATGCGCGAGCATTTCAGGCCGGAGTTCCTGAACCGCATCGACGAGATCGTCGTCTTCAAGCCGCTCACGCGCGAGCAGATCGGCGAGATCGTCGAGCTCCAGCTGGCCCAGCTGCGCGGGAGGCTGGCCGACCGCGAGCTCGAGCTCCAGTTGACCGACGGCGCGAAGGCCGTGATCGCCAACGAGGGCTGGGATGAGGTCTACGGCGCGAGGCCGCTTCGGAGGGCGATCGAGAGCCTGCTCGTGAACCGCTTGGCGCTGCGGCTGCTCGAGGGTGACTTCGCGCCGGGCGACACGATCCTCGTTGACGAGCAGAACGGCGATCTCGTCTTCACCAAGGCGACCGCCCTGGCCGCAGAGCCGGTTGGCTAACCACTACAGCTCGAGGTCGTCGAGGAGCTCCGCTTGGCCCGCCACGGGCGGGGCTCCGTAGGCGAAGACCACGACCTCAGAGTCCGTCTCGTTCCGCAGCTGGATCGCGGTGCCCGGCTTGACCGAGGCGACGCTCTGCGGCGCCAGGTCGAAGCGCTCCGGCGGATCGCCGAGCAGGATGGTCAACGTCCCCTCCATCACCACGAAGACCTCCTCCTGCGCCTGCTCGATGTGCCGGCGGCCGCGCGCATGAGCGGGCAGACGCCACATCCGCGCTCGTGACTCCCCGAGGCCGGCGGCCGTTGTCAGGTCGGAGGTGCGGCGGAGCTCTTCCCCGCCAAATGCCGGCCGCTCTTCCCAGGAGTGGTCCGCGGCATGGACGACGGTGTAGCTCACGCCGCGATGCAATCACAAACCGTCTCGCCATCGTCAGTGGTTCGAAGCCCTCGGAGTTGCTGTTGCCGAGATCGTGAAGTCGGCCGCATTCTGGTTCGTGTCGCGGCCGTCCGGGATCCGGTCGATGCTGGATCCGGGAGCCGCGGTTGAGGGAGGAGCTGCGGCCGCAGAACCTTCGACGAGTGCGTTCGTCGCGGTTCCCCAGCCCACGCTGTCGACGAGCGTTCCCGATCCATCCCGGATCCCGGTCGCGCCTCCGGTGCCGGCAAGACCCGTCGAGAAGCTCTGGTCGGCGGCCGCTGCGCCGGCATAGCCGCTGCCGCCGAGGAGATAGAACGCACCAGCGGCAAGTGTCGTCCCGGCCGGGATCGTCGCGACGGTCGTGTCGGCGGTGCCCGCCGCCGACCGGTAGACGACCCTCCAGCCGCTGATGTCGACGGCCGCTGTTCCGGCGTTCACCATCTCGACGAACTCGTCGGCCGCGGAGGAGGTCGTTCCGGTCTCGACCTCGTTGATCCGCACCGACGGCACCCCGACCGGGGCCGCTGCGGCGCACGTGAGCGTGACCGTGCCCGACGCGTCATAGGAGATGCGAACGGTTCCGTCGGTCTGGCAGCGCGTGCCGGAAAGCTGATCGAGCGACGAGAGCGCGGTTCCGGGATCGCCCTTCTGCCCAGCCGGACCCGCGGGGCCCGTCGAACCGGCGGGACCGCTTGCGCCCTGCGGCCCCGCGGGACCCTGCGGGCCGATCGCACCTGCAGGACCGGCGACTCCGGGCGGCCCCGTCGTCCCGGGCGTTCCGGCGATGCCCTGGGGGCCGGCGGGACCGGGCGCGCCGTTTGCGCCTTGAGCCCCGTTCGTTCCCGGATCGCCCTTGAGTCCGGCCGGGCCGCGTTCTCCGGCCGGCCCCGGGCTGCCCGACGGGCCCGCGGCTCCGGTGTCGCCCTTCGCACCGGTTGGTCCGGCGGGGCCGGGGGCTCCATCCGTTCCGCTTGGGCCCACAGGCCCAGCCGACCCCTGTGTGCCGGCGGCACCGACCGCACCCGTCTCTCCGGTCGGGCCGGCAGGTCCCGCAGGGCCCGGCGGACCGGCTGGGCCCGCCGGTCCAGCAGGCCCCGTCGGCCCAGTCACCCCATGCGACGGCCGCCCGTGGGCCTTCCGTTCAGCCGCTGTGGAACGCGCTGTGCCGGCAGCCGCGCCGCTGAGTGTCCGGAACTCCACGGCACCCGTGAGCGGCGTGTGCAGGGGGCCGCAGGCGCGATGGCCCGAGCCCCCGGCGCCACCGGAGGCGCAGGCGGAAACCGAGGCACCCGCCGAGCGCTGTCCCCCGTGCGTTGCAAAGGCCACACCTGCTGCGGTCGCGAGCAGTGCGGCTGCGATCGCCAGCATGCGCGTCAAGCTCCAGTTCATCGGCCAGCTCCCTTCTCGAGGATGTTGTCTGTATGGAATACAGTCTCGGAAGCCGCCGCGCCAGTGTCTGCACGCACTTGTTCCACTTTCGGCACAAAGGCGTTACAGAGCTCCACTCGTCTACCGTCCCGGCGTGCTCGTCGTCGCCGCCACTCCGCTCGAGCTCGCGTTCGTCGAGCGCATCGAGACCCTGTGCTGCGGCGTCGGGCCCGTCGAGGCCGCCATCAGAACCGCTCGGGCGCTCGCGCACGACCCGCCGTCCGCAGTCGTCCACATCGGGATCGCCGGCGCCCGCCACCTCGAGCCCGGCGCGCTCGTGCTCGGTTCCGAGGCCATCTACTGCGACCTCGTGGATGAGAGCCGCGCCTTCCCGCGAATCGAACGCGCCGCCCCCGACCCGGTTCTCCTTGCGGCCGCACGCGAAGCGCTCCCGGCCGCGGCAGTGCTCCCGATCGCTACGAGCGCGCGCGTCGGCGGTGGACGCAGCTGCTGCGAGGTCGAGGCGATGGAGGGATTCGCCGTCCTCCGGGCGGCAGCGGACGCGGGGATACCCGCGTTCGAGCTTCGCGCCGTCTCGAACAGCTACGACGCAGAACGCGTGGACTGGCGGATCGACGATGCGCTCGCCGCGCTTGCGGACGCCCTGCCGCTGCTCGTCGAGGCACTCGATGCCTGATCTCCCTTCCGCCCTCCCGCCGGCCGAGCGGACGATCGGTCAGTTCATCGGCGAAACGATCCGGGCCTACAGCGAACACTTCTGGCGGGCGATCGGCCTTGGGATCCCGCTTGCCGCCGTCGATCAGGTGGCCGTCCGGCAAACCCTCCAGACGCAGGCCCTGATCTTCTGGGCTGCGGGCCCGGTCATCGTCGCCGCCTACGTTCTCGCCTGCATGCTGATCTACCGGCAGTCCTTCACGTGGACGCCATACCTCGTGGGGCTCCTCGTCTATGCGCCCTTTCCGATCCTCCGCGCGTTGTTCATCGTCCCCGGCGTCGCCTGGTTCGCGTTCGTCGGCCTGGCCGTCCCCGCAGCTTTGATCGAGCGGCTCCGCTTCCGCGACGCGCTCGTACGCGGGCGGGAGCTCGCCCTGGCCGACTACATCCATGCGCTTGGATCGCTGGCATCGCTCGTGATCGTGGTCGGCGTCGCCGAGACGACGCTCGGCGTTCTGTTGCACACCCAGAGTGACAACAGCACCCGGGTGGCGCTGTTCCTCGCCGACATCGTCCTGAGCCCGCTGCTCTTCCTTGGCGGCGCGCTGCTCTACCAGGATCAGGCGGCCAGGGTAGGCTCGCGTTGAGCCGATGCCGACCTACATCCTCCTCTCCACCCTGACCCAGCAGGGCGTTCAGACGCTGAAGGCGAACCCTGAACGGCTCCTCCAGGTGAACAAGGACATCGAGGAGTTCGGAGTGCAGGTGCTGCATCAGTGGGCGACCCTCGGGGAGTTCGATTTCGTGAACGTCGTCGAAGCGCCGGACATCGAGACGATCGCCAAAGCCTCGGTCTCGATTGCCGCGCGCGGCTCTGTCCGGATCGAAACGCTGCCGGCGCTCGCGATCGGCGACTTTCTTAGAAATTTCTAAGAAAGTCGGAAACCCGGACCTTCGGACGGTTGTGACGGGGCCGTGACGAATGTAGAACTCCCGCGCTATGCGCGACCCGCGGATCGACGATCTTGCGCGCCTGCTCGTCGACCGATCGGTCGGCGTCGAGGCGGGCTGGCAGGTGTTCGTTCGTTCGACACCGCTCGCGCGGCCGCTCGTGGACGCGGTGCAGGAGCAGGTCGCGCGAAGAGGTGCCTATCCGATCGTCCTGCTCTCATGGGAGATGTTCGGCGGCCCTTTCGCTCGTGAGGCGCCGCTCGACTTGCTCGGCACGGCGCCACCGCTCCTACTGCGCGCGTGGGAGGAGTGCGATGCCTTCATCTCGATCTCGGCCTCCGAGAACGTCCGCGAGGGCTCCGAGCTCTCCGACGAACGGCGGCGGATGGTGCAGAAGCGGATGGAGCCGCTCCGGCGACGGCAGATGGCGATGGAAGTGCCGTGGGTGGTGTGCGAGTACCCCACGAACGCAGCCGCGCAGGAGGCCGGACTGACGCTCTACGACTACGAGGAGTTCGTCTACGGGGCGGTGCTTCGCGACTGGGATGCCGAGGGACGGCGGATGTCTGGGATCGCGTCGCTGTTCGACGAGGCCGAAGAGGTGAGGATCGTCGGCGACAGGACCGACCTGACCCTCTCACTCACCGGACGGACCGGGACGATCGACGACGGGCACATCAACATGCCGGGCGGCGAGGTGTTCTACTCGCCGCTCGAAGACTCGGCCGACGGGGTGGTCGCCTTCTCCGAGTTTCCGGCCCTCTACTACGGCCATGAGGTCTCCGGCGCGCGCCTCGTGTTTCGAGGGCGGGCGCGTCGTCGAGGCGAGCGCCGCCTTCGGCGAGGAGTTCCTGCTGAGGACGCTCGATACCGACGAGGGATCGCGCCGGCTGGGCGAGCTCGGAATCGGCTGCAATCCTGGCATCCGCCGCTTCAGCAGGAACGTCGGCTTCGACGAGAAGATTGACGGAACGGTGCACCTCGCCCTCGGGAACTCCTACACCTCGACCGGCGGCACGAACCGGAGCAGCATCCACTGGGACATGGTCAAGGACCTGCACGCCGGTGGGCGGATCTACGTGGACGGCCGTCTCGCGCAGGAAGACGGCCACTGGCTCTCACCTGAGCCGGCGGCGAGCTAGTCCTCGGCCGCCGCGATCTGTCCCGCGAGCAGCGCGTTGCCTTCGATCAGCTCGCGGTTGGCGCGGAGTGTCCGGCCGTCGCTCTCGCGGTGGAGCCAGGCGAGCACGAACGGCGTGACCGCACCGCCGCGGATCCCTTCGGTGTCGGCCTCGGCGAGCGCCCGCGCGATCAACGGCTCGACGTCGTCCAGACTCTCGTCCGGCGGGCGGCCGAGCAGGAGACCGCCGCCGCCGAGCCGCCAGTGCGCGGAGGCGATGCGCGCGGCCTCTGCGGCCGATTCGATTCGAGCCGAAACCGGCGGGCCGCCACGGGCGGCGTAGAAAAGCGGAAGCTCGTCGGTCCGCCATCCGAGCACCGGGACGCCGAGTGTCTCGAGCAGCTCCGCGGTTGCCGGGACGTCCAGCAGGGACTTCACGCCCGAGGAGACGACGAGCACCGGTGTCTGCGCGAGCGCGTCCAGGTCGGCCGAGACGTCGGGCGGTGTCGGCCAGCCCCGGTGGACACCGCCGAGGCCGCCGGTCGCCATGAAACCGATCCCGGCGGCACGGCAGGCGGCGAGCGTGCCGCCGACGGTCGTCGCGCCGACGACGCCCTGGACGAGTGCCGCAGCCAAATCGCGCGGGCCCAGCTTCCGGCTCGCAAGATCGAAGCGGCCGAGCTCGTCTGCGGTGAGGCCGACGACGAGCTCGCCGTCGAGGACGCCGATCGTCGCGGGCACCGAACCGCCCGCCCGCACCGCACGTTCCGAGGCGAGGCCCACCTCGACCCCTTCGCCCGGCGGAAAGCCGTGCGCGACGAGGGTTGTTTCCAGCGCCACCACGGCGCGACCGTCGGCCAGAGCATCGCGCACCTCGGCGGCGATCCGGATCACGGCATCGCCCCGAGCTTCGCGCAGCAGCGGGCCGCCGCCTCGAGGCCGAGGCGCGTGCCACCGACCAGAAATCCTGCGGCGAACGCATCGCCGGCGCCGGTGGGATCGACGACCTCGGTGGGGAGCGCGGGGTGGTTCACGCCTTCCACGTTAACGCCGGCCGCGCCTCGCTTCACGACCCACTCGACGTCGAGCTCGCCGAACGCCTCTCGTTCGCGCTCGGTCGCGAAGACGGTGTCGGGGGCAAGGCTCCTCACCCGCCCGACGAACGCCTCGTCGATGAGACTCCACGAGGAGAGATCGACGGACACGAGCGCTCCCTGTTCGCGCGCCAGTTCGGCCGCCCGGAGCCCCGCAAGTGCTGCGGGTTCGCCGAGAAGCGCGTACCCGGAGAGATGGAGTCGATCGCATGCGAGCCATTCGGGCTCGAGCTCGCCGGGTGCGAGTTCCATCGCCGAGCCTCGATCGGATGCCATCGACCTCTCACCGGCGGAGGCGATCGAGACGACGACGCCGTTTCTCCCTTCCGCAGGGCCGGCGAGCTCCACGCCGTAGGCCGAGAGCTCTCGCGAGGCGAGCTCCCCGGCGGCGTCGGCGCCGCGCTTCCCCACGAAGCGGGACTCGGCGCCGAGCGTCGCTGCCCAGGCTGCGACATTCGCGGCCTGCCCGCCGGCACCGACGCGAGTCGTCGCGGGTCGGTCGTCCCCCGAGAGGAGCGGGCTGTCGAGTTGGACGACGACGTCGAGAATCAGGTCGCCGAGCGAGACGAGGAGCATGCGTAGGATGGTCTCATGGACGCGAAGCGACCGTGGCGGAAGACGCCGTTGCGTTCGTTCGCGCTCGGCGGTGTGGTCGGTGCGGCCGGCACGATCGCGACGCTGCGCCGGCTCAGGCGCTCGCAGGGCGCGCGAACCATGGCGGGCCTGAGCGCGTTCGAAGACGCACCGTGCTTCCGTGAGACGGCCTACGACGCCGGGCCCGATGCACTCGCAGAAGGGGGCGAGGCGGACTAGCTGCTCTGGCGCCGCTGGTACCCTTCCGCGTCCGATGCCGTTCTACGAGTACAAGTGTCCGAACGGGCACCTACTCGAGGTGTTCCACGGCATGAACGAGCCGGGCCCTCGAAAATGTGAGGAGTGCGGCGCCTCGCCACTCGAGAAAGTCCTGTTCCCGGTTGCCGTCCACTACAAGGGTTCGGGCTTCTACTCGACCGATTACGGCCGCGGCGGCAAGAAGGCGACGAAGGACTCCGGTTCGTCGGACTCCTCGAGCGGAGGCTCCTCGGGTGGCGACTCCTCGGGTGGCAAGAGCGGCGGCGACTCGTCGTCGGGTGGCGGCTCGAGCGGCGACAGCGGCTCGTCGTCGTCGAGTTCCAGCAGCGACTGACGCAGAGCGGAGCCGGCGGGTTACTGCAGCGGGTGGCCGGTGCGGCAGCCGGGCCCGAAGGTCGAGGTCGGAGGCTGTGGCGCCGAGGCACCCGCCCACATCGCGAGGACGTTCCGATTGTCCTCCGACGGAACGAGCACCGAGGCCGTTCCCACCGTCTCCGGGTCGCCGCCGAGCCTGCAGTAGAGCGTGTGCGACGAGGACGCGCGGAACTTCACCCAGCCGAGCTCCAGGAGCTGCCACTGCGTCAGGTCGGTCGTGAGCGGCTTCATCAGCGACTTCCCGTCGAACGGAAGATCGAGGAAGGTCGAAAGAGAGGTCAGCTTCGCCGTTGCCGCCTGGGCCACGGCCTGCTGGCGCGCGCCCCGGGTGAGATCGTTCTCGCCGGGGTTGAGCTGATTCTCGCGGATGCGCGAGTAGATCAAAGCCTGCTCGCCCGTCATGTGCTGGGTGCCGCGGTGGAAGCGCCATCCCTTCCACTGAAGGCAGCGCGCCTCGGTCGGGTACGGACAGTCGAACCGATTTGAGCGGATCGCCTCGGGGACATTGATCGTGATCCCGCCCTCGGCGTCGATCAGGTCCTTGAAGCCGTTGAAATCGACCACGATCGCATGATCGATCGCGACCCCGGTGAACGCATTCACCGTCTTGATCGCCAGCGCGGCGCCGCCGACCTGGTAGGAGGCGTTGATCTTGGCGTTGCCGACCCCCGGGATCGCGACCAGCAGATCTCGGGGGATCGAGAGGTAGGCGAGCTTGTGGTGCGACGGATCGGTGCGGACGAGGATGATCGAGTCCGCGTGCCGGTCGCCGCTTCGGCCGGCGGCGGTGGAGCTGTCTGTCCCGAGCAGCAGGATCGTCGTGCCGTGGGAGAGCAGGAACCCGTTGCTCTTCGCAAGCGCCGCGCGTGCTCCGTGCTCGTGTGCGAACCGCTTGTTGGCGTCAGAGACGCCACTTTGGAACGAGAGGAACCCGGCGATGCCCCAGCCCACCGCGAAGACGATCAGAAGCAGGGAGGAGAGCAGCGCGATCACCTTCCACGAGTGACGGCCGGGCAACAGCCGACGCGTGCGCGGCTTGCTTGCGGTCTTTTTCGGGGCGGGCCGGGGGCTGCTGGTCTTCCCGGGAACGGCCGGTACCTTGCCCTTGACGCGACCACCGCGATAGACGCGATAGGGCTTGTCCTTCGACGTCATCCGTCGGAGTAGGGTACCCGCCGACGTGGTCGGCAGGCGCGTGATCGGGGTTGACCTCGGCGGGACGAAGATCCTGGCGGGCGTCATCGACCCTTCGGGCCAAATCGAGCGGCAGATCGCACGACCGACGCCCGTGGACTCGCAGGATGCGCTCGTGGAGGCCCTGGTCGCGGTCGTCGGCGAGCTCCGCGCGTCCGAACCCGAGGTCGAGGCGATCGGTTTCGGGGCGCCGGCGCGGATCGACACCCGGACCGGCGTCGCGCTGGGTGCCGTCAACACCCCGCTCCGAGACATCGTGCTCGAGGAGGTCCTCAACGACCGCATCGGGTTGCCGGTGCGCGTGATCAACGACGGGAGCGCCGCCGCGCTTGCGGAGTTCACCCACGGCGCGGGCCGGGGGACGCGCGATCTCGTTCTGCTGACACTCGGGACGGGCGTGGGCGGCGGGATCGTCCTCGACGGCCAGCTCTATCGAGGCTGGGCGGAGGTCGGCCACATGGTGATCGTCGAAGACGGCGAGCCCTGCCAGGGCACGTGCACCGGACACGGCCATGTCGAGTCGTACTGCTCCGGGAACGCCGCGGACCGGCTTGCCCGGGAAGTGCTCGGCGAAACGGCCACGGCGTACGACCTCGTCCGTGAGCGCCACCCGGCGCTGCGGCAGATCGGGCGCCACCTGGGCGCGGCCGTCGCCTCCCTCGTCAACCTCTTCGACCCGGATGTCGTCGTCGTCGGCGGCGGGTTCGGCGTCGCCGCGGGCTCCCTCCTGCTCGATCCCGTGCGGGAGGTGCTCCTGACCGAGGCGCTCTCGCCGGCGGGCGCCACCGTGCGGCTCGCGGTGGCCGAGCTGGGGCCGAACGCAGGATTGATCGGCGCGGGCCTCCTGGCCTTCGAGGCGCTGGGGTAGGGGAGCGCGACCGTGCCGCTCGCGGTCTGCGCGACGCCGATCGGGAACCTGGGAGACGTCACGCTGCGGGTGCTCGAAGAGCTCCGTGAAGCATCGGTCGTCCTCTGCGAGGACACCCGGCACACGCGCGTTCTGCTCGATCGGCACGGGATCTCGGCTCGGCTTGTCTCGCTGCACGAGCACAACGAGGGCCTCCGCGCCGCCGAGTTGCTGCCGCGCCTCAGGGCCGGCGAGCGAATGGCTCTCGTCTCGGACGCCGGGCTGCCGGGAATCTCTGATCCGGGGGCCGGGCTCATCCGCGCGGCGATCGCGGCGGGTGTCGTCGTCACGGTGCTTCCCGGGCCCTCGGCGGTCGAGACGGCGCTCGTCGCGAGCGGGTTCTCGGCAGAGCGCTTCACGTTCGTCGGCTTTCTGCCGAGGCGTGCCTCCGCGCTCGAGACCCTCTGGGCGGAACTCCGTGCCTCGCGCTGGCCGGTGGTCGCGTTCGAGTCCCCGCGCCGGCTGCCGGCCTCGCTGCGCTCGCTCGCCGTTGCGGAGCCGGGTCGTCCGGTGGCGGTGTGTCGCGAGCTGACGAAGCGCTTCGAGGAGGTCGCGCGGGGACACGCCGAGGAGCTCGCGGTGCGTTTTGCCGAGCCGCCGAAGGGCGAGATCACGCTCGTGATCGGCCCCGGCGACGTAGCCGCCCGAGACCCCGAGGCCGCGGGGGCGGCGTCGAGGGCGGTCACGGATCTCGTCGCCGCTGGAACGCCTCGCAAGGTTGCGGCCGAGGTCGTCTCCCGGCTCACGGCAGTTCCGAGGAACGAGCTCTATCGGGAGTCTCTGTGACAACTTTGTAATCTTTTTTGACAACCGCAACCTCAGCCCCTACAGTGATCGAACACCTGTTCTCTGTTCTGGCAACTGCGATCGTCTTAGGGGGTTGAGATGCGGAGATTCCTGCTCGTGCTCGTTGCTGCGCTCGCGGTGGTAGGCCCCGCAAGGGCCTGGACCTGGCCGTCCAGCGGCTCCGTTCTGGTGCCGTTCTCGTTCGATCCCGACCATCCGTACGCCGCCGGCCAGCACCGCGGCGTCGACCTCGGCGGGGCAGCTGGGGAGACGATCTTGGCCCCCGCTGCGGGAACCGTCACGTTCGCGGGCACCGTGCCGGGGAGCGGCAAGTCGGTCACGATTCTGACCCCGGACGGCTGGTCCGTCACGCTGACCCAACTCGGCTCGATCGCGGTGGCCAAGGGCGCAGCAGTCGCCGAGGGGGACGGCGTCGGCACGATCGGCCCCAGTGGCGATGTCGAGTCGAGCGGTCCCTACGTCCAGCTCGGCGTGCGCCACGCAGACCAGGATCAGGGATACGTCGATCCGCTGACGTTGCTTCCGGCCCGCGCTCCGGATCCGAGCCCGGCGCCGACCGGAGGAGGAACAAGCTCGGCGCCCGCCCTCCCCCGGCACCGGGCGTGACGGCGCCGGGCGTCACGGAGCAGACGGTCGCGCCGACGCCGATCGCGCCGGCCGCAGCTGTGACTCCAACCGAGGGGGCCGCCTCCTTTTCGAGCGGCTCCCCGTCCGCCGGCACTTTGCCGGCAAGCTCTTCCGCTCCACCCGTCGCGGCCCAGGTGGCCGCCTCCAGCCCAGCCGGGTCGCGCACGGCGGGAGCAGGGCCCGGAGCCTCGACCACACCGGCTCTCCAGGCAGTACCGGCCCTAGCGGCCGTGAAACGCGGGGGATCTTCGCCGCGTGCCGGCTCTCATCGGGTTGCGCGAGTGACCGCTCCGGGCTCGGCGGGACCGTTGCCTACAACGAAACGTGGATCCGTTGTCCCTGTCCGGGTGGCCGCGGCGAGCGAGCGAGTGACGGTGTCGCCGGCGGGCGCGAACGGGGTTGGCACCTCGTCAGCCGCGACTGGAGGCCCGAGTGCGGGTATTGGCCGCAGCTCAGCCCCCCACGAACCCTCGAGGGTCGCAAGGCCCGTGCAGGGCACGGCACCCGTCACGGCTCGTGCGTTCGCGACCCACCTGGCCGACGATTCGGGCGTAGGCGCACCGCCGCGCGCCCGTGCCGGTTCTGCAAAGGTCGTCGACTCTCGTACCCCCACGACCCACGCAGGCGTTTCCAATCGGCAGGCCGCTGACGGTCACCGTGTCTCCTCGGAGTCGGCAGTCCCTCGCCGGTCCGTCGACAGCTCCGCGCGTTCACGTACCGTCGCGCCGGTTGGTGGTTCGCCTCGTCCCCGCACCCCGGTCAGTCCGCATGCGGCGTCGCACGCGGGCTCGGAGAGCCGGATCCGGCCGGCAGCCGAAGCCGCTGCGGCGGAACGCTCACGTGCGGGTCGAGGACAGGGCCTCGACCGGTGGCTTGCCGCAATCGCACCGGCGCTCGTTGTCCTCCTACTCGTGGTCCTGCGGCGTAGCCCGGGCACCAAGGCACCCCTTCGTATGATTGCCCCCGATGGCGGTCCCACCGAAGAAAATCCTTGTAGCGCCGGCGTGGCCGTATGCGGCGGGGCATCGACACCTTGGCCACGTGGCGGGCTTCGGCGTCCCCTCGGACGTGTTCGCCCGCTATCACCGGCTGCGGGGCAACGACGTCCTCATGGTGAGCGGGACGGACGAGCACGGCACGCCGGTGATGGTGGCCGCCGATCGAGAAGGACGGTCCTCCGGTGAGGTCGCCGACTACTACAACCAATCCTTTCGCGAGGACTTCCAGCGGCTGGGTCTCTCCTACGACCTGTTCTCCCGAACGACGACGCTCAATCACGAGAGCGTCGTGCAGGACATGTTCCGAACGCTGTACGAGCACGGAGCGATCGTCGAGCGCGAAATGCTCGTCTCGTTCTCTCCCGTGACCGGGCACACACTGCCCGATCGCTACATCGAAGGGACCTGCCCGATCTGCGGGTATCCCGAGGCGCGCGGCGATCAGTGCGACAACTGCGGGAACCAGCTCGACCCGACGGACTTGATCAATCCCCGATCACGGATCGACGGCACGACGCCGGAGTTCCGTGAGACCAAGCACCTGTTCCTCGACCTGCCGCAGTTCGCCGACCGGTTGAGGGAGTGGATCGGCTCTCACGACGACTGGCGGCCGAACGTCAGGAACTTCTCGCTCGCACTGCTCGACGAGATCCGGGCGCGGCCGATCACCCGCGATCTCGACTGGGGCGTCCGGATACCCGTGCCCGGCTACTCGGACGATGAGAACAAGCGCATCTATGTTTGGTTCGACGCGGTGATCGGGTACCTGTCCGCCTCGATCGAATGGGCCACGACGATCGGCGATCCCGACGCGTGGCGGGCCTGGTGGCAGAACCCGGAGTCCGAGCATTACTACTTCCAGGGCAAGGACAACATCGTGTTCCACACGGTGATCTGGCCCGCCATGTTGCTCGGATACGGCGAGGGCGGCGAGTACGGAGCGGGGCGGGGGCCGCTGCTCTTGCCGCACAACGTCGTCGCGACGGAGTACCTCACCTACTACGGCAAGCAGTTCTCCACGAGCCGGGGGCACTCGATCTTCCTACGGGACTTTCTCGACCGCTTCGACGCCGACGCGCTTCGGTACTACCTCGTCGCCGCGAGTCCCGAGACGCAGGACACCGACTTCACCTGGGCGGAGTTCGTTCGCCGCAACAACGACGAACTCCTCGCAAACTGGGGCAATCTCGTTAACCGGACCCTGACGAACGCGCATCGCAACTTCGGCGCCGTTCCCGAGCCGGGGGAGCTGACAGAGCAGGATCAAGCGCTGCTCGCGACGATCGACGCGGGCTTCGACGGGGTCGGCTCTTTGATCGAGCGCGGCCGCTTCCGCGCGGCGCTCGCCGAGGCGATGCGGCTCTCCTCCGAGGTGAACCAGTACGTCAGCGACACCGCGCCCTGGGCCCTCGTCAAGACCGACCGTGACCGCGCAGCGACGGTCCTCTTCGTGGCGCTCCGGGCAGTCGACAGCCTCAAGATCGTCTTCACGCCGTTTCTGCCGCATACCTCGCAAACGCTCCACGAGCTGCTCGGCTACGAGGGTTGGCTGGCGGGGCCGCTCGACTTCAAGCAGGTCGACGAGGACGGCGGGCGCTCGCACCAGGTGCTGACCGGCGACTATGCAAGCTGGGTCGGACACTGGGGCGCGAGCGCGCTTCCGCCGGGGCAGGCGCTCGCAGAACCCACGCCGCTCTTCCGCAAGCTCGATCCGTCGATCGCCGAGGAGGAGCCCGACGCCGCATGATCGACACCCACGCTCACCTCGACCCGGCCGATGCGAACGAGGTGCTTGCCCGAGCTCGCGAGGCGGGTGTCGAACGGGTCGTGACGGTGGCGACCTCGATCGCAGGCGCACGCACCGCGCTCGAGCTCGCCGCCTCGTACGACGGGGTCTACGCCGCGCTCGGGATCCATCCGCACAACGCAGATGGAGCAGACACGAACCGTCTCGACGAGTTACGCGAGCTCCTCGGCCACGAACGCGCGGTTGCGGTCGGCGAGACGGGCCTCGACCACTTCCGGGAATACGCGCCCCATGACGAGCAGCTCGAGTTGTTCGAGGGGCAACTTGCCATCGCCGCCGAGCTCGGCAAGCCCGTCGTGATCCACACCCGGGCCGCGGACGAGGACACGCTGGCGGCGCTCGCGTCCTTCGACGGCACGGTGATCCTCCACTGTTTCTCCTCGCCGGCGTTGCTCGGTCCGGCGCTCGAGCGCGGCTGGTATGTCTCGTTCGCCGGGAACGTCACGTATCCGAAGGCGCCCGAGCTGCGCGAGGCTGCGAAGCTCGTCCCGTCGAACAGGCTGCTCGCCGAGACCGACAGCCCGTACCTCGCCCCCCAGCCCGAGCGCGGCGCAAGGAACGAACCGGCCTACGTGATGCACACGTTGGCCGTCCTCGCCGAGGTTCGGGAAGTCGCACCAAGGGAGCTCGAGGCCTGCATCGACGCGAACGCGAGCGCTGCCTTCGGCCTGCTGTGACCGTCGTCCCGAAGAAGGCGCTCGGGCAGCACTTCCTGGTCGACGAGAACATCCTTGGAGTGATCGGGCGGCTGGCCGACCTCCAGCCACACGATGTCGTCCTCGAGGTGGGCCCGGGCCTCGGCGTCCTGACGCGATATCTCGCCGAGCGGGTCGGGCACGTTCACGCCGTCGAGATCGATCGCTCGCTCGAGCCGAGCCTGCGCGAGCTGCCGAAGACGACGGTTCACTGGGGTGACGTGCTGGCGCTCGACACATCGGCGTTCGATCCGGCCCCCGGCAAGCTCGTGGCGAATCTCCCGTACAACATCGCAACGCCGCTCGTGGTCGAAAGCATCGACCGAATCCCGACGGTGTCGGTCTGGTGTGTAATGGTTCAACGCGAGGTGGCCGACCGCTTCTTCGCCGGGCCCGGGACGAAGGCTTACGGTGCTGTCTCCGTCTTGATGCGCCTTTCCACCGAGCGCACGGGCTTCCACCTCGTGTCGCGCGAGGTGTTCCGGCCGCGACCGAACGTCGAGTCGGCGCTCGTCGCGTTCCGCCGGATCCGGCCCGGCCTCGATCCGCGAATCAAGCGTCTCGTCGAGTCGGCATTCGCGCACCGCCGAAAGACCCTGGCCAACTCGCTGGCGCTCACGGGCCTCGCCCCGCGAGAAGCAGCCGCCGGCGCGCTCGAGACGATCGGCCGTCCGCCGGACGCACGGGCCGAGCAGCTCGACCCCGACGAGTTCGTCGCGCTCGCCGCCGCGCTCGGATGATCAGCGGCACCGCTCCCGCAAAGATCAACCTCGCACTCGTCGTCGGCGGGATCCGCGACGACGGACTTCACGAGGTCGCCACGATCCTCCAGCGAGTCGAACTCCACGACACGATCTCGATCGAGCCCGCTGCCGAGCTCACCGTCGAGGGCTTCGAGGCCGATTCGCTCGTCCGCCGGGCCGTCGAGCTGGTCGCGGCAGACGCCGGGATCGAGCCGAACTGGCGCGTCCGGATCGAGAAGCAGATCCCGGTCGCAGCCGGTCTCGGCGGTGGAAGTTCCGACGCGGGCACGGCGATCCGGCTCGCCTGCGAGCTGATCGGCTCGGCTCCGTCCCGGGAATCGCTCGTTGCGATGGCCCGGAGCCTCGGGGTCGACGTCGCGTTCTTCCTCACGTCGGGCCCACAGCTCGGCTTCGGTGACGGCTCGATCCTCGAGCCGGTCGACCTTCCGCAGGATTACTGGATCCTCCTGCTCCGTCCTCATGGCGCGTCGAAACCGTCGACCGGCGAGGTGTACGGTCGCTTCGACGGCGCCGCCGGCTTCGACGAACGGCGTGCCCTCGTGCAGAAGATCGCGGCCGCGGGACGGCTCGCCGATCTGTCGGCGCTTCCCCGGAACGACCTCACGCAGTCTCCGCTCTCGGCGCGCCTCGGCGAACTCGGCGCGTTTCGCGCGGACGTCAGCGGCGCGGGGCCGGTGATCTACGGGCTGTTCGCCGACCGCCGTGCCGCGGAGGCCGCCGAGGCCGCGGCCCAGGTTGGGGGCCTCGGCGAGACCTGGCTGACCACACCTGCGTGGTAGCGTTTTAAGCGATGACTTCGAGCCCGACAGTGATCGACCATGGAGGCTCGAAGCCTGCTTCCTATCTCCGCACGCACCGGCTTCGGCTGACGCTCTGGATCGGCGCGATCGAGGGATTCTTCGCGCTGATCGGGTGGATTCCCAACCTCGCGATCGTGCTGCTGACCGTCGTTGCGGTCGGCTTCTTCGCCCTCGTCGGACGCAAGTACGAGTCGAGCCTGGCGAGGCACCTCTCCTGGATCTTCGCGGGCTCCCAACTGGTCGCTCTCGTGATTCCCGCCGTGCTTGCCGTCGCCGAGAAGTTCATCGCGGTCGGCGTCGTGGCCGTGATCGTGGTCGTGGCCCTCATCGTGCTCTTCACCGAGCGCGAGCGCCTCTAACCGGGCGCGCGCACCCTCCCGGCGTCGCGTCGGGCTGCACCTATACTCGGCGGCCAGTGGGGCGTAGCCAAGCGGTAAGGCAGCGGGTTTTGGTCCCGCGATCCCAGGTTCGAATCCTGGCGCCCCAGCCATCGATCCCGCCCACGTGAGCGACACACCGATCGCAGCAGTCGTCATGGCCGCCGGCCTGGGAACGCGTATGCGTTCTGCCGTGCCGAAGCATTTCCACGCGCTCCTCGGCCGGCGGCTCGTCGACTGGGTGATCCTGGCCGCGGGCTCGGCCGGCGCCGACCGGCTCGTCGTCGTCTGCTCCCCGGAAGGCGAGCAGGCCTTCGACGGGATCGAGACAGCGGTTCAACACGAGGCGCGCGGTACCGGGGACGCCGTCGCCTGCGCGCGCGGGAACCTCGCCGATTTCGACGGAGACGTCCTCGTTCTGAACGGGGATGTCCCGGGTCTCACCGCGGGGCTGCTCGAAGCTCTCCTCGACACCCACCGTTCGCTCGAGGCGGCGGCCACCGTGCTGTCGTTCGAGCCGCCCGACAGCCGTAGCTACGGCCGCGTCGTTCGCGACGATTCGGGGTTCGTCACGAGGATCGTCGAGGCCGGCGACGCGAGCAGCGCCGAGCTCGCGATCACCGAGGTCAACTCCGGCATCTACGTGTTCCAGGCCGCGAAGCTCTGGCCGGCGCTCGATCGCCTCGAGCCCCACAACGCCCAGGGCGAGCTGTACGTCACCGACACGATCGGGATCCTCGTCGGCGACGGGGAGCGCGTGGCCGCGCATGTGGCACCGGATCCGTTCGAGGTGGAGGGAATCAACACGCGCGAAGAGCTTGCGTTCGCCGCAGCCGGGCTGCGCGACCGGATCAACCGGGCCCACATGCTCGCCGGCGTCACGATCCTCGACCCGGCAAGCGCGTGGATCGAGCCTGACGTCGAGATCGAGCCGGACGTCACGATCCATCCGTTCGTCGTCCTGCGCGGCCAGACTCGGGTCGCAACGCTCACCGAGATCCACCCGCACTGTGTCGTCATCGACGCCCAAATCGGACCGGGCGCGACAGTGGGCCCGTTCTGTTACCTTCGACCGGGCACTGTCCTCGAGGAGCAGTCGAAGGCGGGAACGTTCGTGGAGATCAAGAACTCGACCATCGGGCCACGGACGAAGGTGGCCCACCAGTCCTATATCGGCGACACTACGATCGGTGCCGACACGAATATCGGTGCGGGCACGATCACCGCGAACTTCGCGCATCAGCCCGGAAAGCCCAAGGGACGGACGCGGATCGGCGAGAACGTCAGGACCGGTATCCAGAATGGCTTCGTCGCGCCTGTCGAGGTGGGAGATGGAGCATGGACGGCTGCTGGATCCACGATCACGAAGGACGTCCCCGCGGATTCGCTCGCGGTCGCACGCGCGCGGCAGGAGAACAAGGAGGGGTATGCCGCTCGTCGGCGGGACGACTGAACTCGTGTTGCCCGGGCTCCACGACGAGGAGCTCACGGCCGTGACCGATCCGCAGCCCGGGCACTGGCTCGAGCGCGGGCCCCAGAAGCGCCTGATGGTGTTCGCGGGGCGCTCGCATCCGGAGCTCGCCGAAGCGATCGCCGAGCAGCTCGGCGTCGAGCTCGGGGCGGTCGAGACCGCGGAATTCGCGAACGGCGAGACCTACGTGCGCTTCGACGAATCGATCCGCGGTTCGGACATTTTCCTCGTCCAGACCGGCTGCAGCCCGATCGACCGGAATCTGATGGAGCTCCTGCAGATGATCCAGGCGGCGAAGCTCGGCTCCGCGAAACGGATCACGGCCGTCATCCCGCTCTTCCCGTATGCACGCCAGGACCGGAAGGCGAAGCCGCGCGAGCCGATCACCGCGCGCCTCGTCGCCGACCTACTACAGGTCGCCGGCGCCGACCGGATCCTGACGATGGATCTCCACGCCGGCCAGATCCAGGGCTTCTTCACGATTCCCGTCGACCACATGACGGCGCTACCGCTGTTTGCCCGCCACTTCCGCGACCTCGGCCTCGAAGGCGAGGGCGTGGTCTCCGTCTCGCCCGACACCGGTCGCGCCAAGCAGGCCGAGCGGTTCGCCGAGATGATCGAGTCGGACTTCGCGATCATGCACAAGACCCGTCCCGCCCGTGACGTGGCACGCGTCACGGAGGTGGCCGGCCGCGTCGGCGGCAAGCGCGCGATCATCGGCGACGATGTGATCATGACCGGCCAGACGATGCTCGCGAATGTCCGGGCGCTCCAGGAGCACGGAGCAACCGAGGTCTGGCTGTTCGCGACCCACGGCGTCTTCTGCGGCGACATCCTCGAGCAGTTCGCAGCCGACGACGGAATCCGGGGCATCGTCGTCACCGACACCGTCCCGATCGATCCCCTCTCTCGCCCGGACAAGCTCACCGTGCTGCCGGTCTCGAATCTCCTCGCCAAGACGATCATGAACGTCTTCGCCGACGACTCCGTCTCGGCGATCTTCGGCGGCGAGAACCAGCTCTTCTAGGGCACTAGCTTGTCGGTCACAAACCGACCGGGCCCGAGACACCGCTGGCTGAGCTAGGCGTGCGCCGCCTGTCGGCGCGGGGCGTGCGCCCGCTCGGACAGCTGACGGATTGCCATCGATCGGCCCTCCGCATGCGCTCGTCGGAGGGCCGACCGTTTTCCAGGAGTTCCCGGTCGAGAGCGGACAGATCTCGATTCGGCGTGGTGGCCCGGCGAGTCGTTGCTTCGCGGGGCGGAGCCCGCCCGAACAACCTTTCCGGTTCGTAGGGGGCGATCACGGGCGACGACGGACTCGCTTCGAGATGGGGCTCTGCGAACCTCAGAGGCGTCGGTTAACGCCCGGCCGGATGCGCTCCATATGCCCGTCGGCCCCGGCGAGACGCACCGACCGACCGAGCGGGCTCAGGACGAGGCGGTTTCCGTCTCGCTGGTTGCGACGATGTGCGTCTCGTAGAGGCGCACGCGGCCGCCGAGCGTGCCCATGCACGGCAGGCAGGTCGACTCTTCGATCCTCCACGCGCACTCGCCGAAGTGCTTCCGACATTCGCGGTCGGCCTGAGCATCGAGTTCGCGCGGCGAGAAACCGCGGAGCGTGAACTCGTAGGCAACGTCCTCCGGAGCGGCCATGTAAGGCACACCATACATCGCCCCGAGCGGCCGTCGCACCCTGCTGTGACTGTTTTAATCGGGAGACCCACCTCCCGCCCCTGAAGCCGTCGAGGCTACCGGGAAAGGTGTGACGTGTCTGTACCGGTTTGTCCTTTGCGGGCGGCGGGACTCGTTCGGTGCGAGACGCCGCGCGGCTCGGGTGCGGGGCCCGGGTGCGGGAGTCTGAGCGCGTCCGCGCCGAGGCGTGGGCCCGGGGTGGGCCCGGCCGGTACACTGGCTCGCCGTGGCTGGAGAACGTGTCAGGCTGACCGTTTCGGAGCGGACCAAACTGGGGTCTGCCGAATCCAGGCGCCTGCGCAGGCAGGGGCAGATTCCCGGCGTTCTCTACGGTCAGGCGAAGCCGGTGGCGATCGCCGTCGGCGAGCGCGAACTGCGAATGGCTCTGACGGGTGCCGCTGGATCGCACGTCGTGCTCGACGTCGCGATCGACGGCGGCTCGGAGCACTCGGCGATCCTCAAGGAGTACCAGCGCGACAAGGTTCGCGGCTCGATCACGCACATCGACCTCCAGGAAGTTCGGCTCGACCAGCCGATCCAGACCGCGGTCGTCGTGACGCTCGTCGGCGAGGCGATCGGCACGCGCGAGGGCGGCGTCCTGCAGCAGGTGACGAACGAGATCAACGTCGAGGCGCTTCCGCTCGAGATCCCGCAGCACCTCGAGGCGGATGTCTCCGCGCTCGGGATCGGCGACACCCTCAGGCTTTCGGAGCTGACGATCCCCGACGGTGTGCGTCTGCTCGACGACCCCGAGGAGATCGTGATCGCGAGCGTCCAGATCGCCCGCGAAGAGGAGCCCACCGAGCTCGAGGAAGGTGCCGAGGCGGCGGAGGGTGCGGAGGCCGAGGCCGGCGCCGAGACCGCCGAGGATGGCGAGTCCGCCGACGAGAGCGGCGCCGACTCCGACTCCGAGGAGTAACTCCCCGTGCGCCTGCCCTGGAGACGGGGCGAACGCGCATCCTCGCTCGACTTGCTCGTGGTCGGGCTCGGGAACCCGGGCCGCGAGTACGCCCGCAATCGCCACAACGTCGGCCGCATGGTCGTCGAGGAGCTCGCACGCCGTCACGACGGCGCGTGGCGGGCCAAGTTCAACGGGCGCCTGGCCGACGTGCGGATCGACGGCCACCGGGTCGGCGTGCTCGCCCCCGACACCTACATGAACGACTCCGGTCGCTCCGTCAAGGCCGCGGCCGCGTTCTACAAGCTCGAGCCCGACGCGGTCCTCGTCGTGCACGACGAGAGCGATCTCGAGACCGGCCGCCTCCAGGCACGGATGGGCGGCGGGCTCGCCGGGCACAACGGACTGCGCTCGATCGTCCAGTATCTCGGCACGCCGGACTTCCTGCGCCTCCGGGTCGGAGTCGGCAGGCCGGGACGCGGCGACCACCGAAAGCTCGCGGACTACGTCCTCGCGGACTTCGAACCCGCAGACGACGTCCAGGGGATCGTCTCCCGCGCCGCCGACGCCGTCGAGTCTCTCGACGCCGAAGGTCTCGAGGCGGCCCAGCGCCGCTTCAACGGCTGACCGATCGGGCGGCAACGAATCCCCCGAATGGGGCAGGCGGCGCCCGTCCATGACCTGCTTCAGTGAAAGAACCCGAGGACTCCCGGCACGCCTTGCGCTGCCGGTCGACCCGAGGGAACTCCCGCCATGACTGCCCGGATCCAGCTCCTGTTGCTCGTGTTCGTACTCGCGTACTGCAGCGTGTTCGGCCCGGGGCAGGCACTCGCCGGCGTCGGGCACGATGCCGGGCACCCCTGGTGGAAGGCCCCGCGGCTCTTCCCGCACCGGCCCCATGTGCGCCGCATCGCCGTTGCCGCGCCGCCGCTCGGTGTCCGTGCCGTCGATTTCGCCCGCCGGCTGCTCGGTGTCCCGTACCGGTGGGGCGGAGACTCGCCACAGTCGGGATTCGACTGCTCCGGGTTCGTGCGCTTCGTCTATGCCCACTTCGGGTTCGAGCTTCCGCACTCGAGCTACGCAGACTTCGATCTCGGCGTCCGCGTCGCCCGCGGGTCGCTCCGTCCCGGCGACCTCGTGTTCTTCGACGGGGTTGGTCACGTCGGCATGTACGTCGGCGACGGCCGCTTCATCCACGCGCCGCACAGCGGCACCGATGTCCAGGTCACGAGCCTCGCCGACCCCTGGTACCAGGCGAGCTACGACGGCGCGAGACGGCTCGTCGTCTCTCACAGGGCGAAGCTCGGGCACCTGAAGCGCGTCCGGGGCCTCTAACCGCCCGCGCTACCATGGCCTCCCCCGGAACCGTGTTCCGGGCGTTCGTCATGGACCTGCCGCCACTCCATACCCTCGTCGCCCGCCTGCGCGCCGACGAGCGCCTGCCCGCCTTCGCCGCGGCCCTTCCGGCACGCGCTCGCGTCGCCGAGGCGGCCCTGCCGCTCCTGCTCGCGGCTCTCTACGAGGAGCTCGGCCGCGGGTTCTCCGTCCTGCTCCCCGACGACGCCGACGCTCGCGACACCGCGGAGGCGATCGGCTGGTTCATCGGCGAGGAGAACGTCGCGCTGCTGCCCTCACGCGGCGTCAGTCTCGGCTCCGGGCTCGAGCCGCCACCGCATCTCGTCGGCGAGCGCGCCCGTGCGCTTGCCGTGCTCGAACGCGGTGGGCTCGTCTGTGCCTCTGCCCGTGCGGTGGCCGAGCTCGTCCCGCCGCTCTCGGCGCGCCCGGCACCGCTGCGTGTCGCACGCGGTGACGAGCCGGGGATCGACCTGCTTGGCGAAGCCCTCGTCTCGGCCGGCTATGCCCGGGTCGACCGGGTGGAGGAGCGCGGCCAGATCGCCGTCCGCGGCGGGCTCGTCGACGTCTTCCCGACCACCGGTCGCGAGCCGCTCCGGATCGAGTTCTTCGGCGACGAGGTCGAGAGCATTCGCGCGTTCTCGCCGTTCACGCAGCGTGCGCTGCGCGAGGTCGACGAGGCGACGATCTACGCGGCGGCGGAGCGAACGCTCGGAACCGAGGACGAGATCACCCTGAAAGACCACGAGAGCCCCGGGGTCGTCGAGCTCCCCGCCGACCTCGTACCCGCGCTCGCCGGCGCGCCTGACTTCGTCTGGCAGCCCGACGAGGTTCGCTCCGTCTGGCGCGACGAGGGCTGCCCGGAGCTGCCGCTCGAAGGCGCCGCGGAGCTCGATCCGTTCCCCCAGAGCCAACCGTTCTCGTTCGAGGCGCAGCGGCCCGCGCTCGTCGCGCGCGGCCTCTCCGAAGCCGAGAACGAGCTCAGCGGGCTGCTCCGCCAGGGGCTCGACGTGATCGTCGCCTTCGCCCATCGCGGCGAGGCGGAGCGGCGCCGCGGGCTGCTGCGGCGTGTCGAGGCCAAGATGCTCTCGTCGGGGGAGGAGCCGAACGGCCTCTGCTTCGCCGTCACGCCCGCCCGGCGCGGCTTCGTCTGGCGCGACCTCGGCATCGCGCTCCTACCCGACACGCAGGTCTTCCGCCGCCGCCCGCCCCGGACCGCCGCGGCCCCCGGCAGGGCACTCGCGAGCTTCTCCGATCTCAGGACGAGCGACTACGTCGTCCACGAGGACCACGGGATCTCGCAGCTGCTCGGCTTCGAGACGAGGGAGGTCGCGGGCGTCACCCGCGACTACCTGCTCCTCGGCTTCAGGGGCGAGGACCGCGTCTACGTCCCCCACGAGCAGATCGGCAAGGTCTCGCGCTACATCGGCGCCGATTCGCACTCCCCGACGCTCTCGAAGCTCGGGGGCAAGGCCTGGGACAACCTCAAGAACCGGGCACGCGAGCATCTCCGCGAGATGGCCGGCGAGCTGCTGCAGCTCTACGCCGAGCGCCAGACCCGGGTCGGGGTCTCCTACGACGTCGACCAGGAATGGGTCGAGCGGCTCGAGGCCGAGTTCCCGTACCGCGAGACCGAGGATCAGGCGCGGGCGATCGAGGCGGTGAAGGAAGACCTCGAGGCGGCAAGGCCGATGGATCGGCTCGTCTGCGGTGACGTCGGCTTCGGCAAGACCGAGGTTGCGCTGCGCGCCGCGTTCACCGTTGCGGTCGGGGGGAAGCAGGTGCTGATGCTCGTCCCGACGACGATCCTTGCCCAGCAGCACTGGAATACGTTCCGCGACCGCTACCGCGACTTCCCTGTGCGCGTCGAGATGGTCTCGCGCTTCCGCAAGCCCGCCGACGTGAAGCGGGTGCTTGCCGATTTCGGGCAGGGCAAGGTCGACGTGCTGATCGGGACGCACCGCATCCTCTCGCGCGACGCGATCCCCAAGGATCTCGGCCTCGTCGTCGTCGACGAGGAGCAGCGATTCGGAGTCGCCCAGAAGGAGCTTCTGCGCCAGCTCCGGCTCGAGGTCGACGTCCTCGCGCTCAGCGCCACCCCGATCCCGAGGACGCTCCACATGTCGCTCGCCGGCCTTCGGGACATCTCCGTGATCGAGACGCCCCCCGAGGGTCGCCGCCCGATCCGGACGCACGTCGGCGAGTACGACGACGAGCTGATCCTGACCGCGCTCCGGCGCGAGAAGGAACGCGGCGGCCAGAGCTTCTTCCTGCACAACCGCGTCGACTCGATCGAGGAGGCCGCCCGGAAGCTCGAGCAGCTCGCACCCGAGCTGCGGTTCATCGTCGCGCACGGCCAGATGGGCGAGCGTGAGCTCGAGGACCGGATGTTCGCGTTCCTCTCCGGCGAAGGCGACGTCCTCGTCTCGACGACGATCATCGAATCCGGCCTCGACATCCCGCAGGCGAATACGCTGATCGTCGAGCGTGCCGACGCCCTCGGGCTCGCCCAGCTCTACCAGATCCGAGGCCGCGTCGGCCGTCGCGACGTCCCCGCGCACGCCTACCTCCTCTATCCGGATGCCTCGGAGCTGACCCCGGAAGCGCGTGCGCGGCTGGCCACGCTCGCCGACCACACGGAGCTCGGCGCCGGCTTCGCGATCGCGATGCGGGACCTCGAGATCCGCGGCGCCGGCGACCTGCTCGGCGCCGAGCAGTCCGGCCATGTCGCGGCACTCGGCTTCGAGCTGTACGTCGAGATGCTCCACGAGGTCGTCGCCGAGCTCTCGGGCGAACGCCGGCTCGCGGCGCGCCCGGTGCGGGTCGATGCTCGCGTCGATGCCTACGTTCCCGCTGCCTACATAGCCTCCGAGGCGCTCAAGATCGACCTCCACCGCCGGCTCGCGCTCGTCGAGGACGAAGACGAGCTTCGCGAGCTCGAGCGGGCGACCGAGGATCGTTACGGCCCGCTCCCGGAGCCCGTCGCGAACCTGTTCACGATCCAGCTCACGAAGCTCAAGGTCGCCCAGCTCGGGGCCGACTACCTCGTCTTCCGCTCGGGCAAGGTCTCGATCGGGCCGGTCGTACTCGGGTCAGCCGAGCTCCGGGCGCTGCGGGCGGCAGTCGACACTGCGGTCTACTCCACAGGGCAGCGGGAGGTGACGCTTCGCGACGAGGAACTCGGAGGAGCGCTCCGTCTCGCGGATGCGATGTTGACGGCTCGAAACGCAGCATGACCGGCGCGCGTGCTACTCAGTATTCGGCTCGCATGAAGTTCCTTCGCTTTCTCCTCCCCCTCGTTGCCTTCGGTCTTCTCGTTGCCGGTTGCGGTGGCGGGGGCACGAAACCAGCCGCCGACGACGTGGCCATCGTCGGGGGGACCCACATCACCCAGGCGATGTTCGCGGCGGCCCTCGCCGAGGAGCGCGCGAGCCTGAAGGCCCAGGGCCAGGCCGTTCCCGCAGCCGGTTCCACCGGGTACGCCACGCTCAAGTCGCAGGTCGTCGACCTGCTCGTGCAGCAGGCCGAGCTCGGGATCGCTGCGAAGCAGATGGGGATCACGGTGACCCCCGCGGAAGTCCAGAAGCAGCTCGCGGCGATCAAGAAGACCCAGTTCGGCGGGAGCGAGAAGGCTTACCAGGCCGGGCTCAAGGCGCAGGGCTTCACCGAGGCGATGCTCCGCTCCTACCTGCAGGAGAACGTCCTCGAGAAGAAACTCTATTCCGCGGTGACGAAGGGCGCGACGGCCACGAAGGCCGAGATCGCCGCCTACTACGCCGCGAACCTGACCCAGTACCAGACGGCGGCGACCCGCGGTGTGCAGGAGATCCTCGTCGGCAAGAACAAGGAAACGCTCGCCAATCAGATTTACTCGAAGATCCTCGGTGGTGCCGGCTTTGCGACGCTCGCGAAGAAGTACTCGCAGGATCCCGGCTCGAAGGACAAGGGCGGCGTCTTCACCGCGACGAAGGGAAGCGATGTGCCGGAGTTCGACGCCGCCGTCTTCTCGCCGAGCGCCAAGACCGGAGTCGTCCTGAAGCCCGTCAACACGAGCCAGTACGGCTGGTTCGTGATCAGGCCGCTCGCGCCGATCATGCCCGCGAAGACGACGCCCGAGGCGAAGGCGCAGGCAGCGATCAAGAAGCAGCTCGAGTCGACCAAGGCTCAGCAGGTCGCAAGCGACTGGGCCAACAAGATCGCGAAGACCTATTGCTCCGGGGGGAAGATCTCCTACGTGAGCGCCTACACCCCGTCGCCCGATCCCTGCGCGACGCTCAAGACTCCCGACCAGACGACCACGTAGCATCCGGCAAGTGGCTCTTGCGGATGCGCTCGTCGAGCTCCAGCAGCTGACGGAGCGGCTCCGCCGCGAGTGTCCCTGGGATCGCGAGCAGACCGAGCGGACGATCGTCCCGCACGCGATCGAGGAGGCCTACGAGGTCGCAGACGCCGCGCTTGCGCGCAACGACGCGAAGCTCCTCGACGAGCTCGGCGACCTGCTCTTCCAGACCTATTTTCTCGCGCTGCTTCTCTCCGAGCGCGGCGCCGGCGATCTCGAGGCGGTTGCGCGCAACGTGACCGAGAAGCTGATTGCACGCCACCCGCACGTCTTCGGCGACGTCGAGGCGACCACGGCGGGCCGGGTGCGGGAGAACTGGGAGCGGCTGAAGGTGGAGCAGGAGGCCCGCGAGGGCGTGTTCCACGACGTGCCCGAGACACTGCCGGGGTTGCTCCTCGCCCGCAAGGTGCAGCGGCGCGCGGCTGCGGCCGGCTTCGACTGGCCCGATCTGGGCGGGCCGCTCGCGAAACTCGACGAGGAGCTCGCCGAGCTCCGTGCCGAGGTCGACCGCGCCGGCACACCGGCAGAGGAGGCCGAGCCGGATCCCGCCGTCATGGCCGAGATCGGCGACGTACTCTTCACCGTTGTCAACGCGGCCCGGCGGCTGAACGTCGATCCGGAGCTGGCGCTGCGAGGGACGGCGAGCCGTTTCGTCGCCCGGGTCGAGCGCGCCGAAGCCCTGGCTGCGGCCGACGGCAAGGAATGGCGCGGGCTCGAGCTCGACGCACAGGACGGCTACTACCAGAGGGCGAAGAAGGAGGCTCGATGACGAAGGTTGCCGCCGTTCACGGCCGGCAGGTACTCGATTCACGTGGAAACCCGACCGTCGAGGTGGACGTCCGGCTCGACTCCGGCGCGACCGGTTCCGCCGCCATACCCTCGGGGGCCTCGACGGGCGTTCACGAGGCGGTCGAGTTGCGCGACGGCGGTACCGCGTGGGGCGGCAAGGGGGTCGGCCAGGCGGTCGCGAACGTCAACGGCACCCTGCGCGAGGCGGTCGTCGGGCTCGATGCGATGGACCAGGCGGCGCTCGACGGTGCGCTGATCGATTGCGACGGCACGCCGAACAAGGGCCGCCTCGGGGCCAACGCGATCCTCGGCATCTCCCTCGCGGCGGCGAAGGCCGCCGCCGCCGAGGCCGGAGTGCCCCTCTACCGCCACCTCGGCGGCGACGGCGCGCGGACGCTTCCCGTCCCGATGCTGAACGTGATCAACGGTGGGGCGCACGCCCAGAACTCGATCGACCTTCAGGAGTTCATGCTCGTCCCCGCGGGGGGTGCCACCTTCACCGAGGCGCTCCGAATCGGCAGCGAGGTCTACCACGCGCTCAAGGCCGTCCTCCACGAGCGCGGCCTCGCGACGGCCGTCGGCGACGAGGGCGGCTTCGCCCCGGACCTGCCGTCGAGCGAGGCAGCGATCGAAGCCATCCTCGAAGCGGCACAGCGCGCCGGCCACGCGGACGAGGTCGCGATCGCCCTCGACCCGGCGACCAGCGAGATCTTCGAGGACGGCGCCTACCGCTTCGAGGGGAAGGCGCTCGACGGCGCCGAACTGACCGCCTTCTGGGCCGACCTCTGCGGCCGCTACCCGATCCTCTCGCTCGAAGACCCGGCAGCCGAGGACGACTGGGAGACCTGGACACGGCTGACGACCGAGCTGGGAGACCGCCTCCAGCTCGTCGGCGACGACATCTTCGTCACGAATCCCGAGCGGCTCCGCCGCGGGATCGCCGAGAGCGCCGGCAACTCGATCCTGATCAAGGTCAACCAGATCGGCACGCTGACCGAGACCCTCGAAGCGATCCGGCTCGCCCACGACGCCGGCTTCACCACCGTCATCTCCCATCGCTCCGGGGAAACGGAGGACACGACCATCGCCGATCTCGCGGTCGCCACCGGCGCGGGGCAGATCAAGACCGGTGCACCCGCGAGGTCAGAGCGCGTCGCGAAGTACAACCGGCTGCTGCGCATCGAAGAAGAGCTCGGAGCGGCCGCCGAATACCCCGGCTTCGCCGCCTTCCCGCGGTACTCGCGCTGACCCTCCGCCCGGCGTCGTTACGCTGGGCGGCATGGTGGAAGGATTCAGGCGGACGAAGATCGTCGCCACGATCGGGCCGGGCTCGGGGTCCCGCGAGATGCTGCGGGCGCTCGCCGAGGCCGGAATGAACGCCGTTCGCCTCAACTTCTCGCACGGAACCCACGACCAACATGCAGGCTGGGCGAAGCGCGCCCGGGAGGTCCAGACCGAGCTCGGACGGCCGCTCGCGCTCATCGCCGATCTCCAGGGCCCCAAGTTCCGGGTGGAGGATCTGGCGCGCCCACGGATGCTCACAACGGGCACGACGGTGTTCGTCGCCTCCGACCTGACCGCCCAGGAGGGCGACCTCGTCGTCGCCCCTGCACCGATCGCGCAGGTACTCGAGCCCGGCCACGACATCCTGATCGACGACGGCCTGATCCGGCTGTTTGTCGAAGAGGTCGACAACGGACGGGCGCGCTGCCTCGTCGTCGTCGGCGGCGAGGTGAAGGCGAACAAGGGCGTCAACCTGCCCCGCGGCGTCGCCATCCCCGTTCCCTCGCTCTCCGAGAAGGACCTCGTCGACCTCGACTTCGCGCTCGGCCTCGACGTCGACTACGTCGCGCTCTCGTTCGTCCGCACGGCCGCCGACGTGCGCGAGCTGAAGGAGCTGATCAAGGAGAAGGGCTCGGACGCGCGCGTGATCTCGAAGATCGAGAAGATCGAGGCGGTCGAGGCGCTCGACGAGATCCTCGCCGAGTCCGACGCGCTGATGGTTGCCCGCGGCGACCTCGGGGTCGAGATCGGCGCCGAGATGGTGCCGATGCTCCAGAAGCAGATCATCCTGCGCTGCCTCGAAGCCGGCCGCCCCGTGATCACTGCGACCCAGATGCTCGAATCGATGGTCGAGCATGCCGAACCGACCCGTGCCGAGGCAAGCGACGTCGCAAACGCGATTCTCGACGGCACCTCCGCCGTGATGATGTCCGCCGAAACCGCGGTCGGCGCCTATCCCGTCGAGTCGGTCCGGACGATGGACCGGATCGCCCGTGCCGTCGAGCCGACCATGCGCTACCGGTACCAGATCCCCGAGGCCTCCGACCTCGCCGACGTCCGCCGCGCGATGTCGAACGCGGCCACCGACCTGGCCGAGGCACTCGGTGCCCGGGCGATCCTGGCCGCCACGGCAACCGGGCGCACCGCCTCCGAGATCGCGCGCCTGCGCCCGCGCCGACCGATGGTCGGGCTCTCGCACGCTCAGACCGCCGTTCAGCAGATGGCGCTCGAATGGGGCGTGCTGCCGCTGCTCATGCCGTCGTCCGCTGACGTGGAGGATCTCTGGGTACGCACGATCGAGACGGCACGCGCCGCCGGGATCATCGACAAGGGCGACCTCGTCGTCCTGATCGCCGGCACCGCCGTCAACCTCAGCGGCTCGACCAACGTGATCAAGGTCGACATCGCCTAGTAGATGAGTGGCTCCACGATCTCGCGTGTCCGGCTGCGCGACCTGGACGGCCTGGGCCGCTCCGGCCTCAGACCGCCCAGCTCGTGCCCCGAAGCAGACGAGCTCATGGAACCACTCATCTAGCGAGCAGGACCACCCGCCTGCCGGGCGAAGTCGTCACCGTGCTCCGGCCGACCCGCCTGCTCGCAATCGCCGGACTCGTCCTCGTCGGCGTCCTCTACTGGAAGCCGATCCGCAGCTACGAGCACACCCGCGCCGTGCTCCAGAACCGCGAGGCGCAGGTGAGCCGCCTCGAAGCCGAGCAGCGCCAGCTCAAGGGCAGGATCGCCACGGTCGGCACCGGCCAGGAACTCGTCCGCGAGGCTCGGCGACTCGGCTTCGTCAAGCCCGGGGAGCAGCTCTTCATCGTCCGCGGGATCGCAACCTGGAGAGATCGTTAACCGGGGGGACCGACAAGGTTCCCCCACGAGCCCCCTCCTCCGCTCTGGTGATCGGCCGCTGCTCGGCCTCCCGCCCGGCGGAGCCGGGCTTCGGCGACAGCGGTTGCTGATCCTTCGGCGTTAGACCTGAGCACTTCCAGGGGCCGTGCTGCGACTACCTTGGGGGCGATGGATGACCTGCTCGTCATCGAGAGGCAGTTGGGACGGACGCCTCGGGCGTTTCGGGGGGTGGCTGTGCGGTGCCCGTTCGGGGCGCCGGCTGTGGTCGAGCAGGAGCCGTTCGGAGCCGATGGGACGCCGTTTCCGACGCAGTTCTGGTTGACCTGCCGGTACCTGGCGGCGGCGGTCGCCCGGCTCGAGGCCGAGGGCGGGGTGGAGCGCTGGACGCAGGCCACGGAGGCCGATCCGATGCTCGCGGAGAGCCTCGAGCAGGCGCATGCAGAGCAGCGGGCGCTTCGGCCCGAGCTGCCGGGAGGGATCGGGGGAGCAACACGGCACGGCAGCCTCAAGTGCCTGCACGCACACGCCGCGTTCGCGCTCGCGCGGCCCGCATACCTGCTCGGCGACCGGATCCTCGCCGAGGCCGAGCCGCTCTGGCCCCGGGAGCGCTGCTGCGCGGCTCTATGATCCGCGCCGTCATGGATCTCGAGCTCGCACGCCACCACTGGGCCGAAGGGCGCCGGGCCGTCGACCGGACCCGGTCTGACCCGGCAGCCCACCGTCAGCTTGTCGCCCGCGTCGACGTCGTCGCCGCCGAGCTCACCCGCCGGGTCGGCCAGGTGTTCACCCTCGACGAGCTCGCCACCGAGTACGCGGGCGCCGACCGCTGGATGCTCGAGACGATCGACGAGGCGTTTCCCGACGATACCCCCTCGGCGGTCTCGACCGCCGCGGACGCCGCGTTCGACCTCTATTCACGCCGAGCCTCCGACTACGCGCCGTGACGGCAGTCAGACCCCGCCGCCCACCTCGCCGGCGGCGCCGGGGCCGGACGATCGCCGTCCTGCTCGGCCTCGTCGTTGCGTTCCTCGTCGGGATCGGACTCGGTGAAGCGCTGCACGACACGCCCAGCCCCGGAGGCACTCAGACGGTCGTGCGGACGCTCCACCCGCTTCCGCTCGTCCCGGTGGCCGAGAACACCGTCACGGTCACGGTTTCCAAGCCCTAGCCCCTTCCACGGGGAGCCGCAGGCTTCTCCCACGTTAGAATTGGCTAGGTTTGCGCAATCGTGAGCTATCAACGACCTGCCAGCCGACGGGCCGTCGCCGAACCGGAGTGGCTGACGTTGGGGCAGGCGGCGAAGTTCCTCGGCGTTGCGCAATCGACGATTCGCAAATGGTCGGATCAGGGGCGCGTGCCCGCGTTCTACACGCCCGGTGGGCATCGGCGGTTCCGCCGGGCCGATCTCGATGCCTTCATCGACCGCTCGGGCCCCGGCGGACGGCGTGAAGGCCCCGTCGTCCTCGTCGTCGACGACGACCCCAATCTCCGCGAGTTCGTGCGGGTCAATCTCGAGCTAGCCGGCTACTCGGTTCGCGAGGCCGACAACGGGCAGCGTGCGCTGAACGCGATCGAGGATCAGGCCCCGGATCTCGTCCTCCTCGACGTCGTCATGCCCGGCGTCGACGGCTGGCAGCTCCTCCGCCGGCTCGAGGAACGGCACGGGTCGATCCCGGTGATCATGTTCAGCGGCCAGGCCGACGAGCGGGCGGCAACGACCGCGGCCGAGCACGGAGCGCAGGGCTTCGTCGGCAAGCCGTTCGACCCGGAAGAGCTGATCGCCCGCGCGAAGGCCCTCGTTCCTGTTCAGGACTAGCTGCTTTTCCGGTCGGTCGTCACCGCCCGTAGTCCGAGCGTGAGCGCCCCGATCAGCAGTCCGAGGACGGTCCCGCCGATCACGTCCAGGGGGTAGTGGACGCCGACGTAGACCCGTGAGACGGCGATCAGCGCCGCGAGGACGAAGAACGGGAGCTTGCAGCTCGGGACGAAGGCACTGAGGACGACGGCGCAGGCAAAGCTCGAGGTGGCATGGCCCGACGGGAACGAGTGGGTGGTCGGCTCCGAGACGAGCGTCACCACGTGAGGTCTTGCGCGCGGAATCTCCGCCTTGATCCCGGTGGTCGCGAGTTGAGCGACCGCATCGGCGATCGCGACCCACAAGAGGACGCCCCAGCGGCGCGTCAGCAGGGCGGCGACGAGCGCGATCGCGAGCCAGATCGCCCCGTACTCGCCCACCAGGCTCAGGTCCTTGGCGACCGGGTTGAGCGCGGCAACACGATGGGCTACGACCCAGGTCTCGAGCTGGTGGTCCCAGTGCAACATCGGCCGAAGGCTACGCCGACCGCGACCACGAGCTCGGTTCGCGACCGTCCCCGAAGCTTTCGTCCGGGTTCTCGACCATACTTCCCGATGTGGAGGGTTCGGATCTGTTCATCGACCCAGGCCCATCGGGGTCGCCGCCGCCTGCCTATCCGCGGGCTCAGCCCGAGGGGATCTGGGGCATGGGCGACCAGATCACCTGGATCTCGGGCCTCGTGCTCTCACTGTCGACCTTCATGGACTGGTACTCCGGGTCCGGGCTCGGCGTCTCGCTCTCGGTGATCGGCTGGCACACCGGCGTGATCGGCAAGCTCGTCTTCTTCATCGGGCTCGCAGTGATCGCCCTCGTCGCGTGGCGCTCCCGCGGCTTCGACCTTCCGGCGTCCGTCCCCGAAAGCCTGCTCGTGCTCGGGCTCGGCGCGCTCTCGACGGTCTTCGTGCTGATCCGCGTGATCAACGTCCCTGACTCGGTCCTGCCGGCAGACAGCCGCGGCGTCGGGTTGTGGATCGCCCTGATCGCCTCGCTGGGCGTGATCGCCGGCGGGCTGCTTCGCGCCGCCGAAGATCTGTGACGGCGCCCTACTGGAAGATCCCGAAGCTCGTCTGGATCTCGTGAAAGGCTGTGAGGCCTGCGATCACGGTGATCAGCGCAAGGATCGCGAGCATGACCCAGAAGCGCGCATTCGAGTTACGCGCGTATTCGCGATGCGCGACCTTGGCGCGCCGGCGGGCGCGCTCGCGCTCGTAGGCGCGTTCGATCGCAGCGGGGTCGAGGGAGGGCGTGTTCTCGTCGATCCTCGGCATTTTGCTCGCTGGTTCGGCCATACCGGCTTGAAGTTTAGTCTGCGCAGGTGAATTTGCGTCGTCCAGACGGCCGGCCCCTCGTGATCGGCCATCGTGGCGCGGCGGCGGACGCACCCGAGAACACGATCGCAGGCCTCGAAGCGGGCGTGGCGGCGGGTGCCGACCTGATCGAGTTCGACGTCGGCGAGGGGCTGCTCGTCGGCCATCCGGGCGTCGAGCCGAGCGGTCGCCCGCCGACGCTCGACGAGGCGCTCGCCTACCTCGCCGGGAGCGAGACCGGCGCGCACATCGACCTGAAGATCGAGGGCGTCGAATCGCTCGTCGTCGCCGCAGTTCGCCGACACGGCCTCGAGGAACGCACGATCGTCTCCTCGAACTCGGCGCTCCCGCTGCGTCGCTTCGCCGGCCTGGCCCCGGGGCTCGTGCGGGTGTTCGGCTACCCGCAGGACCGGCACGGCATCTCCCGCATCAGCTGGCCCGTCCCGCTGGTGAAGGCTTCGGTCGTCTCCGTCAGGCCTGTCATGCGGGTGCGCCTGCCGCTCCTGCTCCGGCAGGCCTGCGCGCAGGCGCTCTCGCTCCATCATGCGCTCGTCAGCCCGGCCCTCGTCGACGACATGCATCGCCGGGGGGTTCCCGTGCTCGCCTGGACAGTGAATCAGCCCGACGGGATCGAACGACTCGCGCGGATGGGGGTGGACGGAATCGTGTCCGATGACCCCGGAATGGCCGGGCGCGTCCTGGCTACACTGAATTCGTCGTGAAGCGGGGATTCAGCAGCAGGGTTTTCGGGGGCATCGTTCTTGTGGGGATCGGTGCGGCGGTGTTCGCCGGGCAGTCTGAGGCGGCGACGGGTACACACGCCGTCCCTACCGGAGTGCGGATCGCAGGCATCCGGGTCGGAGGTCTCAGCCCGGCCGCGGCGACGGCCGCCGTGAGAAGCGCGTTTGCAGTGCCGCTTCCGCTGGTCGTCGACGGCACGAAGGTCGAGCTGCACCCGGCGAAGCTCGCGACCGCCTACATCGCACCGGCCGTCGGCAAGGCGCGCTCGGCGTCCCAAGGAACGAACGTCCACCTCGTAGTCGTCGCGCGCGGCGCAACGGTCCGCGCCGCGGTTGCGTCCCTGGCACGGAAGTTCGACCGCAAGCCCCACGCGGCCACCCTGGGCATGGTTGCGGGCATCCCGCGGATCAAGCCCGAGGTCGACGGCGTCTCGCTCGACCAGGCCGTGCTCCTCCAGCGGGTCGTGCACTCGCTCACGGGCAACGTGCGGCTGCCGATCTCGATGAAGGCGGCGAAGACCGCCCCGTCGGTGACGGCGGCGAGCATCGGGCCGATGATCCTGATCAACCGTTCGACGAACCGTCTCACGCTCTTCCACAGCAACAACGAGGTGTGGCGCGTGTTCAACGTCGCGACCGGGCAGTCGATCTACCCGACGCCCGCGGGCCGCTTCTCGATCGTCGTCAAGTGGGTCAACCCGACCTGGTACCCGCCGACCCAGGACGCGTGGGCTGCGGGCCTCAGCCCGGTTCCGCCGGGCCCCGGCAACCCGCTCGGCACGCGCTGGATGGGGCTTTCGGCCCCGGGTGTCGGGATCCACGGCACGGATGAGCCCGATTCGATCGGGTCGAACGCCTCCCACGGCTGCATCCGGATGCAGGTCCCCGACTCCGAATGGCTCTTCAGCCGCGTCCGGGTCGGAACGAGCGTCTTCATCGTCTGATGATGCGCCGCGCCGCCCAGGCCGTTACCGTCGTCGTCGTCCTCATGCTTCTCGGGCTGCTCGCCTACCGGGTGTTCCACAACCCGCCCGGGATCGCGCCCAAGATCGCGAAGGGGCAGATCGTCCCGGCCTACCCGTTCTCCCGCAAGCTCGTCGGGAAGCCGGGCACCGTCAGTCTCGCGTCCCTACGGGGGAAGGTAGTCGTCCTCAACTTCTGGGAGTCCTACTGTGCGCCATGCACCCACGAGGCGCCGGTGGTCGCGGCGACCGCGAAGTCGTGGGCGGGTAAGCCGGTCGTGTTCGTCGGGGTCGACGAGCAGGATCTGAGCGGCCCTGCGACCAAGTTCATGAAGCGGTTCGGCATCACGTATCCGGTGATCGCAGACGACGGCCCGCTGATCGGCCACTACGGCGTGACCGGCTATCCCGAGACGTTCTTCATCGACCGGAGGGGCAACGTGATCCCGCTGCCCAAGAACCCGGAAGGGGCGGTCGGGCACATCGTCGGCCCCGCAACCCGGCAGCTGCTCGACCTCGGGATCCGGAACGCGATGAAGCAGTGAGCCGTAGGCTTGACGGAGGCTCGATGGCGCCGGTGCCGGTGCCGGAGCAAGAACTCAGGTTCGTGGGATGAAGGCATTCGTCGCCGTCCTCGCGATCCTCGCGCTCGTCTTCGGCTTCTCGTTCGCCTTCCGCTCGAACGGGAACGCCCACCCGACCCAGCAGGAGATGGAGCAGGATCTCGTCTGCGTCACCTGCCACGAGCCGCTCGACGAGTCGACCTCGCCGCTCGCGCAGCAGATGAAGGTCGTGATCCGCCAGAAGATCGCTGCGGGCTGGTCGAAGGACCAGATCGAGCACTACTTCGTCGTCACCGAAGGCTTCGGCTCGGCTGTGCTCGCCACGCCGAGCGCTCACGGTTTCGACCTCCTGGCCTGGCTCCTGCCGCTGGCGGCGATCGTCCTCGGGGCCGCGGCCGTCGGTGTCGGTGCGCATACCTGGCTCAAGAACCGAGACGACCCCGATTCGCCGGGTGACGAGACCGAGTCACGGATGGCGCCCGCGCTCGAGCGTCGCGTCGACCAGGAGTTGGCGAGCTTCGACACCTGATGCTCGCCTGAGGCCATGTTCGAGAAGCTCCCGGTCGCGTTCGTTGCCGGCCTCCTGTCGGTGATCACGCCGTGCGTGCTGCCGCTCGTTCCCGGCTACCTCTCGGCAGTGTCGGCGATCGAGGTCGAGCATCTCGGCGAGCGCGGCAGTGCCAGGCGCATCGTCCTCGCGAGCATTCCCTTCATCGCCGGTTTCAGTGCCGTGTTCGTCGTGCTCGGCGCGGCGGCCGCGGCGGTTGCGGGTCAGGTCGACAAGACGACGCAGACCGAGATCGCCGGTTTCATCCTGATCGTGCTCGGCCTGGCGTTCGTCGGTCTGCTGCCGTGGCCCGAGCGGGTGATGGCGCCGGGTCTCGTGCACCGGGCTCGGCGCACCGGCTCGGCGGCCCTGCTGGGCGGCGCGTTCGCCGTGGTCGCGGCTCCCTGCATCGGGACCGTGCTCGCGTCGATCCTCGTGCTCGCGAGCTCGAGCGGCGGGGTCGCTCGCGGCGTGATCCTGCTCCTCGCCTACTCGCTCGGCCTCGGTGCGGCCTTCGTCGTCGCGGGCGTCGCGTTCGCCCACGCGATGCGCTGGTTCCGCTGGATCCGCTCGCACTACCAGGCGCTGCGCATCGCCTCCGGCGTGATGCTGATCTCGCTCGGCCTGCTGCTCTTCTTCAACCGCGACTGGTGGCTGCGGATCGGGCTCGACCAGCTCTTCGCGAGACTCGGACTTCAGACATCCTGAACCGACCCGGCGCGCGGTTGTTAGCATCCGCGACCGGAATGGCGAGGGTGCTGCTCGTCGGCGTCGACCTGTTCCTTCGGGCGAAGCTCGAAGGGCTGCTTCCGGAGCACAAGCTCCTGACCGTCGAGGGCATCGACCCTCCAGATCTCGTACTGGCAGACGTCGGGCGAGTCGATCCCGACGACGTCGCAGACACCTTCCCGGAGGTCCCGTTGCTCGGCTTCACGAACCACAAGGACACCGAGGGCCTTCGTCGCGCGCATGCCGCCGGCTTCGACCGGGTGATCGTCAAATCGGCGCTGTTCGAGCGGCCGGGGGAACTGATCGACGGCCTTTTGGCGCCGGTAGAGTGAACGGCAAATGACCTACGTAATCGCTGAACCGTGCATCGACATCAAGGATCGCTCGTGCGTGGATGTGTGTCCTGTGGACTGCATCCACGAGGCGGCCCGGATGCTCGTGATCGACCCCGAGGAGTGCATCGACTGCGGCGCGTGTGAACCCGAGTGCCCGGTCGAGGCGATCTTCCCCGAGGACGCCCTCCCCGAGAAGTGGGAGCCGTTCGTGAAGATCAACTACGCCTTCCCGGAAGGGTTCCAAGCGGTGAATCCGCTCGTCGATTCCTACGCCGCGGAATACAACGTCTCGAACTGAGCCCGGATCCACCGAGCTCTAGCCGAGTCGACCCGAGGCTTCGGTGGCGTCGCGGAGCCGCGTCGCCAGCGTGCCCGTGAGCCGGCCCGGCTCGAGCTGCCAGCGCCAGTTTCCCGTCGTCGTGCCCGGCGTGTTCAGGCGTGCTTCCGCACCGAGCCCGAGCACGTCCTGCATCTGGGCGATCGCGAGCTCTGCTCTCGAGGAGAACGCCAGTCGAATCAGGGCCCATGAGGGCTCCGGGTCGGTGATTCCCGCCGACTCGATTGCGGCGGCGGCCCGGCGCCGCAGCGGTGGCGCGGCGGCGTCCCACCAGCCTGCGAGCGGATCGTGGTCGTGGGTACCCGTGTAGACGACGCAGTTCTCGGGGTAGTTCGCGATCGCGTCCGGGTTCGTCGGGCGGCCGTCGAAGCCGAACTGGAGCACGCGCATTCCCGGCACCCCGAGCTCGTCGCGGAGGCGGTAGACGGGCGGCGTGATCGCTCCGAGATCCTCGACGACCATCGGGAGCGGGCCGAGCTCCTCCTCGACGGCGCGGAAGAGCTCGGCTCCCGGTGCGCGCCGCCAGTGTCCTTCCGTGGGAAGCGCTCCCGGTGGGATGGCCCAGCCCGAGACGAAGCCGCGGAAGTGGTCGACCCGGGCGAGGTCGACGAGGGCGAAGGTTCGGCGGAACCGCTCGATCCACCAGCGGTAGCCGTTTGCGCGATTCGCGGGCCAGTTGTACAGCGGGTTGCCCCAGTGCTGGCCTTGGGGGGTGAAGTAGTCGGGCGGCGCTCCGGCCACCGATGAGAGATCGAAGAGCGCGCGGTGGGCGACGGTGTCGGCGCTTCCGGGCGCGACGTAGATCGGCAGGTCGCCGAGGATCCGGACACCTCGTGCTGCGGCATAGGCGCGAAGCCCGGTCCACTCGCGTTCGAACCTGATCTGGTCGGCGGCGGCGTCGCCGCCGGCGAAGGCTTCCCAGTCGCCGATCCAGTAGCTGTTGCGTTCGCGGAACGCGTCGATCTCCGCCGGGCTGACCTCCGCTGCCGGCTCCGCCAGCAGGCCGCTCCACGCGGCGAACGCGGACGCGGAGGCGTAGGGCGAGCCGTACTGGTCGGGCGGGCCGAGGGGCAGCACCTGCCACCAGCTCTGGCCTGCGGCGGCGAGCCAGTCGACGAACCGCTCGGCTTCGGGCCCGAGTCTGCGGCCGGGCAGCGAGGTGGGGTGGAGCAGGACGCCGGCCGCTCTCGAACCTGAACCCGCTTCCACGGCCCGAATCTACGTTGTGGGCGCGACGCCCGGGTTACTAAGGCTCAGTGCGTGCCGACGGTGTAGACGCAGCGGCGGCTGTCGCCGGGGAGCGGGGAGGCGCCGATCTTGACCACCTCGACGCGCCGGCCCTTGTCGTCGTCGAGCTCCGTGCCGATCGCGGGTGGGTCGCCGTCGCGCTCCTGGAGCTCGTAGCCGTCCGGCGACCAGGCGAACAGGAGATAGCTGCGGGCCTTGCCGTTCTCCTCGGCCATGCCTCGATGCTACCGCCGTGCCGTGTGGGCGGGCAGCGTGACCCGGATCTTCGTGCCGCCGGCCTCTGCCTCGACCTCGAGCGTGCCGTGGAGCTGTCGTGCGCGCTCTTCGATTTCCTCGAGCGACCGCATTCGACGCTCGGGATCGGCGTCGTCGGCGACGGAGCCGACGAGGCCCCCGTCGGCTTCCTGCGCGACGACGATCGAGATTCGCGTCGGCGGCCCTCGCCGCACCGACTGGTCGACGAGCTCCCGGAGGATCGTGTAGAGCGCGATGCTCGCGGTCTCCCCGATCTCGGCCGCGCCGTCGGTATCGATCTCGAACGCGATCCCCCGCGAGTCCGAAAGCTGATCGGCAAGCGCCCGCACCGCCGGCCCGAACCCGTGATCCCGCAACACCACCGGCTCGAGCACGAACGAGAGATCCCGCAACTCCCGAATCGTCGCCCGCTGCTGCCTGAGCGCCGTCTCCAGGATCACCCGAGCATCCTCCCGACTACCCGCCTCGAGCGAATGCAACGCCCCATCGAGCATCAACGCAATCCCCGAAAGCTGCTGCACCGCCCCATCGTGCAAAAACAACGCCAACCGCCGCCGCTCATCCTGCTCAGCAGAAATCAACCGCTCGAGCGCATCGTGGTTCCCATCAGAAGACGTCACGGGGAAAGAGTCATATCCCACAACTGCGGACCTCGCGAGCGAAGCAGGCAAAACAAGGGCTCAGGGGGAGGCTCCGTGTCTCCCGACGGTGACCGCCGCGGACTTAGCGAGCGAAGCAAGCTAAGGACCAGCCACCTCGCCCGAAAGCCACGCCCTCACACGAACCGGGCGAGCCGTTGTCCCGGCGGGGGTGCCGGATTGCCGGCGCCAACGCTAGAGAGCCGCTCGCTCGAAGAGCCGCAAGGAACCAAAGTAACCGCCCGCTCAGCACAAGCAGGGAGGAGGGGCCCATGGGGGAACCTTTTGGTTCCCCCATGATCAATCGATCATCGCCTCCCGCAGCGCGATGGCGACGGCCTGTGTGCGTGTGTCGGCTTCGAGCTTCGTGAGGATGTGGCGGACGTGGCTCTTGACCGTCTCCTGCGAGATGAAGAGCCGTTCGGCGACGTCGCCGTTCGAGAGGCCGTCGGCGAGGAGCTGGAGGATCTCGCGTTCGCGCGGGGTGAGCATGTCGCTCTGGTCACGGCCCGAGAGGAACTGGGGCATCAGCGCGGGGTCGACGTAGCCTTCGCCGGAGGCCACCTTCTCGATCGCGCGGACGAGTGTGCCGTGCGGCGCCTCCTTGAGCACGTAGCCCTTGGCGCCGGACTCGAAGCCGCGGCCGAGGAGCGAGCGCTCGGAGTAGGCGGTGAAAATCAGCACCTTCGTCGCGGGGAGCTGTTCGGAGAGGAGCCTTGTCGCTTCGAGGCCGTCCATCCCGGGCATGCGCACGTCCATGATCACGACGTCCGGTTTGCGGCGCAGCGCGAGATCGATAGCGCTCTCGCCGTCTGACGCCTCACCGACGACGCGGATGTGGGGCGCTCGCGAAAGCGACAGGCGGAGTCCCTCACGGACGACTTCGTGGTCGTCGACGATCAGGGTCGTGATCTCGTCGGCCAACTCGGAGGCGATTGTATTGGGGGCATCGGTCGCCTCCCGTCTCGCCGAGGTTCTCAGAGCTCGATCTGGAGCTGAACCGGCTTGGCCGGCGGTACGAGCCGCACCCGCCTGCGATCGCGGATGCCGTGGGCTCTGGCCAGCTCGCGAACGTCGGCTCGTACCGGGGCGACGTCCGCGGTCCTGAGGTAGGCGCGCGATCCGTACAGGCGCTCGTACTCGGGGAGGAGCTCGGGCCAGGAGCGACCGAGGCTCTCGAGGAAGTGCTCGCGTGTGCCCGGCTTCAAGTAGAGGACGTTGGCCCAGATCCCGCAGGCGCCGGCGTCGCGCGCGGCGCGGACGACGGCGTCGAGCTGCTCGGGCCGGTCCGAGATCCCCGGCAGGATCGGCGCCATCCCGACGGAGGCCCGGATACCTGCATCGATGAGCTGGGCGAGCGCACGCAGGCGCTGGCGCGGCGGGGCGGTGCCGGGCTCGGTCTTGCGCCACACCTCCTCGTCGAGCGTCGGCACCGAGAACGTCACGGACACCTCGGCCCGTCGGGCGGCCTCGGCGAGCACGTCGATATCGCGGACGATCAGCGGCCCGCGCGTGATAAGTCCGAACGGGTTCGACGCCGCGGCGAGCACCTCGATGCAGGCTCGCGTGAGCCGGAAGCGGCCTTCGGCCGGCTGGTAGGGGTCGGTGGCGGCGCCGATCGCTACGTCGCCGCCGGCCCACGACGGTCGGGCAAGCTCGCGCCGAAGGACGTCGGCGACGTTGATCTTGACCCGGATCGAGGTTCCGTAACGTGCGCCGGCCGGGCGGTCGGCCCGAAGCTCGAAGGCCCTCACGTAACAGAACGTGCAGCGATGCACGCAGCCCATGTACGGGTTGAGCGACCAGTCGAAGGGCATCCCGGAAACGCGGTTCAGCGCGACCCTGCAGGGCTCGATCCGGTATTCGGCACGCACGCAGAGAGCATAGAACATACGTTCGTACTCCGTCCTGTCGGATACGATCCGTGGGAGCTTTGGACGACGAGCAACCGGTAAGACAGACCATGTTGGAAAGACGGTGCGCGTCGCCTAGCGGCAGGCCGATGACGACCCTTTTCGAGTTACTCGCCCTGTTCGGGCTGATCGCGCTGAACGCGGCATTCGTCGCTGCCGAGTACGGCCTTGTCACCTCGCGCCGAACGCGGATCCGCGAACTGGAGCGCGAGGGCAACAGGCGCGCCCGTGCGGTGCTGCGGATCACGGCCGACCCGCCGCGGTTCATCGCGGCGATGCAGCTCGGCGTCACGATCACCTCGCTCTCGATCGGTGCCCTGGGCGAGCCGCTCTTCGCCCATCTCTTCGAGCCCGTGATGGCGACGATCCTCGCCGTCATCTTCTCGCTCTTCATCGTCACCTTCCTGCACGTCGTCCTCGGCGAGCTCGTCCCCAAGGGGTTCGCGCTCAACCATCCCGAGCGCACGGCACTCGCCCTGTCGGCTCCCGTTCGCGGCTTCTTCACGATCTTCGGGCCGCTCGTCTGGCTGCTGCAGCGCGCGACCGAGTTCGTGCTCGCCGCGCTCGGTCAACAGCCGCCCGGAGCCGAGCACCAGGCGCACTCCGAGGCCGAGCTGCGGATGCTGCTCTCGACCTCCGCCGAGCAGGGCGAGATCGACCTCGGCGAACAGGAGATGCTCTACAAGGTCTTCGACTTCGCCGACAAGGAGGTCGCGGACGTCATGGTCCCGCGACCGGAGGTGATCGCGCTCTCGGTCGACCTGCCGCCGACCGAGGCGCTCGAGGCGGTGCTCGCCTCGCCGTTCACGCGCTACCCGGTCTACCGCGAGACCCTCGACCAGATCGTCGGCATCCTCCACGTCCGCGACCTCTTCCAGGCGATGCACGATCCCGACGTCGTCCCGATCGACCTCGAAGGCCTTGTCCGGCCGGCGACGATGGTGCCCGAGACCAAGGATCTCGCGGCGCTCCTAACCGAGTTCCGCCGCTCGAACCAGCACCTGGCGGTCGTGATCGACGAGTACGGCGCCGTCGAGGGGATCGTCACGCTCGAGGATCTGCTCGAGGAGATCGTCGGCGAGATCGAGGACGAGTTCGACCTCCCCGACGAGACGGTCGAGCGGATCGACGACCACACGATCCGGATCGACGGCACCTTCTCGATCGACGACTTCAACGAGGAGTTCGAGGTCGACCTGCCGATCGAGGACTTCCACACGATCGCCGGCTTCGTCCTCGGCCAGCTCGGGCCGGGGCGGAGCCCGGCGACGAGGTCACCCACGACGGCACGACCTTCAAGGTCGACTCGGTTGACGGCCAGCGCATCGACCGGCTCACCGTCCGCTTCGGCCCGCGCCGACGCCGCCGTCGACGCCGAGCGACGACGCCGACGACTCGTAGCCGCCCGGATTACCGGCAGACGCTCCGTCGGATTTCGCCGGCGCCGGCCGCCGATTTATGTCGGACTCTTGACAAACACCGCTCGAAGTGGTGAAACTGCCGCCCGATGGCGACCGCGGGATCGCTGGAAGCTCTGCGTGAGCTCAACCGGCTACGAGTAATCGACGCACTGCGGCAGCGGGGGACCGCCAGCCGTAGCGAGATCGCCCGGCATACGGGCCTCTCGCGGACGACCGTCACCACCCTCGTCAGCGATCTCCAGGCAAAGGGTCTCGTCGTCGAGCAGCCGTTCGGCGAGATCCAGGGCAGAGGGCGGCCTCCGACCCTCCTGCGGCTCGACCCTTCCGTCGGTGCGGTCGTCGGGATCCACTTCGACCACCGGCACCTCCGGGTTGCGGTGGCCGACCTCTCCTCGACGGTGCTCGCGGAGCGCTGGGAGGGGCTCGACGTCGACCATGCCGCGACGAGTGCGCTCGATGCAGCCGCGGACCTCGTGGATGTCGTGCTCGAGGAGGCCGGGATCGAGCGGTCGCGCGTCGTCGGCGCCGGGGTTGCCCTGTCGGGCCCCGTCGACCGCGACGGCACCGTCGGGTCGACCGTGATCCTTCCCGGCTGGGAAGGGCTCAACGCGATCGACGAACTGACCCGGCGGCTCGAGCTCCACGTCGCGGTCGACAACGACGCGAACCTCGGCGCGCTCGCCGAGGTGTCGTTCGGGGCCGGGCGCGGCATGTCCGACGTGATCTACGTCATGGTCTCCTCCGGGCTCGGCGCGGGAATCGTGCTCGACGGGCGGCTCCATCGCGGAGTCACCGGCCTTGCCGGGGAGCTCGGTCACGTCCGCGTCCGCGCCGACGGCGCCGTCTGCCGGTGCGGAAACCGCGGATGCCTCGAAACCGTGGCCTCCACCGACGCAATGCTCTCGCTGCTGCGTCCCGCGGACGGCGGAGGAACGGAACTGCGGACGCTCGTCGAGATGCTCGCCGCCGGCGACATCGGCGCGCAACGTGTTGTCAACGACGCCGGCCGTGAGATCGGCCGGGTCGTCGCAGGTCTTTGCAATGTCCTCAGCCCGTCGGGCGTGATCGTCGGCGGCGACCTGGGAATCGTCGCCGAGCCGCTCCTGAACGGGATCGGTGAGGCGCTCGACCGCTACGCCCTTCCGCCTGTTCGGGCGGCGCTCGAGTTGAGGGCAGGCGTACTGGGTGAGCGGGCCGAGATGCTCGGCGCGCTCGCGCTCGTGATCGGAGATACCGATCTGCTCCGGTCTGCCGGACTGGCTGCACTGCACGCGAAGACCGGGGCAACGGTCGCTGCGTGAACGGGGTAGCGCTGACCGGCTCTCGCGATACAAACCAAACGGCGTGTCTCGACGTCTTTACAAGTTGTTTTGTCGTACGCTTGCGAGCGCACTCGCCCCGGCAGAAAACGGGATCCGCCGCGCGCACTCCAGGTGGATCGGACGAGCACGTCGATGTAACCCCCGAAAAAATGCGACACCAAAGGAGAACCAAGTGAGGAGATTCGTTTTCTGGGCAGCGTCCCTGCTGCTCGTGTCCGGAGCGGCCGTGGCCGTAGCCGGAGGGGCGGCAGCTTCGCACAAAGCGACCACGCAGGTCTGCGTCCTGCTGCCGGACACCAAGTCCTCGGTTCGCTGGGTGCAGTTCGACGCACCTGACTTCGCCAAGGCACTGAAGGCGGCCGGAGTCACCTACTCGATCAACAACGCACTCAACGACCCGGTGAAGCAGAAGTCACAGGCTCAGGCGTGCCTCGCGGCCGGTGCCAAGGTGGTCATCGAGACCGCGCTCGACAACGGCTCCGCAGCAGCGATCGAGAAGCTGTTCACGTCCGCAGGCGGCAAGGCGATCGACTACGACCGCCAGGTCATCGGCGGCACGGCGTCGGTCTACGTCACCTTCGACGGCAAGGCGGTCGGAGAGGCGCAGGCCAACGGGATCATCGCCGCGATGAAGGCAAACGGCACCTACAACGGCAAGAGCACGGTTGCCGAGCTGTTCGGCGGCCCGACCGATCAGAACGCCTTCTGGTTCAAGAGCGGCAACGACGCCGTCTTCAACCCGCTCTTCGCGAGCGGCAAGCTGAAGAAGGGCCCGGAGCAGTTCGTGCCGGACTGGGACGCGACCAACGCCGCGACGATCTTCTCGCAGATGCTCGTCAAGACGAACAGCAACATCCAGGGCGTTATGGCGGCGAATGACAACATCGCCGGCGCCGTGGTCGCCGACCTCAAGGCCAAGGGCCTGAAGCCGGTCCCGCTCAGCGGCCAGGATGCGACGCGCGCAGGGCGTCCAGTACATCCTCGCCGGTTGGCAGACGGGCACGGTCTACAAGTTCGTGCCGCTCGAGGCGAATGCTGCTGCAGCGGCCGCGGTTGCACTGCTGCACGGCACGGTGCCCCACACGAACACCTACCGGATGAACGGCTCCAAGAAGGAACCGACCGAGACGCTCCCGGTGGAGTGGATCACGAAGAAGAACTACACCCAGCTCTTCACGCAGGGCTTCCTGAAGAAGAGCGAGGTTTGCGTGGGTACCTACAAGCAGTACTGCTAGAAGGAAACACGCCACGATCACCGGTGGAGGCGTCGTCATGACGCCTCCACCGGTTCGTTTTGCGCGTTACTATCGCCCCCGGAATGACCGACGAGACAACCCCACTTCTCGAGCTCCGCAACATCACGAAGACCTTCGGGTCCGTGCAGGCGCTCACCGACGTCGACCTGGAGGTTCGGAGCGGCGAGGTGATGGCGCTCGTCGGAGACAACGGCGCGGGCAAGTCGACGCTCGTCAAGACCATCGCCGGCACCCACACTGCCGACAGCGGCGAGATCCTCTTCGAGGGCCAACCGGTCAGCATCCACGGGCCGAAGGACGCCGCCCGGCTCGGGATCGAGGTCGTATACCAGGATCTCGCTCTCTGCGACAACCTCGACGTCGTCCAGAACATGTACCTCGGCCGCGAGCTGAACCGCTGGCAGGTCCTCAACGAGGCCGAGATGGCAGAGCGCACAGCCGCAACGCTGAAGTCGCTCGCCGTCACCACGATTCCCTCGATCCTGCGGCCGGTCGCAACGCTCTCCGGCGGTCAGCGGCAGTCGGTGGCGGTCGCCAAGGCGGTCCAGTGGAACTCCAAGCTCGTGATCCTCGACGAGCCGACTGCGGCGCTCGGCGTCGCGCAGACCGAGCAGGTGCTCGCGCTCGTGCGCCGCCTCGGGGAGCAGGGGCTCGCCGTGATCATCATCTCGCACAACCTCCATGACGTCTTCGAGACGGCAAACCGGATCACCGTCCTCCGGCTCGGGCGGAATGTCGGCGTGTTCGAGCGCGAGAAGACCTCGCAGCAGGAGATCGTCTCGGCGATCACCGCCGGCGTCCCGACGAAGGTCTCCGGGATCCCGGCGACCGAGGCACCCGCCGCATGAGCACGGCCGAAGTCGTCGGCCCCGAGACGCCTGTCCCGGACTCGGCTGTCGAACAGCGCCCCGGTCTGTGGGAACGCATGACCCTGAACGTGCGGACGGGGAACATCGGAATCGTCCCGATCGTCGTCGGCGAGCTTTTCATCGTCGTCTTCTTCGGGTTCACCGCGACGAACTTCTTCACGGCGGTCAACTTCGGCAACATCATCATCCAGATGGCCGGCACGACGATGCTGGCCTACGGCGTCGTCTTCGTGCTCCTGCTCGGCGAGATCGACCTCTCCATCGGCTACGTCGCCGGAATCGGTGCGCTCACGGTGGCGGAGCTGCAGCTTCCCGGCAGCGGGCACCAGATCAGCGGCCTGCTCGCGATCCCGATCGCGATCGCCGTCTGCGCGGTGATCGGCATGGCGCAGGGCTCGATCATCGCCTACATCGGCGTGCCGTCGTTCGTGGTCACGCTCGCGGGCTATCTGATCTGGCAGGGCGTGATCCTCGGCAGATTGCAGACCCCGGGCTCGATCATCATCCAGGACCGCTGGATCAACTACACCGCGAACTACTACTTCTCGCCGTTCCTCGGGTGGGTGATCGCGGCGATCCTGACGGTGCTGTACGCGTTATCGGTGCTCTTGCCGCTGCTGACCGCAAAGGGCAGACGGGTCGCCTCGAAGAAGTGGGTCTCGATCGCCCTGAAGACGGGCGGCGTCGCGATCGCTTCGTTCGGCGTCGTCGCGATCGCGAACCACGGGATCGTCCAGGAGCGGCGCCTCGGCCTCCCACTCGCGGGTGTCCTGATGGTGATCGTCCTGATCGTGCTGACGTTCCTCGCGAAGCGGACGACCTTCGGCCGACACGTCTATGCGGTGGGCGGCAACGCCGAGGCGGCACGCCGCGCCGGGATCAACGTCCCGCGGATCCGCGTGATCGTCTTCATGATCTCGTCGGCGACCGCGGCCCTCGGGGGGATCATCCTCGCCGCGTTCGTGAACTCGGTCGCCCTCACCTTCCCTCCCGGCACGCTGCTCCTGAACTCGATCGCGGCGGCGGTGATCGGCGGTGTCAGCCTCTTCGGCGGCCGTGGTGAGGTCCGCGGCGCCCTGCTCGGCTCGCTCGTGATCGCGACCGTGGCCAACGGTCTCGATACGGCCGGTTACTCGAACGGGACGATCTACATCGTCACCGGGCTGATCTTGCTCTTCGCCGTCACGCTCGACACGGTCGTACGGCGCCTGCAGGTCCGCTCAGGCCGCTAAGTCATGGCGATCCCGACAGAGCCCATCGGCAGCGTCCCACGGTCGGAGGAGCTCATCGGCGCGATGCAGGCGACGGCCGCCGGGTCGATCTCCGAGGCCGAGCTGGACGCGCTCTTCGACGAGGCGGTGCGCGACACGATCGAGCGGATGGAGGCGACCGGCTCTCCGGTCGTGACCGACGGCGAGCAGCGGAAGCCGAGCTTCGTCACCTACCCCGTCGACGGGCTCGCCTCGCTTGCAGGGGGCGGCGTCGTGATTCCGTTCGCGGACGGACACACCCGGCAGCTGCCGGTGATCACCGAGGGGCCCTTCCGCTACCGGACGCACGCCGATGCCTACCTGCGGGCCGCGCTGCCGCTGGCGACGAGGCCGGTCAAGCAGGCAGTCATCGCCGCCTCGGCGCTCAGCCTGCTCTACCCGGCCGACGGCATCGAGGGCTATTTACGCGACGCGTTCATCGCCGACCTCGTCGACGAGGCCGAGGCGGACATCCGCCGCTGCCTCGATGCAGGCGCGCACTCCGTCCAGATCGATTTCACAGAGGGTCGCCTGTCGCTCAAGCTCGATCCGTCCGGCGGCCTGCTGCGGAGCTTCGTCGAGCTGAACAACGCGGTGCTCGACCGCTTCGGGGCCGAGGAGCGGACCCGGATCGGCGTCCATTCGTGCCCCGGCGGCGATCACGATTCGACCCACAGCGCCGATGTCGACTACGCGGGATTCCTGCCGCTGCTCTTCGATCTCCACGCTGGATCCTTCTACCTGGAGCTCGCAGGCGAAGCAGACCCGGAGGCAGTCCTGCAGTCGATCGCCTCGAACGCGCGTCCCGGTCAGAAGATCTTCGTCGGCGTGACCGATCCGATCGACCCGCGCGTCGAGACGGCCGAGGAGGTACGCGATCGCGTGTTGCTCGCCGCCAAGTTCATCCCGCTCGAGGCGCTCGGGACGACCGACGACTGCGGCTTCTCCCCGTTTGCCGACGACAGTTCGACGGCGCGCGAGACCGCCTTCGAGAAGATCCGGGCGCGGGTCGAGGGCACCGCGCTCGCCGAGCGCGAGCTCGCCGCCTGACCTGTACTACGGCCGGTCGATCTCCGTCCAGGCGGGCGTCACGCTCTCGGAGAGCTGCTCGGCGAGCCGGCTGGGGTCGAGCTCGCGCATCCGCTTCACGTAGGCGTCCTTGAACTGTCCGCCGAAGGCCTTCGCGTTGATCGGGCAGACCTCCAGGCAGATCGCGCAGGCGAAGTGGTGGCTGAAGTACGGAGCGCATCGCTCCGTGTCCACGATCCAGCGCTCTGTCCCCCGGACCACGTCCGTCTCGTCGCTGATCGCGTCTCCCGGACACAAGCTCGGTGGTCACGATCCCGATCCGAAACGCGCAGCCGAGCTCGCGGTTGATCAGCGACCCGTGCTTGCCGAGCTCGCCGAGCCCCGCCGTGTAGGCGTGGGGGAGCATCGCGAGCTGCTCGTCGCGAAGAGTGTGGGCGCGAGCCGCGTAGCCGCGCTCGCGGATCCATTCCGCGAGCTCGACCCCGAGCCGGCTCAGGAGCTCGTAGACGCGGATGTACTCGACGTTCGTCTCCTGCCTCGGCAGCTTGAGGATCTCGCCCTCGTAGTCCATCGCGATCGCAAAGACGATCGCGAACCCGCCCAGGCCCTCGAAGCCGTCGTAGACGTACTTCGGGTCGACCGGCGAGATCCCGACCATATCCGCGCCGAGCTCCTCGGCGACCGACTTGATCAGAGCGCTCGCGGCGTCCGGCGTACCCAGATCCTGTTGCTCGGGGGCGGGCTCACCGTCCTGCATCGGGATGCGGGCTGCGATCCTCGCGGAGAGCTCTTCCTCTTCGGGCAGCACGGCCCCGCGCTGCGAGTCCATCACGTAGCCCACCTTGTTGAGCGCTGCCCGCGGGCTGACGTACACGAGCTTCTCGCCGCTCCACTCGCGGAAGACCGGCCGGCTCATGCCGGCTTTCGAATGCAGCCGTAGACATCCTTCGCATCGCGAACCCCTGGGGGCGCGGTCCACAGCGCGTCGATCTTGCCGATCCTGACGACCGGCGCCTTTACGGCACCTCGCCCGAGCTTCGCGTTCTCACGTCGCGTCCATGTCGCCGCCTGCTTCGCCCCGTCGAGGTTTCTCGAGAACGTGAGCGCCAGGGCGACTCTCGAGGGATTCAGGACGTTCCACACGGAGGTGAACTCAAACCGGCGGGGCGCCGTGGCAACGTCGGCGGGCGACTCCGGTGTGACCGTGTAGCCCTTCTTGCTCAGGCACGTCATCAACGAGCCGATTGGTGTCGCGCGCCGAGTGGCGGTCGTCGTTGTCGTCGTGGTCGTCGTACCGTGACCGGATGATCCGCAGCCGGCTGCGCCCAGGGCGACGATACAGGCGAGGCCGACCGCTGCTGCTCTGCGGTCGGCGCGGAGAATTCTGAGGGCGGCCGGGATCAGCGCACTACCCCGACTGGCGTGCCCGGTCGCGCATGAAGACCGCTGCCGCGAGCACCGCCGAGACGATCGCGGACGTCCTGTGCCCGAGCAGAGCGTCGACCACCGCGCCGATCGCAAAGACGACGGCCAGGATCTTTAGACCGTTCGATGATGCCCATTGCCAGAAGCGACCCAGCACGGACCAACCGTACATGGTTGCTCTGCGATTCCACCGAGAATGGCCACCTGACCGTGCGGCGAGTACGCGGCATCTCTCCGATACGACGTGTTTCGACCGGCCGTGTTTGCCGCGGAGGCGATGGAGCGGTCGACGACGACCCCTGGACAGCCTCGTAAACCCATCCTCGATATCGCGCTCGCCTTTCCCGACCGGGTGAGTCTCGACCAGGCGTCCACGCGACTCGATGCGGCGGGGTACGAACGGCGAGGCGATGCCGGCGATGCGGGCGGGGTGATCTTCGTCGAGGGCCCGGAATCGGCAAAGGGTTGCTCACCTGCACCTCGTCCTGTTCGCCGATCCGCAGTGGCAGCGGTACGTTCGTTTCCGCGATCTGCTTCGTCGTGATCGAGAGCTTCGGAGCGACTACGAGGAACTCAAACTCGGACTCGCCGAGCGCTTCTCGGACGATCGAGTCGCCTACACCGAGGGCAAGGATCGATTCGTCCACGACGCGCTCGCGGCGTGCATCGGGAGCAGCCTTTAGCGACGACCGCCGAACTCCCAGTCGTGGATCTCGGCATCGGACGGTAGGTCGAGCCCTAGCTGCTCGTCCTCCAGCAACGCCTCGACAGCTTCGCGGTCCGCCGCCTGAACGGCCAGCGCCACTCCTGCCGGCTCGGCGCGATCGAGCGTGGCGAGGGCGCCGTACAAGATGAGCCGCTCCCGGATCTCTCCCGGGAGGGTCTGCGCCGGCACCGGCCGCCGAGGATACGAATCGGCGATGACCAGGAACCTCGGCTCTTCGACTTCCCCCGGGAACTCCCACATCGAGCGCCCGAGCAGGTTCTCGAACCGCAAGACGACGTGCTCCCGATAAACACCCGCGAGGTTGTTCGGCTCCGATGCGACGAACTCGCTGGCCGCATCGACATCGGGCAACGCGAGCACGTGGAGGCTGCCGGTCGCAATCTCGCGGCTCCTGTCGAGGGTTGGGCCGCGCGCGATCATCGACTCGGCGAACCCGTCCATGTACGACCAGTGCTCCTCCAGCAGTTCGCGATCGTCACGAAGCCCTGCCGACCCGGCCGCATCTTGGCTGTACACGAAGAAATTCAACCGCGGCAAGCCTACGCAGGCGTAACGACCCCCGCCTGCGCCGGTGTTCGCAAAGACACTCCGAGGTCGAGCGCCTGGGCGTTCACCTCCATGGCTTTCCGCGCGCCTTCAAGACCACAGGACGAGCACCATCAGGACTGGCACGACAATCACGATGGATGCGACGCCGGCAGCGCCCCACCGGCGTCACGGTTCGTACGCCGACACGACAAATGCAAGCAGCGCACCTGCGTCGGGCCACGAAAACGCCGACGGCGCTACGTAGATGGGCTCGGCGGCTGAGATACTGCGAGGATTACCGACGTATCGACCCATCTCATGTTTCAGGACGGATCTGCCCGCGAGGCCGTCGAGCGTTATATCGAGCTGATTCCCCACTCGACGATCGCCGAGGTGACCGGTCCAGACGGCCCCGGTCAGACGATCAGGTTCACGCTGGCGAACAGGCCGTTCATCGCCTTCGACAGCCCTCCAGTGCACCCCTTCGGCTTCACGCCGGCAATGTCGATCTTCGTGACGTGTGACACTCCCGACGAAGTCGACGAGCTCTTCGACGAGTTGAGCACCGACGGATCGGTGATGATGCCCCTCGGCGACTACGGATTCAGCCCGCGGTTCGGCTGGTGCACCGACCGCTACGGCGTATCGTGGCAGGTTGGAAGCGCATGAGCCTCTGTGGCCCAGTTGTGCTCGATCGCCAATCGGACGAGGCGAGATGGCACAGGCCTGCGCCAGCGCGCGGGAATGCACCTCGAACTGGTGCTCAAGAAGTGCGGAGCATCCTTAGCGATTCCGTCGGCGTGCGCTTCGGGACATATGGCATGACCCACTCGATGAGAGTGTCCGGACACCTGAACTGCCAGCCGTCCTCAACCTCTGTCACGTATTCGAGATGGTCGATGTAATCGAGTGCTTCTTGGCCGTTGAGCTCGCACTCGGAACGGCAGCGACACGGCATCGCGGACGACATGGCCCGAGTTTATGACCCGGTCACGGCCGGTGGTCCGGCGTCAGGTACGTCGGCTGCGTCGTCGTTTTGCCGACGACGTCAGAGCCGTCGCGGCGCCGATCTCATCTGGACGCGAGCTTTCGGAGGTCATCGCCGGGAGCTAGGCGTGACGGCGGTCGTCTGCGCCGGTGTGCGGAATGACGCTTGACGGCGGAGCGGGAACGGCGGTTCTATGCCCGGCATCCGGCGCGCTGAGACTTCGATCGTTTCCGGGAATGCGCCCGAACCGCTCGGGTGACATGATCGGGTCATGACGGATGACGCGGCGCGCAAGGCAGCTGACCAGCTCGAAGCTATCGGGAGCCTCGATCAGGCGCTCAGGGCCGCCGGACTCGACTATTGGCTGTTCGGTGGCTGGGCCGTCGATTTCTGGGTGGGACGCCTGACGCGAGACCACAACGACATCGATGCGGCCGCGTGGCGGCGGGACTACGACAAGATTCGCGCGGCCTTGCTCGCCGTCGGGTGGCGGCATACGCCGCTAGAGGACGACGTCGTGGGCACCCGATACCGCTGGCAAACCAGCGAGTTGGAGTTCACGTTCGTGGAGGATCGCAACGGGACGGTCGTCGTCCCGATCCCTGGGCGCGAAGTACTTTGGACAGCAGAGCCTCTCGGAGAGGACGAGCGCTCCCTATCGGTTGTGTGCGCCCGTGTCATCCCGCTCGAGCTGCTTCGCGACGGAAAGCGACGAGCGCGGGAAGCGCCCGCGGAGGCGGCAAGGACGTCGCTGATCTCGCGGCGCTCGCCGACGTCTAGCCTCAGCTCGGCGAGGTCGCCCAAACGTGAACGGCGGAACGCGAATCGAGATTCGCTGCCCTACGCGAGCGTCCTCACGCCGGACAGGTGCGCCTCAGCGCCGAGGCGGCGCGACCGTGATGATCTTGTTCGCCGCGATGTTCGCGAGGTGCGAGACGCGGCCGTTGGGCCAGCGGATCGTCAGCTTCGCGACGCTCGTCGCGTTTCCGAGGCCGAAGTGGGCCCTCGGGTCTGCGGACGAGAGGTAGCTGCTTCCGGCATGGAGCTCCTGGACAAGGGTATGGCCGTTCGGCAGTGTTGCCGTGAGCACCGCGCCGGCCTGGAAGCCGTTCAGCGAGACCTCGAGCCAGTGGCCGACCGGGCCGGTGGGCTCGAGTAGGACGAGCGGGCCGCCGATCGTGTTGATCGCGATCGCCATCCGGCCGTTGTTGTCGAAGTCGGCGGGCGCGAGGCCGCGGCCGATGATCTTCGGCATCGCGGCCGGATCGATGATCCCGGTCGCGTTCGTGAACCTGGCGTGCGGGAGGCCTTGGAGCACCTGGACGGGTTCGGTGTCCTGCTTCACGTTCGTGACGGGGATCGCGCCGTTGGCCAGGATCAGGTCGAGGTTGCCCGTGTTCTGGAAGTCGACGAAGGCGTCGCCCCAGCCAACGGTCAGCTTGCGGGTCAGGGCCTTCGCGAATTTGACGGTCACGTTCCGGTACGCGGTCTCGCCGTTCTTGAGGATCACGCTCTGATAGGCCGCATGCGGCTGGCCGCGTGAGTTCGTGACGAACAGGTCGGGCCGGCCGTCGCCGTTGAAGTCGCCCTCGGCGACGCCCATCCCGGCGTTGTGGTCGTCGACGCCATAGGCCTTCGCCTCGTCGACGAAGTGGAAGCCGAGCGGGCCGCCCGGCTCGTTGATGTAGAGGTCGTTCGGATCCTCGTCGTTTGCGACATAGAGATCCGGGCGGCCGTCGCCGTTCACGTCTGTGAAGATCGCGCCGAGGCCGTGGCGGAAATGCGACGACTCGAGGCCCGCCTCGCGCCCGACCTCCTTGAAGCTCGTCCGGCCGTCCGGGCCGTTGCCTTCGTTGAGGAAGAGCAGGTCGCGGATGCCGCCGTAGTTCGTCGGGAAGCCCGCGATCGAGCCGGGGATCTGATCCGACATCTTCGTGTAGCCGGCGATGAAGATGTCGGGGCGGCCGTCGCCGTTGACGTCGCTCACCGCCGCGCCCGAGTACCAGCCGTACGGCGCCGGGAGGGTCTGCCGCGTGAAAGTCCCGTTGCCGTTGTTCCAGAGGATGTCGACGCCGGTCGCCGAGGTGACGACGAGATCGGAATAGCCGTCGCCGTTCAGGTCGGCCGTCGCGCAGCCGGTTCCCTTCACGCGCAGGCCGGCATGCGACTTCGCGGTGACGTTGACGAACGTGCCGTGCTCGTTCTGGAAGAGCTCGCTCTCGGGCGTGCCTCCGTGTGCGTCCCAGACGGGCAGGTCCACGTCGGCGTAGGAGTTGACCGCGAAGAGGTCGAGCCAGCCGTCGTTGTTGTCGTCGATCCAGCAGACGCCGCCGCCCATCATCGCCTGCTGGTCGTATGACCACGAGTAGCGGAACGCTCCCTGCTGGAAGTCGAGCCCGAGCTTCGGCGCGACGTTCACCAGCCGGAGCTTGCTGAATGCACCGATCCCCTTCGGTTGGCTCGCGTACTTCGGTTGCGGCACGGGTGCGGGCGGAAGCAGCTTCGTCGCGCCTTCGCCGATCAACAGGAAGCGGCCGCCCGACAGGGCGAGGTCGAAGACGTGTTCGAACGACGTCGTCTGTCCGCGCTGCGAGCTGGTCGAGCCGGCGGCGTAGGTGAGCGGAGTCAGCTTGCCGGCCAGGGTCGCGACGACCGTGGGCGGTGCTTGGTCGACTGCCTGGAGCAAGCGCAGATTGACCGACTCCACCGCATAACTCGGAACGACGATCGGCCGCCCGGCCGCCTTCGCGATCTGCGACTTGATCCCCGCCAGGAAGGGCCCGCTCGCCGCGCTCGACGCCTGCGACGCGTCACGCTTGCCGAGTGCCGCCGACACGAGCTGAAGGTTCGCGACTGCATCGCCCGCGATCTGCCGGCCAAGTTGCGGCGAGATCGAGACGACGTTCGGAGTGTGCTCGATCGTGACCGCGACGCCCCCCGCGAGCGCACTCGAAGAGAGGGTGGCGATCGATCGGGTCGGGGTGCCGGCCGCGACGAGCAGCGCCGAGAACACCGCGACGCCGGCGACGGCGAGGAACCCGCGCTGCGATCGGCTGCGGCGGGCACCCTCGGCCGGCGTGGTCGAGACAGCCCTGTGCCGCTCGAGCGCCTCCCGTGCGAGGATCACGATCGGCCGTGCGCCGCAGACGATCGTGAGCGACATCAAGAGCGCCACCTTCGCCCAGTACTCCGTCTGCATCGGCGCGATCAAGAGCGCCCCGAGCAGGCCGAGCGAAACCGAATAGAGCCTCCGTCCGCGAGCGGTCTCCGGTGCCGTCCGCGGGTCGGTGATCATGAACGCCAGGAAGATGAACACCTCCGGCGAGAGGACGAGCACCTTCCAGAAGTAGTAGTCCGCGACGGGGCCCAGGTGCCAGTTGGCGGTGAACGCATGGCCGCTCAGGGCCAGGATCCCGAGCGCCGCGGCGAACGTGAACCAGAAGATCACCGCGATCGCGAGCAGCCCGACCCGGGTCAGCACGAGCAGCGCCCCGCCGACGATCACGAGCAGCACGATCAGGAGCGCAGGCGAGAGCGGCCCCCACCAGAACTGAAGCGGCTCCACGCGGCCCGAACCGAGGATCACGAAGGCGAGCACGAGCGCGAAGTTCGACGGGTTGAAGATGTGCCTGCCCCGGAACTTGATCAGGTACTTCGACGCCATCGCGACAGCGCCGACCAGCGAGTAGATCCAGACGCCGTTGAAGGACCACCAGTCGCCGTGCTGCGTCCCGGGGATCCGCATGATGAAGGCGATCCCGTTGCCGGTCAGCATCGCGCTCGCCGGCCAGATGATCATCTTCTTCTGCCGGAACGTGACGGCCAGCTCGATCACTGCGCACGTGAGGATCGAGATGATGATCTGCGGGAACGAAAGCCTGAAGTGGAACTGGGTCATCCCGAGGACATAGAGGACGAGGAACGTCGCCGAGACGTGGAGGCGAGGGTCCTTGCGGGACGGCAGGATGACCGGATAGGAGCGGCCGGCGATGCGAAGCGATCTGGAGGGCGCACGAGGCTCGCCGGCCACGTGTTCATCGTAACGCGCAACGGGCCTGCGAGGGGCGTCATTCGCAGGATCGGGCCGCTCCGCCGGATTCCCGCTGCAGCCGTGGCCGCGTACGTAAGATGCGGCCCGTGCAGAACGCAGATCCCCCCGAGATCGGCGTCGGCATGCTCGGCTACGCGTTCATGGGCAAGGCCCATTCGGCCGCGTTCCTGAACGTCCGGCAGGCGGCCTGGCGCCCGCCGCTGCAGCCGCGGCTCGTGGCCGTCTCCGGGCGCGACGAGGCAGCGGTTGCCGATGCGGCTGCCAGGTACGGCTACGAGCGCTGGACGACCGACTGGCGCGACATCGTCGCCGACGCGGCGATCGGCCTCTTCGACAACGGCGGCCCGAACTCCGTCCACGCCGAGCCGACGATCGCCGCGGCCGAGGCGGGCAAGCACGTCCTCTGTGAGAAGCCGCTCGGCCGGACGGCCGACGAGGCCTACGAGATCTGGTCGCGGGTCGCCGCCACCGGCGTCAAGCACCTCTGCGGCTTCAACTACCGGTTCGTGCCGGCGGTGCGGCTCGCGCGCGAGCTGATCGAGGCCGGCGAGCTCGGCGAGATCCGCCATTTCCGGGCGCGCTACCTCCAGGACTGGGCAGAAGACCCGGGGCTCGACACCTGGCGCTTCAGCGTCGAGGATGCCGGCTCGGGCGCGATCGGCGACCTCGCGACCCATGTGATCGATCTGAGCAGGTTCCTCGTCGGCGAGATCGCCGCGCTCTCGGCGGTCGTGAAGACGTTCATCCCGGGCCGCAAGGTCGACGACGCGATCGAGTCCGTCGTCGAGTTCGACAATGGCGCCGTCGGCACGATTGAGGCGACCCGCCTCGCGCTCGGCCGCCGCAACGCGTTCCAGTGGGAGATCAACGGCTCGAAGGCCTCGCTCTGGTTCGACATGGAGCGCATGAACGAGCTGCAGGTCTTCCGTGCCGACGGGGATCGCGCCCGCGGTGCGAAGACGGTGCTCGTGACGGAGGCCGATCACCCCTTCATCAAGTACTGGTGGCCTCCGGGCCACATCGTCGGCTGGGGAGACACGTTCACCCACGAGGTGATCCACCTGCTCGAGGCGATCGCCGCCGATTCCGACGTCGCACCGTACGGCGCCACCTTTGAGGACGGCTACCGCGCGAGCGAAGTCGCCGACGCGATCGTGCGTTCCTCGGCCGAGGGCAAGCGCATCCCGATCGCCTACCGCTCGCTCTGAGTAGTAGGCTCGCTGCTGCATGAAGACAAGCCTTGGAATCTGGGCCTTCGGGCCGATGTCGACCCGCTTTGTGCCGGGCGGCTACCAGCCGCAGTGGATCGGCGAGTCGATGGAGGCCAAGGTGCACCGCGCCGTCGAGGGCCTCGGCGACCTGATCGACGGGTACGAGTTCCACTATCCGGGCGAGCTGAATCCGGACAACCTCGACGCCGTCCGCGGAGCGCTCGACGGCCACGACATCTACTGCGTCGCGAGCGGAATGCACCTCGATCCGCTGTTCGGGAAGGGCGGGCTCAGCTCGCCCGACGACAAGGTTCGCGCGGAGGCGATCAAACGCACGCTCGACGGGGTCGATTTCAGCGCCGAGCTCGACGCGCACTTCATCATCTGGCCCGGGATCGAGGGCTACAACTACCCGTTCCAGACGCCGTACAAGGAGTCCTGGGCGCGCTTCATCGACGGGATCGGCCAGGCCGCCCAGCGCGCGAAGGATCGCGGCGTCACGCTCCTGCTCGAGCACAAGAACTCCGAGCCGGCGATGAAGATCTTCATGCGCAACGTCGGGATGACGCTGCACGTGATCCACACGCTGCGCCGCCAGGGCCTCGACAACGTCAGGGTCAACATGGACTGGCAGCACCTGATCATGAACGGCGAGAACCTCGGCGAGTACGCGGCCTTGCTCGACGCCGAGGGGCTGCTCGGGCATCAGCACGCAAACTCCGGCTGGGGCACCTTCGACGACGACAACATGGTCGGCGCGACCGCGTTCATGGAGACGCTCGAGCTCGCGCTCGAGCTGCGCCGCGCCGGATACGGCTCGGACGGCGAGCGGCTCGGCTTCGACCTCTACCCGTACACCGAGGATCAGGTCGGCGCGGTGCGACGCTCGGTTCTGCAGTGGCGGTTCATCGACTCGGTCGCCGCCAAGATCGACGAGGCGGCGCTGCGTGAGGCGCAGGAGGCGAAGGACGCGGTCCGCGCCTACGAGCTCGTCTACGCAGCGCTCGGCGCCTAGCTCGATGCGCCTGCAGCACGTCACGATCGCGATCCCGCCGGACGGGCCGGATCGGGCACGCGCCTTCTACGGCGGCCTGCTCGGCCTGGAGGAGAAGCCCGTGCTCCCGAAGCTCGATCCGGCCAGGTTCATCTGGTACTCCGCCGGCGGGGACAACGAGCTGCACCTTCAGCTCATGCCCGAGTCGCCACCCCACAAACCCCACTTCTGTCTCGCCGTCGACGACCTCGACGAGCTGCGCGCCCGGCTCGAGGGAGCGGGGTTCGAGACAGTCGACCCGACGCCGCTTGTCGGCCGGCCGCGGTTCATGTGCCGCGACCCGTTCGGGAATCTGATCGAGCTGGCGCACATCGACGCATGACCGTCGTCGGCTTGGACGTCGGGACGAGTGGCGTCAAGGGCATCGCGCTCTCGGACGACGGCGAGCTGCTCGCGACGGCCGAGGAGGGCTACCCGCTCTCGACCCCGCAGCCGGGCTGGGCCGAACAGGACCCCGAGGACTGGTGGCGGGCCTCGCAGGCGGTGCTCGCCCGGCTGCCGGAAGGGCCGGTGGGGTTCAGCGGCCAGATGCACGGGCTCGTCGCGCTTGGCGAGGGCGACCGAGTGCTCCGGCCGGCGATCCTCTGGAACGACCAGCGAACTGCCGCCGAGTGCGCCGAGATCGAGCGCCGCATCGGCCTCGAGCGCCTGATCGGGCTGACAGGGAACCGGGCGCTGACCGGGTTCACCGCGCCGAAGCTCCTGTGGCTCGCGCGTCACGAACCCGAGACCTACGGCCGAATCCGGCGCATTCTGCTCCCGAAGGACTACGTCCGCCTCCGGCTCACCGGCGAGCACGCGGTCGATGTGGCCGACGCCTCGGGGACGCTGCTCTTCGACGTCGGCGGGCGCCGCTGGTCGGACGAGGTCTGCGCAGCGCTCGAGGTCCCGCTCGAATGGCTCCCGCCCGCACACGAGTCGACCGAGATCGCGGGTGCCGGCGACCAGGCGGCCGGGGCCTTCGGCGTGGGCATCATCGAGCCCGGTCCCGTCTCGGTGGTGCTCGGGACTTCTGGCGTCGTCTTCGCGGTACTTCCTGAATACGCGCCGGATCCCGAAGCGCGCGTGCACGTCTTCTGCCACGCGGTGCCCGGGACGTGGCACGCGATGGGGGTGATGCTGTCCGCTGCGGGTTCGTTCTCATGGCTTCGCAGCGTGCTCGGCGCCGCCTACGGGGAGCTCGACGCGGAGGCGGCCCGCTGGGAGCCTGGTGCCGAGGGCCTGCTGTTTGCGCCATACCTGCAAGGCGAGCGCACCCCGCATGCGGATCCGGACGTGCGCGGCGCGTTCACCGGTCTCTCGCTGCGCCACGATCGGGGTGCCCTTGCCCGCGGTGTGCTGGAGGGCGTCGCCTACGGCCTGCGCGACTCGCTCGAGCTGCTGCGCTCGCTCGGCGTCGAGCCCACCGTCGGCCGCGTCTCGGGTGGCGGCGCGCGCAGTGACCTCTGGCTGCGAATCGTCGCCTCGGTGCTTGGCATCCCGCTCGAGCGCACGGAGAGCGACGCCGGCGCTGCGTTCGGCGCGGCGCTCCTTGCCGGTGTGCGCGAGGGCGTGTTCGCCGATGCCGCCGAGGCCGTGGCCCGCTGCGTTCGCGTCACGGAACGGATCGACCCGGAGCCCGCCTGGGCCGGCGTCTACGACGAGGGTTACGGGCGCTTTTCGGCGCTCTATCCCCAGTTGCGGAGCTAACCGGAAACGTGCGCGGCTAGTCTCCGGGCATGCCGGCAGTGCCAGCGATATCGGCGGCGGAGTTCGACGAGCGGCGCGCCCGTCTGCTCGAGCACGTCCGCCGCGGAGGGCTGAGCGGCTACGTCCTCTTCGGGCAGGACTCCATCCGCTACTTCACCGGCTTCGTCTTTCTCTCGAACGAACGGCCCGTTGTGTTCGCGGAGAGCGCGTCCGGCGAAACGGTCGTCTTCGTGCCCGAGTTCGAGGTCGAGCGGACCCGCGCGGAGACGGCGTTCGAGCGGATCGAGTCATATCCGGAATACCCCGGAATCGAGCATCCGATGAGGATCTTCGCCCGCGTACTCGCCGGCATCGGCATCCGCGATGCGATCGGCGCCGACGGGGACGGCTACCCCGGCATCCTCGGCTACGAGGGGCCCGCGCTCAGCGAGGTGACCGGTGGCCGCGTCGCGCCGCTCGGCGGACTGATCGAGGGCATGATGAGGCGCAAGAGTGCGAGCGAGCTCGAACTGATTCGCGAGAGCGGCCGCTGGTGTGCCCGCGTCCACCGGCTCCTGCAGGACTACAGCCGGGTCGGCGCCACCGAGACCGAGGCGAGCCTTCGCGCCGGCCACGAGGCGACGCTCGAGCTCTTCGAGGCACTCGGCGACGAGGTCGGGCAGCAGGGATCCTCCGACGGCGTCTCGGCCGGATACCGCGGCCAGATCGGGCTTCGCAGCGCCTGGGCGCACGCGGTCGCCCACAACATCGCCTTCCAGCCGGGGGACGTCCTCGTCACGGAGACGAGCGCGCCGATCTGGGGCTACAACGCAGAGCTCGAGCGCGCGATGATCATCGGCCCGCCGACCGACGAGATGCGCCGCCTGTTCGATCACACCGTCGGGATGCAGCAGGTCGCCTTCGCCGCGATCCGTCCCGGCGTCACGTGCGCCGAGGTCGACGGGGCGGTCATGAGCTATCTCGAGGAGAACGCGCTCCTTCCGTACTGGCGCCAGCACACGGGCCACGGGATCGGACTGCGCAACCACGAGGCGCCGTTCCTGGATGTGGGCGACCCGACGCCGATCGAGGCCGGGATGGTGTTCACGATCGAGCCGGGCGTCTATTCGCCGGAGCTCGGCGGCTTCCGCCACTCCGACACGATCGCCGTCACGGACGACGGCATCGAGGTGCTCACGGAGTATCCCCGGGACCTCGAGAGCCTGACGATTCCCGTCTGACTCGTCAGCCGGCGGCGACGACCGTCGCGCGCTGGACGCGCGGGTCGGTGAAGACGTCGAGGTCGTCGCGGCTCGTGGTCGAGAACTCGCTCACGATCGCGCCCTCGTCGCCCGCCTGGAACCAGTGCAGCGTGTCGGGCGGGACCAGGCACTGGTCGCCCGGCCGGAGCACGACCTCTCGCCACACCGTGAACGCGTCGCGGTCGCCTGCTGCGAGCCGGGCCGAAGGCGCCGGTGTGGCTTCGCCTTCGAGGTAGAGATAGACGACGCCGGTGCGGCAGCGGAACATCTCCTCCTTGCCGGGCGTGCCCTCGAACGGCGGATGGCGGTGCTCGGGGCAGGTCTGGCGCGGGAAGAGCACGAGCTCCTTCGCGCAGACGCGGTCGGTGTTCGCATAGACGACCACCTCGAGCCCGAGCTCCTCGAGCCGGGAGAGGCCGAAGTCGGCGATCTCGATTCCGTCGCGCTCCTCGGGTGTGAGCACGATCCCCGCGCCATCGAGGATCTCACCGGCGCGCTGTCGAGCGCCGGCGACCTCGTGCCGGGTCAGGGTCATGCGAGCTTCGGTGGCAGCCAGGGACGGGCGTCGAGCACGGGGCCGATCGTACCGCGTATCCTCGCCCGGGCGGCGCTCGGAACGGGCGGCCGCGACAATCGTCGAGCGGTGGAGGGTGCATGAGCCTGGAAGGCAAGACAGCTGTGATCACGGGCGCGAGCGGCGGCATCGGGGCCGCCGTGGCGCGCATGCTCCACGCCGGAGGGGTGAACGTCGGACTCGTCTCGCGGCGGGGTGACGATCTCGGTCTCGAAGGCGCTCTGGCGGCCGCCTGCGATGTACGCGACGCCGCCGGGTTGAAGGATTTCTGCGACGAGGTGGCCTCGCAGTTCGGCGGGATCGACATCGTCGTCGCGAACGCGGGAGTGGGGGCGTACGGCTCGTTCCTCGACCTCTCGCTCGAGTTCCTCGACGAGATGATCGACGTCAACCTGAAGGGGACGCTCTATGCGATCCGCGCAGCGCTGCCGCACATGCTCGGGCGGGAAGCGGATGTGATCACGCTGGCGTCCGAGGCGGGACGGCGCGGGCTGCCGTTCGAGGCGGTCTATTGCGCCTCCAAGTTCGGGCAGGTCGGGTTCACCCGGGCGCTCGATCACGAGCTGCGCGAGCACGGCGTCCGGTGCACGAATGTGTGCCCCGGCGGCGTCGCCACCGACTTCGCGCTCGAGGCCGGCCGCGGCCGGTCGCCGGAGGCGCTGCCGGGGATGATGACCGCCGAGGACGTGGCCGAGGTCGTCATGTTCGTGCTCGAGCGGCCGCGGCACCTGCGGATCCTCGAGACGGCGCTCCGGCCGGTGACGGAGGGGAGCTGGGGATGAAACCGGTCACCTGGGGCATCCTCTCGACCGCCCATATCAACCGGCTGCTGATTCCGCCCGCACACGCGTCGGCCAAGGTCGAGCTGGCCGCCGTCGCGAGCCGCGACCTCGGGCGCGCCGAGGCCTACGCGCGCGAATGGGAGATCCCGACCGCCTACGGCTCCTACGAGGAGCTGCTTGCCGACCCGGCGATCGAGGCGGTCTACATCTCGCTTCCGAACACGCTTCACTCCGAGTGGTCGACGAAGGCGGTCGAGGCCGGCAAGCACGTGCTGTGCGAGAAGCCGTTCACTCGGCACCCCGGGGAGGTCTCCGCGGTCTTCGACGTGGCCGAGCGCGAGGGGCGGATCGTCTCCGAGGCATTCATGTATCGCCACAACCCGCAGACGGCGCAGCTGGCTGCCCTTGTCGCGGACGGCGCGATCGGCGAGCTGCGGGTCGTTCGCTCGACGTTCGGCTACTCGCTCTACGACCCGGGCAACATCCGGCTGCGTCCTGAGCTCGAGGGCGGCTCGCTGATGGACGTCGGGTGCTACTGCGTGAGCGGCTCGCGGCTGCTGGGCGGTGAGCCCGAGTCGGTATACGGGGCGGCATGGATCGGCGAGAGCGGGACCGACTGGGTGTTCGCGGGGACGATGCGCTTCCCCGGCAACGTGTTCGGCGTCTTCGACTGCGGGACGGCGATGGTCGATCGCGACGAGCTTGAGGCTGTCGGGAGCGAGGGCTCCCTCTTCCTCGACGACCCGTGGCATTGCAAGAAGCCGGTGATCGAGCTGCGACGCGACGGCTCCGTCGAGCGGATCGAGCTCGACCCGGTCAACTCCTACGGGCTCGAGCTCGAGAACGTGAGCGAGGCGATCCGCGGTGAGGCTCCGTTGCTGCTCGGTCGTGAGGATGCGGTGGCGCAGGCGCGGGTGCTCGAGGCGCTGCACGCATCGTCCGAGAGCGATGTGCCGGTGACGCTCGCCTAGCGAGCCGTGGCGGCGTCGGCCGTGCTCGTGATCTCCGCCATCGCGGCCCACTCGGGCTCGTAGATGTGCGCGGTCTTCACGTGGATCACGAGGCGACCGACGGCCGCGCCGAGCTCGCCGGCGACGTGCTCCTGCAGGCGGGCGAGCTCGACGAGATTGCCGTAGGCCTTCTTCCCGAAGTCGAGGCTGTGGGCATAGACGATCAGCTCGACCGAGCCGTCGCGCAGCCAGAAGTCGAGCAGGCTCACGCAGGGGATGTAGGCCGTATCGGTCAGAGGCTGGAACGTCGTGATCGTCGCGTCGCGGCACTCCGGGTCGGCGCGCAGCCGCTCGACGACCCACGCGATCTGGTCGCGGCCCGATCCGGCGTAGTCGAAGAGCCGCACGGCGTAGCTCTTCGCCCGGCCGAGCTCGGGCACCTCGCCCGCGACGAAGAAGTTCCGGTGCATCCAGTCGAGCCAGTCCGGATCTCCGACCTCGGCAATCAGCGGATCGCGCGAATCCGGGCGATCGACGCTCACCGTCAGGAGCGCGAGCTCCCGCGTCGGCGAGCCGCCCCAGGTCGCCGCGGCGCCGCCGTCGAGGATCGCACGCGAAACCTCGATCCACGCCTCGCCGAGCGACGGCGCTTCGATCACACGAGGGCCCATCTCGACGACGGTACCAAGAGACACGTCCCGCCAGGCCGTGTCTCACCGAGCCATGTCCAGGGGACTGTCCCCTGGACAGGGCCGACGTGGCCGCGGGTGGTTCCGGCGGGTCTCCTCAGGAGAGGGGAAGCTCGTCGAAGTCCTCCGGCGTGATCGTCCACGCGCGGAGCTCTTCGAACTTCAACCCGTAGATCAGGAACGGCTTGCCGGCCCAGAGGCCCGAGAGGGCACGGTCGGTGCGGGACGGGCGCGGCTCGGTCTCGGGATGCGAATGGAAGACCGCGAGCTCGTAGCCGTCATCCTCGGCAAACCACACCTCGGGGTCGATCTCGAGCTCGTAGCGGTACGGCGACGCCAGCTTGTTCACCCCGCGTACGTAGCGCTCGGCGACGCCGTCGCGGAAGAAGATCACGCCACAGCATTCGTTCGGCGCCTCTTCGGCCGCGTGCGCATGGAGCTCCTCGCGGATCGCAGCCGGGACTACCACCAGAGCGTGCTCTCCATCGACTCCTCGACGTTATCGGAGCTCCAGAAGTCCCCGGACAGGTACTTCCACCCGCCGTCGGCGAGTACCGCGACGACGACCGAGCCTTCGGGCAGCTCACCGGCGAGCTTCCGCGCCACGTGAACGACGGCACCCGCAGAGACGCCGGCGAAGATTCCCTCCCGATCGAGGAGCGCGTGCACGGCCGCCACCGACTCGGCGTTCGAGACGAGGATCTTCCGGTCGAGCTTCGAGACGTCGAGGATCGGAGGGACATACCCGTCCTCCAGCGAGCGCAGGCCCATCACCGGGTCGCCGGGCAAGGGCTCGGCAGCCGCTACGACCACATCTGGGAACGACTCGCGCACCCGCGCGCCGGTGCCCATCAGCGTTCCGCCGGTGCCGAGCCCGGCGACGAGCGCGTCGACGCGCGGCAGGTCGCGCACGATCTCCGCGCCGGTGCCTTCGTAGTGCGCGCGCGGGTTCCACTCGTTCGCGTACTGGAAGAGCATCGTGTACTTGGGATCTGCCGCCGCGAGCTCCTGCGCCATCCGCACGGCTCCGTTCGAGCCCTCGTTGGCCGGCGAGTCGATGATCTCGGCGCCGAAGAGCTCGAGCACGAGCCGCCGCTCGGGCGTCGCGTTCGCCGGCATCACGCAGGTGAGCTTCAGCCCACGCAGCTTCGCGACGAGTGCCAGCGAGATTCCCGTGTTCCCGCTTGTCGGCTCGAGAAGCTCCGCGCCGGGCTCCAGCTCGGCGGCGTTCACCATTGCAAGGGCGACCCGGTCCTTGATCGACCCGGTCGGGTTCTGCGCCTCGAGCTTCGCGTAGATCGTGACGCCTTCGGGCGAGAGATGCTCGAGCGCGACAAGCGGCGTATTGCCAATCAGATCGAGGAGCGAACTCGCCACTACGTGACCTTCGGATGGTGATTGGGCGGCGCGCGCCGCCGGAGCCGGGCTCTGCCCGGCGGGAGGCTCGGTCACGGCTCGTGTGTCACTTGCAGGGAGGAGGGGGCTCGTGGGGGAACCTCTTGGTTCCCCTGCGTCAATCTCCGCCCGCCATTGCAGGCAGGAGGACAATCGTTGCGCCGTCGCGCACAGGGGCGTCGAGCCCGCCGGTCGTCCGCACGTCCTCGCCGTCGACGTACACGTTCACGTACGGCCGGATCTCGATGCCGTCGTAGACCTTCTCGCCGAGCGCGGGTGTCCGGATGCTCAGATCCTCGAGCAGCTCGCGCACCGTTGCGCCGGAGGCCTCGACCTCGCGGGCGCCGCCTGCCTCGGTGCGCAGGACAGGTGGGACTCTGACGACACTCATCGCGTGCAGAACTCGACGTAGTCGATGTACTCGGTGATCGTCGGATGCTCGCCGCAGACCGGGCATTCCGGATTGCGCCGGATCTTCACCTCGGTGAAATCGGTGGCCAGGGCGTCGAAGAGCAGGAGCCGCCCGATCAGCGGGTCACCCGCGCCGATCGCCAGCTTCAGCGCCTCGTTCGTCTGCAGCGTGCCGACGATCCCTGGAAGGACGCCGAGGACGCCGCCCTCGGAACACGACGGAGCGAGCTCGGGCGGCGGCGGCGACGGGTAGAGGCAGCGGTAGCAGGGCCCGTCGAACGGCTTGAACACCGTCACCTGCCCCTCGAAGCGGTAGATCGATCCGTGCACGACGGGGATCCCGCGCCACACCGAAGCGTCGTTCACGAGGTACCGCGTCGGGAAGTTGTCGGCGCCGTCGACGATGATCTCCCAGCCGTCGTCGAGGATCCGATCGATGTTCTCCGACGTGAGCCGCTCGCGGTAGGTCGTCACCTCGACATCCGGGTTCAGCGCCTCGATCGCGCGCTTGGCGCTGTCGACCTTCGGCGTGCCGAGGGTGTTCAGCGAGTGGGCGATCTGGCGCTGGAGGTTCGACTCGTCGACGATGTCCGCGTCGATGATCCCGAGATGTCCCACGCCGGCAGCTGCGAGGTAGAGCGAGGCGGGCGAGCCGAGGCCGCCGGCGCCGATCAGCAGGATCTTCGAGTCGAGCAGCTTGAGCTGCCCCTCCTCGCCGATCTCCGGGATCAGCAGATGGCGCGAGTAGCGCGCACGCCGCTCGGGCGAGAGCTTCTGGGACAGCACGACCTCGCCGCCGTTTCGCTTCCACTCGGTGAAGCCGCCGGCCAGTGAGACCGGATGCTCGTAGCCGAGCGCCGAGAGGCTGTCCGCTGCGAACGCCGAGCGGGCCGCCGACGCGCAATAGATCACGATCGGCTTCGTCCGGTCGGCGACGATTCCCTCGATCCGAGACTCGAGGTTTCCGCGCGGGACGAGGACGGCGCCGGGGATGTGGCCCTCGTCCCATTCGTCTTGTTCGCGCACGTCGATCCAGACCGCGCCGTCGAGCTCCGCCGCTTCGCGGGCGTCGACCTCGACGATCCGGTCTTTGACCTCCTTAAGAAGTTCCCTGTAGCTCGCCATTCCTTCAAAAACGATAGTAGCCGCCCTGAGCATTCCCGCTACCTTTTTAGGGGAAGTGTCGCCTCGTACCTCTCTGTACCTGACCGTCGCGGTCGTCGCCCTTGCAGCCGCCGGCATCGTCGTCGGACTGACGCTCGACACACGGACGACACCGCAGCAGGCCCACGCGCTGTCCGGCAAGCCTCCCCTCCCGCCGCCGAGCGTGCCGGCCTCGGTTCGCCCGCAGATCCTGGCGGCCTTCAAGGACTGGCCGCACGGCAGCATCAGCGAGATGCAGCGCCTCGGGCTCGAGCATCTGGGCGGTGCGACGCCCGAGCAGCGCTATGTGAGTGCGGTCGTCCAGTACTTCCGAGGCGTCGCTCTCGACTGGGGCGGCTATCCGATCGACGCCTCGGCAGCGCTCGAGCGCGCCAAGACGCTCGGGAAGAACACGATGATCCACAACCAGGCAGACGCGCTCCTCCACCCGGCCTTCCTGCAGGCGCAAGCGCCGTTCTATCCCGTCTTCGACCCGTCCACGGCGAACGCATTGCTCGAGCAGGGCTCCCGGCAGCAGCTCGAAGGGCATCAGATCAGCGCCGAGCGCCTCTACGCGAAGGCGGCGAAAAGCCAGCCGAAGAACATCGAGGCGCGCGTTGCCGAGGCCGTCGGGCTGTTCGACGAGGACAACCTCGCGCCTGTCTTCGCACGGCTCGGGCCGCTCGTTCAGCAGAATCCGCGAAACCAAGCAGCCCACTACTACTTCGGGCTCGTGCTCGCCTGGACGGGCCAGAGCTCGGACGCGATCAGCCAGTGGGAGCAGACCGTCAAGCTCAATGCGAAGAGCAAGGTCGGCAAACAGGCTCAGGCGATCCTCGAGGGCATCGCCAAGAACCAGTCGGCCCCCGCCTCCGGCTGAGCCGGAACGGCGTCCGCGCCGTCCGACGCGGCTGTTAAGATCTTCCCGCGTCGCAGTTGGGTGACGACGAGGAGCGCGCGTGGGCGAGGACGAGTCGGGCACGGTCTTCTTCGAGGAAGAGGAGCTCGAGATCACGGAGTTGGCTGTCGGGACGGCACCGGGCGAAAGCCCGGAGGAGCCGGGCGACGCCGTCGCCGTCGACGACGAGGCGCTCGACGATCCCGGGCTCGAGGAGGAGCCCGAGGCATTCGAGATCACGACCGACTCCCTTCAGCTCTTCCTGAAGGACGTCGGCAAGGTCGATCTCCTCACGGCGGCGCAGGAGGTCGAGCTGGCGAAGCGGATCGAGCGCGGTGACCACCGCGCGAAGCAGGAGATGGTCGAAGCGAACCTGCGCCTCGTCGTCTCGATCGCGAAGCGCTACAGAAACCAGGGTCTCCCGTTTCTCGACCTGATCCAGGAGGGCACGATCGGCCTCGTCCGGGCGGCGGAGAAGTTCGATCACCGCCGTGGATTCAAGTTCTCCACGTATGCCACGTGGTGGATCCGCCAGGCCGTCGCGCGTGCGCTCGCCGACAAGGGACGCACGATCCGGATGCCGGTGCACGTCGTGGAGCGCCTCAACCGGATCCTGCGCGCGGAGCGCAAGCTGCGCTCCGACTACGGTCGCGAGCCGACCTCGGCCGAGATTGCCGGCGAGGTCGAGATGTCGGTCGAGGAGGTCGATCAGATCCGCCGCACCTCCCAGACCCCCGTTTCGCTCGAGAAGCCCGTCGGCGACGACGACGAGTCGGAGTTCGGCCATTTCCTCGAAGACGACTCGGAGCCTCTGCCCGACGAGGCGGCGGGGCTGATGCTCCGGAACGAGGCGCTCGAGCGGGTGCTGCGGATGCTCGGCGAGCGCGAACGCCGTGTGCTCGAGCTCCGCTTCGGCCTGAACGGCGAGTCTCCGTGCACACTCGACGAGGTCGGGCGCGCGTTCAACGTCACCCGCGAGCGCGCCCGCCAGATCGAGAACCAGTCGCTGAAGAAGCTCCGTGTCTACGCCGAGGCCGAGCAGCTCCGCGATGTCGCATAGAGTTGGCCGGCGATGGCCGAGCCCTGGTTCGACGAGCTAGCCGAGTTCCTGCGCATCCCGTCGGTGAGCGCCGATCCGGCGCACGGCGGCGACGTCCGGCAGGCAGCGGACTGGGTCTGCGAGCGCATCACCGGAGCCGGCGGCTCGGCGGAGGTGGTCGACTGGGAGGGCCACCCGCTCACGATCGGCGAGATCGCCGCGTCAGGGCGCGGTCCTGCGCCGACCGTCCTCTGTTACGGGCACTTCGACGTCCAGCCGCCCGAGCCGCTCGAGCTGTGGGAGAGCGACCCGTTCGAGCCGGAGATCCGCGACGGCTATCTCTACGGCCGGGGGACCTGCGACGACAAGGGCCAGCTGTACCTCCTACTCGTGGCCGCACGCGAGCTCGCTCAGGCCGGCGAGCTGCCGGTGAACATCCGCTTCTGTTGCGACGGCGAGGAGGAGATCGGCGGCCATTCGATCGTCGACTACCTCGCGACCGACGAACGCGGCGCGGATGCGGCCGTGATCTTCGACTCCGACATGATCCGGCGCGGCCTTCCCGCCTTCATGCTCGCAACGCGCGGACTCGTCTACTTCCACGTCACCCTCCGGACAGGAGACCGTGACCTGCACTCCGGGATCTACGGCGGGGCCGCGCTGAACGCCGTGCACGCGCTCGCGAGCACGATCGCGAAGGTCGTGGCGCACGACGGACGCCTGGTCGAGCCGCTGCGGCAAGGGCTCGTGCCGCCTACCGAGGCCGAGCTCGCCGGCTGGGCGCTGCTGCCCAAGGGCGCCGACGAGCTCGCAGTTCAGGGCGCCCGGCCCGCAGATGCGCAGGCGGCCGAGGAGTTCTACCTCCGCACCTTCGGAGAGCCCGCGCTCGACATCAACGGATTCGAGGGTGGCTCACCGCATCTCCAGAAGACGGTGCTCCCGGTCGAGGCGGTCGCGAATCTCTCGATCCGGCTCGCTCCCGGACAGAACGTCGACGTGATCGCGAAGGAGCTCGAACAGCTGCTTCGCGCGGCGGCGCCAGATGGGGCGACACTCCAGATCGAGCGCCTGTCGTCGTCTCCGCCCGGACTCGTCCCGCCCGCTGCCAAGGCGATCCAGCTCGGGCTCGACGCCTTCGAGCGAGTCGTCGGAGCGCGGCCGGCGCTGATTCGCTCCGGTGGAACGCTGCCGATCGTTCCCGCCCTCAGCGACCGGGGCATCGCGACGATCATCACCGGCTTCGGACTGCCGGACTCGAACATCCATTCCCCGAACGAGCGGCTGCTCGCCGAGTACGTCCCGCTCGGGATCGCGACCGCGCGCGAGCTTTTCCGAGAGTTCGCCGCCCTCTAGGGTGACCGCGGGCGCTCGATCGGCGCACGCGCCGCGCCGCGGCGCTGCCCTGCTCGCCGCCGGCTACGGGTGGCAGTTCGTCGGTAGCGCCCAGAGCATCACGCCGCACTGACCCCGACGCTCAGCGCCACGGCGGGGGGTTGAAGACCCACCGCCCGGCGACCATGGTTGCGACGACCTGTGCATCGAGATCCTCCCAGGGATCGCGATCGAGCACGACAAGATCGGCGGCGTAGCCGGGTAGGAGCTTGCCGCGCCGCCGCTCGTCCCCGGTGAGCCACGCCGGGGCGAGGGTCGTCGCCTCGAAGGCCTGCTGCACCGTGAGCGCCTGCTCGGGGTGCCACGGCTTGCGCTCGTCGATCGTCCGGCGGACGCCCGCGCGCACCCCGGCGAGCGGGTCGAGCTCCTCGATCGGAGCGTCCGAGCCGTTCGCGACGACAGCGCCCGACTCGACGAGCGAACGATAGGCGTAGGCCCCGTCGGTCTTCCCACCCCAGAAGCGGTCGGCAAGGTCGCGATCGGAGGGGGCATGGGAGAACTGGACAGAGCAGGCGACCCCGAGCTCGGCGAACCGCGGCAGATCCTCCGGCGACAGGAGCTGTGCGTGCTCGATCCGCTGGCGGAGCCCGAGCGGCTTCCACGTCGCCCGCGTGCGCTCGAACGCGTCGAGCGCCTCGCGGTTGCCGAGGTCGCCGATCGCGTGCACTGCAACCGGAAAGCCCGCCTCGGCCCCGGCCAGCACGATCTCTGCGAGCTCGTCGCCGCTCGCGATCTGCACGCCTGAGCCGTCGAGCATGCGTGCGGTCTCGGAGCCGAGCGTCCCGTCCATGAACGCCTTGAGGTACCCGATCCGGAGTAGCGGACTGCCGAGGCGGGACGAGATCCCGAGCTCGCGGAGCGCAGCGACCCTGTCGGCGGGAACCGACTGCCATACCCGGAGTGTGAGCGACTCCATCCGCTCGAGGCGCTGCCAGAGGCGGAGGGCGCCGAGCCACCCGTCTTTGTCGTGCACGGCGGTCACGCCTCTCGAGGCCGCCACCGCAAGCCCTGCCCGCATCGCGTGGATGTAGACGTCGTCCGCCACCGCGAGATGGCGTTCCTTGAACCGCCAGGCCGCTTCTTCCCTGAGCACGCCGGTCGGCTCGCCGGCGGCGTCGCGCTCGACCACGCCTCCGTCGACCTCGAGGTCGCCGCCGGCCCACGCGAGGGCCACCGAGTTGAGCCAGAGCGAGTGGTAGTCCTTGCTGATCATCGCGGCCGGCGCATCCCCGGTCACCTCGTCGAGCCGCGCGGCGGTCGGCTCGACCGCGCCCGCCCAGTCGCCGCGGCGCCAGCCGAAGCCGCGAATCACGCCGTCCGGGCTGGGGTCTGCGACGCGGATTCGCTCGAGGGCTTCCTCGAGCGATGTGCAGCCGTCGAGTGCGATCTGGGTTCGCGCCAGCGCCCACGTCGGAAAGTGCACGTGCGAGTCCGTGAGCCCCGGCACGACGACTCGGCCGCCCAGGTCGACGACCTCCGGGGAGGCGAGCGAGGTCTCGTGGACACCGACTCCGCCGGCGATCCGTTCGCCGGCGATTGCCAGAGCCCGCTGTGTCGGGATCTGCGGATCCATGGTGCGGATGAGACCGTTCTCGAAGATCATCGCTCGGCGTAGGGGAGCGTCAACCCGTCGACGAACTCGAGCGCCTTCGCGCAGGCCGCGGGAGCGTCTTCCGCCCACACGGTCAACTCCGCGATCACCGTCGGGAAGCCGTCGGCGGCGGCGGTCACGTGCCTCCCCGGCGCTACGAGGACGTCGTTCTGCATCACCGACGGATCGCCCGTGAGGTGCTCGAGGAAGCACCTGTGCGTGAACGACCCCGAGTGCGAGGCGTGCAGGAACACCGTCGTGACGCCGGCGGCGGGCTCCGTGCTCGGGCTCGGCGCCGCCGGCACGCCGAGCGCCACGAGCAGCTGCTGCTCGACGAGATCGACGCCGGTTACGAGACGATGGATGTCGGCGATGACCCCACCGCCGAGCCGCGCGTTGATCTCGAGCAGTCGCGGGCCGCGGCTCGTGTCCTTTGCCTCGGCGTGCAGCACCCCGTCCCGGAACCCGAGCGCGAGCGCCGTGCCGACACAGATCTCGGTCAACGCCGCCAGCCGCTCCGGCGGATGGGCAGACGGTGAATGCATTCCCGTCTCCACGAAGTAGGGCTCCTCGGTCGGCCAGTTTTCGGAGACGGCCGAGAACACGCACGTCCCGCCCGACAGGACGATGTCGACGTCGAACTCGGTGCCGTCGAGATACTCCTCGAGCAAAAGATCGGTGCCCTGCTGGAAGATCGCGTTCAGCTCCGGGGTGATCAGGGCCGCGACCCGGGCATACCCGGACTCGAGCATTTCGAAGTCGTCGGCGCGCAGGCAGCCGAGCGCTTCCGAGCCGAAGACGGGCTTGATCACGGCGGGGAAGCCGACGTAGGCGGCGGCGGCTTCGAGGCTGCCGGGGGATTCGAGGAGCATGAATCTCGGCGTGGGGAGGCCGGCGGCCCGACACGCCTCGAGTGTTCGCAGCTTGCTGCGGGCGCCGTCGGCAGCCGACGGCGGGAAGCCCGGCAGGCCGAGCTCCCGCGCGATCCGCGCGGTCGCGGGCACCGCGTCCTCCCAGAACGTCAGCACGCCGTCGAGCCGCTCTCGCTCGGCGGAGAGCGCCGCGAGCACGTTTCGCGCGCCCTCGTCGGGCTCGCCGGACGGGTCGGCGGCGATGAACTGCGCGGCGATCCCCTCCTCGACGAGCGTCGGTGCCCAGCTCGAGGGGTCACCCACGAGGACGAGCTCGACGCCGTAGGTACGCGCCCGCTCGTAGAGGAAGCGCTTCGTGACGGACCCCGGGTCGATCACCCCGATCCGGGCGCCCTCGAGCAGCGAGCGGCGCAGTGCGTCTCCTGCGGGCCCGCGCTCACGCAGGATCGCCGGGTCGGCACCTGCGAGACGTGTCCGGAACGCTGAAGTCTGGCTCAAGCCGGCCCTCCTCGCAGGCGGCAGACAGAAGAGCTGGGCCGCTCATCTTGGCACACAGCCGCCGCCGCGAGAACGGGGTGCGCGGGAGCTGTCTGCTCGCGAATGAGATAGTGGCGCTGGTGGGAGGCGACCTCGGAACGAGTGCTGCGTTCGCGGCGGTCTTCCGCCGGCCGGCCTTGCGACGCGTCCAGCTCGCCTGGGCGTTCTCGCACCTCGGCCACGTCTCGATCGCCGTTGCCGTAGCGGTCTACGCCTACGGCATCGGCGGCGCCGCGGCCGTGAGCCTCGTCTACGTGATCCGGCTCGTCCCGGCCGCGATCGCGACCCCGTTCGCGGCGGTGCTCGGCGACCGGTTCCCGCGTGCGCGCGTGATGCTGATCTCGAACGCGTGTCGGTTCGTACTCGCCGCCGCGATCCCGTTCGTCATCGTCTCCGGGGGAAGCCACTGGGTTGTCTACGGGCTCAGCATCGGGATCGCGGTGGTCGGGACGCCGTTCCGCCCCGCCCAGGTCGCGATCCTGCCCTCGCTCGTCGATCGCCCCGAGGAGCTCACGGCCGCAAACGTTGTCGCCTCGACGATCGAGGGGCTCGGATTCTTCGCCGGCCCTGCGCTCGCCGGGGTGCTGCTCGCGGTGTCCGGCACGACCGCCGTCTTCGTCTTCGTCGCGGTGGCGTTCGGGCTCTCGACGATTGTCCTGCTCAAGCCGCTCACGGGGATGAAGGTCGACCGCGAGGAGAGCGACGCGCCCGACGAGTCGTTCGTGGATGCGGTGCTGGCCGGGGCAAAGACGATCGGCCGCGATTCGGACCTGCGGGTGCTGGTGGGTCTGTTCACGGCGCAAATGCTCGTCGCCGGCGCCCTGGCGGTGTTGCTCGTCGTCACCGCGATCCAGCTGCTGAACACGGGCAACGCCGGTGTCGGCTGGCTCGACGCCGCGGTCGGTGTCGGCGGCGTGATCGGGGCGGTTGGCGCGCTTCGGCTCGCGGGGCGCAGGCGCCTCACGCCTCCATTCCTGGTCGGAATCGTCCTCTGGGGCGCACCGTTCCTGCTGATCGCGGTTGCCCCCAACGTCTACACCGCCGTGATCGCGTTCGTCGTGATCGGCGTCGGGAACATCCTCGTGGACGTGGCCGGCTACACGCTCCTCCAGCGGGCGGTGAGCGACGAGGTGCTGGCACGCGTCTTCGGGGTGATCGAGACGCTCTACTACGTGAGCGTCGCGATCGGCGCGATCCTGATCCCGCCGCTCGTCTCCGGGGTTGGTGCGCGCTGGACGCTCGTCATCACCGGCCTCTTCCTGCCGGTGCTTGCGCTCGCTTCGGGCTCGCGGCTGCTCCGGATCGACCGGGCCGCTGTCGCGCCGGCCCGTGCCGTTGCGCTTCTCCGTGACCTGCCGCTGTTCGCGCCGCTTCCGGCTCTCGCGCTCGAGCGGCTCGCGATCCATCTGCACGAGCTGACCGTCGAGGCGGGTGTCCAGGTGATCACCCAGGGCGACATCGGCGACCGCTACTACATCCTCGCGAGCGGGGAGGCCGAGGTGGTGATCGACGGCGAGCTCGTGAACCGCCTCCTGCCCGGCGAGGGCTTCGGCGAGATCGCGCTGCTACGTGACGTTCCCCGCACGGCGACGGTCACGACCACCGTTCCGAGCGAGCTCTTCGCGCTCGACCGGGAGACGTTCCTCGAGGCTGTCAGCTCCGACCGGCGTTCGTCGGCGGCGGCCGACGAGACGGCGAGCCGGCGTCTCGGGGCTCTTTCCGGGACGATCTAGACTGGGCTCGTGCACGATTCGCTGACGGCCGAGCAGCGAGAGATCCGCGAGCTCGTCCGAAGCCTCGCCCGCGACCGGATCGCGCCGCGGGCTGCCGAGATCGACGCGTCGGCGGAGTTCCCGTGGGACATCGTCGAGCTCTTTCGCGAGAACGCGATCTTCGCGACGATCGCCGACGAGGCCTACGGCGGTGTCGGGGCGAGCGCCTTCTCGACGCTCCTCTCGATCGAGGAGATCTCGAAAGTCTGTGCGACGAGCGGCCTGATCCTGGCGATGCAGGAACTCGGAGCGCTCGGGTTCAAGCTGGCTGGAACCGAGGAGCAAAGGCAGCGGTTCCTGCCGCGGATCGCCTCCGGGGAGCTGCTCGCGGCCTATGCGCTCACCGAGCCGGGCTCGGGGTCGGACGCCGCCGCGATGCTGACCGAGGCCCGCGCCGACGGCGATGCCTACGTTCTCGACGGCTCGAAGCGGTTCATCACGAACGCCGGCGTCGCCGGTCTCTACGTGGTCTTCGCGAAGACCGATCCGGCAGCGGGCCACAGGGGGATCTCGGCCTTCGCGGTCGAGGCGGGCACGCCCGGGCTCGAGATCGGCCGGATCGAGCCGAAAATGGGCATGCGCGGCTCGACGACCGGCGAGGTCTTCTTCAACGGCTGCCGCGTCGAGGCGGCGAACCGGATCGGCGTCGAGGGCGAGGGGTTCGGTCTCGCGATGCGCATCCTCGACCGGTCGCGGCCCGGCGTCGCGGCGCAGGCGCTCGGCCTCGCGCAGGGCGCAGCCGACTACGCAGTCGGGTACGCCCGGACGCGCGAGTCGTTCGGCGAGCCGATCGGCCGCCACCAGCTCGTCGCCGCGATGCTCGCCGACATGGAGACGAGGTGCGAGGCGGCGCGCGGCCTCCTCTACCGCTGCGCCCGGATGATCGACGACGGAGCCGAGGGGCCAGAGCTGACGAAACAGGCAGCGATGGCGAAGCTCTTTTGCAGCGACACGGCGATGGCTGTGACCACGGACGCCGTCCAGGTGCTCGGCGGCTACGGCTACATGCGGGAATACCCGGTCGAGCGCATGATGCGCGATGCCAAGGTGACGCAGATCTACGAGGGAACGAACCAGATCCAGCGGCTCGTGATCGCGCGGGAGTTGCTGCGCGGGCCGTCGAACGGGGGGTGACCGAGATGCACGAAGTGAAGCTGTCGAGCGCCGACCGCGTCCTCTTTCCGGAGGACGGGATCACCAAGGGCGATCTCTTCGAGTACTACGCTGCGGTCGCGCCGTGGATCGTGCCGCATCTGAAGGACAGGCCGTTCACGATGAAGCGGTGGCGCGAGGGCCTTCCCGGCGGTGCGTTCTTCCAGAAGCAGGCGCCGAAGGGAATCCCGGCGTGGATCCCGACCCGTCAGTTCCAGACCTGGCCGCGAGGCGGCAAAGGCGAGTCGCGGCTCGTCGACTTCCCGCTCGTGAACGCGCCCGACGCGCTGCTCTGGATGGTGCAGATGCACTGCATCGACATGAACGCCTGGTACTCGCGCGTCGACAAGCCCGACCGGCCGGACTTCGTGCTCTTCGACCTCGACCCGCCCGATTCGCTCGACGGCTTTCCGATGGCCGTCCGGGTCGCGCATCTGATCCGCGCGGCGCTCGAGGCGCTCGATCTGCCCTCGTACGTGAAGACGAGTGGAGCGGACGGCATTCACGTGCTCCTGCCGATCGCCCGGCGCTCCGGGTACGACGAGACGTACGAGTTCGCCGAGCTGCTCTCGCGGCAGCTCGAAGCGGCGCATCCGGGCGAGGTGACGACGGAGTGGCTCAAGAAGAAGCGTTCGGGCGTCCTCGTCGACCACCGCCAGAACGGACACGGGAAGACGATCGCGTCCGTCTACTCGGTGCGGCCGAAGCCTGGTGCGCCGGTCTCGACCCCGCTCCACTGGGACGAGCTGACGGAGGAGATTCGCCCTCGTGACTTCTCGATGGCGGTCGCGCTCGAGCGGGTGGCGCGCCTCGGCGATCTGTTCGAGCCCGTGCTCGCGGGCGGCCCGGCGCTCGGGCCGGCGCTGCGAGCGCTCCGTGAGGCTCAGGCAGAGACGTAGCGGCTCAAACGGCGACCGTGACGCGCAGGAAGGTCGCCGGGATCGAGGTCGAGCCGTTGCCCGTGTTCTGCTCGTTGAACAGCGCATCGAGCTCGTCGTGCAGCTCCGCGCTGCGCCCGGCGGCGCCGGCGGCCTCGTAGGCGTTCATCGTCGGCCCGTAGTAGGTCTCGAACTCGGTGAGCAGGTCCGACGGGGAGCCCTCGAAGTTGAAGGTGTAGGTGTCCCGCTCGAACGAGATCTGCTTCTCGGGCACGCCCGCGCCTGCAAACCGTTCGATCACCTGCTCCTCGACGCCCCAGGTCATCGGGCTGACGAACCCGTCGGGCGGCGGCGGCGAGTACGAGGAGCTGATCCGCAGGATCTGAGCGACGAGCGTCGGGTCGCCGGGGATCCAGTTGCCCATCACGATGCGGCCGCCGGGCCGGGTGACACGGACGACTTCCTTGGCGACATCGCCGGGCCGCGGGGCGAACATCGCGCCGAAGATGCTGACGACGAGATCGAAGCTGTCGTCTTCGAGTCCGTTCAGATTCGACGCGTCGCCCTCCTCGAACCGGCAGTTCGCGAGGCCCAGGCTGCGCGCCCGCGCGTTGCCGGCGGCCACGAGGTTGCTCGCGATGTCGATGCCGAGGACGTTCGCTCCGAGTTGCGCGGTCGGCAGGGCAGTCGTCCCGTCTCCGCAGCCGAGGTCGAGAACGTCGAGCCCGGGCGTGATCCCGAGGCTTGCCGCAAGCGCCTCGCCGCTTTCGCGCATGCTGCTCGCGATCCGGGTGAAGTCGCCCTTTTCCCACAGTGCCTTGTTCGGATTCATGAAGTCTCCTCGCCTCTCGTGAACTGGACGGTCACACGCTCGCAGGAGGGCTATTCGTGCCGCATCGGGCATTCGCCCTATCTTCGGGGCGTCTAGGCGGCAGCGGCTGAATCGCCGAGCGGTACGATCTTCAGCTCGGGCGGGGGAGAGGACAGGAACGACGAGACGACGGCCAGCGGATCGAGCCAGTCCGCCTCGACGACGGCGCCCGGTGTGGGGCGAACGAACGGCGCAGACTCGTTCGCCGATGTCACGCGGCCGCCGCTGACGACGAACGCGTCGAGCGAGCCCGCCTCGAGCGAGGGCGCAAGCACGCGGAGCTCGAGACGTCGCAGACGGTCGACTTCGACGAGCAGGGCGTGGACGCGTTCGAGGGAGCCAAGCTCACGGCGAAGGCGCCCCGCGTCGAGGTCGTGTCCGATCGCGAAGAGCTCGCTGATCCGCCTGCGGACACGGTCGAACGGCGGGGACTCCAGCAGCTCGTCGAACTCCGACTCGGTACAACCGCGGAGCGCCCGCGCTGCGCGCTGAGCCTCGGCGCGCCGCCGGAGCGGCCCGTAGCGCGACGGTGCCGCGCTCAAGACGATCCGCGCGCCGCGCCGGTGCAGGTAGACGTAGCGCTCCGGCGTGGGCGTGCGGGCATTCGCGGCGGGGCGGAGCTCGCGGATCAGTCTGATCTCCTCGAGCGCGGCGGCGAGCTCGGAGCCGGTGATCCGCCATTCGACCCGCGTCACCTCGTCGAGCGCGGCCTCGACGAGTGGCCGCTGGCGGGCGGTGCCGAAGTAGCTGCGAAGCCGCGCCCGCAGGTCTCGGGCCTTGCCCACGTAGAGCACGCGGTCGGAGGCGTCGCGGAAGAGGTAGACGCCCGGTCGCGTCGGCGCGCCGTGGATGAGCGTCCGCTTCGCGTGAACGCGCCTCGGCCGCGGTGCCGCGAGCTCCTCGAGTTCGGACAGGGTGGAGGCGCCGCGTTCCTCCGCGATCTCGACGAGACGCAGGAAGACCTCGGCCGTCGCCTGTGCGTCGGGGAGGGCGCGATGACACGGCCTGACCGAGACGCCGAAGAAATGGGCAAGCGCAGCGAGGCTCGTTCGCTCGATCCGCCGCTGGAGGAGATTCCGCGCCAGTGGCACCGTGTCGATCACGGTCGCCGCGAGCCGCTTGCCGGTCATCCGCTCGAGCTCCCGGTTCACGAAGCCGACGTCGAAGCGAGCGTTGTGGGCGATCAGCACCGACGAGCCGGCGAAGGCCGAGAAGCGCCGGATCGCGGTCCGCACGCCCGGAGCCCGCTGGAGTGTCTCCTCCGACAGGCCGGTGAGGCGGCGAACTGCCCGCGGGACCGGCCCTTTGGGCGCGACGAGTGTCTGGAACGTGTCGGCGAGTTCGAGCCGGCTGATCCGCACGGCGCCGATCTCGCAGATACGGGCGGAGGCGTTCGAGAGGCCGGTGGTCTCGAGGTCGAAGACGACGAACTCCGTGTCCGCGAGCACAGGATCGGGTGCCGAGGCGAGCGCGACGAACGAGCCGCGCCAGGCGAGCCTCGAGTCATCCGCGACGAGCGGCGCGAGCAGCGTGCGCGCAAGCCCTTCCGGCGCCTGGCGAACCGCGAAGAGCCGACGGGCGGCCTCACTCGCCCGAACGCGGCCGCCACGTTCCTCGACGAGCTCGACCAGCCGATCGAGCGAGTCGATCGCGAGCTGCATCGTGGGAAGCTAACACGAACATACGTTCGTATCAAGTTTGCACTAGGCTCGCTGCGATATGCGGAAGGCAGGCACCTTCTTCGTAGTCGCGATCCTCGCGGCGGCACTGGCTGCCGCCGCCTCCGGCCGCTCGGAGGGGAAGACGGTCACGCTCCAGGTGGGGCAGACCCTGGAGCTCGGGGGCTCCCACGTGATCTGCATCTACCAGCGCCGCGACGGCGGGTCGGGGATCGAGTGCGCCGTCGCCGACAGCTCGGGCCGGCCGCTGCACGGCAGCTACATCGTGGTGATGCCGGTAACCGGCGGGATCAGCGTGGTCGTCCCGTACTCGAACAAGGTCGTGTTCGTCCGCAAGGGCGGCGTGATGCTCCGGGCATCGACGATCTCGGTCGGCACGGGCGAGGAGATCAAGCTGGCCGGCACCTCGAAGCTCGCTTGCAGCACTGTCGCCGTCCGGGGCGAGGCAACGATCTTCTGCGATCTGCTCGACGCGCACGGCAACTTCCTGCCGGACTCCTACGCGTTCGGGTTGGGCGACTCGACGCTGACTGCGCTCTACTGGAACGCCGCCGGCAAGGTCTCGACCGTGAAGTCGTGGCGCGAGAACGGCTGAGCCGCCGCGATCAGTCCTGCCAGTAGAAGTCGTCCGGAAGCCGCGCCGCAAGGGCCTCGATCACCTTCATCTGCATCGGCGGCAGATCCTCGAGCAGTTGCTTGAACGCGGCAGGGGAGATCATCAGGCACCGTGCCGGCGAGGTCGTGACGACCGAGGCGGTGGTCGGCCGGTTCGAGAGCAGCGAGATCTCCCCGAAGAAGTCCCCCGGCTCGAGCCGGTTGATCGTGGCGCCGTCGCGCTCGACCGCGGCCTGGCCGTTGAGCACGACGAAGAAGTGGTGACCCGGCTCGTTCTCCTGGATCAGAACCTCCCCGGCCGGGAACTCGACCGCGCGGGAGATGTGCTCGACCGCGGCGAGATCATGCTTGTCGAGACCGCTGAAGAGCGGAACCCGCCTCAGGGCTTCGAGCTCGCTGGAATCCTGGGTGCTGACCACGGAAGCGGAATCGTAGGGCACGGAGCGGCTCGCGTGCTCCACTCCGGTCCGGCGGGGTCCTTTCCGCCCGGCGCTACTCCACGAGCGGCCTCACCTCCAGGGTGCCGAATGTCGCCCCCGGGTTCTTCGCAGCCACCTCGAGCGCCTCCTCGAGGTCGGCGCATTCGAGCACGTTGAAGCCGGCGATCTGAAGTGGCATATCGGTCGCGGGGCCATCGCCGATCAGGAGCTCGCCCTTGCGGAGCCGTACGGTTCTCGTCTCGCCCAGAGGGGCGAGGACATGCCCCTGGAGCCGCACGCCGCGAGCGTCCATCTCGGTGCACCAGGCCTCGACGGCGGCAGGGATCGCTGCCCTCTGCACGTCGTCGAGCTGGACACTCGGATCTCGATAGGTGAACAGCATGTATTTCATCGCGGGCTCCTTCCGCTGAGATGGTGCGGCCGACAGGTGATTTCTTCCCTGCGGACCGTGAATGGAATCGCCGTCGGTCTGCGTCTCACTCGGCTCGGCGATGCTCTCGAGGAGGAGCGTCACGGAGGAGCGGTGCACGTCAGCTCGGGTCGATCTGGATCGATCCGGGCTGCCCCGTGGGCCCGGCCGCGCCTCCGCGGATCGGCCTCGTGTCGTCCCAGAGCACGACCGACGTGGCGGCCGCCTCGAGTATCGGTTGGGCGTCGATCGTTTCTGTCCGTTCCTCGATCCGATGAGCGGGCCATGCCACGGCGATCGTGATCGGGCCTGGGGGCGGGAGCGGGTAGATCCAGTAGCCGACCTGCCAGCTGCGACCCCGCCGCCGGCCCCGCCGTGGGGCGCAAGGCTGATCTCGGGTGTGCCGTCGGACCGGGGTCGGCGCGGACCGAGGTTGGCCGCCTTTCGCCCGTCCGCGAACTCGATCCCGAATCGGAGGCGTTCCTCGCTCGCCGCCATCGGCATGCCGTGCAGCTGCGCCATGAGCTGGCGGGGATCGAAGTCGCTGAAATCGGGGTGAAGGCGCAGCGCCAGCCGAAGCGCGAACCCGGTCGAGTAGGCGACGGTATCGAGGAGCGCGAGCGCGAGCTGATCGTCGCGCGCGAGCACGAGCCGCACCGGCACCGACGCTCCGATCTCGTTCTCCGGCGGACCAGACCAGGGCGGCTGACGGCCCGCAGGCCGGCGTTCGGGCGGCGGTGGCGGGGCTCGAAGAAGCTCAACCCGCCGCGATCCTACGCTCTCGGGCAGAAGGCCGATGGCTCCAGCGGGCGCCCTGTCCGCACGTTCCTCGGGCGCATGGTGCATCATGCGCCCGATGACCGAGGAACAAGCTGCCTGGCCCAGAGGCATCCGAGCGATCACGCTCTTCTTCGAGGATCTGGAGGCCGCGAAAACGTTCTACCAGGAGGTCTTCGGACTGCCGGTCTTCTACGAAGATGCGAACTCGGCCGTGTTCGAGTTCGGCAGCACCCTCGCGAACTTGCTGAAAGCGGAAGCCGCGGCGCAGCTTGTCGAGCCTGCGGCTGTTGCGGACCGCGAGGCTGGCGTTCGCTTTCAACTCACGGTCGAGGTAGACGATGTCGACGCGACCTGTACGAGGTTGACGGCGCGTGGCGCGCGACTCCTCAACGGGCCGATGGACAGGCCCTGGGGAATCCGAACCGCGAGCTTCATGGACCCCGGTGGCCATATCTGGGAGATCGCCCAACCGCTGTCGTGACGAACGACCATCACGTGCGCCGATGGAAGCACGCCCGAAAGGCGCGGCGCCGTTCTCTGCGAGGATCAGGATCGTGGTGACGGAGTGGTGGCTCGATGAACGTGTGCACGCAGGGGTTGAACATCTCGACCTGGCGTACGTTGCCGGGTTCGATCGCAAGTCGCCGACTGATTGGTCGGAAATCGTGGAGGCGCTGCCTCGGCTCGGTGTCGGGCCGACGAGCACCGTGATCGATGTGGGTGCGGGAACGGGGAGCTTCGCGTCGGCCGTTCGTCCACACGTCGGCCGGGTGATCGCAGTGGATGCCTCACCGGCGATGGTTTCGTGGATGCGCGCCCGAGGAATCGAGGCGGCTGACGGCGGGTTCCTGACCTATGAGCACGGCGACGGGCAGGTCGATCTCGTCCACAGTCGCAACGCGCTTCATCACCTGCCTGACTTCTGGAAGGCCCTCGCTCTCGATCGCGTGGCGCGGATGCTGAAGCCCGGGGGCGCACTCGTCCTTCAGGACATCGTCTACTCGTTCGCTCCGTCGAGAGCCTCGGCGGTGATCGACCGGTGGCTCGAACAGGCCCCCGTCGATCCGGCGGACGGCTGGACTGCCGATGAGCTCGCCGAACACGTGCGGAGTGAGCACTCGACGTTCACGTGGCTGCTCGAAGCGATCCTCGACCGCGCCGGGTTCGAGATCACCGACCGCGCGTACAGCGAGAGCCAGGTCTACGCGTCGTACACGTGTCGGCGTAGGTAACAGCGGTCTCGCCGGCACGAAAACCCGGAGGAGAAAAGGAACACCGAGCCGGTGGCGCTTTCATCCGCCTACCCGACAGGCCGTTCGTCCTGGGCCTTGCGGCCTTCCGCGTTCGGTCTCTCGGGGCGACATCGACTTACTCGCGCTCCGTGCTCGGTGAGAGCCGCAGACTACGGCCGCAAGGGCCGGGTGGCAAGGGCTTGTTTCGCGGAGATCCTCGCAACGAGCGGCAAACGCGTGCGACGTCGACTCGCCTAGGCGCGGCGGCTGTCGAGCCGGATCGTCCACGGCTCGATCGCAGCGACGACGAGGTGCGTGCCGTTCCAGGGATCGCGCTCGAGGGTCGCTCTCACCTCCTCGCCGGAGGACGCCTCGACGACGTGCACGATGCGGTGCTCGTCGACGAGGGGGCCGCCCAGCACGATGAAGCCGGACCCGACGAGCTCGTCCATGAAGGCCGCATGCTCGTCCCACCTCGACTGCTCCTCGAGTGGCTTCGCGTGGTCGTACTGGGCGCCCGAGCGATGCAGGACGACATGAAAGACCGGCATCTTCGAGGCCGACGTCAGCTGTCGGCGGCTGCTCGCATCGCCGCTTTCCGGGCCCGCTTCGCGGCCTGGTAATCCGCGAGTGCCTGCGGGGAGTCGACCTTGCCGAGACACGCGTGATCCGGTGCGAGCGGCTTCGCGATCGCCACGTCGTAGCGGTAGGCGAGCACCGAAGCCAGCGCCGTGACCTTCATCGGCCCGAAACCGGGGAGTGCGGCCAGGCGCCTCTTCAGGTCGTCCGAGTCGGCCGCCTCCGTCCAGATCCGTGAGGCATCGCCGTCGTAATCCTCGGCGACGACCGCGGCAAGCTCGCGCACGCGCCCGGCCATCGAGCCGGGGAAGCGGTGGATCGCCGGCTTCTCGCGAAACGGCTCTTCGAGGTCGAGCTTCGCGAGCTCGCGCGGATCGAGTGTGCCGACTCGCTGCTTCAGCGCCAGAGGTCCTGCGAAGGCCTTCTGCACCGGCACCTGCTGATCGATGGCGAAGCCCATCAGCAGCGCGAATGCGTCGGTCGCGATCAGCTCGCAGGCTGCCGGATCGTCGGTGAAATACAGCGCCGAGGGCACGCCGGGAATCCTACTCGCGGCCCTTCTCCTCCGAGCGCCGTCTTGCGGACGCATTCGGCCCCCGGCAAACTTGTCCGGTGTCCGAGAGTCAGGAGGTCGAGGTTGTCGAGCGCCCGAGCTCGGCGAAGGTGCACAAGCTCGAGGGCGGTCGCCTCATCGCGGTCGCCGCCGTCGTGCTCTATGTCCTTCTCTTCGTCGTGTTCAACACCCGGCGCGTCGAGGTCAACTTCGTCTTCTTCAGCATTCGGAGCCAGCTCCTGATCGCGTTCGGGATCGTCGCGGCGTTGAGCTTCGCTGCAGGCTTTTTCATGCATGGCCGCAGCTTCTCGGCGCGCAAGAACCCGTTCGGTCGGCCGTCCCAAGATCGTCCTTAACGAACACTTGTTCGATCGACGCCTGCGCGATACGCTGGTCGTATGGATCCGCTCGCCGCGTTCTCGCCCGTAACGCGGGCCTGGTTCGAAGGCGCTTTCGCCGGCCCGACGCCCGCCCAGACCCTCGGCTGGCCCGCGATCGCGAGCGGCGGGGACGTATTGATCCAGGCGCCGACCGGATCGGGCAAGACGCTCACCGCGTTCCTCTACGCGATCGACCGCTTGAACGCGACCCCGGGGGCCGGCCTGCGCGTGCTCTACGTCTCGCCGCTGAAGGCGCTCAACTACGACATCGAGCGCAACCTGCGAGGGCCGCTCGCGGGCCTCGAATCGAGCCTGCGGGTCGGGGTGCGGACCGGCGACACCGCCGCCAAGGACCGCCGCCTGCTCGTGAAGGAACCGCCCGATATCCTGATCACCACCCCGGAATCGCTCTACCTGATGCTCACCTCGGCGGCCCGGGAGTCGCTGCGCGGCGTCGAGACGCTGATCCTCGACGAGGTGCACGCCGTCGCCGGAACCAAGCGAGGCGCCCATCTCGCGCTCTCCGTCGAGCGCCTGCAGCGCCTCGTCGACCATCCGATTCAGCGAATCGGGCTCTCGGCCACCCAACGACCGCTCGAGGAGATCGGGAAGTTCGTCTCGGGCGCCCGGCCGATCGCGCTCGTCGACGCCGGCACGCGCAAGGAGCTCGACCTCCAGGTCGTCGTTCCGGTCGACGACCTCCGCGAGCTCGGCTCGAGCGCGAGCCTCTATCACCCGACGCTCTCCGACGGCGAGGTCTCCGACGGCAGCGCCGAGCATGCGGTCGCCTCGATCTGGCCCTCGATGTACCCCGAGCTGCTCGCGCTGGTCGAGGCCCACCGCTCGACCATTCTCTTCGTCAACAACCGGCGGCTCGCCGAGCGGCTCGCGCTCAGGCTCAACGAGCTCGCCGAGCGTGAGATTGCCCGCGCGCACCACGGGAGCCTCGCGCGTGAGCAGCGGGTCATCATCGAGGAAGATCTCAAGGCCGGCCGGATCCCGTGCCTCGTCGCCACCTCGTCCCTCGAGCTCGGGATCGACATGGGCGCGGTCGACCTCGTGATCCAGGTGGAGTCCCCGAAGTCCGTCGCCCGCGGCCTGCAGCGCGTCGGCCGCGCCGGCCACGAGCTCGGCGCCGTCTCGAAGGGCCGGATCTTCCCCAAGTTTCGGGCCGATCTGCTCGAGTCCGCCGTCGTCGCTCGCGCGATGCGAAACGGCGAGATCGAGGAAACGAAGATCCCGCGGAATGCCCTCGATGTGCTCGCCCAGCAGATCGTCGCGATCTCCGTGGACGAGGAGATCGAGGTCGGCGAGCTCCACGACCTCGTCCGCCGGGCCTACCCCTTCGCCGAGCTCTCCCGCTCACAGCTCGAGAACGTCCTGGACATGCTCGCCGGGCGCTACCCCTCCGACGAGTTCTCGGAGCTTCGCCCCCGGATCGTCTGGGACCGCACGGGCGGCACGATCCGGGCGCGCGACGGGGCCCGTCGGCTGGCCGTCACGAATGCCGGCACGATTCCCGATCGCGGCCTCTTCGGAGTCTTCCTGGTCGACGGGGGTGGCCGTGTCGGTGAGCTCGACGAGGAGATGGTCTACGAGGCCCGCGCCGGCCAGACCTTCCTGCTCGGCGCCTCGACGTGGCGGATCGAGGAGATCACGCGCGACCGCGTTCTCGTCACGCCCGCGCCCGGGCTGCCCGGGGCGGTGCCCTTCTGGAAGGGCGAAGGCATCGGTCGCCCCTACGAGCTTGGCGAGAAGGTCGGGGCCGCTTCGCGCGAGCTCTCGGCTCTAGGTGACGCCGCCGCGCTCGACCGGCTTCGCACCGACTTCATGCTCGACGAGCGAGCAGCCCGGAATCTGCTCGCCTTCCTGCGCGACCAGGCCGATGCGACCGGGGCCGTTCCGTCCGACCGCACGGTGGTGATCGAGCGCTTCCGCGACGAGATCGGCGACTGGCGCGTCTGCATCCTCACGCCCTTCGGCGGTCGCGTGCACGCACCGTGGGCGATGGCGATCACCGCCCGTCTGCGTGAGTCGCTCGGAATCGACGCCCAGTCGATCTGGTCGGACGACGGAATCGCGATCCACTTCCCTGATGCCGACGGTCCGCCACCGACCGCCGACCTGATGGTCGACGCTGCCGAGGTCGAGGATCTCGTCGTCGCGGAACTCGGTGAAACCGCGCTCTTCGGCGCCCGATTTCGCGAGAACGCAGCCCGCTCGCTCCTGATCCCGCGACGCCGTCCCGGGCAGCGGACGCCGCTCTGGCAGCAGCGGCTCAAGGCGCAGTCGCTCCTCCAGGTTGCCCGCCGCTACGGCTCATTCCCCGTCGTGCTCGAGACCTACCGCGAATGCCTCCAGGATGTCTTCGACCTTCCGGCTCTCCGAATGCTCCTTACCGGGATCCAGACGAGGCGCCTCGACCTGGTCGAGGTCGAGACGGGGAGCGCCTCGCCGATGAGCTCGTCGCTCCTCTTCGATTACGTCGCCACGTACATGTACGAGGACGACACCCCGCCCGCGGAGCGCCGCGCACAGGCGCTCTCGCTCGATCGTGACCTCCTTCGTGAGCTGCTCGGGAGCGAGGAGCTCCGCGACCTCCTGGATCCCGACGCTCTCGGGGAGGTGGAAAAGCAACTCCGAGGCACACCGCGAACGCCCGACGAGCTCCACGATCAGCTGCGGATCCGCGGCGACCGGCGGCCCGGCGAATACGACGAGACGCTCGCCCGGACGCTACTCGAGGAACGGCGCGCACTCCTCATCCGGATCGGAGGTGAAGAGCGGCTGATCGCCGCGGAGGACGCGGGCCGGTATCGCGACGCCCTCGGTGCGATGCCGCCCGGAGGCCTCCCCGAGACGTTCCTCGAAGGCGGTCCAGACTCGCTCCGACAGCTCGTGATCCGCTATGCCAAGGGCCGCGGGCCGTTCACGACGGCCGATGCAGACGAACGGTTCGGACGCGATCTCACCTCATTGCTCGTCGAGCTCGAGCGCGAAGAGCTGCTTGTCCGCGGTGAGCTCCGTCCCGGCGGCACCGAGCGCGAGTGGTGTGACCCTGACGTGCTCCGACGCCTCCGCCGGGCATCCCTCGCAGCGCTTCGCCGCGAGGTCGAGCCCGTCGAGCCTGCAGCGCTCGCGCGATTCCTTCCCTCGTGGCACGGGATCGACCGGCGGGCATCCCTTCGCGAAGCGCTCGTGCCCCTCCAGGCCCTGCCGGTTCCCGTCGCACTCTGGGAGTCGGAGCTGCTGCCGCGCCGCGTCCCGCAGTACCGACCCGAGCAGCTCGACTCGCTCTGCGCGAGTGGGGAGGTCGTGTGGGTCGGTGCCGGTCTCGACCGGGTGGCTGTCTATTTCCGCGAAGATGCCGGTGCCCTCGGCCAGGTCGCCGGCGCCGTCCGGCCCGAGGGTGAGACGCACGACCGGCTCCGCGCTGCGTTCGGCGGCGGCGCGCTCTTCTGGCTCGACCTGCTCGAGGAAACCACCCTTCCCGCTGACGAAGCCCTTCCGGCGCTGTGGGATCTCGTCTGGGCCGGTGAAGTCACGAACGACGCGTGGACGCCACTCCGAGCCGGTCGCCGTCATGGCGTGCCGAAGCCCGAGCGCCGGCCGAGGCGCTTCTCGCGGTCCCGCGGAACCGCGGTGACCGCAACGCAGGGGCGCTGGTCGAAGACCGAGCGGCTCTTCGCCGGCACACCCGAACGTCGGGCACTCGCCGAGTTGCTCCTGGAACGCCAGGGGATCGTCACCCGCGACGGCGTCCGTGCCGAAGGCATTCCGGGCGGTTACGGCGCCGTCTATGCGGAGCTGCGCGCGCTCGAGACACTGGGCCTCTGTCGCCGCGGGTACTTCGTCGAAGGGCTCGGCGGCGCCCAGTTCGCACTCGGAGGGGCGGTGGAACGCCTCCGTGAGCTCCGGGAGGCAGAGGAGGTGCCGGTACCAACCGTCATCGCGGCCGCCGATCCCGCCCAGCCGTACGGCTCGGCACTGCCCTGGCCGAAGCGCGCCGGGGCACGCGCCGCGCGAGTCGCGGGCGCCCAGGTCGTGCTGATCGGGGGTGAAGCCGTGCTCTATGTCGAGCGTGGCGGCCGCTCACTCGTCCCGCTTCGCGAGCCGGACGAGTCGTGGCTTCGGCCCGCACTCGATGCACTGGTCGCCTATGTTCGGGCGGGCCAAGGAAGAGGCGGCGCCGCAAAACGGCTCGCGATTGAGCGGTTCGACGGCGGCCCGGTCACGGACAGCGACGTGATGCCGCTCCTCGTCGAGGCGGGCTTTCTTGCGGGTCCGAACCGGGCCGTCCTCCGTCCGTGAGCATCTGGGTCGACGCGGCGCTCGGCGGTTCAACTCCCGTAAGCCAATGAGCAGTTCCGCGCTCCACGCGATTCAGGAGGCGAGCTACCGCGGCGCGGATGGTGCGCTGCGCGGGTCGTGGCCTCCCGAGCAGGCGATGACGGCCACCGAGCTCGCGGCGTTCCTCGACGAGCGCCGCTACTGCGTGCTCGCGACCACCACCGGGAAGGGGCGGCCCCAGGCGCGGCCCGTTGCGTTCACCGTGTTCGGCGACGCGTTCTGGTTCGGAACCGTCGCGGGTGGGCGGCTGAGAAACCTCGAGCGGACACCGTGGGTTTCCGTCGTCATCGCGGAAGGCGAAGGTGACGAGCATCGAGCGGTCGTGGCCGATGGGCCGGTGATCCTCCAGGGTGAGCCGCCGGACGGACTCCTCGACCTCTGGGAAACGAGATTCGGGTCACGAGCCGACTGGGCGGTCATCTGGTTCGAGCTGCGGCCCGAACGGCTCTACTCCTACGACGCCCAGCACTGACGGGCGTAGCCTGCCGGCGTGCCGGAAGGAGACACGCTCCACCGTGCCGCGGCGCGACTCCAGCCACTGGTCGGTCAGCGCCTCCAGGTCGAGTCGCCGCATCCGCGCGCGCAGGCCACGCGAGTCGCCGAACAGCTCGATGGAAGGCGCCTCGATTCCGTCGAGGCGATCGGCAAGAACCTCGTGTTCCGCTTCGAGGGCGGAGTCGTGCTCCGCTCCCACCTCCGCATGACCGGGCACTGGGGGATTCGCGCGCGCGGCGAGGCCGAGCGCGGCTGCCCCTGGCTCATCCTCCGCGGCGACGAGCTCGAAGGCGTGCTCTGGGGCGGGCCCGTCCTCGAACTCCACACCCGCTCGCTCGCGGGGCTCGGCCCCGACATCCTGGCCTCGCCGCCCGACCTGGGGGCCATCGTCGCCCGGCTTCGCGGCGCCGACACCACCCGCACGTTCGGCGAGACGCTGATCGACCAGTCCCTCGTCGCCGGGATTGGGAACATGTGGATGGCCGAGGCGCTGTGGGCCGTACGACTTTCCCCCTGGCTTCGGCTCGGCGACGTCGCCGAGCCCGACCGCCGCCGGGCTCTCGAGACCGCCGCCGGTCTCATGCGCGCCGCGGTCGCCGCCGGGCGCGAGCCGCGCCGGAAGGTCTACGGGCACGCCGGGCGTCCGTGCCCGCGTTGCGGCACGTCGATCCGCTCCGGCGGTCAGGGCGATGCGAACCGCACCGCATACTGGTGTCCCGTCTGCCAGCCGAGTTGAAAAGCGCTCAGCTCACGGAGAGCAGATCGACCACGAACACGAGCGGCTCGTTCGGGCCGATCACACCGCCGGCTCCGCGAGCGCCGTACGCCATCGCCGACGGGATCGTCAGCTGGCGCCGGCCTCCGACGCGCATGCCGGCCACACCCGCGTCCCAACCGGGGATCACGTGCCCGCGACCCAACGTGAAGCGAAATGTCTCTCCGCGATTCCACGACGCGTCGAACTCCTCACCCGACTTGAACGCGACGCCGACGTAGTGCACCTCGACCTTACTTCCCGCAAGCGCCTCGTCGCCCTCGCCGACGACGATGTCCTCGATTCCGAGCTCGAAGGGGATGTCTCCTTCGGGTTTCTCAACGAGGGGCTTCTCCGGGGCGGCCACGGAGGGGACCATACCGTCGCACCGCGCCTCGCCGGCCTCGAGCCGTTTCTCGGCGTGAGCCGATTGACGTTCTTGGTGGAACGCCGCCACGTTCGAGGGACCCCCGGTAGGAGTCGGGCCCTCCGTCTCGTAGATGCACCCGTGGCGATCCGGGCACCGCACCTCTACCAGTCCCTGCGTGCGTTCTGCCTCGCGGCATTCGCCGCCGAGCGCGGCGCCGAGTTGCCGTTTGCCTTCGAGGAGCATCCCACCCGGGACGGGCCGTCGCTCTACGAGTACCGGCCGCTCGTTCGGACGTTCGTCGCCGAGCAGGCGCCAACGCTTCGCCGGCTCCCGGACACACGCAACGCGATCGACGACCTACGGCGCGAGCCGGCGGCGGCGATCTTCGCGAACGCCCACTCGGGACTCGGCACGACCGGCGACGACGCCCTCTTTCAGACGATCCTCGTCCCGACCCTCACAGCGGTCGCAGAACGCTCGGGCGGTTTCGACTGGAAGGACGAGGCCTTCGAAGGTGCGTACGCCTCGATAGAACAGTCGCTCTTCGGCACGGCCCGTTCCTACGCCGCGATCGCACCGCTCGTCGGGCTCTCCGCCGGTCAGCCGGCCGAGCTCGGAGGCGGCATCCGCGTCCGCGCGGTCGTTCCCGGTGAGGTCTCCTCGCTCTGGCCCGAGGCCCTCGGACTGATGCCGCCAGAGTTCGGCCGCGACGTCGACCGCCTCTGCGTGATCGAGCTCACCCGTGAGCTCGACGCGAACGACGCCGAACCGCCCGACGCCGCCGGCGAGCTGGCCGACGCCGTCAGCGCGCTTCGACTGGCGACGGCCGGCGCGATCGCCGCCGGCCCCGTCGTGTTCGAACGGCTCGACTTCCGGCCGCTGCGAATCTCCCCGCTGCTGCCGATCGCGGCGACGAAGCCGCTCGGCGAGGCGATTCGGCTCGACGCGCTTCGCGCCCGCCGCGCGGCGGAGCTTCGGCAGCGGCTACCGCTCGCGGACGAGGATCGCGAGCTCGGCGAGGCGCTCGACCGCTGGGAGCTCTCGCTCTTCGCCGACGAGCCGTTCCGCTCCGGGCAGGTACAGGACGCGCTCACCGCGTTGCTCGGGGCCGGCGGCGGGGGCTGGGCGGCCGCAATGCGTGCGTCCGTCCTGCTCGAAGAGAACGCCAAGGACCGCGCGGGTCTCGTCGCCGCCCTGCGCCGCGAGAGCGCCGGTTCGAAGGCGCGGGACGCGCTTCGCCGCTCTCTCGTCGAAACGCTCATGCACGGCGACCGTCTGCAGCTCGTCGAGGCGCTCGACGAGACACTGCTCGGCATCCGCGAGCGGCCCGCGAGCGCGCTCGCCGCCTAGCCGGCCCGGCGCTCGGCCGAAGTGCACGCACATTTCACGAAGTTGGCTCAGACACGTCACACCGTTCCCGCTACCGTCGGACGATGGACGAAGCGGAGAAGGTGCTCGAGCGTCTGAGGCGGATCAGGGAGCTCGAGCAGGGGCGCGCGGCGCCGGCCCTGCTGCTCGACGAGCTGCGGGAGCTCGTCGTCGAGGCCGAGAGCTGGGCCAGGCTCGAGGGAGACGCGCGGGCCAGCGCGGCCGCGCTGGCGCTCGGCGAATCCCTCGAAGGTGTCGGTGCATCGATTAGGGCGATCCGGCTCGAGGCCGACGAGCCGGTCGAGCACAGAGAGGAGGTGAGGCCCGAGCGGCTTCCTGTCCACTGATGACTTGAAGGAACGCAGCGCTCCGGAGCGAATCAACCGCGTAGATGGTAGTCGCGCGTCTCATACCAAGGCACAGCTCTCGCCACGCGGCGAAGGCGAAGGCCCCTGCGAAGACGCGCGTGATCGCGCTCGCGAACCAGAAGGGTGGAGTCGCGAAGACCACGACGACGCTCAACCTCGGGGTCGCGTTCGCCGAGCACGGACTGCGCGTCCTCTGCATCGATCTCGATCCGCAGGGCAACCTGACGATGTCGCAGGGGATGAACCCGGACACGATCGAGCGGTCGATGTTCGACGTCCTCGTCCATCGCCACCCGATTGCCGACGTCATCGCCACGCGCGAGGTCGACATCGCAGTCGCCTCGATCGACCTGGCGGGCGCCGACATGGCGCTCGCAAGCCAGATCGGCCGAGAGCGCGCGCTCCAGAAGGCACTCGAGCCCGTCAAGGAGAACTACGACTACATCCTGATCGACACGCCGCCCTCGCTCGGGCTCCTCACGATCAACGCCTTCGTGGCGGCCGACGGCGTGATCGTCCCGGTTCAGACCGAATACCTGTCGCTGCGCGGCCTCGTCCAGCTCGAGAACACACTGGGCATGGTGCGCGACAACCTGAACCCGAACGTCACGATCATCGGGATCCTGCCGACCATGTTCGACAAGCGCGTGGGGCACTCGCGCGAGGCCGACGACATCCTGCGGGAGAACTTCGGCAAGCTCGTCTTCAACACGCGGATCAGGAGGACGGTCCGCTTCGCGGAGGCGCCTGTGAGGGGTTCGTCGATCATCGCCTACGAGCCCGAAGGCGAGGCGGCAGCCCTCTACCGCGATCTGGCGAAGGAGGTGCTCAATGGCGAGAAAGCGCGTTAGCATGCGTGAAGGCCCGCTGGCGGAACTCTTCCGCGCCACAGAGGCTGCTCAGGGACGCAAGGTCCGTGGAGGCGGAGGTGGGGCGCCCGATCCAGGAGTGCCCGAGACGCCGCCCGAATCACTCGAGCCCACCGAGATCCTCTCGGTCGTCCCGGCTCCGGTCGCAACCGAGCCGCCCCCCGCGCCGGTACCCGTCGTAGCGCCGGCACCGCGCGCCGTCGTCGCGCCGATCGAAGTCGAGCCGGTCCACGAGCCGCAGCCCGTCGCACGCTGGCTCGAGCCGCTCCCCGAGAATCCCGCGCGTCTCGAACGGCCGCGCGACAGCGCGTCCTACCTGGCCGTGATCCGTGTCGTCGGCGTCGGCGGCGCCGGGCTGAACGCACTCGACCGGATGATCGACGCCGGCATCACGCAGGTCGACTTCATCGCCGTCAACACCGACATCCAGCAGCTGCAGATGAGCGACGTCGCCACCAAGATCCACATCGGCAGCGAGCTCACCGAAGGGCTTGGCTCGGGCGCGGACCCGGAGATCGGCCGCCAGTCGGCCGAGGCCAGCTACGACGCGCTCAAGCGCGCGCTGCGCGGCTCCGACATGGTCTTCGTGACCGCCGGCGAGGGAGGCGGAACCGGCTCCGGCGCTGCGCCGGTCGTCGCCCGGATCGCCCGCGAGCTCGGTGCGCTGACCGTCGGCATCGTGACGACCCCGTTCAAGTTCGAAGGTAGCCGGCGGGCGAAGCAGGCCGACGCGGGTGTCGAGACCCTGCGCGGCGCCTGCGACACGGTGATCGTGATCCCGAACGACCGCCTGCTCGAGGTGCTCGACCGCTCGACCTCGATGCTCGACGCGTTCCGCATCGCCGACGATGTGCTCCGTCAGGGCGTCCAGGGCATCTGCGACCTGATCACGAACCCCGGCCTGATCAATCTCGACTTCGCCGACGTCCGCACCGTCATGAAGGACGCCGGCTCCGCCCTGATGGGCATCGGGTTCGCCGAGGGAACGCACGAGTCACGAGCGCGCGAGGCCGCCGAACGGGCGCTTCGCAGCCCGCTGATCGAAACCGAGATCACCGGCGCCCGCGGCATCCTGCTCTCGATCGCGGGCGGCGACGACATGTCGCTGTTCGAGGTGAACGAAGCGGCGGAGGTGGTCCGCGCGGCGGCCACCGACGACACGAACATCATCTTCGGCGCGACGATCGACGGCCGGCTCACCGGACAGATCTGGATCACGGTGATCGCGACGGGCCTCGGCGGCGGCAAGCGTCCTCGGGCGCTCGCGACCGTCGGCGGGGGCCGCAGCAGTGACCCGTTCGAGACGCCGTCGTTCCTGGCCGGCTGAGCGAACCGAACTAGTCTGCGCCTGTGAGCAACGGGCGGCTGGAGGCCGAGCTCGAGCAGGTCCCGCAACGCCGTGCCGGGGGCCCGCGATGAAGGGCGCTGTCGCCGCCGGCCATCCGCTCAGCGCCGCCGCGGGCGCCCGTGCGCTCGAAGAAGGCGGAAACGCAGTCGACGCGTGCGTCGCGGCCTCGTTCGCGGGTGCGGTTGCCGAGAGCTTCCTGACGAGCCCTGCCGCCGGCGGCTTCATGCTCGTCCATCGCGCACGCGACCGAAGCTCGCGGCTCGCAGACTTCTTCGTCTCCGCGCCCGGCCTCGGACTGAAACGCCGCCGCGGCGGCGAGATGGATGCGATCGACGTCGGCTTCGGCGACAGCAAGACCACCCAGCCGTTCCTGATCGGGCCGGCAACGGTGGCGGTGCCGGGCGCGGTCGCCGGCCTCGAGGCCGCCCATCGCGCCTTCGGCCGGCTCCCCTGGAAGGTGCTGCTCGAGCCGGCGACCGAGATGGCGCGAAACGGGATCGAGTTGACGCGCCCGCAGGCCCATATCCATGCGATGCTCGATCCGATCATCCGCCACACCGACGAGGCGCGTCGGATCTACAGCAGCCCGAACGGCTCGCGCCTCGTCGCGGGCGACGAGCTCAGCTTCCCCGACCTCGCCGACACCTTCGACGCGATCGCGCGCCAGGGTGCCCCCGCGCTCTATCGCGGCGAGCGGGCGCGCGCGATTGTCACGACCGTTCGTGAAGGCGGGGGAGATCTGACGCTCGCCGACCTCGCTGCCTACCGCGTCGTCTGGCGCCGCCCGGTGCGTGTGCCGTTCTGCGGCTATGACGTGCTGCTGAACCCGCCCCCATCCTCCGGCGGAGTGCTGATCGGCTACGGCCTGGCCCTGCTCGACCGGCTCCCCGGCGGGAGCGCCGGGAGCGCCGAGGCGGTCGCCGCACTCGCGGAAGTGATGCGCGAACAGGGCCGGGCAAGAACCGGCAGCTTCGCGCGTGACCTCCATCGTGGCGGGCTCGCTACGCGACTGCTTTCACCGGCGTCGCTTCGCGCCGGAAAGCGCCGGATCGAGCGCCGTCTCGCCGGGGCTGCCGAGCCCGCTCCCCTGGGCGGGACGACGCACATCTCGGTGATCGACGGCGACGGCAATGCAGCCGCACTGTCGAGCTCGACGGGCTCGGGCTCGGGGGTGATCGTCCCCGGCACCGGGATCTACCTCAACAACATGCTCGGTGAGTACGACCTCGTGGGCGGCTCGGCCCCGCGGCCGGGCGTTCGGCTCACGAGCATGATGGCGCCGACGATCGTCCTGGCCCGCGACGGCAGCCCTCGCCTCGTCGTCGGCAGCGCCGGCTCGGCGCGCCTGCGTGGCGCCATCATGCAGATCGTGGTCAACGTCGTCGAGCACGGGCTGAGTGTGGAGGACGCGATCGAGGCGCCGCGGATCCATGTCGACGAGCCGCACGTCCACTGCGAGGGCGGGCACGATCCCGCGGAGCTCGACCGGCTCGCCGCGCTCGGCTACGACGTCGTCCGCTGGCGACGCCGGAACCTCTTCTTCGGCGGCGCCGCGGCCGTCGAGTTGCTCCCCGACGGCACCGAAGCCGCCGCCGGGGATCCGCGCCGGGGCGGCGCCGGGGTGCTTGTCAGTTGAGCGAGGTTCGTGTTCGCAAGGCCGTTCCCGGCGACGCCGTGGGACTTGTCGAGCTGGCAGCAGCGGTCGCCGGCGAACAGGAAGGATGGCTCCTCGCCGACTCGCGCTGGCGAAGCGTCGGCGACGAGCGGCGCTACATCCGCGTACTCCAGCGTCACCCAGACGGCGCGCTCGTCGTCGCCGAGCTCGAAAGCGGCGAGCTCGTCGGCCGGCTCTCGCTGATGCGCGACTCGCATCCGTCCAGCGCGCACGTGGCCGACCTCGGCCTGATGGTCGCCGCCCCGCACCGAAGGCAAGGAATCGGCTCGGCACTGATGGCCGCCGCCGAGGAGTGGGCCGAGGGAGCCGGCGTGACGAAGCTCGAGCTGCACGTCTTCCCCCACAACGAACCGGCGATCGCCCTCTACGAGCAGCTCGGTTACACCCGCGAAGGCCTCCGGCTGCGGCATTACGCGCGAACGGACGGCGGCTATTCAGATGTGATCCTGATGGCGAAGCAGCTCGGGGACGGGCTAAGGTCAGAGGAATGACGGACAAGCCGCTCTTCCGCCCGGAGGTCGAGGCCCTGACTCCCTACCAACCGGGTAAGCCGATCGAGGACGTCCAGCGCGAGCTCCACCTCAGCCACGTCGTCAAGGTCGCCTCGAACGAGGGACCGTTCCCGCCCTTCGCGGCGGCGCTCGACGCGATGCGGGCAAGCGACGGTGACCTCAACCGCTACCCCGACGGGGGCAGCTACCGCCTGCACGAGGCGCTGGCCGAGCGGCACGGCGTCCATGTCGAGGAGATCTGCGTCGGCGCCGGTGCCGACGGGTGCATCGACATGCTGAGCCAGGCCACGCTCTCGCCCGGCGACGAGGTCGTCTGCGGCTGGCCCTCGTTCCCGAGCTATGTGATCTACGCCGCCAAACAAGGTGCGAGCGCGCGCAAGGTGCCGCTGCTCGACCATCGCTACGACCTCGAGGCGCTCGCGAGCGCCGTCTCCCCGCAGACGAAGCTCGTGTACGTCTGCAACCCGAACAACCCGACCGGAACGATGAACACCAGGGCCGAGCTCGACGCGTTCTTCGAGAAGCTCCCCGCCGACACGCTGGTCGTGATCGACCAGGCCTACTTCGAGTACATCGACCGCGACGACTACCCCGACGCGGTCGAGGCCTACTACAAGCAGGGGCGGCGCGTCGTCGTCCTCAGGACGTTCTCGAAGATCTACGGCCTTGCCGGCGCACGGGTCGGCTACGCGGTCGGCCCGCCTGAGGTCTGTGAGTCGATGGCGAAGGTGCGCCGGCCGTTCGACATCACGACCACTGCGCAAGTGGCCGCGCTGGCGAGCCTCGGGGACGTCGAGGAGCTTACGCGGCGCCGCGAGCTGAACGCGGCCGGTCTCGCCGAGCTGACCGCGATCCTGACGAAGCACAACCTCGCGCCGATTCCCGGAGCCGTCGGGAACTTCGTCTACGTCGATCTCGGCGAGGACGCTGCACCGCTGTTCGAGGCGCTCCTACGGCAGGGCGTGATCGTCCGCCCCCTCGCCGGCTTCGGGGCTCCCAACGCGATCCGTGTCTCGGTCGGAGCGCCGGAAGAGCTCGAGTTCGTCGAGACGGCCCTCCGCTGCGTCCACTACTGAGGGCGGGCGCTCAGCCCGCTTCGGTCTCGAGGGCAGCGACGTGCTCGGCGATCCAGGTTTCGAGCACAGGGTCGGCGGCCTGTTCGCCTTCGGGCGGGGCCGGAGCGCCGATCGCCCCTCTGATCGCCTCCTCTGCCGTCGGCGCCTCCACCCGTGCCGACAGGCACGTCGCCAGCCAGCCGCCGGCGGTGCGCCGGATCACGAGCAGTCGCTTGTCGGGCGTGTAGGCCTCCCACATTCCCTCTCTCTAGCGAACAGACAGCCGTGCTGTCAACTGTCGCCACCCGCCGCGGAGCCGGTGCGGGACCTGCGATGCTCTTGCCGATGAGCGAGACGATCGTGGTGGGGTACGACGGCGAGGAGCGGTCAGAGCGCGCTCTCGATCAGGCGATCGAGGATGCGAAGCCCTCGGGCGGCACGGTGGTGGTCGTCGTCGTCGAGTACATGCCGGTGGAACCGAACGTTCCCAGCCGGTACGGCTTCGATCCGACGAAGCCCGACGACCTTCGCGCCCCGGGAGACGAGCCGCCGCCGTCGCTGAAGCCGATTCTCGAACAGGCCGCCGAGAAGCTCAAGACGGCCGGTGTCCAGGCGACCTACGTCTGGGGTGCGGGCGATCCGGCGCGGGTGATCGTCGACGCCGCTGCTACACACAGCGCGGCGAAGATCATGATCGGCCCCGATCATCACGGGTTCTTCGGCCACCTCTTCGGTGACGACGTCGAGGCCGAGGTCAAGCGGCAAGCCGGGTGCGACGTCGTCGTGGTCGGGTAGGGGGCGCGGCGCGGCGATCCTTCACGCCTCGTAACGGGGACCGAGGCTCCGGAGGAGGCGTGCTCTAGCGTGGGATTCGTGGGAGCGCTCGACGTTCACGATCGCTTTGCCCTGCTCGGGAACAGTCGCTTCCGGCTGCTGTTCGGCGCGACCTTCGCCTCGGGGCTCGGCAACTGGCTCGCCGTCATCGCGCTGACGGTCGACGTCTACGACCGGACCCACTCCGGCTGGTGGGTCGGCGAGCTGCTCGTCGCCAGCATCCTGCCCGCGGTCTTCATCGGCCTGCTGTTCGGGCCGCTGGTCGACCGGCTGTCGCGCAAGCGCCTGATGATCGCGTCCGACCTGGGACGGCTCGCGGTGTTCGCGGCGCTGCCGTTCGCGAACTCGGCCGGAGCGATCGTCGTGCTCGCGGTCGTCGCGGGAATCGGGAATGCCTTCTTTCGTCCTGCCGTGCTTGCCGGGCTGCCGAACCTCGTCGGCGAGTCGCAGCTTTCGGCCGGGAACGCGCTCCTGCAGATCATCGACTGGTCGACGACGGCGCTCGGGCCGCTGCTCGGCGGGGCGCTCGTCGCCGCGTCCGGCCCGAACCTGGCCTATGCGGTGAACGCGGTCAGCTTCGCGATCTCGGCCATCCTCGTCGCCTTCATCCCCGGCCGGCTGCTGCAAAGCGAGCGCTCGATAGGACGCGGACGCTGGAGCGATCTGGCCGAAGGGTTCTCGACCGTCACGCACTCCCGCGCGCTCTCGTGCGTGATCGTCGTCTGGTCGATCGTGATGGTTGCCAGCGGGATCGTCAACGTGGCGGAGATCTTCCTGGCCAAGGAGGCGTTCCACTCGGGTGACCTCGGATTCGGCCTCCTGTGGGCCGGTTCCGGTTTCGGGCTCGTGCTCGGGGGTCTCGCGGCGGTGCCCCTGCTCGAACGCGGCCTTGCGAAGGTGTACGTGCGCTTTCTCACGCTCTTCGGGATCGGGTTCGCGTGTGCCGCCGTCGCCCCGAACGTGTGGGTGGGCGCCGCGGCCATGGCACTCGGCGGCTTCGGCAACGGCGGCGCGGTCGTCGCCAACATCACCCTCGTGCAGCGCGGCGCGCCGGATCACGTCCGCGGTCGCGCGTTCACTGTGGTCATGAGCGTGAACTACGCCGTGCTCGGGCTCGCCTTCGTCGCAGCCGGCCCCTTCACCAACACCTACGGCCCTCGGTGGGCCTTCGGCGTGGCGAGCATCGCCATCTTCGTCGCGACGCTCGTCGCGCTGCGCCGCACGCACGGCATCGAGGCCGAGCTGGAGCCGGCTCCGTCGGGATGAACGCCCGGCTCCAGACGCCCGCGGAGCTCGCGGTCGGCATCGCCGCCGGCAACACCCGCGCGCTTGCCCGGGCGATCTCCCTGATCGAGACCGGCGACCGCTCCGCCCGGGAGCTGATCCGCCTCGTCTTCCCCAACACGGGACGCGCCCGGGTCGTCGGGTTCACCGGGGCTCCCGGTGTCGGCAAATCGAGTCTCATCTCGGCGCTCGTCACCCACGTGCGCGCGGCCGGCCTGACGGTCGGCGTCGTCTCGGTCGATCCGACGAGCCCGTTCACGGGCGGCGCGTTGCTCGGCGACCGGATCCGGCTCTCGGAGCACGTTCTCGACCCCGGGGTGTTCATCCGGTCGATGGGCACCCGCGGCCATCCCGGCGGTCTCGCCGAGGCGACGCTGCAGGCCGTGCTCGTCCTCGACGCGGCCGGAAAGGACGTCGTCTTCGTCGAGACGGTCGGCACCGGCCAGAACGAGCTCGGCGTCGTGACCGCGGCGGATACGGTCGTTCTGGTGCTGATGCCCGGGTCCGGCGACGCCGTCCAGGCGCTCAAGGCCGGGGTGATGGAGATTCCCGACGTGATCGCCATCAACAAGAGCGACCAGCCGCAGGCCGCCGCGACGCGCTCGGACGTGCGACAGGTGCTCTCGCTCGGCCCGCTCGGCGCACCGCCGATCGTGCTGACGGAGGCGAGAAGCGGCGAGGGCGCGGGCGAGCTCTGGGCGGAGATCGAGGCCCACCGTGCCCGCCTGGAAGCCGACGGCGGGCTCGAGGAGCGCCGTTCGCGCAACCTCGCGGGCGAGGTCTATGCGATCGTGTCTGCACGCGCGCGCCGTCATCTGGAGAATGCGGTTTCGGACGACGGCGAGCTCCTGCGGCTGCTCGACGACGTCCGTCGCCGAACGCTCGACCCGCTGACGGCCGTCCACGAGATCCTCGAGAAGGTGTTCGACATTGACGACGAAGACAGCTCCGACCCTCGCTGACATCCAGGCGGCCCGCGAACGCATCGCGGGCCACGCGCGCGTGACCGGGATCACGAGCTCCGAGTCGCTCGAGCGCGAAACCGGCCGTCCGTCCCTGCTCAAGACCGAGAACCTCCAGCGGACTGGGTCGTTCAAGATTCGCGGTGCCGTCAACTGCATGGCGACGCTCACGCCAGAGCAGCGCGCCGCCGGCGTGATCGCTGCGAGCGCCGGGAATCACGGCCAGGCGGTCGCGTGGGCCGCACGCGAGCTCGGGATCCAGGCCACGATCTTCATGCCGCAGGACGCGCCGATGGCGAAGGTCGAGCCGACGCTCACCTACGGCGGCGACGCGGTGCTCGAGGGCGCCGGCTTCGACGACGCGCTCGCCCTCGCCCTGGAGCGCGTCGGAGAGACCGGGGCCGCGTTCGTCCACGCCTTCGAGGACGAGCACGTGATCGCCGGGCAGGGGACGATCGGGCTCGAGCTCGCCGAACAGGTGCCGGACATCGGCACCGTGCTGATCCCGGTGGGCGGCGGTGGGCTCGCATCAGGGATCGCGATTGCGCTTCGGGCACTGCGTCCGGACATCCGCCTCGTCGGCGTCGAGGTGCGGCGCGACGCCTACACGATTGCCGACGGAATCGCCGTCAAGAAGCCGGGCGAGCTGACGATGGAGATACTCGGGCGCCTGCTCGACGACCTCGTGACGGTCGACGACAATGAGATCAGCGACGCGATCACACTGCTGCTCGAGCGCTCGAAGCTGCTCGTCGAGGGCGCCGGTGCGGTCGGGGTCGCTGCGCTTCTGGCCGGCAAGGCCGGCGGCACGGGCACCGCCTGCGCAGTCGTGTCAGGCGGCAACATCGATCCGACGATGCTGATGTCCGTCCTCCGCCACGGAATGACCGTCGAGGGCCGCTACCTGGCGATGCGCACGCGGCTCTTCGACCGGCCGGGCGAGCTGATCAAGGTCTGCGAGATCGTCGCGGCCGAGCGCGGGAACATCGTCCAGATCGAGCATCGTCGCGAGGGAGTGCACCTGGAAGTGGGCAACGTGGGCCTCGACCTCGTCGTCGTCACGCGCAACGAGGAGCACTGCCTGCGCGTGATCGCCACCTTGGAGCAGAATGGGTTCCCCGTGGAGAGACTTCGCTGATGAACGACGCAGACTCGAACGCCAGGGACTTCTTCTCGACCCTCGAGGCGAAGTCCGATCCGTCGAAGCTCGTCGGGATCGCGAACAGCTACCTCTTCGACATCGCGGGCGAGGGCCGGTGGCTCGTCGACGTCCGTGACGGCAAGCTGACGGTGACGGAGGACCCCAAGGACGCCGCCGACGCGACCTTCTCGATGTCGAGCGAGACCTTCGACAAGCTGGCCTCCCGCAGGCAGAACCCGATGACGGCCTACGCAACCGGCAAGCTCAAGGTCAGCGGCGACATCCGAGCCGCGATGTCGCTCCAGAGCATCCTCTAGAGCTCAGAACGGGCCGTGGGGCTCGTAGCTTCCGGGTCGTACGCCGACCGAGACGAAGGTCATCCCGTCCGGACCGGCGACCGGGCATCTCGTCGTTCCCGGGTCGATGCGGAGGAACGCGCCCTCGTGTGCGGGCACCTCGACGCCGTCGACCTGCCAGATCCCGGAGCCGCGTACGACGACCGAGACCTCCTCCTGGCCGCTCGAGGCCTCGTCGTGCTCGTGGCCTTCGGTCCCGGGCGGGAGCTCGAACCAGTTGATCCCGAACGCCTCGACGCCGAGCGCGCGCCGCACGAAACGGACGGCGCCTCCCGGGCCTTCGCCCTCGAGCTCCGTGACGTCGACGACCGAATACCCCATGGTGGATCGAGCCTAGTCCGTATGCTCCGCGCATGATCCGGGGAGCGTTCGCGGCGGCGTTGACGCCGCTCCGGGAAGGCGGCGGCGCGGTCGACGACGGCGCGGTCGCACCGTACGTCGCGTTTCTGGCCGACGGCGGCGTCGACGGGATCCTGGCTCTCGGAACGACGGGGGAGGGGATCCTGCTCTCGTTCGCGGAGCGGCTCCACGTGGCCAGGCTGTTCGTGCAGGCAGCAGAGGACCGGCTCCCGGTCGCCGTTCACTGTGGAGCCCAGACCACGGCCGAGACCGCCGCGCTCGCTGCCCATGCGGCCGAAACGGGCGCCGCCGCCGTGGCCGTGATCGGGCCGCCGTACTTCGCGCTCGATCCCCTGGCGATCGAGGAGCATTTTGCGGCTGCTGCCGCCGCCTGTGCGCCGCTTCCGTTCTATCTCTACGAGTTCGAGGCCCGTAGCGGCTATGCGGTGCCGATCGCGGTGATCGAACGCCTGCGCGAGCGCGCACCCAACCTTCGCGGGTTGAAGGTGTCCGACAAGCCGTGGGAGAAGGTCGAGCCCTACCTGCTCGACGGTCTCGACGTGTTCGTCGGCGCCGAGTCGCTCGTCGCCCGCGGGCTCGCCGCCGGCGCAGCGGGAGCGGTGTCGGGGCTCGCCGGCGTCTACCCCGAGGTCGTCGCGGCGCTCGTGCGGGAGCCGACGCAGGAGCACACCGACGAGGCCGAGCGCCTCCGCACGACCCTCGACGGCTTCCCGTTCCAGGCGGCCGGGAAAGTGGTCGTCGGCAGACGCGGTGTGCCGATCCGCCCCGACGTGCGGGCGCCGCTTCGCGGGCTCACGCCCGCCGAGCTCGAGCGCCTCGACCTGCCGTGATCCTCGTCGCCGGTGCCGGCGCGATCGGGGCCGGAATCGCCTACCGACTCGCGTTGGGCGGCGCCTCGGACGTGGTGCTGTGCGACCGCGGCGAGGTGGCCGGCGGATCGACTTCGCGGGCAATGGGGGGTGTGAGGCAGCAGTTCGCGACCGCTGCCGAGGTGAGGCTCGCCCGCGAGAGCATCGCGTTCTTCGCCGAGCTCGGGCCGCCGTTCTTCGACCAGGTCGGCTACCTGTTCCTGGCGACGACCGAGGCGGGCCTCGAGGCGCTCGAGGAGCGGCGCGCCGTCCAGGCCGGGCTCGGCGTGCCGGTCGAGAGCGTCGACGCTTCGTTCGTCGAAGGGCTCGAGACGAACGACGTGCTCGGCGCGGTCTTCTGCGCCGAGGACGGTGTCGCCGATCCGGCCGCGGTCGCGCGCGAGCTCGCCCGCCGCGCCGCCGAGCTCGGAGTCGAGGTTCGCGAGGGGACGAGCGCCGAGGGTCTGCTCGACGACGCCGATTCGCTCGTGATCGCCTGCGGGCCGTGGTCGGCCGCGCTCGCTTCCCGCGTCGGTGTCGAGCTGCCCGTGCGCCCGCTCTGCCGCCAGTTGCTCGCAACCGAATCGAGTAGCAGGCTTCCGGCCGGCTTGCCGATGGTGGTCGAGTCAGAAAGCGGCTTCCACTTCCGGCGCCGCGGCGATCGGCTGGTGCTCGCGATGGCGGACCCGGAGCCGCGTTGGGGCTTCGAGACGGTCGTCGACGAGTCGGTTTTCGACGACCGCCTGGCTCGGATCGCGCACCGCTTCCCGCGGGCGGCCGGACTCGGGATCGGCGAGGCCTGGGCCGGCCTCTACGACATGACGCCGGATGCCCATCCGATCCTCGGCCGTGTGGCCGACGGGGTGTACGCCGCATGCGGCTTCTCGGGCCACGGGTTCATGCAGTCGCCCGCGGTTGCCGCGGCGGTCGCCGAGGAGATCCTGCGCGGCACGTCCGCGCTCGACCTCGGCCCCTACCGGCTCGAGCGGTTCACAGCCGACGTCCCGTTTCCCGAGACCCTCGTTCTCTAGACTGCGGCGATGTGCTTCGACCTCGACTCGTCGCCGCCGATCCCCGTGATCGCGGGAGCGGCGATCTCGCATGAAGAGCTCGAGCTCGAGGCCGCCGACGGCAACCGGCTTCGCCGCGTTCGCCGCGCGGCCCGACGAGCCCGTCGACCGTGGGGATCGTCGTGCTGCCGGACGTCCGCGGCCTGTACCACTTCTACGAAGAGCTTGCGCTCAGCTTCGCCGAGCGGGGATTCCTCGCCGTCGCGATCGACTACTTCGGCCGCACGGCCGGGGTGTCGCAAGCGCGACGACGACTTCCCCTACATGGAGCACATCGGTGCAGACGACCCCCGACGGGATCCAGGCCGACGTCGGCGCGGCGGTCGCCTATCTGCGCGGCGAGGGCGCCGAGTCGGTCTTCACGGTCGGGTTCTGCTTCGGCGGCCGCAACTCGTGGCTCTCGGCCGCCGGCGGTCACGGCCTGGCCGGTGCGGTCGGCTTCTACGGGATGCCGGGCGAGCGCAACGGGCAACCGGGCCCGACCGAGCGTGCCGCCGAGCTCGCGGCGCCGATCCTGGCGCTCCAGGCCGGCGACGACGCGAACATCACGCCGGAGCTCAACGCGGCCTTCGACGCAGCGCTCACCGCCGCGGGCGTCGACCACGAGCTCGTCACCTACGACGGCGCGCCGCACAGCTTCTTCGACCGCAAGTTCGCCGACTACGCCGAGGCCTCGGACGACGCCTGGCAGCGGACGCTCGCCTTCATCGCGAAGCACCAGTCGAACTGACGCAGGAAGCGCCGCTAGCTCTTGAACGGGTTCAAGATCAGGACGGCGCTTGCGTCCTGCAGCTGCTGCACCTTGAACGAGTAGACCGTCGGCAGCGTCAGCTTGTCGATCGTCGCCGCTTCCTTCGTGTCGGACGCGGTCGGCAGCGGCGGCTTCGTCAGCGGCAGCGTCTTGTCGAGCGGCTGTGAGAGCTGCTTGGCAGAGCTGCTCTTCTGGAGGTAGAGCAGCGTCGTCGGCGTCTCACCGGGCGGCGGCGGCATGAAGGCGACGATCGAGTTGATCGCGGGCACGAACTTGAAGGTGTAGAGCGCAACCTCGAGCGCCTCGCGGCGAACCAGCCGGCCGCGAGCCTCGCTGGCCTGGCCCGTGTCGATCGAGCAGGCGGTTCCGAGGCCGCAGAGCTGCTCGCTCCAGGTCGACTCTGCCGGGCACGACCTGGATGTCGCCGTCACTCTGCGGAGTCTCGGACGGCGATCGTGCGAGATCGCGATCTTGTGCGTGCCGGCTCGTGACCGTCGGGCGGCCGGCGACGACCGCGACGAGATGCGTGCCCTTCGTTGTTCAGCTTGTACTCGTTCGCCACGTGCTCGGCGATCTCGCGGGCCATCTGCGGCGGTCGTGCCGCGTCGCGGGCTTCCACGGCGACCAGGCCCGCCGGACGCCGTCGAGTCGGATCGCCGAAGAGGATGACGACGGTCACGACGAGCACCACGAACCCGACGACGGCGGCGATCAGGACGAGCGCGAGCGCCTCCGTAGAGCATCGCGAACCGCAGGCTGTAGCGGCCTCGCCGGCTTCCCCAGACTGGCGGGGACCGGCGAGTCGACGGGCTTCGCCGTCTCCGGGACTTCGGGGGTTCGGGTTCGTCACTTTCGGGTCCTTCGACCGGAACGGTCTCGCTAGGCGTCGTCGGCCGAGCCGCGCCGCCGCTCTTTTCCTTGTCCTTCTCGCGATCCCTGTCTCTGTCCTTCGACCAGTTCATGATCTTCGGCCAGGATGACTCGTCGGTCCAGTCGATCACGGGGCGCTCGAAGTTCTGCGTCGGCGAGGAGCCCGACGAGCTCGTCGCCGTAGATCTCCTTCTCCTCGAGGATCGTGTTCGCGACCGCCTCGACCTTGTCCTTGTTCACCATGATCAGGTTGTACGCGGTCACGAAGGCCTCGCCGATGAACTGCGCCGCATACGCGCGCTTCATCGGATCGCGAGAGCGCCTGGAAGTCGTCTGACGTTGCGGTTCATCAACCGCACCCCGATGTCCTCGAAGCGCCGCATCACCCGGTCGCGCGTCTGCTCCTCGGTCTCGTCGGCGAACGTCTTGCCGTGGAGATCGAACGGAAGCGGGGACATGCCGGCGCCGCCGACCATGTAGGTCGCGATCCAGCTCGTCGACTGCGAGGTCGCCGCCGACGCCGACGGAGTTCTCGCCGTAGAAGGCGAGCTCGGCGGCCATCGCGCCGACGATGTGGATCAGCCGCCAAACATGCGGCTCTGGAAGCGGCCGAAGCGCTCTTCCTTCTCGAAGGACTGATGGTGGCCGAGACTGTCGCCGCGCATCTTGATCGACAGGCGGCTCGACTCGACCTCCGGGCACGTAGACGTGCGCAGCCGTCGCATGGCCCGCCTCGTGGATGGCGACGGCGCGCGCGTCGTGCTTCGTTGTAGTTGACGTTGATCGGCGGTGCCCGACTCGATCACGACCATCGAGTCGACGAGGTCTCTCCACCCGAACTGACCGCGCGGCCCTCGTGGTGGGCGTTCGTGAGGGCCATCGAGCAGATCTGGTCGATCATCGCGGGCGAGTAGCCTGCGGTGATCCTGGCCATCTCGTCGCGCCGGGCGTCCGTGTCGAGGTCGGCTTCGTGGGCGACCTTGGCGAGGTACAGGTCGAAGATGTCCTTCCTGTCCTCTTTCGTCGGCGTCCGGAACGTGATGTGGCGACCCATGCGGCCCGGGCGCGTGAGGGCCGGGTCGAGGTTCTGAACGGGCACGTTCGTCGCGCCGATGAAGTAGATCTGAGCTCCGGTCGGCTTGGCGCGGGGGAGACGCATCGACAGCGTGCCGGTCCTCCGGGCATTCCGGAACGCCTCGACGCCGAGGTACATCAGGAGGACCTCGAGCCCGACGAAGAGGATCCGCCAGACGATCCAGTGGGCCCCGCTGAGGCCGTGGATGATCGGCGAGCCGCTGATCGTGCCGAGCCCGTTGACGAGCAGCACGGCGCCGGTGACGGCCACGACCGCGCCGAAGATCATGCCCCCGACCTTGCCGAGTCGCCGCGGGACGAAGTAGATCGCGTCGAGGACGGCGTTCGTCTTGTTCGTGAACACGCGCTTCAAGAACGGCGGGTTGTCGATTCCGTCCATGACGACGAGCAGCTGGTTGAGCGCGAGTCCGCCGCCCATGCCGCCCATGCCGGGGAACATGCCCTGATTGACGATGTTCCCGATCTTGTTCACCAACGGCGGGTACGGCGACCGGCGCTCCGGGGCGCGCTGCGCGAACATGTAGTCGCGCCACGCAGCCGACTCGACGATCACGTCGCCGCTCGGGGTGATCGACCCGAACGCCCCGTAGTAGTTCTCCGGGACGAACGCGCTCGTGCCCATCGCACCCATGCCGTAGCTCGAGGTCCGGCCGCCGAGCGACTGGCGCCGCATCCCTACCGCGTCGATCTCGTCGATGAAGACGATGCACTGGCCGCCCCACTTACGAGCGAGCTTCTTGGCCTTGCGGGCGAGGAAGCGGACGATCACGGCGTCGATGCCGATGAACGTCTGCGCAAACCCGGAGCCCGGGATCGAGACGAACGGCGAGTTGAAGCCGGTCGCGATCGCCTTCGCCATCATCGTCTTGCCGGTTCCCGGCGAGCCGAGGAAGAGCAGGCCGCGTTCGCGTTTACCGCCGGAGCCCTCGAACACCTCACCCGACTGCCAGAGCGTGACGACGCGGCGGATCTCTTCCTTGGCCTCGGCCTGGCCGCGGACGTGGTCGAGCTTGACGCCCCACTCGGCATCTCCGGGCTCGTACCCGCGGATCTGCGAGATGCCCATCAGGAGCAGCGGGCCCATGAAGATCAGGAAATTCGCGAAGAACAGGAAGAAGATCTGGAAGACGTAGACGAGCGCCGTCGGGTTGTGGAAGACCCTGTGGACCTTCGTGTAGAGCGCCGTCGAGGTGCCGAGCCAGGTGATATTCGAGCCCGGATGCGCCGTCCAGGTCTGGATCAGGAAGACGATCGTGATCGCTCCGCCGATGATCAGTGCGATCTTCAGCCAGAAGCGCCAAGTCCAGGCGCGACGGCGGTTCGTGATGTCTTCCTCGCGCAGGCGCTGGTCGTCGGTGCCGAACAGGCTCGGCCAGGGGATGACCCGGCGGACGAGGATGTCGGTGAGGCCGCGGAAGACGACGATCGCGAGGAACGTCACGATCAGCGACTTGAGGATGCTCCAACCGTCGTGGTGGTGGAGCCAGAAGAAGACGAGCGGGCTCGTCATGATCGCGACGAACGTGGCCGCGCGCGTCAGCCGGCGAAGTTCCTTGTTCAGCGAGGCATGCGACTCCGTGAGCAGCATCGGACTGCTCGGAACCGGTGCCGGGACAGAGGCCATGCCTCGTACAGTAGCGGTCGTAGCGGCAAACCCGCTAGGGCCCGCGGTGCCCAGTCTTAGGAACTTCTAACGCCGTTTTTCGCCGCTATCCCGCTGCTACAGTCACGGAGGCGGGGGTGCTCTCGTTGCTGGGCGAACGCAGGTGTTCGCGGCGCCGGCGACGAACGTTGGCTGGCGGTGATGAAGGGACACGAGCAGAGCAGGGGGAGGATGGCCGAAACGGTGGTCGCGGCCGCTGCGTGCTTCGTACTCGCGCTCGTTCTCGTGGCCTCGACAGCGGCGGACACAGGCGGGCTGATCCACACCCGAGCCTCGCTCCTCTCGCGCATGGACATCAGCTCCAACTGGGCCGGCTACGTCGCAACCGGGATCGGCTCGACGCCCTCGACCGCGAGCCCGTCGATGAGCTACACGGACGTGACCGGCCAGTGGGTGCAGCCTCGCGCGACCTGCACCCGGGGCACCGCGACGTCGGTCGCGATCTGGGTCGGGCTCGGCGGCTACAGCGAAAGCTCCCAGGAGCTCGAGCAGATCGGCAGCTCGGCCGACTGCAGCGTCGGCGGGAAGCCTTCCTACTACATCTGGTACGAGCTCGTCCCGGCCGACTCCGTCAACCTCAAGGTGAGGATCAGGCCGGGCGACACGATCGCCTCCTCGGTGGTCGTCAACGGCACCGATGTGCTCGTGCAGGCAACGGACCGAACGCGCGGCGTCCGGTTCACCCGCCATCTGACGATGGCGTCGCCCGATCTGAGCTCTGCGGACTGGATCGCCGAGGCGCCCTCGCAGTGCAGTGCGAGCGGGTACTGCCCCCAACTTGCCCTCACGAACTTCCACTCCGTGAGCTTCACTCGCTCGTACGCGGTCGGCAACACGCAGAACGGCACGATCTCGAGCCCGAGCTGGACATCGACCGAGCTCGACCTCGTCCCCCGGGCTCATCGCTTCTACGGCGACCCGAACGATCCCAGCTCGCTCGCCGGCGGTGCAGGGGCGATGCCCTCGGCGCTGAGCACCGACGGCAGCGGCTTTACCGTCACCTGGTCGGCGAACCCGACCGCGACCGGCTAGAGAGCCTCCGGCCTCAGCCCAGGGCGGTGATCGAATTGGCCGCTGCCTGGTTCAGCGACGGGATCACGACCTCGGACCGCGGCGGTTGCTCGCACGCCACGACGCCGGTGTGCCGCGCCGAGCCGACGAGCGCCGATTTCTTCGCGGTCTTCTTGTTGTCGGTCGCCTGGCACGAATGGCTCTTCGTGCCGGAGCCGATCGTGTGGGAGGCAACCGAGACCATCGTGATCCCCGCCGGGCGAAGCAGCGCCGAGACGCCGGAGCCGCTGAACGCCGCGGCAGAGGAGCTCCAGACGAGCGCGAACGCCAAAACGGCGAGCGGCAGTAGCCGGCTCATGGGTTGAGTGTACGCCGATCCGGAAGCCGTCGGGCCTCCGCCCCGCTCCGGTGTTTGCGGATCGGCTTCGGCGGCGATAACGGACGGCGTACCCGGGATCAAGTCCGGGCAGCAACGGAAGGAGAAATGATGGGGATCACCTTTTCACTGCTTTTGAGCGCCGCGGGCGCGATTCTGATCTGGGCCGTCAACACGACCTCGTCGGGGTTCAACATCCATACGGCGGGCGTCATTCTCCTCGTCGTCGGGATCATCGGGTTCGTGCTCTCGCTCGCCTTCTGGTCGACCTGGGGCGGCTTCGGCGGCACGCGCCGCACCGACGCCGGCGAGACCCACACGACCGTCGTTCGCTAGGAAGGCTCTTGTTCATCTGATCGGTGTTGCGACCGGGCTCGGCACCACGGGAGCCCGGCCGCGCCGCTCGAGCGTGACGGTCGTACCCTGGCCGTTCGTCTCGATCTCGACCTTGTCCATCAGGCTGTTCATCAGCGGCAGGCCGCGGCCGCGCTCGTCGCTCGGCTCCGACACGAGCCAGTGACCGTGATCCGAGACCTGGAGCCGAAGCAGCCCTGCGCTCACGCTTGCGCCCAGGCGAACCGTTCCCTCGCCGTCGCGGTAGCCGTGCTCGATCGCGTTGTTGAGCGCCTCGGTGACCGCCAGGACGATGTCCGAAGCGGCTGCGCCCAGGCCCTGGCTCTCGAGCCACGGCCGGAGACGGCGGCGAAGCCCCGGCAGGATCTCGGGATTCGCGGGAAGCTCGAGCTCGAAGCTCGAGGCCGGCTCGATCGTCGTCAGGAGCAGCGCGACATCGTCTGCCGGTGCCCCGATCGCCTCGGAGATCGCGCCCAGCGCGTCCTTCGCGGTCAGCGTCGGATTCGCGGCCATCGTCTCGCCGAGGACGCCGATCCCCTCGTCGATGCTCTTCCCCCGCCGCTCGACCAGTCCGTCGGTGTACATCGCGAGCACGCCGTGTGCCGGGAGCGGCAGCCGGCGCTCGACGATATCCGCGGCTTCTGCGACGCCGAGCGGGGGTGCTCCGGCCTCTTCGAGCCGGGCCACCGTGCCGCGTGTCCCGTTGTCGGAGCCGCGATCGAGGAGGAGTGGTGGCGGATGGCCTGCGCTCGAATAGACGATCGTGCGTTCCAGCGGATCGATGACGAGACAGGTGACGGTGGTCATCTCGTCGTCGCCGACATGCCTGATCATGCGGCGGAGAATCTCCGCGGGAGAGATGCAGTCGTGCGCGTAGGCCCGGAACGTGCTGCGCTGCCGGCCCATCACCGTGGCGGCGCCCACGCCCCTGCCGCTGACGTCGCCGACGCAGAGGACGATGATCCCGTCCGGGCGCAGGACGGCGTCATACCAGTCGCCGCCGACGTCGACCCCGGTGCCGCCGGCGAGATACTCGCCCTCCATCTCCACACCTGGAGCGGCCGGAAGCTCGGACGGGAGCAGGCTCTGCTGGAGCCGGAAGGCAACCTCGTGCTCGTGCTCGAAGGCGCGCGCCCGTTCGAGCGCATGCCGCGCCTGGCCGGCGAAGGCGCCGAGGAGCTCCCACTCGCTCGGCTCGAGCAGGGCGCGCTCGGTGAGCAGCCCGATCCCGCCCGCCGCATCACCGTCGTCGCCGGCGATCGGGAGGCCGTGCAGCGCCTTCAGTCCGCGCCCGAACGCCAGGTAGACGGCCCGGAGCGAGCGCTGGCGGTCGAGCGACCAGCTTCGGGGCCCGCTGTAGGCGAGCGCGGCGATCGATCCGAGCCGCGCCGAGTCTCCCTGCACGCGGCGCCAGCCGGCAAGGCGCGAGCCGGCCCGGATCTCCTCGCCGGCTTCCGAGCGGACGCTGACGATCACGACCGCGTCGCCGAAGACCTCCTTCACCGCCTCGAGCACCGCGTCGGCGACCTCGGCAGGAGTGGCGGCCACGGCCAGCGCCCGCGTCAGCATGCTCCAGGTTTGCGCCTGCTCGCCCTGCTCGCGGATCTGCCGCCTCGAACGGTTCGAAACGAGCGCGAGGATCAGCAGGACGACGAGCACTGCGACGCCGAGCGAGACGAGATCCAGCAGGAGCGAGTGCGTGGCGGCGGCATAGACCGACGACTGGGGGCGGTCGATCGCGATCTTCCACTGCGGCAGGGCCGCGGTCGCGAACGCGACCAGATGACCGCTGCCGCCCTCGATGCCTGCGGTGTTCTCGATATCGCCCGTGGTCGCCGAATCCATGCGCTCGAGGAGGGCGCGATTCCGAACCCGCGCGAGGCTGGACATGATCAGCCGCCCGTCGCGATCGACGATCGTCAGACCCGTCAGCCCGAGCGCCTGGAGTTGGCGGCTCTCGCCAAGGGTATTGAGCCGGATGCCGCCGGTGAGGACGCCTGTGAGACGACCGTGCACGTCGAATGTCGGGATCGCGAGGACGACGATCGGTGCGCCGGAGCGCTTGCCGATCAGGCCCGGGCTCAGATGTGGCCTGCGGGTCGCGAGCGTCTCCTGGAAGTACGCGCGGTCGGAGATGTTTGCGGTGCCGGACGAGCTGCTTGCCCGGATGTTGCCGAGCGTGTCGCTCCAGGAGATACCTCCGGTGAACAGCCGCCCGCCCGTGCGGTCGACCCGTTTGAAGTAGGAAGCCATCTGCGCCGGTGCCGGAGTGATCACGGGGGGAGCCTGGGCAACCGACTCGAGCGTCGAGACGCCGTTCGAGAGCACCGTGTCGACAACGAGCCCGGTGAGCCCGACGCGCGTGTTGAGCTCTGCGACCGCACGGCGCTGATCGGCCCGGTACTGGCGCCACGCGAGGACCCCGGAAACGACGCCGAGCAGGATCACCGCGATCGCAGCGACGCCGATCAGGCGGCGGCGATACGCGGTCGGCGTTCGCAGCACGAGCCGCTCGACTGGTTCGGTCCCCGCGGCCTCCCGCTCGGCGAACCTGGACCTGAGGCCCCGCCGCGGATTTCTCCGCCGCCTGTTCGCATCGCCGGCGTTCGCCATCTCGTCTACCCCCTGGAGGAACCGATTCGAGCGTACCGCGCCAGGAGGTTTGCGCGTCCGACGCCGAGGGTAGAAGGACTCGTCGTATGGACTTCGGCGTGGAAACCGCGGACCTGGGCGACGGCGTCGCCGTAGTCGCCGTGACCGGTGAGGTCGATCTCTACACAGCGCCGCGTCTCAAGCAGGCCCTCGTCGAGATGATCGACGACGGGTCCCGCAAGGTGCTCGTCGACCTCTCGCACGCGACGTTCATCGACTCGACGACGCTCGGCGTGCTGATGGGTGCCGTCAAGCGACTGCGCCCGGCCGGCGGCGAGCTCGCGATCGCCTGCAGCGACCCGAACATCCGTCGCATTTTCGAGATCACCCTGCTCGACCGGATCTTCGCGATCTACGGGGAGAGCGACGAGGCGATTCGGCATCTCCGTAACGGCGACCGCCCCGCTTCCTAACTAGACAGACAGCAGCTTCGCGAAGGCGATCCGGCTCCCGGTCGAGTCGCTTTCGACCGTGAGCTCGTCGGTGGTCGTGCGGATGATCGCGAGGCCCATGCCCTGGCTCTCCGACGGGCTTTCGCCCGCGCCCGGATCGAAAGGGTCGAACCCGGGGCCGTCGTCTTCGACCTCGATCTCGAGGCGGCCCGTGGCGACGCGGTAGCGAACGACGAGTTCGCCGGGCGCCCCGCCGCCGTAGGCGTGAAGGATTGCGTTCGTGCAGGCCTCGGTGACCGCGAGCTTCAGGTCGGCGAGCGTCGGCTCGGAGACGCCCGCCATCCCAGCGATTCCCGTGAGCGCAAGCCGCGCCAGAGACAGGTTCTCGGCGACCGGAGGCAGCCTCAGCTCGACCGTGTCCGGGTCGCCCGCGTGGATGCGGCCTTCGCCCTTCACGCCGCCTCGATCTCGTCGCCGAGCTTCGCAAGGGCGCGGCGCAGGAGCCGCGAGACGTGCATCTGGGAGATACCCACCGACGTGGCGATCTCGGACTGTGTCAGCCCGTCGACGAAGCGCAGGCGCACGATCCGGCGCTCGCGTTCGTCGAGGGCCTGGAGGCCCGAGGCGAGGAGCTCCCTGTTCTCGACCGCCTCGTAGCCGTCCTCTTCCATCTCGAGCAGGTCGATCAGCTCGACCTCCGAGCCGTCGCGGGAGTCGGGCGCAGTCAGCGACTTGGCGGTGTACGCACGTCCGGCCTCGAGTGCCTCGACGACCTCTTCTTCGGTGACGCCGGCGGCCGCGGCGAGCTCCGGGATCGTCGGCGAGCGCCCCTGGGACGCGGTGAGCTCCTCGATCAGACGCGAGAGGAGTTGGTAGAGCTCTTTCAACCGGCGCGGCACGTTGACCGACCAGACGCGGTCGCGGAAGTGCCGCTTCAGCTCGCCGACGACGGTGGGGAAGATGTAGGTGACCAGGTCGACCTGGCGGTCGAGGTCGAAGCGCTCGATCGCCTTCACGAGGCCGAGCGAGGCGACCTGCTCGAGATCGTCGAGCTGCTCGCCACGGCCGGCGTACCGGCGGGCGAGCGATGAGATCAGCGGCATGAAATCGGCGACGAGTCGGTCGCGCGCGGCGAGATCACCGCGCTCGCGGTAGGCACGCAGCAGGGCACGCCGGTCGGCTTCGGAGCTCTGCACCGCGGTCCGGGTCATGCCGGCTGGGGGAGCGCCGTCGTGAGCACGGCAACGTCGGTGTCGGCGCGAAGCTCGACCGAGTCCACGAGGTGCGAGAGCGCCCCGCCGAGCTCGACGCCGGCGCCGTCCAGCGGGCCGAGTGGCTGGTCGAGGGCGAGTGAGCCGATCGGGCCGATCGCGATCGTGAGCGTCCGGCCGTCGCTGGCCATGTGCACCGTCGCGGCCTGCTGCCGGTCGGGCACTGCGCGGAGCACGAGCTCGATTGCGAGCTGGAGGTCGTCGACGGTCTCGAACCCGAATCCGAGCCGGGAGGCGAGCCCGCCGGTCACGAGCCGGACGACGCGCTCGTATCCCTCGACCGGGAGCGTGATCGTCAGTGCGTCGCCGGCCATCTCGTCTCGGTTCGTCTCGTCACCGTTCATCTCTTCGGGGCCTGAAACGGCACGCGAGGTTGCGACTCCGGGGAGAGAGGCCATGCGAAGCCGTATACCCGTCGCGGCGGATTGCAAACACGCGGCGGGACAATCGGCGAGCCGGATGAGCGGATGACGGACGGGAACCCGGGCGGGTGCCCGTCCGTCAGCGCAATCTCTCCCGTTGGAACAAGCATCAAGCGTTCCCGCCGATCAGTCGCTCGCAGCGATGGGAACGTGGATCCGGGAAGGATCGAGATCTCAGGTGGCCTTGAGGTCGCCCTTCATGCCGCCCGCGGCATGTCCCGGAACGGTGCAGAGGTACTCGTAGGTGCCCGCGCTCGGCAGGGTCACCGTGAGCGTCGCCGACTTACCGGGGGAGATCATCGCCGTCGCCTTGCCGGCGCAGGCGTTCGCGCTGCCGCCCTTCGGGCTCGAGCAGAGCTTGAAGGTGTGCGGAATGGCGCCGCCGTTCGTGACCTTGAACGTCACCGATCCGTGCTTGACCGTCTTCGTCGACAGCTTGAAGCCGAACTCGCTCGGCTTGCCCGCCGTGACCGTGACGGTCGTCCCCGCCGTCTTGGCGCTTGCCGGGATCGCCCAGGCGAGTGCCGCCACGAGGGCCGTGAGGCCGAGTACGAAAAGCGGAGTCTTCTTCAACAAGGTTGTTCCTCCTGGATTGCGTGTCTCTTTTGCTTTGGGCAGTGCTGACATCGAGTTCAGAATGCCTGAACGATACGTCTGTCAGGTTCGGGTGGTTTTAGGGCGACGTTCAGAACGCTCGGGGTCGCCGAGCCGGGGGCCGCTCGAACGCCTGTCGATCGTGAGGGCCGGATCGATTCCGCGCGGCCGCGAGGCGACCGAGCGTGTCTGGCGGGCGTGGAAGCTAGCACGCCGGTCCAGGCCGCGCGGCACCATCCTTCAGCGCGGCAGCTTGACCGTTCCGAGTGCCTGCGGGGCGTTCGCCGGTAGCGAGTGGGGGTAGACGGTCGAGTCGACGCTTCCGCCCGGCCTGGCGACCGCGGTCGAGAAGAACTGGCGGTCGGTCTCCCAGAACTTGGCGACGAGCCCGCGTGCCGAGGACGGGAGCACGAGCTCGAAGCGGCCGCCCGCGTCGGGCCATGTGGCGCTCAGCGGCTTGATCACGCGCCCTTTGCCGCCGACGACGCCGACGAGGAGGCCGCGGTAGAAGGCTCCCGGCAGCGACTGGGGGTTGAGCGTCGTCTTGACGAGCGTCGCACCCGTGCTCGTCGGCAGCTGGATGTTCAGCATCGAGCTCGTCGTCTGGTTGAAGTTGATCGTGTCGGTAACCGGCTCGGTGTAGGCGCTCGAGCCGACGGACACCTCGACCACCATCGGCACCGGGTTGTCGCCCTCCTGGTCGGCCGCGACGAGGAACGAGGTGTAGTGGCCGTTCGCACCCGACGGCTCGGAGAACGTCCAGAACTTGTGGTCACCGGTGCGTGTGGTGACGACCGCACCCTTGACCGGATTCCCGTTCGGATCCGTGACGGTGCCCGTCAGCTCGTAGCTGTAGAGCTGCACAGGATGCGGCTCGAGGTTGTTCCCGAAGCTGATCCTGCCGGAGAGCACGATCGAATCCTCGGGGCCCGTCCGGGTCGAGACGTCGTTGACGTTGTAGCCGACGCTGATCGCGTTCTTGGCAGCGAGCAGATGGCTCGCCTGGGAGGCGCTCAGCGGGTGACCCTCGATCTTCGCGCCGGTCACGCTCGCAACCGTGACCGTATGGCGCGAGGGCGTCGTGTTGTCGGCCGGGTAGACGAACGTCCCGTTCTTGTCGGTCGCCGGTGCGACCCAGCCGCCGATCACGACCTTGACGTTGGACACCGGCTTGCCGCCGAGCATCACGCGGCCGACCACGTCCTGGGTGTTCGAGGTGTTCGGGTTCCAGGCGCCGATGAAGACGGGGCTCGCGACGAGGATCTTGGCCGGCCCCGGCGTCGCCGCGGCGACGATCCGCGCCGAGTGCCTGGCTGCGTGGGCGCTCGTCCTGGCCGGAGCCTGCGTGGTCGTGCTGTCGGCGCGCCGGAGCGTCGTGAAGCTCGGGCCCGTCGACTGCGACTGGCTGCTGCCGAGCGAGAAGACCTGAAGCTGACTCGCGACGGTGCCGCCGCTCGACGACGTCGTCGTCCCGCCGACTGTGATCGCGACGTACTCCGTGCCGTTGACGGCATAGACCGACGCGCCCGCGGCGATCTGGAAGCCGGTCTGGAACTTCCACAGGACGTTGCCGTTCTTCACGTCGAACGCCCGCAGGTTTCCGTCGCCGCCGCCGACAAAGCCGACTCCGGAGGCGGTCGTGGTCACGCCGCCGCGCTCGGGCTGCGGCGTGTCGAACTTCCACACGAGCTTGCCCGTGGCGACGTCGACGGCGCTCACCGAGCCGTAGTCCGTCCACCCCGACCGGAGGTAGGAGCCGAAATCGCCGTTCGAGAGGCCGAGGAACGTGTTCCCGAGAAGCAGTTGCTGGATCTGCTCCTGCGCCGGCGTCTGCTGCTGCAGTGCCGAGGCGGTCTCGGCTGCCGCGTTGTAGACGTAGTTCGTCTGCGGGTCGTACGAGGCGGGGGAGTAGTTGAACCCGCCGAGCGACGAGGGGTAGACGGCCACCGGCTTGCCGGGGACGAGGTTTGGATGCTCGACGTTGTCGAGGATCTTGACGCGCTGGTAGATCGGGGCTCCCGTGGTCGCGTTGTAGGCGAACCACACGCCTTCCATCGTCGCGACCGAGACGACGCGCTCGCTCTTGCCGCCGATCTTGGCCGTGTAGACCATCGGCGGCTGCGAGGTGTCGTAGGCCCACTCGTTGAAGCCGAGCTGCTGCTGCCACCACTTGAGCTTCCCGGTCGAGAGATCGAGCGCGATCAACGAGTCCTCGCGCGGGTCTGAGCCCGGCCGGAGCGACGGGTAGTAGGCGGGTGAGGCCGCCGCCGTCCCGAAGTAGAGCGTGTTCGAGGTCGGGTCGACCGTCTCGGGCGTCCAGTTCGTCGCGCCGCCGACGAGCAGCGCCTTCGAGCGCCACTCGGTGCCGCTCGGCGGGATCGTCCAGAACGGGTTTGCCCAGGCCGGAGTCAGATCGGTGTGGTAGGCCATCACGAAGCCGCGGACGCCGTAGTCGGAGCCGGCCGCGCCGATCACGACGGTGTGGTTCGCACAGATCGGGGCGCTCGTCTCCGAGTAGCCGTAGTTGGCATAGGCGCCGGGGACGGCCTTCCCGATCGAGACGCGACCGAGCTGGTTCCCGGTCGACGGATCGAGCGAGACGAGCGTCATGTCGAGGGTCAGCAGGAAGAGCTTCCCGTCGCAGTAGGAGACGCCGCGGTTCGCGACGATGCCATAGTTCTTGAAGGTCGCGACGTTGTCCGGCGTGTAGTGCCAGAGCATCGCGCCCGTCACGCCGTTCACCGCGAAGACCTGATCGTCGCCGGAGGTGACATAGATCGTGCCGTTGACCACGATCGGATAGGACTGCTGACCCTTCTTGATCCCCGGTACCGCCTTGTTCAGGTCGAAGGTGAAGGCTCGGCCGAGCTGCGAGACGTTGTCGGGCGTGATCTGGGTCAGGCTCGAGAAGCGGTTCTCGTTGACGGTGTTGCCGAAGTTCAGCCAGTTGACCGTCAAGGCATCGGCGTTACCCTTGGCGGAGACGCTCTGGGCCGACACGCCGGCTACGAGGACAAGGACGCAGACTCCGAGCAGTGCGGTGCCCTGCGCAAGCTTTTTGTGACCCGTCAACATTTTCGCTCCTCTATCGCCCTGCTTGGTCAGATCCTGCGGTGGTCAGATCCGGGGACGCTGCGCCTACGGTACTCCTGCGGCAATCATAGAGCGGGGTCGACGAACACACCACCCTCGATTTGCGACTCTCCCGATCGGCCCCCTGCGGTTCTGCGCGCTCCCAAGGGTGCTATTTTCAAGCGTTCCGGCCCCGCCGCGCGTTGCCGACATCGACGGACCGCGGAATCGACACCTTGACCTCACAGGCTCCGATGCAACCAGGCGAACGAGGCCTCCCCAACGTCGAGGATGTCGTCCGGCGCCTCGTCGGGAACCTCGAGTCGGTCGTCCACGGCAAGACCGACGAGATCAGGCTCGTCCTCGCCGCTCTCGTCTGCGGCGGGCACGTGTTGCTCGAGGACGTTCCCGGCACTGCGAAGACGATCCTCGCCCGCGCGATCGCCCTGAGCGTCGAGGGGGTCGAGTTCTCGCGGATCCAGTGCACTCCGGACCTTCAGCCCACGGACGCGACCGGTCTCTCGGTCTTCGACCAGGAGCACCGCTCGTTTGTCTTCCAGCCCGGCCCGCTGTTTGCGAACGTCGTGCTCGTGGACGAGATCAACCGGGCGATGCCGAAGACGCAATCCGCGCTGCTCGAGGCGATGGCGGAGCACCAGATCACGGTCGACGGGGTCACGCGGCAGCTTCCGGACCCGTTCCTCTTGATCGCGACCGAGAACCCGATCGAGTACGAGGGAACCTTCCCGCTCCCCGAGGCGCAGCTCGACCGGTTCTTCCTGAGCACGACGCTCGGGTATCCCGACGAGTCGCAGGAGCTCCAGATCGTGCACGAGCAGCGCCACGGGCACCCGATCGACCAGCTGAGCTCCGCGCTGACCCTCGCCGAGTTCGTCGAGCTGCGGCAGGCCGCCGAAGGCGTCTATCTCGACGAGCTGCTCGAGGCGTGGATCGTCCGCCTCGTTCGGCAGACGCGCGAGCTCGAGCAGGTCGAGGTCGGCGCGTCGGTGCGCGGGTCGCTCGCGCTCGCGAAGACGGTGCGCGCCTGGGCACTCCTCAACGGCCGCGACCATGTCCTGCCGGCGGACGTCACCCGGCTGTTCGTGCCGATCCTCGGCCACCGGCTCGTGCTCAACTCGGCGTTCCTCGTCGAGACCCGGCACCTGACACGCGCGGCGGCGCTCGAACAGCTGCGCGACCTGTGCCTCGAGCTCGTTCCCCCGCCGCGTCCGGACTGGCCTGCTCCGGCCGGAGACTGACGTCCTGCGCAATGGGAGCCTCGGGCCGCGCTACCTTCCCGCTCGTTCCCAGGTACCGGCTGACGGGGCTGCCCTTCGGCATCGCCCGCAGCACGCGTCGCGGCCGCGGCAGCGACACCGCCGGCTTCCGCGCCTACGTTCCCGGCGATCCGATCTCGACGATCGACTGGCGCGCGAGCGCGCGCCTCTCGACCGCACGAGCCGACGACGAGTTCCTCGTCCGGGAGCGGTATGCCGATGAGGCGCCGTCCGTGTTCATCGTCGCCGACAGGCGTCCGTCGATGGCTCTCTACCCGGACTGGTCGCCGTGGCTCTCGAAGCCGGAGGCCGCGCGGATCGCGGTCGAGTTGATCGTCGCGAGTGCGGTCGCCGCCCGGAGCTCGGTCGGCTACCTCGACCAAGCAGCACGGCCCGACGGGCGAGGGGGGCCCTTCTGGATCTTGCCGCGGAGCCGCTCGCCGCTCGACTCGATCGCCGCCCGGGAGAGCTCGGCCGGCTTCACCGCCCCGCCTGGATCGGTGGCAGACGGGGTCGACTACCTCCGCCGCTTCACCGCCTCGCTCGGCGCCGGCTCCTTCGTATTCGTGATCTCGGACTTCCTCGAGCCGCCGTCCCGGGAGGTGTGGCTGCGTGCGCTGGCGCGCCGGTTCGAGGTCGTGCCCGTGGTGGTCCAGGATCCGACCTGGGAGCAGAGCTTCCCGGCGGTCGGCCCGGTGATCGTGCCGGTCGTCGATCCGTCGGACGGGAGGCTCTACGAAGTCCGGCTCGGCCGTTCGGAGGCGCGGGCCGAGCGCGACCGGCGCGAGGGTGCCCGCGCGGCTCTGCTCGGCGAGTTCGCCTCGATCGGCGTCGATCCGGTGCTGCCCGGCGGCCACGATGCCGACGCCGTCTCCGCTGCATTCTTCACATGGGCCGAACGTCGCCGTGCTCTCCTACGATGGCGATGACGGATTCGGCGATGCGGTGTCGGCTGGCTCCTGGGCTGGTCTGCCTCGTGGGGGCGGCCGCTGTCCTTGCCGGCATCGGGGGCTCGTCGCCGGCGCTCGCTGCCGGGCAGCCCGCGGCCGTCTCTCCGCTTCGGATCCTCACCTCGCTTCAGCCGCAGGCGGCGGCCTTCGGCGACCGGGTGACGGCGCAGGTCGAGGTCGACTACGACCCGAAGCTCGTCGACGCGTCGAGCATCAGCGTCCGGCCGAACTTCATCCCCTACGTCGCCGGCTCGGCTCCCGTGGTGAGCAATGGCGGCGGCGTCGTCCGCTACAGCTTCTCGCTCCTCTGCCTGACGAACGGCTGCCTGCCGACGAAGGGTCCGCGCGTCGTCCGGCTGCAGCCGGTGATCGCCACCGCGACGGCGGACGGTCGAACCGTGACCGCGTCAGGGGCCTGGCCGCCGCTGCGCGTCTTCTCGCGCCTTTCGCCCTCCGACCTCACGGGCTCGACGAAGCTCCGGTCACCCGACACGCCGCCGCCCGCGGTGTATCGCATCTCGCCGGGCGTGCTCGCGGGCCTCGCGATCGGCGCCGCCGGCCTCTGCGTGCTCGCGGCGCTCGCGCTCATCGCGCTCGCGATCGCGCGACGCCTCCCGCGGTCGGCGCCGAGCGCCCGCTCGCCGCTCGAGGTCGCGATCCTCTATCTCAGGGACTCGACCGGAAGATCGGCCAGGGACCGGCGCCGGGCACTGGAGCTTCTGGCCGAGGCAGTCGCTGCCGGCGGTGAGCCGACGCTCGCAGCGGTCGCAGCGGATTCCGCCTGGTCGGAGTCCCCGCCGACCCCGTCCGGCGCCGCCGACCTGGCCGACCGGGCCGCGGGGCTCTCGGGCGGAGGGGCGCGATGAGCGGGATTCCGCTCGCAGACGCCGGCGGCTTTGCGCGTCTGGCCAGGCGGACAGCGCTGATCCGAGGCGTCCTCGCGGTCGCGCTCGTCGCGCTCATCGTCTGCGCGGCCGCCGCCGCCCGCCACCCGGGTGTCCGCAAGCCGTCGCTCCTGCCCGCGAGGTCCGGGGACATGATCGTCCTCGATCTCTCTGCGAGCATCTCGTCCGACACCTTCAACCGGATCGGCGAGACGCTGCGCAAGCTCGTGGCCACGAACGGCCACTACGGGCTCGTGATCTTCTCGAACGTCGCCTACGAGGCGCTTCCCCCCGGCACGCCGGCCTCGGCGCTCGAGCCGTTTGTCCGGTACTTCACTGTCCCGGTGAGCCAGACGCCTGGTGCGGCTCCGGTGCTCCCGACGAGCCCCTGGCTTTCGGGGTTCAGCAGCGGCACGCGGATCTCGGCGGGACTCGACCTGGCGCACAGGATCCTGCTCGCAGACGGCCTGAAGCGGTCGGGTGTCCTGTTGATCAGTGACCTCAACGACGACCCGGCCGATCTCGAGCGCCTGAACGAGGTGGTGGTCGGCGAATACGGCCACGGCGGGACACCGCTTCGGGTCGTCGCGCTCGATCCTTCGCCCGCCGACCAGGCCTACTTCCAGCGCGCGGCCGGCAAGGCGATCGCGGATGCGGCCGCGCCCGGGCCCGGTGCGCCGCCCGTCGCGACGAAGCCGTCGAGCACGCTGCCGCTCGCGCTCCTCGCCTCTATCGTCGCGACGATGATCCTGCTTGCGGTGCACAGCGTCTGGTCGGCGAGGCTCCGCTGGAGCGTCCCGGCATGAAGTCCCTAGCAACCGCGATCGTGCTGCTCGTCTTCGCCGTGCTGCTCGCGGTGATCGCGGTCGATGCACTTCGTTGGCGCACCGCCGTCGCGAGTGGCGACCGGCAGTTCGCGCGCAGCGCCGCGAGCGCCACCTGGAAGCCCCACACGGTGCTCCCTGCGGGAACGACCCGCGACCTGCTCGGCCTCGGGACGCAGCTGCGGTTCCGGGCGGCCGAGCAGAGCTTCGAGGCGGTGCAGGCAGCGGGCAACGGCTACGACAACGGCCTCTCGGAGTCGCTGACCCGGGGGAGCTCGAGGGGCAGCTGGCCGGGCTCGCCCGGAGCCGCAACCGGGCGATCGCCTCCCGCGCCGACAACCTGCTCGGCATCCTGGCGTTCGCCGATGCGACGCCGAGCGGGCCGAGCGCCCCGGCGCCGGTGGACGCGAGCGTTGCCGACTTCCAGGCGGCCGTGCGGCTCGACGCGAACGATGCGGACGCGAAGTTCAACCTGGAGCTCGTGCTGCGAAAGCTGCTCGCGATCGGTTCGCGGCACGGCTCGGACAACAGCACCGGAGGCGGTTCGACCGGCCGCCGCGGCGGTGGCGGCGGCCTTCCAGGGAGCGGGTATTGATCGGGTCGCTCGTCTTCCTGACCCCTCGTGGCGGGCTGCTCGCGCTGACGGCAGCCGTGCCGCTCGCGGCGCTTGCGTTCGCAGCGCGGCGTGAGCGCCGGGCCCGCGAAGCCCTCCGGCTGCCGCCGCCCGGCCGGCGCTCGCACCTATGGCAGGCCGGGGCGCTCGTCGCGATCGGCGGTCTCCTCGGACTCGCTGCGAGCCAGCCCGTGCTGCGCTCGAGTAGCTCGCTCCAGGTCAGGACGGACGCGCAGGCCTTCTACGTGATCGACGTCTCCCGCTCGATGCTCGCATCCCGGGCTCCGGGCGCGACGACGCGGATCACGCGGGCGCGGAATGCCGCGATCTCGCTCCGGAGCCGGCTCCCTGACATTCCGTCCGGGATCGCGACGATGACCGACCGCGTGCTTCCCGACCTGCTCCCGGTCTCGAGCCGGAGCGTCTTCGACCAGACGATCCGCGAGGCTGTCGCGGTCGACCAACCGCCGCCCTCATCGGGCGAGGTGACGGCCACGACGCTCGAGAGTCTGGGGGCGCTCGGCACCCAGAGCTTCTTCGCGCCCTCTGCCAGGCATCGCGTCGCGATCGTGCTCACCGACGGCGAGTCCCGGCCCTTCGACGTCAGGGCGACCGCACGGGCGCTCGCCCACGCACCGGGTGTCACGCCGATCTTCGTCCAGATCGCCGCACCCGGCGAAGACGTCTTCGGCGCCGACGGGAAGCCCGAGGCCGCCTACCATCCGGACGGCTCGGGCGCCGTCGCGCTCGCCGGGCTTGCCCGTGCCGCGAACGGCAGCTCGTTCGGCGCGGGCGACCTCGACCGCGCCGTAGCCGCCGTTCGCACCGCCCTCGGGCACGGGCCGACGCAAGCGGAAGGGGTCGTCTTCAGCACGACGGCACTCGCGCCCTGGGCGGCTCTCGCGGCCCTCGTCCCGCTCGTCGTGCTCGTATGGGGTGGGCGCCTCCGGAGCTCAGCTATCGTACGGCGGCGGCGGCGCCTAGCCAACGGGCACGATTTTCCGCCAGATACCCAGATATTGCCTATGCAATATTTATGACCGTCCGTCAGTCGGCCACTGTACGGTTCCATTGACAGTTCGGTGACAGTTCGGTTAGATTTGTGGTTGGCTTGTGACGGTCGTGTTCGATTGACAGTGTGTTCGATTCAACATCCGCCAGCGGGCGGGGGAGGGATTCATGAGGGTCAGGCTTCTTCGTTCCGTGGTCCTGGTGGCTGCTGCCCTATCGGTAGTGGCCATTCTCGGGATCAGCCAGGCAACTGGTAGCACGAAGCGGACGACGGCGATCTCGCCGCCTCCTGCTTTTACGGGTGCGCAGATGGATGCGACCCCGAACGGGGATTGGATCGATGCTTTCGGCAGTGACTACGGGAATCGCTATTCGCAGCTCAGTGCGATCGATACCACGAACGTCGCAAGCCTGCATACGATCTGGCATCTCAACCTCGCTGCCAGCGGCGGGAACTGCTTGAGCAGTTGCTCCCAGTCCGCGAGCGGCATCGAGTACAAGGGCATCCTGTACTTCCCGAGCGACAACGACAACGTCTACGCGATCGATGCGCAGACCGGTCAGATCCTCTGGCAGTACTCGGCCAACCTCGTCCCGGGCACCTACGTGGACGACGGAGGCGGCGTGACGACGCGCGGCGTGGCGATCGGCGACGGCATGGTGTTCCTCGCCCGCCTCGACGACATCGACGTCGGTCTCAACGCGACGACCGGCGCTGTCGTTTGGCAGACCACGCTCGACAGCTATACGAACGGTGCATTCCAGACTGCAGCCCCGAGCTACGTGGGTGCCGCAAAGACTCCTGAGGTTCTGGTCGGCATGGCCGGCGGGGAGCTCGGCGTCCGCGGCTACCTCGAGGCGCTCAACGCCAAGACGGGAGCCGAGCTCTGGAAGACGTACATGGTTCCGGGCCCCGGAGACGCGAAGTACAGCACGTGGGGCGACAACTTCGACATCGCCCACGGCGGCGCGCCGATCTGGACGCACGCAGTCGTCGACTCGAAGCTCGGACTCGCATACGTCGGTACCGGTAACGCATCGCCGTACGTGAACCGTGCACCCGGCTACGACCTCTACACGGCGTCGGACGTTGCCGTGGACATCAACACCGGGGCGATCGCCTGGTACTACCAGACCGTTCACCACGACGAGTGGGACGACGACCTCGCGACAACTCCGATCTTGTACAACTTCTACAAGAACGGGAAGTTGATGGAGGCTCTCGATCAGGCGACGAAGATGGGTTACAACTTCATCATCGATCGCAAGACGGGCAAGCCGATCGACTCGATTCCCGAGGTTCCGCAGACGCAGAGCCCGCAGGACAACTGTTGTAACGGCAACTCGATGACCCAGCCGATCCCGGTGGGCCAGGGCTTCAGCCAGCAGTGCGCGACCTCCGGTGAGTGGGTTGCAAACGGCGGAAACCCGAACCTGCTCGGGAGTGACGGCGCGCCGATCGCATTCGGTTGCGTCTACACGCCGCTGTCGTCGAACAACTTCACCGCTCCGGGCTTCCACGACGTGGCCGACTGGCCGCCGACGTCGTACAACCCGAAGACGGGTCTTGCGTATGTCTGCTCGACGAACAACCGGATCGACCTCTACAAGGCAACCGCGCTGGCAAATGCCGCACCGGTCGTCTCGAAGAGCTACACCTCGGTCTCGGGCAGCCTCGCGGGTGACTGGATCGTCGGCAAGTGGGGCGTCGTCACCGCGATCAACCCGCAGAACAACAAGATCCGCTGGCAGCTGAACCTCCCTGACGGGAATGGCTGCTACAGCGGCACTTCGACCGCCGGCAGCTCGGGCAGCAAGAGCGTCCTGTTCGTCGGCGAGGCCAAGGGCTTCCTGCTCGGGGTCAACGCGAAGACGGGAGCTGTGCTCTGGACTTCACCGCAGCTCGCAGCCGCTGGAACCTCGCCGTCGATCGAGTACACGGTCAACGGCAAGGAGTACGTCACGTTCATCGCGGGCGGCACGTCCGCTTCGTCGCAGTCGAAGAAGGGTGCTGACCTCTACACGTTCGCACTCCCGACCGTGACGACGATCAGCCAGTAAGGCGAATCGCAGCTAGGGAACACCGAGAGCGGGAGGTTGCAAGAGGCTACGGCCCCTCGCAACCTCCCGCTACTCTTTTTGGTGAGGGAAGGGGAACAGGCATGCCGGACATGGACACCTTTCGTTCCGACAGCCTCTGGCGGGGTTGCGCTCGTGCCCGAGTCGTCGGCTTCCTCGCAGGCCTCGTCATCCTCGCCGCGATCGTCTCGGCCCAGGCTTCGGCAACGACGGAGCCGGCGCAGACCGACTTCGACAAGATCGTCCTGACCGATGACGCGATCGTCCTTCCCGTGTCGAAGGTCGACGTCGGCACACTCGTCGTCTTCCTCGTCAAGAACAAGAGCTCCCATCCGCGGAGCGTGATCGTCGGCTCGTACAAGAGCAAGGTGCTCAAGCCCGGCAAGCAGATCGAGTTCGAGCTGAGCTTCCCCGTACCGTGGACGTTCAACATCCGGTCGCTCGGGAAGCATGTCCCGACGCTGACGGCCAAGTTCGTCTGCACTTTCTGAGCGCCGGGGCGCCGGGCGGCCGCCGTATGCCTTTGCCTCCAGTGGCCAAGTTGTCTCGAGTCTCCCTCCGGGCTGCTCGAGGCGCGTTGCTGACACTCATGCTCGCCGGGCTGGTGACTGCTGCGGTCGGCGCCTCACCCGCCGAAGCCGGTGAGCACGCGGATGCCTGCTCGCACATCGGCGTCGGTGCCTCGCTCGCCCGCAAAGCCTACGGCGCGACGGCGGGGCTGTCCGCGCTCACCGAGCCAGGGAACCTCCCGAAGAGCCTCGCAGACGTTCCTGTGTGCTTCGTCTTGGCCCACAACGGCACCACCGTTGCGACCGTGCGGCTGTACGCGGCCGGGAGCTGGCCGAAGCTGATCGCGATCTACGAGGGAACGAGCCCGAAGCCGAAGAGCCTTCCGGTGAACCGGCTCGGGTCGGGCGCCACGCTCTACGACGTCTTCGCCCGACCGGGGAACGTACCAGGAAGACCTGGTCTTCAGGGTGCCGGGCGGGGTAGTCACGGTGCGCTCCCGCGTGCTGCCCTTCGGGGATCCTCCCGGCATGCCGCTCAGCGGCCTCGCGGCGCTCGCCCGGGGGATCTACGCTCAGCAGAGCGCGTCCCGCTAGCGCGACTCCGGCGTCAGACCTTGTGGCAGCTCGCGTGGTAGCCGTGCGCGGTCCGGTCGATGCGGCACGAGGCGTTCGGCCCCACGGGCGAGTAGATGCCCGAGACGAGGCTGAAGAGGTACTTGCCTCCCGCGTCGAAGACCGCATGGATCTTGTCGATCGCCCACGGCGTCGCGTTGCTCTGCTTCACCCACTGGCAACGGTAGGTCTTCTGCGTTCCGCCCGGGACCGATGGGAGCGATACGCCGAGCGCTTCGGCCCGACGCAGTAGATCGATGTCGGCCTCCAGCTCCGGTCGCCCTGGAGGATCCGCTCGGCCTGGACGAGTGCGGTCTTCGGGATCGCCTGGCTTCCTGCCGCCAAGCCCGCTCCTGACGCTGCCACGGCGCTCGCGAGCGCCACGGCGAGGGCACAGCTCACGGTCGCAACTCGGAGCATCGCCGTTCGGCTGCCTGCGCCCATCGGGCCAGGATAGCCCGGGTGCGACCGTGACTGCGTGCTCCGGCCGCCGTCTCGTCTGGGGTGCACCTCCGGCGGGAGCTGGGCTATGATTTGCCTCGGACGTGGTTGCTGAACAGGATCGGGTTGGCTCGGGTTTGTTCGACGACCTTCGACCAGGCTCGAACGCGAAGGCGGGGAGAACCAGCCGCTCTGCGCAACTGATTGCCTGTTCGACGTCCGACCTTCCGATGAAGACTTCAACCGCAGCAAGACTCATGGCGCTCGCAGCCGTCGTTGGTGCGGCCTTTGGCGTGACCGGCGATGTCAGTGCGCTCGGAGCGTCTCGGTCGAGCCACGCTGTGACGCCGCTGCAGCAGCGAGGCGTAAAGCTCGTCGGGATCGGAGAGATTCACCGTGGCGAGTTCGGTCGGAGCATCGTCCTCTCGGCGGACGGCAAGACTGCCGCGGTCGGCGGCTCGAACGACAACAGCCCGACGTTCCACAGCAAGCGAGGCGTGCTGTCGCTCGGGCTCGGGGCGGTCTGGGTGTTCAAGCGAACGGGCTCGACGTGGAAGCAGCAGGGGCCAAAAATCGTCGGAAAGGGAGAAAGCGGCGAGGGACAGTTCGGGGCGTCGATCGCGCTGTCGGGAGACGGCAAGGAGCTGATGGTCGGCGCTCCCGCTGACCGCGCAGGGCAGGGTTCAGTCTGGGTCTTCGTCTGGACCGGCAAGGCGTGGCGCCAACAGGGCAAGATCCTGACGGTGACCACACCGGTTCCGTCGTCGTTCGGAACCGGTGTCGCCCTCTCGCGGTCGGGTAAGACGGCGGTTGTCGGCGGGGCCTATAGCCATACCGGTGTTGGGAGCGCCTGGATCTTCACCCGGTCGGGCTCTACGTGGAAGGCGGTGGCTCATCTGACCGGAACCGGAGAAAGCGGGACGGGGCAGTTCGGTCGCCAGGTCGCTGTGTCGGGGAACGGCACGACCGTCCTCATCGGCGCACCGGGGGATGACAACGGCAAGGGCGCTGCCTGGGTCTTCGTGAAGCACGGGAAGACCTGGAAGGCCGCCGGGCCGAAGCTCGTCGGAAAGGGAGCAAGCCCGGAGGGCGACTTCGGAAACAGCGTGGCGCTTTCTGCCACCGGGACGACCGCCGTCGTCGGAGCTCCCGTTGATCGAAACGGCGTCGGGTCAGTCTGGGTGTACACGCGTTCCGGCAACACCTGGGCGAAGAACCCGAAGCGGTTGAGCGGGTTCAAGGAGGTCGGTCCCGGCCAGTTCGGCGACAGCGTGGCCCTCTCGCCGACCGGCGACGTCGTTCTCGTGGGCGGGGCGATCGACAACGACGGCATCGGCGCGGCCTGGACGTTCGCTCGGTCGGGATCGAAGTGGATCCCGTGGGGTGCGAAGCTCGTCGGCCGCGGCGCGGTGGGCAAGCAGATCGAGTTCGGCGTCAGTGTTGCGCTCTCGTGGACGGGCGCAGTCGCCGTCGTCGGTGGGCAGGGCGATGCCAACTTCGCCGGCGCCGCCTGGCCGTTCGCAGCCGGCTAGCTCGGCGCGACCGGGGTGCCGGCCCCGGTACGATGAAGTCGGCGTCGGGTCGTCCGTGGTTCGGGCGCTTTCGCGGTCGGTGGAGTCGGTCCATCCGTGAGCAGGCGGACGTCCGTTAGTCAGTCATTTGTCAATTCGCCGAGAGCAAGGGGGTTTCCCGGTGGTTAGATCTCGTTCCGCCCGTCTACTCGCAGCATTGTCGTTATGCGCCGTAGCCGGCCTGGCGGCGGCGCTCTTCGCGCTTCCCGCCCTCGCCGGCTCGAGCCACGGCAGCGGTGACCACGGTCACGGTCACGGCGGGCAAGCCGAAGGAGGCATCGGTGAAGCTCTCGAAGAGTTCGCTGATTCCGGCCGGCACCGTCAGCTTCAGCATCTGGAACAAGGGTGCGGCGACGCACACGTTCAAGATCTGCTCGACGCCGACGACGACCGTGGCCGCACACGTCTGCAAGGGCAAGTCCACCCCCGCGATCAAGCCCGGGAAGAAGGCGACCCTCACGGTGACGCTCGCCAAGGGCTCCTACGAGTATCAGTCGGGCATGACCGACGGGCTGATCGGCATCGCCGTGAAGGCCGGGGCCTCGGCAGCCCCGCCCGCGACCACCCCGATGACTCCGGTCGTGAGCACGACGCCGCCGACGACCACCACGCCGGTCGTGACCGGCGGCGCGCCGACGACGACCGGCTGCTTCATCGACGGAACCGCCTGCTAGAGGCTTCCTAGCGATTTCCCCGGGAGGAGCCGGATGGTTCCGACCGGGGAGGTCCGTGGTTGAAATGAGTCGGTTGAAACGAGTCGGCTAGACGTTCTTGGCATTCGGGGTCGGAATCCCGAGCATCGCCTGGACGAGCGTTTTGGCTGGGCCACCGTCGTGTACGGCGCGGTGATCACGACCGAGTTCGACTGGTACAGCGCCGCGAGCGTGCCGCCTTCCTTGATCGCCCACGCGTCGTTTCCCTGCCCGAACACGGGGATCACGTGCTTCTTGAGGACCTGCGAGTTCTGGTAGCCGGTGTTCGCCTCGAACGCCGCGTTTTCGGCATCGACGAAGGCGAGGATCTGCGCGCCGGAGGTCACGGCGACGGTGATCGTCGTGCCGAGCGAGGTCTTGTAGATGCACTGCCTGATCTGCCCATGGACGTCGATGCTGTTCGTATAAGGGGTGAGCGTCTGCTTCGTGCCGGTCACCGTCTGCTTCAGCGTCGCCTGGATCAAGGCAGGTGACGGGCACGCCTTGGCGCAGGCGTCTTGCTCGCCGTCGCGCGGGCTGCGGCGGCGCCTGCCACGAGGGAGCCGGCAGCGACCACGACCGCAGCCAGCCTCGTTCCCGAAGACAGCCTGGATCTGCTCCGCGCATCCATCGAAGCCATTCTACCCCGGCCCGCGGGATACCGGCACGCGCCTGCCGACCGGTCAGTGGAGAACCAGGAAGTCCCGGAGGTGTAGGAACGAGGTGCCTTCCTTCCCGTTCGGGATGCCGGGGGCGAAGCTGATGGTGTGCGTGCCGGAATGGGGCCAGCGCCATGCGAAGAGGACAGTTCCCGGGATCCGGCGGCCGAGGCTCGACTTGTCCTGCCAGATCCCCGTCTGGTCGAAGGTCTCGTGCCCATCGACGAACACACGGGCATGGCCCGACTCGCAGCAGGCTTCGCCGAGCGTTCCGATCAGGGCGATCGCCGAGCCGGTGAAGCGGACCCGGCCGGTAGGTCCCACCGAGCCGGCGATCTTCCGTGCGTTCGCCCACCAGTTCGTCACCGGCACGACGCCGGCAGGGTCGAGTGCAGCGGCGGCGATCTCGAGTGCGAGCCCACCGTTCGTCTGCCACGCGGTGACGCGGTGCGCGGCGGCGGCCCGTCGAAGAACCGGCCGAACGAGCCGTCGGCGGCTCTGTCCCGAGAGAGCCGCGGCCGCGTTCGTCAGGATCCAGGCGCGCGCAAAGCCCGCCTTGTCCTCGCTTGCGAGCGCGTACATGCCCTCGACGAGCGGCTCGACGATGTCGTTCTCCGCCTGCAGGTCGGCGAAGACGCCGGCCGGGTCGTCGAGGTCCGAGGCTACCGCCCGCGCGGTGGCGACAGCCTCTTCCAATAGGACGGGGACTCGTGAGCTTCGAGAGTTCAAGCCGCTCAGATCATGTCGCCGTTGACCGAGGCGAAGAAGCGGTGGGGCACCTGGCTGCACGTCTGGCCGTCGTCGAAGACGTAGACGCTGTAGAGCGGAACGGCCGGGTCGAGGAAATGCGCGCGGACGGCGGCGTAGCGCATCGTCGCGGACTGGAGGTAGGTCCGTCGCCGGTCGTCTGGTAGAGGAGGATCGCCGCCTTGATCGCGTTCGCGTCGGTCTCGAGCGTCTTCAGGTGGTTGAGTTGGCCGCTCGGCTGCTGGTAGCGGATGTCCGGGCAGGCACCCAGGGCGTAGGCGTTCGAGCCCTCGGCGAACTCGAAGGCGGCCTCGGCCTTGGCGAGCGCCTGCGGGTCGCGTGTTACCTCGTACTCGCGGATATCGGCGATCGTGTCCCACTGGGGCACGTCGCTCCATGACCCGCAGGACGGGATCGTGCACGGCCCCGGGTAGTTCGGTGCGGTGGCCGTGAGCGCCGACATCACCGGGGGGATGCTCGAGTCGGGCTTCGTCGCCGAACTGAGGTACAGCGCATAGGTGAGCGAGTCGGCACCCCAGTCGGAGTTCGCCTGCGCGCAGTTCGGGCTGTTGCACTGGTTCCAGAGGCCGTTCCCGCTGTAATAGACCCGGAGGAGGGTTTGGAGCGCCTCACTGCCCGCCTGAGCGAATGTGGTCCCGGTCGGCATCGAGGGCGGCGTTGCGCCTGCAAGCGCCGTGGCTGCGAGGGAGGCGGCGAGCAAGGCGAGGACGGCAGTGGCGGCACGCCGGAGAACGGGGCGCCTCGCCCGGAGGGATGTTCGGCCGGTCTCGCTAGGCGGAGCCGGCGACACGGAAGGATCCGGTTACGGCGAGGACGGGCGCATACTCGATCCCCGTTCCCTTGACCTGAAACTCGACCGAGCTGCCCTTGACCCCAGCCGGGAGTTTGTAGGTGAAGGCTGCCTTCCCGCCCGACGGAGTCGCGGTTCCGAGCAGATGGGGGCCGGTAGCAGCGTGCTTCGAGGACTTGAAGACGCCGTAGAGCTTGAGGTGGAGTGCCGGCGCCGTGATCGGCTTGCCGTCGGGCGTCTTGACGTTTGCGCTGAAGGTACCCGCCTGCACGATCTGCTTCAGGTGCGGCAGGGTGACGACTGCCTTGTGCGTGATCAGGATCGCGAAGTTGAACGGGCCGTCGGCGCCCCCGCACTGGGGACTGTTGCCGATCATGATCGGATACACACCGGACTTCGTCGCGACGATCTGAAGCGTCACGAGTTCAGCGGTCGCGACCGGCGCGGTGCCTGCGAGCGTGAAGTCCTTCGTTCCAGCCGGGAAGACGTCGACGTACATTCCGGCGGACGGCGCAAGCCCGGATCCCTTGAGCGTCACGGCGTCACCGTCGACCAGGGACATATTCCAGAACTCGCCGTTTCCGGGGCAGCTGCCGGTGGGACCGAGATTCTCGGTCGCGGCGCTCAGGTCGTCGCTCGAGGTGTTGCCGTTGAGCGTGGTTGCGTTGGGGACGGCCGGCCCGGAGGCGATCGTCGCGCCGCCGCCGCCCGTGCTCGCAACCGCCGAGGCACTCAGAACTGTGGTGGCCGCGACTGCGGCGAGAACGACGAGCCGCATCAACCGACAGCCGACGCTCGTTCCTTCGTTCCGCCCGGCACCGCTCGCGTCAGCCACTGGAAATCAATGGTACAGGGCGGTGCGGCTCGGGGTTCCCGTTACCGCAGTGCCGGATCGCAACGGCTCTCAGGTCGTGAACGCATCGAGCTCGAGGCGATCGCTCTTGGTCAGCGGCACCCCGGCCCCCACGAACAGCATCTTGCCGGCAAGCGCCGGACACGAGTTGCTGCCCGCAGGCAGGCGCGTCCTCCAGAGGACGGGTGCCGTCGCTTGTGTCGAACCCGTACAGCGTCCCGTCCAGGGTCGAGGTGAAGACGACGCCGCCTGCAACCGTTGCGCAGCCGAATGCCGCAGACGGGAGCTTCACCGTCCAGATCGGCCGTCCCGAGGTGAGGTCGAGCGCAACGAGCTCGCCTCGGGCCTTCGAGGCGTCCACCGTGGCAAGCGATTGGTAGCCCTCCGCGCTGCCGGGCACGCACAGGTCGACGACCGGAGCGAACACCTCGCCGCCGGCGGCCGCCATCGGCGTCTCGACGCCGCCGAGCAGGCCCGGACACACCGGGACGGTGTGGTCGGGGAGCGGTCCACTCTCGTTCTTGTGGACGCCGACGCTCGTCTCCCAGAGCCGACGTCGTGTTTTCCTGTCCCAGGCGATGACGACGCCGCCCTTGCCGGAGCCGACGGCGAGCTCCTTGCCTCCGGCCGAGACGAGGATCGGGGACAGCTGGAAGTCGTGGTCGCGGACGTCGTGGGGGGTGACCTGGTCGAACCAGATCAGGCTGCCCGTGTGTGCGTCGGTGACGAGGAGCGAGTCGGTGTAGAGCGCCCGCCCTTCGTAGGCTCCGCCGTTCGGGTGGGCCTTCGTGCCGCCGTAGGGGTAGGGGTTCGCGGTACCCCAGTAGACCTCGCTGTCGGCGACGCTCGGGGGTACCAGGCGCCGCCGCCGCCGGCCTCGCGCGGGACGGTCCAGTCACCCTTGATCGTCGAGAGTTGCCACACGAGCTTGCCCGTGGTCCCGTCGAGGGCATAGAGGATCCCTTTGCCGCCGGGTGGAAGGCCGATCGTGCTCGTGAAGACGAGTCCGTGATAGAGCTGCGGCGCGACGTCGATCACCGGGTCGCCGAGCGTGACGAGCCGGCGGCTCCAGAGCAGCTTCCCGGTCGCGGCCGCGAGAGCGAACGCGTTCGTGGGAGTGGCGCCGTACACCCGAGCGCTTGCCACGGCGACGCCGTTCGGCCCCGGGCTCGCACCGTAGAAGAACCGATGCCGCCAGAGCATGCGGCCGGTCTGCTCGTCCAGGGCGAAGACCGTACTCGACATGTCCTGGAGGTAGACGACCCCGCCGGCGACGACCGGTGTGGCGGTGAAGTCGCCCGAGTCCCCCGGTGTGGCGCGGAGCCGGAAGCGCCAGGCCACGTGAAGCTTCGCGACGTTGCCCCGGTCGATCCCGCTCGACACGAGGGAGCGCGTCGAGGCCAGGTCGCCGTTCGGGAGCGACCAGTCCGCCGCGGGCGCCTTCGTGCCTCCAGTCGCTCCGCAGGCCGCGAGCACGAGCCCCGCGAGCGCCGCACCCACTCCTGCGATCACCCGGCTGCTGATCCGGGCCCGGGGGGGCATCGGGCGGCGATGGCGGCGAGCGAGTCCAGGCATGAGCAGAGGCAGCTAGTATTCCTGGCTGGCACACTTGTTGCGGTCCTGCTGGCTGCGATGAGAGCGACTTCGACGATGACCTCCCGGGTTTCCTCTCTGCTGACGCGCCAGGGTTTTTCGAGACGCCTTTGTCGGTTCTTCAGATTCCACGGTCTCGTGGTGGCACTCGTGCCGCTCGTCCTGTTCGTGGCAGCCTGCGGCTCGTCTCCGAGCTCGAAGAGCGGAAGCACGACGACGGCTCCGGCCGCGGGCCCGGGTGCGGGAGGGTCCACGTCCGGCAGCACCGGCCCCGTGCCGGGCGGCGACGCAGCGGTGGCGGGCGGCGTGGAGGTCACGAAGGCGCAGGTCGCGGCGCTGATCGCCGAGTTCCGGGCTGCCGACAAGTCGGAGAACCGGCCCTTCCCGAAGCCCGGTTCGGTCGAGTTCAAGCAGGTGCAGGACGAGGCGGTGAACTACTTCGTGCAGGCCGCCGTCTTCGAGCAGCAGGCCAAGCAGCAGCTCGGAATCGAGATCACGGACAAGCAGGTCGCCGACAGCATCGCGAGCATCCGCAAGCGAGCTTCGGTGGCAGTCAGGCGAAGCTGCTCTCGCACTACGCGAGCCTTGGAGTAACCCTCAAGCAGCTCGCGATCTTCCAGCGGCTTCAACTCGCCGAGAACGAGCTTCCGCCGCTGCTCGCGGCACATGCCCACGTCAGGCAGAAGATCTCCAAGAAGGAGGCGTTCAACTACTACCAGCTGCACAGGGTCTCGTTCCAGAACGAGCCCTACAGCCAGGTCAAGCCGGAGGTGGTGCAGGATCTCGTCCAGCACGCCACGAACATCCTGGTCAAGCAGTGGATCGCAAAGATCGCCCACAACTCCTGCGGCGAGATTCAGTACCAGAACGGGTACCAGCCCGACAACGTGGTCTGTTCCTCGACCTGACCGGAATCACCGCGGATCGCGGACACGGCCTGGCGGCTTGCGTGGACCGGGTCGCGGTGTCGTTTGTCGTCGTGCGAGCGTTCGCAGTGTCCGGACCCGGACGGACCGATCGCAACGGGCGGCTAGCTGTAGGACCCGAGCTTCCTAGAGATTCGACTTGTTGTTCGCGACCTGGGGCGTGTCGGGCACCAGGTAGGGAACCGGTGTCATCTGCGTGATGCGCAGATACGACCAGCCGATCCCGTGAATCACAGGGTGCCCGTTCGCTTCGGTGGTCGCGTCGCCCGTAGCCGTGAACTCGATCGTGGCTGCGCCCCCGCTGCCGGTGCAAAGGCACCTGGGTGGCTTGAGTGACCCCTGACACGAGATGGCCCCGCTGCCGAGCGAGCACTTCGCACCGGTGGACTTCGTCACCGCGGTGATCGTCAGCCCGGGAGGCGCCGCCCATGAGAACTGGTTGATCGAGCCGATCGCGCTCGAGTTGGAGATGACGAGCTCGTAGCGGCCGCCTCCGAGAGGACGCAGCACGGTCGTATACTCGATTGCTCCCATCGGCTCGATTCCGAGGCCGCCTTCGCCGGTGCTCGTATCGGGCACGCCGTGCCACATGACGTTGTAGTTCCAGTCGAACCTCGCCCCACCACTGACGCACGATCCGGCGTAGGCGTGCCCGTTCTTGTCAGGGTAGGCGATGCAGGTATATCCCGGCCCGGCAATCAGGTCGTTGAGAGCTCCCGGCGTCTTGATCGGCAGCGTCTGTGTGATCAGCGTCTTGATGAAGCCTGCCGCCTGGGAGCACGTCATGTTGACGACGAACGACTCGTACAGCGTGCTCTGGATGCTCGCTCCGTAGAGATCGCTGCGGTTGAAGTTGTCGTCCGGGAAGATCCATTGCGGCCCGCGGATCGGCTCGCATTGCACGACCCCGCCTTCGGCGCGAAGGCTGGTCGCACCGGCGCTGCGAGACTGGGCGAAGGCGATGAGCATCGTGACCATGACCGCCGCGAGCACGAGGTAGCGCCAGGGCGAGCGTCCCGCAGCTGCTTCGGCCTCGACGGAAGCCTCCCGGCCGAACTGAACGTCCACGTGTTGCATCTGGTCCAGCACCTCCCGCTGCACACATCACCCGGTGCGTCCGATCGGAACGACACGGTCGACAGATTGCATCTCACCTGCGGCGCTCTTCCGGAGACCTGCTCCTTGGAACCTGCCGCCAACGAGCATAACAGCACATCCTGTCGGGAGCCAAATCGGCTGTCACCCAAATCGGCTTCGCTCCAATCCGGCTTCGACACGGCGTCGGGGCTACGATCGTCCGATGCTCGGGGTTACCTGGGCAAAACCCGGCTTGCGAGCGACTGGAGCTGGGCCGAGCTCGTCTGCTGCGTGCTCACGATGACCTCGAGGGTTCCGAGGAGAACGAAGACCTCACCGTTCCCCTTCGAGGCCCACGCTGCGTCGCCAAGGTCGTGCACGACGATCACCGGTCCGCTTTTACGGGCGGATTTTCTCGACTGGTCGAACGTCCCCGTCGTGACCGGGGCGACGTACGAGATCGTGACCGGTGCGGCGGTCGTCGAGTAGGTGCAGGTTCGCTCGTAGCCGGTGTTCTTCGCTTTGTTCTGCGGGGTCGGCGGCGCGAAGCCGTTCGTCACCGTTGAGCTGAGCGGCCCGGCCTGCACGATGACGTGCCGGACGTTCAGATGGAGCGTTGCGCGGATGACCGAGCGCGCGGGGCATGACTTCGGTACGGCTGAAACGGTTGCGAGCCTGGCTCCGGAGGCGGTGCCCGAGGCTCCGGCCCCGGCTGCCGTCCAGAGCACCGTCAGCAGGATCGCCGCTGTCACGGCGGGCACTCCGAGTCTGGGGAGGGCTGAGGCCAGTCCTCCCGGGGAAGACGAACTCACCCGATCTCCTCCATCGTCGATCTGCAGGCGCGAGTGTACAGCGGGGGCCAGAGGCGCGTCACAGACGGGTGCTCTGCCACACGAGCCCGGGCACAACGGGGAGCGCACATCTGCCGCGATGCATGTGCGCTCCCCGCGTCGTCGAGAGAGCTACCTCAGTGCGTCGCCTGCTCCACGTACGCGGCGACGTTCTGGATCTGAGTGGTGCTGAACTGGCTGCCGAACGCCGGCATGCCCATCGCATTGCCGTAGGTGACGTTCGTGATCACGGTCGCCTCGTCCGGCATCACCTGGTCGAGGTTCGGACCGACGGTTCCGGTTGCTCCGGCCTTCGCGAGCGTGTGGCAGGAGGCGCAGCCGGCAGCCGAGAAGACGGAGGCTCCGGCGACGGGGTCACCGATGAGCGGTCCCTCGGGTGCGCCGATGTTCTGCGGGCTGCCGCCGCCCCCGCCGCCGGAGGTGGTCGTCGGGCCGCTCGGGGCGGTGACCGGAGGTGCGGTCGGTGTCTTGACGACAACACCGACGCCGAGGACGCCCTTCATCCCACCTGCGGCGTGTCCCGGCACGGTGCAGAGGTACTCGTGCTTGCCCTTCGTGAGCGTCACGGCCAGCGTGGCCGTCTTGCCCACTGCGATCACCGGGGTTGTATGCCCGACGCAGGTATTGGCGGTGCCGCCGCTCGGGCTGTTGCAAATCTTGAACGAATGCGGAATCTTCCCTTTGTTCGTGACCTTGAAGATCACCTTGCCGACGGGGACCCCGCTGGTCTTCGAGAGCTTGAAGCCGAACTCGGTCGGCTTGCCGGCCGTGACCGTGATCGTGATCGGCAGCGCGGCCTTCGCCGAGGCATGCGACGCCGCTCCGCTTGCCGAGAACGCGCTCGCGGCGAAGACCGCCGTGAGCAGTCCGGCCGCACTGGTGAGCCCAATTGCGACCAAGGGCCGCCACCCGGGGCGCGATTGCTTACTACGAACTGCCATGGAGGACCCCCTGATCGGAGAACGGAAAGTGGTTTGCTCTACTTGTCACACAGCAGTCTCGACGATCGCGCCCTGCCCACGCACCCGCCGACCCGCCGAGAGGCTGGATCACAATCCCAGTAAGAACGCCCCTTCACGATAGCTGAGCTCAATAGCCGTCGGATCGTAAAAGCGATCATCCGCAATGTGAAGCTTTCGTCAATACGAGGAATCGCCCTGACCGTGTTGCCTTGACCGGTGTTTGCCTTGACCGGTTGTCTTGCTTGAGGCCCTCACGCAGCAGCGCCCATCGCCAAAGCCGGGCTCCGCGCTGCGAGAGGCCCAGCAATCGACCCAAGGATCAGCGGAGGAGGGGCTCGTGGGGGAACCTCGTTGGTTCCCCCACGGTTTACAGGGGCGACAGGACTTGAACCTGCAACCCCCGGTTTTGGAGACCGGTGCTCTACCAATTGAGCTACGCCCCTCGGTTGCGAGCACCAGTGTATCGGTGGCCGCGTTCGGCATCATCAGTCCGTGGGACGCTTCGCGATGCCGGCGCTCTTCGGGGTTTTGACCGTCGTCTTCGGCGTCGTTGCCTATGCAGGGGCGAGGCACGGACAGTGGATGATTGCCGTTGCGGCGACCGTGATCGGGGTCTGGATGGGGTCGTTTGCAGTCGGCTGCACTGAGGAGAATGCGCCGCTAGCTCGTATTCTCTTCTCGTGGCCGGGGAAAACGACAGCCGGAGCCTCTGGCTCGAGTACCGTCGCACCCGGGAGAAGTCGCTCCGGGACCGGCTGATCGTCAACTACTCGCCGCTCGTCAAGTACGTGGCCGGGCGGCTCGGTTCCGGGCTTCCGGCTCATGTGGACGAGGCCGACCTCGTCTCCTATGGCTTGCTCGGACTGATGAGCGCGATCGACCGCTACGACCCCGAGCGCGACATCAAGTTCGAGACCTACGCGATCGCCCGCATCCGCGGCTCGATCATCGACGAGCTCCGGACGCTCGACTGGGTCCCGCGTTCGGTGCGCTCCCGCGCCCGCGAGATCGAGCGGGCGATCCGCGACCTCGAGTCCAAGGTCGGGCGCGCACCGACGGACGAGGAGATCGCAGGCAAGGTCGGGATCACTACCGACGAGCTCGAGGAATCGCTGATCGACATCTCGCGCACCTCGATCGCCGCCCTCGACGAGCTCTGGTCGACCTCCAACGAGGGCGACCAGGTCTCGCTCCTCGACACGATCGAGGATCCCGGCAGCATCAAGCCCGCGGATGCCCTCGACGAGACCGAGATGCGCGAGGCGCTCGCCGAGGCGATCTCCCGCCTGCCCGAGCGCGAGAAGCTCGTGGTCACGCTCTACTACTACGAGGAGCTGACCCTCCGCGAGATCGGGGAGGTGCTCGGCGTCACCGAGTCGCGCGTCTCCCAGCTCCACACGAAGGCGATTCTGCGCCTCCGCTCCCGCCTGCACAGCGCCTCACTTCCGACGCCCTAGCCCGCTCTTGCCAGCGGCCCGGCCGCAGGGTTTAGGATTGGACGACAGCCTGTCACCGCCGTCCGAGAGGAGTGAGGAATGTCTCAGGAGCCCGGGAAGATCCGCAACGTCGCCGTCGTCGGCCACCGCGGGACGGGCAAGACCTCACTGGTGGAGGCGATGCTCTTCCAGGCCGGTGCGATCAACCGCCTCGGCTCGGTCGATGCGGGCACGACCACGACCGACTGGGACGAGGACGAGCATCGCCGGCAGATGTCCCTTGCCTCGTCGCTCGCCCATCTCGAGTGGCACGAACGCAAGATCAACCTGATCGACGCGCCCGGCGACTCGGGCTTCCAGGCCGACACGATCGCCAGCCTCCGTGTGGTCGAGGGGGCGCTCGTCGTCGTCTCGGGGGTGATGGGGGTCGAGGTGAATACGGTGCGCGCCTGGTCGCGCGCAGAGCGGCTCGAACTGTCGCGTGTCTGCTTCGTGAACATGCTCGACCGCGAGCGTGCCGACTTCTACCGGACGCTCGGTGCGCTGCAGGAGCAGCTCTCCGACCGCTGCGTCGCGATCCAGCTCCCGATCGGCGCCGAACACGAACTCACCGGTGTGGTCGACCTGCTCCACGACTGCGCCTACATGGATCCGTCGGGCGCGCGCGAGGGCGAGCCGGTGCCGATTCCCGCCGAGATGGCGGACCTTGCGGCCGAGTACCGAGAGAAGCTCCTCGACGCCGTAGTCCTCACCGACGACGCGCTGATGGAGAGCTACCTCGCCGGCGAGCAGCTCGATCCCGCCGCCGTCGCCGCCGCGCTGAAGAGCGCGGTCACGACCGACGAGCTCTATCCCGTCGCCTGCGGGGTCGCGACGAACAACCTCGGCACGCACGCCCTGCTCGACCTGATCGTCGAAGGCGTCCCCTCGCCGGTGCGCAAGGCGCACGACATCGACACCGCCGGCGGCACCGCCGCGTTCGTCTTCAAGACCGTCGCCGATCCCTTCGCCGGGAAGATCAACGTCTTCCGCGTCTACGGCGGCTCGGTCACGGCCGACTCGACGCTCGTCAACCTCCGCGACCACGCCAAGGAGCGCCTCGGCGGGCTCATGCTGCTCCAAGGGAAGGACCACGAGAAGGCCGATGCCTTCGTCAACGGCGACATCGGGGCGGTCGCGAAGTTGAAAGACGTCCAGACGGGCGACCTGCTCGCCGACTCCGAGCGGCGGATCGAGGCGCCCGTGCTCGACTTTCCCGAGCCGGTGATGAGCTTCGCGGTGACGCCGAAGACGAAGGGCGACGAGGACAAGGTCGCCCAGGCGCTCCGCCGACTGCACGAGGAGGACCCGACGCTCCAGCTTCGCCGCGACCCGCAGACCGGGGAGCAGCTCCTCTCCGGGATGAGCCAGGTCCACGTCGAGGTCGCAGTCGCGCGGATGAAGACCCGGTTCGGCGTCGAGGTCGATCTTCACCAGCCGCGGGTGCCGTACGTCGAGACGATCAAGGGCGAGGCGCGGGCGCAGGGCCGCTACAAGAAGCAGACAGGCGGACGCGGCCAGTTCGGCGACTGCCACATCGTGATCGAGCCGATCGACGGCCATATCGGCTACGAGTTCGTCGACCAGATCGTCGGCGGCGTGATCCCGCAGGGCTTCCGGCCCGCGGTCGACAAGGGCGTGCAGGAGACGATGGCGCACGGCGTCCTCGCCGGAGCGCCGATCCAGGGCGTCCGGGTCAGGCTCGTCGACGGCTCCTACCACACGGTCGATTCGTCGGAGATGGCGTTCAAGGTCGCCGGCTCGATGGCGTTCAAGACGGCGTACGAGCGCGCCCAGCCGACGCTGCTCGAGCCGATCATGGCCCTCGACGTGACAGTTCCCGACGAGGCCGTCGGTGCGGTCAACGGCGATCTGAACTCCCGGCGCGGTCGCCTGCACGGGATGGAGCCGGCCGGTGGGATGACGACGATCAAGGCCGAGGTGCCGATGGCCGAGGTGCTCACGTACTCGCAGTCGCTCACCTCGATGACGGGCGGCCGGGGCGATTACCACATGGAGTTCCTGCGCTACGAGGAGGTTCCCACCCACATCGCCCAGAAGCTGATCGAGGCGGCGAAGAACGAGACCGAGGCCGTCCCGGCGTAGCTCCGAGCAGGGATTTTCCTGCTGACGGTTTCTCGTAGCAGCTACCCTCGGGCGGTGAGAGTCACCAAGGTCAGTTCGACGCAGCAGTGCGCGGTTTGCGAGCGCACGCTCTTGATGGGCGAGCGAACGGTTCGCTTCTCGCCGAACGGCGGGGCGCGGTTCGTCGACGTTTGCCCGCTCTGCCAGGAGATCGCGCTCGATTCGGGCTGGATCAAGGAGGGCTCGCCGATGACCCCGACGATCCCGGCCGACCGGCGCCGCAGCCGGTTCTCGCTCGCCTCGCTGCTCGGGGCGAAGGTGCCGGCGGAGGAGCCCGTCGCGAGCGAGCCGATCCTGCGCCGCCTCTCCGAGACCGAGATCGCGATCGTCGAGGCTGCCGACCACTTCAACGCCTCGCAGTTCCGCCGGACGGTCGGCGGCATCGCGAAGAGCCTTGGCGTGCCGCGCGTCTCGATCATTCCACTGTCGGGCGTGAACGCCGAGATCGTGATCACGGTCGTCTGGGACATCTCCTGGTACCAGTACCGGGTCACGCCCGACCTGGCGGCGCCCGTGCGGTTGGCCGAGCGCGGCCTCGACCCCGACGAGCTCGACCCGTCGTTCACCGGCTGGAACGCACACATGGTCGAAGACGGCCGCGTCGTGCCGGACATCGCCACGCTCTGATCCGTAGTGGTGGCGTGTCCTAGACTGACGGGGTGATCTACTGCGTCGTCCCGAAGGAGCTCGAGGCCGAGCTGTACGACAGGCTCGTTGCCTACTACTCCGACAACAAGGCCGTGAAGGTGATCGTCGACCGCCGCACCGGGCCCGACCGGCGCCACGGCAGGCCCGCCGGAGAGTTCGCCGAGCAGCGCGAGCTCCGCGACCGCCGGCGTCCCCGGGTGCCGGGCACGTTTGCCACGACCGACGTGCCCGATCCCTAGATGGCGGCCGCGCCGCAGCTCGAGAACTTCATCGGCGGGGAATGGGTCGCCGCCGAGGGCGGGGAGACGTTCGAGTCGATCGCGCCTGCGACCGGCGAGACGCTTGCGATCTTCCCCCGCTCGGGAGCAGCGGACGTCGAGCGCGCCGTCGCCGCGGCGAAGGAGGCGTTCGAGAGCTGGCGCCTCGTTCCGGCGCCGGCACGAGGGGCGATCCTCTTTCGCCTGGCCGAGCTCCTGCGCGACCACAAGGAGGAGCTGACCGAGCTGATGACGCGCGAGATGGGCAAGGTGCGCGCGGAGGCCGGGGGAGACGTCCAGGAGGCGATCGACATGAGCCAGTACATGGCCGGCGAGGGTCGCCGCCTCTTCGGCCAGACGACGCCCAGCGAGCTGCCGGACAAGTTCATGATGAGCGTTCGGATGCCGGTCGGCGTCGTCGGTGCGATCACGCCGTGGAACTTCCCGATCGCGATCCCGTCGTGGAAGCTCGCGCCGGCGCTCGTCTGCGGCAACACGGTCGTGCTGAAGCCGGCCGAGGACACGCCGTACCTGGCCGAGCGCTTCGTCGAGCTGCTCGCCGAGGCGGGGACGCCTCCTGGTGTCGTGAACATCGTCCACGGTTTCGGCGAGGAGGCAGGCGATGCGCTCGTCCGCCATCCCGACGTGCCGGTGATCACGTTCACCGGCTCGCGCGAGACCGGAATCGCGGTGACGAAGGCGGCGGCGGACGGGCTCAAGCACGTGCATCTCGAGCTCGGCGGCAAGAACGCGATCATCGTGATGGACGACGCCGACGTCGAGCTCGCGGTCGAGGGGATCGTCTGGTCGGCGTTCGGGACGACCGGCCAGCGCTGCACGGCGGCCTCCCGGGTGATCGTGCACCGCGCCGTCTACGACGAGGTCCAGCGGCGACTCGTGGCCGCCGCCGAGGCGATGCGGATCGGGCCCGGTTGGGAAGCCTCGACCGACGTCGGGCCGCTGATCAACCGCGCGGCGCTCGACAAGGTCGCGAGCTACACCGAGATCGGCAAGGGCGAGGGCGCGAAGCTCCTGACCGGCGGCGAGGCGGTGTCGGGCCCTGGGTTCTTCTACCGCCCGACGGTGTTCGCCGACGTCGAGGCGGGGATGCGGATCGCGCAGGAGGAGATCTTCGGCCCGACGACGGCGCTGATTCCCGTGGAGAGCTTCGAAGAGGCGGTCGCGGCCGCGAACTCCGTCAGCTACGGCCTCTCGTCGGCGATCTTCACCCGCGATGTCAACCGCGCCTTCCGCGCCATGCGCGACCTGCAGGCCGGGATCACCTACATCAACGCCGGCACGACGGGCGCCGAGGTCCACCTCCCGTTCGGCGGGACGAAGGACACCGGCAACGGCCACCGTGAGGCGGGCCAGGCGGCGCTCGACGTGTTCACCGAGTGGAAGTCGATCTACGTCGACTACTCGGGCAGGCTCCAGCGCGCCCAAATCGACAACGTCGGCGAGTGAACCGCAAGCTCGTCGTCTTCGTCCCGCGGGACTCGCTGAACGCGGTGCGCGACGCCGTGTTCGCCGCGGGTGCCGGCAGGATCGGCAACTACGAGCGCTGCTCCTGGTACTCGGGCGGCACCGGCACCTTCCTCGCCGGCGAGGGCGCCAACCCGACGACCGGCAAGCCTGGGGTGGACGAGCACGTCGAGCAACTCGTCGACGAGTATCGGCTCGAGACCGTCTACCCGGAGGAGTCGCACGACGCCGTCGTCGCGGCGCTGTGCTCGGCGCATCCCTACGAAGAGCCCGCCTTCGACATCTATCCGCTGCTGTGAAGGCGCGCCTCTACACCGACGGCGGCGCGCGCGGCAATCCGGGGCCGGCAGCCTACGGCTACGTCCTCGAGGGCGAGGACGGGGACGTTCTCGCCGCCGAGGGCAAGGCGATCGGCCACGCCACGAACAACGTCGCCGAATACAGCGGCCTGGTCGCGGGCCTGAAGAAGGCGGTCGACCTCGACGTCGACGACCTCGAGGTCAGATCCGACTCCGAGCTGATGGTCAAGCAGATGCGCGGCGAGTACCGGGTCAAGAACGAGGCGCTGCGGGCGCTCTCGGTCGAAGCCGCCCGCCTCGGCCGCCTGCTCGAATCGGTCGCCTACCACCACGTGATGCGCGAGCACAACGAGCTCGCCGACCGCCTCGTCAACGAAGCGCTCGACGCCGGGTAGCGGTGCGCGAGGTCGACCTCGACGGGGCGGCCGGCGATCTCGCCTCCGCGAGCCTTCGAGCGTGCCTCGCGACGATCCTCGAGCTGCCGGCGGCCGAGATCCCGGCACTCGCGGGCGAGGATCCGGCAACCGGAGGCACGATCTCACGGTGGCTCGGCGGTCTCGGCCTTGGTCTCGTTCGCCTCGCCGATCCCGGCTCGTTCGCGTGGCCCGGCCCCTGGCTCGGCGTCGTCGCCGCGCCTGAGCGACGCTTCGTCGTCATGTACGGCGTTCCCTCCGGCGTCGTCTGGGATCCCGGCGGCGACGGAGTCGTGAAGCGCGGCGCGATCGAGGACGCGTTCCTCGTTGCGGCCGCTGACGTCGCCCTCGCCAGGCCGCCGATGCCCGAGACGCCGGCGCGGGGTGTCGTCGCCGAGCTCTGGATCGCGCCGGAGGCAGGGGCACCTGCGCGCAGGGTCGAGAGTGCGCGGGCCCTCGCCGCCCGCGGCCTCGAAGGCGATCGCTACGCAACCGGCGCGGGCACGTTCGCCTCGGGCGTCCCCGGGAGCGCCCTGACGCTGATCGAAGCCGAGGTCTGCGGCTCGTTCGATCCGCCCCTCGCTCCCGACGAGCATCGCCGGAACGTGATCACGAGCGGCATCGACCTGAACGCCCTCGTCGGCCGGGAGTTCCTGATCGGCACCACGCGCTGCCGCGGCATGCGCCTCTGCGAACCCTGCACGGTCGCCGACGGCTACGCGACGCGGCCGATCCTCCGGGCCCTCGTCCACCGCGGCGGCCTGCGCGCGGAGATCCTGGAAGACGGCGAGATCCGCGCGGGCGACGAGGTCTCCCCGGCCGCCCAGCCGCAGCCGCCCTCCGGTTAGACCGGCCGGCCGCGGCTATACTTCCGCCTCCACGCGGATGTAGCTCAGTTGGCTAGAGCGTCTCCTTGCCATGGAGAAGGCCGAGGGTTCGAGTCCCTTCATCCGCTTCGGAAAAACCCGCTCAGGCGGGTTTTTTGTTGCCGTACTGGCAACGCGTGCTCCGCTGAGCCCCGAACGGCGTAGTCGGCGCCTGTCAGATCGCCGATCCGGTCGTCGAGAAGTTGCACGCGGTGCACCTTGTGAAGCGCGCCGGGCGCGGAGGGGAGCCGCCCGGCCGGGCGGCTCCCCCGTCCTTTCTTTCAGCCCGCGGAGCTCGCCGATTGCGCGAGCGCGTCGGCCTGTTGGTTGAGGCTCCGGCACTGGTTGAGCAGGTCGCCTCCGGCCTTCACGGTCGTGCTGTCGAACTCGGCGTCATAGAGCTCGTTCTTGATCGTGGTCGCGAGCGTGTCGCGTTCACTTCCGAGACTCGTGATCTCCGAGAGCACCTTCTCGTAGGTCGTGTCGTCCTGTGCCGATCCGCTCTTCATCGCCGCCGTGTCGGCGACCATGACGTCGGTGCCGAACTGCCCGACGCTCGAGTTGAGCTGCTTGTAGCAGACCGCGAGCGGCTGGAACTGCCCCTGCTTGGTCTTGCCGGGAGCGAAGCTCAGATCCTCGGTCAGCACTCGGCCGTCCTCGACGTAGTCATCCTTGAGCCCGGTGAGTGCCATGAGCGTCGGCCGGATGTCAGCCTGGTCGAGCCACGTGCCCGGATTGTCGACCTGGGTGTCGGTCGTCATGCCGGCATTCGCGTCACCCGCGGAGCTCGGACCGTCACCGGGACCCGAGCCGTCGATCCCGAGGTGCGCCACTCCCGGACCGACGAAACCGGCCCAGGTGTTGTTGATCTCCGGCGCGTAGTAGCCGTGGTTCCAGGCGAACTGGCTGTTGATCGTCGTGCAGGTGGTCGGCGCTGTGGCCGCCGTGGTTCCTGTTGCGCACTTCGGCGAGTCGGCGGTGCCGCTCGTGAAGTACACGTCAGGGATCGGGAAGGCGCTGAACGTCGGCACTCGGGCCGGATCGGCGTTCCCGAAGTGCATCAGCTCCTCGCCGGTACTGTCGACCATCCACTTGACGGCAGGCTCGGTCTTCCCGTCGAACGGGTCGTTGACGGTGATGTTGCCGAAGTCGCGCTCGAGCTGACGCACGACCGGGGTCGGCTGGTTGCCCGTCACGTACACGGACTCACCCTGCGGCTGACTCGCGAACGGGGTCGTGTTGTTCTCCTCGTTCTGGAGCAAGCCGTGGATGCTCGCATTGACCTCGCCCACCTGTCCGGAGGCGTAGTTGCAGATGTAGCTGGTCGTGAGCGGAGTACCCGTGCAAGACGGCGTCTCGGCCCTGTCGAGGTTGGCACCCGAGAAGTGATCTCCCTCGTCGGCTCCGAAGACGAACTCCGTGTTCTGCGGCGTGATCCCGTCGTCGGCCAGCCGCTTCAGGAAACTCGCGAAGGCCGTGTTGTACGAAGCGGTCGTCTGGTAGTAGCAGTTGTCGCCGGGACCGTCGGCAAACCCGACATCCGGCTTGCCCCTGAACGTCGACGCGGGACTGCACGGCCCCGTGTCCACCGAAGCGACCGCATGGACGTCGGAGATGTAGGCGTAGGTGACCGGCACTCCGCTCTCCTGCATATCGGCGGTGTAGGCGAGCGTCTGGGCGGCGGTGATCGGCCCGAAACCCGGGAACCCGGGCGTATGCGCGAACTGCCCGTCCATCTCCGTGCCGCCGAGGTCGGTCAGGTTCCCCGCGGCGTCGGTGACCGGGAAGCTGTCGCCGTTCGCGAAGGTGCGGTTGCCGCCGGAGTTGGCGGCGCCGGCGAGGATCGGCTGGAGGTACTTGTGGCCGAAGATCGCCTGATAGCCGGTATAGCCGCCCGGCTCGTCCGGCAGGACATCCGGCGCCGCGGTGTTCGAAGGCGACGTCTGCCCGTACTTCACAGCCTTGGCGTTCGCGCAGAACGCCGAGCCCTGCGCACAATGGACGGCGAGGCCGACGTAGTCATTGACTTCCTGGTCCTTGAACGAGTCGGAATCGGCGTTGGTCTGCGCCTGCTCGGGTGAGTTCTGCCCGAACACGTTCGCGATGTCGGGGCTGACGTTCTCCATCTCCATGTTCACCGACGAGACGCCGCCGACGTTGCATCCGGCGCGCGTGAACGGCACCCATGGCGCAGGAGGCGCGGTGGTTCCACCTGTGGCCGGGACGGTCGCCGAGTAGTCCATCTGCGGAAAACCGTCGCCGACTCCGCCGCCCGTCCAGTAGCTGAAGACGCTCTGCCCTGCACTCGTCGGCGCGCTCGGGGTGACCCCACCCGACGGGGTGAACGCGAAGTAGTCGTTGGATACGCCCATCCCCTGACGGTCGCCGTACAGGCCAGTGAAGTTCGTGGTCAGGTCGTTCGCCGTGTGACCGATCATCGGCGTGTGGTTGTTCGTCAACAGCGTTCCGTTCTGGGTGATGAAGTTGTAGAGCGAGGGAATCTGCTCGATGTCCGAGAGCACGTTCGGGTTGTCCCGGTTGACGTGAACGTTGTCGAACACGATGTCGATGACATGCTGGACACCGTTTGCGAGATGGCATCCCGACGGAGGCGTTGATGTCGGGGTTCTGTCCGTCGCGGCTGCGCCGCCGACGCTGAAGGCGACCACCGTGGCGCAGATCGCAACCGCCGCCACGGCCACGAGTGCGCCGCCGGACGCACGAGTTCTCTTCTTCCTCATGTCACTCTCCCCCTCCTGGATTGACGCGGGTCGATCCGACCCTAATTCCCTCGAGGGGGGTTGACGCAACCCCGGGAAGCGAACATTTACACAACGTCACGGCATGTTCACCGGACCGCGACGATGTTCACCGGACCGCGACGGCAGGCGCGTGGTTGGCCCGGGATGCTGGGTCAGGCAGTACGCTGTTTCCCCTTGGAGGCCCGAGAGGAACACGCTGATGCTCTCGCAGCGCGTCGCTTGAGCGGTTGGCTCTACCTTCTTCGCCCCGTGCGGCTGGCCATGGTCGATGAGCCGACAGAGGCTGAGCTTGCCGTGGTCAGCGCCCATTTCTCCTATCTCGAGCATTTGCGAGACGATGGACGGCTGATCGTCGCCGGCCCCTCGATCGTCGACGGAGACACCTTCGGGCTCGTCGTGCTCGATGTCGCGGACGAAGGAGAGGCGCGCTCGGCGATGGAGAGCGATCCGGCCGTGGTGGGCGGGATCATGACAGCCGAGCTGCGCCCGTTGCGGCTGTCGGTCGTCCGCTCCTGAATCAGCCGCCGCTGATCGCGGCGATCACGTCCACCCGCGAACGCTCCTCGAGCGGGGTATCGAGCCCGGCCCGCTCCTTGTCGACGTAGACGTGGATGTGGGGGCGGATCGCCGGGCCCGACTCGAGCAGGCGGTCGCGGAGGCCCGGCCAGCTCGCTTCCAGCGAGTCGAGCGCTCCGGAGACCGTGTCCGCTTCGACCTCGACGCGACGGGGCAGGCCCGGGAAGAGCGGCGTCAGTGTGGGTGGGAGGTGAACGTCGGCCATCGCGGTCACTCGATTGTCGCGACCTCGACCGACCACACCGGCGGCAGGTAACCGGCGAGCTCGGTCCAGCTGTCGCCTTCGTCGATGCTCGCGAACACCTGGCCCGTGCTCGTCCCGAAGTAGAGGCCCGGGACGTCCCGGTCGTCGATCGCCATCGCGGTGCGGAGCACGCCGAGATGCGCGTCGTGCTCGGGCAGGCCGCTGTCGAGCCGCTGCCAGGTCGAGCCGGCGTCTCGGGTCCGCCACACGGCGGCATGCCCGTCGGGCATCACGCGCGCGTGGCCGGGGTCGAGCGGGATGGTGAAGAACGTGTCTCGGTCGTGCGGGTGGACGGCTGCCGCGAAGCCGAACTCGCTCGGAAGCCCGTCGGTGATCTCCGTCCAAGAGTGGGCACAGTCGTCGCTCCGGTACACGCCGACGTGGTTCTGCTGGTACATCCGGTTCGGGTCGCTCGGCGAGCGGACGAGACGGTGGACACAGAACCCGACCTCCTCGTGCTCCCGGGGCCAATCGGCGCGGAGACCGCGGTTGCGGGGCGTCCAGCTCTCGCCGCCGTCGGCGGTCTCGAACAGCCCGATCCCCTGCACGATCGCCCAGAACCGGGCCGCGTCGCCGGGATCGGAGTGCAGGGCAGAGATACCGAGATGGCCCGGAGGCTGGCTCGCCGGGTTGTCCCACATCTCGCTTCCCGGTTGTCCCGCGAGGGTCGAGAGCAGCGAGAACGTCTCGCCGCCGTCGCGGCTCTCGAAGATCCCGGGCGCCTCTGCGCCCACGAGGACGCGGCCGTGCGCAGCCGAGAGCGTCGAGACCTTCGAGACCTTGCGAGCGTCGCCGTCGGCGTAGGCGAGCCCCTCGCTGGAATGTGTCCAGGTCTCTCCGAGATCGAAGCTGCGGAAGACGGCCGAGCCGTGCCACTCGCTGGCAGCAGCGGCGAAGATCGTGCCCGACTCGGGCTCGTACACGGCGTGATAGACCGGCCAGCTCTCGCAGAGCGGCCCCTTCACCGCCCAGTCGCGCCGGTCGTGGTCGCCTTCCAGAACGAAGCACCCCTTCCGGGTGCCGATCAACAGAACAGTCCGCGCCATCGCGGTTCACCTCCGGTGGAGTGGAGAAGGTCAGAGGTATAGACGATCCGGCGGTCTGAAACTCATCGGTCGGCGCCGTATCTGTGGGCCATTCAGGGACTAGCCGCCGGAGGTGGGATCTGCGATGCGCGCTCGTTCGTCAGCGGCGTATCCGGCACGTTGATCAGGCCGCGGGTCGGGCGGTCGAGGTCGAACGTCACCAGGAGGAGCAGGCTGACGAGGGCTGCGGCGGCGATCACCGGCACGAGGCCGCGACCGATCACTCCCATGTGGAGCGCGAGGAGGCCGACGGCGATCGCCGCGCCGATGACCTCGAGCGCGAGGACCGCCGTGGGAACGCGGTTGTTGAGGGAGGCGAGCCGTGCGGACTGGGCGTCGATCGTGTCGTTCAGGGTTTCGATGTAGAGGCGCGGCGCGCTCGCGACTGGCGCTCGTGCGACCGCCTGCCCGGCGAGGTGCCAGAGCTGTCTCTGAATCTGATCCTCGGCGGCCGTGGTCGTCCGCATCGCCTCGCTGTCCGGTACCTCGTGTGACACCTTGATCGCGAGGTCGGTGTAGGTGCGTAGCAGCCGTAGCGAGGTGCTTCGTGCCGGCTCCGCGATCAACTGCGCCCGCAGGTAGGTCGTTCCGATCGCATTCGCTTCGGTCACCGTGGCGGCGCGGCGGTCCTCGTAGCGACCGAGGGCAAGCGAGAGACCGAACGCGAGCAGCAGCCCTACGACACCAAGAAGCGCGGCCTGCATGACGCCGAACGGCTCGCGGAGCGTGTCGGAGTGCTCTCGGAGGTAGTGGCCCGTCGCATACCCGGCGAAGGTGGCGCCTCCGACGATCGCCAGGATGATGACCACCACCTCCCAGCTTGCGAGCGAAAAAAGCAACGGACGCTAGGGAAGAACCTTGACCGGCGTGTTCTGCGCCGCGAAGGAGTAGACGAGCGGCGCGTCCTGCGCCGGGACCCGGACACAGCCGTGTGACGCCGGATAGGCGGGGACGTCGGAGTACTCATGGAACGCGATGCCGCCGTTGAAGTAGCTCGCGTACGGAAGCCACACCGAGTACGGGTAGGACCAATCGCGGATCGACTTGCGAAAGATCGCGTAGCTGCCAGCGGGGGTCGCATAGCCCGGCTTTCCGCTGCTGATCTTGATCGCGCGGATCACCTTCGAGCCGTCGACGAGGAGCGTCACCTGGGCGCCGAGGTAGACCTCGAGGCGCTTGCCGGACCCCGCCGTCGGAGTCGGGCGCTTGGCCGTCTTGAGGCGGGCCACGGTCAACGGGCCCGGGTCGCCGTCCCGGGCGAGCTTCTCCCAGCCCTGGAAGGCGAGGACGGCCGATCGCGTCCACGAGCCGAAGCGACCGGAGACGGCCGACGCGGGCAAATAGCCGAGATCGGCGAGCCGCTGCTGGATCCACTTGGTGCTGACGCCCTTGATGGAGGTGGGCCCGGTGGTGTCGGCGGTGCCCGTGGGAAGCTTCTCCTCGATCGGCGGGTCGATGTTCGTCCGGGTCATCGTGCGGTCGACCGAGATCCCCTGGCCCATCGACCTGGCCGCGTTCCCGTCGATCCAGAGGCGCACGCCGGTCACCTTCGGAACCGCCGTGGCCGTCCAGACGAGCTGGTCGAGCCGGGCGACGAGCAACGTCCGGTTCGTGCCCTCGACGAACGAGCGGGTGAGGTCGATCGTCGCGATCCCGTTTGCAACGGATACCTTGCGAACCTTCGTGCCGGGCGGGATCTGCGTGCGCACGTCGTTCTTCGCTTCGGCTGCGGTCGGGCCGCGAAGGAGAGCCGCAACGGCGGCGGCCACCGACTGGGTCGGCACGGTACGGGACACGGCCTTCAGCGACTCGCCCTGGATCAGATAGACGCTCGTTCCGACCGAAGCTGCGCCCTCGGATGCGGCGCAGGCGACGGCCGCGAGCATTCCGACGAAGGACCAGCCAAAGACTCGAAACGCGCTCCGCCCCGTCATCGACGCGCCGATCATAGACGGCCACGCCCGGTCGGGCCGTGGCGGCGTCAGGCGGCCCGGCGGGTACTTCGCAGCGCCGGCTTGGGCAGCTGCCCCTCGAGCCAGAGCGCGGCGATCCCGGCGCGGGGGAGACCGAACCGTCGCTCGTACATGAAGTACCGCGGCTCCCAACGGGGGAAGAACTTCGCGTTGAAGCGGTAGAGCCGCTCGAGCTGGAACCAGGTGTCGCCGAGGGCGATCACGCGTCCTGCCGTGCGCTCCAGCATCCCGTCGGGCTCGCGGAAGAGCCGGGCGAACGCCGCGAAGTTCAGCGAGACCTCGGCGACGCCGCGATCGCGGAGCGCCTCGATCGCCTTCACGATCAGGAACTCCGTCAGCCCGTTCGGCGTGTCGTGGCGGCGGCGCATCAGCGAGAGGGAAACGGCGTCGCGCCCGTAGGTCGGCACGAACTGCAGGAACCCGCCGATCCGGCCCGACGCATCGGCGCCGTAGAGCACGAGCGTCGTTCCGCAGAGCGGGTTGCGGAGCGAGTCCATCGCCATGCTGAAGCCCCGCTCGGGCGCGCCTTCGCGCCAGTTCTCGGCGACCGCCTCGAGCTCGGCCACGACGCCGGCGTCGAGGGCGCCGAGCTCGGCCAGGTGCGCGACGAAACCGACCTTCTCGAGCCGCGTCACGGACTGCCGCACCTTTCGGATCCCGCGGCCCTCCATCGAGAACCCCGCCGTCTCGACGATCGCCTCGTCACCGATGTACAGGGCCCGCAGCCCCGCCTGCTCGAAGAGCGCCCGCCCCTCCGTGCTCACGCCGAGCGCCGCGATCCGGAGGGAACGCTCCTCGGAGAACTCGACGATCGCATGCATCAGACCCGCGACGGCAGACGGATCGCCTACCGGGTCGCCGGAGATCATCAGCACGCCGCTCTCGGCGCGGTAGCCGACGAACGCCCTGCGGGTGGGGTCGAACAGGTAGTGCTTGTCCCCCCGGAGCTTGAAGAACGAGAGCGTGTCCGAGCCGTGCTCCTGGACGATGCGGGCCGCGGCCCGCCGCAGCTCGGGATCGGGCAGGTCACGCGGCGCGGCGAGCGGCCGGAAGAGCACGTAGGCCGCGGTGAGGACGGCCAGGACCGAGATCAGCTCGACCGCGAGCCCTGTCCGGGCCAGCTCGTCGTAGAACCCGAAGGGGCCGGGTTGCCAAAGGAGGAGATCGCCGGTTTCCCGGATGATCGCTCCGGCCGGCTCGCTGGAGGGCGCGGCGAGCGCGACGACGGCCACCGAGGCGGCGAAGGCCGCAACCACGAGCAGCGGGACCTGCACGAGGGCCGCCCGGAAGGTGCCGGGCTCGTGGGCCGCCGAGAACGAGGAGCGGCTCAGCCACAGCAGTACGGCGCAGCCGAGCGTGAGGGCCGCCTCCTCGTAGTCGAGCCCCTTCAAGAGGTCGAAGACGGCCAGTGCGAGCAGGAGCGCCATCGCGAGGTGGAGCGCCCGCGAACGACGCCGGTAGAGGTAGTACGCGGTGAGGAGCAATGCGATCGAGGCCGGCACTGCAAGCGCGTGGGCGTTTCGCATCACTGCGACGGGCTCGAGATGGACCAGCTCCCGTCCACGCCACGAGACGTTCGGCGTCACCGCCGACATCAGGTCGACGAGCGCCACCACACCGGTGGCGAAAGCGGCGACCGCCGGAATGTCGTCCAGCCGCCGCAGCGGCCGAAGTGGCAGGGGCCGGCGATGGATGCCCAGGCGCCAGCCGGCGCTGTCGCGTCCGCTCCGCGTGAGGTCCGGCCAGTCCTTCACGATCAGCCACACCCCGAGCAGGGCGGTCACGAAGGCTGTGACGAAGCTGATCGCGCCGAGGATCGCGGTCACGCACGCAACGGCGATCACGAGCACGCCGAGGTGCCATTCGTGAACGCGACGTCCGAGAATGAAGACGCGAGGTCCGAGCCGGTGCCGCTCGAGCCTCAGCATCGAGATTGGGGATCCACTCCGATCAACCAGGGCGATCATGCCTTACGCCCCTGCTGTCGCGCTCCGGATAGCTTCGTGGTTGTGGCGACGACCGTGAAGGAGCCCCGCCGGCTGTTGACACGCCGGACGGCGGTTGCGCTCGGTCTCAGCGCCGTCTTTCTCGTCCCGTGGACGCTCTGGCTGACCTTCACCCTGCCGACGCGCCACCTCACCCATCACTACCGGCTCGCCTGGGTCGGGTTCGACATCGCGCTCGCCGTCGCGTTCGCGGCGACCGCGATCGCGGCGCTCCGCCTCTCGCCCTGGCTCCAGGCTCTCGCGACGTTGACGGGGACGATGCTCCTCTGCGACGCGTGGTTCGACGTGGTCACGGCCGCCTCGGGTGACGAGCAGACCGTGGCGATCCTCGAGGCGGTCTGCGCCGAGATCCCGCTCGCGATCCTCTGCGGCTGGATCGTGCTCGACACGACGCGCTTCCATGAGGCGACTGCGCGCTTCTACCGGGACGCGGCAAGGCGTCGCGGGCCACCGCCCGGGCCGCCCGCGGACGGCTGATACCGAAACCTCGGCATCGGCCGGGACGACGATCGGGCTGGAGGGGCCCGCGCCCTCTCCAGCCGGGCCCGCTGGGGGTAGGCTTCAGCCCATGAAGCGGCGGATGTGGTCGCTTGCCGGCGTGGGGTCGCTTGTCAGCGTAGGAGTGCTGATGGCACTTGCGGCGCCCACGGGGGCATTGGCCCTTAAGGCGCCGACGGCCTCCTCCGTCAGGCCGCGCGCGTTCGGCTCGTGCAGCGCGCTCGTCAGCTATGCGAAGGCCAACCTCTCGCGGACGCACGGGCTGCCGGAGCCGCCGATCTCTCAGCCCGCCGTCACCACCTCGACCGGGAAGGCGGTGCCGACCGCGACGGGGAGCACCGCAGGCGGTGCACCGAGCGTCTCGTCCGCTGCGGATTCCGGGAGCACCTCCTCGACGACCTCGTATTCGACGACGAACAATCAGGAAGAGGGCGTCGACGAGCCCGACATCGTGAAGACCGACGGCTCGACCATCTTCGCGGTCGCCGGGAACACGCTCGAGGCCGTGTCGGTCACGGGCGGCGCGCCGACGATCGCCGGGACGCTGAATCTGGGGGCTGCCGGCTCGAGCGCGCAGCTCCTGCTCGACGGAAATCGCCTGCTCGTGATCTCGAGCCAGATTCCGTACGCCGTCCCGTTCCCGGGCCCGATCGCCTCCGCGTCGGCTTCGCTCCGCGCCTCGCCGTACGTGGCGTGGGGCTCGACCACGCTGATCTCCGAGGTGAACGTGGCCGATCCGTCGGCAATGAGCGTCACCCAGACGCTCACGGTGGACGGACGGTTCGTGGATGCGCGGCAGGTCGGGGCGAGCGCCCGGATCGTGATCTCCTCGGCACCGCACGCGATCATCGAGCCGCAGCTCGCCGGCGCCTCGTCGGGTTGGGTCCCGACGATGCGGTTCCGCAACAAGCGCAGCGGCGGGCACTTCGCGCGCCCGATCGCGGCCTGCAGCTCGATCCGCCGGCCGGTGCAGTTCTCCGGGCTCGGGATGCTGACGCTCGTCACCGTCGATTTCAACAAGGGCCTCGGCGCGGCGCAGTCCACGTCGATCATGGCGGACGCGCAGATCGTCTACGGCTCGCAGACGAGCCTGTACATCGCGACGCAGCAGTGGGTCAACCCCGAGCTTCCGGTGATGCAGTTGCCGTCGAGTCAGACCACCGTGATCGACCGCTTCGACGTGTCCGATCCGGACGTGACGACGTTCGCCGGGAGCGGCGAGGTGCCGGGGTACCTGCTGAACCAGTTCTCGCTCTCGGAGCAGGGCAACTACCTCCGTGTCGCGAGCACCAGCCGGCCGATCTGGTGGGGAGTCGCCGAGCCGTCGATTCCGCTCAGCCAGAGCTACGTGACCGTTCTCGACACGTCGGGCGGCGTACTCGCCCCCGTAGGGCAGGTCTCCGGGCTCGGACAGGGCGAGCAGATCACTTCGGTGCGGTTCATCGGCAACACCGGCTACGTCGTCACCTATCGCCAGGTCGATCCGCTGTACACGATCGACCTGAGCACGCCGACCGCGCCGCGTGTCGCCGGCGAGCTCGACCTGGCGGGCTACTCGGCCTACCTTCACCCCGTCGGTCCCGGTCTGCTGCTCGGGATCGGAAGCGATGTCTCGGCCTCGAACGAGCCCGACAGCACCCAGCTCGAGCTCTTCGACGTGAGTGACCCGACCGCTCCGAAGCTGCTCGCCAAGGCGCTCGTCGGGCTCGGTTCCTCGTCGCAGGTGACCTACGACCACCACGCCTTCCTCTACTGGCCCGCGACGAACCTGGCGGTGCTGCCGGTTCAGATCTACGCGCCGGTCCAGTCGCTTCCGCCGGGGACGCCGATCACGAACTCGGGCATCTCGCCCTCGGGCGAGTTTACCGGCGCGATCGGCTACAACGTCACGAGCGCGGGGATCACGAAGATCGCGAACGTGGTGCAGGATCCGGTGAACGGCGTGACACCGGCGATCGAGCGCTCGATCGTGGTCGGCAGCCGGCTCTATACGGTCTCGGCGCTCGGCGTGATGGCCTCGAGCCTCGACACGCTCGCACGCCAGGCGTTCGTCGCGTTCCCCCCGCAGTAGCCGGCAGGGCAACGCCGGCGCGGCGCGAAAGGAACGCCATGCCCGAGCTGCTCGTTCCGGGGCCTGTCCGCGACCCCTTCCGGGAGCATTACCGCGAGCTGATCGTCTCCTCGCTTCAGCGGTCGGCGCAGGACCAGAGCAGGCTCTACCGCGAGCAACACCGCCGTCGGCGAGCGGCGCGGTACGAGCGCGCGGCGGCGCAGCTTCGCGGGGCGTCGGCGGTTGTGGCCGAGGCTGCACCGCCCGTGGTCGTGGTTCCGCCGCCTGTCGTCGTGGAGGCGCCGCCTCCGGTTGCGGCGCGGGTCCCGGCGGTCGTGCCTGTGCTCGTCGGCGAGGTCGGCTTCGGGCCGACGCTCCGCCGCGCCGTGGCGGCGGTCTGGTTGCTGACGCTCGCGACGCTCGCGGTGAACATCGCCGTCCTCGGGTTCCGCTCGTGGGCGACCGGCGCCGCCGATCTCGGGTTGATCGCGCTGACGCTCGTCTGGTTTGCGATCGCGTCCGACGACGCGGCGGTCTAGTCAGCCGTATCGCTCAGTGCCCGGTGCGCGTCTCGGCGCCGATCTGCAGCAGCCGGTCGTGCGTATGGTCGACCTGGAGCGTCGTGTGGTCGATCCCGTAGCTCTCGCGGAGTAGTTGCTCCAGTTCGCGGCGGGCGGTGTGGCAGTCGGCGTCCGCCTCGACGAGGATGTGGGCGGAGAGCGCCGGGAAGCTCGAGCCGATTTCCCAGACGTGCAGGTCGTGCACCTCGGTGACGTGCGGGTGGTGGGCCATCGTGTTCCCGATCTCCTCGACGTCGAGGTCGGGCGGCGCCATCTCGAGCAGAACACGGCCGGAGGCCCGAAGCAGGCCGACCGCGCTCCGGATCATCAGCCCAGCGACGAAGAGCGCCGCGATCGCGTCGGCTCGGACAAAGCCGCTGACCAGCACGAGCACGCCCGCGGCGGCTGTGACCCCGAAGGCGTAGAGATCGGTGAGGAGGTGTTGGTAAGAACCCTCGATGTTCAGCGACGAGCGGTCGGCCTTCGTGAGCTCGCGGGTGGCGACGAGGTTCACGAACACGCCGGCGACAGCGATCGCGATCATCGTCCAGCCGCCCGGGGTGCCCGGGTCGACGAGCCGGCGGACGGCGCCGAACACGATCAGTCCGGCCAGGACGAGCAGCGTGGCGCCGTTGGCCTGCGCCGAGAGGATCTCCATCCGCCGCAGCCCGAAGGTGACGTTGCCCCGTGCCGGGCGCCGAACGAGCCGGATCACGACGACCGAGAGCAGGAGCGCCCCCGCGTCGGTGAGCATGTGCGCTGCATCCGAAAGCAGTGCGAGTGAGTTCACGAGGACGCCGGCGACGATCTCGACCACCATGAAGCCGACGATCAGTGCGAGCCCGATCGTCAGGTGCCGTGTGTCGGTGTCCTCTCCGACGGCATGCGAATGGCCTGCGTGACTGTGGCCTGCGTGACTGTGGCCTGAGCCCACAGTCCGAGGGTACCCGGCCCGGCGGTTCTCAGCTCTTGGGCGGCGGGGGCTGGAAGCCCGGGTTCGTGCTCACCTTGCCGCAGCTCGGGCAGAAGAGGCCGCCGCCGAGCGACAGCGCCCCCGGGGCGCCGCAGGCCGGGCACGTGGCCGTCGCGGCGCTTGCGGCCCAACCCGAGACGTCCTCGACCTCATCGCCGTCGTCGTGCCCGTGGTCGTGGTCGTCCACCCGGCGAGCGTAACAACCCTACGATGCGCGACGTGATCCTTGATGGCCACAACGATCTCGCGCTGCGCATCTGGCAAGGCAGGACGCCGGAGCACGTCGTCCTGGACAAGGCGGCCGAGGTCGACTTCGCGGGGGGCTTCTTCGCTCTCTCCGCGGAGGGGCCACCGGTCGACCATCCGACTGGCGTGCCCTATTCGCTGCCGCTCGACATTCCGATTCCCCGCGAGCAGGCGCTCGTGGATGTCGAGGGGCAGTTGGCCGCGCTCCAGGGCCTCGATCTGACGATCGTCCGCCGGGTGGACGAGATCGTCCCAGGCCGGGTCAACGCGATCGTCCACTTCGAGGGCGCCGAGCCGATCGCGCCGGATCTCTCCGATCTCGAGGACTGGTACCGACGCGGCCTGCGTTCCGTCGGGATCGTCTGGTCGCGCCCGAATGCCTTCGGCGAGGGCGTGCCGTTCCGCTTCCCGTCGACGCCGGACATCGGCGGCGGGCTCGACTGGACCGGGACGCGATCTCGTGCATGCCTGCAATCTGCTCGGGATCCTCGTCGACCTCTCGCATCTGAACGAGCCCGGCTTCTGGGACGTGGCGAAGCTCTCCCGGGCGCCGCTCGTCGCCACCCATTCGAACGCTCACACGCTCTCGGCGTCGTCCCGCAATCTCACCGACCGCCAGCTCGACGCGATCGGCGAGAGCGGCGGGGTGGTCGGGATCAACTTCGCGTTGATGTTCTTGCGCGAGGACGGCGACTACGTTCCTGCGACGCCGCTCGACGTGATCGTCCGTCACGTCGACTACGTCGCGAATCGGATCGGGATCGAGCACGTTGCCCTCGGCTCGGACTTCGACGGTGCCCAGATTCCCGATGGGCTCGGTGGGATCGAGGGGCTCCCGCGCCTCGTCGAGGCGCTGCGTGCCGCCGGCCACGACGACGGCTCGCTCGCGAAGATCACGCACGAGAACTGGCTCCGGGTCATCGGCGCCTCCTGGAAGCCGTGGTCGCGCTACCTCCGACTCGCCGGCCTCGACGCGCGCCCGACGCTGATCGAGGCAGCCGGCCGCTTCTCGGCACCCGGGCTCGCCGTCGACCTCGGCGCGGGTACCGGCAGGGACACGTTGGAGCTGCTTCGCCGCGGCTGGAAGGTGGTCGCGATCGACGGACAGCAGGAGGCGATCGACCGGATCGCCGAGCTCGCGGGGCCGGACGCCGACCGGTTCGACGGGAGCGTCGGCCGTTTCGAGGAGACAACGTGGCCGGACTGCGACCTCCTGAACGCGAGCTTCGCGCTGCCGTTCACGCCGCAGCCCGAGTTCGCGGCGCTCTGGCAGCGGATCGTCGACTCGATCGTGCCGGGCGGCCGGTTCTCGGGCCAGTTCTTCGGCGATCGCGACGAGTGGGCGCGCTCGGGGCTCGTCGTCCAGACGCGCGCGCAGGTCGAGGAGCTCCTGCGGCCGTTCGAGATCGAGCTGCTCGAGGAGTTCGAGCAGGAAGGCCAGACCGTCGTCGGCAAGACGAAACAGTGGCACCTGTTCCACGTGGTAGCCCGGAAGCGCTAGCGTCGGGGCTGTGCGCGAGCGCGAGGTCGTTCCTGGGCTGGCGGTTTCCGTGGTCGGTGTCGGCTGCAACAACTTCGGCTGGCGGCTCGAGGCCTGGCAGGTCGCGGACGTCGTCGATGCGGCGATCGAGGCCGGGATCACGTTGTTCGACACGGCCGAGAGCTACAGCGACGGACAGAGCGAGAAGTTCCTCGGCCTCGCCCTCGGCCGCCGCCGCGAACACGTCCTGATCGCGACCAAGTTCGGGTGGGGGCGCGGCTTCACCGACAACGCGATCGCGCGCGGCCATCCCGACTACGTGCGGAGCGCGATCGAGGGCTCGCTGCGCCGGCTCGGCACCGACTACGTCGACCTCTACCAGTACCACCGGCCCGACGGCGTCACGCCGATCGAAGAGACCCTCGGCGCGCTCAACGAGCTCGTCGACGAGGGCAAGGTACGGTTCATCGGCTCATCGAACTTCTCCGGGGCGCAGGTCGAGGAGGCGGAGGCCGCTTCCGCGGACCGCGGGTTCGCCCGCTTCGTCACCGCGCAGAACAAGTACTCGTGGCTCGAGCGCGACGCCGAGGCGGAGCTCGTGCCCGCACTCGAGCGCTCCGGTGTGGCGCTGATCCCGTACTTCCCGCTCGCGAGCGGCCTGCTGACAGGCAAGTACCACCGCGGGGCTCCCGAGCCCGAAGGGACAAGGCTCTCGGGGCGGCTCGAGGTCTCAGGCGAGCAGTGGACGCGGATCGAAGCGCTCGAGGCGTTCGCCGCCGCGCGCGAGCTCAGCCTGCTCAACGTCGCGATCGGAGGCCTCGCAGCCCAGCCGGCGGTCTGCTCTGTGATCGCGGGAGCGATGACCCCCGCGCAGGTGCGGGCGAACGCCGCGGCCGGCGAGTGGGTGCCGGCGGCGGCAGAGCTCGACGAGCTCCGCTCCCTTTGAGCTCGGGCGAGTGGGCGGCCATGGCGTCGCGCTGGGAGCGCGGCCGGGAGCTTCTCTGGCGCGGAACGGCCCCGGTGAGCGAGTGGCTCGTCGCACGCCTTGCCCCGCAGCCCGGCCAGACGATTCTCGAGCTCTCTGCCGGGCTCGGCGAGACGGGCTTCCTCGCGGCACCGCTTCTCGGCCCGAACGGCCTGCTGATCTCGAGCGACCGCGAACCGGAGATGGTCGAGGCCGCCGCCCGGCTCGGGGCGGAGCGGGGGATCGCGAATGCCGACTTCCGCCGACTCGACGCCGCGCGGATCGAGCTGCCGGACGCGAGCGTCGACGGCGTCCTGAGCCGCTTCGGCTACATCCTCAAGGGCGACCCACCCGCCGCGCTCGCCGCGATCCGCCGCGTCCTTCGGCCCGGCGGCCGCCTCGCGTTCGCCGTCTGGGCGGCGCGTGAGCAGAACGCGTGGATGACCGTTCCCGCCGAGCCGCTGATCGAACGCGGCCGGCTCGCTCCGCCGACCGAAGCCGACCGGCGACTCTCCGAGCGTCGCAACCCCGAGTCGATCGTGGCCGCGCTCACGGCAGCGGGCTTTGGCAGCTCCGAGATCGAGGAGCTACCCGTCGCCTACCGCTTCGCCCACGCCGAGGAGCTCTGGTTCTTCATCAGCGAGCTTCGCGGCCCGGTCGCACTCGCACTCGCCGAGCTCCCCGAGTCCGAGCGCGCCGAGATCAGAGCCGAGCTCGAAACCCGCGCCGCGAGCCCGGACGGAGGCTTCGAGCTGGGCGGACTGAGCGTGAACGTCGTCACCTCGTAGCTACCATCAGTCCCTCTGGCGCCTTGGCCGAGTGGTTAGGTAGCGGCCTGCAAAGCCGTTTACAGCGGTTCGAATCCGCTAGGCGCCTCTTCGCGTGAGCCTTCGGTCCAGGGAGCACCCCCGATCAGAGGTCACAACCACGGCTCATCGCGAGCTCGATCGCGATGTGGCAGTCAGACCTCCTCGTCAAGGTGGTCGAGGCTGGCAAACCAGCTGGTAGAGTCACTCAGCTGGCAACCACCCGCGTGAACCTTGCGGCCGCATGGTGGAACCAGCCGAATATACGGAGGTGGGGGTCATCGCCGTACGCGAAGTCACTGCTGGAACCCTCCAGTCGACTTCTATGACACTGCTGGGGAGGTTCGCGCTCGCTTGCGGCGTCGATGAACAGCGCGTGCCGGTGGGTGTCCAGCGGCTCATCGCCTTCGTCGCGCTGCACGAAGGGACCGTTTCCCGGCGGAGTGCAGCGTTCACGCTTTGGCCGGAGGCAAGTGAAAGACAGGCCTACGGGAACCTGCGGGCAACGGTGTTCCGACTGCGCGCCTTCACGGGCGAAACACTCCTCGAGCATGGGCCCGACCTCGCGCTCCGCGCCGGCGTCGAGGTCGATGTGCGCCGGGCGGACGCGCTGATCGCCGCCCGAACGGGTTCCACTATGACGCACACGGACAGGAGCGAGCTCGAGGCCATCCTGCTTGCGGGCGAGCTGCTTCCCGATTGGTACGACGACTGGGTGCTCCTCGCGCGCGAGCGGTTCCACGAGGTGCGCCTGCGTGGGCTCGGCGAGCTCTGTAGCTCGCACCTTCGATCGGGCGAGTCGACGTCCGCGCTCGTCTGCGCGCTCGCGGCTGTTCACGCAGATCCGGTGCGCGAGAGCAGCAATCGTGACCTGGTCCGCGTCCATCTTTGGGACGGCAACGCCGCAGCAGCGCTCGCCCATGCGCGACAGTTCTCGGAGCTGCTCCGGCCGCTGGGGCTGAAGCCGTCTCGACGCTTCGATGAGCTCATTCGAAACGTGAAGCGCGCCTGACGCGCCGGTAGCGCGCCTTCGTCGTCTGCGTCCGGCTCTACGGCGACTTGCCGTGCGCCGCATTGCCGAAAGCCTCGAGCTCGGGCGTCGGTGCGACGGGACCGTGCCTCACCGGCAGCAGTGACGAAGCCGAGCACGCGTCCACGACTGGCTGGAAGCGTTCGCCGCCCCCGGGCAGTAACGCTCCGGTAACGCCGTCCCCACCAGGATCCGTTCCGCCCGCACCCGACGGGCCGACCTGAAAACCCAACCTCACACGGAATCCTTGGACAAGGAGAGATAACGATGAGGAGATGGATGCATGCTCGGAGGAATCGCGTACTGGTAGTCGCAGTCGTGCTTCTGGCGATCACCGCTGGCGTGGCCGCAGCCGGCCACGTGCCCGGCGTCCCCGGAATCCCCGGTGCCGACGGCACGATCCAGGGCTGCTACGTGACTCCTGGAGAACACGGCCTAAGGCTCGTACCCGACGCTTCGGACTGTAAGAACAACGAGACGCCGATCTCGTGGAACCAGATCGGACCGGTCGGTCCCCAAGGCCCGACCGGTGCCACCGGCGCGACCGGCGCGACCGGCGCGACCGGCGCGACCGGTCCCACGGGAGCCAAGGGTGACACCGGTGCGACAGGGGCGACCGGTGCAACCGGCGCGACAGGGGCGGCAGGACCCACCGGGCCGCCAGGGCCCAACAATGCTGCCGGGACCTCATGCCCGACCGGCACCCAGGTGATCGGGTTCAACGTAAACGGGACAATCATCTGCAACACAGCAGTGGCCCCGGCGTGCGCATCCCACACGTTCACGTTCACGATGACGAGTTCGACGGGCGGGCTCGTCACCGATGCCGTCTGGCCGGGCGGGACGGTGACGATGGACGGTCCTGAGGGCGCGACCTGCTCGGTGACTGTTCAAAGACCGTCCGGCGATATCGTGTTGGTCGGCGCGCTGGGCGATGCTTGGGCCGTCGTGTCAATGGTCGGCTACGGAACTGCCGTTGGCACCGCGTCCGCGCCGTCGAGCTGTCCGCCGCTCGGCATCGCCAGCGTCACGGCGAACCGGCCGTCCTGTTCGACCGGGCTAAATGGAAGCGCGACTGCCTCGTTCTCGGTGGCAGCCGGGTAAGAGTGGCTCCCTGATCCTTCGGGACCACGGCCCGTAGTCCACGGGATGATGTCCTCCCTGGCGCTCACAACCGCTGTCGCAACGACATCCGGCGAGCGCCAGGGAGGCGCTCCCGGCTCGCGGTCTGCCTCGTGTGCCCGCCTCGTCGAACTCCGCGGCGAGGTGGCGCATCGCAGTTCGACGACGGATTCCTCGGCGATGCCAGTTCGAATCCATGAGGCACATCCTTCTCCGCGCCCAGCGACCGGATCATCCAGTGCCGCCCAACCTTCCGCCACCGGCGAGTCGCGCGTTCTAGGCTGCGGTCCACGTGGACGACGACGCGGAGACAGACGAGGCCCCGGAGCCTGACGAGGCGGGCAAGCCGCCGAAGCACAAGTCGGCGAAGAAGAAGGTGATCGTCGGGGGGATCGGGATCGCGGTGATCATCGCGACGTTCGTCTTCGTCCTGCCGCAGATCGCGAACTACCGGAGCGTGTGGGCGGTCGTCAAGGGGCTCACCTGGGAGCAGGTCGGGGTGCTGTTGATCACGATGATCTTGAATCTCGCGACCTACGCGCCGCCGTGGATGGCCGCGTTGCCGGGGCTTCGCTACCTGCAGGGCTCGGTGCTGACGCTCGCCTCCACCGCGTCGACCTACATTGCGCCGGGCGGGGCGGCGGTCGGGGTGGCGGCGTCGTACGGAGTCTTGCGTTCGTGGGGGTTCAAGGGCCGGCCGGTGACGATCGCGGTGGCGGTCACCGGGATCTGGAACCAGTTCGCGATGCTCGGCTTCCCGATTGTCGCGCTCGCGATCCTGACCGTGCAGAACGAGCGCAACGGGCTGCTCGAGACGGTCGCCGTGATCGGGCTCGTCATCTTCGTGCTTGCCGTCGCCGGCTTCACGGCCGGGCTCTGGACGGAGCACCTGGCGCACCGGGTCGGGAACCTCGCAGCGCGGATCTCGAACTTCGGGCTGCACCTGATCCGTCGCGGATCCGTGACCTGGGACGGACGCTCGTTCGTGCGCTTCCGCAACGAGACGGTCAAGCTGCTCAAGCGCCGGTGGCACGTGCTGACGCTCGCGACGCTCGCCGGGCAGCTCACCGTGTTCCTCGTCATGCTCGCGTCGATCCGGATCTGCGGCGTGCACGCCGCGCAGGTGAGCGTGATCGAGGCGTTCGCGGCCTGGTCGATCGCGCGGCTGCTCGGCTCGCTCCCGATCACGCCTGGCGGGATCGGGGTGGTCGAGGTCGGCCTCACCGGCGTCCTCGTCGGCTTCGGCGGCGACAACGCCGACGTCGTTGCCGGGGTGCTCGTCTACCGGTTCGTCACGATCGTGCCGACGCTCCTGCTCGGCCTCGTCGCGAGCACGACGCTGAAGCGGCTCAAGCCGAAGCCTGCGACCTAGCGAGACCGACCGGGCGAGTGGACGCCGTCCGGCGGACGTCTACGCTTCGCGCATGGACGGCGTCACCACGGTCTGGCTCGACAACCCGCCGGTGAACGCGATCACCGTGGACCTCTCGGCGGCTCTCGGAGCCGAGCTCCAGGCGCTCGGTCCGGAAACGCGGGTCGTCGTCCTGCGCGGGAAGGGCGAGAAGGCCTTCTCGGCCGGCGCCGACCTGAAGGCGATCGTCGGCGACGGATCGCCGCCGGGTGGGATCCAGCCGCTCGCAGACCTGATCGAGTCGCTCCCGTTTCCCGTCGTCGCTGCGATCCACGGCCACTGCCTCGGCGGCGGGCTCGAGGTCGCGCTCGCCTGCGACCTTCGGATCGCTCAGACCGCCGCGATCCTTGCGCTTCCCGAGGTGCGCCTGGGTGTGATCCCGGGCGGGGGCGGGACGCAGCGGCTGCCGAGCCTCATCGGCTCCGGGCGCGCCAGGTGGCTGATGCTCTCGGGCGAGCGGATCGGGGCGGCTCAGGCCGAGACGTGGGGGCTCGTCGACTTCGTGGTCGACGACCTGGACGAGGGAGTCGAGCGGATCGGCGGGTCGCTCGTGGCCGGGAGCCCCGAGGCGCAGCGTGAGCTGAAGGCCCTTCTGCTCGCGACACGCGACATCCGTAACGACAGCCTCGAGCTCGAGGTGTTCGCGCGCTCGGTCCGCTCGGCGGACGGCCGGGAGGGAGTGGCGGCCTTCCTCGAAAAGCGTGCGCCCAACTGGAGCGCAGGCGCTTAGCGCAGGTCGTCGGCCGGGTCGCTCGCGAACGTGCAGGGCGCCTGGAAGAGCGACTGCGACTGGTCGTAGGGCACGACCTTGTTCGCCGTCTTGCGCGAGATGGTGAAGAGGAACGTCCGGCGGCAGCGAGGTGTGACGACTGCACAGCGGAAGATTCCGCTCGCTCCGCCCGCCAGAACCTGGCGGCAGGTGGCGACGCTCGCCGTCTGCCGCCCGGCGTGGTCGAGGAAATGTGCGCCCACGGTCTTCTGGGCGTGTTCGGTCGCGCTCTCGCCGATCTTCCCGCTCATCCCGATCGCCACGAGAGCGACGAGTAGCAGGAGACCTATCCCTGCAACGATTCCGCCGGTGCGACGGCCCCCCAATTTCAACATGTCGAATTAGTGTACGGAGTGGGGCTGCTGCCAGACCGGGAGTCCATCGCCGTAACGTTGCCCGGACGCTCGGTTTCTAAACCCGGCAATGAGCACCCGGCCGGCCTCGTACTACTTGACAGATCGTTGAGTAGTTGATGAAATGTCGTTATGTTGACGTCGCTCGACACTCTCTTCGACCTCTCGCTCTGCCGGACGAAACTCGCGCGCGAGGTCGACAATCCCCTTTCGCAGCACGGGATCTCGCTTGCCGATCTCGCGATTCTGCGAGAGCTCCTGGGTGCGCCGGGCGGAAAGCTCCGACGCTCGGAGCTCGCCGAGCGCCTCGGGGTGACCCCTTCGGGCGTCGCCCGTCAGCTCGCTCCGCTCGAGCGGATCGGGCTCGTCGACCGGGAGTCGCACGAGCGCGATGCCCGGCTCGCACTCGTCGTGTTGACCGAGACGGGGGCGCGAGTCGTCGCCGAGGCGCTCGAGACCGCGGAGCACGCCGCCGAGCGGGCCTTTGCGGCACGTTGGTCAGAGCCCGAACGCGAGCGGCTCTCCGAGCTCCTCAGCCGGCCGGTATAGCCGCCGCGCGGGAACCGGGGCTCCCACGCGGCGGCTGCCGGCGCGGTGTCTGTCAGCTGGCGCCCTTGCAGAACGCGATGTAGTCCCAGAGCGGCAGCGGCTCGGTATCCCCGTTCGTGAGCAGCACCGTGACCGAGAGCTCGAGCAGGTAGGCACACGGCGGGAGTGAGGCGAAGCTCCACGACGGCACCGGGGGCGACCCGGCGAGCGCCGGGGTTGCGGTCCCGAACCAGTCCTCTCCAGGATTCTCGGCGGTAGCCGGGTCGAGGTCGAACGCGTAGGGGCCCCCCGGGCCCTGGAGGGTGATCGCGACCGGCCCGAGGTTCGAGTGGGCCGCCGTGAACTCGACGGTGAGGCTCGAGGTGAGCTCCGAGCACGGAGCCGACGCGAGCTCGGCGATCCCGATCGAGGCGACGGCAAGCTCGTTCGTTGCACCGAACAGGCCGCCCGGCCAGTATGGATGGTGCGAGATGTGGTTGTAATACGAGTTGTTGATCGCGATGTGCGAGCACGTCCCTGCCTCGGTGCCCTCGCCGCTCGTTCCCTGGTTGCGGATCCTCATCCGGACGCCGTAGTGGGCGTCGGTCTGGAGCGGCGCGTTGGCGGCGCTCCCGGCGGTGACACCGGTTTCGTCGATGTCGACGACGGTCGGTGCGAGCGAGGTCGTGTCGAACACGATCAGATCCGCCGCAGGCACGAACTGCCACCCGGACGACGGCACCATCGGCGGCGTCGGGAACATCGGTGGTACCGCGATCCACCCGTCGGGGCTCGGGGTGATCGTGAAGATGCCGGCCCCTGTCCGCTTCACCCACACCTCGATCACCTCGAGGAAGGGCGGAACGGCGATCGGGCGGATGAACTGCCCGATATTCGTCTCCTCGATCTGGGCCGGGGTGACAGGCACCCACGAGGTCGGCAGGATCGGCCCGCCGCCGGCGAGCGTCGTCCCGTCATCCGAGACCTGGACGGTCTCGAAGCGGTACTCGATCAGCGGTGCTCCGTTCACGACCGAGAGCCCGCCGTTCAGGCGCAGGCCGTCGTAGAAGGCCCGGTTGTCGGCGATCGTCAGCCCGTTGCCCGGGGCGAGGCTGTTCACATCGGAGCCGTAGAAGAGGCCGCCGATCTTGGTGAAGACGGCGATCGACCGCGGCGGACACACACAGATGCAGAACCGCTGGCAGCGCAGGAAGCACACCCAGTGGCAGAACTGGACACAGAAGCGCTCGAACTCGAGTTCCTTCGCGAGCGTTTCGACCGTCTCGACGTCCTCGCGCAGGTTCGCTGCGGCAAGGCGCTCGAGTGTCGACTTGTCGAGCTTCCCGAGCGCCCGGGCGAATTCCAGCATCTCGCCGATCTCGGACTCGAGTTCGCCGAGGGGGAAGATCCGGCACAGCCGGAGACAGACGAAGAGGCACCTCCAGCTGCAGAACCACTCGCAGATCACGAAGCAGAAGCCGTCGAATCCTGCGGCAGAGAGCGACTCGCCGACCGTCTCGCAGCGGTTCGCGAGCACCGCTTTCGTCGCCTCCGCAAAGACCTTCTCGTCCGCTGCGAGCCGGCCGATCGCGTGTCCGGCCGCCTCGAGCTCGGGGATCAGGTGCGGCCGCTCGATCTGGATCGGGTTGCAGACGACGTCACACACGAGCCGGTAGTGGATCGTCGAGACCCAGTGGCAGAGCAGGTGGCTGAACCGCGCGAGGTCGCCCTTGTCGATCAGCTCGTGCCACGCGTCCCGGTCACGCTCCTCGACGGCTCGTGCCATCAGCTCGACCGCTTCCTCGTCGGCGGTGAGCTTCGCGACGAGCTCGGCGAACTCGCGGACGTCCGGGAGCTCCTGCTCTTCGACCGGCGGCGGCCCCGCGAGCTCGAGGCAGAGTAGGACAGCTTCCTTGCTTCGCAGCCAGTGGCAAACGACCTCGCATCGCTCGATCAGCTTGTGGCGCTCGAGGAGCTTCGACATCGATTCCCCGTCCTCGGCGCGGAACGCGTCGACGGCGGCGCGGAAGACCTCCTCGTCGACGGCGAGCGCCCCCATCGCCTGGGCGCCTTCGAGTACCTCGCTCAGTAGCTCTCTATCGGCTGTCGGATCTGCCATGTGCGTCTCCTCCGATTTCGCGGTTGACGACGGCACACGACGGGCCGAACTCGAGTGGCCCCGCGCGTGCCGGCCTTGCGATCGAAGGAGTCGTGCCCACGCCAATACAGGCCCCTGCCGAACATCCCGCTATGCATCCTCTCTGCACCGGCACAAAGCCCCCTCGACTGCCGCAGACGTTGCCCCCGTTATAGGTCGGGGAAGCGCAGATTCATAGGGCTGTTCGGGCGTCCATCCGGGCAACCCTTGTCACCGCCGGGTTGCCTCGACTCGGGCGAGCCGTTCTAGTGGCTCAGTTGAGGCCGGGGTCGAACGGCATCGAAGCCATCAGCGAGAACCTGCCGCCCTTGCGATTCAGGACGGTGCGCCAGAGCTCGTCCGGGTCGGGCGCGAACACGTCGGCCGGCAGCGCGGCGACGACGATCCAGGACGGCTCTGCGAGCTCGGCCTCGAGTTGCCCGGGACCCCAGCCGGAGTAGCCGGCAAAGACGCGGGCACGAGAGGCGCGAAGCTCGTCGGGGTCGGCGTCGGGTGGCATGTAGACGACGCCGCCGACGATCGGCTCGGTGTCTTCGAACGGCTCGTCGAGCTCGACCAGCACCACCACCGCCTCGGGCTGCACCGGGCCGCCGAGGAAGAGGACATCGTCTGCGTAGGGTAGATCGCCGAGATCGGGAACGGCCTCGTCGATCCGGAGCTCGGACGGTCGAGACAGCACGAGACCGACCGCACCCTCCTCGTCGTGATGCGTCATCAAAACCACCGTACGCCGGAAGTTCGGGTCGACCAGTGAGGGCGACGAGATGAGGAGCTTGCCTGCGAGCGAGTCCACCGCTGAAGCATCGCATTCCCGTCGCCCGCCGGGATCTGGTGGCGACGGGGGCGTGCCGTAAGCTGTCGCCGATTTTCAGAAGCGCGCGCTCGGGGGGAGCCGTTGGTAACTGAGTTGGCCGCAAGAACCGGACGTATCAGTGTGCGCTGGCGCGTTCTGATCGCGCTTGCCGTGATTGGCGGCGTCGTCCTGCGCGTGGTCGTGTACCGGTCGAGGCTCGGCAACACGAGCTCGGACGAGGCGGTCTCGGGCCTGATGATCTCGCACCTCCTCCACGGGCAGTTCGCGACGTTCCACTGGAGCAGCATTTCCTACGGGGGGACGCAGGAGATGATCCTCGGGGCACCCATCGTCTGGATCTTCGGCCCGAGCACGCTCGCCATCAGAATCGTCCCGATCCTCTACGCGGCGATCACGGCGGTCCTGATCTGGCGCGTCGGCCGTCGTACGGTCGGCGAGCCCGTGGCGACCGTTGGAGGGCTGCTCTTCTGGCTGTGGCCGCCGCGGCTGTTTCCGCTGGTCCTCACGCCCGGGTTCTATGCGAGCAACATGCTGTACGGCGCCCTGATCCTGCTCCTCGCGCTGCGCGCCAAGGAACGGCCGGACGCGCTGCGCGCAGGTACCTACGGGCTCGTGCTCGGACTCGCGTTCTGGCAGACCTCGCAGATCGTCCCGATCATCGTCGGCGCGACCCTCTGGCTCGTCTGGCGGGTGCCGAGGATCCTCCGCCTTGCCTGGATCGCCGTCCTGGCCGCGATCGTCGGCGCCCTCCCCTGGCTCGTCTGGAACATCGGGCACAACTGGGCCTCGCTCCATCCGAACGCGGGCACCAACTTCACCTACGCACACCGCCTGCGCCTCTTCTTCTCACCGGTGCTCCCCGCGGGCCTCGGGCTGCGGGCGTCGTACACCCTGACCTGGATCGTTCCCGTGCTCGGGATCCTCATCTACCTCGGAGCGATCGGGCTGTTTCTCTGGAGCGGGTACCGGGCCCGCAAACGCGACACCTTCCTGCTCTACCTGGTCGCCGGCCTCTTTCCGTTCCTCTATGCACTCGCGCCGAAGGCGAACCTCACTGCCGACCCACGCTACGTCTCGGTTCTCGTCCCGTGCCTTGCCCTGCTCATCGCCCAGCTCGGTCGGCGCTACTGGCGGGCCGCCTCGCTCCTCGCTCTTGCGCTCGTCGTGTCCGCGGTCGGACTGCACGGGATCAACACGTGGACGAAGCAGCACGACCAGGACCCGTTCGTCACGACGGTTCGAAGCCTCGGCCCCCTGATCACGACGCTCGACGGACTCGGAGTCAAGCGGGTGTTCACGAACTACTGGGTGGCCTACCGCCTCGACTTCGACACGCACGAGCGGATCATCGCGGTCGAGAACGGCTTCGACAGTCTCGTCGTTCGAGGCGGTGACGTCGTACCGGCATTCGACCCGCGGGTCGTTCATCCGGCCTACGACCGGACCGTCCGCGCCGGGCCCCACGCTTTCGTCTTCTTCCACCAGAAGCTGCCGGCGGCCGCCGAGCTCGCAAAGCTCGCAGCACATGGCTACACGAAGCACCTCGTCGAGGGGTTCGTGGTCTGGGCGCCGCCCGTCAGCCCGAACTGAGCGCGGCCACGCCCGCGAGTGCGGTCGCGACGCCGGCGAGCTGAAGTCGAGTCAGCCGTTCGCCGAGGAGCGAATAGGCGAGAAACAGCGTCGCCACCGGGTAGAGAGAGCCCAGCACGGAGACGAGCGACAGCAGTCCGTGGCGGCTCGCGACCGCGAAGAGTGCGTTCGCGCCGACGTCGCAGAGCCCGACGCCGATGATCGGGAGGAGCCACTTCCGGCCCACTCGGAGCGACTCGCGCCGGCCGAGTGCGAGCAGCAGGAGCAGCCCGAGCGAGCCGACGCGCGCGCCGGCGAGCGTCGAGAGCGGGCTGCCCTCGCGGCTGCCGAGTCCGAGGAAATAGGTGAAGAGGCCAAGCGCCCCGGCGGCGACGACGGCGAGGGCGACGGCGCGGACGCGATTCGCGACTGCCGAGCGGCGTTCCTCGGCCGACGCCAGGACGGCGCCGCCGATCGCGAGGACCGCGCCGACAACGGCAATCGTTCCCGGGCGCTCGCCGGTGGCGATCGAGATCGTGAACGGCACGACGGCGCCGCACGCGACGACCGGCGAGACGATGCTCATCGTTCCGAGCGACAGCGCCTTGTAGAACGCCGCGAGCCCCGCGCCGCCTCCGAGGCCGGCGAGTACGCCGATTCCGAAGGAGCGGTGGTCGACGCCGTCCCCGGCGATCGCGACCGCGACGAGCAGCGCTGCGAAGCCGGCCGCCTGGGAGATCACCGTCACCGGGATCGTCGCCACCCGCCGCGAGACGAGACCGCCCGAGAAATCCGCGACACCCCACGCGGTGGCGGAGGCGAGCGCGAGCAGGACGGCGGCGGCGCTCACCTCACAAGCATGCTCGATGAAGAGGGCTCTTCGAGCGCGAGCGTTACCATTGAACGATGGAGCCGCTACGGATCGGTGTTCTCGCCGTGCAGGGCAACTTCCGCGAGCACGCGGCGGTGCTGCGGAGCCTCGGGGCGGAAGTGAGCGAGGTGCGCAAGGCCGAGCAGCTCGACGGGCTCGACGGGCTCGTGATCCCCGGCGGCGAGTCGACGGTCTTCACGCGCCTGATGCGCCTCTACGGGCTCGACGAGGCGATCCGCGACTTCCGCGGCCCGGTGTTCGGCACGTGCGCGGGGATGATCGTCCTCGACCGCGACCACCTCGGGCTCGTCGACATCGGCGTTCGCCGCAATGCGTTCGGCCGGCAGGCGGCGTCGTTCGAGACCGACCTCGAGCTCGCCGGCTGGGACGAGCCGCTGCGGGCGCTGTTCATCCGCGCGCCGTGGATCGAAGAGGTCGGTCCCGAGGTCGAGGTACTCGCCGAGGTGGGCGGGCACCCGGTGCTCGCGCGGGAGGGGCGGTTCCTCGTCGCGTCGTTCCATCCCGAGCTGACCGACGACACACGGCTCCATCAGCTGTTTCTCGATTCCGTGAGGGAGGGCGCAATTGTCCGGGCATAGCAAGTGGTCGTCGATCAAGCACAAGAAAGGAGCCGCCGACGCGAAGCGGGGGAAGCTGTTCTCGAAGCTCGCGCGCTCGATCATCGTCGCGGCCAAGGATGGTGGGGGTGACCCCGCGAACAACCTCGCGCTCGCGAACGCGATCGAGAAGGCGAAGTCGTACTCGATGCCGAAGGACAACATCGACCGCGCGATCGCAAAGGGCTCCGGCGCCGATGCCGACGGCTCCTCGTTCGACACCGTCGTGTACGAGGGCTACGGGCCCGAGGGCGTCGCGGTGATCGTCGAGGCGCTGACCGACAACAAGAACCGCACGGCCGCGGAAGTTCGTCACACGTTCGCGAAGTTCGGCGGCAATCTCGGCGCCACGGGGGTCGTCGCCTGGCAGTTCGAGCGTCGCGGCGTCGTGCTCGTCGCCTCGACCGATGTCGACGAGGACGAGCTCTTCCTCGCCGCCGCCGACGGGGGCGCCGACGACGTCGAAGCCGACGGCGAGGTCTTCCAGGTCACGAGCGCGCCGGAGAATCTCGCCGCCGTGCGCACCGCGATCGAGTCCGCGGGATTCGCGATCGAGTCGGCCGAGCTCTCGATGGTCCCGAAGACGACCGTGGCGATCGACGACGAGGGCAAGGCGAGACAGCTGATGCGGCTGATCGACGCGCTCGAGGACGACGACGACGTCCAGGAGGTCTACGCCAACTTCGACATCCCCGACCAGGTGCTGGAGGCGGCAACCGCGTAACGACGCAGGAACGTCCGGGGGCGTCCATAACCTTTCTTGGTGAAAGTTCTGGGTATCGATCCGGGGACGGCTGCTTGCGGGTACGGAATGGTCCACGAAAGCGACGGGCGCCTCAGGGCCACCTGCCACGGGTGGTGGCGAACAAAGGCCTCGGAACGCGTGGACCTGCGGTTGCTCACGATCTTCGAGGGGGTGTCGGAGCTGATCAGCCTGCACGCCCCGGATGCCGTCGCCCTGGAGGAGTCGTACGTCGGCGCCGACGCCCGCATCGCGCTCTCCGTCGGGCAGGCACGCGGCGCCATACTCGTCGCCGCGTCGTCCGCGGGCGTCGAGTGCGTCGAATACGCGCCTAGCCGGATCAAGCAGTCGGTGTGCGGCTACGGCCGCGCCGACAAGGGGCAGGTGCAGCGCATGGTCAAGGCGATCCTCGGGCTCGACGAGGTGCCGCGGCCGAATCACGCCTCGGATGCGCTTGCGGTGGCGATCTGCCACGCGCTCGCGCCCCCGTTGCTGCGGATCGCCGGGTAGAGCCGTCCGCTTCCGGCCGTACCTTGGTGCCATGAGACTCGGCGGGAACCCGGCGTGATCGCGCGCCTGCGCGGCACCCTGGCAGCGCGGACCCCGGCCGGCCTGCTGGTCGACGTCGGTGGCGTCGGCTACCTCGTCGCGGCGACCCCGCGCGTCAGCGGACGCGTCGGCGAAGAGGTGACGGTCGAGATCCACACGCATGTGCGGGAGGACGCGCTGCAGCTCTACGGGTTCGCCTCGACCGACGAGCGCGACCTGTTCGAGCTGCTGCTCGGCGTCTCCGGGATCGGGCCGAAGGTGGCGCTCGCGATCGTCTCGGGCTCGCCGCCCGCCGAACTGCGGCGCGCGATCGCCCGCGACGACCTCGCGCGCTTCGAGGCGATCCCGGGGATCGGGCGCAAGACGGCCCAGCGCGTGGTGATGGAACTGAAGGACAAGCTTGGTGACCCGGCCGGCGCCGTTGCGGCGGTCGGCGGCGAACTGCTGGCGCGGGATGCCCTGGTGGAGCTCGGCTGGTCGCTCGTGGACGCCGAGCGGGCCCTCGCCGATGTGGACGAGTCGCTCCCGGTGGAGGAGCAAGTGCGCTCTGCGCTGAAGAAAGCTGCATGACCGTAGGCTTGCCGGAGCTCAAGGCGGAGGTGCCGGCTTTGCCGGCTCCGGAGCAAGAGCTCATACGGCGACCGAAGGGCGCCCTATGAACGCACCGTTTCTGGCGCCTGTGACCGCCGACGGCCAGGAGGAGGAGCTCGACAGCACCCTTCGGCCCGGCTCCCTCGCCGAGTTCGTCGGACAGGAGCGCGTCAAGGAGCAGCTCGGGATCGCCCTCGACGCGGCGCGCGGGCGCGGCGAGGCGCTCGACCACGTGCTGCTTGCCGGGCCGCCGGGATTGGGCAAGACCTCGCTGGCGCAGATCATCCGCCGCGAGCTCGACGTCGGCATTCGCCAGGTTGCCGGCCCGGCGCTCGAACGCAAGGGCGACATCGCCGCGATCCTCACCGCCCTCGAGCCGCGCGACGTCCTCTTCATCGACGAGATCCACCGGCTCAACCGCGCGGTCGAGGAGATCCTCTATCCGGCACTCGAGGACTTCCGCCTCGACATCATCGTCGGGCAGGGGCCGGCGGCGCGAACGCTCACACTCGACCTGCCGCCGTTCACGATGGTGGGCGCGACGACGCGAACGGGGCTGCTGACGACGCCGTTGCGCGACCGCTTCGGCCTCACCTTCCGCCTCGACCACTACTCGCCCGACGAGCTTGGTGCGATCGTGCGCCGCAGCGCACGGATCCTCGGCGTCGAGGTCGAGCCCGAGGCGGCCGAGGAGATCGCCCGTCGCGCCCGCGGGACACCGCGGATCGCCAACCGGATCCTGCGGCGCGTGCGCGACGTCGCAGAGGTGCGTCATGCGGGAGCGATCACGACGGCCGTCGCCGACGAGGCGCTTGCGCTGCTCGAGATCGACGAGTCGGGGCTCGAGCGGTTCGACCGCGAGCTACTCTCCACGGTCGCGCTGAAGTTCGGCGGCGGGCCAGTTGGGCTCTCGACGCTCGCGGTCGCCCTCGGCGAGGAGGCCGAGACGATCGAGGACGTCTACGAGCCGTACCTGCTCCAGCTCGGCTTCCTGCAGCGGACGCCGCGGGGCCGGGTGATCACCGACCTCGGACGGCAGCACGCGAGAGCCGCGCGCGAGGCATCGACCCTGTTCTGATCCGGCTCGCGAGCGGGATGCACGCGGTCACCACCAGCATCGCCATCACGTCGAACCAGACGTAGCCCGAGGCGACCCCGGACGGAGGGTTTCCGTCAGGGATCCCTAGCCCCGGCAGCGTTCGCGCCCAGCGCCACGTCCCGATCGTGGTCCCGTACAGCTCGAGGGCGGCGACGACGAGGAAGACGGCCGCGTAGGTCGCGCGGTTCCTCGAGCGCCAGAGGAAGACGAGGAGCAGCGGCACCCCGATCGCCCCGGCGACGTCCCGGCGGGGCAGGACGAAGAGCCCGAGGATCCCCCAGGTGGCCGCCGCTGCGGCTGCGGTGACGACGAGCGCCCCGGCGCGTCGTTCGAGCGACACCGCGACTGCGATCCCCGTCAGGTAGACGAGCCCGTGCGCCGGGGGGATGTACAGCGGCAGGTTGTGGAGGCGGTAGTGGTAGACCCCCCAGATCAGCGAACCCGTCACCTCGCCGATCGTCGCGAAGAAGACGACGCCGAGCACGATCGCCCGCTGCAACATCTGTAGCCGCCAGGCGAGAGCGATCAGCACGGCCCACGTGACGACTCCGAGGCCGAGCTGCTCCGGGTAGGTGGCGAAGTGATCGAGTGCGAGCAGCACCGCGAGATAGGCGATCAGGAGCGCGGCGCGTTTCATCGGGGTGAGCCTATCGACGCCCCATCGAGGCAGCAGCACGCAGATGCGAGCCGGCGTCTCCGTCTGCTGCTTGCACCCGACGACACCTCGACCGTTGTGGAGAAACCGTTCCAAAGGTGGTACAGACACAGCGCTTCGAGGCGCGTAGAATTGATCTCGTGGGTGGCGGGTGGCTTCCCCACCCTTGGGCGGGGGTCCGCGGTGCGGGCGACGTGCTCAACGGCCCGAAACATTGCCCCCGGGCCGCGAAACCCGAGGCGGAACAAGGCCAAGCAACGCTCGAGGGATCGGCGGCTGCCTGAGGGCTCAGCCGCGGAACTGGAGCTCGTGCCAGCTCGGCACCGGGGCCAGCTCGAGCAACGGCCGGCGGCCACCGGGATGCTGGTAGGCGAACTCCGCCTCGCGCTCGTCCCAGACGACTTCGAGGGCGCCGCGCTTCACCTGGTGGTCGAGCCACGCACCGCGGAACACGAGCTTGCGCAACCAGTACACGAGCGACTCGTCGCCGATCAGCGAAACACGCTCCCAGTTGCGCTGCAGGTAGCGGCCGAGCCTCGACTCGGGCTCGTCCAGGAGGCCCTGGACGGCGAGGGCGACGAGGTCGTTTGCCTCCTCTTCCTCGAGCTCGTTCGCCTCGACGAGACCGAGCTTCGCGGCGGCCGCGACCACGCGCTGCTCGAAGTCGCACGAGTTGAACGTGAGCTGGTAGCCCAGGTACTTGACGACGTAGTCGTCGCCCGAGGTGTAGCTGCTCGTGTAGTTCGTGTCCGTCATTTTGCTCCGGTCAGGATAGCTCCGCACCGCTTTAGCTCTCCGGTGCACCGCCGCTGACCCGATGGCGCCCCGTGCGCTTCCGGCTACGGTTCACCCGATGGTGGGCGCGGCCGCAGCCTGGGAGACATACGTGACGTTGATTCCGATCTTCATCATCGGTATCGGCCTGATCGTCGCGGTCCTAATCTTGCTCGGGCGCGCGTTCGCCGACTCGATCAAGGACATCAAGCACAAGCGGCTGCTCTGGCTCGGCGTCGCCGCGGTGTTCGGCTTCATCCTCGTGCTCACCTACCTGGGAGTGAGCCTGCCCAAGGAGTAACCGGGACGACACCGTCCGGCAACGTCCGTACCCTCGATCGCCGATGGACAAGGCGATGTGGACGATCGCGCCGTGCCGGCCCGACGAGTTGCACGTGCTGGCCGGCGAGCTCGGCATCAGCACGACGCTCGCCTCCGTGCTCGCGCGGCGCGGGCTCACCGACCCCGCCGAGGCGAGGCGGTTCCTCGAAGGTGCGCTCCCCGGCCACGATCCCTTCGCGCTCGGCGACATGGCCGAGGCGGTGGAGAGGATTCGCGCCGCGGTCGCAGCCGGGACACGCATCTGCGTGCACGGCGACTACGACGCCGACGGCATCTGCGCCACCGCCCTCGCCGTCTTCCTGCTCCGCGAGCTCGGCGCCGACCCGGCGTGGCACCTACCGTCGCGCTTCGAAGAGGGCTACGGCCTGGCCGCGCAGACGATCGCCCGCCTTGCCGAGGACGGCGTCGGGCTCGTGCTCACCGTCGACTGCGGGATCACCGCGGTGGCCGAGGTCGAAGAGGCCGCGGGGCTCGGGGTCGAGGTCGTCGTCACGGACCACCATCGGCCCGGCGAGACGTTCCCCGACTGCCCGGTGGTCGCGCCGCTGAAGGGCGACTACGCCTTCACCGGCCTCTGTGGCACCGCGGTCGTGTGGAAGCTCGCCCAGGCCCTCCTCGGAACCGACCATCCGTTCCTCGACCGCCATGTCGATGTCGTCGCACTCGCCACGGTGGCCGACGTCGTTCCGCTCATCGACGAAAGCCGGGCGCTCGCGCTGCTCGGACTTCGCCGGCTCTCCCAGACCCAGAAGCCTGGACTGCGAGCGCTGATGCGCGTGGCCGGCGTCGACCCCGCTGCCTGCGACGAGAGCGCGATCGGCTTCAGGCTCGCTCCGCGGATCAATGCGGCGGGCCGGCTCGGGCGGCCCGAGGCGGCGCTCGCGCTCCTGCTCACAGAGGACGCGCGCGAGGCCGGGCAGCTTGCCGAGCAGCTCGAAGACCTCAATCGCGAGCGTCAGGCCGTGGAGGAGAAGATCCTGCGGGCGGCGACCGCCGAAATCGAGTCGTGGCCGGATGCACGGCGCCGCCGCCGGGGCTTTGTCGTCGCCGGTGCGGACTGGCACGAGGGCGTGATCGGCATCGTTGCCTCCCGGCTCGTCGAACGCTACGGCCGCCCGGTTGTCCTGATCGCCGGCACCGCCTCGGGCGGCGACTGGAAGGGCTCCGGCCGCGCGGGCCCGGTCTTCGACCTCCACGGGGCGCTCCTCGGCTGTGCCGACCATCTCGAGCGATTCGGCGGCCACCGTGCCGCCGCCGGCCTCTCGATCAAGCCCGAGAACGTCGAGGCCTTCGCGGACGCGTTCGGCGCGCACGCCGACGCGGAGCTCAGCGACGACGACCTTCGGCCGCAGGTGACGATCGACGCGATCGTCCGGGGTGCCGAGCTCGGGCTACCGCTGTGCGAGGAGCTCGCGCGGCTTGCCCCGTTCGGCCTCGGCAATCCTGGCGTGACGCTGCTCGTCGACGACTGCGAGCTCGACCGCCTCGACACCGTCGGCGAGGGCAAGCATCTCCGGTTCCGGGTGCGGCAGCGAGGGCGCGACGCCGGCTCGGCGATCGCGTTCGGCTTCGGGTCGCAGATCGATCGCTACCGCCGCCTCGGGCACTACGACGTCGCCTTCCGGCTGCAGGAGAATCGCTGGAACGGCACGGTCGCTCCCCAGCTCGTCGTGCGCCGGATCTTCGACACCGACGAGCGCTACGAGGAGCTGCGCAGCTGGTTCGCCGGCCAGTGGGAGCATGGCGAGCAGAGTTGGACGAGCGACGTACGAGCGGTCTTCGAGGAGCTCGGGCTCAGCCCGGGTCGGGCAGGCGGTCCACGGCGGAGCCTGCTCGAGTCCGAGGCGTTCCGGCGCCTGCTCGAAGAGCCGCCGCTCGCACGGGCTGCTTGAGACCCGCTCAGCGGGAGAGCGCCAGCAGCAGCCGCGCGGCGATGCGCAGTCTGCGTGCTTCTCTGCGTCGACGAAGCATGGATCCCAGGATTCCCCGTGAGGTCGCGCATTCCTGTTTGGACTCGCCCGGCCGAACGGGGGAGGGATCGTACGCCAACCCGGGTAAAATGGTTTCGTGGCGGTAGTCGAAAGGCATCAGGATCTCATCGACGAGTTGCTGGCCGAGCTCGAGACCTACAAGCCCGACTTCGACCACGATCTGATCGTCCGCGCCTTCGAGTTCGCCGCCGCCGCACACGACGGCCAGCTGCGGCGCTCGGGCCAGGAGTTCATCTACCACCCGTTCGGCGTCGCGAAGATCCTCGTGGGTCTGCGGATGGACGAGCCCACGATCGCCGCGGCGCTCCTGCACGACACCGTCGAGGACACCGGTACGGAGATCGAGGAGATCAACGCCGTCTTTGGCGAGGTGATCGCCTCGCTCGTCGAGGGCGTGACGAAGCTCACCCGCGTCCAGTTCCAGAGCCGCGAGCAGGCCGAAGCGGAGAACTACCGCAAGCTCGTCGTGGCGATGGCCAAGGATCTCCGCGTGATCCTGATCAAGCTCGCCGACCGGCTCCACAACCTGCGGACGATCGAGTACATGGGCAAGCAGACCCAGGTGCGCAAAGCGCGCGAGACGCTCGAGGTCTACGCGCCGCTCGCCCACCGCCTCGGCATCCATGCGATCAAGTGGGAGCTCGAAGACCTCGCGTTCGGCACGCTCCACCCGCGCAAGTACGAGGAGATCAAGCAGATGGTCGCCGAGCGCCGCGCTGACCGCGAGGAGCACGTCCGGGAGGCGGCGCTCGTGCTCCAGCACGAGCTCGACAAGGTCGACATCCCGGCCGAGATCTCCGGGCGGGCAAAGCACTTCTACTCGATCTACGACAAGATGACCCGCAAGGGCCGCGAGTTCAACGAGATCTACGACCTGACCGCAATGCGCGTGATCGTCGAGCGCAGCGCCGACGAGGGAACACGCGACTGCTACGGCGCGCTTGGGCTGATCCACTCGCTCTGGAAGCCCATGCCGGGCCGGTTCAAGGACATGATCGCTATGCCGAAGTTCAACGGCTACCGCGCGCTGCACACGACGGTAATCGGGCCGCAGGGGCGGCCGCTCGAGATCCAGGTCAGAACGCGCGACATGCACGAGACCGCCGAGTACGGCGTCGCCGCGCACTGGATCTACAAGGGTGGTGGGCGCACGAAGCACGACGAGGAATGGACGCAGTGGGTCAACCAGCTCATGGACGTCGGCACGAACGAGGCCGACCACCAGGAGTTCATGAAGACCTTCCGCACCGACCTCTTCGACGAGGAGGTGCACGTCTTCACGCCAAAGGGCCAGGTCAAGACGCTGCCGTCCGGGGCGACGCCGATCGACTTCGCGTACGCCGTCCATACCGACGTCGGCAACCGGACCGTGGGCGCGAAGGTGAACGGCCGGATCGTTCCGCTCCACTACCAGCTCCGAAACGGCGACCAGGTCGAGATCCTCACCTCGAAGCAGGAGCGCGGGCCTTCGCGCGACTGGCTCTCGGTCGCGAAGAGCTCCCGTGCGCGCAACAAGATCCGCCAGTGGTATACCCGCGAGACCCGCGAGGAGCAGGAGATCAAGGGCCGCGAATCGCTCGAGCACGCCCTCAAGCAGCAGAACCTGCCCTACGCCAAGCTGCGCCACTCTGCGGTCCTCGCCGAGGTGATCCGCGACCTCGGCTTCAAGAAGGCCGAGGACTTCTACCTGGCGCTCGGCTCGGGACGCCTGCAGTCCGGCGCGATCGTCAACAAGGTGATCCAGCGGCTGAAGACCGACGAGGTCGCCGAGGCCTCACCGGTGATCACCAAGGCCCCGAAGTCACGGAGTACCGTCTCGGGCTCCGACGTCGGCGTCGTCGCCCAGGGCGTCGAGGACGTCCTCGTACGGCTCGCGAAGTGCTGCACGCCTGTTCCGGGCGACCCGATCGTCGGCTACATCTCGCTCGGAAAGGGGATCACGATCCACCGCAGCGACTGCCCGAACGTCCGCGCGCTCAAGCGCACCGAGGAGCGCTTCACGCCGGTTGAATGGAGTGGGGGGCAGACCCAGTCGTTCCGGGTGCAGATCGCCGTCACCTCGTGGGACCGCCCACGGCTGCTCGAAGACGTCGCGCGCACCTTCGCCGAGCACGGTGCCAACATCGTCTCCTACGGCGGTGTGGTCGAGGATCAGCTCGCGAAGAACTGGTACACCGCCGAGGTGGGGGACATCTCCGCGCTCAGGTCGCTGCTGAACTCGCTCCGGGCGGTTGACGCGGTCTTCGATGCCTACCGCGTAACGCCGACCTAGCTCAGGCCTCGTCCCAGGGGACGCCGCCGGTGTCCCAGCCGACGAGGCAGTACTCGGCGATCAGGGTCGCTAGGTGCTCGAGCAGGGCGCTATCGCCGCAGTTGTCGGCCGCGAGCTCGGCGACCTCCACCCCTGCGTAGACCACGGGCGCACGTGTTCTCGCCGAGGGATCCTCGTTGCCGGCTTGGGGGCCGAGCACGAGCTCGTCGCCCTCTGTGAAGAAGATCCCGGCCCAGGCTGCGGTGCCGTCGTCGACGAGCCGTCGGACGACGGCCCGCAGGATCTCGTCGGCCTCGCCGCCGCCGCCGACGATCTCCTCGACAGTGCCGCTCAGAGCGCCGTCTCCTCGACCGCCGAGACGGCGGTGCGGAAGGTGTCCGGCACGGCGAGCGTCCGCCGGTCGTCGTGGTCGATCAGGACGATCGCCTGGGTCGCCGTCACCATCAGCGAGTCCCGGTCGTCGGCCTCGAGCCTGTGGGCGGCGTAGTCATACGTGACGCTCGTCGTGCCGATCCGCGAGATCCGCACGAACACCTCGAGCAGATCGTCGAACCGCGCCGGGGCGTGATACTCGACGGTCGAGGCGCGCATCACGAACTCGGCCCGGCGGACGCCGACCTCGCCGAGCCGCCGGTGATACTCGGTGCGTGCCAGGTCGAAGTAGGGCAGATACCGCCCGTAGTAGACGACCCCCTGGGCGTCGGTGTCAGAGAACGCGACGCGGGTGTAGACGGCAAATCGAAAGGGGAGCTTCCGCTCCGTCGCATGGCCCGGCTGGAACACCGGCGGATCGTAGCCGCGCCGACGAGCTGATCAGTTGCGGATCAAAGCGAGGACTTCGTCGCGCTTCGACTCCATGAGCTCCTCGGAGAGCGCTTCGAGATTGAGCCGCAGGAGCGGCTCCGTGTTCGACGGGCGGACGTTCATGTGCCACTCGTCGGCGTCGATCGAGAGGCCGTCGAGGTGCGACACGGTGCCCTCGGACGAGTACCGCTCCTTCAGTTCCTGGAGCTTCACCGCGACGTCTGCGACAGGGGTGTTGATCTCGCCGGTCAGGAAGTACTTGGCGCGGAGCGGCCCGAGGATCTCGCTCAGCGCCAGATCGCGGCGCGAGACGAGGTCGAGCATCAACAGGAACGGGATCACCCCGGAATCGGCCTGGGAGAAGTCGCGGAAGTAATAGTGCGCCGACACCTCACCGGCGAAAACGGCGCCGTCCTCGCGCATCCGCTGCTTGATGAACGAATGGCCGACCCGGTTGATCAGCGGCACGCCGCCCGCCGCCTCGATCGCACGCGGGACCGCCCACGACGCGCGGACGTCGTAGATCACCTTGCCGCCCGGCTCGTGCTCGAGCATCCGCTCGGCAAAGAGCGCCGTCGTGAAGTCGCCCGGCACGAACTCGCCGGTGTCGTCGACGAAGAAGCAGCGGTCGGCATCGCCGTCGTAGGCCACGCCGAATGCAGCTCCCTCTTCGCGCGTGCGCCGGACGATGAACTCGCGGTTCTCGGGCAAAAGTGGGTTCGGCTCGTGGTTCGGGAACGTCCCGTCGGGCTCGAAGTTGCAGCGGACGACCTCGACCTGCGGAAGCCGGGCAAGCACGCGGGGCAGCATCTCGCCGGCCATCCCGTTGGCACCGTCGACGACGATCCGCAGCGGGGCGATCGAAGGCACATCGACGAAGCCGAGCACCCGCTCGACGAAGGCGTCCCACACGTCGACCGGTTCGATCGAGCCTCGCTCGGCATCCCTCCATTCGGCGAGCACCGCGCGGTCGCGGATCTCGACGAGGCCCGACTCGCTCCCGACGGGCAGCGCGCCGCGCCGCACGATCTTCATCCCGGTGTAGGCGGCCGGGTTGTGCGACGCCGTGACCATGATTCCGCCGTCGAGCCCGAGCTCGCCCGTCGCGAAGTACATGACCTCGGTCCCGACCATCCCTAGGTCGGCCACGTCCGCGCCGCCGTCGGCGACGCCGGAGGCTGCAGCCTCGGCCATCGAGGGCGAGGACAGGCGCATGTCGCGCCCGATCGCGACCCGCCGCGGCTCGAACTGCTCCGCGAACGCGCGCCCGATCGCGTAGGCACCCTCCTCGTCGAGCTGCGAGGGGTAGAGCGCGCGGACGTCGTAAGCCTTGAAGGCCCCCGGATCGAGCATGACCTCGATCCTACGGGCTGCCTCGCATCAGCGCGAGAAGACCTTCTGCGCCTTCTCGGCCCAGACGGAGATCCCGCCCGGCTCGAGGAAATTGCAGCCGCCTTCCTGGATCTCGGCCGGCATCGTGTCGTAGAAGCGGTCGGCGACGAGCCGGAGCTCGCGGTCGCCCTCCTCGGTCTCCGCCGCAGGCTCGGAAAGTTCGAAGGCGACGCCGAGATGCTCCTCGGCGGGAGCCGTGCCGCGCACGATCTCGATCAGCCCGACGTAGGCTGACGCGATCACCTCGAGCGGCTTGCAGAACTCCTTGACGGTCGCGGCGAGCTCGGGCGTCACCCGGTCGGCCGGCGTCTCGAGGAGCGTCTGGCGAATTGCCACCGGCCGATCCTACGCGCCGAGAATCAGCCGGATCGCCTCGGTGGACTCGGCATCCGGCGACTCGGAGATCACCGTCGCGGGCCGCTCGAAGCGTGCAAGCGCCTCGGCGAGCGGCTCCGCGCGCAGCGTCCCGGCGCCGTAGGGGAGATGCTTGGTCTCGTTCCGGTTCGCGAACTGGATATCCGAGAAGTGGATATGGAACGGCGCCGCGGGCTCGAGCACGGCGTCGACCGCCGAAAGCGCCGCCATGAACGGCTCGACCGAGGTGAACGCGCCGTCGGAGGTCGCATGCATGTGGGCGAAGTCGAGCACCGGGCGAACCCACTGGAGGCGGCGCGAGATCTCGACGATGTCCTCCGCCGAGCCGAGATCCCGGACACGGCCCATCACCTCGATCCCGAACGGCACGTCCCGCCCCTTGCCCTCGAGCCGCTCGCGCAGCTCGCCGAGCTGCTCGGAGACCGAGTCGATCGCCTCCTCGCGCGTGCGGCCGAGCAGGAAGCCGGGGTGGAAGACGACGACCTCCGCCCCCGCGGCCTTGGCGATCCCGGCCGAGTGGTCGAGCATCCCGACCGCCATGTTCAGCTTCTTCCCCCGCTCGGCGTGTCCCATGAAGCTTGCGAGCGGCGCGTGGATCGAGAGCGCGATGTCCGCCTCCCGCGCGAGGACGCCAAGCTGCTCGGCGAACTCGTAGCTCATCCAGAACCCGCCCTCGAAGTCGATCTCGCACGCGGAGAGGCTCCGCTCGAGGAGCGCCGCCACGGCGGCCTCCGGGCTCTCGCGCGACGGCACCCGTGCGGGCCCGAAATGCAGCTTCCGCGCCATCCCGAGAGCCTACGTCCGACCGGCGCTCTACGCTTCACGCATGCCCGAGGTACCGACACGGATCGACCTGCTCGAACTCGACATCGACCTTCGGTTGACCGATCTCTGGCGCGAAGCCGCCGGGATCGAGGAATGGTCGCTCGAGGTCGTCGCCGCCTTCATGCGTGCCGCCTACGGCAAGGGCTACTGCGACGCTCTCACCGAAGAGCTGCCGGGGGCGCTCTGCGCCGACCACGGCTACCGCGTCCCGGAGCGCCGCCTGCCGACGCCCGCCGACGCCCAGGCAGCGTAGCCCGCCGAAACCCACGGCACGGCTTAACCGCGGCGCAACCCTTGAGCGACGGGTTACCCGGCCGTTACTCACTTCCGTGGCTAAACTGGAAGTCGTATGGCCCGCTCCACTCGTAGTCCGGCCAGGCTTGTCATCGCACTTTCGGTCGCGGGGCTGCTTGCGGTGTTCCTCGTGTACACCGCGCTCAGCGGCTCGACGCCCGAGCTCGAGCCGAGCAACCTCGCCGGGCACACCGGAACCGTCTCGCTCACCGGCAAGGTGACAGCGGTCGTCGCCGGCACCGACGCCCACACCCCTGCGGGCCTGCAGTTCAAGCTGCACAACATCAACGGTGTGAGCCCGATCGTCCCGATCGTGTTCCACGGCTCGGTGCCGGATCTGTTCAAGAGCGGCCGCGACGTCAACCTCACCGGCCGCCTCGAAGGTGCCTCGTTCGTCGCCACCTCGCTGACGACGAAGTGCCCGAGCAAGTACACGGCGCAGGCCTAGAACCTCGTGGCTGACCTCGGCCGCGCAGCGCTCGTCGTCAGCTTCGGGCTTTCTCTCTACGCGCTCGTCGCCGGGACGACCGCCGCGCTCTCACGGCAGCGGCGGCTCGCCGACTCGGCCCGCTACGCGCTGATCGCCTGCTTCGGGTCGACCGTGATCGCCTCGTTCGTGCTCGCGCACGCGCTCGTGACGCACGACTTCACCTACCGCTACGTCTACCAGCACACGAGCCGCGACCTCAGGCCGATCTACTGCCTCACAGCGTTCTGGGGCGGCGAAGAGGGCTCGTTGCTCCTCTGGCTGCTTGTGCTCACCGGATACGGCGCGCTCGCGGTCTCGCTCAACCGCAGGCTCTTGCGTGACATCGTCGTCTGGGTCGTCCCCGTGCTCGGTGGTCTCGCGACGTTCTTCAGCTTCATCCTCGTTGCCGTCGCAAGTCCGTTCGCGCTCCAGACCCGCGTCGTCGACGGCCTCGGGCTCGTCCCGAGCCTCCAGAACATCTACATGGTGATCCACCCGCCGATGCTCTACCTGGGCTACGTGGGGATGTCGATTCCGTTTGCCTTCGCCTCGGCCGCGATGATCTCGGGCCAGACCGACGAGCGCTGGATCATCGCCACGCGCCGCTGGACGCTGACCGCCTGGATGTTCCTCGGCTTCGGCCTCCTGCTCGGCTCGCACTGGGCCTACATCGAGGTCGGCTGGGGTGGGTACTACGGCTGGGATCCGGTCGAGAACGCCGCGCTGATGCCGTGGATCGCGGGCACCGCCTTCCTGCACTCGGTGATGATCCAGGAGCGCAAGGGGATGCTGCGGATCTGGAACATGGTGCTGATCGCGCTCACCTACGAGCTGACCGTGTTCGGCACGTTCCTCAACCGCTCCGGTGTCGTCGAGTCGATCCACTCCTTCGCGAAGAGCACGATCGGCGGCTGGTTCCTCGGCTTCGTGATCGTGACCACTCTCTTCTCGCTCACGCTCATCCTCTGGCGGCTGCCGCTGCTCCAGGCACGCACCAAGCTCGAGTCGCCGCTCTCGCGTGAGGCGGTCTTCCTCTACAACAACCTCCTGCTCGTGGCGCTCTGCCTGGCGGTCTTCTGGGGTGAGATCTTCCCGATCATCTCCCAGCTCTGGAACGGCACGGCGAAGACGTTCGGGGGCTCGTACTTCGACTTCTTCCTGCGGATCTTCGGGCTCCCACTCCTGCTCTTGATGGGAATCGGGCCGCTCGTCGCCTGGCGACGTTCCTCGGGACGAGCGCTCCTGCACACGCTTCGCTGGCCGATCGTCGCCTCGGTGATCGCCGGGGTCGTGCTGATCCTGCTCGGCGCCGGCTCGTCGCTGCCCGGCATGGTCGGCTACACCTTCTGCGTCTTCGTGCTCGCCTCGATCGTCCAGGAGTTCGTGCGCGGAACCAGGGCGACGGGCTCGCTCGTCCAGCTCTTCCAGCGCAACCGGCGCCGCTACGGCGGCTACATCGTCCACGTCTCGATCGTCCTGCTCGCGATCGGGATCATCGGCTCGAGCGCCTACGGCACGACGAAGGAGATCCCGATGAGCGCCGGACAGACGCTCAAGATGCCCGGGTACAAGCTCACCTACCTGGGCCCGAAGGTGGTGAAGACGCTGACCGAGAGCGGCAGCACGACGACCACCCACGGCCTCTTCAAGGTCACCGGCAACTTCAACGGGACGATGAGCTCTGCGTTCGTCAGCTCGTCGACCCTGGGCCCCTCCCACAACGTCGGCATCCACACGAACTGGCTGCGGTTCGAGGATCTCTACATCATCCTCGACCAGCCCGGCACGAAGCCCGGCGTGTTCTACGTCAAGGTGCTCGTGAAGCCGCTCGTGAACCTGATCTGGATCGCAGGCTACGTCTTCGTGTTCGGGTCGCTCATCGCAATGTGGCCCGACGCCAGGGAGCAGCGCCGGCTCGTGACGCGGCTCTCCTTCGCGCGCGCGTGACCGGGTTGATCGTGGGGGCGCTCATCGCGGTCGCCGCGGTGGTGATCGTGGCGCTGCCGTTCCTGCGCGACAACGGCGAGCCCGAGCTGCTCGACAAGCCCGGCAGCGACGAGATCGTGGCGCTGATGGAGAACCGCGACCGCGTGCTCGCCGCGCTCAAGGAGCTCGAGTTCGACCACCGGATCGGGAACATCGACGACACCGACTACCGGGCGTCGGTCGGTCCGCTCCGCCGCCAGGCGGCAGAGGCCCTGCAGGCGATCGACCGCTACAACGCCAAAGCCTCAGCCGAAGAAGAGCTGCCCGAGCAGAAAGAGGTTCAGGCCGACGATCACGACGGTGATCGCGCAGGCGACAACGACGGTGCGGCGCGTGTTGACGAGAGCGCCCATCACGTCCCGGCGGGAGGTAAACCAGACGAGCGGGATCAGGGCGAAGGGGATACCGAACGACAGCACGACCTGTGAGAGCACGAGCGTCCGCGACGGGTCGACACCCGCCGCGACGACGATGAACGCCGGGATCATCGTGACCGCACGCCGCACCCATACGGGAATCTGGCGCCGGACGAATCCCTGCATCACCACCTGGCCCGCAAGCGTCCCGACCGCCGAGGAGGAGAGTCCCGAGCCGAGCAGGGCGATCGCGAAGATGCTGCCCGCGACCGCACCGAGGATCGGCTCGAGCGTCTGGTGGGCGCCGACGAGCGAGACCACCTGCTCGATGCCCGGCTTGTGCAACGTGCTCGCGGCCATCACGAGCATCGCGGCGTTGATCAGCATCGCGATCGTCATCGCGGTGAGCACGTCGATCCGCGTGTAGCGCATCAGCAGCCGCGCGTTTTCCTGCGACTCGGGGACGATCCGGTCCTGCGTCAAGGCGGAATGCAGGTAGATCACGTGCGGCATCACGGTCGCGCCGAGGATCCCGACTGCGATCAGGACGGACTCCGAGCCCGAGAACTGCGGAATCAGCCCGTGAGCCGCCTCGCGCACGTTGGGATGCGCGTAGAAGATCTCGATCAGATAACAGACGCCGATCAGGCCGACGAGCGTTGCGATCGCAGCCTCGAAGGGCCGAAACCCGTAGCTCTGGAGCCCAAGCAGACCGAACGCCGCGATCGCGGCCAGCACCGTCGAGACGAAGAGGCTCGTGCCGATCAGCAGGTTGAAGCCGATCGCGGCACCCAGGAACTCGGCGAGATCCGTCGCCATCGCTATCGCCTCGGCCTGCACCCAGAGCGCCACCGAGGTGCGGTGCGAGAACTGCTCGCGGCACACTTCCGGCAGGTTCTTGCCGGTCGCGATCCCGAGCTTCGCCGAGAGCGTCTGGATCACCATCGCCATCACGCTCGACGCGACGACGACCCACAGGAGCAGGTAGCCGTACTTCGCTCCCGCGGCGATGTTTGTCGCAAAGTTGCCCGGGTCGACATAGGCGACGCAGGCGATGAAGGCGGGCCCGAGGAACGGCAGGATCCGAAACCGCGTCCGGTGCAACGCTTCGTCGACCGTCCGCAGCCCGACAGGTAGCCCCTCGGGCGTGAGCACGGGTGTCGCCATGAACGATTTTTAGTCTAGCCTAAACTTGTTAGTCGAGGCTAAATCTCTCGCCCTGCCCGCTACAGGACGAGGTGCAGATCCGGCAAGTTGCGCCAACGCTCGTCGAGGTCGAACCCGTAACCCGCGAAGAACTCGTCGGGGACGGTGAAGCCGACGTAGCGGATCGGCAGGTCGTCGACGAGCCGGCGGTAGGGGCGGTCGAAGAGCGTCGCGCAGGCGAGCGACTCCGGGTTGCGCAGGCCGAAGGTGCGGCTGAGGTAGTGGAGCGTGAGGCCGGTGTCGACGACCTCGTCGACGATCACGATGTCCCGGCCGGCGATCTCGAGGTCGAGATCCTTCAGGAACCGGATCCGTTCGTGGCCGCCGACGTCCGAGGTGCCGTAGCCGGCGAGCTCGATGAAGTCGAGGGCGTGCGGGATCGCGGTTGCGAGCGAGAGGTCGGTGACGAACGGCACGCACGACTTGAGCGCTCCGACGAGGAGCGGCTCGCGGCCGGCGTAGTCCTTGGCGATCTCGGCCCCGAGCTCACGGACGCGGATCGCGATCTCGCCGGCTTCGAGGTAGACCTCGCCGATCCGCTCGTCGAGTCGCGGGTTCACGAAGCCTTGCGCAGGCCGTACCGCGACGACAGCCGCGCGAAGTCGCGCTCGTAGAACAGCTTGATCTTCACGTCCGGGTACAGCTTCCGTAGCTTCCGCAGCTTGCGGTTCTTCCGGGTCACGAGCGACTGCTTCATCACCGTGACCTCGAGGTAGAGCTCCTGCTCCGGGAGGTAGAAGTCGGGCGTGAAAGCCTCGGTGACGCGACCCTCGGCATCCCGGGCGAGCACGAAGGTATGCGGCTCGTACATCCAGGGGACGCCGTAATAGTCGAGGATCTTTGCGTACTCCAGTTCCGCCTCGTTGACGAAGCGGGGAGTCACATCACCTCGATATGCCTGGAAATAGGGCGTTTCCAGTGCCACCTGTCACCAAGGTACCAGTCCTGTCGGATGCCCCGAACCCGTCTAGACTTCCCAGTGTGGAGCCGACGTTCACGATCGCGCACCTGTCGGACATCCACTGCGGCGATGCGCATTTCGTCCCGGATCTGATGGAACGGGCGATCGCGGACATCAACGCCCTCGAGCCGGAGATCGTCGTCTGCTCGGGCGATCTCACGACCTTCGGCTTCAAGGAGGAGTACGTCCACGCGAAGCGCTACCTCGACCGGCTCGACTGCGAGTCGCTCGTGGTCATACCCGGGAACCACGACTCGCGGAACGTCGGCTACGTGCACTTCGAGGAGCTCTTCGGCGATCGCAACTCGGTGCTGCGGAAAGACGGCGTCACCGTCGTCGCGGTCGACTCGACCGAGCCCGACCTCGACCACGGGCAGATCGGCCGCGGCCGGTACCGCTGGATCGAGGAGGAGTTCGCCGACCCGGCCCGGCTGCGCGTGTTCGTCCTGCACCACCATCTGCTGCCCGTCCCGGGTACGGGACGCGAGCGCAACATCGTCCACGACGCCGGTGACGCGATCGAGTGCCTCCAGCGCTCGGGTGTGAACCTCGTCCTTTCCGGGCATAAACACGTCCCGTATGCGTGGAAGCTCGAGAACCTCTTCGTGGTCAACACCGGCACGGTCTCCACGCTCAGGCTCAGAGGCAACACGCGGCCCTGTTACAACGTGATCGAGGCGAACGGGACCCACGTCGACGTGTGGCGGCGCTATCCGTTCCACGGGCAGGAGAAGATCATCCAGTTCGACCTGGAGACGCTCGAATACGAGAAGTACACCTCGCGGATCGAGGGTGAGGTGACGACGAAACGGTGAGGGCGGTGGCGTTGATCGACGGCGAGCATTCACCGGAGGTTGTCGCGGAGGCGTTGCGCGAGCTGCCCTACGAATGGCTCGGAGCGATCCTCGCCGGCGGTTCGGAGAAGCTCCGCGACGGCGGAGGCTACGGCGTGCCGCTGCTCGACGGATTCGGCGACGCCGAGGTGGTGGTCGATCTCTCCGACGCACCCGTGCTCGATACCGACGAGCGGCTGCGCTGGGCCTCGCGTGCACTCGCTGCGGGACTCGCCTACATCGGCGCCGACTTCCGCTTCGACCCGCCGGCCTACGAGGAGTTCCAGCTGCCCTCGATCGCCGTCATCGGCACCGGCAAGCGGGTGGGGAAGACAGCCATGTCGGCACACCTCGCCCGCCTGCTCGCGCACGACCACGATGTCGTCGTCGTGACGATGGGGCGCGGCGGCCCGCCCCTGCCCGAGGTGATCGAGTCGCCGCCCGACCTCGATGCGCTCGTCGCGCTTTCGCGCGTCGGCCGGCACGCGGCCTCCGACCACCTCGAGATCGCCGCCGTCGGCGGCGTGACCACGATCGGCTGCCGGCGCGCGGGCGGTGGCCTCGCCGGCCGGCCGTTCGTCTCGAACGTGGGCGACGGGGCTCGCCTGGCAGCCGCCCGCGGCGCCGAGCTCGTCGTGTTCGACGGAAGCGGCACCGCGATCCCGCCGATCGCCGTCGACAGGCGCGTCCTGCTCGTCGGGCGCGGGCACGACCTCGACGCGGGCTTCAACGTCTACCGGCGGCTCGTCTCCGATCTCGTCGTCGCGGTCGGATGCGAGGTCGAGGGCGCGATCTCGGCGCGGCTTCGGCTGCGCCCGCTCGGGCCGCTCGAAGGCCGGGTCGCCGTGTTCACGGCCGGCCCCGCCGACATCGGCCACCTCGACGCGAACCTCGTCCTCGCCTCGCAGAGCCTCGGTCGCCGCGACGAGCTCGAACGCGAGCTCGCAACGCTCGAGGCCGACACCTATCTCACCGAGCTGAAAGGCGCCGCGATCGACCTCGTCGCCGAGCACGCGCTGGCGCGCGGCCGCCGAGTCGTTCTCGCCGCGAACGACGTGGTCGCGCCGGGCCTCGACGAGGCGCTGCTCGAACTCGTGCCGGAGACCGCGCTCCTCTGATGCAGCCGCACTACCGCGACCCGCTCCCGCTCGGCGACTCGAGCGGGCTCCCGTACTCGAAGGGGATGATGGCGCGGGCGCTCGTTGCCGCCGGGGTCGGGATCGAGTCGGCCTACGAGATCGCGACCCGGATCGAGCTCGAGCTGATCGCGACCGGCTCCCGCGCAGCCGAGCTGGAGCGGCTCGAGCAGACCGCCGCAGACGTCCTCGGCGAGACCGAAGCCGAGCGGGTCGTGATCCGCCTCCGCCGGCTCGCTGCGCTCGAGGCACTCGATGCTCCGATCCTCATCCTCGTCGGCGGTGCCACCGGCACCGGCAAGTCGACCATCGCCACCGAGTCGGCTCACCGGCTCGGGATCACGCGGGTCACCTCCACCGACTTCATCCGCCAGACGATCCGCTCCTACTTCTCGCCGGAGGAGATGCCGTCGGTCCACGCCTCGAGCTTCGAGGCCGGCTCCGTCGAGGGGTTCCTCGAGCAGTCCCGCCGCGTGCTCGTCGGCGTCGAAGCCTCGATCGAGCGTGCGATGACCGAGGGCTGGTCGATGGCGATCGAAGGCGTCCACCTCGTGCCGGGCATGGTTCCGTCCGAGGTCGAAGGAGCCCTGCTCGTCCATGCCGTCCTCCAAGTCTCGAACATCGACGAGCACCGGAGCCACTTCGTGATCCGCGACTCGGTCACCGGCGGGACGAGAGCGCTCGACAAGTACATCGACGGGCTCGACGAGATCCGCGTGCTCCAGGAGTTGATCGTCGAGCAGGCCGCCCGCTACGGCGTCCCCGTGATCGAGAGCACGAGCCTCGAACACGCGACCGGCGAGCTCCTCGACCTCGTGCTCGCGAGCTCCGAGCAGCTCGCCGCCCTTCGGTAAAGCGGTACTCTCGGTGACATGCCAACGCGTGAAGAAGTGGTCGAAGCGCTCCACCAGGTTGAAGATCCCGAGCTCGGGATGGACATCGTTGACCTCGGACTCCTCTATGACGTCGAGGTGGAAGGCCCGAAGGTGAAGGTCAGCTACACCCTCACCTCGATGGGTTGCCCCGCCGGCGCAATGATCCAGGAGGACATCGACCGGGTGGTGAGCGGGCTCGACGGGGTGGAGGAGGTCCATTCCGAGGTCACGTTCGAACCGCCCTGGAGCCCGGAGCGCATGTCCGAAGACGCGAAGTTCATCCTCGGGTTCTAGTCCGGCGGACCATGCGCGCGGCGCACTCGCTGCTTGTGCTCGCCGTCTTCCTGGCCGTCGCGGGCTCAGCGGTTGCCGGGGGCGGGCCCGTCGTCGTGAAGCGCGTGCCGGCCTCGATTCCGGCGAAGGGCGTGACGATCAGCGGGGTGATGACGCTGCTGCCCGCGCGCGGCGTGCGCGGGCTCATCTCCACCAGGAGGGCGGTCGCAATCGCGACCACGAACACCGACCCGCGGGTCTGGCGGAAGCCGGCGGCCCTGCGGGCGACCGTCTCCGGGGCGATCGCCATCGCGCCCGCCGGTGCGCACAAGACCTGGACATATCTCCGGAACCCGCAGGCCTGGGTGGTGACGTTCACCGCAGCGAAACCCCAGAACGTCGGCTTCGGCCCGGGAGGGACGGCGCACGTCCGGCACATGACGGTCGTCGTCGACGCCCAGGACGGGCGCTTCATCCGCGGCTTCTACACGGCCTGATCAGCCGGGGATCCGCAGGACGATCTTCCCGAGCTGGTCGCCCCGCTCCAGGCGTTCGTGTGCGGAAGCGGCCTCGGCCAGCGGGAACACGGCATCGACGACAGGCTTCGCACGCCCGGACAGGACCAGGTCGAAGGCGCCGGCGAAATCGTCGGGCGTGCCCATCGTCGAGCCGAGGATTGTCAGCTCCCGCCACCAGATCCGGTTCAGCGCCGCCGGTGGGTTCGGCCCCGAGGTCGCGCCGCAGACGACGACCCGGCCCTCGCGCGCCGAGCAGGCGAGCGAGCGCGTCCAGGTCTCCTGCCCGACGTGCTCGACGACCACGTTCGCGCCGCCGCCCGTGAGCTCCCGCACGCGCGCGACGATGTCGTCGGAAACGTGGTTGAGGGTCGCGTCGGCGCCGAGCTCGCGCGCCCGCTCGAGCTTGTCGTCGCTCGAAGAGGTGGCGATCGTGCGGGCGCCGAGCGCGTTAGCGATCGCGAGCGCCGCCGTTGCGACACCCCCGCCGATCCCCCAGATCAGCACCCATTCGCCTGCCTCGAGACGCGCACGCGTCACGAGCATCCGGTAGGCCGTCTGGAACACGAGCGGGAACGCCGCCGCCTCCTCGAAGCTGAGATCGTCCGGGATCAGGTGGACCGCGGTCTTCGGAACCGCGATCAGCTCTGCGTGCGTGCCGTCTCGATGCTCGCCGAGCACCTCGATCCCGCCGGCGTGTGAGAGCCCGGGGTTGATCACGACGCGCTCGTTCGTCCCGGCGATCACGCCCGCGCCGTCGGCGCCGAGGATCCGCGGCTTCGGCACCGACGGGAGCCCACGCCGCAGCCACACGTCGAGGTGGTTCAGCGAGGCGGCACGCAGCTCGACCACGACGTCGTCGGGACCCGCGACGGGGTCGGGCACCTCCTCGTAGCGGAGCACCTCGGGGCCCCCCTCCTCGTGGATCCGGATCGCCTTCACGCGCCCGATGCTAGACGAGTGGTTCTAGAGGGATTCGCAGGGCCCGCTGTAACAATGGAGCGATGAGGACGGTCGAGGTGCAGCGGCTCGGGGCCGAGCTCGGGCTCGACGTCGTCGGGGTGACGCCGGCCGAGCCCTACGAGGGCACGGAGCGGGACATCCGCGAGCGCAAGGCGCGCGGCCTCTTCGGCCGGCTCGGCTTCACGACCTCGCGGCCGGAGGTCTCGTGCCACCCCGAGCGGCTGCTGGACGGTGCCCGGAGCGTCGTCTCGGCCGCGCTCTGCTACTACGCGCCCGAGCCCGAGCTGCCGCCCTCGCACGGCCGGCTGCCTCGCTACACCTGGCACGACGGGTACGCCGAGCTGCGCGACAAGCTCGACGCGCTCGGGCGGGCGCTCGAGGCCCCCTACTGCGTGCTCGTCGACGCGAATCAGCACGTCGACCGTGAAGCAGCAGCCCGCTCCGGGGTCGGCTTCTACGGCAAGAACACGATGTTGATCACCGAGCGGCACGGCTCGTGGGTCGTGCTCGGCACGTTGATCACCGCTGCCGAGCTCGAATCGACATCGCCGATGGCGCCGGGCTGCGGCTCGTGCACGCGCTGCATCGATGCGTGTCCGACCGGTGCGCTCGACGAGCCGGGTGTGCTCGATGCGACCCGGTGCCTCTCGTACTGGACGCAGGTGCCGGAGTCGATTCCCGAGCCCTACCGCGCGCCGCTCGGTTCCCGGCTCTACGGCTGCGACATCTGCCAGGACGTCTGCCCCTGGAACCGCGGGGTCGAGCGGCGCCGCGCGGATACCGCCCCCGATTCGGCCGCACACGTCGATCTGCTCGAGCTGCTCGGGGACCCCGGCGAGCTCGACGACGAGCTCCTGCGGCGGCTCTATGTGCCGAGGAACGACCCGAGGTGGCTGCAGCGCAACGCGCTCGTCGCGCTCGGGAACAGCGGTGCCTCGACCCCTGAGACCATGGACGTGCTCACCGCGCACGCGAATGGGGAGGACGAGCTGCTCGCCGAGCACGCCCGCTGGGCGCTCGACCGGCTGGAGCAGCGATGCAGCTGAGAGGCCTCGAGCGCTGGATCTCGATCCTGCGCCTGATCGCGTTCCCGTTCGTCTTCACGATCGTCGCGGTCGCCGCCTACCCGCCGGGAGCCTGGGAGACCTGGGCCTGGATCACGACCGCGGCCTTCGGGATCGGCGCGCTCGGGTTCTACGCGCTCGCGCGCTCCGGGCTCGGCGCTCGCCATGCATTCCAGCAGAGTCTCGCGGCGCAGACCTTCGACACCCTGATCGCGGTCGGCTATGTGATGGTGTTCGCGTTCGAGCGAGGCCTGCCGGTCCAGCAGATCCTGTACATCGACCTGGCGGCGGCGTGCGTCCGCTTCGCGATTCCCGGCGGCCTCGTGCTGGCGGCGATCTCCGCGCCGATCGTCGCCGTGTTCGAGAAGCTGCGCGTGAACCACCTCGCGGCGCAGTTCAGCTGGAAGCTCGTCGCCTTCCAGACCGGGCTCGAGGTGTTGATGGCGCTAATCGTCGGCTGGCTCGTCAGCCAGCTCGCGGCCGAGGGGGAGCGGGCCGAAGCGCGGGCGGACGAGGCCGAGCGGCTGCACGAGGCCGAGCGCCAGACGGTCGCCGAGCTCCGCCGCCTCTCGACCCTGAGGGCCGACTTCGTCTCGCTCGTCTCGCACGAGGTACGGACGCCGATGGCCTCGGTGATCGGCTCGGCGCGCACGCTCCAGCAGCGCTGGCGCGACCTGTCGAGCGACCAGCGCGACGCCTTCCTGGCGCTGATCGCCGACGAGACCGACCGCCTGGCGGCGCTCGTCGGGGAGGTACTCGACAGCTCGAGAATCGATGCGGGGACCTTCAGCTACACCTTCGCCAACGTCGATCTCGCCGGGCTCGTGAACGAGACGGTCGCCTCGGCCGAGCTCGCCCGCGAGTCAGTCCACATCGACTCGAGCGTTCCGCCGGAGCTTCCGGCCGTGCGCGGTGATCCGCAGCGGCTCCGGCAGGTGCTGACGAATCTGATCGACAATGCGGTCAAGTACTCGCCCGACGGCTCGCCGGTCGAGGTGCACGCCGTCGCTGTGAACGGGCACGTCACCGTCGCGGTCGCAGACCATGGCGCCGGGATCGCTCCCGAGGATCAGCGGCTTATCTTCGAGAAGTTCGGCCGCGTCCGCGGCACCTCGGCCAAGCCCGGCACGGGCCTGGGCCTCTACATCGCCCGCGCGATCGCCGAGGCGCACGGAGGCACGCTCGACGTCAGCTCGACTCCGGGAAGCGGCTCGACGTTCACGCTCGAGCTGCCGGCGAACCGCAGCTAGCCACTCGACCCGAACTCAGCCTGGTCCGAGACGCCGAAGGCGGGGTCAGGTATCGCCTGAAAACGACACGAGGGAAATAGCCCAATTCTCGCAGCCAGCAGGCGAAAAACCGGGGTCAGGCACTGAAACGAGAGTGTGACGAAACACTCCCGGAGACGGCCCGAAGCACCTGGCCTGAAAACGCCGTGCGAGTACGACGAGTTCTAGGTGGCGGCCTTGGCGCGCGCTTCGCGGAAGCGGCGCTCGAGGTCGCGTGCCCGCGTGGCGACCAGTTCTCGCAGCTCGGGCGGCTCCAGCACGATCGCCTCGCCGCGGAACGAGAGCACCTCGCCGACGAGCCAGCTCGCACTGCCTACGGGCCGCTCCGAGAGCGCCGCGCCGTCGGTGAGGGGGAGCGCGCCCTTTTCGACCTCCCAGCGTCCGACCGCGGATGAGTACCAGATGCGCGCGCTCGTCGCTCTGCTCAGCTCGGACGGATCGAAGCCCTCGCGCGGCGCGAAGGCGGTCGTGAGCTCCTTCGCCGTTCGCGTGCGGTCGAGCCGGTAGCTGCGGGGCGCGTCGCGGTCGACGTCCCAGGTGTGGACGTACCAGTGCGGGAGCCGGCGCTCGATCCCGTAGGGCTCGATCGTCCGCGTCTCGACCTCGGTCGACTCGGGCTTCAGGTACTCGAGCTCGACGAGGCGCTTGTGGTCGATCGCGCGGGTGAGCGTCGCGACCATGTCCTCCTCGGCGCCGGCGTGCGGCGTCGGGGTCTGGGCGAGGTCGAACTGGCCGAAGGCCTCCTCGAGCTTCGCCCGCACCCGGTCGAGCGGCGAACGTGAGCCCGCGGCGATCATCGGCCCGACGAACTCGAGCGCGAGCCGGATCGCGCGCGCCTCGAGCGGCGTCAGCCGGGGTGCGCGGCGGAAGGTGTCGCCGAAGAGCTCCTTGTCGACGTGTACCTCGTCGCCGTGGAGCTCGGCGTAGACGGCGTAGCAGCCGCCGCCGAAATTGACCAGGTTGAGCAGCGACAGATGTTCCTCGAGGGCTTCGGCCGGAATCGAGAACCGCTCGACCAGCTCGCGGGACTCGATCACCGCGTCGGCATCGTCGCCGCAGGCCGCGAGCAGGTAGGCGAGCAGCGACTGGAGCACGCCGAAGCGCTCGGGCGCGACCGGTCCGGCCTGGCGTTCGGACGAGTGGTCCACCCACGGCACATGCAGCTCGGAGGCCGGGCTCGGCGGCGGTCCCTCGTGGACGCGCCGCGCCGCCCTGACGCCCTCGGTGACGAGGCGGCGGAGCGGGGAGGGCTCGAGCGGGATCGCGCGTCCCTCCTGGCGCAGGATCCAGCGCGCAAGCATCGGCAGCGATGCGTAGGCGGTGATGAACACGCCGTCCTCGACCCGGTTGCGGGGCTCCGTGTACTCGCGCTGCACCCACCAGGCCGTGTCGGAGCTGACCGCGATCCGGGCCTCGCCGACGATGTCGCCGAACTGCCATTCCGCCCGGCCCCGGAACTCCTCGACGTCGAATGTCTCGGGAACGCGGAAGTCGCGCTCGCGACGGGTGGCAAACCGGATCTCGGAGCGGATGCGCGAAACCCGGAAGCTCTTGACGGTCTGGTCTTCCAGGTCGAGCCCGATCATGTACCAGGTGCCGTTCTCGGGCAGGAGGGCGTAGGGGTTGATCGTCCGCTCGTGCTCGTCGTCGCGGGCAATCGACCAGTACTGGAAGCGCACCGTCCGCTGCTTGGAGATCGCCGCCTCGAGCTTCCCGAGCCGCCCCTGGAGCTCGGGGCTGTAATCGGGATCGCGCACCTCGACCCGAACGGCGGTGACGGTCGGCGCGGGCTCGAGGACGCCTGCGGAGCGGCCGAGCGCGAGATTCTGGAGCGCGAGGCGTAGTGGCTCGGCGTAGGCGAACCGTCCCTCGAGCAGGTAGAGGCAGGTCTGGAGCGCCGCGAGCTCGTCGGTCTCGAGATCGAGCGGCGGCAGGAAGTAGCGCTCCGACTTGAGCGTGTAGAGCTCCTCGCCCGTGAACTCGTCCCGCTGCGACTCGAGCGGGACGCCGAGGCCCCAGAGCTCGGCCCGGTCGGAGTAGAAGCGCCGCGCGAAGGCCTCGTCGCTCATCTCCTGGTAGCCCTCGACGTTCGACTTGATGTCGCGCGCCGTCAGCGCTCGAAGTTCCGCCATCAGGAACGCAACGAGCGAGAGCTGCCGGATCAGCTTGTCGGTGTCGTGACTCATCGCCGTTTGCGAGCCTACCGCTCGCAAACGGCTAGAGAGTCTGTATTAGCCAAAAAGCGAACTTTTTGGCGGTCAGGCCGCGACTTTTGCCCGGTCCGCGCGATCCAGATGCTGGTGCGAGGGGCAGTAATCGCGTTCGGGCAGTGGTGTCCGCTGGCACGGCTTGCCCTTGCGGGTCGTCGCGTGGCAGTGGGCGATTCCGCCCTCGAAGGCGCCGGACTCGATCTGCTCCTCGATGAACTCGACGGCCGCGCGAACTCCCTGGTTCACCGACCAGGCCACCTGGGCCTGGACGTTGATCGGAAAATAGCGACGGATATCGGCAAAGAGCGTACGATCCGGATTTGCGAAATAGTGTGGGTCTGCGGCGAGCCGCTCCATTGTTCCCTCGCAGGCCGCAAGGACTTGCCGGCGGTACTCGAGATGGGTTCGCTGGTCCACATACGGGTCGATCAGGTCTTTGATCGACCGGTAGATCGCCCGGGAATATTGATACATACAATGCTGAATTTGAAGGACCTGCTCGTCCATGTATTACCTACGTCTCCTGTTCGAGTCCCTGAGAATAGTGTGGGTAAGCGGTAAAGCGGCCCCCGGACGTGCTCTTACGAAAGACTGTACCTGGTTCTCCATGCTGTTACAAATGTTTTCTTTTTCGATAACATAATCTCGATCGAAATGAATGATCAGGCCTCGCTCAGGGGGCCACGCGGAGAACGTAAGCGCCGCCAAATCCGTGTGAACGCACCGTCGCGAGTGCCGTCGTCGCGTCCCCGGCGGCCCCGTAGACGCCGCTGAAGACGACGAGATACCCGGGGTGGAGGCTCCCGAACGACGAGGAGTCGAGGACGCCGACCTGCGTGAGCCCGTCGTGCACGGCCCGTCTCGCGATGCGAGCCGGCTGCGAGCCGCCATGGGGGAGCGGCGAGGACTCGAGCACGACCGTCCAGCCGCTGAGCCCGGCCGGCCACAGCGTGCGGCCGTTTCGCCCGCTCGGCCCGCTCGGCGTCGTCATCGCGGGCGCAGAGGCGACGTAGGTCCCGGCCGCCTGGGCACCCGGCTGCCGGTCGAGGGTGATCGCCGCCGCAGCGCCAAGCGCCGCCAGGCCGCCGAGCGGGATCGCGAGCCACACCCAGTCGCCCGGGTACCACCCGAGACGGCGCAGCCACCGGCGGCGGAGGCCGGCGATCGTCCCGACGACCACCGGCAGGCGCAGCCCGCACTCGAGGCAGTAGTCCTGATCGGGGGCGCGGACGATGCCGCACCGGGGGCAGGCCGCGTCGGCGAGGTACGCAGCGGCCTGGCGCCGCTTCATCAGCCGGTCTCGCCGGGCGGCGGCTCGACGATCGTGTCTTCGAGGAAGCCGGTTTCGGCTCCGACGTCGTCGAGCACCCGACCGCAGTTCGGGCAGAAATGAGAGCCGCGGAGCACGGTCGCGCCGCAGGTGCAGCGCTCCGTCCCCTCGCCGCCGTGCAGGAGTTCGTCGATCTCCGCGAGGCGCGCGTCGATCCCGATCACCTCGGCGCAGCGCTCCTGGAGCAGATCCTCGCGCCAGGAGCTTCGCCGGTACATCTCGACCGTCAGCCCGCCGAGATCGCGCAGCCGCTCGTCACGGACACGAAGGAGCGCGCGCCGCTCCCGCCGCAGCAGGCCCGGGTGTGGCCGCCTCGACGGAATCGAGGCGCTCGAGGCAGGGGAAAGCGTGCCGTCGGAGCTCGAACGGCGGAAGATGGCCATCACCAACGAGTCTAACCACGGCTGTGGCCGGTTACCCGAGCGCGATGTGGATCGCGACGAACGCGACGTAGGTCGCGATCAGGAGCACCCCGGCGGTGCGGCCCATCCCGCGCACGGGGATCAGGGCTACGAGCGCGATCGCAGTCATGCCGGCAAGCCAGGCGAAGTCGAACTTCACGCTCCCCGACGCTGCCGCGATCCCGACGAACAGCGCCGGGACGAGAATGCCACCGGTCAGGTTGATCGTGTTGCTCGCGAGCGTCTCGGTGACGAGGGCATCGCCGCGGCCGGCGCGACCCAGGCGGACTGCGGTGAAGGCGTTCGGCAGGCTGGTCAGCACGGCGAGCACGAGGAGGCCGGTCACGGTCTCGGAGACGTGCCAGTGATCAGCGAGCGCGAGGGCGGCCTTCACCATTCCCGTCGCGCCGAGGACGATCAACCCGACCGCCGGAATCATCAGCAGGATCTCCCGGAGCACCGCGTCGCCTCTGACGTGGTTCTCCTCGGCGGTGCCCGGAGCACCCGGGTGCGGGCGCCGCAGTGTCACGATCACGTACGGCACAGCGATCACGAGGAACAGGCCGAGCGCGAGCGGAGCGTCGAGGACGCCGAGCACGAGAGCGGCCGTGATCGCCAGGCAAAGTACGCTGACTATGCCCTCGATCGTCAGCGCACGACGGCCGATCGTCACCGAGCCGGTCAGCGCCGCGCTCAGCCCGATCATCGCCGCGAGGTTGAAGGTGTTCGAGCCGAGGACGACGCCGAGGCTTGCGTCGCGGTCACCGGCGATCAGCGCCACGATCGCCGAGGCGATCTCGGGGGTGTCGGCGGCGACCGCGGTGAGAAGCCCGACGGCCGACTCCGGCAGCCCGAGCCGGGGACCGACGTGGTCGAGCTTGTCGGCGAAGAATCCCGCCGCCGCGAGCGTGACGACGACCGAGACGGCAAACAGAGGAAGCGCGAGCGCCGGGGTCAAGGCGTCTACGCTCTATCAGAACGGCGTCACGCAATCCGGCGGGGGAAATCCTTACACCTCCGTGAATCACGGCATACTTGGAGCAGGGAGACTTTGATACAGATGCGTAGGTTCTGTCTCGTTCTTGCGGCCGTGCTCTGCATGCCCGCTCTGGCTTCTGCGGCCGAAACGTCCGCCGGTGACGGCGCGCTCGGTGTGTCCGCCGCGAACGGCACCATCTATCTCCAGGGCCATGGCGTGATCTACGGACACTTCGACTCGGGCACGGTGATGGTGCTGAACTACGTGCCCGACGACGGCGTGTCCGTCCCCGCCGTCTCGAGCCCGAAGGCGAAGTACAGCCGAGGCTCCGGCGTCTACTCCGGTACCGACGTGCGCTTCCTGTTCGCCTCGGGGAAGTACACGCTCGAGCTGATCGGCACCGACATGAACGTGTCGGCGGTCGGCAAGGGGAGCATCGTCGCCACGGGGGTGGGCACGGCCGACGACGGAGCAATCACCGTCAACGGCGGCAAGCCCGAGTCGATCTCGAAGACCCCGGTCAGCGATCTCTTCGGCAAGGGCTTCTAGGCATGTCGGCGACGCCCTCGACGATCCTCGTGATCGAGGACGAGAGCTCGATCGCCTCGTTCGTCTCCCTCTACCTCCGCAACGCCGGCTACACCGTGCGGACCGCCGCAACCGGTGCCGACGGGATCAGCGAGGCTGCGACGCACGGGCCGGCGCTGATCGTGCTCGACCTGATGCTCCCGGACATCGACGGGATCGAGGTCTGCCGGCGGCTGCGCCAGGCATCCGACGTCCCGATCCTCATGCTCACCGCCCGGGACGAGGACGTGGACAAGATCATCGGGCTCGAGGTCGGCGCAGACGACTACCTGACGAAGCCGTTCAACCCCCGTGAGCTCGTGGCACGGATCAAGTCGATCCTGCGCCGAGCGACGCCCGAGCGCCGCGACCTCCAGACCGAGGTGATCACCCACGGCGATCTCCGTGTCGACGCAGGGCGGCGGGAGGCGACCGTCAGCGGCGAGGAGGTCCAGCTCGCACCCAAGGAGTTCGATCTCCTCTGGGAGCTGCTCGACCATCGCGGCCTCGTGCTCACGCGCGATCAGCTGCTCGAGCGCGTGTGGGGTTACACGTTCGCCGGCGACACGAGGACCGTCGACGTGCACGTCCGGCAACTGCGGCGCAAGCTCGGCGACGCCTCGCCCGTGGTGACCGTGTGGGGAGTCGGCTACAAGGTGTCGACCGCACGCGAGACCACGAGGGACGCCGGCCCGGTTTAAACCCACGGCCGTGTTCTCCTCGCTCCGCGTCAGGCTGCCGCTGCTCTTCCTGGCGGGGATCGTGCTGTCGGGCGTCGTGACCACGCTGATCGCGATCCAGCTCTTCCGGGACTTCGCGAGGAATCAGACGCTGCACCAGCTGCGGCACGAGTCGGCCGGGATCGCCCAGCTCTACCAGAGCGCCGTGCAGGCCGACTTCGCGGCGCGGCGCGGCAAGTCACGTCGGGCGCCGACGTTCGCCTACGCCGAGCTCAAGGAGACGACGCAGGATCTCATCTATTTCGACGGGCCGATCAGCCTCTTCCCGGGTGAGAACCCGGGAGTCCCCCGCCTCAACCTGAAGACGATCGACTGGACATCGGCGAAGACGCTTACGTTCGTCTTCACGCCTCCTCATCTCACGGGGGCCTACTACGCGGTCGCGAACCCGGTCGTCGTCGGCCAGACGACGGTCGGGGCGATCATCGTCGCCAAGCAGAAGAACGCGATCCAGCAGTTCGCCGACTCGCTCGCGCGCCGGCTGGCCGTCGCGCTGGCCTTCGGCCTGCTCGTCGCGGGAGTGTTCGCGCTGTACGTCTCGCGACGCGTCGTGCGGCCGCTGCTCGCCCTCTCGGACGCCGCTGACGAGGTCGCGACCGGCAACTACGACGTCGAGGTGCCCCGCCGCGCGCCGGGTGAGATCGGCCACCTCGCCGACCGCTTCGGGGAGATGGCCGTGCGGCTGATGGAGTCGGAGGCGCGGGAGCGCAACTTCCTGATGACCGTCTCCCACGAGCTGCGGACGCCGCTGACTGCGATCCGTGGGCACGTGTCCGCTCTTTCCGAAGGGCTCGTCGAGGATCCGGAGGGGCGCTCGCGGTCACTCGCGATCGTCTCGGCCGAGGCCAGCCGTCTCGAGCGGCTCGTCGGCGACATCCTCGACCTCGCCAAGCTCGACGCGCACCGCTTCACCGTGCTGCGCGAGGAGGTCGGGATGGAGCAGGTGGTCGAGCGGGCCTACGAGACGTTCGTCGACCAGGCGCGCACCCGGTCGATCGACTTCTCGGTGACGGTGAACGCGAAGCCGGTGATCGTCTCCGACGGCGACCGCGTGCTCCAGATCGTCGACAACCTGCTCTCGAACGCGTTCAAGGCGACCCCCGACGGCGGGCGGATCGGCATCGAGCTCGGTCAGACGAACGGCACGATCCGCGTGTCGGTCGAGGACACGGGCCCCGGCATCGCCTCGGATCAGGCCGAGCGGCTCTTCCGGCCGTTCGTCACGGGCGGGGGCGGCACCGGGCTCGGGCTGACGATCGCACGCGAGCTCTCACATGCGCTCGGCGGGAACATCGAGCTCGAATCGGAGCCCGGGCACGGCGCGCGCTTCGAGCTCACGCTGCCCGCGGCCGCCTAGCCTGCCTTCCGGCCCTTGTCTTGCGTCTTAGCGGGTCTCGCGGCCGGGCCAGTCCGAAAGCGAGTACGGGCTCTGCCCGTGCTCGCCCCGCAAACCGTTGGGCGACGGCCGAGCGCGCCGTGAACGGATGGTGGTCGTCGGCCGGAGGCCGCACGACCCGCTTCGATCACCGCATCGTGCGGGCTTAACCGGTGCCGACGTCGGCAGGGCGGAGCTGGACGACGTCGGCGCGGGGATCGATCGAGCGCTCGATCTTGTCGAGGCGCTCGTTCAGGCCCTTCCACTGCGCGGTGATCAGCTCGATCAGGAGCGCGAGGTCGTCGACGCGGGCGTGGCGTTCGATCAGGAGGTCGGTCTCGAGCCGCTCGAACCGGCGGATCATCTGGTTCGAGAGACCCTTCACCTCGGCGAGGCGCCGCGAGATCGGGGCGGCCTCTTCGCGGAGGCCGTCACGGAGCGCGCTGCCGACGGCGTCGGGCAGGACGACCTGGAGCTCGTCGGCCGTCTGAGCGAGCGCCTCGACCTGCAGACGGGCCCGATCCAGGGCGGCGGAGATCTCGGGCGGAAGCGAGTAACGGTTTTCCATCAACACCGACGGTAACGTCGCGGTCGGATGAAAGCAAGTGAAATCGACTACGAGTTGCCCCCGGAGCTGATCGCGCAGCGGCCGCTCGAGCGGCGCGACGACTCGCGGCTCCTCGTCTATTCGCGGGTGAGCGGGGAGATCCGCCACTGCGTGTTCCGCGACCTGCCCGGGCTGCTGCCGGCGCGTGCGATCGCCGTCGTCAACGACACCCGCGTCGTGCCGGCGCGGATCCGGATCGAAGCGCCGAAGGGGGAGATCCTGCTGGTGGAGCGGCTTGGCGGTGACGAGTGGGAGGGGCTCGCGCGGCCGACGCGGCGGCTGCGCGCCGGGCGCCGCTACGGGCCGGTCGAGTTGCTCGAGCATCTCGGCGACGGCCGCTGGCGGCTCCGGCTCCACGGTGAGCCCGAGGGCGAGGCGCCGCTCCCGCCCTACATCACCGAGCCGCTTCGCGATCCGGACCGCTACCAGACGGTCTACGCGGCAGCTGCCGGATCGGCGGCGGCTCCGACGGCCGGGCTGCACTTCACGCCGGAGTTGCTCGGTCAGCTCGACGTCGAGCGCGTCACGCTGCATGTCGGCCTCGACACGTTCCGGCCGCTCACCGTCGCGCGGGTCGAGGATCACCCGCTCCACGGCGAGCGCTACGAGGTGGACGCGGCGGCCTGGGAGCGGATCGCCGCCGCGGACGCCGTCCTCGCGGTCGGCACGACGACCGTGCGTGTGCTCGAGACCCTCGCCCGCGGCGCGCCCCTCGAGGGCCGCACCGACCTCTTCGTGCTCCCGGGGTTCGAGTTCCGCCGGGTCGACTGCCTGCTCACGAACTTCCACCTGCCCCGCTCGACCCTCCTCGCCCTGGTCATGGCCTTCGCCGGGATCGAGGAGACCCGCGAGCTCTACCGCCTCGCCGTCGAGGAGCGCTACCGCTTCTACTCCTTCGGCGATGCGATGCTGATCCTCTGATGCCCGTCCCGAAGAGCCCCGTCGCTCTCAGCCATGTCCAGGGGACTGTCCCCTGGTCTACCCAGTCTTGGCTTCGTCTTTCTGGCCACTGTCCAGGGGACTGTCCCCGCTCTACCCCCTTTTGGCCACTGTCCAGGGGACTGTCCCCCCTCGTGGCCTGCGGAGACATGGTCGGCTAGGGCTGGTGAGCGTCTTCCGGGTCACGGCCACGGACGGGGAGGCGCGGGCCGGGGTGCTCTCGACCGCCCGCGGTGAGATCGAGACGCCCGTCTTCATGCCGGTCGGGACGAAGGCAACCGTCAAGACCCTGATGCCGGCTGAGGTGGAGGCGCTCGGCGCCCAGATCATCCTCGGCAACACCTACCACCTCCACTTTCGGCCGGGCGACGAACTGATCGCCGAGCTCGGCGGGCTGCACCGGTTCATGGGCTGGGACCGCCCGATCCTGACCGACTCCGGCGGCTTCCAGGTCTTCTCGCTGCGCGACACGCTGAGCGCCGTCGACGACGACGGCGTCACCTTCCGCAGCGTCTACGACGGCGCCGCCGCCCGGTTCACGCCGGAGCTCGCCGCCGAGATCCAGCGGAACCTCGGCAGCGACATCGCGATGTGCCTCGACCAGGTGCCGCCCCCCGGCGTCTCACGGGCCGAGCTCGAAGACGCCGTCCGCCGCACCACCGAATGGGCCAAGCGCCAGCGCCACGCGCCACGCGCCGAGGGCCAGCTCCGCTTCGCGATCCTCCAGGGCGGGCTCGACCGTGAGTTGAGAACCCGTTCGGCGCAGGAGCTCCTCGAGCTCGACTTCGACGGGAACGCGATCGGCGGCCTCGCAATCGGCGAGGACCGCGAGCAGATGTTCGACACGACCGACTGGCTCGCGCCGCAGCTCCCGGTGGACAAGCCCCGGTACTTCATGGGGATCGGCGACCCCGAGGGGATCCTCGAGGTGATCGAGGCCGGCGTCGACATGTTCGACTGCGTGCTGCCGACGAGAACCGCCCGCACCGGCAGCGCGCTCACATGGGAGGGCCGGCTGAACCTGCGCAACGCCCGCTTCGCCCGCGACCCCGAACCGCTCGACGCCGACTGCGACTGCCCGGCCTGTCTGGCGTTCTCCCGGGCCTACATCCGGCACCTCGTGAACCAGGACGAGCTGCTCGGTCACCGCCTGCTGTCCCTCCACAATCTACGCTTCGTCCTGGAGTTGACCCGTCGCGCCCGCGAGGCGATCGAACGGGGCGCCTTCGGCCTCTACAAGCGCGACGCGCTCGCGCGTCTAGGGACACGAACATGGGACCGGTAATCCTCATCGCCATCCTCCTCGGCCTCGGCTGGCTCGTGCTCGCCATCCCGTGGCGACGGCGGCAGCGCTCGCACGCGGCGATGCAGGACGAGGTCGTCGTCGGCGACGAGATCATCACCGCAGGGGGGATGCACGCCGTCGTCCGCGAGGCCGGCGAAGGAGAGCTCCGGGTCGAGATCGCCCCCGGTGTCGTGGTCACGCTCGACCGTCGCGCAGTGGCCGCTGTTGCACAGGATGTTCAACTTCCTAACGAAGAGGCCGAAATCCCTAACGACATGAACGACCAGCCGGCAAGCTAACCTGATTCTGCTTGGCCTCGCGCCGCTCGCATCTAGTTCTACTCCTCATCGTGATAGCCGCTCTCGCGGGCGTCGCGTTTCTGGCGATTCCGGGATCCCCGGGTCATCGAACGCTGCGCCAGGGTCTCGACCTCCAGGGCGGCATCGAGGTCGTGCTGCAGGCGCAGCCCGCGCCGGGCCAGACGGTCACCTCGGCGCAGATGGACAACGCGATCAGCATCATGCGCACCCGCGTCGACAAGCTCGGCGTCTCGGAGCCGCTGATCACCAAGCAGGGCTCGAACCAGATCGTGATCGAGCTCCCGGCGGTTCACGACCCGACCGAGGCCGCACAGATCATCGGCCAGACCGCCGTCCTCGAGCTCTACGACCTCACACCTTCGCTCTACGGCCCCTCGATCAACGCGAGCCAGACCGCCGTCCCGTACACGAGCCTGTTCGACCTGCTCGGCCTCGTGCAGACCGGCCAGACCGGCCACGGCAGCCCGTCGGCCTACTACCTCTTCAATTCGCGCACGAAGAGGCTCATCGCCGGCCCGGCGACAACCGTCAAAACGCTGAAGCTCGACCCGGCCGTGCTGGCGCTGAAGCCGATCAAGCCGAAGACGGTCACGGTCAAGACCAAGGCGACGAAGGGGCATCCCGCCAAGACGACGACGAAAGTGGTCAAGCCGGGTAAGACGACGCCGGGCTTCCCGACCGGGTACCAGATGCTGACCGCCCCCGGCCGGACGGTGGTCATCAGCTGCGACGCGGCGATCTCGTCGTCCTGCCCCGGCCTCGCGACCGCACCGGCGCCCAGCCTGACCTACTACTACCTCTTCAAGCACGGCCGGTACCCGGGCGACTCCTCGAGCCCCTACCCGCAGATGACCGGCAAGGATCTCTCGCTCTCCGGCACCCAGGCAGACGTCGATCCGACGAGCGGCCTGCCGATCGTCACCATCCAGTTCAAGGGCAAGGGCAACGGCCTCTTCCACGACATCACGCGCGCCGAAGCGCAGCGCGGAGCGCGGCTCGGAGTGGTGCAAAGCTTCGCGATCGTCCTCGACAACCAGCTCTACTCGTTCCCGACGATCGACTACACGCAGTACGGCGACGGGATCGACCCGACCGGCGGCGGCGCCCAGATCACCGGGATCCAGTCCTCGAAGGAAGCGAGCAACCTCGCCCTCGTGCTCCAGACCGGCGCCCTGCCGGTGAAGTTCGAGACGGTCTCGCGCTCCGACGTCTCCGCGACGCTCGGCAAGGACTCGCTCCGCCAGGCCCGCAACGCCGCGATCGTCGGGCTCATCGTCGTGGCGATCTTCCTGCTGATCCTCTACCGCTTCCTCGGCGTCGTCGCGGTGATCGGCCTCGCCGTCTACTCGGTACTGATGTACGGGGCGATCCTGCTGCTCGGGGTGACGCTCACGCTGCCGGGCTTCGCGGGCCTGATCCTGACGATCGGAGTCGCGGCCGACGCGAACGTCGTCATCTTCGAGCGAATCAAGGAAGAGGCGCGAGCTGGGCGCTCGACGCGCGCGGCGATCTCGGCCGGCTACGCGAAGGGCTTCCGCACGATCATCGACGCCAACGTCGTCACCGCGATCACGGCGCTGATCCTCTTCGCAGTCGCGACCGCCGAGGTGAAGGGCTTTGCGCTGATGCTGCTCCTCGGCACCGTCGTCTCGCTGTTCACGGCGGTCGCGGCGACCCGCGCGATGCTCGGCCTGCTGGCCGGGTTCAAGTGGGCCCAGTCGCCGAGCTTCATGGGCGCGACCTCCGGTGACATCCCGCGCTGGCAGCAGATCGACGTCGTCACCAGAAGGCGGCTGTACTTCATCATCTCGCTCGTCGCCGTCGGCCTCAGCGTCCTCGCGATCATCTTCCAGGGGCTGAACCTCGGGATCGACTTCAAGGGCGGTGTCCAGATCACCTTCACGACGCCGAAGCCGACATCGATCTCGCTCGTCCGCCAGCAGGCCCAGTCGATCGGCGCCGGCGACGCGATCGTCCAGGGCAAGGGAGCGCAGACCGGCTCCGACTCCTACAAGAACTTCCAGATCCGCCTGAAGAAGCTCGGGAGCGCGGATCAGGATAAGCTCACGAACGGCCTCACGAAGACCGTCGACGCGCAGAAGCTCGGGGTCAAGAACGTCTCGGCGAGCTTCAGTAGCCAGATCCTACGGAGCGCGATCCTGGCGATCATCGTCTCGTTCGCGCTGATCGCGATCTACGTGACCCTGCGCTACCGCTGGCGGTTTGCGCTCCCGATCCTCCGTACGCTCCTGAACGACATCCCGATCATGCTCGGCGTCTACGCGATCTCCGGTCGCGTGGTGAGCTCGGACACCGTGGCCGCGATCCTGACCATCCTCGGCTACTCGGTCTACGACACGATCATCGTCTTCGACCGCGTGCGGGAGAACCTGCGCCTGATGCCGCGCGACAGCATCGCGACCGTCGTCAACACCTCGGTTTCGGAGGTGTTGAAGCGGTCGATCGTGACCTCGACGATCACGCTGCTGCCGATCATCGCGCTCTTCATCTTCGGCGGCGCGACCCTGCAGGACTTCGCGTTCGCGATCATGGTCGGCATCGCCGTCGGAGCCGTTTCGACGATCTTCATCGCGACCCCGATCCTGTCGAGCCTCCTCGAGGGCGACAAGGAGTACGCGGGCCGCCGCGGCGAGATCCTCGACGCGAAGGCGCGGGCCAAGGCCCTTCGCGAGGCCGAGCTCGCCGCCGCGGAGGAGCCGATGCAGCCGACGCCGTTCGAGCAGCTCGAGGAAGCCGTCGGGGTCGGAGAGGGCGGCGAGTCCGAGGACGAGAAGCGGGAGCGCCGGCGTCAGCGGCGCCAGTCGAGGCCTCATGGACGACCCCGGTAACGACGTCTTCGACGAGCGCGACTCTCTCGACCGCCTTCTCGCGATGCTCGGGCCGAAGTTCGACGAGCTGCGCGCGCTGTTCGACGAGGCCGGGTCGCGGTGGCGCGGCGACGCGCTTCGGGTCGGCGAGGGCACCCGTCAGCGGATGAACTCGCTCTTCCACGAGTTCGGCCTGATCACCCGCGACGACTGGGACGAGCTCGATCTGCGCGTCGCCCAGCTCGAGCACCGCCTGCGGCTGCTCGAAGCGAGCGTCGACAGCGCCGACCACGAAGAGCCGTAACAACCGGGGCCGCTGCTACTGTGAGCCTCACGGAGGGCAATCCGGCTCTCCAGTGAGATCGCGTTTCCTCTGTCGCCAAATCGTTTTTTGAGGCGTGTCGTTTTCGAGGCGTGTCATCTTTTCAGTCGTGTCGGCTTTCGAGGCACCGCACTGATCAGGCGATTCGGAACCGGGATCTCGGCCGACAGAAGGAGCGAACTCGATGATCCAACCCTCTCCCGCCGGAGCCCTTGCGGCTACCGAGCCTGAGCCAACCGAGCCTGGCCTGAGCCAATTCCGTGAGCTCGGCGTCTCGGACGCCGTCTGCGCGGTGCTCGAGGAACAGGGGATTCTCAACCCATTTCCCGTGCAGAGCGCCGTTATTCCCGAGGCCCTCCGCGGTGGCGACGTCCTCGCGAAGAGCCCCACCGGCTCGGGCAAGACGCTCGCCTTCGCGATCCCGATCGTCGAGCGGATCGATCGCAACGTCCACGGGATCGTCGCACTCGTGCTTGTCCCGACTCGCGAGCTCGCCTCGCAGGTGACAGAGACGATGGAGCAGGTCGGGCGTGCCTGCGGGATCCGCGCCGTGGCGGTCTACGGTGGCGTTCCGCTGCGCAAGCAGGCCGAACAGGCGGCCGACGCGCACGTGCTCGTCGCGACCCCGGGTCGCCTCCAGGATCTCGTCGACCGCAAGCTGATCTCGATCGCGAAGGTCTCCGTGCTGATCCTCGACGAGGCCGACCGGATGCTCGACATGGGATTCAAGCCCCAGGTCGACCGCATCGTCCGCCTCCTCCCGAGCGAGCGCCAGACCATGTTCTTCTCGGCAACGCTCGACGGCGAGGTCGGCGAGCTCGCCCGCCGCTACACCCACTTCGCTGCGCGCTTCGACTCCGAGCTTCCCGAGGAGCGCCGCTCCGGCGACGTCGACCACCGGTTCATCGCCGTCACCCCTGACAACAAGGTGCAGACGCTCGTCGACCTGCTCCCCGGAGACGAGGGGCTCGCGCTCGTGTTCGTGCGGACGAAGGCTGGCGCCGACCGCCTTGTCGACAAGCTCAAGCGCCACGACATCGACGCGGTCGCGATTCACGGCGACAAGGCGCAGGTGCAGCGTGAGCGCGCGCTCGCCCGCTTCGACTCCGGGAAGGTGCGGACGCTCGTCGCCACCGATGTCGCAGCCCGAGGCCTCGACGTCGAGGACATCACGCACGTGATCAACTTCGATCCGCCCGAGGAGCCCTCCGCCTACACGCACCGCGTCGGCCGCACCGGCCGCGCCGGTCGCGGCGGTACCGGGATCACGCTCGTGCTACCCGAGCAGCAGGCCGACGTCAGCCGCGTCGCCCGGCTCCAGGGCCAGACCGAGCGGTTCGAGGAGTCGGGCATGAAGATGGCCCGCCCGCGCCTGGTCTACACCTCGCGCCGCGGTCGAGGCTCCAAGTGGTAGACGAGCGCCTCACGGCCACCCAGGCCGAGGCACTCAGAGTGGAGCTGGCCGAGCTCGAAGGGCCGCGCCGCACCGAGGTCATCGCAGCGATCAAGAAGGCGCGCGAGTTCGGCGACCTCTCGGAGAACTTCGAGTATCACGCGGCGAAGAACGAGCAGGGCCTCCTCGAGGCGCGCATCCGCACCCTCCGCCACCGGCTCGACAACGCCGAGATCGTCGAGCAGGCAAGCGGCGGGGAGGTCGGCATCGGGTCGGTCGTCGAGGTCGTCGACGAGAGCGACGAGGCGATGACCGTGGAGATCAGCGCGGTCGGCGGCTCGGGCACCGTCTCTCCGACCTCGCCGCTCGGTTCGGCGCTGCTCGGACGCAAGGTCGGCGAGACGGTCGACGTCTCGGCGCCCCGCGGTTCGTGGCGCGCCACGGTGCGCTCGATCAAGTAGCCCGCCCCCGGGTTCGTTCCGCGCGACCGGCGGTGGAGCGCCGGACACCCAAGGCAACAGCCGGTGCCAGGCACCTAAGGGTTCGACGCGTCGAGCGCCGGAAGCCGGCCTCCGACGCCGAACCCGCGCGCCCAAAAGCTGTGAGTACAGGCCGAGACGCGGGGCCCCGGCCAGGCAACACCCGGTGCCAGGCACCTAAGGTTTTGGGGCTCAGCGCGCCGGCATGCGCCGCCGGAAGCTGGAGACGCGGGTCAGGAACCGTCGCGTTTCCCGCTCAACGGCCGAGGAACGCGCTTCAGGACTACGATCGCGAAGTGATGGAGATCGAGGGCGGATCCGAGCTCGACAGGCTCGTTGCGCGTTCGCGGCTGATCGGTGCCGATCCCGCGCTCGTTCTCCACGGTGGCGGCAACACCTCGACGAAGCTCGTCGAGCTCGATCATCTCGGCCGCGAACGGCGGGTGCTTCGGATCAAGGGCAGCGGCTCTGACCTCGGCACCGCCGGGCCGGGCGACTTCCCCGGGCTGTGGCTCGACGACCTGCTGCCGCTCCGCCAGCGCGAGGCGATGAGCGACGAGAAGATGGTCGCCTACCTCTCGCACTGCCTCGTCGATCCCGAGGGCGCGCGGCCTTCGATCGAGACGCTCCTTCACGCCTTCCTGCCGGCGACCCATGTCGACCACGTCCATGCCGATGCGATCTGCTCCCTCGCGAACGCACCCGATCCTGTCGCGGCGGTCCACGACGCCCTCGGTGAGGACGTCGCGATCGTGCCCTACCTGCGGCCCGGGTTCGAGCTCTCGCGCCGGGTGGCCGACCTCGCCCACGCGCGGGCCGTGGTGCTGGCCCATCACGGGCTCGTGACCTGGGGTGAGACGCACGAGGAGTCGTACGGACTCACGGTCGAGCTGGTCGGACGCGCGCGCGACTATCTCGGCTCGCCCGCCGAGGCCGAGGTCGAGGAGCCGGACGGCGCCCTGGTCGAACGGTTCCTCGTCCGGCTCCGCGGCCGGCTCTCGCGCGAGCGCGGGCAGATCCTCGGCACGTCCTTGCGCCAGCAGCCGCTTGCCGGGCGAGCGGACGTCGAGGGGCTCGCCGCGATGCGGAGCACGCCCGACCACATGCTCCGGATCGGGACTCGCACATGCGTGCTCGAGCTTGACGACGACACCGACGCCGCAGTCGGAGCGTTCGAGGAGACGAGCGCGGAGTTGCCGCGGACCTTCCTCATTTCCGGCTTCGGAGCCGCCGCAGCCGGGCCGGACATCCGGGCCGTCCGGACGAGACTCGAGCTCGCGGAGCACACCCACTCCTCGGTCGCGGCGACCCTCGATCGTTTCGGCGGGGCGAGCTGGCTCACCGAGGCCGAGGTTTATGACTTCCAGCACTGGCCGCTCGAGCTCTACAAGCTCACGCTCGCGCCGCCCCCGCCAGAGCTCGCCGGCCACATCGCGATCGTGACCGGAGCGGCGTCCGGGATCGGACGAGAGATCGCCGCCGACCTTGCCGGCCGCGGCGCTCACCTCGTCCTCGCCGATCTCGACGCCGACGGGCTCGAGCAGACCTGCGACGGCCTCGACCGCGTTGTCCGGGTGCCCGGCGACCTGACGGAGCCGAGCGTCGTCGACGGACTCGTCCATACCGCCGTCGCGAGCTTCGGCGGCGTCGACTCGGTCGTCTTCAACGCCGGTGTTGGCTCGACCGGAGTGCTCGCCGAGCTGCCGGAGGCCGAGTGGCGGCGAAGCCTCGACACGAACCTGACCGCCCAGTTCCTGCTCACGAAGCGGGTGCTCGGCGTGCTCGAAGAGCAGGCGATCGGCGGCAGTCTCGTCTACGTCGCCTCGAAGAATGCCTTCGCTCCCGGGGCCGGGTTCGGCCCGTACTCGGTCGCGAAAGCCGGCCTCGTGCAGTTGATGCGGATCGCCGCGCTCGAAGGCGGCGCTCAGGGAATCAGGGCGAACGCCGTGAACCCCGACGCGATCTTCACCGGCTCGAAACTCTGGTCGGACGAGCTTCGCCTGGAGCGCGCCGAGGCCCACGGCGTCGCTCCCGACGAGCTCGAGGCCTTCTACGCCTCCCGGAGCCTGCTCGGCCGCGCCGTGACCGGTGCGGACGTCGCCGAGGCGGTTGCCTTCCTCGTGTCCGACCGTTCGCGCGCCACGACGGGCTGTGTGATTCCGGTCGACGGAGGCGTTCCCGGCGCGTTCCCCCGCTGACGGCTCCGAAGCCGACGTCGAGTTTCGCCGGAACGCGTGCAACACTGCGTCCATGGCCTCGAGCTCGAAAGCCGCAAGTGTCGGCCGGCTGGCCGAGATCACCCAGGTTGCGGTCAAGCACGGCTTCGGCTACTTGCTCGACGGCCGCAGAGCGCCGGAGAACGGCGCCAACCGCGGCCGCCATGTCCGTGAGATGCTCGACGAGCTCGGACCGACGTTCGTCAAGCTCGGGCAGCTCCTCTCGACGCGGCCCGACCTGGTCCCGCCGGACATCATCGTCGAGCTGCGCGGCCTCCAGGACGACGTCAAGCCCTTCCCCTTCGCCGAGGTCGAACGGGTCGTCTTCGAGGACTTCAACCAGCCGATCAGCCGTCTCTTCCTCGAGTTCGAAGAGCAGCCGGTGGCCGCGGCCTCGATCGGGCAGGTTCACCGCGCCGTGCTCCCGAACGGTCGTCGTGTCGCGGTCAAGGTGCAGCGGCCGAACGCGCCGCGCCAGGTCGAGAGCGACATCCAGCTCCTCGAAGGAGCCGCGCGGATCGCGAGGGAGCGCATCCGGGCCTTCGACTTCATCGACACGCGCGAGATCGTCGACGAGTTCGCGCGCTCGATCCGGCAGGAGCTCGACTACCGGCAGGAGGGCCGGAACGCCCAGATCTTCCACCGCAACTTCGCCGCGCATCCGCACGTCGCGGTGCCGCGGACGTACTGGAGCTACACGAGCCGTCGCGTCCTGACGCTCGAATACCTCGAGGGAGTGCAGCTCGCCGACCTCCAGACCGACGCCTGGACGGTCGAGCAGCGGCGCCGGCTCGCCTATGTGATCGCAGAGACGTGGCTGACGATGATCTTCCGCCACGGCTTCTTCCACGGCGACCCGCATCCTGCGAACATCCTCGTGCTCTCGCCGGAGCGCATCGGTCTCGTCGACTTCGGGCTCGCCGGGAAGCTGACCGACCGCGACCTCTCGAAGCTGACACGCCTCTTCATCGACGCCGCGAACGAGAACATCGAGGTGCTCCCCCGGCGACTCGCCGATCTCGGCGTCCGCTACCCGAAGGAGATGGAGGAGCAGTTCGTCTCCGAGCTCCACCAGATCTACTCCCGCTACTACGGCTCGAGCCTCAATGAGATCGACCCGCTCCAGCTGATCCGGGAGGCGTTCGCGCTGATCTATTCGATGCGGCTGCGGCTGCCGTCGCGGTTCGTGATGCTCGACAAGGCAATCGCCACGATCGGGTCCGTCGGCGTCGAGCTCTACCCGGAGTTCAACGTGTTCGAGGTGGCGCGACCGTACGCCCGCGGACTGATCCTGGAACGCTTCACGCCCCGTCGCGTCGCCGGCCGCGCCCGGCGCGAGGGCACCCAGCTCGTCCAGATGGCCGGTGCCCTGCCCTACCAGGTGTACGAGACGCTCGAGCAGGTGCGGGCGGGCGAGATCGAGATCGGCTTCGTCCACAAGGGCCTCGACGACCTGATGCACAAGCTGGACGTCGTTTCGAACCGACTCGTCGTCGCGCTGATCGTGACGGGCGGGCTGATCGGGTCGAGCCTGATCGGCGCGTTCTCGAAGACGGGGCCCCAGGTGCTCGGGTTGAACGTGATCTCGTTCGTCGGCTTCTTCGCCGCGGGGGTGCTCGGGGTCTGGCTCCTGATCGGAGTCATCCGCTCCGGACGCATCTGACGCGAAACTCCTGTTGAATCGTGTGCGCAGCAGGGTCGAGACAGGAGGACGGAATGGACGGGGTTCGCAGGGTGGCCTACCAGATCTATCGGGTGCTGATCGCGCTGATCGCGATCGCGTGCGTCGTCCAGATCTTCCTTGCGGGACGCGGAGTGTTCGACATCCACGGCACAGCGAGCCTGGACGATCAGAAGGGCCTCGATCCGCACCGCGCCCTCGGTGACCTGATCTCGCTCGTGGCGGTCGTGACCTTCCTGCTCGCGCTTCTGATGTGGAACAAGCGGCTGATGCTGTGGACGTTCATCCTCGCGTTCCTCACGGTCTTCGTCCAGCACGCGACGGCCCTTCCCAAGCACCCATGGGTCGCCGGGATCCATCCGGTTTCCGGGGTCGCGATCCTGGGGCTCGCAGCATGGCTCGCCCAGGGTGCGTGGGCCGGAAACGGCAAGGCTGGAGCGCCCTCGGCCGCCACGGACGGCTGAGGACGAATCGTCACACAATCGGCTCAAAGGACAACTAGGCAGCGGCTTTCGGCGCGGGTACCGTCGAAGGCATGTCGACGACGGTGCTCCTGACAGCAGCCGAGCAGGGTGCGGGCGGCCTGCTCGAGCAGCAGCTTCGCGAGCACGGCTTCGAGATCGCCGGCCCGGGCGCGCGGGCCGACGTGGTGATCGCGGCGGATCGTCGCGAGCTCGAGCGCTGGTGTGCCGAGGCGCCGGTGATCGTGCTCGGCGGCGCGGACGACGAGCCCTGCGACCGCGTGCAGGCCTTCCGTCGTGGGTGCGACGATTACGTGCCGCGTCCGTTTCACCACGAAGAGCTCGTCGAGCGCATCCGCGCCGTCGTCCGCCGCTCTCGCCGCGGCGCGCGCGTGCTCGAGGTCGGGGAGCTCGTCGTCGACGAGGCCGGGCGCGTCGCAACCGTCCGGGGCGTCGCAGTCAAGCTCTCGCACAAGGAGTTCGCGCTCCTCGCCCTGCTCGCCTCCGATCCGTCTCGTGTCTTCACCCGCGGTGAGCTCTTGCGGGACATCTGGGACTGGCCGCCGACGATGCGAACGCGCACGCTCGACGCTCATGCCTCGCGTCTCCGGCGCAAGCTGCGGGCGCTCTCGCCCTCGACGCCGTACGTGGACAACGAGTGGGGGGTGGGCTACCGGCTGATCGGCCTTCATCCTGAGTAGGCTCAGACCGATGACCCGTGCCGAGGAGTTCCGCGCGCTGCATCGCGCCCCGCCGATCCTCGTGCTCCCGAACGCATGGGACGTCGCGAGCGCGAAGCTGTTCGCGGCGCTGCCGGGCTGCCGTGCGCTCGCAACCTCGAGCGCGGCGGTGGCGCGCTCACTCGGCTGGGAGGACGGCGAGCAGACCCCGGTCGCGGAGATGCTCCAGGTCGTCGAGCGGATCGCCCGCGCCGTCGAGGTCCCCGTGACGGCTGATCTCGAGGCCGGGTACGGCGACCCATCCGGCACCGCGGCGGCCGCGCTCGCGGCCGGCGCCGCCGGGATGAACCTGGAGGACTCTCACGGCGAGGCCGAGATGATCCCGGTCGACGAGCAAGTCGCCCTGATCCGGGCCGTGCGTGCGGCCGCGCCCGCGCTCGTCCTGAACGCTCGGGTGGACGTCTTCATCACCGGTTCCGGCGGCGTCGAGGAGGCGGTCGCCCGCGGCAACGCCTACCTCGCCGCGGGGGCCGACTGCGTCTACCCGATCGTCGCGCCGTTCGACGACATCGCCGCGCTGAGTGCCGGGATCGACGGACCGGTCAACGTCCTCGCCGATCCCGCCGACCCACGGATCGCCGAGCTCGGGCGCCTCGGTGTCGCTCGCGTCACGTTCGGCTCCGGGCTCGCGTCGGTCGCCCTCGCCGAGGCGGCGCGCCTCGCGGGCGCCGCGCTCGGCGGCTAGAGCGGCAGCGTCGCGCCCTCGAGCTCGAGCAGCAGGCGCTTGTTCTCGAGCCCGCCGCCGTAGCCCGTGAGGGAGCCGTTCGCGCCGATGATCCGATGGCAGGGAAGGACGATCGGAATCGGGTTCCGGTTCATCACGGTGCCGATCGCCCGGGCTGCCTTCGGCCGTCCCACGAGCCTTGCCAGGTGGCCGTAGGTGTCCACCTGGCCGTAGGGGACACGCGCGAGCTCGTGCAGGACGGTCTCGTGGAACGGCGCGACGCGCAGGTCGAGCGGCAGGTCGAAGTCGCGGCGGCGGCCCTCGAAGTACTCGTCGAGCTCGCGGCGCACCTCGTCGAGCGGCGAGCGGAGGACGCGGGCGCCGAAGATGCGCGCGACCACCTCGTCCTGCCCGTCGACCGTGTAGGAGAGCCGGCAGAGCCCGCGTGGAGTGGAGGCGAGAAAGAGCTCACCGACGGGCGAGTCGACGACGTCGTAGCGGACGTCGACGAGCCCTTCCGCGAGGGCGGCGGCCCGGAAGCGGGCATCCAGTTGAGACGACACGTGGTCAGACGTCACGTTCAAGGGTCCTCCTCAGTCTGCGAACACCGGACGACGCGGCAGCGCGCGCTGCTTCCTCGGACGAGCCGAGGGCACTGCCGATCTCGGCGTAGGGAAGGTCGTAGCCGTAGCGGAGCACGACGGCCGCCCGCTCGGTCGGAGGCAGCTCGCCGGTCAGATGCTCGAGCTCCTCGAACGCGGCGCGTCCGGGCTCGCCGTTCGCCACGGGCTCGGGGATCTCGTCGAGACTGACCGAGTTCCGGCCCTTCCGGCTGAGATCGTCCATCGCGACTCGCGTCGCGATCGTGAACACCCAGGCTCGCAGATGCCGGCCGTGCTCCAGCCGGCCGTAGGCCCGGAGCGCGCGCAGGAAGGTCTCCTGCCAGGCATCCTCGGCCCGCTGCCCGAGCAGACGGCGGAGGTACCCGAGTACCTCGTCGCAGTGCTCGCAGTAGAAGCGCTCGAAGGGCGGGATCGTCATCGCTTGCATCATGAGCTGTAACGCGTGGGCCGGGCGCGATGTGAGATACCGTCGCGCAAATGGGCAGATACGCAGTCGTCGGTCATGTGGAGTGGGTCGAGTTCGTCGAAGTCGACCATGTCCCCGCGGCGGGCCAGATCGCGCACGGGAGCGAGTCGTGGGCCGAGCCTGCGGGCGGCGGTGGAGTCGCGGCCGTGCAGATCGCGAAGCTCGCCGGCGCCTGTGACTTCTTCACCGCGCTCGGCGAGGACGAGCTCGGCCGGCGTTCGGCCGAGCGGTTCGAGGAGCTCGGCGTGACGGTTCACGCCCAGTGGTTCGGGCGCACCCGGCGGGCACTCACCCACGTCGACCGGAACCGCGAGCGCACGATCACGACTGTGGGGCCGAAGCTGCGCCCGGCGGGGCCGCTGCCGCTCGCCGGGTACGACGGGATCTTCTTCGTCGCGGGCGACGTCGCCTCGCTCCGCTCGGCGCGGGAGGCGCGATACCTCTCTGCGACCCCGCGTGAGCTCGAGATCCTGCGCGAGGGCGGGGTGTCGCTCGACCTGCTCGTCGGCAGCAATACCGACCCCGGCGAGGTCTACGACGGCGGACTCGACGTCGGCCTGTTCGTCGCCACCGAGGGCTCGAGAGGCGGGATCGCCGGCGGCGAACGTTTCGCGGCGCAACCGGCGTCAAGCCCGATCGAAGACACCTACGGAGCGGGCGATTCCTTCGCCGCCACGCTCACCTTCGCGCTTGCGCGCGGGGACGCGCTTCCCGACGCACTCGGGCTCGCCTCGCGTGCCGGGGCCGCTGTCGTCACCGGAAAGGGGCCGTACACGGCGCAAATCACCCTTTGAGGGTGGACAAGTGGGGTATTGTGGGTTAGAGTGGGGCCAAGTGGATGAAGCTGCGGATGAAACAGCGGGCCGCTCGCAATGCTCCTCGGTGAATACGACCACACCCTCGACGACAAGAACCGTCTCACGCTCCCGGCAAAGCTCCGGGACGAGCTGGGGGACGAGGTCGTGATCACCCGCGGACTGGATGGATGTCTTGCTGTCTATTCCCGGCCCGCCTTCGACGTCCTTGCGCAGCGCATGGGGACGCTCGACCCACTGAGCAAGGAGACCCGGACGATGCAGCGCTGGTTCTTCACCGGCGCGCCGCCCGTCGATCTCGACAAAGCGGGGCGGATGGTGATTCCCGCCCGGCTGCTCGAGGAGTTCGAGATCGGCCGGGACGTCACCGTGGCCGGCGTGCTCGACCACCTCGAGATCTGGGACCGCGCCGCCTGGCGCGAGCAACGCACGCAAGCCGGAGGGAGCGCGGAAGATGTTGCCGAGCGTCTTGCCAACCGAGACTGATCACGTCCCCGTCCTCGCCGACGAGGTGCTGAACGCCCTCGCGCCGAGGCCTGGCCAGACGATCGTCGACTGCACCTTCGGCTCGGGCGGTCACTCCGAGCTGCTCGCCGGCCGGCTCCGCGGCGAAGGGAAGCTGATCGCGATCGACCGCGACCCGACGGTCGCCCCGTACTTCGAGCGGCTGCGCCGCACGACCGCGGTCAAGGCACGGCTCCTGCACGGCGAGTTCTCGCAGGTGCTCGAGCAGCTGGCGGCAAACGGCGTGCGCGCCGACGGGATCCTGCTCGACCTCGGCGTCTCCTCGATGCAGCTCGACCGCCCCGAGCGTGGCTTCTCGTACGCCGTCGACGCACCGCTCGACATGCGCATGGATCCCGCCGCCGACCTCACCGCGAGCGAGATCGTGAACGAGACGAACGAATGGGAGCTCGCAGACATCTTCCGCCGCTACGGCGAAGAGCGGTACGCGCGCCAGATCGCCCGGGCAATCGTGCGCCGCCGCGACAAGGAGCCGTTCGAGCGCACGGGTGACCTGGTCGAGACGATCAAGGGCGCAATGCCGGCACCCGCACGGTTCGGCGAAGGTCATCCGGCGAAGCGGGTATTCCAGGCGCTGCGGATCGAAGTCAACGACGAGCTCGGCGCGCTCGAGCGTGCACTCCCTGCAGCGCTCGAGATGCTCCGCCCGCACGGCCATCTGGCGGTGATCTCGTTCCATTCGCTCGAGGACCGGATCGTGAAGCGGTTCATGCGCGACGGCGAGCACGGCTGCACGTGCCCCCCCGACTTTCCACTCTGTGCCTGCGGCGCGACGCCCACGCTTCGCGCAATTCCCAGGCGGGCGATCCGGCCGGGAGCGGCCGAGGTCGCCCGCAACCCGCGTTCCGCATCGGCGCGCCTACGCGTGGCGGTGAAGGTTGGCTAGCTCCCGCGCAGCCGGGGCGGCGGTCACCCGTCCGCGCCCGAAGACGCGTCCAGCCGAAGCGCCGGCGCGCAAGCGGGCACCTGCCGCGAAGCCCCGCAAGGCGGCGCAGAAGACACGGGCGAAGACGAGAGCCCGCGCGCGCTCGCGCGGCGGTATCGCCTGGATCGTGATCGCCGGGGTGCTCCTCGCCGGTGTCGTGTTCGTCAATCTCCTCGTGCTCCAGTTGAACCTGCGCCTCGACAACGCGACGCAGTTGCAGTCGAAACTCAAAGCGCAGAACGCGACGCTGCAATCGCAGCTGTCGGCGGCGCTCGCGCAGCCGCGTATCCAGGCGCTCGCGCACAACCAGGACGGCCTGGTGCAGGCCGACCCGGCCTCGATCGGCTACATCGACCTCGGGAAGTAACCGGATGGCCTCCCCGATGCGCGAGAAGCAGGCGAACCGGCGGATCAGGCTCGTGCTCGTGCTCTTCGTCGTCGCCTTCCTCGCGATGTTCGCGCGCGCGTTCTGGCTGCAGGCGGTGCAGGCTGCGCATCTCTCGAGCCTTGCCCGGAGCCAGCACGAGTCGACGCAGACGATTCCGGCGGGCCGAGGGACGATCTTCGACCGCACCGGCGTGCAGCTCGCGATCGGGGTGCAGAAAACGACGATCTACGCGGACCCGCAGGAGGTGCACAACGCGCGCGGGATCGCCCTCGCAGCGCACAACATCCTCGGCGTCAACGGCGATCTGCTGTACCCGGAGCTCCGCAACAAGAAGAGTCAGTTCGTCTACGTCGCCCGCTTCGTGGATCCGCTAAAGGCCACGCAGTTCCTGAAGAAGGGCTTCCTCGGAGTGCTCTCCTATCCCGAGGAGCTCCGGACGTACCCGCAGGGCGGCGTCGCAGCCCAGGTGCTCGGGTTTGCGGGCGTCGACGACCACGGGCTCGGCGGGCTCGAGCTCCAGTACGACCACAAGCTGGCCGGCCATCCCGGCACCCAGACGATCGTCCGCGACCCGACCGGGCGTGCGATCGACGTGATCAGCTCGAAGCCGGTGCAGGAGGGCGCGAACGTCTTCACGACGCTCGACCACACGATCCAGTCGCAGGCGGAGCGGGTGCTCAACCAGACGGTCTCGCAGTGGGGCGCGAAGGACGCGACCGCGGTCGTGCTCGACCCGGCGACCGGTGAGGTGCTGGCGATGGCGCAGACGCCCGGCTACGACGCGAACAACACCTCGAACGTGGCGCGCTGGTCGCCAGGACTCCTGCGCAACCGTGCGGTGACCGACACCTACGAGCCCGGGTCGACCTTCAAGCTCGTCACGATCACCGGGGCGCTCTCCGACGGGCTCGTCACCCCGAGCACGCGATTCACGCTCCCCTACGAGTTCCAGTACGGGCCCTGCGCGCAGTGCCAGGTTCACGACGCCGAGCAGCGGGGAACGGTGAACTACTCCGTCGCACAGATCCTGTCGTTCTCCTCGAACGTCGGGGCCGTCACGATCGCCGAGCGGCTCGGGGCGCAGCGCCTCGCCGACTGGGTGCAGAAGTTCGGCTTCGGCTCGCCGACCGGGATCGACTTCCCGGGTGAGAGCGGCGGTTCCGTGCTGCCGCTCGGCGACTGGAGCGAGACGACGATCGGCAACGTCCCGATCGGACAGGGGATCTCCGTGACGCCGATCCAGATGGCATCCGTCTACGCCGCGGTCGCGAACGGCGGCGTCTGGATCCAGCCGCACCTGGTGCTCCGGGTCGGCGGACGGGCACCCGAGGTGTGGAAGCACCGTCGGCTGATGTCGCCCGGCGTCGACCGCGAGATCAAGTCGATGCTGACCGGGGTCGTCGCCGACGCCGGCGCGACTGGAACCGCGGCTGCGATTCCCGGCTACACGGTGGCCGGCAAGACCGGCACGGCGCAGGTCGCGACCCCGACGGGCTACTCGACCACCGACTACACGGCGTCGTTCGTCGGCATGGTGCCGGCCTCCCATCCGCGGCTCGTCGTGCTGGTGAAGGTCGACGATCCGCGCGGTTCCATCTTCGGAGGCGTCGTCGCCGCACCCGCATTCAAGGCGATCGCGACCTTCGATCTGCAGTACCTCGACGTCCCGCCGGACGCACCGAAGACGCTCACGACCACCTCGGGCTAGCCGCGTCTCGGCGGTAGACTCGGCGCGCGATGAACCTGGAGCGCTTCATCGTGGCGCTCGGGGCGAGCGAGGTCGTCGACACGGCGTCCACCGGAGCAGTACGGGCCGGCGCCGCACCCGTCGAGATTCGCGAACTCGCATACGACACCCGCTCGGTCGTGCCCGGAGCGCTCTTCTTCTGCGTGCGCGGACAGACCGCCGACGGGCATGCCTTCGCCGGGGCGGCGGCTGAGCTAGGCGCCGCTGCCCTCGTCGTCGAGCATCCCGTCGAGGTCGACCTGCCGCAGCTCGTGGTCGCCGACTCGCGGGCCGCGATGCCGCTCGCTGCAAGCCTCTTCTTCGGCAACCCCTCCGCCGAGCTCGAGCTCGCAGCCGTCACGGGCACGAACGGAAAGACGACCACCGCATTCCTGCTCCACGCCATCCTCACCGCCGCCGGGCGGCAGACGGGGCTGCTCACGAACATCGAGCGCCGCGTCGGCGGCCGCCCGCGCCCGACTGGGCTCAACACGCCCGAGGCGATCGACCTCCAGCGGCTGTTCCGGCAGATGCTCGACTCGGGTGACCAGGCGTGCGTGCTCGAGGCGACCTCCGAAGCGCAGGCTCAGGGCAGGCTCGACGGCACCCGCTTCGCCGTCCTCGTCTTCACGAACCTGACGCGCGACCATCTCAACTTCCACGGCACGATGGAGGCGTACTTCGAGGCGAAGGCCGCGCTCTTCCAGACGGCCGACCGCGCAATCGTGAACGTGACGGACGAGTGGGGGAAGCGCCTCGCCACGCGCCTCCCGGAGGCTGTTACGTTCGACGCCGGGTCCGAAGCGATCGACGGCATCGACCTCAAGCTCCGCGGCGGGTTCAACAGAGAGAACGCGATCGGCGCGGCGCTCGCCGCCGAGGCGCTGGGAATCGAGCGCGACGCGATCCGGGCCGGAATCGAGTCGGTGGGCGGCGTCCCCGGCCGCTTCGAGTCGATCGACGCGGGCCAGTCGTTCGCCGTGATCGTCGACTACGCCCACACGCCCGACTCGCTCGACAACGTCATCCGCACCGCACGCGCCCTGGGCGAGGGACGGCTCACCGTTGTCTTCGGCGCCGGCGGCGACCGTGACCGCGGCAAGCGGCCCGAAATGGGCCGGGTCGTCTCCGCGCTTGCGGACCGCGCGATCCTCACCTCCGACAACCCACGCTCCGAGGCGCCCGACGCGATCGCCGCCGAGGTCGCTTCCGGCGCCGGCTCTCCGCTCGAGCAGGAGCTCGACCGGCGCGCCGCAATCGAGCTCGCATTCGAAGGCGCGCAACCGGGCGACGTGGTCGTGATCGCAGGCCGCGGCGCCGAGCCCGAACAGGAGCTCGCCGCCGGGAAGGTTCCCTTCGACGACCGCGAGGTCGCGCGCGAGACGCTTCGGCGCGTGGCGGCCCGGCCGTGATCCCGCTCGAGCTCGGGCTGATCGAGCCCTTCGGCCGCCTCACCACCCGGCCGTGGGCCTCCGAGGTGACCGGCCTGCAGATCGACTCTCGCCGGATCGAGGAGGGTGACCTGTTCGTCGCCGTTGGCGGCGGCACCGACTTCGTGGCCCACGCGCTCGCTCGAGGTGCCGCTGCCGCCCTCGTCCCCGACGCCGCCCATGCCGCGCTCGCCGGCATCGCCGGCCTCGTTCGCGACCGCACGACTGCCCGCGTCGTCGGGATCACGGGCGCGACCGGCAAGACGACGACGAAGGACATCCTCGCCGCACTCTGTTCGCCGCACCGCCGAACCGTGGCCTCCGAGGGCAACTACAACAACGAGCTCGGCGTTCCGCTCACGCTTGCGCGGATCGAACCGGACACGGAGGTCTGCATCACCGAGATGGGCATGCGCGGCCTCGGCCAGATCGCCTGGCTCGCCTCGTTCGCGCGGCCCGACGTCGGCCTGGTCACGAACATCGCTCCGGTGCACCTCGAGCTCGTCGGCACGGTCGAGAACGTTGCCCGGGCGAAGGCGGAACTGATCGAGGCGCTGCCGCCGGGCGGGACCGCCGTCGTGCCCGAGGAGCCGCTCCTCGATCCGTACCTCGGCCGGCCAGACATCGAGATCCGTCGGTTCGGCGAGCCGAGCGAGCCCGGCCGTTTCACCGTCGGCGACCGCACGATCTCGCTCGAGACGAACTTTGCGGCACCCCACCAGCTCCGCAACACGCTCGCCGCACTCACCGTCTGCGACGTCCTCGGGATCCCGCTTCCGGACGGCGGTAGGCTCGAGGTCGAGTTCAGCCCGCTTCGCGAGCAGGTGCTCGAGCTTCGGGACGGAGTGACGCTGATCAACGACTGCTACAACGCGAATCCGGCCTCGATGCGCGCGGCACTCGAGCATCTCGCGATGCTCGCCGGCAGCCGCCGGAGGGTCGCGGTGCTCGGCGAGATGGCAGAGCTCGGAGACAGCGCGGCCGAGCTGCATCGCCAGGTCGGCGTGGAAGTCTCTTCCTCCGGCCTCGCGGTTCTCGTCGCGGTCGGCCCGCTCGCGGCCGGCTACGGGACGCCCGGCGGCCCCGAGCTGCACCTCGCCGCCGACGCCCATGAGGCCGCGCAGGCGCTCGCCGGGCTCGTCCAGCCCGGCGACGTCGTGCTCGTCAAGGGCTCGAGAGCGGTGGGACTCGAGACCGTGGCAGCGAAACTTCAGAGCTGATGGCACACGTCCTCGTCGCCGCGCTCGTCGCGCTCGTGATCTCGATCCTCGCCGGGCCGTTCTTCATCGACTTCCTGCGCCGGCACTCGCTCGGCCAGAACATCCGCGAGGAGGGCCCCGAGCACCATTCGGTCAAGCAGGGCACGCCGACGATGGGCGGCGTCCTGATCGTGATCGCCGCCTCGATCGCGTTCCTCGCGACCACCGTGCGAACGGTGCCGGCGCTGACGATCTGGGGCACGATGCTCGCGTGCGGCGCGATCGGGTTCCTCGACGATCTGATCAAGGTCCACCACAAGCGTTCGCTCGGACTCTCGGGCCGGATCAAGATGCTGCTCCTGCTTGCGATCTCGGTGGTCGTCTGCCTCGCGGCCGACCACCAAGGGCTCTCGCACCGCGTGTTCATCCCGATCGTCCAGCGGTACATCCCGCTCGGCTGGGGGTGGTACGTGCTCGTCTTCGTGATCATCGCCGGCTCGGCGAACGCGGTGAACCTGACCGACGGCCTCGACGGGCTCGCCGCCGGCACCTCGATCATCTCGCTCTTCACGCTGACGGCGATGGCGGTCACGATCTACATCCGCAACATCGATCCGCACACGCACCTGCGGATCGCGAACCGGCTCGACGCCGCCTACATCGGCGCGGCGATGATCGGCGCGGCGGTCGGCTTCCTCTGGTTCAACGCCTTCCCGGCGGAGGTCTTCATGGGTGATACGGGAGCGATGGCGCTCGGCGGCGCAATCGGGACGATGGCGATCTTCCTGCAGGTACCGCTGCTGCTGCTGCTCGTCGGCGGCGTGTTCGTGATCGAGGCACTCTCGGTCGTGATCCAGGTGATCTCATTCCGATACTGGGGCCGACGAGTCTTCCTGATGGCCCCGATCCACCACCATTTCGAGATGAAGTCCTGGTCCGAGACGAAGATCATGGTGCGCTTCTGGATCATTGCCGGGATCCTCTGCGCAGGCGGTTTCGCGCTCTTCTACAAGTACAACCCGAACATCCGCCCGTGAGGGCGCTCGTCTACGGCCTCGCACGGTCGGGACGGGCCGCCTCCGACCGGCTCGCCGCGCGCGGCGACGAGGTTGTCGTCGCGGACGCCTCGCTCGCCAACGAAGACGAGCTCGCACTCCTCGACGGTGTCGAGCTCGTCGTCAAGTCGCCGGGCATCCCGGGCGAGCGCCCGCTCGTCGAGGAGGCGCGCCGACGTGGGATCCCGGTCTGGTCGGAGATCGAGCTCGGTTGGAGCCTGCTCGCCCCGTCCGGCACGCGGCTCGTCGGTGTCACGGGGACGAACGGGAAGACGACGACCGCCGAGCTGCTCGGAGCGATCTTCAGGGCGGACGGTCGGGATGTGGCCGTCGCCGGCAACGTCGGTACGCCGCTCAGTTCGGTCGTCGCCGCCGACTGGGTCGTCTGCGAGGTGTCGTCGTTCCAGCTCGAGGACGTGCACGCGTTCGCCTGCGAGGTCGCCGTGCTGCTGAACCTCGAGCCCGACCACCTCGACCGCCACGGCTCGATGGAGGCGTACCGGGCGGCGAAGCTCAGGATCTTCGAGCGGTCGCGGTTCCGGGTCGTCCCACGGGGAGCAGGGCTCGACGGGATCGAGTTCTCGGGCGGCGATCCGCTGCCGGCCGAGCCGCTGATCCGCGGCGCCCACAACCGCGAGAACGCCGCCGCCGCGACGGCCGCCGCCCGCGCGGCCGGCGTCGGAGACGAGGCGATCGCCGAGGCGCTGCGGACGTTTCCCGGAGTGCCGCATCGCCTCGAGCCCGTCGGCGAGGTGTCCGGCGTGCGGTACGTGAACGATTCGAAGGCGACGAACGTGGCCGCCGCGCTGCGCGGGCTCGCCGCCTACGCGGCCGAGCCGATGCAGCTGATTCTCGGCGGCTCGTTGAAAGGCGAGAGCTTCGCGCCCCTCGCCGCCGCGGTCGGGCCGAACGTCACCGCGATCCATCTTGTCGGGGAGGCGGCTCCCGAGCTCGCCGCCGTCCTGGGAGCGAGCGCCCACGACGACGGCACGCTCGCCCAGGCGGTCGCGCACGCCGCCGAGCTCGGAAGGCCCGGGTCGGTTGTCCTGCTCAGCCCGGCCTGCGCGAGCTACGACCAGTACGAGAACTTCGAGCGGCGCGGCGAGCAGTTCAGGAGCCTCGTCGCCGCGCTCGGGGCTGCGGCGCTGCCGAAGGGCTAGGGCGAAGCTGGCTGATCAGGCGGCGTACGCAACGTCCTTCCGCCCTATCGTCAGCGAGTGCGGGGATGGGCGCACGACGGGTTGGGTTGCACTTTCTTTGGCGGTTGGGCCGAAGATGGTTCTGCGTCGTCCTCGCAGTGGGCGCGGCGGTCGTCTTGACGGCCGCCGCGCTCGGGGATTCCGCCCCGATTCCAGCCTCCGCAGCCTCGCCGGGCTCGGATCCGGCGCACGCCACGCCGCTCGAGCTCCTGGCGAGCCGGATCGCGTCGCACATCGCGGGCATCCCGTGACGATCGACTGCGACGGCGACGGCGAGTGGGCGAGCGTCGTCTCGCAGGCCCGCGGCGATCCTTCAGGTGAGTCCGGGTTCGTCGCGACCCAGTGGAACGGGTCGACCGGCCAGCTCCTGAGCCTCTCCACGACCGCCCAGCTCTCGAGCGGCATCTGCCTCCCGCTGGAGCGCTTCGCGACGGCGCCGTTGAAGCCGACGAAGTGCGGCGTCGCCAACGCCGGCCTGCTCGCGACGACGCGTGCCGCTCGTCGCCGGAAGGCCGTGAGCCGGATTCCCGTCCCCTGCTATCTCGGCGGCGGGAAGACCGCCGCGAGCGAGCCGCCGGCCTACTGGACGGCCTACGAGAACTACGCGATCGCGATCCTCACGCTCGCCCACGAGTCGATCCATCTCGGCGGCATCGTGGGCGGAACACTCACGGACGGGCTCCCGGTCGGCGATCCCGAGGCCGAGGCGAAAGCCGACTGCTACGGGATGCAGTGGATGCCGTACGTCGCGGAGCAGTTCGGCGCGGCCCCCGACGACGCGGTCGCGATTGTGCGGTACTTCTGGGACAAGATCTATCCGCTGTCGCGGGCGACCCATCCCGAGTACTGGTCGGCCGACTGCCGCCCGGGCGGCTCGCTGGATCAAGGAGCTCCCGGAGCGGCGGCCTGGCCGTAGAGCGCTCGTAGCGCGTTCCCGCCGTTAGTCGACGTGCGGGAACGGGAAGCCGATGTCGCACGGGAGCGACCCGACCTGGATCAGGTCGTTCCAGTCGATCCCCATCGCGTCGGCCGTGGCCGTGTTCGGGATCCACGCGAACGTTCCGTCGTCGTTCTGCTGGTACACGCTCCCGTCCGGGAGGATGTAGTCGTTGGCGTTGGCGGGGGTGATCCCGCTCGGCGAGGCGGCCAGGGCGGCCGGGACTGCCACGCCGATCGCCAGTGCGACCAGCGTGGCCACGAGAGCCTGTTTCTTCATGGTGTTGTCTCCTTGGAAAAAGTGATTGGGCTTCGCACGTATCCGGAGCACCGCGCAGGACCGCGACCCTGGATCGAGTGAGCTGCGCATCCCTCGAACTGGAGCGGCGTCACTCGATCGAGCCGGGAGAACCCCTGCAAAGCGAGCGGTCACGACACCTGGAGCCCGCCGCTCCCCGAACGGGCCGGACGCTCGTCCGATTCGATTGCCAGGAGTCGGGTCGCGCGGGGCGAACACCGTCCAAATGAGGCGGGGAGAGCTCGAGTCGAGGATCCTGATTCTCGTGACGCTTGCGCTGGTCGCGTTCGGGATCGTGTGCGTCTACTCGGCGACCTCGGCCCCGGCGGCGGTCGGCGGCGGCAACCCGAACTACTTCGTCGAGCGCCAGGGACTGTACGCCGTCGTCGGGCTCGTGCTGATGGCTCTGGGGATGCGGTTCGACTACCGCCGGCTGCGGGCGATGGCGCCGGCGTTCGTGCTCGTCTCGCTCGGCCTCCTTCTGGCGGTGCTCGCGATCGGCGGCACCGTGAACGGCGCGCGGAGGTGGTTACCGCTCGGCCCCGCTGCCTTCCAGCCGTCCGAGATCGCAAAGCTCGCGCTCGCCGTGTGGGCGGCGGCCTACCTCTCGCGAAAGCCGGCGCCGCGCACGATCAAGCAGCTCGCGCGGCCGGTGGGACTGCTCGCCGGCACCTTCGCCGTGCTCCTGCTTGCGGAGCCTGACCTCGGAACGACGATCGTGCTGTTCGTCGTGCTCGTCTCGATGCTGCTCGTGGCCGGAACGCCGGCCCGTGTGCTCGGGTTGGCCGTCGCCGGAGTCGGCATGCTCACGGCACTCCTCGTCTGGGTCGAGCCCTACCAGCGCGCGCGCCTGCTCTCGTTCCTGCATCCCTGGCGCGACTCGCAGGGCGCCGGGTTCCAGGCCGTCCAGGCGATGATCAGCATGGGTTCCGGCGGGATCTTCGGCGTCGGGATCGGGAACGGGATCGGGAAGGTCTTCTATCTGCCCGAGGCACCGACCGACATGATGTACGCGAACATCGGCGAGGAGCTCGGGCTCGTCGGTGCGACCGCGGTCGTCCTCGCGTACACGATCTTCGCCTACACCGGCTTCAAGATCGCCCTCACCTGCCGCGACGCGTTCGGCAAGCGGCTCGCCGTCGGGCTCACGACGCTCGTCTGCGGGCAGGCCGTGGTGAACATCGCGGCCGTGATGGGAGTCGCGCCACTGACGGGAATCCCGCTTCCGTTCCTCTCCTACGGCGGCTCGAGTCTCGTTGTCCTCCTCGCCGGGGTGGGCATCCTCCTTAACATCGCGTCACGTGGCAACGCAGAAACAGCTTCGGTGCGTGATCGCAGCCGGCGGGACAGCGGGGCACGTGCTCCCGGCACTCGCAGTAGCGGAGGCGCTGACGGAGCGCGGCGTCTTCGTGACGATCGCCGGGTCGCCGGATCGCGTCGAGGCTCAGCTCGTTCCTGACGCCGGCTACGAGCTCGACACCTTCCGGATCAGCGGGTTCCCGCGGCAGCCTTCGCCGCATCTCCTCTCGGCGTTCTATCGGGCGGGCGTCGCCCCCCGCGCGTGCCGGGCGATCCTGCGCCGTCGTCGCTGTGACGTCGTCTACGGAGCCGGTGGATATGTCGCCGGGCCGATGGTCTTCGCGGCGGCGTCGATGCGGATCCCGGCGGCGGTCTCCGAGGCCGACGCGCACCTCGGCCTCGCGAACCGGATGGCGCTCCGCTTCGCGAAGAAGGTCTTTCTCGCCTATCCGCTCCCCGGGAGAGTCGACCCGCGCTTCCAGGTCGTCGGCCGGCCCATCCCGGCCCGCGCCCGGGCGATCCCGAAGGACGAGGCTCGCGAGATCTTCGAGCTCCCTGCCGAGGGGCCGGTGCTGCTCGTCGCGGGTGCGCTCGCCGGTGCGCGCTCGATCAACGAGACGGTGATCGAGGCCTTTGCGGAGGTCGGCCCGGCGATCCTGCACATCGCGGGCGAACGCGACTACGCGTCGCTGAAGGGCCGCCCCAAGCGTGACGACTACCGGCTGATCGCCTCGACCGACCGCATCGGCGCCGCCTACTCGGCCGCCGACCTCGTGCTCGCCCGCGCCGGGAGCTCCGTCTGGGAGATCGCGGCGGCGGGGAAGCCGGCGATCCTCGTCCCCTACCCCTTCGCCACAGCCGACCACCAGGCGAAGAACGCCGACTACTTCGTCCAGGCCGGCGGCGCGATGATGATCCGGGACCTCGATCTCGACGACGTTCCCGACCGCGTGCGCTCGCTCCTCGGTGACGCGCCGCGGCTCGAGCGGATGGGGGCCGCGATGCTGCGGGTCGCCCGGCCGAACGCGGCCGAGGAGATCGCCGAAGGGCTGATCGCACTTGCCGGCGGGTAGGGAGGCTGCAGGGCCTCTCGAGGGCAGGCGCCTCTGGTTCGTGGGAATCGGCGGGGCCGGGCTGTCGGCCTATGCCGGGCTGGCGCGGGCGTGGGGAGCGGAGGTCGGTGGCTGGGACCGCGTCGCGACGCCCTATCTGCTCGCACTGCCGGACGGCGTCGAGCTCGACGTCTCACCGGAGCCGTTCGTGCCCGCAGGGTGGGAGGTCGTCGTCTCGTCGGCGTACCCGGCCGTGCCGGGCCGGTCGAGGGCCGAGTTCCTCACCGAGCTCGTCGGGCTGCGCCGGTCGATCGTCGTCGGCGGCACCCATGGCAAGGGGACGACGGCGGCGATGATCGCCTATGCGCTCTGCGAGGCAGGCGACGACCCGGCCTGGCTCGTCGGTGCGTCGGTGCCGCAGCTCGGCTCGAACGCGGGTGCGGGGGAGGGGTGGCTCGTGGTCGAGGGCGACGAGTCCGACCGGACCGTCTTCGGCCTACCGGCGGCGATCGCAGTGATCACCAACGTGGAGCTCGACCATCACAGCGAGTTCAGGTCGCTCGCCGAGCTCGACCGCGAGTTCGACAGCTGGGCCGGCACGGCAGCCCGCGTGGTGCGCGACGCGCCGCCGTTCGACGGTGAGCTCGCGCTGCCGGGCGATCACAACCGCCGCAACGCCGGCAACGCGCTCGCCGCACTCGAGCTGGCGGGTGTTCCCCGGGCGCAGGCTGCGGCCGCGCTCGGCCGCTTCGCCGGAACCGGACGGCGCTTCGAGGTGTCGGAGGTGGGGGGTGTGACGATCGTCGACGACTACGCACATCACCCGGCCGAGCTCGAAGCCACGATCGCCGCAGCGCGCGAGGCGTTTCCCGGCCGCACGCTTCGCGCTCTCTTCCAGCCGCACCTCGTCTCGCGGACCCGGTATCTGGCATCGGAGCTCGGTGCTGCACTCGCCGCGCTCGACGATGTCGTCGTCGTCGACGTCTACCTGGCGCGCGAGCCGCCAGATCCAGCCGTGACCGGCAAGCTCGTCGTGGACGCGCTCTCCGATCACGGGCGCCTGGCCGCCTGGATTCCCGATGTCGAGGACGCCACGGAGTTCCTGGCAAGGCGTGCGCAGCCGGGTGACGTCCTCCTCGTCCTCGGTGCCGGCGACATCGACCGCGCACCGGCACTCCTTCGAGCCCGGCTCGGGACGACGCGGTGATTTCGCTCGAAGAGGGAGTTCCGCTCGCACGCCTGACGACGATCGGCACGGGCGGCCCGGCGCGGTACCTTGCCCGCCCCGGGACGATCGACGAGCTCGAGGAGATCCTCGCCTGGGCCGCGGAGGCCGGTGTCGAGGTCGAGGCGATCGGTCTCGGCTCGAACGTCCTCGCGCACGACGCCGGTCTCGACGCGCTCGTGGTCAGGCTGGGCGGGGAGCTGGCGACGGTGGCGATCGAGGGCGAGCTGCTCGTCGCGGGCGGCGGGGCGACGAACGCCGTCTGCCTTCACCGCGCCCGCGCGGGGGGCCTCGGCGGCTTCGAGTTCGCCTCGGCGATCCCCGGGACCGCCGGCGGCGGCGTCCGGATGAACGCCGGCGCGTACGCGCGCGACTGGAACGCCGTCGTCGTCGACGCGGTCGTCGTCAGCGCCGCCGGACGCCGAACGCTGACCACGGAGGAGCTCGGGTTCGCCTACCGCCGCTCGGGCCTCGTTGCCGGCGAAGTGGTCGCCCGGGTCCGGTTCAGGCTGTTCCCGAAGCCGCCCGCGGCGATCAAGTCCGAGGTTGCCGAACTGCTCGGCCGGCGGAAGGCGACCCAGCCGACGAACAAGCGCACGTTCGGGAGCGTGTTCAAGAATCCGGACTTCGGGCCGGGAGCAGGGAGCCTGATCGAGCAGTGCGGGCTCAAGGGCTTCGCGATCGGAGGCGCCGTCATCTCCGAGCGCCACGCGAACTTCATCGAGAACGCCGGGAACGCGACGAGCGCCGATGCGCTCGCGCTGATGGCCGAGGCCCGCCGCCGCGTCCACGAGCGATTCGGGGTCGTCCTCGAGCACGAAGTGCGTTTCCTCGGCCCACTCGAGCTGCCGCCGCTGTAGGGAAGCGGCTCCGGGCGGCGAAGACCGGACCGTGAGCGAGACGAGACCTGCTCGGGCGCGCGCCGCCGCACCGGCCCGCGCGCGGACCGGCAAGGGAATCCCGCTGCCGTCGCTCCGTTCTGTCGGCATCGGCGTTGCGATCGTCCTCGCGGCGTCGCTGGCCTATCTGGGCGCACTCGACACCTCGGTCTTTGCCGTGCGCTCGATCGACGTGGCGGGGGGCTCGCCCCGGGTCAAGTTCGAGGTGCGTCACGCGCTTCGGGCGGAGCTCGGGCAGAGCCTGCTTCGCGTCGACGACTCGACGCTCGCTCGGCGCCTCGAGGCGCTGCCCGACGTGATCTCCGTGCACTTCGATCGTTCGTTCCCGCACACGCTGCACGTCACGGTCAAGCCCGAGCATGCGGTGCTGCTCGTTCGCGAGGGGAAGGCGAGCTGGGTGGTCTCGGCCCGAGGGCGCGTGATGCGCAGGCTCGCCGATCCGAAACGCTCGACGCTTCCGCGCCTGTGGCTGCCGAAGAAGGTGGTGGTCACCGTCGGCGCGACGCTGAGTGCCGCGGACGGGAAGCTCGCTGCCGCCGCCGTCGCGCCCGCCGAAGCCGGAACGTTTGCCGGAGGCGTGCGAACGGTCGATACGGGCCCGGAGGCGCTGACCCTCGTCCTGAGGTCTGGACCGCAGGTGAGGCTCGGCGGGATCGGCAACCTGCGGCTCAAGCTGACGATCGCGAAGCGGATCCTCCATATCGCCTCGGAAAACAGTAGCTCGCACGCCGCGTACGTCGATGTGAGCGTTCCCGAACGGCCCGTATTGGGCACCCAGCAACCCTAAAGTCGAAGGTAGAGGTTCATGTCGAGACCGCTCGAAGGTTACGTTTTCCGCGTTGACAAACGCTACGGTGAGCCGTACGCTGCGCCTGAAGGAGGTGTACGCGGGCCCCAGCCTGCAGTTGATCTTGAGGTCGAGCGAACCTGAGATGAGAGATCGTTCCGGTAACTACCTTGCAGTGATCAAGGTCGTCGGTGTCGGCGGCGGCGGTACGAACGCGGTCAATCGCATGGTCGACGCGGGCCTCACCGGCGTCGAGTTCGTCGCCGTGAACACCGACGCGCAGGCGCTGTTGATGTGCGACGCCGACGTGAAGATCCACATCGGTGCCAAGGCGACGCGCGGTCTCGGCGCCGGCGCGGATCCGACGATCGGAAACGCCGCCGCGATGGAGAGCCGCGACGAGCTGAAGGAGGCGCTCAAGGGCGCCGACATGATCTTCGTCACCGCCGGTGAGGGTGGTGGCACCGGCACGGGCGGCGCGCCTGTCGTCGCCGAGCTCTCACGCGAGCTCGAGGCGCTCACGGTGGGCGTCGTCACGCGGCCGTTCAGCTTCGAGGGACGCCGGCGCGGCCAGCAGGCCGAGCAGGGCATCTCCGAGCTCGCCGAGAAGGTCGACACGCTGATCGTGATCGAGAACGACCGCCTGCTCCAGGTGGTCGAGAAGAAGACACCGCTCGGCGATGCGTTCAAGATGGCAGACGACGTCCTCCGCCAGGGCGTGCAGGGGATCACCGACCTGATCACCGTCCCAGGGATCGTGAATCTCGACTTCGCCGACGTCCGCACGATCATGCGCAACGCCGGCTCGGCACTGATGGGAATCGGCGTCGGCCAGGGTGAGAGCCGCTCGGCGGAGGCTGCGCGTGCCGCCGTGAGCTCGCCGCTCCTCGAATCCTCGATCGACGGGGCCACGGGCATCCTGTTGAACATCACCGGCCCGGCCGACCTGGGTCTGTTCGAAGTGAACGAGGCGGCGGAGGTCGTGACGAGCGCCGCCGACCAGAACGCCAACGTGATCTTCGGTGCCGTGATCGACGAGACGCGAACCGACGAGGTCCGCGTCACCGTGATCGCGACCGGCTTCGGCCAGCAGCGCCGCCGCCGCACCGGGGGCTCCGGCCCGGCACCGGGCGGGGGGCCGATCACCCCGGCTCCGACCACCGGCACCGATCCGCCGAGCGACCTGCTCGACGTCCCCTCGTTCCTGCGCGACCAATGAGTCTCTGACGCGCCCGGCGGCTCGAGGTCGCCGACCGCGTCACATCCGACGTCTGCTCGAGCTTTCGCGCGCCGAAGCCCCGACCCGGCCGCTCCCTCCGGTTGCCCGCCTGTCCCGTCGGGCCATGTCCAGGGGACTGTCCCCCCTCGTGTCTCGGATGGCCATGTCCAGGGGTCTGTCCCCGGTCTACGTGCTTTTGGCCACTGTCCAGGGGACTGTCCCTCGGCCGAGGCCGAAGAGGCCAGCCGGGAGCGGCTCGCGTCGCTCGTTTGCCCGCCTCGGCGCGCCCTGGTTCGGCGCGCTCGTCGGACGCCTCGTTAACATCGCGGCCGTGCAGACGCTACGCCGGACGCCGCTCTACGAAAAGCACGTCGCCGCCGGAGGCCGGCTCGTTCCGTTCGCCGGCTGGGAGCTGCCGGTGCAGTACGAAGGCGTGATGACCGAGCACAGGGCGGTGCGGACGGACGCCGGCGTCTTCGACGTCTCGCATATGGGGGAGATCGAGGTCGAAGGCCCGACCGCCCTGGAGATGCTCCAGGGGCTGCTCTCGAACGACCTCGCCCGCCTCGAGCTCGGCGAGGCGCAATACACGCTCCTCACGAACGAGCACGGCGGGATCATCGACGACCTGATCGCCTACAGGACCGGGGCGTTCCGCTACCTGCTCGTGGTCAACGCCGCCAACCGCGAAGCCGATCTCGCGTGGCTCCTCGAGCACGAGCTCCGCGGCTCGGACGTGCGGGACGTGTCCGACGAATACGCCCTGCTTGCGGTGCAGGGGCCGCAGGCGTTCGAGCGGCTCGGCCTCGAGCATCGCCCCGCGTTCACCTGGGAGATGGGCGAGATCGACGGGATCGAGGTGATGGTCAACCGGACGGGCTACACCGGCGAGGAGGGAGTCGAGCTCGCCTGCACTCCCGAAGACGCCCCGGCGCTCTGGGACGCGATCCTCGACCTTGGAGTCGTTCCGTGCGGCCTCGGAGCACGTGACACGCTTCGTCTCGAGGTCTGCTACCCGCTGCACGGCAACGACATCGGGCCCCAGTGGGACGCGATCTCGAGCGGGCTAGGCTGGGTCTGTGCACTCGACAAGGACTTCCGAGGCGCGGACGTCCTACGCGAGGTCAAGGCGCAGGGCCCGGAACGGAAGCTCGTCGCGTTCCGGATGACCGAGCCCGGGATCCCGCGCCAGGGGATGCCGATCGAGGACGGGGGCGAGGTGACCTCCGGCTCCCACTCACCGATGCTCGAGGTCGGCATCGGGCTCGGCTACGTTCCGGCTGCCGCGAGCGCGCCGGGAACCGAGCTGACGGTCGACGTCCGCGGCAAGCCCCGTCACGGCGAGGTAGTGAAGAAACCGATCTACAAGCGAGAGGAGTGAGCGATGGCAGCCGAGTCCTATCCCGACGATCTGCTGTATCACCCCGAGCACGACTGGGCCCGGATCGACGGGGACGAGGCTGTGCTCGGAGTCACCTGGTATGCGGTCGACTCCCTCGGCGAGCTCGTGCACTACGAGGCTCCGTCGGTCGGAGACGTGATCGCGAAGGACAGTTCCTACGGCGAGGTCGAATCGGTGAAGGCCGTCTCCGACCTGATCTCGCCGCTCTCCGGCGAGGTGCTCGAGGTCAACGCAGCCGTCGTCGACGCGCCGGAGACGGTGAACGAGGATCCCTACGGCAAGGGGTGGCTCGTGCGCATCCGCCTCTCCCAGCCGGGCGAGGTGGAGGCGCTCCTCGCCGCCGCTGCCTATCGCGAAGTGCTCGCCGCGCAGTGAGCTTCCTCTCACTGACGCCCGAGGACCGCGAGGCGATGCTCGCGGCGATCGGCGTTGCCTCCATCGAGGAGCTCTTTCGCGACATCCCAGCCGGCGTTCGCTTCGGCCGGGAGCTCGCGGTCGCTCCGGCCCTGGCCGAGGCAGAGCTCACGCGCCATCTCGAGGAGCTCGCGGCACGCAACACGATCGACGACGTCTCGTTCCTCGGAGCCGGGATCTACGACCACTACGTGCCGGCGGTCGTCGACGCCGTACTGCAGCGCGGCGAGTTCCTCACCGCCTACACGCCCTACCAACCCGAGCTCTCGCAAGGCGTTCTCCAGGCGATCTTCGAGTATCAGACCGCGATCTGCGAGCTCACCGGAATGGACGTCTCGAACGCCTCCGGCTACGACGGGACGACCGTCGCCGCGGATGCCTGCTACGTCGCGAAGGCCGCGACCGGGCGCAACACGGTCGTCATCACCGAGGCGACCAACCCGCAGGTCCGCGAGGTCGTCCGTACCTACGCCAAGGGCTTCGGGCTCGAGATCGTCGAGGTCGGCCACGCGGGCGGGGTCACCGACCCCGAGCGCATCCGCGAGGCCTCCCGTGACGCGGCTGCCGTCATCTTCCAGCAGCCGAACTTCTTCGGCTGCCTCGAGCCGGCACCCGACCTGGCCGCCGCTGCGAACGAGAACGGCGCGCTTCCGATCGCCCACGTCGACCTGATCAGCCTCGGCGTCCTCGAGGCACCCGGCAACTACGGCTGCGCGCTGGCGATCGGCGAGGGACAGTCCGCCGGCAACTTCATGAGCTACGGCGGCCCCCATTACGGATTCCTCGCGGCCCGCGAGCCCTACATCCGGCGGCTCCCGGGGCGGATCGTCGGCGAGACGGTAGACGCCGCGGGGGACCGCGGCTATGTCCTCACCCTTCAGACGCGCGAGCAGCACATCAGGCGCGAGAAGGCGACCTCCAACATCACTACCAACCAGACCCTGCTCGCCCTGGCGGGACTGGTGCACCTCTCGCTGCTCGGGCCTGAAGGCCTGCGCGAGACGGGGGAGACCTGTATGGCCCTCGCCGCCTACGCGAAGGCGCGACTCGAAGAGCGCGGACTGAAGCTGCTGTTTTCCGATCAGACAACGTTCAAGGAGTTTGTAGTGGACGTCGGACGGAGCGCTGCCGATGCCGTGCGCGATGCGCGAAGCCATGGGATCAACCCGGGCTACCCGCTCGGCCGTGACTATCCCGGCCTCGACCAGGCCTTGCTCGTCGCCGTCACGGAAAAGCGCACGACCGGGGAGATCGACCGCCTCGTCGATGCCCTCGCCGGCGCGAACGAGCGCGGCGGAGCCGAAGCAGGGGCCGGGGCCGGAGCGGCGCGATGAAGCTGATCTACGAGAAGTCGAGACGTGGGCGCCGCGGGCTCGCGATCCCGAAGCCCGACCTGCCGGTTCCCGAGGTCCCGGCGCACCTCTCGCGGGCGACGCCGCCGCGGCTTCCCGAGCTCGCCGAACCAGAAGTGCTCCGCCACTTCACCGAGCTCTCGACCCGCAACTTCGGGGTCGATACCGGCTTTTATCCGCTCGGCTCCTGCACGATGAAGTACAACCCCCGCGTCAACGAGCGGCTCGCCGGCCTCCCGGGGTTCCGTGACCTCCATCCGCTTGCCGACGACGACTCCGCCCAGGGCGCGCTCGAGCTCCAGTGGCGGCTCGAGGAGATCCTGCGCGAGGTGACCGGCCTCGATGCGATCAGCCTCCAGCCGGCGGCCGGCTCCCAGGGCGAGCTGACGGGCCTGCTCGTCATGCGCGCCCACTTCGAGCGCAACGGCGAGGGCGAACGCCGCACGAAGATCGTCATCCCCGACACCGCCCACGGCACGAACCCGGCGAGCGTGACCATGGCGGGCTACCGGGTAACGCCGGTCCGGACCGATCCGCGCGGCAACATCGACCTCGACGACCTCCGGGAGAAGGTCGACGGCGAGACCGCCGGGCTGATGCTCACGAACCCCTCCACGCTCGGGCTCTTCGACGAGAACATCGAGCAGATCCGCGACGTCTTCCACGACGCCGGCGCGCTCATGTACTACGACGGCGCGAACCTGAATGCCGTCTGCGGCGTCTCGAGGCCCGGCGACATGGGCTTCGACATCGTCCACATCAACCTCCACAAGACTTTCTCCCAGCCGCACGGCGGCGGCGGACCCGGCGGCGGGCCGATCGCGGTGCGCGCCGGGCTTGCCCCCTTCCTGCCGCGACCCGTCGTCGTGAAGGACGGAGACCGCTACCGGCTCGACCACGACCGCCCCCTGTCGATCGGCAAGGTGCGCGGCTTCTCCGGCCCCTTCGGCGTCTTCGTGCGCTCCTACGCGTTCATGCGGGCCTGGGGACCCGGGCTGCGCGAGATGAGCGAGACCGCCGTTCTCAACGCGAACTACCTGCTCGCGCTGCTCAAGGACGCCTACGACCTGCCGTTCGACCGCCTCTGCATGCACGAGTTCGTGCTAAGCGCCCGAACGCTCAAGAGCGAGTACGGAATCACCGCCCTCGATGTGGCGAAGCGGCTGATGGACTTCAACTTCCATCCGCCGACGGTCTACTTCCCGCTGGTCGTCCCGGAGGCGTTGATGATCGAGCCGACCGAGACGGAGGCCAAGGAGACGCTCGATGCCTTCGCCGAGGCGATGCTCGCGATCGCGCACGAGGCCGCGGAGGATCCCGAGCGGATCAAGTCGGCTCCCCATGGCCGGCCCGTCGGCCGACTCGACGAGGCCCGAGCGGCGAAGGAGCTCGTGGTCTCCCATCGGTTCGACCGGGACTAGCCGAGGCCGGCCGGCGCCTCCAGTCGGTGGCTCCCCGATGGACCCACACCACACCGCGCCGGTTGCGCTACCGAACCGCCGACGAACGTGTAACAATCCCTGTTGCGCAACAGGCGCAGGCTCGGTCGAAGACCGAGAGGTGTCGAATCAAGGGAGGACGATGCGTCAGATGAGAATTGGTCGGCGCGCCGGCATCGGGCTCGCGGTCGTAGCTTGCGCAGTCGCGCTGGGGACGCCCGTTGCGCTTGCTCATCGGACGGCCACGCCGTCGACGGGCCCCGGCAACGTCACAGCTGGCTTCCAGGTGTTCAACAACTACTTCTGTGTTGCATGTCACGTCATGAAGGCGGCGGGACCGGCGTCCTACCGTGGGTACAACCTCTGCAACGGCTCCACTGCTTGCAGCCTCGGCGTGAACTTCAACAAGACCGCCATCCCCTACGCGGTCGCGGTCGCGACCGTGCAGAACGGGTTGCCCGCGGCTCTGCCGCTGTACCCGACGCAGATGGTGTCCTTCGGAAAGGTCTTGACACAGACCCAGATCACCGACGTGGCAACGTTCGTCGGCAAGTATTCGGGTGGATACAAGACCTGCACCGAATGTGCCGGCGTTGTTCCGGGCGGTTTCCCGAACGCTCCGAGCACGACGACCACGACGTCCGGCTAGTTCCGAGCCGAACACAAGCTCTCGAGAAAGGTCCCGCAGCGATGCGGGGCCTTTCTCGTTGACCAGCTTCTTTACGAGTTGTCGTCACTTCTTCAAGCAGCAGCTCGTCCGCTCATGGGACAATGGCTGCAATGAAGCGCGTGCTCATCCCGGTTGTTCTCGCGGCAGTTCTGGCGGCACTCCTCTCCGGGGCGCTTGTGGGAACCGGCGAAGGAGCAAGAGCGACCAAGGGGCCGCTCACCTTCCAGGTGCGCCTGATCCAGGGCCCGACCTATCGCCACCCACACGCACCCGCAGGCGATCCGGGCGACACGTTCTCGACGACGTTGAGGCTGTTCGCGGTCGGAAACGTGCTCGGCTTCCCGAACAACACCCCGATGGGGACGATGGCGTTCCAGTGGGGCCCGCTCAACGGATCGTGTAGCACCTCGGAGGCTGCATGCTCGGGGACGACGAACCTGGAGACGACGACCAAGCTGCCGGGCGGCACGATTACCGCCAACGGAATCAAGGTCTCGCTCGCGAAAGGGCTCGTGGTTCCGATCCAGAGCGGCACCGGGATCTTCAAGGGTGTCACGGGAACGGTCGACATCGCGCCGGGTGGAAATGCGGTCGACGTCTTCAAGCTCGTGATGGCCGGCACCGGCTAAATCGCCGAGCCGGCACGCCTTAAGACTTCCTGAACATCTCGAGACGCCGGGAACTTCCGGTTTCGCCAATTCGTTTTCCTTTACGAGCAGCGAAAGTAGGCTGCAAGTGACGAAGGGAGATCGATTGGCAAGAGTTCTCAAGACCGACGCGGAGTGGCGTGCCGAGCTCTCACCGGAGGCCTACCGGGTTCTGCGGGAAAAGGGCACCGAGCCGGCGTTCACCGGTGAGTACGACCACGTGTTCGAGCCGGGCACCTACAAGTGCGCCGGGTGCGGAGCCGAGCTCTTCAGCTCCGAGGCGAAGTACGACTCCGGCTGCGGCTGGCCCGCGTTCTTCGCACCGGCAAGTGGCGGGGCGATCGACGAGGAGACCGATACGAGCTACGGCATGGTGCGCACCGAGGTGATGTGCGCAAGCTGCGGCGGCCATCTCGGGCACCTGTTCCCGGACGGCCCGCATCCGACCGGGATCCGCTACTGCATCAACTCCGCGGCAATCGAGCTCGAGGAGGAGTAGTGGAGGCGAGGGCGACCTTCGGAGCGGGTTGCTTCTGGGGCCTCGAGGCTGCCTTCCGTGGGCTCGACGGGGTCACCGCGACCACCGTTGGCTATGCGGGCGGCACGGTCGCCAACCCGACCTACGCGCAGGTCTGCCGCCACCGGACAGGGCACGCCGAGGTCGTCGAGGTCACCTACGACCCGGAGCGCATCGAGTACGAGCAGCTGCTCGCCGTCTTCTGGGCCGAGCACGATCCGACCCGCCGCAGCAGGCGTTGGCCGGGTGTCGACAGCCAGTACCGCTCGGTGATCTTCGTCCACGACGAAGTGCAGCGCGCCGCCGCAGAATGCTCACGCGAACAGCTGGTGGAGCGCCTGGGACCCGTCTCGACCGAGATCGAAGAAGTGCCGGCCTTCTGGCCCGCCGAGGACTATCACCAGCAGTACCTCGAGACGCGAGGCCTCGCGAGCTGCCATCTCTCGCTCGCGAGCTAGCAGGACGCGTCGAGGCCCGCCCCGAGCCGGGGCGGGCCTCGCGCGATAGACCCGGCTCAGCCGGTCGTGATCCCGCAGTTCTTCTGGGCCCACGCGGCGATATCCGTCTCTGCCTTCGTGAACTTGGCGCCGCTGAACTGGGTACCGAGTGCGGCCAGCTTTGCGAGCGTCGCGGCGTCCGGCGTCTTTCCGCTCGCCAGGTCCACGCCCTTGAGGTCACCGGCGATCTGAGTCAACGCGTCGGCGATCGTCTCGAAGTCCGGCCGGATGTCGGACGGGGTCTGGTCGGCGAACTGCTTGAGCAGCGCCGCTTCCTTCTGGACGTTGCCGTTGGCGCCTTGCATTGCGCTCGAGAAGGCGGATCCGAGGCTCTCGAGCTGCTTGCAGTTGGCGACGGAGGCAAGCGATCCGAGCCCCGAGGCTGCGGTGGTCGTGCCGCTCGTCGTCGTGGTCGTGCCGGCTGCCGTGGTCGTGGCCTCCGTCGTCGTCGTGGTGGTGGTCGCGCTCTTCTTCGAGCCGCAGCCGGCGGCTGCAAGCACGAGCACGAGCAGGAACGAAATACCAAAAATCTGGGTGGTCCTCCGACGCATGTGCCTACTCCTTCTGCGGTTGTCTGCCCGGCCCGAGACTAACGTGTTTTACAGCCTCGGGTGAGTGATCTGCGGCACGAACAGCCCCGGCTGATGAGGTATGGATCCCTCGCGGGTTGGGGGGCGGGACGGTGCATCGGGCGCTCTGGCAGCGCCGGATCGTCGTCGGTCTCGTCGCTGAAGCACGTGCTCGGCGAGACCTTCGACCGGCCCCTCCGCGACCGCGCGTCGGAAGGAGGCACGCCGGTCGTCAGGCGCGAGTCGCGACGAGCTGCCCGCAAGCCGCTGCGATGTCGCGGCCCCGGGTCAGGCGCACCGTCGCGGGAACTCCGCCACGGCCGAGCACGTTCCGGAACTCCGTGATCGCGGCGCGGGGGCTGCCTTCGAGCCGAGCGCCGTGCAACGAGGAACCCGTCGGGTTGTACGGGATCAGGTTTACCTTGAACTCCTTCGGCCCGAGGAGGTGCGCGAGTTCGCGTGCGTGCTCGCGGCTGTCGTTCACGCCGTCGAGCATCACGTACTCGACGTATACGCGGCGGCCGCGGAGCGCGACGTAGCGCCGGCACTCGGTGAGGACGTCCGCGATCGGGTAGCGGTCGTTGACGGGCATGAGCCGGCTTCGGAGCGGCGCCTCCGGCGCGTGGAGGGAGAGTGCGAGCCGAATCGGCTCCTCGACCTCGTCGACGAATCGCGTGAGCCCCGGGAGCCAGCCGACCGTCGAGATCGTCGTGTGCCGGTGGGTGACGCCGAGGTCGGGCAGGCGCCGGGCCGCCTCGAGCACAGGGTCGAGGTTCAGCATCGGCTCGCCCATCCCCATGAAGACCGCATGGTCGATCGGCTCGATCCGGCGGAAGTGCAGTGCCTGGTCGAGGATCTCGCCCGCTGAGAGATTCCGGCCGAACTTCATCTGGCCGGTCGCGCAGAAGACACAGGTCAGCGGGCAGCCCGATTGCGAGGAGACACACACCGACCGCCGGCCGTCCTTGAACCGCATCAGCACCGCCTCCACCGGGTGTCCGTCGTGCGTCCGGAAGAGCACCTTCAGTGTCCCGTCGCGGGAGAGTGACTCGGTGACGACCTCGAGCGACGAGAAGGGCACGCGCTCGGCGAGCGCCGCGCGGAGCCCGGCGGGAACATTCGTCATCTCGTCGTAGGAGGCCGCTCCCCTGGCTGCCCACTCCCAGACCTGGCGTCTGCGGTAGTCGGGTTCGCCGGCGAGCGTCTCTTCCAGCAGGTCGAGGTTCACGCCGAGACGCGAACTGCCGGGAAGCCCCACCCGCGCGTGCTCACGACGTCGGTCACGGGGGAATGGGGGCTTCTGTTCATCGCTCGTCGAAGGGTACCGGGGCCACGGCGGCTACCCGCGTGCGCCGGGCCGCGCTGCCGATCGACGGCGACTAACCTGCACGCGTGACCGACCTGCGTCCGCCCGGCTCCGCGCCCGATGCCCTCGCCCCGCGGCTCGAGCGCAGCCTCAGGGTGCGTCAGGCCGAACGGCTGCCTTCGATCGCCGCCGGGGTGGTGCGCGACGGCGAGCTCGCCTGGTCGGGCGCGGTCGGGCTCGGCGACCTCGAGTCGGGGATCGAGGCGACGGCTGAGACCCAGTACCGGGTCGGCTCGATCACGAAGACGTTCACCGCCGTCGCCGTGATGCAGCTTCGCGATGCAGGCAAGCTCGACCTCGACGACCGCGTCGAGCAGCACGTTCCCGGGATCGCGAACGGCTCGCCGACCCTGCGGCGCATGCTCGCGCATCTCTCGGGTCTCCAACGCGAGGCCGGCGAGATGTTCGTCACCGGGGAGGCCCCGGAGATCGCCGAGATCCTCGAGGCGACGGCCGGCTATGAGCTCGTGCTTCCGGCGGCAAGGGCCCACCACTACTCGAATCTCGCCTACGCCCTGCTCGGCGAAGTGATCGCACGGTTGAGCGGCATTCCATACACCGACTACGTCGACCAGAGGATCTTCGACCCGCTCGGCCTCACACGCACGACGTGGGTGGAGCAGGAGCCGAGGGCGGTCGGCTACCTCGTCGACGAGCTCACGGGAACCGCCGGCCGCGAACCGCACGTGGAGACGGGCGGCGTGGCGGCGATGGGGCAGCTCTGGTCGACGGTCGGCGATCTCTGCCGGTGGGGCGCCGTCCTCCTTGCGGGACACGAAGGCGTGCTCGACGCCGCGACCGCCGACGAGATGTGGGCGCCACAGGTGATGCTGAACCCGGACGAGTGGACGGTCGGCTGGGGCCTCGGCCTCCAGCTCGTGAACCACGAGGGCCGGATCTTCGGCGGCCACGGTGGGGCGATGCCGGGGTTCCTGGCCGGGCTCTTCCTGAACCGCGAGACGAAGACCGGCGCGGCCGTGCTTACGAACTCCGGAACGCGGGCGCCGACCGGCGAGATCGCGCTCGAGCTGGCCGGGACGACGATCGAGCTCTGGCCGCCGGACACGAAGCCTTGGCGCCCGGAAAGCCCGCCGCCGCCCGAGGTCGCCACGATCCTCGGGCACTGGTGGTCGGAGGGGAACGACCATCTCTTCACCTGGCGTGACGGGAAGTTGACGGCTTCGGTCGTCGGTGCGCCGCCGCGGGTCAAGCCGTCCGTCTTCGAGCCGCTTCCCGACGGTGGCTTCCGTGTCATCTCGGGTCGCGAGCGCGGCGAGCGGCTGCGGGTCGAGAAGGATCGTCTGATCTGGGCCGGATACCTGTTCACCCGCGACCAGGAACCGACCCCGGGGTAGCGTAACTAGCGGCAGGAACGCCGAAAGTCAAGTCTTGAAATCTGCGGTTCCGTGCCGACAATGACTGAGATGTCCGCCCAGCCGACCGAGAAAACCCTCCCGCTGCATCCCCACGAGGAGATGCAGTGCCGTCGCTGCGAGGTGCACTGCGACAAGGTCGTCTATCCGGGCGCCTGCCTCGAGAAGGGCTGCCCGTTCGTCTACTCGTACGAGGCTTGGGGGCAGACCTACGTCGGCTGCATGCAGAAGATCTACGACGTCGAGATCGACCTCGACATGCTCCGGGCCGCGGAGCGCCGGTCGGCGGGTTTCGGGGCGATCCGCGCCGTCCGCCAGCCGCTCCCGATGTGCCGGTCGGAGATCGAGAACACCTACTCCTCGCGGGTCGAGGAGACGGGTTGCATCAATCCCGAGTTCGGCGAGCTACCGGTCGGCGAGCCGACGTTCCGGATCTTCGCACGGCCCAAGCCGTAACGCTCGACTAGGGCTGGCTGAGGAGCGCGTTCTCGCGGTGCCGCCGCACGGTGCGGGCGGCGAGCCAGACGAGGGCGAGCAGGATCAGGAGCGGCGCGCCGAGTGCGAGCGCGTAGACCGCACCGATCCAGATCCAGTGGAACGCGACGCCGAGGCCGTGGAGCGGGCCGGGGCCGTGAGGTGCCGCGGCGGGAGGCGCCGGCCGGGTCGTCAGCTGCACGGTGACCGTCGCGAGGCTCGCGGTGTGGATCGTGGCGGCACGGCCGCGCTTCAGCTTGGCGATCTGCGCCGTCAGCGCTGCGACGTGGGCAGCGGCCTCGTCGCTCGCGGGTTGGACCTGCCAGTAGGCGAGCCTCGACACGAGCCTCGCGATCTTCCGGGCGGTCGCGTCGACCTGGACGGTGATGTCCTTGATCGCGACGTTCTCGCCGACGATCGTCCCGAGCGCGGAGAGCCGAGCGACCGCCTGCTGCACATGTCGCTTGGGGATGCGCAGCACGATCTCGGCGTACCCCGCGCGGTCGGCTGCCTGCACGTTCAGCGACGAGGGGTAGCCGCCGAGGGCGTGTGCGATTGCGACGGCACGCTTCGTGTCGTCGGAGACTGCCTGGGTGTTCGGGACGCGCAGCTCGAGCGACGTGGTGATGCGCTGCACCCGGCCGGGACTCGGTGCGGGAACGGCAGCATCCGCGGTGCCCGCAGCGCTCGTGCCGGTCGCTGCGAAGACCCCGCCGGAGGCCGCGGCCTTCCGGACGATCGGCGCCGAGGCGTGAGTCGCCGGAGCCCCCGTCGAGACCGGTGCATAGGGAAGGCTCTCGACCGGCGGCACCGCGGTGCGGTTCCCGCCGGGGAGCAGGAGTGCCGCGCCTGCGATCGCTGCGGCAAGCGGGACGGCGACCACGAGCGCTCGGCGCCACGTGCCGCGCCGCCGGGGCGAGACAGCGGCCGAGGCCGCGATCGCGCGGATGTGCTCGCGGAGCTCGGCCGGTGCCACGGGCCGTGCCGCGCGGATCTCCGCGATCAGATCAAGCTGCGACATTGAGCGCCTCCTCGAGCTTCCCGAGCGCGCGGTTCAGGCGCGTCGTGCAGTTGGTGGGGGAGATTCCGAGCATCGCGGCGGCTGCGCGGGCGTCGAGCTCGAGCACGACCCGCAGCGCGATCACCTCGCGTTCGCCGGCCGACAGCCGGCGGAGGGCGACCTCGAGCTCGGGCGAGAGCCCCTCGATGGCCCGCTCCTCGAACCGCTCCGGCACGGCGGCGGCCTCCTCGCGCCGCTGGCGCCGCTTCTCGGAGCGAAAGTGGTCGAGCGCGGTCGTGCGCGCGACCTGGCAGAGCCAGGTGCGGGCCGAGCCGCGCTTCGGATCGAATCGGTGCCAGAGCCGGAGCGCGCGCTCGAACGTCTCACCGGCGAGATCCTCGGCGACGAAGCGGTCGCCCGTGAACCAGACGAGATAGCCGTAGACGTCGTCGAGATGGTCTTCGGCAGCCTGGTCGAACGCGGTCACATCATCCATACGCCGCCCGCGTCGATCCCGTCACACGCGCATGCCGGCCGATGTCTGGCCCGTGACGAATCGGTGATCATCCATGTGGATGATGACGCGCCGGACGGTTCGGGAGAGCCTCGCCGGGGCTTCGTGCACTTCTTTCCGGCCTGGGTGCTGTGGGTCGCGCGAAAGGGCCGCCAGAGCGGGCCGTCAGGCGCGGTCACGCCAGCGAGCGTGTAGTTCGCGGATCTTGGCGAGCTCGGCCTTGTCGGGTCCGTGGCCGGTACCCGGCACCTCCATGTAACAGCTCAGCTTCTGGAACGCGGGGTGGGCCAGGAACACGCCAAGGCCCTCGCCGATCTCGCCTTCGAGGATGTTCGCGTGGCGATCGCGGTTCGAGCCGAGTGGGGTGAGGCTGTCGTTGACGTGGAGCGCGCAGAGCCGGTCGAGTCCGATCGTTTCGTCGACCTCGGCCACGAGCGCATCGACCGCGGCGGGATCGGCCACGTCGTAGCCCGAGGCGTAGAGGTGGCAGGAGTCGAGGCAGATCCCGAGCTTGGGATGGCGGCCGGCCGCGTCGAGGAGCGCGGCGAGCTCACCCAGCGAGCGGCCGATGGTGCCGCCGGGCCCGGCGGAGTTCTCCATCGCGAGCCACGCGGCCCCGTCGTAGCCGTCGAGGATCTGCTCGAGGGCGGCGGTGACGCGTCCAAGAGTCGCGTCGAAGCCGGCGCCGAGATGCGAGCCGACGTGGAAGATCACGCACTCGGCTTCGATCAGATTGGCGGTCGCGAGCGTCGTCCGGATCGTCGCGATCGATTTCTCGTAGATCGCGTCGTCGGTCGCGCCGAGATTGCAGAGGTAGAGGGCGTGGCAGACGACTCCGCCGATTCCGGCCTCGGCGCGGCGGGTCCTGAAACGCTCGATCGCCTCCGGCGTGTGCGCGGTCGGCTTCCACATCCGCGGGCTCTGGGTGAAGACCTGGACACAGTCGCCGCCGACCGCCTCGATCCGGTCGATCGCCGTGTAGATCCCGCCCGCCGAGGACATGTGACCGCCGAACTCCATCGCGCTCGTACGATAGGGCCATGACGCCTGTTGTGAGAATGGCACCGAGCCCGACCGGCTTTCTGCATGTCGGCGGCGTCCGGACCTTCCTCTTCAACTGGCTGTTTGCACGTCAGCAGCGCGGCGAGTGCCGTCTGCGGATCGAGAACACCGATACCGGCCGGGAGGTCGCGGAGGCCACGGAGCAGATCCAGGAATCGCTGCGCTGGCTCGGGATCGACTGGGACGGCCCCGTCACCTTCCAGCTCGACCGGATGGACGAGGTGCGCACCTACGCCGACCGGCTGCTGGCCGAGGACAAGGCCTACATGGACGAGGGCGCGATCCGTTTCCGGATGCCCGACGAGGGCGTCGTCGGCTGGGAGGACGCGGTGCGCGGCCGGGTCGAGTTCCAGAACGAGAACCTGGCCGACCTCGTGATCGTGCGCGCGGACGGCCGCCCGACCTACAACTTCGCCTCGCCGGTCGAGGACATGCTCGACGGGATCACGCACGTGATCCGCGGCCAGGATCACGTCTCGAACACCCCGACGCAGATCAACATCCTGACGGCGCTCGGCGCACCACTGCCGCTCTATGCGCACTGCCCGGACGTGCTCGGCGACGACGGCAAGAAGCTCTCCAAGCGGCACGGCGCCGTCTCGATCGACGCCTTCCGCGCCGACGGCTACATCCCGGAGGCGCTGATGAACTTCCTTGCGCTGCTCGGCTGGAGCTACGACGACAAGACGACCGTGATGAGCACCGCGGAGCTCGTCGAGCGCTTCTCGCTGGAGCGCGTCGGCCCGAGCCCTGCGACCTTCGACTACCAGAAGCTCGACTGGCTGAACGGCGTCCATCTGCGCGCGCTGCCGCAGGCCGAGTACGCAGCAAAGCTGCTCGTGTGGCTGCGCGAGCAGGGAAGCGAGTGGCCCGACGAGCTCGTCCGGGACACGGTTCCGCTCGTCCAGGAGAAGATCGAGAAGTTCTCCCAGTACCCGGAGTTCGTGCGGTTCCTGTTCGAGCCGGTGAGCCCGGCCGGCGCTGATCCAACGGTCTGCGCGGCTGCCGCCGACGCGCTCGGCGCGGTCGAGCCGTGGGCCGCCGCCGCGATCGAGGAGGCGCTGCGTGCCTTCGCCGAGACGAAGGGTCTGAAGCCACGTGAGGCGTTCGCGCCGATCCGCCTGGCGGTCACCGGCTCGAAGGTCTCGCCGGGGCTCTTCGAGAGCCTCGAGCTGCTCGGCAAGGCGGAGTCGCTGGCGCGACTCGCCGCTGCCGGCGACTAGGCGCGGTACATCAGGAACGAGATGCAGATCGTCAGCATCCCGCAGACCCAGAGCGGCCAGGGGCCGGCAACGGCGCCGACGGCGAAGGCGGCGGCACCGGTGATCGTGAGCAGCGCGGCGGTGACCGGGGGGCGCAGTTTCTGCTTCGGCGCGGTCTCCTCGGTCGACCAGGAGCGGTCGACTCCGCCGCCCGTGAGGCGCAGCCGGGCGAGTCGCACGCGGAAGAGCGCACCCCGCCATTCGTGGAGCATCACGTCGACGCCCCTGCTGCCGTGCGCGTCGGCGGCCTCCACGACATCGCCGGTTGCGTCGCGCGCGCCGGTGAGAGCGGCTGCGAGCTCGGTGTGCGCGGGCTCGGCCGAGGCCGGAGGCGACAGCCCCAGCGCGGATTCGCTCGCGGTGTGGAGCCTGTACTGGAGTCGGCGCAGCGCACCGACGGTCTCGTCCTCGTCGAGCAGGTCGGGAGTCGAAGCGATCGACTCGAGCCGGACCAGCGTCGTCGAGAGCTCATGCCAGAGCTCGCCAACCTGGGAGGCGTAGCGCTCCCCTGCCTGAGTTTCGGGCCCCGGCACGTTCGCATCTTAGCGCGGCCGGCGTCGAGTACCATCGCCGGCTTGGGCAGCGCGGGCCGATCGATTCTTCTCGTCGAAGACGACGCGTCTCTCCGACTCGTCTGCCGGGTCAATCTCGAGCTCGAAGGCTTTCCGGTTCGGGAGGCGTCGGACGTCGACGAGGCGCGCGCCGCTGTGGCAGCGGAGCGGCCGTCGCTCGTGTTTCTCGACCTGCATCTGAGCTCGGGCGAGTCCGACGAGCTGCTCGACGAGCTGCGGGCGACGGGGATCCCGGTCGTGCTCGTCAGCGGGACAGTTGACGTCTCCGGGTATGCGGGCCGGGCGAGCGCGGTGATGCCGAAGCCGTTCGATCCGGCCGAGTTCGTGGCGGCCGCCCGGCTGTACTCGGTCGGCTAGCGTAATCGCATGGCCGTCGCGGTGGTTCGCAGCCCAGCCGAGTTCGAGGATCGGCTCGGCCGCTACATCTTCGAGCGCTCCGAGGAGTCGCGGGCCGTGCGCGTGGGGGAGAAGGACACCTCCGAGCAGGCCGCGATCGTGGCCCGCTACGCGGATCTCTTCAGCCGCGGGCAGCTCGAGGCGCTGCGGGAGGCGGAGTCGGGCGCAACCGGCGACGAGCGCGAGCGGCTGTACCGGCTGCGCAAGACGTGTGAGGGCGGGCTGATCACGAACGAGCTTGTCGAGCGCTACGACGAGTTCGAGAACCGGATCCTCGCCGTCCGCGTCAGCTTCAAGGGCGAGCAGATGCCTCTCCGCACGGCCGAGGCCCAGCTGGCGGTGCTCGCGTCATACGCCGACCGTGAGGAGCTCGGTGACATCCAGGCCGAGGCGAGCGCGTCCTTCAATCCCGACCGGCTCGAGCTGATGACGGTCGCCGAGGAGCTCGAGGCCGAGATCTCGGGGATCGCCGACGCGGTCGAACGGAGCGAGGACGAGAAGGGGATCTCGCTCCACGAGCTCTCCGCGGTACTGAAGGACACGAGCGACCGGATGACGGAGGCCTTCATCCCGCTTCGCGACCGGTGGTTCGACCGTCTCCTCGGCGCGGACAGGCCCGCGATGCCGACGAGCTCGCACATGAGCTACATGCGCCGGCTCTCGCCGCTCGAGTCGACCTACACGAAGGAGCGCGCGACCGAGGTCTGCCTCGCCACGCTGCGCGACCTCGGCTTCGACCTCGCCGCCGCAACGAACATCAAGCTCGACATCGAGGATCGTCCCCAGAAGGCGCCGCGCGCCTGCGTGATCCCGAGCAACCCGCCGTCGGTCGTGCATCTGATCACGCGCGCCCAGGGCGGCCTGCACGACTACCAGGCCTTCCTGCACGAGGCCGGGCATGCGCTCCACTACGGCGGCGTCGATCCCGCGCTCCCGCTCGCGTTCCGCAGCCTCGCCCGCGACCACGCGCTGACCGAGATCTACTCCTACATCGTCGAGGCGATCTCCAAGGAGCCGGAGTGGCATGCCCGCTACTTCGGTCTCTCCGACGCCGAAGCCGCGCAGAACGCCGAGGCGACGACGTTCCTCGAGGCGATTCTCTACCGCCGCTACGAGGCGAAGCTCCGCTACGAGCTCGACTTCTGGGGCCGCTTCGCGGAGGTCGGCGGCATCCCCGACGGGTACGAGGAGTACCTCTCCGCCGCGACCGGCGTCCATTACCGAAGCTCGCGCTACCTCTCGGACATGGACGGCGGGTTCTATTCGGCCGACTACCTCCGTGCCTGGGTCCGCTCGGCCCAACTGCGCCAGTACCTGATCTCCACGGTGGGCGAAGACTGGTGGCGCAATCCCGGAACCGGCGAGTTCCTGCGCGGCGTCTTCCTCGAAGGCACGAGACCCTCGAGTGAGGACTTCGCCGCGAAGATCGGCTACGAGCCGCTCGACACCGCGCCGCTCCTCCACGAGCTCGGCGCCTGACGCTAAACTGCTCCCTCCTAGCGGCCCATTCGTCTAGTGGCCTAGGACACCGCCCTCTCACGGCGGCGGCACGGGTTCGAATCCCGTATGGGCCTTAAAGTAAGTATTTGCAGGTATTTTGTTGGATTCGAACTTTTTGGAAGCAGTGACCGGGTTCAGTGACCACTCGGATTGCAATCGCGAATCGCCTCGAGATCGAACGATTGACCCCCTCCTCACATGGAGGTTCTGAGGCGGTAACAGCGCACACGCGTGGTTATTCGCGAGCACGTTTGTCCTGGAAATCGTGGGTGCCGATCGTGCCGGCGGTGCCCGCTCGTGGTCGTTCGTGCTCGGTCTGGTGTACCCGTCTCGGCTGCTGGTGTCCTCGGCGGGCGAAGCTGGGAGGGATGCATGCACTCCGGGCGGGCGCCCTCGCTTTGAGCTGAGGACTACGCGCGGGCGTATCTGATGTGAGTCACCCCGGGCGCCTCGACCGACTCGATCTGCGCGAGTTTCGCGTCTCCGAGGTTTTCGAACAGCCGGGCGCCGCCTCCGAGCAGGATGGGAACGATCGAGACAACGATCTCGTCGAGCAGACCCGCTGCGAGGTATTGCTGCGCGACGGATGCCCCGCCGCCGAGAGATACCTCCTTCTCTCCAGCTGCCGTGCGTGCCTGTTCGAGCGCCGACTCGATTCCGTCGGTAACGAAGTGGAATGTCGTCCCGCCTTGCATCTTCACTGGCTGGCGCTGATGGTGAGTGAGGACGAAGACGGGATGGTGGAAGGGCGGATTGTCTCCCCACCAGCCCTTCCACGACTCGTCCCACGGTCCCGGGCCGCCGCCGAACATATTCCGGCCCATGATGATCGCGCCGGCGCCGCCGAGGATGTCCTCGGCGAACGGCGTGCTCGCGTTGATCTCGCCGCCTTCCTCGCCGTGGCTTCCGCGGAAAGCCTTGAGCGGATAGAGCCAGCCGTGGAGCTTCTCGCCGCCGACCCCGAGCGGATGCTCCGGCGACTGGTCCGGGCCGGCGACGAAGCCGTCGATCGACATCGTGATGTTCAGCTTCAGCTTGCTCATTGATCCTCCCTCTGTCGTCATGCTCCTAGGACAGCCCAGCGCGTCCGAAGTCATCGGTCAAACAAGGAGACTCGCGAACGCCTTCGTTTCGCGGGCGCCTCTAGCCAGTGCTTACCTGAGACGTCGCCATCTAGATCGAGGCGTACGGCGATGAGTGTGGCGGCACGAGTACCGGCGCGCCATGATGCTGGCGCCGCCTGCCTGCTCAGCGGGCCACGAGCTTCGAGAGCTGTTGGGCTGTGTAGGTGATGGCGATGGGTGAGCCGTCGGGCTCGAGGGCGGCGCCGTTCGTGAGCGGTCCGGCGTCGACTGCGTCGAAGCCGAGGCGGTCGATGAGCCGCATGACCCTTGTCACGGCCTCGGGGTCGTCACCGGCCGCGCCGAGCGCGATGCGGTCGGGTGCTCCTTTGGTGCGCCGGTTGTCCTCGAGTTGGTGGTAGCCGAGCTGGTTGAGGCTCTTCACGACTCGCGCGTCGTGGAAGCGCTCCTGTACGACGCTACTGGTGCCGTTCGACGCGGTGGTCAGTTCCGGGTCGTCGCCGTCGACGGGCTGCCAGTAGTTCATGGCGTCGATGAGGATCTTGTTGGCGAAGAGGTCGGGTGCGAGTTCGCGGAAGCGGTGTGTGGGGACGGCCAGGACGATGATGTCTGCGTGGCGTACGACCTCCGCGGTCGTCGCTGCGCGGGCGCCGGGGGCGAGCACCTCGATCGTGAGCGCGATTTCGTCGGCCGGGCCGGATCCCGAGATCGCGACGTCGTAGCCGGCCGCGACGGCGGCGCGGGCGACGGTGGTGCCGAACTTGCCCGCGCCGACGATCCCGAGGCGCAGATCCTCGAGTTCGGTGGCGCTTTCGGCGGCCGGGTGTTCCGCGAAGGCGACGGCCATCGTCAGCTCCCGACGCCGGCTGCTCGAGCGGCGTCCGTTTCGGGAGCTGCCGCAACGAGGTCGCGGACGCGGGGAATGACTTCGCGGCCGAAGAGCTCGATCATGGCCATGCGCTGGTCGTGGGGTACGCGTCCGATGGCGTAGTGCAGGTCGAAGCGGTTGAGGCTGAGCGTGCGCACGACCCTGGCGATCCGGTTGGCGACGGTGTCGGGCGAGCCGACGTACATCGAGCCGTGGTCGACCTCGGCCAGGAACTGCTCGTAGGTCGGCGGCTGCCAGCCGCGCTCGCGGGCCGCCCACTCGAACTGCTCCTTGTAGTAGGGCCACTGCACCTCGACGGCCTGGTCATCGGTGGCTCCGACGAACCCGAGTGTGTGCAGCCCGACCGGCAGCTGCGGCTGTCCGTGCTGGTCGAGCGCGCGCTTGTAGAGATCGACGTAGGGCGCGAACCGGTCGGGGTTCCCGCCGATGACCGCCAGCATGAGCGGCAGGCCGAAGCGCGCGGCGCGCACAACCGACTGGGGGCTGCCTCCGACGCCGACCCATGTCGGTACGTGTCCCGCGGGGATCGGCGGGCTCACGAACTGGTCCTCGAGCGCCGACCGGAACTGCCCCGACCAGGTCACGGGCTGCTCGCGCAGCAGCCGCACCAGCAAGTCGAGCTTCTCCTCGAACAGCTGCTCGTAGTCAGCCAGGTCGAAGCCGAAGAGCGGAAACGACTCGGTCAGCGAGCCGCGGCCGACGATCAGCTGCGCTCGGCCGTTCGAGACGGCATCGAGGGTGGCGAAGTCGGTGTAGAGCCGCACCGGGTCCTGCGCGCTCAGCACCGTGACTGCGGTCCCGAGCCGGATCCGCTCGGTGCGGCCGGCGATCGCGGCGAGCACGACCGGGGCCGCCGAGTCCATGAACTCGGTCCGGCAGTGCTCGCCAACGTTGAAGGAGTCGATCCCGACCGCCTCCGCCAGCACGGCCTCTTCGACGGCGTTGCGGATCGCCTCGTCGCCGCTGACCGAGCGGCCGGACCGGTCGACCGTGATCGGCAGGAAGGTGTCGAGACCGAATTCGAGCGTAGACATGACGTACTCACTCCTCCTCGTCGTTCTTGACTACTCAAACGTCTCGACACGAGGACGTATTTCTCGGCACGAGGTCGCGCCGAACCGACCTCAGGGGAGCGAGTCCCGCCAGGTCCCGCGGGCGTTGGCATTCAGCCGCGACGCTGATCTGGTCAGCGGGCCGGCAGAGCCTCGGCGCGTGTCTTTGCGCGTGCCTCGCGCCACCAGATGAGCTCGTAGGTGTGGAGCCCGACCCAGACGGCGGTCACGAGGGTGAGCGCGACCAGCGCGGGCACGCCGAGGGCGACGGGTAACAGCAGGGCGCAGGCGATCGCGGCGATTAGACGGCCGCGCCCGAGCGTGCGCGTTACCCGGATGCGGATCGCGACGAAGGCGAACAGGTAGAGCGCGGGCCCGACGCAGAGGGCGACCGCCGAGATCGTGCCGAGCTGCTTGTCAACGTGCGCGAGTGTCGACTTCATCGCAAACGCGAAGAGCACGATGCCCGCCACCATCGGCAGATGGAGGTAGCTGTAGACGTCGCGTGCGAGGGCGGTGCGCTCCGGACCGTTTCGGCCGGTGAGCAGGTGCTCTGCCCGGACTGGGAAGTAGTCGAAGTAGGCCAGCCAAAACGCTGCCGCGACCACGAACCCGAGCACGGCCGCGACGATCACGCCGGTGCTGAGTCCGCTGAGCCGTTCCCCGAGGCCGATCGCGATCAGGGCCTCGCCGATGGCGATGATCACGATCAGGCCGTGACGCTCGACGAAATGCGCAGGTCGAATGTTCCAGCCGCTCGACCGCCGAGGAGCGGCCCGAAGAGGCCGAGGGCCAGGGCGGCCAGCCAGAGGATGGGCCTGAGCCCACCGTGGACGAATCCGCCGCCAGGATGAGCGCCGCGCCCGAGAGTGCCCCGGGCGCGTATCGGAAGATCGCCGCCAACAGATTCCGGTCGCCCCGTGCCACGAGTGCGTAAAGCGTCACATGCATGACGTTGACGATCAGGAAAGCGATCCCGAAAACGACGCCGTGACGCCCGAACGCGTCGGGCACGGCCAGCGCCGCGACGAACATCGCACCCATCGCAACGAGCATCGCCGCCCAGACCGCGCCGACATCGGGATCGACCGTGTTGGTCAACCAGGCGTAGGCGGTCCATGCCCACCAGAGGGTCGCGAGAATCAGGAGCCCGTGCCCGAGGCCGCTCCAGGTCGGATTGCGCGAGAGGACCGTGGTGACTTGCGTGAACCCAAACACGAACACGAGATCGAAGTACAGCTCGAGCGGCCTCACCGCATGCCCACGATCGTCAAGCTGCTCGCTCACGACAGGAGGCTAACGCGTCGACTCGGCAGCAAGCCCAGGGGTGCCGGGGTGCCCTCGTCCCAGCTGATCACGGCGTCGCTACGTCGGCTAAGCCGGCCTCTGCGCTTCGTTGCGGGCTTCGATTGCCTTGATGGTCTTGCCCAACTGCTTGCCCAACATGGGCTTACCGATGATCCCGACCGCGAGCTCGAGCGCCCGTCCCTTGACGTTCTTGCCTCGTGGACGACGGCGACATCGATGTCGGTCGTCCCGTCGGGCGACTGCGTGAAGGTGTAGGTATGACCCGAGTTGCCTCCCCAGACGTTCGAATCGGTCGTCGTGAGCACGGCCCGGCTTGGATCGGACCAGTCGTAGTGCAGGCGTTCCCAGACGCCGCTCGAGCCCTCCGTTACGTCGGCCTGACCGGGGCCCTGGTCGTGCACCACGAGGTAGCGATCGGCGCTGTTGGGGAAGAGGTCGGAGCGGCCGGGCCCGAAGTCGGTGAGCCCGGCGATGAACTGCTCAGGCGTCAAGGTGGTCGTCTGATGGACGGGGATCGTGGCCATGGTGCTTCTCCGCTTCTTGAGGGCGCTTGTGCGCCGTCCGATGCACGGCCCTCGCAGTCACCGACCGAGTCTGAAGTCTGACGTGTTTGCCACGACGGCGACCCCGAGAAAGTTCATGCTGGTTGCGGCATTTCGC